>SVGM01000001.1 GCA_015056365.1 Clostridiales bacterium | reverse complement strand
GAACAAGGATGTACTGCCAGGCTGCCCAGGCGTAGCAATCCCAGATAAGCTCCAGAAAAGCGTCGTTGTCGATCATGCCCCAGTATTCCTCGGAGTTCATGATCGGGCGCATGTTGCGCGGGAGCTTCAAATAGGAAGCACGCTTCTCTACCAGCTCTCTGGGCAGCGCATAGAACATCATCAGCCAGCGCAGGTTGCTGCTGGCCGGAATCACAAAGTAATTCGCGGCTTCCGGTATCTTTCGTTCAAGGGACAAAGGCGTCACCTCTATTCAGTTTTTTACCCCCTCATAGTATAGGGCACGAAAACGGGCTGTTTTTTCCAGGATTTCAAAACTTTTTCAAATTTTTTTGAAAAGATCATGATTCATCCGTGTGCATTATAACTTGTCTATTGATGTGTGTCTATGTTTTCGGCAGAAGTAGTCAGATAGCGACAGGATTTGTGGGAATAAAGGGCTATACAAGAAAAGCCCGGCAGAACTGGTCTGTCGGGCTTGATGGATACTATTCACTTTTGGTTTCTGCGGTTTGCCTGATCGTTATGCCCAGATGGCTCTTCTGCATCTCTGCGATACGCTTTCGCAGATCGTACAGCGCCGTGCCGATGGTATCGAAGGCTGAAGCAGCGATCTCTTCATGGTTACGCATGCCCAACGGATGAAGCGGCGAAGCATCCCCTTCATACAGTGCCAGCGCACCTTCAGCAAGCAGACGAATGTCAGCGATGTCATTACCCACGTTCCAGAAGTATGTGTTCAGCGTCTTGATCTGATCGTTCATCACACATACACCAGCTCTGCATAGATGATCTCTTCGGCACAGGCACGGATGTTGTTCATGGCACCCACCCATGCCATTGGGTCGCGGGCTTTGAGTTCTTCGGTAATGCCTTGTGAAGTCTTCATGCTCACAATGAGGCTTTCCAGACGTTCAATGGCTTCCCGATTGACTTGAACGAGATACCTGGATAACTCACCGGTCAACAGCAGCTCGTTGAACAGGATGGGACGATGCTTCTGCAGGAACTCTTTGCGCCGCCTGCCCCAGATGCCAATGTCTCCGGCATCGGGCGGGAGGGCGATGTTGGGAAAGTAGTAATCTCCAATTTTCGTATAGGAGATGGTCAGGTCGGATTCGTGTTCGTGTTTCATGTCGGCAGCTCCTTTCGCAGTGAAAATAGCGGTTATGACGAAGGTTTTTTCCTTTCGTCATAACCGCTACCATTCACCACAAACGAGCCGCAGTCATGATGTAATTGGAAGGATAAAACCTTCCTTTACATCATACTCACTGGTGGGAGAAGCTTGTTGGGTTATCCAAAAATACAGAATTCACATTCCAGCCGTCCATTGTACAGGCGGCGCTTTTTGTCGGCACGTCGGCCGAAATTGCGTTCAAAGGCGCTGTCGGAAGTGATGACGGCCATCTTCCAGCCAGGATGCCGTTTGAGAAGCAGCCCCATCTCCTTGTACAGCGCACGGGTCTGCTGCTGATCGCCCAGACGCTCGCCGTAGGGAGGATTGCACAGGAAGATGCCGGGTTCGCCCACCAACTGTAAGGTGCGCAGGTCCTGCTGGATAACCCGAATCTGCCCGTCAAAACCAGCCTGATGGATGTGCCGGTTACATAGGGTCAGCGCTTCAGGATCGATATCGCTGCCGGCAATGTCAAAGGATACGTCGCTTTGTGCGAAGGCCTCGGCAGCACGGCGCAGTTCAGACATCTCATCCCTGGGCATGAAAGCATAGTTCTCGCAGGCAAAATGGCGGTTGATACCAGCAGGGCACTGGGTCGCTTTGATGGCCGCCTCGATGAGCAGCGTGCCGGTGCCGCAGCAGGGGTCATACAGGCGTATATGGCTGCGCCAGGGACTCAGATCCACCAGCGCAGCTGCCAGCGTCTCGCGAAGGGGTGCTTCGCCGTTCCAGGTGCGGTATCCGCGGCGATTCAGAGCGTCGCCGCTCATATCCAGGGTAATGCGCGCGATATCCTTCACAATGGCAACTTCAACAGGATACTCAGCCCCGGTCTCCGGTAGCCTTGTGACATGCAGCTTCTGCTGTAAGCGATTGACGATGGCCTTCTTGGTAATGGATTGGCAGTCCCGGACGCTCATCAGCCGGGAACGGACACATTTGCCGCTGACGTGGATACGGGCGTCTTTGGGCAGGTAATGTTCCCAGGGGATGCTTTCTACCAGTCGGAACAGGCCGTCGAAGGTGTCCACGGAGGCTTCCTTCAGACAGCAAAGCACCCGGTCCGCAGTGCGCAGATACAGATTGGCACGGTAGGCGTCCAGCCAGCTGCCATCAAAGCGCGCGCCGCCCTGTTCCGCTTTGGCAGGGATGTCCATGCGTTTGAGTTCGTTTGCCACCACGCCTTCCAGCCCAAAGGCAGCAGTGGCCAGAAAAGTATGAGTCATTGCGTTTACTCCAGTACAAAGGGCGCCAGGGGAAGCCCGTTTTCACCAAAGAGATTGATCAATGTGTAATTGATAAAGGCATAGCGTGCCATCACCGGAGCCTCTACACCCTGAGCGGTAAGGAGGATCCGGTCGCCGCTGACTTCTGCCTGTGCGGGCTGGTACACGCCGTCCGCTCCAGCAATCTCAAACGGAGCACCGGCATCCTGAGTGACCGATACCTGACCCGACAGAGTGACCACAAGCGTATTGCCCTGGGGATACTTTCCGGTGGCATATATGGAGGTTTTTCCTTCCTGACCATAGACGGTGGATAAGGCGACCTCGTACAGCCTCTCGCCTACGGAACGCTTATCGGTGGGGTGGATGTTGCCCAGTTCACCCAGGTCAATGGTAATGGCAAGGCCGGTATTGCGCAGGCGGCGGTAGACACGCCATTGCTGGTCTCGTATGGTACCCCAGTTGGTATAGTCCTCTTCGCCGAAATTTTTGAATACAGGCAGCTGTACGTTGAGGAAGGGGAGCTCCTCGTCCATGAACAGCTTGCGCCAGTTCAGCACCATATTGCCAAGCAGCATATCGTACCACTCAGGACGCGCAGAATCTTCCTCGCCCTGATAGAATAGGAAGCCAGTAAGGGTGTAGGGTACCACGCGCTTGAGCATGGTTTCCACCAGACCTGCCGGGCGATAGGCAGACTTGCGCCCCATAGGCGGCGGCCAGGGGCAGTCGCCCAGCTGCCGGATCACGTCGGACCAGCTCATATCAGGGTGGGCGGCGTGAAGCTCATCCACTTGTTTGTTCCATGCGGCACTGGTCTTCTCGTACTCGATCACTTCCAGATCGTAGGCCTCATCGGTTTTGTCGGCGGCCGTCTGCTGGTACAGATCCAGATAGACCCGACCGGCAGCGTTGCTTTCCAGAACGCTTTGTTCAGTCCAGCAGGAGGCGGAGGTACCGCCCCAGTTGCAGCCGATGATGCCCACAGGAACATTCAGTTTCTGGCGCAGCTTGCGGGCAAAGAAGTAAGCGACAGCGCTGGCGTCCTTGAGCTCGCCGGGCTTACAAAGATCCCAGCGCGTATTCTCCTCGGCCTGGATGGCGTTTTCATCCCAGAAAGGTGATCTGGGAACGTTGTAGAAGCGCAGCAGGGGATCGTCATGGATCGCGATGCAGTCGGGGCCTTCGTCAGCATTCATAAGGGCCAGTTCCATGTTGCTCTGGCCGCCGGCCAGATACACTTCGCCAACAGCAACGTCCGTAAAAGTATGACTGGTCTGTCCATCAGACAGGCTGAGGGTCAGGTCTTCGCAGGCGTCCATGGGCGGGAAAAGCAGCTGAAAACGGCCGCTCTGGACTTCCGCACGGGCAGTATGGGGTCCAAGCTGACCAGTGATCATGTCGGCTGTATCGCACTCGCCGAATACACGGATTGTTTTATTGCGGCACAGAATCATGTGGTCGCGGAAGATGGCAGCAGGTTTGAACATATGTGTCTTCCTTTCGGTTTTGGATCGAAGCGGGATCAGATCTTCCGCAGCAGGAAGCTGGCGGAACTGTGATCGCCCCACTTCAGCGGTACGGAAATGCCGCTGTACATCAGCTGATCACCGCCATAGATTTCACCAGTCTCTTCCACACGGTAGGCTGCGTCAGCTTCCAGGCCGCACAGACGAACCACAGGGGGATTGGTATAGCTTTGCGCCAGCGCGCGTTCATAGGTGAATACAGCCTCGCTGCCATCCTGCGCAACGGTCAGCCATGCGGTATCGTTGCCTTCATAGGGGGAGAGCAAACGATAGAAACGGCCATACAGCAGGGTTTCGCGGATGGCTTTTACATCCTTGATCTGCTGGCTGATCTCAGCCAGTTCTTCTTCCGTCAGGCTGTTCAGGTCAAGCTCGTAGCCGAAACAGCCGCTGCGGGCAATGTTGCCGCGGGTGGAAAGGGGCGTGATTCGGCCGGTCTGATGGTTGGGCACAGCGCTGACGTGGGAGCCAATGGCAAAGGACGGGAAGACCAGCGAGGTGCTGTATTGGATGCGGCAGCGGCTGTATGCGTCGGTGTTGTCGGAGCACCAGGTCTGGGGCATATAGTTCAGCATACCCAGGTCAAAGCGTCCGCCGCCGCTGGAGCAGCTTTCAAACAGCACATCCGGGAAATCAGCGATCAGGCGTTCCAGCACGCTGTACAGACCCAGCATATAGCGATGGGGCAGCTCGCGCTGACGGTGAGCAGGCAGGCTGGAGGAACCTATGTTGGAGAAGTGGCGGTTCATGTCCCACTTCACGTAGTCGATGGGATTGGCGGCAAGAATATCCGCAACAGCATGATAGACATGCTCGCATACGTCTTCGCGGCTCAGATCCAGGGTCAGCTGGTTGCGAGCTTCGATGGGCGTACGGCCGTCGATGTGGAGCGCCCAGTCAGGGTGAGCTTCATACAGTTTGCTCTTGGGGGATATCATCTCCGGCTCGAACCACAGACCGAACTTCATGCCCAGCGCGTGGACATCATTGGCAAGCGGCGTCAGTCCATTGGGTAGTTTGTTGGTGTCCACGAACCAGTCGCCCAGGGAGGTGGTGTCATCATCGCGTTTGCCAAACCAGCCATCGTCCAGCACGAACAATTCGACGCCCACCCGCGCAGCTGTCTTGGCCAGATCGACCAGACGTTCGTGGTTGAAATTGAAATAGGTGGCTTCCCAGTTGTTCAGAAGGATGGGACGGGGCTGATCGGCGAATTTGCCGCGGACTACATGCTTGGCGCACAGGGTATGGAACTGGGCGCTCATGCCGTTGAGACCCTGATCAGAATAGACCGCGATGGCTTCCGGAGTTTGGAAGCTCTCGCCGGGCTCCAGTGTCCAGCCGAATCCATCGGGGTGGATACCGATCATCACCTGGGGCGTGCGGTGGGGATCCACCTGCGCACCTGCATAGAAATTGCCGCTGTACACCAGCGCAAAGCCGTATACTTCGCCCAGATGTTCGTTGGTTTCGGGAGTCATCATTGCCACGAAGGGGGAGGTGTGCAAGCTGCTGGCCCCTTTGATGGAACCCACGGAGCACTCGCCCATGGTCATGGGACGGCGGAACATCTCGCGTTCGCGGGACCATGCGCCGGCCAGGGTCAGGATATCGTAGGAACGGGTGGGCAGCGACAGGCACAGGCTCATGGCACGCTCCACAGACAGCGTGTCCTGACCGTCGTTGATCAGCTCAACACTGCGGGCAATGGCGTCGCAGTCGTCAAACAGACTGTAGCGCAATACGGCAGTCAGGCCCAGCAGCTCGTCTTTCAGGATGAGCCTAAGGGTTTGTTCGCCGTTGGCATGGGTGGACGGCAGCCCTTTCAGAGGCAGCTTTTCCGTATCGATCTCGGCGGAGACGAAGCGAAGGTCGCAGCTGGCGGTACCATCGCCCCGGCGAACTGTCAGCGCGCCCTGACGCAGATCGCCCAGACCAAAGGAGGGATATTCACTGGGGACATGGTCCAGCGAACAGCCCTGCACCGAAAAGGTACCATCGTCCGGGATGGCGTGGTGACGCAGCAGAGAACGGGGCTCCATGGCTTCCAGCCGCTTACCATAATACAGATGAATAGGAATGCCGCCCGGCAGGATGTGCATCAGATAGCTGACGCGCTTATTCCGCAGATGGATCAGGTCCTTGCTGATGAAAAGTTCGGACATGGAGCAAAACCTCCTTTGTATTGTAAACGTTGTGATTTCAACAAGCTGTTGCAGTTATCTTATCGGTTTCGGCGGTTTGTGTCAATGGGTTTGGGAAAGTTCCTTTGCCTATTGTGAAAGGGTATGCTCACTACCAACTCTTTACAAATGACGCCTTTCGCGGTAAGATAGGCACACCAAAGCGAGAAGGGAACAACGGCGGCGTTTTCTGCCACCCGAGACAAGGAGGATGCACGCATGGACGCGCGAGTAATGGCGACATTGTGGGCACAGGACAAGGCATTTGATACCACCACCCAGCAGGAAGCCCGGGAAATGCTGGGAGATGAGCAGAAACTGTTGGCTGCCTTTGGTACAGAACTACACTTTGGTACCGGCGGTCTCAGAGGCATTCTGGGAACCGGTACGGCCTGTATGAACCGCTATACGGTCGCCCGCGCAACCCTTGGTCTGGCACGTTACTTGATCAATCAAACCAGAACGCCTTCGGTGGCCATTGCCCATGACAGCCGGTACGGCAGCGAGGAATTCACCGAAACTGCAGCCATGGTGCTTTGTGCACAGGGGATTGAGGTGCATGTGTTTGATACGCTGGCGCCGACCCCCATGCTTTCCTATGCTGTACGCGCGCTGCACTGCACCGCCGGCATCATGATTACCGCCAGTCACAATCCTGCCATTTACAACGGCTACAAGGTCTATGGCGCAGATGGCTGCCAGATTACCGACCATGCCGCTCAGCTGATCACCGCCGAAATAGAGAAGGTGGCCTATCCGGAACTCTCATATATGCCAAAGAAGCAGGCGGTGACAAAAGGCCTTTGGCACATCGTAGGAGATAATGTGCGCCGCAGCTTTGCCCAGGCATGCTTGTTCTGCCGCCCAGATCCCTTCATCAGCGAGACGGTAAAGGTTGTCTATACGCCGCTGCACGGTACAGGGCTTCTGCCGGTGCGTGAGGTTCTCCAGCATATGCAGGGCATTCAGGTGACGGAGGTGGCAGCGCAGTGCGAGCCTGACGGCGCTTTCCCCACCTGTCCCAAGCCCAACCCTGAACTGGACGAAACGCTCGTCTTAGGCATTGCCATGGCAAAGGAGACTCAAGCAGATCTTTTGCTGGCGACGGATCCGGACTGCGACCGTGTTGGCGTGGCAGTGCGGGATGCTCAAGGCGAATACCATCGCCTCAGTGGTAATGAAGTAGGTCTGCTGCTGACGGAATACATCCTGCGCACCCGCAGGCAGAACGGAACCATGCCTAAGAAGCCTGTGCTGGTGAAGACTATTGTCACCTCTGATCTGGCCTTCCCCATTGCCGATGCCTATGGCGTGGAAGTCCGCGAAGTGCTCACCGGCTTTAAGTACATCGGTGAAGTGATCGGCGGTCTGGAGAAGAAAAAGGGCGAAGACCGCTATGTGTTCGGCTTTGAAGAAAGCTGCGGCTATCTGGCCGGTACCCATGTCCGGGATAAGGACGGCGTGATGGCCTGTATGCTGGTGTGCGAAATGGCACAGGCCTGCAAGCGCGAGGGCCTGACCGTGTGGGACAGCCTGTGCCGGCTGTACGAGACCTACGGTTATATGGGCACCGCGCTTTTGAACTTTGACATTGAGGGCGCGCTGCCCATGGAAGAAATGGAACGCGTGATGGTCAATATGCGGGCTAACCCGCCGGTGGAGCTGGCTGGGAAAGCCGTGACCGTGGTGAAGGACTATGCCGGCGGCATCGAAGGACTTCCTATGAGCAACGTGCTCAGCTATGCCACCGGCGACGGCTGCAAGGCCATTGTCCGCCCCTCCGGTACTGAGCCGAAAGTAAAGGTCTATCTGTCCGCGAAAGCCGCCAGCCGTGAACTGGCGGATGAGCTGCTTGCACAAATGACGGCGCAGATGACCAGTCTGATTCAGGGATGAATCGGTACTGCGGAATACACTGACAAACAGATTTTGCTGTGTAGGGACGCTTTCAGGAGGTAAACATGATCACAAAAGCAACGGTACAGGAGGCGGCTGTGGCTGCCGCGTTGGCCATACAGATGTGGCAAGAGACTACGCTGCAGGAGTTGACCCGGGACTTTGAGGAGATCATCGCCGGGGAAGAGAATGCCGTCTTTTTGCTGTGGAAGGACGAGTATGCTGTGGGGTTTGCCCAGTGTCAGCTGCGCCATGACTATGTGGAAGGGACGGAAACCAGCCCGGTAGGGTATCTGGAAGGGATCTTTGTTGCGGAAGGCTATCGGCACCGTGGGTACGCTGCGAAGCTGCTGAAAGCCTGCGAAACATGGACTCGGCAAATGGGCTGCACCGAGTTTGCCAGTGACTGCGAGCTGGACAATGACGCTTCGCTGATGTTCCATCTGCGCATGGGCTTTGTGGAAGCCAACCGGGTCATTTGCTTTACGAAGAAGTTATGAAGCGGCTGCCCTGTGAGGCAGCAGGAGAAGCGCTTACCAAATGAGCGAGTGCCCATCAAACAGGGAATCCTCCGTACGATTTTCGTCATACGGAGGATTTGTGTTTTGGATAGTTGCCTGGTATGTCGAAAACGCATATCATCCGTTTGCGTAATAGCCAAATGCCTGTGATTGCAGTATACTACCAGCGAAAGGAGAGAAAACCATGAAGTATGAGAACGCCCGGGATCTTTTGCCGGAGCCGCTTTTGAGGCAGGTGCAAAAGTATATCTCCGGGAAGCTGGTATACGTTCCGGCCCGGGAACACAAGCGAGAGTGGGGGAGCGCCAGTGGTTACCGGCAGATTCTCCGGCAGCGCAACCGGGAGATTTGCGCCCGGTTTGCCATTGGGGAATCCATCGAGCAACTGGCGAAAATGTACTGTCTCTCCTGCGAATCCATCAAAAGGATTGTGTATAACAGAAAGGAGTCGATGAGAATGGAGTATCAGGGCACCCTGTCCTCCGCACAGGAATGGGCACGGCAGGGCAGGCTGGAAGAGTGGGTGCATGCTTACCTGCTTTCCGACGGCGATAACAAACCCTTCTCCGATGGATTGAAGATTGTTGACCGGATGTTTCTGGGCCCTTTCAGGATGCCGCTCAGCCTGTTTCAGCGCTGCACAGGTCCTGTGGAGGAAGGGCTGAAGTATCAGATACATCCCGTGGTGTGGGAGCGCAATGTGCAGCGTCTAATGGAGGTCATTCCCAAGGAACCGGATATGCCGCCGCTGATTGTGCATTATCTGATCCCCGAGGGAGAGCGCATGGGCGAGTTTGAACTCAATGACGGCAATAACCGCTGGGAAGCCTATACACGGCTGGGGATCAAGGACGCTCATGTGATCGTGTGGATTACGGACAGGGATGAGTATGATCAGTTTATGGAGCGTTTTGGTGAGTATGTGAAATGAAAGATCGCGCATTCCAGAAAAAAGAATAGGTGAGCACTTGATACATGGCTGTCGCCGAGTAGTGCATCAGAAAAACCGCCAAGGCGCTTGCACTGTGCTGCGGCGGTTTTTCGTTTAAGGACGTCCGGCCATGCAACAAACGCTAGATTTGTGGGGGAAACATAGCCTTCCGGAAAACTTTAGCAAAAAGTTTGTGATCCAGCCAAAAAATAGTTGCACAAGAATTCTGCATGAGTATAATATGGATGGCGCTAAAACAGCGCCGAACATTTTGGTCGAAAGCCCTGTTATCAATGGCTGGGAGGAAGCATGAAGAGCTCAAGAAATATCAATATGACGCAGGGAAATCCCACCCGTTTGCTTGCTATGTTCGCCTTGCCCATGCTCATCGGCAATCTGTTTCAGCAGGCCTATAACCTGGTGGACTCCATCATCGTCGGTAAATTCATCGGCGCTTCGGCGCTCGCTGCCGTTGGTTCGACAGGCTCCGTTACCTTTTTGTTTTTTTCTGTGTGTAATGGTATCGGTTCGGGCAGCGGCGTGGTAACATCGCAGTATTTCGGCGCAGGCGATCCTGCCAGAACCAAGCGCGCTATCGCAAACTCTGCCTACATTATGTTCACGGCTGCGTTGGTGATGGGCCTGGCTGCCTTCTTTGCTGCCCCGGGGGTGCTGAGCCTGATGGGCACGCCGGAAGATATCCTGCAGGATGCCACCACATATATGCGCATGAGCTGCATCGGTGTTCCGCTGGTAGCGGTGTACAATTATGCTTCGTCCATGCTGCGTGCTTTGGGCGATTCACGCACACCGCTGATTTTTCTGATTTTCTCCTGCTTTATGAACATCGCACTGGATATCCTGTGCGTGTATGTTTTCCAGATGGGCGTGTTCGGCGCCGCCCTCGCCACCATCATTGCGCAGCTGATCGCTGGCATGGGCTGTCTGGCTTATGCGGTGAAACATAATCCCTATTTCATGCTGACCCGGAAGGATTATCAGTTCGATCCGGACGTGGTCAAGCATTCGGTGCGCCTGGGCCTGCCGATGGCCATGCAGTGGTCCATGATCGCCATTTCCACCACAGCGCTGCAGTCCTTCGTCAATTCCTTCGGCACCACGGCGGTGGCCGCCTTTACCGCCACCAACCGTATCGAGCAGCTTGCCCATCAGCCCTACGGCTCTCTGGGCGCTGCGCTGGCAACCTATGCCGGCCAGAACTATGGCGCCCGCCGAATGGATCGCGTGAAGTCGGGCCTTAAGCACGGCATGGTGATGTCCGCAGCGTTTACCCTGTTCATGCTTGTGCTGGTGCAGCTGTTTAGCGAGCAGATCATCTCGATCTTCGTCAATGAAACAGAGGTCATCCAGATGGGCGGCAAAGCGCTTCGGCTGACCAGCTGGTTCTACATTTTCCTGGCTACGATTTATATGTCCCGCGGCATTCTCAATGGCATTGGTGACGCGCTGTTTGCCTTTATCAATGGTCTGGTGGAGATGATCTGCCGCATCGGTCTGCCAATGCTGATTGTGCTGATCCCCACCGTGGGTCTGTGGGGCATCTGGTGGACAGCTGGTCTGACTTGGATGATCAGTGCCCTGTTCTGTATGCTGAGATATTTCTCCTGGAGAAAAAAAGCAACGGTATAAGAAAAGCGTCAGCCTCCTTCAAAGGGGACTGGCGCTTTTTGATTTCTGTTTACGGAGCAACCTTCACCGGATCGGAGTATTCGCTGTAGACCCGCTTTCCGTTGCTGTTTTTGTAGGCCCGGACTTTGTAGTAGTAGGTACGCTCGATATCTTCGTCCTGGATTTTGATATCCCAGCGTTTGGTGGTGGCTTGCTCGTCCACCTTGGAGTAAGTGCCGGTTTTGCTGGTGGAGCGGTAGAGCACGTAGCCGCTGGCGCCCTTGACGTACACAGACAGCTTGGTGTACTTGCTGTATTCGGTGGCGGTCAGTTCGGGCTCGCGTTCCTTGATGGTGGTAGCGGTGACGGCAACAGCGTTGCTGGCGCTACTGCTGCTGGAGGAACTGGAACTGCTGGAAGAAGAACCGCTTCCGCAGGTAACCGTGCACTTCACGTCATCCAGACCGGGGGCGGACACGGTGAGGGTGCCGGTGCCGGCCTTCTTGCGCTTCACAGTGCCGTCAGCACTGATGGTGAAGATGGAGGAATTGCTGCTCTTGAAGGTCAAACCAGCGGGATCGCATTTGCCGATTTTCACATCGTAGCGATCGTACAGATTGACGGTGACGGCGGCACTCTGTTTGGTCTTCAGGTTCACGTCGCTGACACGCAGCTCAAAACGCTTGTGGCTATTGTCGGCACTGGCGTACATATCCTGAGAGATCTCTACGGTAACCGTTTTGCCTGCGCCGGCCTTGGTGGCCTTGCCGGCTTCTTTGCCCTTGTAATCCTCGGGAAAACCGGTAAGGATCAGAGCCCAGTAATACTCGTTATAGCTGCCCTTGACGTTGACGCAGGCGATGCCCACATGGGTGAAGTCGCCGTCCAGCAGCAGATCGGAGTTGTTGTCTTCCCAGTCCAGCATGGTTTCGTCCGCCTTGCTGTAACCGGCGGCGATGCACTCGGCAGATACCTCGCAGGGGGCAAGGGAGTCGTATTCATTGATGATGGTGTCAAAATCCGTCATGTTGGGACGGGAATGGTCAAACAGGACGAATAGCTCGGCGCCGCGCTGGATCGCTGCCTTTTCCAGATCCGCAGTCATCACCAGCGCGGGCAGCCCCTCGATCTTGCGCAGTTCGTTGATCTGCTTGAGTACATCGCGGGCACGGTTCTGATAGGTGTTGACGGTAAAGCTGACATTCATGGTCTTCTTCTTGGCGGCGGCAGTAGCGGTGGGAACAATGCCCATAAGCAAGCAGCACAGAAGAACCAGCGCGATCAGACGGTGACGGAGACGGATGATAGACAAGGTGCTCAGCTCCTTTGTAAAGAATGATGGCCGGTTCAGGCCAGGGGGAGAAGATATTCAGTCAGCGGCAACATGGCGCCGCCGATGGCTTCGGTTTTGGTGCGTCCGGAGGCTTTCATGCCCATGCGTTCGTAGAACCCACAGGCACGGCTGTTGTCGGAGAGCACCCACAGGCAAACGGCGTCCAGCCCCTGTTGGCGGCAGTGCTCGATTGCGGCCTCTGTCAGCGCTCTTCCGTATCCTTTGCCGATAAACGCCGGCAGCAGATACAGGCTGACGATCTCGCCATAACCTTCCCGGGCTTCATCCCGGGCAAAGGTGACATAGGCAGTACCGATGATTTGTCCGTCCAGCAGCGCGATCAGGTTGGCGGCCGGGTCGGCCTTGAGCAGACTCACCCAGCCGTCAGGGCTCAGCTTATCCAGATAACGCTGAGGCACCAGCCCCTGATAGGCGCATTGCCAACTGTCCACATAGACCTTTGCCACGGCAGAAAAATCATCGTCTGCCGTCATGGGGCGGATGGTCAGCATGACCAGCTCTCCACAAAGCTGCGCAGGGCAGCGCCCACGGTCTCGATCTCTTCTTCCGTCAAATAGGGATGCATGGGCAGGGACAGCACCCGGTCACAGGCAGCCATGGAAGCAGCATAATCAGAATCCGGCAGGTCGCAGGCCGCAAAGGCAGTCTGGCTGTGCATGCCCTTGGGGTAGTACACCATAGTGGGAATGTCCTGCACCTTGAGCGCAGCCTGCGCAGCGTCGCGCATGGCACGATCCTTCAGCAGAACGGTGTACTGGGCCCAGCTGCTGCGGTAGCCTGGCAGCACCGTGGGGGTGACCACGATGTCTTTCAGCAGGCGGGTGTAGTGATCGGCGGCCTTGTCCAGTGCATCCAGCTCGTATTCCCGGAGGGCTTTCAGCTTGGGCAGCAGGATGGCGGCCTGCAGGGTATCCAGACGGGAGTTGAGGCCAAAGCGAACATTGTCGTATTTATCCACAGGGCTGCGGCCGTTGGCACGCAGGGAGCGCAGCAGAGCGTCATCCTCGTCGGAATCCACAAAGACCGCACCGCCGTCGCCATAGCAGCCCAGCGGTTTGGCAGGGAAGAAAGAAGTAATGGCGGCGTCGCCAAAGGAACAGGCGGCCTTACCGTTGATGCTGCCGCCGTAGCCCTGAGCAGCGTCTTCCAGGACCAGCAGGCCGTACTTGTCCGCAATGGCGCGGATTTTGTCGTGCTCGGCAGGCTGACCAAACAGATCAACCACCACGATCACCCGGGGATTCAGCTTACCTTCTGCTTTTACCTTTTGGATCATGGCTTCCAGCGCGTCAGGACACAGGTTGAACGTATCCAGACGGATATCTACTGGCACAGGCGTAGCGCCCACCGCGTCAGCGCAGCCGGCGGAGGCGAAGTAGGTGAAGTCCGGAACGAATGCCGCGTCTCCGGCTTTGATTCCCCACATTTTCAGGGCAAGGATCAGCGCGTCGGTACCGTTGCCGCAACAGACGCAGTGCTTGCGGCCCACGTCGGCAGCCAGCTTTGCTTCCAATTCGGCTACCTGCTTACCTAGGATAAACTGGCCGCTTTCCAGCACAGAGGCAATGCCAGCATCAATCTGGGTTTTCAGTGCCTGATACTGGGCGTGCAAATCGTGAAAATTCATTTTGACAGCTCCTTTAATCCGGCTCCATCCTGTTCGAAGCGCCGTCCACAGACCGTGCATTCAAGAGAATCCCCCTTGAGCCGCTGTCCGCAGGTGCACACATAGCCCTGCTGACGAGCAGGCACGCCCAGCATCAACGCATGGGGTGGCACATCGGTGGTCACCACTGCGCCTGCACCGATCATGGCGCAGCGGCCGATGCGGTGACCGCAGACCACGGTGGCGTTGGCGCCAATGGAGGCACCGTCCTCCACGGGGGTTTGGACAAAGTTTTCGTGACCCTTGGGGTAGAGCGCCCGGGGGGTCAAATCGTTGGTGAAAACGCAGCTGGGGCCGCAGAAAACGCCGTTGCCCAGCGTTACGCCTTCATAGATGCTTACATTGTTTTGCAGCTTGCAGCCATCGCCGATGGTGACCCGCTTTCCGATGTAGCAGTTCTGGCCGATGGAGCAGCTTTTGCCGATGCGGCTTTCGCCCTCCACGTGGCAAAAGTGCCACACCTTGGTGCCTTCGCCCAGCTCCGCGCCCTCATCCACGATGGAGGTGGGATGCACATAGGCGCTCATCGGTCAAACCTCCCCACAAAATCCATGGTGGAGCAGTCCTCCAGCGGCAGCTGCACAGGACGGTGCTCCGCAGCGGACTTGTAGATGGCCAGCACCATTTCCAGCGCGCGAAGTCCCGCTTCGCCGTCCACATAGGGGGCGCGGTCTTCGCGGATGGCGGCGATCACGTCCTTATACAGGGGCGTATGGCCGAAACCGTATACGTTGGGCGGGTTTTCACCGTAATGCTGCTTGATGGCGGCAGGGTCGCCCCGACCGTCCTTGAAATCCCACTCTTCGATGATATTGACGCTCTTGCCGCCGGCCTTGACGGTGCCTTCGGTACCGAACAGGTAGAGGGTCTCCTCCAGATTGTGGGGGTAGATGTTGGTGGTGCCTTCGATGAGACCATAGGAGCCGTTTGCAAAGCGCACCATGGCCATGCCCAGATCCTCCGCCTCAATAAAGTCGTGGCAGAGGTTGTCGGTGTAAGCCATCACTTCGGTCACTTCGTCGCCCATCATCCAGCGCAGCAGGTCGATGTTGTGGATGCACTGATTCATCAGCGCGCCGCCGTCCTGTTCCCAGGTGCCGCGCCATTTGGCCTGCTCATAGTAAGCAGGGCCACGGTTCCAGCGGATGTGCGCCGCACCGTGGAGCATCTTGCCGAAGCGGTTCTCTTCCACCGCGGAGCGGATCTTCTGGATGGACTTGTTGAAGCGGTTCTGATGGCAGGCGCACAGCTTGACGCCGGCTTCCTTTGCCGCGGCGACCAGCGCCCTGGCGTCCTTGATGCTGAGCGCAATCGGCTTTTCAATGATCAGGCTACTGCCGGCTGCGATCACATCCAGACCGATGGCGGCGTGCTTGCCGCTTTCGGTGGCGATGGCGCACAGCTCGGGCTTCTCGGCCTTCAGCATTTCTCGATAGTCGGTGTAGCGGCGCACCTGCGCTTTTTCTTCCTCGGAAAGGGGAGAAAGCACCTGCTCCATCCGCTCAGGAATGGGGTCGCAGACCGCGCACAGGCTCAGCTGGGCGCGGTTGTTCATATATGCGGCAATGTGGTTGGGCGCAATGCGTCCGCAGCCGATCAGCGCATAACGAAGAGGCGTGTTCATGGGAAATAGCTCCTTCCGGGCTTACAGCACCTGCAAGTTGTCGCGGTTCTGGATGGCCTTCATGGCGTTCTTGGTGTCAAAGATCAGCTGGGCATTGTCCGCCACCATTTGATAATCCACGGTGGTGTGTGCGGTGGTGACCATCACCAGATCGGCGGCCTTGACGATCTCGGGGGTCAGCTCGGTGAGGCCCTTTTCCGTCACACCGTGTTCGCGGTATTCGGTGATGAAGGGATCGTAATAGGTAACCTCGGCGCCGCGTTCCTTCAGGTGCTCGATCACGCGGATGGCGGGGGACTCGCGGTAGTCGTCGATATCCTGCTTGTAGGCAACGCCCAGCACCAGCACCTTGGCGCCGTTGAGCGCCTTCTTGTGGCCGTTCAGAGCCGCCATGGCGCGATCCACACAGTATTCAGGCATGCGGTCATTGACCATCATGCTGCTTTCGATCATGGAGGTGTGGAAGCCGTACTCGCGGGCCTTCCAGCTCAGGTAGTAGGGATCCAGCGGGATGCAGTGACCGCCCAGACCGGGGCCGGGATAGAAGGCCTGGAAGCCGTAGGGCTTGGATTTGGCGGCGTCCACCACTTCCCACACGTTGATGCCCATCTTGTCGCACAGCATGGCCAGCTCGTTGATCAGGCCGATGTTCACGTTACGGTAGGTGTTTTCAAGGATCTTTTCCATCTCGGCCACGGCAGGGCTGGACACGCGATGCACAGGAGCCTCCAGAACAGCCTCGTACAGGGTGGCGGCGATGTCGGTGCATTCAGGGGTGATGCCGCCGACGACCTTGGGGGTGTTCTTGGTCTTGTAGATGAGGTTGCCGGGATCGACGCGCTCGGGGGAGAAAGCCAGATAGAAGTCCTCGCCGCACTTGAGACCGGAGGATTCCAGAATGGGCTTGAGCAGCTCTTCGGTGGTTCCGGGATAAGTAGTGGACTCCAGCACCACCAGCATGTCCTTGTGCAGATGGGGGAGGATGCTTTCGGTGGAGGACTTTACATAGCTGATATCAGGCTGCTGATGCGCGTCCAGCGGAGTGGGCACGGCAATGCAGACACAGTCGCAGGAAGCAACGGAGGCAAAGTCGGTGGTGGCGCGGAGCAGGCCGCTTTCCACGATCTCCTTCAGGTCGCTGTCCACTACGTCGCCGATATAGTTGTGACCTTCGTTCACCATGGCCACCTTTTGATCCTGAACATCGAAGCCGATTACCTTGAAGCCAGCCTTGGCCTTTTCCACAGCCAGCGGCAGACCAACGTAGCCCAGACCAACAACGCCCAGGGTAACTTGACGATCGAGAATTCTTTGCTTGAGAGTAGACATACCAGATACACTCCTTTTGTTGTGTGGATTCATATGTAAGCCAAAATGAGGGTGGAATTATGTTTTTTGCGACTCAGCCGCGCTGGAAGGCCGCGTATGCCGTGTTGATCAGCACCTTGCGCATTCGGTCCATTTCGTCGGGGTGAGCAGAAGCTTCGCAGGCATTGAGCAGCACTGCCAGGAAGAATCCGTCCGACGGGTTGACGGCAATCAGAGAACCGCTGGCGGCATCCTGCAGGCCGTAGCTGTCGCTGGGCATCAGATGTCCCAGGAACGGGTTGGAACGCTTGACGATTTTGAAGCCGTAGCCGCGGGCTTCGTTCATGCCGCGGGTACGCTCGGTGGATGCCAGATGAATGCTGCGCTGGGCAAAGACCACCCCCTCGCCGACGCGTCCCTTGCAGGCCAGCATGGAAGCGAAGGCGGTGATATCATCCAGCGAGGTAAACAAACCCGCGTGACCGGCGATGCCGTGCAGGAACCGGGCGTTGCCGTCCAAAGGGTAGCCTGCGTGGGGCTGACCGTTTTCGTCTGAGAAAACCGTAGGCGCGATGTCATCGCCGGAGGGAAGGAATCCGGTGGCCTTCATGCCCAGGGGCGCTGTTACATAACGCTTGACTGCCTGGTCAAAGTGCATGCCAAAGACCTTCTCCAGGATGAAGCCCAGCAGAATATAACCCATGGAACAGCGGCGGACCCGGTTGCCGGGCTGATGCTCCAGCGGGCGGGTCAGAATGGCCTTGAGCACACCGTCGGCATTCTCTGCTTCGTGTTCCAGAGAGAACGAAGCAGTGAGACCGGAAGTGTGGCTTAGCAGTTGCTCCAGCGTAATGCTGCGCTTATCCGCAGGAACAGAATCCACATAACGGCAGATGGAATCGTCCAGCGAAATCAGACCGTTTTCCATGGCGGCCAGCGTCAGCGGCATGGTCGCCATCACTTGAGTCAGCGCACCCACGTCGTAGCGGGTGGCTTGGGTCACGGGCTTGCTGCCGTTGCGCAGCAGCCGTCCGTACGTTTTGGCATACAGCACCTCGTGGCGCTGACCTGCTGCGATGGCACAGCCGGGAAAGATGTTTTTTTCAATGGCGCGATTAAGCAAATCGTCCACTGCGTTCCACATAGGCGTCCTCCTTGCCGGGAAATCCCCAAAATTGCATAATGACACCACTAACATTATACCACAACCCCTGTCTTGGGGAAAGGCTTTTCTTTACCGGGGGGATTGTGTTATACTGATATTATTACCCCTTCTGTCGAAAGGAGCGCTTTCATGGCCACCTTTATCAACGATCGCGCCGCTGTTCTTTGGAACGCCACCGCGGTATCCAACGCCTTCTTCTGCGAGTATATGCCCTCCGCACCGGACGGGTATGTAAAAGTCTACCTCTATGGGCTGATGGCTGCGCATGAAGGCGTGGGCGAGGATGAACGCATGGTGGAGGACGTGGCCAAGACCCTGGGCATGACGGGGGAAGAAGTGGAAAAAGCCATGCGCTATTGGGAGCGCTGCCGCCTTGTGGAGCGGGTAAAGGATAATCCGCCCCAGTACCGCTATCTCAGCGTGCAGCAGGCAGCTTTCCTTCATCAGCAAACCCAGCCGGATCAGCAGTACGAAGATTTTGCCCAGGCCTTGTATGCCCTCTTTGGGGATAAGCGGAAGCTGCATGGCGGCGAAACGGTGCTGGCATACGAGTGGGTGGAGCAGCTGGGCCTCAGCCCAGAGGTGGTACTGATGCTGGTCAGGCACATGATTTCCACCCGCGGTTTGCATTTTGGTTTCAAGGAAGCCCAGAAGATTGCCAGCGAGATGAGCGCGGAAAAGATCAATACGCTCGAAGCTGCCGAGATGATGTTCAGCCGTTCCGAGAGTGCTTGGAAGGGCGCTCGCAAGGTGCTCAGCCGCCTTGGCAAGCGCCGCAGCCCCAGCATGGACGAGGTGGATCTGTACATGAAGTGGACCACCCGGTGGGGCTTTGCGCCCAAGGCCATCGAAGCCGCCTGCGCCGAAACCACCAAGGGTGATCCCAGCTTTGCGTATCTGGATAAGATTCTGGAAGGCATTCATCAGCGCAGCGACGGCAAGGCAACCACGGCGGACAAGGTGGAAAAACTGCTGTCCGGCGAGAAGGACGAGAGCGCCCGGGTCCGGGAGATGCTCACCGCCTTTGGCATGAAAGCACCGGTGGTGGACGAAGGCATACGCCTTGTCTACCGCGCCATGTGCGAGAACGCAAGCCATGAAGTGGTGGTGCTGGCGGCGCGTCAGGTGGGAAAGCGCCGGGGCGCCCATTCCCTGGATCAGGTGGGCGAGCTGGTGGAAGCGTGGGACAAGCGCGGCCTGAAAACCACAGAGGACGTGGAAGCCTACCTGAAGAATGTAGCGCAGCAGGACAAGACGCTCAGGTCGCTGTTTGTGCTCATGGGCAAGGAAAAAGAACTTACCTGCTCCCAGGCCAACCGGGAGTTGCTGCGCAAATGGCGCGAGGACTGGCGGATCAGCGAGCCGCTTGTTCAGCTGGCGGCAGCCTATGCCCGCAATGTGGATCACCCCATGGCCTATGCTGATAAGCTACTCACCAGTTGGCGCGAGAAGGATATTACCACCGTGGCGGAGGCGCAGCAGGAGCATGAGGAACATACCGCCGCTGCAGGAAAGAAATACGCCGTTGAAAGCAAGCCAGCGCCCGGCGCCAAACGGGTGCTGGCACAGCAGTATGAACAGCGGGAGTATAATCCCGACGATGTAAACGATATGAGCCCTGAGGATCTGGAGGAGGCGAGCAAGCTGTGACGCGTGAAAAGCTGATTTTGGAACTCCAGCAGGAGTACGCCGACAGACGCGAGGAGAATATGCGGCTTTATGACCAGCGTAGAGAAGAGGCATGCCAGCGCTGCTCCGGTCTGCGCCAGCTGCTGGACGCCCGTCATGCGGCTATTTTAAGCGGCGTGCGCACCAGCCTGCTTAGCCGCAGCAAGAAACCCGGTGAGAACGCCCAGCTGCCCAACGCCATGGCGCTGATGAACCAGCGCATTGCGGAAACGCTGGCGGAGGGTGGGCTGCCGGCCAACGCGTTGGAGCCGGTCTATACCTGCCCGATCTGTCGGGATGAGGGTTATGTATACGAGCCATCCCGCCAGATGTGCCGCTGTATGCAGCAGGAGTTGAACCGAAGAATGCTGGATGTTCTGGGACTGGGTGCGTCTGCGGCCTCTTTTGAAACCTTCGATGAAAGTCTCTTCAACGAAGAAAAATTGGAGGGCGAGAAGCTGAGCCAGCGCCAGCGGGCGCTGATGGCACGGAACACCTGCCAGCAGTATGCGGACAGCTTCCCCGCCACCGTTACCCCCAACCTTCTGCTGATGGGCAAGAGCGGTCTGGGTAAGACGTTTTTGCTCCATGCCATCGCGCATCGGCTGGTGGAGAGGGACGTGATGCCTGCCTACACCAGCGCGTATCATCTCCTGGAGGTGGCGCGAAAGGCATACTTCGAAAACGACAGCAGCCGTCTGGCAGGCCTGATGGAAGCCCCGGTTTTGCTGATCGATGACCTGGGTACCGAACCTTTGATGCAAAATATCACCATTGAGCAGCTGTTCAATCTGCTCAATGAACGGCAGATGAACCGCCGGCATACGGTGATCAGTACCAACCTGACCATGGCGGAACTGAAGGAACGCTACACCGAGCGAATCGCTTCCCGTCTGCAGGATGATACCAGCTGGCGCAGGCTGATGCTTACCGGCGACGACGTGCGCAGGAAGCTCAAGCGGGGGAGCGAGAAGGCATGAATATTCAGATCTATGTAAACAAGAAAAATCCCGACGTGCTCAAAGCGGAACGTTTTTTCAAGGAGCGTCGCATCCCTTATCAGATCATGGATCTGAAAAAGCATAAGCTGGGCAAAAAGGAAATGGACGTGTTTGTCCGGGCCGTGGGCGCTAAAGCGATAGTAGATCGGGAGGGCAAGAAAGCTCTGGAGCGCCCCGTGGCGCATATGAGCACCGACAGTCTCATCATCGCTGAATTGTTGGCGGATCCTTCCGCCCTTCGCAGTCCCATTGTGCGAAACGGAAACAAAGCCACGGTCGGCGCGGATGAAGAAGCCTGGAAACAGTGGGTGGCGGAGGATGCCAGCCGTTGATGGCGCATACGTACACAACCACACTCGCCGGCTTGGGCGAAAGGAGAACTACATGCAAGAATTGAAGAAAAACCGTGTTCGTTGGGGAATCGCATTTTTCCTGACAGCGGCGGTTGTGTTGATTGGGTCACTGGCTATGTTCCGGTGGCAATATTGGCTGACGGAGATGGATCTGAGGATCCATGCCAGTATCGCGGCAGATTTTGATTTTGCTGATTTACACAGCATCACCAGTAGAATCTCCTATCCGGTATGGCATTTGATCGCCAGCACCCTCTATCAGTTGGGGATGCCGCTGGACTGGGCGGCGGCGCTGGTTTGCGCCCTGTTCAAGCTTTGCAACTATGTGCTGAGCTACTGGCTGATCGCCCGAATCTGCAAAGGCCAGGTCAAGCCCGTCTGGATCGCGCTGATCGCTGGCACTGCCATGATCGTGACCGGCGTGTACGTGGCCGATCCACTGAATCCGGGTGTTTACCTTGGTGTCGGTTCGCCCAATGTGTGGCACAATCCCACCCAACAGGCGGCGATTACCACCATGCTTCTGTGCGTGCCTTATGTGCTGTATTGCTGGTATGATTTCGAAGCCCGGGTGGAGACCGAGGGCGAGAAAACCATGTTGCCCTGGTACAGGGTGCTGATTCTGGCAGCGCTGCTGATAATCAGCCTTGCCTGCAAGCCCACGGTGATGCAGGCACTGTTGCCCGCAGCCTTTGTGATGTTTTTGGTGGAGCTGTGCCGCCGTCCCCGCAACTGGCGGTATTTCGGCCAGATTGTGCTGGCATTTTTGCCGGCTGCTGCGTATTTCCTGCTGCAATATTTGTATTACACAGGCGTTCTGGTTCCCTTCACCAGCGGCGTGGAGGTAGGCTTCAGCTGGGCGCAGTGCTGGAAGGTGCTCAGAGGCACGCTGCTGATGAATGTGTTCCCCCTGTATGCCGTGGCGTGCTGCTACCGAAAAGGTATCTTTAAAAACCGGCTGTTGGTGCTGTCATTGTTGATGGTAGCGTTCAGCACGGTGGAATTTATGCTGTTCAGCGAAACAGGTCTTCGGGAAGGCCATGGCAACTTTGGCTGGGCCAATATGAGCTCATCGTTCATGCTGTGGGTGGTGATGCTGGGCGTGTTCCTGCGCAGCTTCTGTCAGGAGAACGGCGGCAGGACGCTGGTCCGCAAGCTGATCTATGGCGCAGGCTGGGCGCTTTGGCTGTGGCATGTGGCCTCGGGGATTTATTATTTGTATTTCCTTGTTTCCACCGGCAGTGCCTTCTGACGGGAAACAACAACGACGACAAAGGGACAGCGGAGAGACTGAACCGCTCCCTGTCAAGTAGACAGGAGAAAAAACAAAAAGTTTTCCGGAATCGCAGAAATGTGATTCCGGTTTTGTGTTAAGCAGCATTAAACAAGCAGCGATAGGAAACAGGAGGCAAGCACTTCAAATTGTGTTGACGCCGCTTGGAATTGTAGTAATGGATAAACTGTTCAATAGCTGTTTTGAGCTGCTCATAAGTGTCGAACCGGTTAAGATAATACATTTCGCATTTGAGAATACCCCAAAAGCCCTCCATGGGCCCATTATCAATGCATCTGCCAACACGAGACATGCTTTGAACCATCCCCTGTCTGTCGAGCTTCGCCTTAAAAAGTTTGCTTGTGTACTGAAAGCCGCGATCACTGTGAAATAGCGGTCGGGCATCGGGATATTTCCGAACTGCCAGATCAAAGGTATCGAATACAAGCTGGTTATTATTATGACGGCTGATCGCAAAAGAAACAACATCCCGGCATTTCAGATCCAGGATAGCACTGAGATACAGTTTCTCTCCGGAAGACCCATATTTCATTTCCGTCACGTCAGTACACCACTTTTCATTAGGATTCTCAGCGGTGAAATCTCTGTTCAGAATGTTTTCAGCTGTCACCTCCGGTGAACAACGCTGGTAAGCAGGTCGTTTACGGCGAATGACAGCAAGTAAACCTACCATATGAATCAAGCGATAAAACCGTTTCAGGTTATTGGTCTTTTCGTGTACAGCGTTGTATTCATCTGCAATCCGGCGATAACCAAAGGTACTGTTGTGTTGTGCATGAATCATGCCGATTTCATGTAATAACCGTTCGTTTTCGATTTCTCGTCTGCTCCTGGAACGATGCTTCCATTTGTAGTAGCTGGATCTGTTCAGATTGAGAATGCCACAGATTTCTGAAACAGCATAGCCTGCCGTACTCATCTTCTGTACACACAGATACAGCTGCTCCTGCCGGACTTCGCTTATTCCCACCACCTTTCGATTTCTCTCAATTTTTTTAGTACAGCATTCTCCGTTTCCAATCGGCGGTTCCTTGCCTCCAGCATCCGGTTTTCTGCGCGCAGCTTTTCCGTCTCTGTCATTTCCGATTCAGACTTACGTTTCCCGCGTTTATCCCGCAGTCCTTCCACGCCTTTTTCCCGATACTTTCTTACCCATGAATAGACTTGCTGGTAACTGACGCCATACTTCTCAATGGCTGCGGTATAATCATTCCCATGTTCGATACAGTAACTGACAATTTCAATTCGTTCTTCATAGGTCGTTTGTCTTCCTTTGGTCATATAGATTTTGCTCCCTCGACCTCTTCCGGGTCTCCATTCTTTATGACCATTATACCGCTTAATCCAGTTTTGCAGTTGTGTTCGAGAATAAATCTTATACTTTCTGCAAATATCCGACTGCGAACAGGAGCCTTTCAGGTACTCCTGTACTGCTGCTTCCTGAAGCTCTGACGGGTAACTTTTGGCTGTTCTCTTATCCTGCAATCCTTCGTATCCGAATGTTTGATAGTTTCGGATCCATGCTCGAAACGTTTCATTCCTGATCCCGTATCGGTTCAGTATTTCGCTGAAACCACGTTCCCCGCTTAGATAGGCTTCTACTGCTTTGATCTTTTCTTCTGCTTCTATCTTTCGTCTGTACATAAATTGCTCCCCATAGTGTAGTCTCGAAGCTTTTATTCTTTCGAGTGTCTACTCTATGGGGAGCATATCAGACAACGCTGTCCCTTTGCATTTTTCCCCTGATGTAGGGATCACTTGCGTTCCTGCAGGGGCTTTGCTATACTACAGCCATGATGCTGCAAACGGTGCGGGGAGGGAGCAAATGATGAACACAGCGGGACGGATGAAGGCGCTTTCGCTGGTAGGCCGGATCATTTTGGAGAACGGCGGCGAGATTTACCGTGCCGAGGATACCATTCGGCGCATGGCGCAGGCGATGCACCTGGATGAAGCCGAGGCATTTGGTCTTCCCAGCGGCTTGTTTATCTCCTTTACGGATGACGAGGGCCAGCGCCAGACCACGGTGTGCCGTATGCACGGGCGGGATACCCATCTCGGCCGCGTGGATCTGGTCAATCAGCTCAGCCGTCGCTTTACTGCCGGGAAACTGGAGGAGGAAGAATTGCTCCGTCAGCTGGAGGAACTGTCCAAACCGGCGAAGGTCTCCCGGTTCCATGCGCCCCTTACGGCGGCGCTGACGGCGTTTGGCTTTGCACTGATGTTTGAAGGTGGCGTATGGGATGCGCTGATCAGCGCGGTATGTGCGGCGCTGACCCAGATGATCCCCTGGCTGTGGCGCTGGGAGCGTGACAATATCGTTAAACTGGTGGCCGGCAGCGCGATCTCTGCGCTGATTCCCATGCTGTTTCATCATATCACAGGGCTTGGCCTGACGGATGCCATGGTTGCTGGCGCGCTGATGCCGCTGGTGCCGGGACTGAGCATGACCAATGCAGTGCAGGATATTGTCCGCGGCGACATGGTATCGGGCACGGCGCACGGCGCGCGGGCGTTGCTTACAGCTGCATTGGTGGCAGGCGGCGCATTGATCGGCGCACAATGCTACGGCTGGATCGGAGGGCTGCTGTGATGTGGGAAGGACTTTTCAGAGCAGTGATCTCCGGCTGGCTGGGCGCGGTGGGTTTTGGTACGCTGTTGCATGCACCCAAAAAAGGCGTCCTCTGGGGCAGCATGATTGGCGCCTGCGGCTACGCGGTGTATTGGACTATTTTTCATTTTTCCGGCTCAGAGCTTCCCGCCATGTTTGTGGGCGCTCTGCTAGCGGCTATGCTAGGGCAGTTGGCGGCACGCCGCCTGCATATGATCTCCACGGTGTTTATTACCATTGCGATCCTGCCGTTGGTACCCGGCATCGGTCTCTACCGTGCCATGCGTGAATTGGGACAGGGCGAGATGATGGCCGGCGCTTCCACGGCGGCTCATGCCATGAGTCTGATTCTGATGATCGTACTGGGAACAGGTCTGGGGTCGGCACTGTTTTCCGTGCGTAAATCCTCGCCTGCAAAGGAGGAAATGAAGTGACTGTGGTGATGGAAAAACCGAGCCGCACGTCGGCAACGCTGTGCAATGCGTCGATAGTACTGTATGTGCTGTGGCTGCTGCTGCCGGCTGTACAGACCACCGGACGGGCGCTGACAGGCGTGCTTGCGGTAGGTTTGTTTGGCGCAGGGGTGCTGCTGGATGGCCCAAATTTGAAAAAACAGTGGTATTGGTTGCTTTTGCAGGCTGCGTGTGCCGCCTTGATGCCGATTTTGCTTTTTGTGTTTTTAAGCCGTGGAGGTACCAACCGTCTAGGCTTTTTTGTGCAGCATGGTATGTTCTGGTTTCCGCTGGTATTCTGCAGCTATGCCCGTCAGCGGGGCGACCGCCGTCTGTGGCGTGGGCTCAAGACGGCGCTGCTGGCCGCCGTTTCCGTTACGGTGCTGACCAGCATTTTCTGGCTGGTGGAAGGCATGTTTTTCCGTGGTGATCAGGTGTACGCCTACGCCCGCTCTCTGGGCAATGCAGAGCCGGGCAATGAAGCCTATCTGAAGGAACTGATGCAGAAAAACATCGGCGGTTATGATTTTGTCTACGCAATGGTGGCGGCGCTGCCGCTGACCATTCAGGGCATTCAGTGTAGCCGGGGCTGGAAGCGTGCTGGCTTTGTGCTGCTGACGGCGGCGCAGACCCTCATGATCGTTTTATCCCAGTACACTTACGCCATGTTGTATGCCGCTCTTATTCTGGCGGTGGAGATCGTAGCGGCGCTGATTCGTGCGATTTCCCGGGGCAAGGTGGGCATGGGCGCGTCGTTGCTGCTGGGATTGGTGCCATTTGTGCTGGTATGGTTGTTTCGTATGCCGCTGCTCAGCCTGGCAGCCGGGCTGTGCAAACAAGCGGGCCTGGAGAATTTTGCGTTCAGTTTTGAGCAGCTGAAGATCGCCCTTGAAGGCGGCGTAACGGACGAAACCTCCCGTATGGCGTATTATCAGACGGCGGTGGCAGGCATCGGCCGGTCGCCGCTGCTGGGCTCCATGCTGGGTGGTGATAAGCTGCTGAGCCTTCATAGCGATGTGCTGG
Organism: Clostridiales bacterium; assembly: GCA_015056365.1. Lineage (GTDB taxonomy): Bacteria > Bacillota > Clostridia > Christensenellales > Aristaeellaceae > Limiplasma. The sequence continues at coordinate 225,400 of SVGM01000001.1, read as the reverse complement.
ATCTGTTGTCCGGCATGGGTATTCTGGGCACTGCCGCAGTCTGCGGTATGATCTGGCTGATGGGCCGCGGCAGCCTACAGGGCGTGAAGCAGAGCCCGCACAAGGCGCAGCTCTGCGTGATGTGGCTGGCAGTGCTGGTGACGGCGACCCTGGGTACGGTCTGCTACAGCCGGGACGTGATGGCGGTGGCTGCATTGGGCACGTTGTTGGTGCTGGAAGGTGGGCAAGCACAGCCTGCTGGAGAAAATCAAGCCGGTTCACAGGCTTTCGATACAATGCAACCTTCAGAATGACCCTATAAAAAGGAGCGATATCAAATGGATGAAATTCGTTTGATTGTGCCGGATGAAAGCTGTGCCGAGCAGATTTGGGAATACCGCGCACGCTTTATGGAAACTCAAGAGGATTCGGGCGGCTGCGGTTCTCTGTTGGAGTGTGCCTCTGTGGAAGAGTGGCTAAAGAGCACCCGTGCGTCGAATGATCCGGCCACCTGCTCGCCTGACCGTGTTCCTTCTGATCACTACCTTGCTGTGCGTACCGCTGACAACAAGCTTGTAGGCATGATCGACCTGCGCCACCACATCGATCACCCCATTCTGGGCACCTGGGGCGGCCACATCGGCTATTCGGTGCATCCTGATGAGCGCCGCAAGGGCTATGCCACCCGGATGCTGCAATTGAATCTGGAAAACGCCCGCAAGATGGGGCTCCAGCGGGTGATGGTCACCTGTGACGATGGCAACATCGCCAGCGAGAAGACCATCCTGAAAAACGGAGGCGTATACGAAAAAGACGTGCTGGTAGATGGGCGGATCGTGAAGCGGTTCTGGATTGAGCTGTAACGGTTGCGCCAGGCTGGCAATAGCAATTCAAAAGAAAAAGGATCAGTTTATCCCACAACAAGAAAAGATAAGCATCCGGTCTAACTGCCGGATGCTCGTTTGTTATGCAAGTAAATACGCACAATGCACGGATGACGTGCGTATAATTGCGCCCTCCACAAATGACGGAAGAAAGTGATTGTTGTCTGCTCAATAAATTGGCATTTGACACTCCGACAAACTGATATTTATCTCACACTTTCTTGGTATCACTGCAACTGAATTTTGTAATATAAGTAATCACCTGAAAAGGCTGCTTCATCACTATTTTCCCTCTTGTCGTATAAAACAAATCCTACACTTTCGTAATTTCTTGGTGCAATTAGATTACTATTCGTACATACTCGTATCTCCCTTAATCCTTCATATGCTTTTATACGCTGGATAGCCTCACTCAGCTGAGTTTTACCGAAACCCTTTCCCTTATATTTTGTTCTTATACCATTATGTCCTATTTCTACATATTCAGGTCTGTTTCTCGGGTCCCAACATATAAATCCTATTGGTTCGCCTTTATAGCAAGTTACAAAACCATATTTATCAGCAATATCAGGGTTATCGAAGAAAAATGCGTCTGACTTCTTCCAGTTTTCATCCCAACAGATAGCACACCTTTCATCAAATGAGTATGCATCCTTTAAAATATCATACATAATACCTCTATTAAAATCGGTAAATCTTCTAAATTCTATATCCATAGCATCTCACCTACAAATTCAAGTTTATCGCTTTCATTCTATCACAGCAGTACAAAGTACCGCAAGCCAGCCAAAGCTTGCGGTTTCGTTGCTTGCATGATGTAATGCGAAGGATAACTCCATCCTTTTCATCATTCCCTGTGGCAGGCGTTCTTCATTTTTTCAATATTCCTCAGGAATTTGCATAAACAGTCATTGGTACAAAGACTGCGGTGTCTTCACGGGTTACCCCGCCATAGAGCACCTCGTCATACCGCCCTGTTGACAGGTAATGGTCGATGGCCTGCCGGGCGGACAGGGGCATGGGCAGGGCGTGCAGCTCATCAAGGGCAAACCATTGCAGCCGGCCTTCGTCGGACATCAGCCCTTCCTCTGCGCCCTTCTTGAGCTGCGCAAAGAAAAAGTAATTCTGCCGTACTTCGTTTGCGGTATTCCGCAAAACGATGTAGCGCAGACAGAGACTATCCAGCTGTCCCTCCGTGAGGCCCAGCTCCTCGTTAAGCTCTCTGAGCACGCAGGCGCGAGGGTCATTCAGCTCCTCCGGCTCGAAATGTCCGCCGGCAGAGCCTACCCACACATTGTTGACCACCCGGCCGCCCTGACGGTAGAGCAAGAGAATGCGGTCATCCTGGCAGAGATACACGGCGGTCATGTGGCGCAGACGGTCGGGGGTAGCAGTCATGGTGAATCTCTCCTTTCGGCAAGCAGTGGAAAAAACAAAACATCCCGTAAGCGAACTTACGGGATGAAACTGGCAGCTCCAAGGGGAATCGAACCCCTGATTTCGCCTTGAGAGGGCGACGTCTTAACCGCTTGACCATGGAGCCATGCTGGCTGGGGAACTAGGATTCGAACCTAGACAATACGAGTCAGAGTCGTAGGTGCTGCCATTACACAATTCCCCAACAGCAACGCACCTCAATCGGTGCGAAAGCTATTATAGGCCAAAACGGACATGCTGTCAAGCGGTTTTTTGAAAAAAACCAAAAAAACTTATTTTGGGCTGGAAAACCAGGTGGGATCAGAATTTCTTCTTGCGGTGACGGCGCTGCTGCGGCTTCTGGATATCCTTCTTTTCGCCCTTGAGCTCAAAAAGCTGGTCACGCAGCCGGGCTGCTTTTTCGAAATCCAGCTCCTTGGCGGCGGAAAGCATCTGATCCTCCACACTCTTCATCAAAGCGCTAAGTTCCTCCTCGGACATGGTGTCCGGCGCGCCGGCGGCCATGCTGTCGGTGATGCGGATCAGCGCCTGTACAGTGCTCTTGACACTCTGGGGCGTGATGCCGTTGAGCTCGTTGTAGGCTTGCTGCAGGGCGCGGCGGCGATTGGTCTCGTTCATGGCCTTTTCCATGCTTTCGGTGAGTTGATCGCCGTAGAGGATCACCCGGCCATCCACGTTGCGGGCAGCGCGGCCGATGGTCTGGATCAGCGTGGTCTCGCTGCGCAGGAAGCCTTCTTTATCAGCGTCCAGGATCGCTACCAGACTCACTTCCGGCATATCCAGACCTTCGCGCAGCAGGTTGATGCCTACCAGTACGTCATATTCGCCAAGGCGTAGGTCGCGGATCAGCTTGGTGCGCTCCATGGTCTGGATATCGCTGTGCAGGTAGCGCACACGGATGCCCAGGTTTTTCAGGTACTCTGTCAGGCTTTCTGCCATGCGCTTGGTCAGAGTAGTCACCAGCACGCGCTCGTTCTTTGCCACGGTTTTGTTGATTTCGCCCACCAGATCGTCCACCTGTCCGGTGGCGGGGCGCAGCATCAGCAGCGGATCCAAAAGACCGGTAGGACGGATGATCTGCTCTACAGTGTTCTGGCTCATCTGCAGTTCGTAGTCACCAGGGGTGGCGCTGACGTAGATAACCTGATTGACCCGGTCGCGGAATTCCTGATAGACCAGCGGTCGGTTATCGTAGGCAGAGGGCAGGCGGAAGCCGTAATCCACCAAGCTTTTTTTGCGGGCGTGGTCGCCGTTGTACATGGCGCGTACCTGGGGCAGGGTCACATGGCTCTCGTCGATGAACAACAGAAAGTCCTTGGGGAAATAGTCCAGCAGCGAAAACGGCGCGTCGCCGGGTTTGCGGCCGTCAAAGTAACGGGAGTAGTTCTCAATGCCCGTGCAAAAGCCGATTTGCCGCATCATTTCCAAATCATACCGGGTACGCTGGCGCAGACGGAGGGCATACAGGGGCTGCCCCTCGTCCTCCAGCTCCTTGACCCGCTTTTCCAGATCGATCTCGATTTGGTCGATGTTTTGGTTCATCTTGTCCCGGTCCATGGCGTAGTGGGTGGCCGGGAAAACCATGGCATGCTCCAGTGTGCTCAGGGCATTGCCGGTGATCACCTCAATTTCCCGGATCCGGTCGATCTCATCGCCAAAAAATTCGATGCGCAGGCCATGCTCCCGTTCGTTGGCAGGAATAATCTCCAGCACGTCTCCGTGGACGCGGAAGGAGCCGCGGCTGAAGTCGATATCATTGCGGGTGTACTGGATCTCAATGAGCCGTTCGATCAGCTTGTCCCGGCTGATCTGCATTCCCGGGCGCATGCTGACCATCATACCCTCGTATTCGCTGGGATCTCCCATGGAATAGATACAGCTGACGCTGGCAACGATGATCACGTCCTTGCGCTCGCGCACGGCAGCGGTGGCGCTATGGCGCAGCCGGTCGATCTCCTCGTTGATGGAAGCGTCTTTTTCAATGTAGGTATCGCTGGCGGCAATGTAGGCTTCCGGCTGGTAATAGTCGTAGTAGCTGACGAAATATTCCACAGCGCTGTCCGGAAAGAAGGCGCGAAGCTCGCTGCACAGCTGGGCAGCCAGGGTTTTGTTGTGGGCCAGCACCAGCGTAGGCTTCTGCACCCGTTCAATGATAGAAGCCATGGTGAAGGTTTTGCCGCTACCCGTGACGCCCAGCAGCACCTGATCCTTCAGCCCCTGCTTGACGCCGTTGGCCAGCGACTCGATGGCGGCGGGTTGATCGCCAGCGGCGGGATAGGGAGCCTTCAAAACAAATTGATCCATAACGGCGCTTCACTCCTTTGATGCTTCGGATGTATTATAGCATGATTGTTGCCGCAGGAACAGCCATAGATGAGGAGGCTGTTTTGACTGGCCGAGCTTCGCCTGCAGCCTGCGCAGCTGCCTGTCAGACCATTCTGACATTTTGGTTTTTGATTTCCAAAACAGAATCCGGCTGGCCGATGCCTGAGTCCACGTGGTCCCCGGGGAATATGCGAACAGTTTTTGGCTTCAGAAAAACTTGCCGAAAATGGGCCTTTCAAATGCACGGCTTTTCGCCGGCTGAAATAACTTCCATGACTCATGCGCTGCGCCCGCGCTGGTCAAACTGTGCCCGACAGGAGGGAAAGAGCATGAAAGATCATGGAAATAGCAACATTTTCGGGAACGGAACCCCCGGTGAGGTGAGCGTCCCATGGCAACGTATCTGATTCGCCACAGCCCGCGTCTCTGCGGCGAGGTGGAGGTCAGCACGGCCAAAAACGCAGTGCTGCCGCTTCTGGCTGCGGGGCTTTTGACGGAGGATCCCCTGATCATTCAGGAAGTGCCGCATATTACGGATGTGGAAACGTTGCTGACCATCCTTAGGGAATGCGGTGCTGAAGTAAAGCGCAGCGGGCGGGACATCTCCGTATGTGCTCTGCAACCGCAGAGCCCCACCCACGATGAGCACATGCGCAAGCTTCGGGCCAGCATTCTGGTGCTGGGGCCGATCTTGACCCGAAGCGGCAGCGCCTGCGTGGGTCTGCCGGGCGGATGCGCTATCGGGCAGCGACCTATCGACCTGCACCTGAAAGGCCTGCAAGCCATGGGCGCGCAGGTATATCCGCTGGGCGGCAGGCGGCAGCTCAGCGGCCGGCTCACCGGAACTCGCATCTACCTGGATTTGCCAAGTGTGGGCGCTACAGAGAATCTGATGATGGCAGCTGTGCTTGCCCAGGGAATGACCACCCTGGAAAATGCCGCGAAGGAACCGGAGATCGTAGACCTGGCCAACTGCCTCAATCGAATGGGTGCCTGTGTCAGCGGCGCGGGAACCGGTACAGTGACCATCATGGGGGTGGAGCGGCTCCATGGCACGATCTATCGCCCGATTCCGGATCGGGTGGAGGCAGGCACCCTGCTGTGCGCCGCCGCTATCACCGAAGGCAGCGTGCTGGTGCGGGGCGCCTGTGCGGAGCATTTGCGTTCGCTGCTTTTTAAGCTGGCGGAAACCGGCGTTGGGCTCCGGGAAACCCCCGCAGGGATCCGGGTCAGCGGCCGTGCGGTTTCTCCTTTTGAGGTACGCACTTTAGCCTATCCCGGCTTTCCAACGGACATGCAGGCGCCCATGACCGTGGTGGCCCTTGGCTGCCACGGCAGCAGCATGCTGCATGAAACGGTGTTTGAAAACCGTTTTATGCACGTTTCCGAGCTGTGCCGGCTGGGTGCGAGGATCCGGGTAGAGGGCGGCATGGCGATTGTTGACGGCGGTCATGCGCTTCGGGGCGCTACCGTGCGCTCCACCGACCTGAGAGCCGGCGCTGCGTTGATGCTGGCCGGGATGATTGCCCAGGGAGAAACCGTTCTTAACGACCCGGCGGGTCATATCATCCGCGGCTACCAGGATCTGCCTGAAAAGCTGCGTTCCTTAGGCGCAGACATTGAGCGGGTGGAGGATCTGGCAAGGGTTTAGCCTTGTTTGGCGGATTTGAAATAGGGCTCTGGAACCAGCACGTGCTGCTCCGCCGGGTTGATCTGCCCAAGAGCTTGATCCGTGAGCATGATGGCCCGGCGAATGGCGAAGTACCCATAGCGGCTGCGGATATCGTCCAAGGCATGCTCCAGCAGCTCCTGACGCTGATGCTGTATGTCCTGGGGCAGAAAGGACAGCTGGAGCATGTCCTGGGCAGGCGAAAGCCGGGAGACGCTGATGCCCATGCTACGAAGGGGCGTAAACGGAGTCATCCCCGCACCCAGCAGCGTATAGGTGGCTTGAAACAGGTCCTGGCACAGGTTGGTGGGTACGGGCAAGGTGCATTGGCGAGAGGTGGTGACCAGGGAGGTGTCCCGCATGGACAGCTCCACCACCCGCGCCTGTAGCCCCTGCCTGCGCAGCCGCATTCCTACGCTTTCGCAAAGCCCGTAAAGGGTGATCCGGGCGTCATCATCGGTGCACAGGTCATGGGCGGCAGTGATGGAATTGCCTACGCTTTTCACTGCTGGAACCGCGTCGGAAGCCATCACGCCGGAGGCGTCGTCTCCGTGAGCGAAGCCGCTGAGCATTCGTCCGGTTTTTCCCAAAAGCCCCTGGAGGATCCGGGGATCCGCCGCTGTCAGCTGCCCTACGGTGTAGATGCCGATGCTGTTGAGTTTTCGGGTGGTGGCTTTGCCGATGAAGAGAAGATCGCTCACCGGCAGCGGATCCAGGACCCGGGCGCGATTTTGCTTGCAGATCACGCTTACCGCATCCGGCTTTTTCAGGTCGCTGCCCAGCTTGGCAAAGATCCGGTTATCGCTGACCCCCACGCTGGCCGTCAGGCCGGTTTCCTCCCGGATGGTATGCCGCAGATGGTTGGCGATCCGCACGCCCTCCCGGATGGTGGTATCCGGGCCTGAAATATCCAGCCAGGCCTCATCCGAGCCAAAGGGCTGCACATGGCTGGTGTAGCGGGAGAAGATGGCCCGCACCACGCGGCTCATACGCTGCACCTCGCAACCGTCCACGCCCACCGTGATTAGATGAGGACACAGCTCCCGGGCCTGCCAGATGGCTTGCCCGGTTTTGATGCCCAGCTTTTTGGCAGGGGTGTTTTTGGCCAGAACGATCCCATGGCGCTTTTCGGGATCGCCACATACGGCTACCGGCACCTCCATCAGGGAAGGATGCCCCTTGCAGGAAACCGAAGCAAAGAAATTGTTTAAGTCGGCGTGCAGGATTACCCGGGGCATGGTATCACTCCTAATCAAAACAAGAACATTTGTTCTTATATTATAAGAACAAATGTTCTTGTTTGCAACCGCCAGATGTTGGGGTTCCTGTAGGAAAAGGACACAAGATTGCCTTGTGGGGATCTACGAAACTATGCTATACTTCATTGCAGAAAACAACGTTTCCTTAGGAGGTACCTATGATCACCCTTCGAAAGATCACCGCCGAGAACCTGTGGGAGATCGTAGCGCTTAAGGTGAGCGACCATCAGCGTTCTTTTGTGGCCGATAATACCAGAAGCCTGCTGGAGGCTTATGTAGCCATCACCTCCGGCGGTACGGCACTGCCCTTCGGCATTTATGCGGACGATTTGCCCGTGGGCTTTGTCATGCTCAGCTACGGCTGCGAGGACTGGCCGGATGCCCCTGAGATCGCCCACGATAACTACAGCCTGTGGCGGTTTATGATCGACCAGCGGTATCAGCGTATGGGGTATGGCCGTCAGGCGCTGGCAGAGGTGCTCGCCTATATCCGTACCTTTCCCTGCGGACCGGCAAAGGTCTGCTGGCTGAGCTATGAAGAGGAAAACCATGTAGCCAGACAGCTGTATGCCTCCTTTGGCTTTGAAGAAACCGGCGACAGGGACGGAAACGAAGTGATCGCTGCCATGACGCTCTGATCCCTTTGCGAAAGAAACCAAAATGTGTTATGATCAGTGATGAAAAGAAGGCGTTGTTCAAACGGCCGGATGATCAAAAAGTAAATGCGCTTGTATACCTGTCAGCTTCGCACCGCCTGCTCCTGCGCGCATAGGATGGAAGGGGCGGCGCTTCTGCGCGTGTGTGTTTTGTGCCGCAGAAACGAAAGCTGCGCTGCCTCGGAGAGTGAAACCCGATGAAACGAGGCGATATTTATATGGCGGAGCTGGATCCTGTGGTTGGCAGCGAACAGGGCGGGCACAGACCTGTGCTGATTGTCCAGAATGATCGCGGCAACCGGTTTGCGCCCACGGTGATCGTGGTTCCCCTGACCAGCTCGGAACGCAAGCATGCCCTGCCCACCCATGTGGTCCTTCCCGAAGGGGCGTACGGGCTGCGCAAAGAGTCCACCGTGCTGTGCGAGCAAGTGCGCACGCTGGAAAAAACACGACTCGACCGGTATGTGGGAACGCTTGACCGGGAAAAACTAAAAGAAGTAGAAAAGGCATTGTTTGTCTCGTTGGATATGACATGCCCTGACTGAAAAAACTACGTCAGATAAAACGGAGGAAAGAATCATGAAGCAGTGGCAGAAGCTCTGGGAGAAAGAAAAGGTGTCGGCCTGGGTGCAGATCGTGCTTGGCTGTGTGATCGGGGCGCTGGCATACCCCTGGTTCCTGGTTCCGAATCATATCGCCCCCGGTGGACTGACAGGTCTGGCCACGGTGCTGAATTACCTGTTCGGGTTGCCGGTGGGCATTACCAGTCTCGTGCTGAACGTGCCCCTGTTTTTGATCGGCTATCGCTCCATGGGCCGGGCGTTTGCCTTCCGTTCCCTGGTGGCAACGCTGCTGTTTTCGTTGATGATCGATGCGCTGCCGCTGGAAGCGGCAACAACAGATCCGCTTCTGGGCGCTTTGTTTGGCGGCGTTCTGCTGGGCGCTGGGCTGGGTCTGATCCTTCGCGGAGGCGCCACCACCGGCGGTACGGATATGGCGGCCCGGATGGTGCACAAGCGCTTCGTGCATCTTTCCGTTGGCACGATCCTTTTTGCGATTGACTGCGTGGTCGTTTTGCTGGCGGGTATCTATATTCATCTGGAGTATGCGCTGTATGCATTCATCAGCATCTTTGTGTCCACGCAGGTGATCAATGTGGTGCTGGAAGGATTGACTACAGAAAAGGCTTGCTATGTGATCACCGCGCAGTACGAGCAGGTGAAGAACGAACTGATGGAAGAAATGAACCGCGGCGTCACGCTGCTCAGTGCCAGGGGCGCTTTCAGCGGGGATGAGCGACCGGTGCTGCTTTGCGTCATCAGCGCCCAGGAGGTGGCACGGCTGAAGGCCATTGTTCGCCGAGCGGATGCAAAAGCGTTTGTATTCATTACCGACGCCCACGAGGTGCTTGGTGAAGGCTTCCGCAGACTGACAGAAGAATAATCAAAAAGGACTGCCACCAGGCAGCCCTTTTTGGTTTGTGCGCTACTCCTCCAGCGTGAGGAATTCCTCCATCACATAGCCAAGAATGTTGTCCGCTTCCACGGTATACCAGCCGTCGCTATGGGCCAGTACAGTCACCTCGGTGCCGGTACGCCATACGGCGGCTTTTCGGGCGTCGCGAGTGGGCGCGTTGCGCAGATTGACGCTGGTGGCGGCGTCGGTCTGGCCTTCACAGCTCAGCAGGCCTGAGGCGGGGTACGCTGTGTCTTCCGCAGCGGAGAAATCGGGGTTCAGGAACTGTAGACAGTCGTTGCGGATATAGCCTTTGACGCCCTGCAGGTTCACCAGGGAGTAGGTTTCGTCCACTTGAAGCACGGCTACGATCCTGCCTGCGCTGGGACGGGAAAGCAGCTTGCCGTTGGAGGCAGGCGTTTCACGCAGGGTCACTTTGCCGGTTCGGGGCGCGTGAACGTAAGCGATTCGCTGATCCTCCGCCACATCCTCTCCGAAGGTCAGCTGTGCCGTGGGAACCTCCATGCGCTCGCCGTCCATCAGAATCACGGACTGATATACGCCCAGCTGTACGACCTGTACTGCAGCGGCTTCCTCATCTGCGCCATCTTGAAATTCGGCGGGGATGGGGTAGTGGTCGCCGTTTTCTTCGCCTTCTTCTGCGCCGGTTTGCTGGGGCGCGGTGTCGCCTTCATCCGGAATGGAATTGCTTTCCTCCGCGGAAGGACTGTCGCTTGCGGAGCTGAAAGGAAGGGACTCGGTGGTGGTTGCTTGTTCAGTGATTTCCGTCTGGTTGGCTTGGTCGGCAGACTGCTGAGGCGTATGCTGGCTCAGATTACTGGCATATACCCAGCCTTCCCAGGTGCTGTAGGTGATGCGAAGTAAACCGTTTTCCTGCTGATGAACCGTCACCGGCGTTCCAACCGGCAGAGCGCACAGCTTGGCGGCTGCGCTTGAATCGGTATAAACAGGGATCAGGTCCGTCTCCTCGCCGGGAACCGGGGTAAGATAGAGCTGCACCTGCTGGTTTCGGGGCTGAATATCCTGGGGCATCTCTGCATACAGATCGCTGCTGCGTACCCAGCCGGACTTGCTCCCGAACACAACGAAGGTACGGCCATCTTCCTGTGCATCGGTAACGGCTACATAGGAACCGCTGTCCAGTGTACCAATGCAGGCGTAGCCACCTTTTCCGTACAGGTTGACAGAACCGCTGGGATCATAGGCGTAATGATACGCGACGATGGCATGAGTTATATCTTCATGGGCTGCGCTCTCCGCTGCGATGCTTTCCTGCGCATGGGCAGCCGGTACGGCTGAAAACGCCAGCATCAGGGAAAACATGACACTCAGGGTTGCCCGGGTCAATTTGTTCATGAGAAGACCTCCTTGTACGGCGTATTTATGCCGTAATAATTATGTAATAATTACGAATTGATTATACCTTGTTGAGTATGCTGGGTCAATGTGCAAGGTGTAAACAAACGGGTCCGGAGAAGAAATGTCAAAATTGTAAAAAAGGGCGGTTCATTGCTTTTTACCAACAAAAATATCCCGGGCTGCCAGCAGAAAGGACAGCCCGGGATGATTACTTTTGATTGTAATGTTTTTGTAACAAACAGACTTACCAGCCAACGATCTGATAGAAGGCTTCGAAGAAGGCGGGGCAGCTCCAGGTGCCGCAGGCGCTGATGGTGTCATCGCCCACTGCCAGCTGCAGCGTAAGGCCGTTGGTCAAACCGATCTTCAGGGAACCGCTGCCGCTCATGCCGGTGCTCTGGAAGTCGGCGTCACGGAGCAATATGCGCATCAGCTCCTGTGCGGCTTCGCCTTCCACGCCGCCGTGGCCGGACAGGGTCATCCAGGCTACGTTGCCGGGTTTGCAGAGGGTATCCTCCAGGGTTTCACCGCCGATGGTAGCAGTGCCGGCATAGCTGACGCGCTGGAACACCCGCAGGCTACCGCCCACTTCGGCGGCTACCATGGCGCCGTCCATACCGTTGACGGCATAGACAGCGCTGCCCTGGCCTACTGTGTTGGACACGATATCGCCGGAACCCAGCGCAGGCTCGATGTTGAACTCGCTGACCTCACCCAGTTTCGTGCCCAGCAGGGAGGAAGAAATCCCGTCCGGGAAGCTGAGCAAGCGATAGGTAGCGCCGCCCACGGTGATCAGCGGGAAGCTGCTTCCCTGACCGCTGGCGAAGATGCTGGTGTCGTTACCGATGATGCCGGTACTCATGGTGATGCTGCCATGAGGCAGATCAGCAGAGGTGACCGGCGCCTGGGTGACCACCGCGTTTCCGGCAGGATGGCTGTCGATGACGCTGCCGCCGGGCAGCAAAGCAGTGTTGGTGGTGGCAGGCTGCATCGCCCACAGTACGCCACCTACGCACAGCACCAGCGCGGCGCATACGGACAACGCGATCTGCCAGCGGGCGGTGGTGCGGTAGTTATGGGTCTTGCTTTCCGCAGCATTGAGCTTGATGCGCGCCTTGAGTTGGGCGTCCGCAGCAAGGCCGCCCAACTGGCGAGCGGCGATCTCAGGCAATTGATTGAGTGCTTTCACGATGCAAGTCCTCCTTCGGTCAATAGCTGCTCCAGCTTCTTTCGTGCGCGGGAAAGGCGACTGGAAATGGTGCCTTCCGGCAGATCGAGCATCTGTGCAATTTCGCTGATGCCGTACCCTTGATAGTAGTAAAGCAAAATGGTTTCGCGGAAGGTGGCGGGCAGCTGGTGGATGGCGGTCATCATGGCTTCTTCTTCATCCCGCCGCTGGTGCTCGTCGGGTGCGGGGATCATTTCAAAAACGGGGCTGCCAAGCACCACGCGCTTGACCCATGCGCCGCGCCACAGATCCCGGCAGCGGTTAAGAGCTACCTTGAGCAGCCAGGCTTTTTCCCGGCCTTCCTCCAGCTCCGGGGCGTTGGTGATCAGCCGTACGAATACGTCTTGACACACGTCTTCGGCCTTTTGCCGGTCTCCCAGATAGAAGTAGCTCACCCGCAATACATCAGTGGCGTACTTCTCGTACAGTTCTTCAAAGTTCGTCATTCCCGAACCTCCGTGATGCCTCGCCCGCACCCTCATGGGGACAGGGCGGTTCATACTCAATCAATCAACGAAGTATGGCAGTCATTTCTTGCATGAAAATCCAGAAAAATTTCTTTTTTTCGAAAGGACAGCCATCAAAGGCGGCCAATGGCATGATAGCACGGGTAGGGCGGTTTGCCTACTGTTATGTTTTACAAAGTGTTCACCTAAAGATCGCGGAAGTGTGCTATAATGACAGGGTATACGAAGCGATAAGGAGGGAGTGCGCCTGATGATCGAGATTTGCGACGTAACCAAACGATATGGAAGCGTCCAGGCGCTGAGCGGGGTCAGCCTGCACGCGAAAAAGGGCGACGTGCTGGGTCTGCTGGGGCAGAATGGCGCGGGAAAAACCACCCTGCTGAATATTCTGACCGGTTATCTTGCGCCCACTTCCGGTAGCGCCCGGATCGGCGGTCATGATTCACTCCTCAATCCTCAGGAGGCAAAGCGCCGCCTGGGCTATTTGCCCGAGCATCCGCCGCTGTATGATGAGATGACGGTGCGGGAGTACCTATCCTTTTCGTCCGAGCTTAAGGGCGTACAACGTCGCGCCATTCCTGCGCATATTGACGAGGTGATGGAGCTGACAGGACTGACGGAGATGCGCCATCGCCTGCTCAGCCATCTGAGCAAAGGCTACCGGCAGCGCGCAGGGTTTGCCCAGGCCATTTGCGGCAATCCGGACGTGCTGGTGCTGGACGAGCCCACCGTGGGCCTCGACCCCAAACAGATCACCGAGATCCGGCAGCTGATCCGCTCGCTTTCGAAAGGACGAACCATTGTTTTTTCTTCTCATATTCTCAGCGAGGTACAGCAGCTGTGCAATCATGTGGTGATTCTGCATCATGGCATGGTCAAGCTGGATCAGCCTATGGCGGAGCTCAGCCAGTCCGGGCAGGTGACGCTGCGCCTGCGGGCTGCCGCCGCCCCCAATGGGTTGGTGAGCAAACTGCGGCAGCTGGACGGGGTCAAGGCATTGGAACTTCAGTCCGATACGCCTGAGGGCCAGACGGAGGCATTGATCACCTTCCACGATACCGCCGAACCGGAACGCCGCCTGTTTGCATTGATGAGCAGCCTAGGCACGCCCATTTTGCATCTTTCCCGCCAGGGAGACAGCCTGGAGCAGATCTTTTTGCGAGCCATTTCTGGCGATTGATCAAAGGAGGAATTCCATTGCGTACGATTTTCAAGCGGGATTTCCTCGCTTATTACCGAACGCCGGTGGGTTATGTGTTCGCCGGCGCCTTTCTGACACTGGCAGGTCTGATTTTCTACCTGTACAACCTTCGCTATTTTTCTGGTGATCTGCTGTCCTTTCTGCCGCAGCTGACGCTGCTGTGCATGCTGCTGTGTCCCATCCTGACCATGCGCCTGCTCAGCGAGGAGCGCCAGAAGGGCACCGAACGGCTGCCGCTGACCTCGCCGGTCTCCTTGTGGCGGGTGGTGACGGGCAAGTACCTGGCGGCCGCCTGCGTTCTTTTGATCACCATTGCCCTGACCAATGTGTATACCCTGATCATCGCCATCTACGGCACGGTGTACGCCGGCGAGTGGCTCGTAGGCTATCTGGGCTTTACGCTGCAGAGCCTGGGTTTCCTTGCGCTGGATCTGCTGGTGAGCTGCTTTGCCAAAAATCAGATGACCGGCGCGATCGCGGGTTTTGCGGCCAATTTCTTTTTGTGGATGGTGGATTTGCTGGCGGATCGTATGAGCATCGAATGGCTGGGTGCTGCGCTGGGCTTTGTCAGCCTGTATGACCGGTATGAGCCGTTCCTGCTTGGCCAGCTCAGCCCTGCCTGTGTGCTGTTCTTCCTCAGCTTCATTCTTGTCTGCCTGGTGGCAACGGTGCGGGTTTTGGACGCCCGGCGCTTTTCGGAAGGAGGCGGCGCATGAAAAAACTGTTTTCTTCTTTGGGGCAGCGGCTGCGCCAGCCCAAGTGGCGGCACGGCAAGTTGAGCAGCCTGATGATGGCGCTGCTGATCGTGATCGTGGTTCTTCTCAACGTGGCTATGCAGACCATAGAGAACGCCTACGGCCTGCGCCGGGATATGAGCTTTAATCAATATGCCTCTACCGGCGAGAAGACAGAAAAGGTCCTCAATGAGCTTGATACGGATGTGGAATTGTATCTGCTTTATCAGGACGGCGAGGAAAACTCCCAGCTGCTGCAGGTGGTACAGCATTACGGCGTATTGTCGGACCGGGTAAAGGTGCTGCCCACGGATATTAGCAAAAACCCCGGCATCCTGACCCGGTTTATCGGAGATATGGACTCAGCGGTGGCTGCCATCAGCGTGGTGGTGAACTGCCCTGCCACGGGACGGTATGTGGTGCTGGATTACGATGATTTCTATACCCAGGGATACGATATTGAACTGGGCGATTTTGTGGTGGAAGGGCTCAGCTACGAAAAGAAGATCACCGAAGCGATTCTCTACACCACGCAGGCCAGCGTACCCACGGTTGGTCTTTTGCAGGGGCACGGCGAACTGACCATGGAATATATGGAGGTTTTCGTCAGCTTCCTTGAGGAAAATCAATACGACGTCCGGGAGGTTGTTTTGCTCGCCGGAGATACGCTGGAGGACGTTGACGTGCTGCTGATTGCAGATCCTGTGAAGGATTTCGGCGATACTGAGATCGCAACCATCAGCGCCTTTGCCCAGAAGGGCGGCAGCCTGTTTGTCATCCGTGACTACACCGATCCGCTGGATACCATGCCCAACTATCTCTCCCTCCTTCGAAGTTACGGCGTGATTCCCCTGCCTGGTATCGTGGTGGCCAGCCAGGAGGATGCTGGCAGCTATTACAGCGAACCCATCAACCTGCTGCCGTATATGACAGACCTGGATATGACCCTGCCGCTGACCATGTCCGGTATGGATATTCTGATGCTGCCGGTGGCCTGCGCCTTTGAAACGCCCGTTGCTCCGGGCGAGGGCGATCTGAGCCTGAGTGTGGGTACGGTACTGAAAACCGGGCCCAACGCCTATGTGCGAAATATCACCGATGGGCTGGATACCGCCGAAAAGCAGCCGGGCGATATCAGCGGCGAGATCTCGCTGGCGCTGTATGCCCATCGTATGCACGCCAACGGCAACGTGAGCCGAATGTTTGCCATCGGCAACAGCACCATGTTTGTGGAACCTTTTGTGTACCAGCGCACCTACGCTGAGGAATTCATCACCGTGGTGATGAACGAGCTGATGCCTGCCAATAACGTATCGCTGGATATCATGAGCTCGGCGGCGTTCCGTCCTGCATTGACGGTGGGCAGCCAGGGTCTTGGGATCGCGCTGATCGTTGCCATGCCGCTGCTTTGCATCGCGTTGGCGCTGATCGTGCTGTTACCGAGACGAAACCGCTGATTTTGACCATGAATGGGAGGAAGACCATGCAACAGCCGCCGAAAGTAAAACAAAAAAAGGCGCCGTCCATGTGGCTGGCACTGGTGATACTGGCTGTTGCGGCGCTTGCTGCGCTGGCGCTTGTGTTGTTGCTTCCGCAGCTGGTTCCGCCTGCGGAGCAGCTGTATCCCGATCCTGAAGTTGTGCTGACCTTTCAGACGCTGGATATCAGCGATGCTGCGCAGCTGGACAGCATCACCATCCAGCATGCCGCCGGCGACAGCTATACCCTGCGCTACAAGGACGGGGCGTTGTATCTGGAGGAAAACGGCCAGCTGCTGGATATCAACGACAGCTATTCAGAGGAGTTCATTGCTGCGGCTACTACCATCGCTGTGGAGAATACGGTCGCCGAAGATGCGGCGCAGGTGGAGGAACATCTGGCAGAAATGGGCCTTGCCCCGGCACAGACCACCGTTCGGGTCCGCTATGTCGACGGAAAGACCAATGTGCTGGAAATCGGCGCCGGGGTGCCGCTGACCACCTACAGCTATTACCGCTGGTCGGGCGATCCGGGCGTCTATATGTGCGATGTGGGTATCGCTGAGATTTTTGCTCTGGAGGCCAATCGACTGATGCCGGTGGAACAGCCTGTGCTGGATGCTGGTTTGGCGGATCGCGTAGAGATTCGCAATACGTTTGGAGATTTGACGATGCAATTCACCGTCAATGAGCAGGGGATTTCCACGGCAACGCTTGTTCAGCCCGTTTGTTACCCCATGAGCAGCAGCGCCACATCGGCGATGATCACGGTACTGGACAGTCTGCGTCTGGGTACCCTGCTGGGCGATTTGACAGAGGAAAATCGTGCCCAGTATGGCTTTGACCAGCCGCTGTGCACCGTGGATATCCACCAGCAGGAAGGCTTCCATGCGCAAGTCAATGGGGATGGGCAGCTGATTGCTCAGATGATGCCTGCTCAGCAGTTCCGCTTTGTGTTCGGCTGTCTTGAGGAAGAGTTTTTCTACACCTGCGCCTATGAGGGAAAAGTGTATCTGGTCAGCCGTTTTCTGGTGGAACCGTGGATCGCAGCCAAAGCGGACAGCTTGCTGACTGCACGCCCAGCCGATATGGGAACGGCGCAGATCAGTGATATTCAGGTGGAGACCCAAACCGGCAGTCTGCATGTGCAGATTGACTATGTGGAGCGGGTCATGGAAAACAATGAGCTGGAGCTGGACGCAGAAGGAAACGAGATCTACGATCTGGTTGCTGTCTGCAATGGCGAAAGTATCCCGGCCGATCAGGCGCAGGCGCTTGTGGATCGAATCACAGCGATGGGTGTTTCCGGCAGTGTACCCACGGGTTGGAAACCCGAGACGGAGAATCCCCGCTGGCGGATCGTGCTCACCACCATCGGCGGCACTTCCCGTACCTTGGAGGCTTATCGTCTGGACGCGTTTTCGGACGCACTGGCAGTGGACGGCGTCATCATGCACTATTGCTATGTGGAAGCGCTGGCGTCTGCCATGGGGGAAATGATGCCGTAAATGCTGGCTGCCGCGTTATCCGCGGTGCTTGTCCCGTTTGAGCACCGTGCGCAGTATGCTCATGAAAATCGGCCCGCCGATCAGCCCCAGTACACCGAACAGGCGGAAACCGGCGTACATGGCCGCCATGGTCACCAGCGGGTACAGACCCAGATTGCGCCCGACGATGCGTGGCTCCAGCACCTGACGGATGATCACCGTGCCCACGTAGGCGCCTGCCATCAGAAGGCCGGTCTGAGTGTTGCCGCCGATGAAGGCAAGGATGCTCCAGGGAACCAGGAACAGGCCGGCCCCCAGCGCCGGCAAAGCGTCTGCCAGTCCGATGCCAAGTCCGGCCAACAGCCCGTAGGGCACCTTGAGGAGCCAGAACAATGCCACCAAAAACGCCATAATCACTAGAGATACGGTCAGTTGACTTTTCAACTGGCCGTATACTGTTTTGAGCACGTCATCCTTCAGGCGCGTGGTCTGTCTGCGCGTGGCAGCCGGCAGGAAGCGTCGGAAAAAGAGCAGGATCCGCTCCCGGTCGGCGGTAAAGTAGTAGGTGCCCATGATCACGAGGATCAGCGCCAGCATTACGTGAGGAATGCCCAATGCGGTGCTCCATGCGCCGGTGGTCAGCCAGCCGGACAGGGACGCAGCCCAGCCTACGGCAGTTTGCGCCAGGGAGGAGATGGCGTTGCTCACCAGTTCCGGTACATAGTCGGGCATCAGCGCCAGATAACGGTCATACAGGCTGCGCAGCTTGGGCAGCGCTGTGCCGGAGACCCAGCTGACCAGCTGGGGGGCGCCCCGCACCAGAGAGACCAGTTCCTGCCCCAGCCTGCTCAGCAACAGACCGATCAGCGTGCCCACCACGCCAAAGAGAAGCAGCATCCCCAACAGCGTGGCGGTTCTACGTCCCAGATGGATGCGTTTGAGCAGTGAGGTTATCCGCTTGACAAAGGGCTCCAGCAACTGCGCGCAGATCAGCGCGACCACAAACGGCCACACATAAGGAAGCACCACAAAAAGAACCGCCGTCAGCACGATCACGGCTGTGATCCGCACTCCCATCCCGGGAATGCCGCTGAATCGGCGGTTCCATTGTTGCCAGCGATTGGCGGTCTGTTCAGACATGCTGCCCCTCCACCGGGCTGCGGCGGAAGCAGTGCGCCTCATGGTCATCTACCAGACCAATGGCCTGCAGATAGCTGTACACCGTCACCGAGCCCATATACTTCATGCCGCGTTTGCGAAGGTCTGCGGACATGCGGTCGCTGATGGGCGAGGTGGTTACCGGCGCGCCGTGGTTGACCACGGGTTTGCCATCCTCGGTAAAACTGTACAGGTAAGCGGCAAAGGAGCCGTATTCCCTGCAGATGTCCAGATATACCTGTGCGTTTAGGATCGCGCCCTCGATCTTGCGCCTGCAACGCACTATGCCTGCATCCTTCATCAGCGCATCGATCTTATCTTCCCCGTAACGGGCGATTTGATGCGCCTGGAAGTTGTCGAAGGCCCGGCGGAAATTGTCACGCTTGCTGAGAATGACCTGCCAGCTGAGGCCTGCTTGAAAGGCTTCCAGCAGGAGCAGCTCGTAAAGCCTGTTCTCGTCCTGGGTGGGCACGCCCCACTCGTTATCATGGTAGGTTGCCAATAGCTCGCCCCTGGCCCAGGAACAGCGAGGGAGATCGTTCGTCGTGTGCATCAGAAGCGTCCGCCGCCACCACCGTGGCTGGTGCCGCTGGAGCCGATGTGCACGCCGCTTCCGCCGCTGAATCCACCGCCGCCAAAGCCGCCGTTGGATCTGGGCGGATCGGGCTTGCGTACGCGGGTGGTGGTGGTATTCAAGTAGGTGTCCTCGGTGTTGGTCATATTCAGGCTGCCGTTGGTGCGTGAATCGTAGCTGTAAGTGCTGCCCTTCAGCTCATAGGTATGGCTGACGGATTTGTAGAAGATCAGGGCTACCACCAGCGCGATCAGGCCGCCTACAAGCAGTTCGTTGCTGGTCAGCGCCTTGTGGCGCGCGGTAAGCTGCTGACCGGTGAGAATATCGTATTGGTACTGCCCCTCGGGGATCCCCTTGCGGTAGTAGTTTTCTACCATATCGATCATGTTGACGGCTGCATTGTAGTACGCGCCGGAGCTCAGGTAACGGGTGTTCTGTGTAATGGCGCTGTCGATGCGCTCGTCCGTCATGTAATCAATCATGGCACCGGTGGTGGAGAGGTAGTGATAGCGTTCGTTCATATCAATGTAGTACGCTACGCCGCTGTTTTCCTCGTCCAAACCAAGACCCATGTAGTCGTAGTAGTCATCTGCCAGCTGCTGGGCGCTCTGGTTGGGATGGGGCTTGTTGGAGGTCAGCAGCAGGAAATCCATGCCGGTATTTCTCTGAAACTGAGCAATTCTCTCCAGCAGCCGGGCTTCCTCATCCGGGGTCAACAGGTTGGCGTCATCGCGGATGCGGGAGACATCCCCTGTGGAAACGGGCGCCGGAGCAGCCACAGGCGCCTTGGTGGGTTCGGCCGTTGCGGTGGGCTGGGCAACGATCTCATCTTCTTCGGTATCGATCAGGTTAATGCCTTTGTTGGGCTGAGTCTGGGTGAGCTGCTGGGTGAGGACGTCGATGATCGACGTTCCATGCGCCAAAACGGGCAGGCAAAGCACCAGCATCATCACCAGCGTCAGCGCGCCAATGCGTTTCAGTTGGTTTTTCATGGTGTCACTCCTCCCGCCATTAGAACATAAAGTAGCTCAGAAGACAAACGACAGCAAAGACGGCAAGGGCGAGCAGCGCGGCGTTGCGCAGCAGTTTCTTTTTGTCCACAGGCAGCTTGCCGCAGATCTCGCCGGTGCAGCCGTTCATGGCGAAATAATAAGGATCGTCGGGGTTCTTGCTGTTGGGGTAGGTAAGCACCCAGGTAGGCAGAAGCACATACTGGCTGTTGATGCTGCTAAGGCGCGTGCTGGTGCTGCCGCGGCAGGTCTGGTAGCCGTGCCCGTCGATCAGCATGGGCTGCACATAGTTGCTTACTTCGCCTTCGATATCGCTGCGGATATCTTCCTTGGCGATGTCCCGGCGCTCGGCCAGGAAGCCCGTCAGGTAGGCGTCGGAGAAATTCTTGGACTTCTCCAGCGGGAAGGGATGAATACCGTCAGACAGCTTGCGGTTGGCCTTTTGCAGGGCAGGGCGCATGATGTTGCGGAAGGTGAGCCTGCCCTCGCGGCGCATACGGAAATGATGCGTATGGGTGATGATGTAATTGCCGGCAGTGGTGATGTCGCTGCGGGTACCTTCGCCCTGGAACGAGCCGTCCACCGTGCATTCGGTCACAAAGTGGGGGTAGTATACGCCGGTCATCTGCTGCACCTGAGTCTCTTGGAAAAAGTTCTCCGGGACGTATTTCTTGCCTTTAGCCCAGTTCATGAAGGTTTCCACTGCTTTTTCCTTGCTGACGGTGAAGGGCAGCACCTTGTCGGGCTTGAGATCATCTGTCATTTTGCCCTGAAGAACCACCGGACTGTGGCAATAGTAGCAGTGGGTTGCCACGGTGGTTTCGTCGGTCATGATCTCACTGCCGCAGCTTTGGCAGCGGTACACCACCTGAGAGGAGGACGCCTGTTGGCTCTCCTGCGCCGCCTCCTCTTCAGGGACGGTTTCTTCCTGCTGCTCGGGGATCACGTCTCCCTCGGCAAAAATAGAGCCGCAAAAGGGACACTTCCACTTTTGGCTTTCAGGGTCAAAGTTCAGGTAGGCGCCGCAACTATCGCATTTGTAGGTTACTCCGGCCATGCTTTCACCTCGTTCATCTCTCTGCGTACAAAGGATATGGAATCCTTGGATACCAATATTATAGCATGGGATCGGCCGGTTGACAATTCTCGCTCAAAGGACAAAAAAAAACGCCATCCTTGCTGGATGGCGGGAGAAAGCAGAAATGAGAATTACGCTTCGGCGGTTTCTGCCACGGGCAGTTCGCTGGCGCAGTGGGGGCACTTGACGGCTTCGTCATCGATGACCATTTTGCAGTAGGGGCACTTGCGGTCTTCCTTCTTGGGTTCTTCTTCCTTCTTGGGCATCAGCTTGGCCATGGCCTTCACCAGCATGAAAATGCAGAAGGCGATGATCAGGAAGTTGAAGATGGCCTGCAGGAAAGCACCGTAGTTCAGCGTGCCCACGCCGGCAGCCTTGGCCGCGTCGATGGTGGCGTACTGGTCAAACTGGAAGTCCAGCGGGATGAACAGACCGCTCAGGTCGACGCCGCCGGTCAGCAGACCGATCACAGGCATAAGCATATCGTTGACCAGAGAGGTAACGATGGAAGAGAAAGCGCCGCCGATCATCACACCGGTTGCCAGCTCGAGAATGTTACCCTTGGAACAGAAATTTTTGAACTCGTTGAACAACTTTTTCATGGAAAAAGTCCCTGCCTTTCCGCTGTACTTTGGTTGATTGGTTATCCATTCTGTATTATAGTATAACGTGGAAAAAAAGCAAGATGGGTACAGAATGTTTTAGCGATTTACTTGACTAAAGCGATAAAGTGTGCTAAGATCACCCCATGCCTGCAGGGGCAGGCGGTAACCACAAGGAGGAACCTGAATGAACACCATGAACATTCTCAGCGAACAGGAACGACTGGTACTGCTGCTCAGGGAGCTGTACCAGGGCCATGGATGCGTCCGTTTCCCCATGCGCCGCTTTGAGGAATATGCGCTCTATCTTGAAAACAAGAGCTTCCTCACCAGCGAGCAGGTGCTCAGCTTTACCGATGGAAACGGTAAGCTGATGGCCCTCAAGCCGGACGTGACCCTGTCTATTGTCAAGCACGCCCGCCGTGGACGTGAATGCGTTGAGAAGTTGTATTATCACGAAAGCGTCTACCGGGCTTCGCCTACCGATCATGAGTTCAAGGAGATTGAGCAGATCGGCGTGGAATATCTGGGGAATATCGACCGCTGCGCCACCGGCGAGGTGATGTGGCTGGCGCTGGAAAGCCTTCGCATGATCGGTCGGGAATACGTGATGGACATCAGCCATATGGGGCTGACTGCAGGCCTGATGAACGACTGCGGCCTGGACGGCGAAGCCCGTGAGGAGGCCTTCCGCCTGATCCGCCAGAAGAACGTGCACGAGCTGCGCGCGATGCTCACCGCCAAGGGGCTGGGCACGGATACGGTGGAGCGTTTCGCTGCTTTGCTGACCATCTCGGGCACGGTGGAAGAGATGCTGGAAAAGGCGGCTCAACTGACCCTGGGCGAAGCCTCCCGCAAGGCCGTGGAGGAACTGTCCCAGCTGTACAGCGACCTGCGTGCGCTGGGCATGGAAAGCCATGTGCGGCTGGATTTCTCCATTGCCAACGATCTGGACTACTACAATGGCCTGGTGTTCCGCGGCTATGTGGAAGGCGCGCCCCGCGCCGTGCTCAGCGGCGGCCGCTATGATCATCTGATGGCCAAGATGGGCAAGGATGCGGACGGGTTCGGCTTTGCGCTGTATCTGGATGAACTCAACAGCCTGGCCACGCTGCCCAGCCGGGATGAAGTAGATGTGCTGGCGCAGTACGCGCCGGAGGATGACGCGGCTAAGGTGCTGACGGCTGTGAAGCGGATGCGGGAACTGGGCCTCAGGGTGCTGGCCACCTGCGGCGAAGCGCCTCAGGTGTATGCGTACCGCCATTGCCGTTTTGACGGCGAGCGTTTTGTGGAGGTGGAGTGAGATGTTGAACGTTGCCCTGCCCAAGGGACGACTGGGCGATAAGGTATACAACCTGTTTAAGGAGATCGGCTATGACTGCCGCGCCATGGAGGATGGCGACCGCAAGCTGGTTTTGCGAGACCCGGACGGCGAGGTCAGCTATCTGCTGGTGAAGCCCTCTGATGTAGCCATTTATGTAGAGCACGGCGCAGCCGACATCGGCGTGGTTGGCAAGGACGTGCTGCTGGAAGGCGGCAATGACGTGTACGAGCTGCTGGATCTGGGCTTTGGCAAGTGCCGCATGGCGGAAGCCGCTCCGGTTGATTTTCAGGAGAACCGACACCGTCCCCTGCGCGTAGCCACCAAGTATCCCCGCATTGCCAAGCAGTACTATGCCAGCATTTGTCGGGAAATCGAAGTGATCAAGCTGAACGGCTCCATCGAACTGGCACCCATTCTTGGGCTAAGCGATGTGATCGTGGATATCGTGGAGACCGGCACCACCCTTAAGCAGAACGGGTTGGATGTTCGCCGGGAGATTTTGCCCATCAGCGCCCGGTTTATCGCCAACAAGGCTTCCATGAAGTTCAAGGAAGCTCAGATCCGGGATATTCAGGAAAAGCTGGCGGCAGTGATTATGGAAAAAGCAGGTGAAAAGAAATGATGAAGATTATGAGATACAACGGTCAGCGGGCTGCCGAACTGCTCAACCGCGCCGAGGAAACCAAGAAGGACGTAACCGCTATCGTCAGCGAGATTTTGGAAACCATTCGCAAGGGCGGCGACAAGGCTGTTCTGGACTACTGCGAAAAGTTTGACGGCGTGCGCCCGGATACCTTGCTAGTCACCGATGCGGAAGTGGAAGCCGCCTATCAGGCCGTGGAGCCTGAGCTGATCGCCACCATGGAACTGGCAGCCGCCAACATTGAGCGCTTCCACCAGCAGCAGAAGCGCACCGGCTTTGTGGATACCCCCAAGGCTGGCGTGGTAGTGGGCCAGCGAGTGCTGCCCCTCAAGAGCGTGGGCCTGTATGTGCCCGGCGGCACCGCTCGCTATCCCAGCTCCGTGCTGATGGACGCCATCCCTGCCAAGATCGCCGGTGTTGAAAACATCGTCATGACCACGCCCCCTGACAAGGAAGGCAATGTGCCTGCCGTTATCCTCGCTGCTGCGAAGATCGCAGGCGTGCGCACCATCGTCAAGCTGGGCGGCGCACAGGCCGTGGCGGCTCTGGCTTACGGCACCGAGTCCGTGCCCAAGGTGGACAAGATCGTGGGCCCCGGCAACATCTTCGTGGCTACCGCTAAGCAGCTGTGCTATGCGCAGGGCCTCATCGATGTGGATATGGTCGCCGGCCCCAGCGAGATCATGGTCATCGCCGATGAAAAGAGCAACCCTACCCACGTGGCTGCCGACCTGCTGTCTCAGGCCGAGCACGACAAACTGGCTTCTGCATGGCTGGCCACCACCAGCGAAAAGCTGGCCTTTGCCGTACAGGCAGAGGTGGAGCGTCAGCTGAGCCTCCTGCCCCGTGAGGAAATCGCCCGTACCTCCATCGAGGAAAACGGTCGCATCATCATTGTGGACAGCCTTGAAACCGCCGCAAAGGTGGCTGACGAGATCGCTCCCGAACACCTGGAAGTGAGCGTGGACGACCCCTTCGGTCTTCTGCCCCTTTTGAACAATGCCGGCAGCATCTTCCTTGGCCGCAACTGCCCCGAACCTCTGGGCGATTATCTGGCCGGCCCCAACCACACTTTGCCCACCAGCGGCACCGCCCGTTATTCTTCGCCCCTTGGCGTGGATGACTTCTGCCGCCGTTCCAGCTACATCTACTACACCCGCGAGGCTTTGCAGGATGTGGCGGAGGACGTGATGCGCTTTGCCGAGCGCGAGGGTTTGGGCGCACACGCCAATGCCGTGCGTGTCCGTGTGAAGGAGTAAGAACATGAGCCAGTTTCTCAGACCTGCTCTCTCTGCCCTCGACCCCTATGTGCCGGGGGAGCAGCCGCAGGATAAGCGCTATATCAAGCTCAATACCAACGAAAACCCCTACCCGCCTGCTCCCGGGGTGATGGATGCCATCACCCGGGAGGCGGTGAGCCAGTTGAAGTTGTATTCCGACCCCACTATTGCTCCGCTGAAGCAGGCCATAGCGGACTGCTACGCCATCAAGCCGGAAAATGTGTTTGTCACCAACGGCTCCGACGAGGCGCTGGGCTTTGCTTTCCTCGCCTATGCGGATGGGTCGCACCCGGTGACCATTCCGGATATCAGCTATGGCTTTTACAAGGTGTTTGCCCAGCTGTTTCAGGTGCCGCCCAAGGTGATCCCCCTCAGAGAGGACTTTTCTCTTCCTGTAGAGAAGTTCTGCTCAGCAGGCTCTATGGTGGTCTTCGCCAATCCCAATGCGCCCACGGCCATTGCGCTACCTCTTTCTGAGGTGGAGCGCATCGTGGCTTTCAACCCGGAGCATGTGGTGCTGGTGGACGAAGCCTATGTGGATTTTGGCGGCGAGTCCGCGCTTTCCCTGATCGATCGCTACCCCAACCTGCTGGTGGTGCGCACCTTCAGCAAGAGCCGGTCGCTGGCGGGCGCCCGCATCGGCTATGCCATGGGCAATCCGGCTTTGATCGATGATCTGGAACGGGTGCGCAACAGTTTCCATCCCTACAACATCAACCGGCTGAGCATGCTGGCAGGTGTGGAAGCCATGAAGGACACCGCCTATTTTGAGGACTGCTGCCAGAGGATCATGAAGACCCGGCAGGAGACCGCCAAAGCCCTGATAGCGCTTGGCTTCACCCTGACGGAAAGCAGTACCAACTTCCTCTTTGCCGCACCGCCCGGCATCAGCGGCAAGGAATACTACGAACAGCTCAAGGAGCGGGGCGTACTGGTTCGCTATTTCGGCACCGAGCGCCTCAGCCCCTATGTGCGTATCACCATCGGCACCGATGAAGAAATGGCCGTGCTCCTGAGCAAGACCCGGGAGATTTTGAAGGAGGCAAACCCATGAGAGAGGCAGCCATCAACCGCAAAACCTCTGAAACGGATATCGTCCTCAAGCTGAACGTGGACGGCGTGGGCAACTATGAAGTGAACACCGGCTGCGGATTCCTTGACCACATGCTGGCGTTGTTCAGCCGCCATGGTCGACTGGATTTGTCCGTCACCTGCAAGGGCGACACCTATGTGGACGACCACCACACCGTGGAGGACATCGGCATTGCGCTGGGCGAGGCATTCCACAAGGCGCTGGGCGATAAGCGGGGCGTATGCCGCTATGGCCAGTGGCTTTTGCCCATGGACGAATCTCTTGCGCTGATCGCTGTAGACCTGAGCGGCCGTGGTTGTCTTGGTTTTGACGCAGTTATGCCTGCGCAGAAAGTGGGCACCTTTGATACCGAGTTGGTGAAGGAATTCTTCCTTGCCTTCGTCCGGGCGGCTCAGGTGACCCTGCACATCAAGGTGCTGGCGGGAGAGAACACCCACCACATCATCGAGGCGATTTTCAAGGGCTTCGGCTGCGCCATACGGCAGGCTGTGTCCATCGATCCTGACTTTGCCGGGGAGATCCCCTCCACTAAGGGAACGCTGGGAGGAGACAACGCATGATCGCAGTGGTAGATTACGGCGTAGGCAATCTGTATTCTCTGAATTGCTCCCTTAAGCATATCGGCGCACAGAGCGTGGTCACCCGTGATGAAAATGTGCTCCGGGCTGCGGATAAGATCATTCTGCCCGGCGTGGGTGCATTCGGCGATGCTGCCGCCAAGCTTAAAGAACTGGGGTTGGATACTTTGCTCAAGGAACTGGCTGCTGCTGGCAAGCCTTTGATGGGTATCTGCCTTGGCATGCAGCTCCTGTTTGACGAAAGCCACGAATACGGCTGCCATCAGGGTCTGGGGCTGATTCCCGGCAAGGTGATGCCGCTGGCCCCCGTGCTGCCTGAGGGCATGAAGGTACCCCACATGGGCTGGAACAGCCTCACCTTCCATCAGCCGCAGGACGTGCTGCTGACAGGCATCAAGGAAGGCGCGCACGTATATTATGTGCATTCCTTCTATGCCACCGACTGCGAAGCCGCATGGGTCGCCACCTCTGAATACGGCGGCGTGACTGTGCCCGGTGCAGTGCGCTGCGGCAACGTATGCGGCACGCAGTTCCACCCGGAAAAGAGCGGCGAGATCGGGCTTCAAATGCTTGCGTCATTCGCAAAGGAGGGCACGGTATGCTGATTTTACCTGCCATTGACCTCAGGGGCGGACAGGTGGTTCGCCTGCGTCAGGGCGACTACGACCGCATGACCGTATACGGCGATAACCCCTGCAAAGTGGCGGAAGGCTTCCTCGCCGCGGGGGCCACCCAGCTCCATGTGGTGGATCTGGACGGCGCCAAGGACGGCAGCCCCATGAACCGGGGCGTGATCGCCGAGCTGTGCAAGACCGGTCTCCATGTGGAGGTGGGCGGCGGTATGCGCACCCGTCAGAACGTGGAGGACACGCTGGCGCTGGGCGTTGACCGTATCATCGTGGGCACCATGGCCATCAAGGATCGCCCTTTGCTCAAGGAGCTGGTGGACGCTTTCGGCGCAAAGATCGCCGTGGGCGTGGATACCAAGGATGGCTATGTGGCTACCCACGGCTGGCTGGAAACCAGCAGTGTTGCAGGCGTGGATTTCTGCAAGGAACTGCGGGATATGGGCGTCAAAACCGTCATCTATACCGATATCAGCAAGGATGGCGAGCTTTCAGGCACCAATCTGGCTGTCTACGAAGAACTCTGCCGCATCGAGGGGCTGCAGGTGATTGCCTCCGGCGGCGTGACCACGGAAGCGGAAATTGCCGCCCTGCGTCAGATGGGCGCATACGGCGCGATTCTGGGCAAGGCTCTTTATGCGGGCAGACTGGATCTGTCCCGCGCACTGGGCGTAGCCAGAGGTGAGGTGGAAGCATGCTGACTAAGCGAATCATTCCCTGCCTTGACGTGCGCAACGGACGCGTGGTCAAGGGTGTTAATTTTGCGGGTCTGCGGGACGTGAGCGACCCGGTCACCTTGGCCCGTTTCTACAACCAGGCCGGTGCGGATGAACTGGTGTTTTACGACATCACCGCCTCTGCCGAGGGTCGCCCCCTGTTCGCCGATGCCCTGCGGGCCGTGGCCGCCGAGGTTTTCATCCCCCTGACGGTGGGCGGCAGCATCAACACCGTGGACGATTTCGACCGGGTGCTGAAATGCGGCGCGGATAAGGTCAGCGTCAACAGCGGCGCCCTGCGGGATCCCAGCCTGATCGAAAACGCTGCCAAGCGGTACGGCGACCAGTGCGTGGTACTGAGCATGGATGTAAAGCGGGTGGACGGTTCTTTCCATGTGTTCGCCCGTGGCGGCCGGGAGGATACCGGCCGGGATGCCATCGAATGGGCAAAATTTGGAGAGGATCACGGCGCAGGCGAGATCGTGCTCAATTCCATCGATACCGACGGCGTGCGCAAGGGTTTCGATCTGGAAATGCTCAAGGCCATTGGCGATGTGGTGCGCCTGCCCATCATCGCTTCCGGCGGCGCAGGCTGCATGGAGGACTTTGTCACCCTGTTCCAGCTGCCCTGCGTGGATGCGGGTCTGGCGGCTTCCATCTTCCACTCTCAGGAAGTGGAGATCAACGCTTTGAAGGCCTATTTGAAGGAACAGGGCGTGCCCATGCGCATCTAACCTTTACTGATTAAGGGAGGAAACCCATTATGAACGAACAGCAAAACCAGTGGATTGCCACGTTGAAGTTTGATGAAAATGGCCTGATTCCCGCCATTGTGCAGGATTATGTCACCCATGAGGTGCTTACTTTGGCCTATATGAACGAGGAAAGCCTGCGCATCAGCCTTGCCGAAAAGCGTACCTGCTTCTTTAGCCGCAGCCGCAAGTGCCTGTGGCGCAAGGGCGAGACCAGCGGCAACGTGCAGGAGATCGTCTCCATCACCTCCGATTGCGACAACGACGCTCTGGTGGTGCAGGTGAAAAAGTCCGGCCCCGCTTGTCATACCGGCGCAGAGAGCTGCTTCTTCAACGAGGGCTACGAGGACGAGAACAATCGTCCCTTCTCCCTCAGCGACCTGATGAAGGTGATTGAAGGCCGTAAAACCAATCCAGTGGAAGGCAGCTACACCACCTACCTGTTCGAAAAAGGTCGGGATAAGATCCTCAAGAAGGTGGGTGAGGAATGCACCGAGGTGCTCATCGCCGGTGCCAAGGAAGACAAGGAAGAAACCGTCTACGAGCTGGGCGATCTGGTGTACCATGCCATGGTGCTGATGATCCACATGGGCATCTCCTTGGAAGACGTGACCCGTGAACTGGCCCGCCGCCACGTGATCGACAAGAAGGTCAAGCAGGAGCGCATGCAATGAAGTTTCTCTCCAATGCACATTCCCATACCACGCACTGTGACGGCAAAAACACCGCCGCAGAGATGATCGAAAAGGCCAAGGCGCTGGGTTTTCTCAGCCTTGGCTTTACCGATCATGGGGAGCAGGGGTTCGAGTTTGCTTACTCCATGGATGAGGCACGGGAAGCGGCTTATCTGGAGGAAATGCGCACCTTGCAGCAGCAAACAGGCGATTTGCGTATCTGGGTGGGTGTGGAAGAGGACATCATTGCCCCGGAGCATGTGAAAGCCCGCCATCGCCAGCAGATGGATTATGTGATTTCTTCCAGCCACTATGTGCATAACCCCGACGGCACCCCCGCCCAGCTGGACGGGGAATGGGTATCCATCGACGGCGGCTCTGCGCTGCTGCGCAAATATGTGGATGCGCACATGGACGGCGACGGCCTTGCCATGGCCAAGCATTACTACGATGTGTTCTGCCAAGGCATCCGGGAGCGCAAGCCGGACATCATCGGTCATTTTGACTTGATCCGCAAGAACGCCGTCAAAGCCAACCTGTTCGACGAAAAAGACCCTGCCTATCGCCATATCGCTTTAGATGCGCTGGAAAGCATCCGTGGTTTAGGTGTATTGGAAATCAACACCGGCGCCATCGCCCGGGGCTACATGCAAACGCCCTATCCCACGCTGGAATTGCTGGGCGCATGGCGGGAGATGGGCGGCGATGTGACCATCACGTCGGACTGTCACCGTGCCGAACTGCTGGACTGCGGGTTTGACGCTGCCATGAAGCTGTTGGTGCGCGCTGGTTATCGGCGGGTGCTTCGGCTGGGCAGCGGCGAAACGTTCTGGGCCGACGAACGGGTCGGGATGCTCAGGGCATAAGGAAGACAAATACGGATATACCCGGAAAAATTGGGACAGGATAACAACAGCCGGCAGGTGGCACCGTCACTTGCTGGCTGTTGCTTGCATATCTTGACGAATTGCGGTAGAATAACGATGGAAAACTTTTGTTTGGAAGGAGAAGCACCCTGATGCGAATTTTTCACCCGCCGCAGTCGGTCAACGGTATGCTGCCGGAGAACGTGTTTTACATTGCGGACAGCGCAAATCAGACGGTTGCAGAGGGATTTATCATCCCTACATACCATCCTTATCTTTTCCCTGAACAGCCTGTGAATCTTTATATCAGCATCCGCTCTCAGGGCCCTGGCAGGGATATGCTGCTGGGCGCGCTGCTGGCAAGGGTACGGCAGCTACATGAGCAGACCGCCAATATGCCTGCCCGCGTGTTTGCGCAGGTCAGTCCGCAGGATACTTCCATGATGGGTTTCTATCTGGAAAGCGGCTTTGATGCAAACGATATGCTGGATGTGCTGCAGCTGGGCGTTCCCAATGCCCGCCCCGCAGCGCCCATGGGCTATGAACTGCAATATGTACCGTTCCGCAATCAGGGCGAGGTGACCGGCTTCATGAACCGGATGAACACCTATCGCCTGAATGTGCTCCAGCCTGCAGTGCTTCAGCGCTACATGAGCATGCCGCATTTCTTTGCGCTGTGCATGCTGCGCAATGGTGAACTGGTGGGCGAGATCGCCTTCACCGGCGAGGGACAGGCTGCCAAGCTCATCGGTATGTATGTGGTGCCCAGTTACCGCCGTATGGGGCTGGCCAAATGCATGGTCGCCGCCGGCATGAAGCAGCTCTGCGAAATGGGCGTTACCTATGTGGAGGCTGACGTGATCCGGCGCAATGTGGCGCAGCGTATGCTGGCCCGCAGCTGCGGAGCAACCTTCGTGCGAACGGCTTGCTTCTATCCGGGGCTCAATTATGACTGATCGTATGCAAAATGATATCAGCTATGAAGTGGTACGCTCCAACCGGCGCACCACTTCTGTTCATGTGGACCGGGACGGCAGGGTGACGGTTCGCACACCGCTACTGATGCCGGGATACATGATTGAGCGGTTTGTCTTAGAAAAGCAAGACTGGATTCGTCGGGCTCAGGAAAAGCAACTGCGTCAGCGCAACCAGACGCCTGTGTTTCAGGCTGGCGGGGTAATGCCTTATCTTGGCGGCGTGCTCAGGGTCGCCACAGCGTCGGTGCGACAGCCCGAATGTGCAAACGGCGTCCTTACCCTGCCGCAGTCGGGCGAGATTAAGAGCCACGCCCTTCGCTGGCTGAAAGCACAGGCCAAGGCGTTTTTGCCCCAGCGCACTGCCTACTGGGCTCAGGTGATGGGGATTCAGCCTGCCGGCATAACCATTGCCTATCCAAAAACTCGCTGGGGCAGCATGAGCAGCAAGGGCGCGATGCGGCTCAACGCAGCGCTGATGCATTGTAAGCCGGAACTGATTGACTATGTGATTGTACATGAGCTATCCCACAGGGTACATTTGAACCACTCGTCGGCTTTTCACGCTCATGTGCAGCGGTATCTGCCGGATGCAAAGACGCGCCGTGCGGAGTTGATGCAGCTCAACGGGTATTTGTCGTTACTTCGGCAGGAGTGAGCTTGTTATTTTATGTAAACAAATCACGGCCCCCGCGAGATTCGCAGGGGCCGTTTTTATGTGATTCATTCCGCTTCCAGCCGCTTTTCAATGGCTGCGATGACGGTGTCCAGCACTTTGATACGGGCATAGTGCTTGTTGTCGGCTTCCACCACCGTCCAGGGGGCATAGGCCGTGTTGGTTTTCTGAAGCATTTCGTCCACGGCGACTTCATACTGGGACCACTTTTCACGGTTTCGCCAGTCCTCGTCGCAGATCTTCCACTGCTTCTCCGGCGTGTTCATCCGCTTGTTAAAGCGCTTGAGTTGCTCGTCGGGGCTGATGTGCAGCCAGAACTTACAGATGATGGTTCCGTGCTGATGCAGGTCGCGCTCGAACAGGTTCATCTCTTCATAGGAGCGCTTCCACTGCGCGTCGGTGCAGAAGCCTTCCAGCCGTTCCACCATCGCACGGCCGTACCAGGTACGGTCGAAGATGCGGATGTCGCCATCCATGGGCAGCTGCTTCCAGAAACGCCACATGTGATGGTGTTCTTTTTCCTCGGCGGTGGGGGAGGCGATGGGAACCACCGTGAACCCCCGGGGATCCAGCGCGCTGGTCAGTCTGCGGATGCTGCCGCCCTTGCCGGCGGCGTCCCAGCCTTCAAAGGCGACCACCATGGGAATGCCCTTGCGGTACAGCTCAAACTGAAGCTTTTGCAGTTTTTTCTGAGCCGCTTTGACGGTTTCCTGGTATTCCTTCTCCAGAGGCAGGTCGGTATCGAACAGTTCCAGATGGGGGATGGGTTGCGTGGGGATGGGGTCATGATCCGCCAGCGTCTCCGTATCCCAGGAGCGGTCTTCCGCCTTTCGCTGGGCTATGGCCCGCTCCATGGAAGCCATAATGGCCTCGTACAGGGCGCGCTTACAGGCTTTCTTGTCCTCGCTGTTGAGTACATGCCAGGGCGCGCCGGGCAACTGGGTTTCGTCCATCACCTGCTGGTAGATCTGCTGCCAGCGGTCGTATTGCTTATTCTGTTCCCAGTCAGACTTTTTGACGTTGGCGCGTTTGGCTTTTTTGCTCTCCATATCCTTGAGACGCTGCTTTTGCACCTTGCTGGGAATATCAAGGAAGAACTTTTCCACCAGCACGCCATCGCATACCAGCATCTGCTCCATCAGCGTGATCTGATTCAGCAGACCGGCGATCCGCTGTTCCTTCTTGCCTTTCACCATGGCCTTGCACAGGTCGTGATACCAGCTGCCGATGAACAGAGACACCATTCCCTGGCGGGGCATGTTGACCCAGTAGCGGCGCATGGCGGGATAAAGATCCTCGTCCTTGGAGAAGCGTTCCGGCACACATACCCGGTAGCCGCGGGGATCGAGACCCTCCAGCAGCTCACCGGCCATCACGCCTTTTCCTGCGGCAGACCAGCCTTCCAGCACGATCACCATAGGGATCTTCATCACCTGAAGCTCGTGCTGCAGCGCCATCAGTTTTTCTTCGGCGGCGCTGAAATCAAATGCTTCGGCGTCCCCGACTGGTTCTTTGGCAGGTGCTTCGTCGCAGGCATCTATGCTTTGCGCAGCGATATCCAAATCAGCCTGCTCGTCCTGTTCCTGAGGCGCTTGGTCCGTATCGTTCGCAACAGGCTCAGCGATTTCTTCGTTCTGCACTTCCCATTGCTGGTTTTCGCTCATGATGTATATGCCTCCTTGATACCTTCGCTTTAGTAGGACAGGGTAATAAAGTCGGTAAAGATTTCATCGCCGTAGATGTCGGTCAGGCAGAAACCGTAGCAGTAGTCCACGTCGCCTTCCACTTCCTCATAGCCGAAGGGGATGGTGCCATCTCTGCCCACAATGATGGGATCGCCTTCGAAGGGCTCGGACTGCTGGTTGCCGTCTGCATCCCAGTAAAGCAGCTCATACTGGGGAATGACTTTGTCTCCCGGCTTCAGCTCGGTGATACCGCGGGAGGGCAGACCGTCCTCGGTGTAGCCCTCGGTAGTGCCAACCACTTGGCCTTGGGGATTTTCTTCGTCGAAGATGACCAGCACATAGCACTCTTCGCCGTTGAGGGTGACAGGAATCAGCGAGCGGACGTAGCGTTCATTGGCCACCTGGTCATACATGCAGACCATCTGGCCGCCCAGCGTCGCCCAGGTGCCGTCGAACAAACCGTAGATCTTGCCGCGGTTCCAGTCCACGACCACATCTTGGACGTAACCCAGTTCGACATAGCATTCGAAGTCGGGATCGCTGATGTCCATCATCAGGTTGGCTTCTACTTTGCCCAGCACATCCAGCTGTTCTTCAGTAAGCTCAAGAGTATAGGCGTATTCGCTGTCCGTGCCGGCAAAGGGGTTTTCCAGGGTTACTTCGCCGTCGGCCGTCTGAATGGTTACGTGACTGTCATCCGTTTCCTGTACAGGAACAGGGGTATTCGTCGGTGCAGGGGTGGCAGTGCTGGAGGAAACGCCCCAGAAATCAGCCCAGCTGTCGCCGGTGCTGCCGGAAGTGCTTCCGGTAGAGCCAGTAGAAGGAGTGCCCCAGAAGCTGGACCAGGGGTCATCGGTGCTGCCGGTAGATCCGGTGGAAGGAGTGCCCCAGAAGCTGGACCAGAGGTCACCGGTGCCACCGGTAGAACCGGTGGAGGGAGTACCCCAGAAGCTGGACCAGCTGTCATCGTAGGCAGAGTCGGAGGTTCCCCAGATATCGGTGAAGCTGCTGCCGTAGCCGCTGTCGCTGGCGAAGCTGCTGTCGGAATAGGCGCTGGGGTCACCCCAGAGGCTGGAGGAGTAGCTGTCGTAGGAGGAGTCGAAGCCGGAACTGCTATCGCCAAAGAGCATGCCCAGGAAGGAACCCAGGGAGAAATCAGAGGCGTTGCTTTCCTGATAACCGGAACCGTACAAGCTGCCCCACAGGTCACCGGCATTCTGGCTGTAGCTGTCCTGATCGCTGGAATACTGGGAGAACCAGTCGATCTCAGCGGACTGCACGCTCTGGGAGGAGATGCTGGGCAGACCAAAGCCGAACAGATCGGAACCGAAACCATAGCCCTGGCCGGAGGAGGAGCCGCTGCCCAGTTCGTTGAGGAAGTTTTTGACAAAGGCAGTGTGCTTGGGGGTCAGGTTTTCGGTATCGTAATACTTCATGTAGGTGGAGGACTGATACCGGGTGGAGAAGGGCATCAGAATGCTCAGGCCGGTAACGCCGGAAAGGTTGTTGGTGTAGCGGGAGTAAACCACCACGTCCTTCAGGGCGGTCTTGATCTCAGAAGCGGCATCCTGGTCATAGCGGGCGAAGACCTCAGCATAGGTGGTCATGTCCACCATGTCGGAGGCAGCGTTGGAGATCTGACCGAAGGAGCGCATGTTCTGGCGCAGACGGGAGATGGAGCTCAGGTCGCTGTCCAGAGCACCGTCCAGCGAAACAGCCATTTCCTCCACCGCACGGATCAGCGGATCCATCTCGCTCAGATCAATCACCGACAGAGTGGCATATTCGCTGCGGCCATACTGCGCCGTGGTGGTGACAAAGCTGTCGACGATCACTTTGCCCAGCTTTTCCATGGACACGCCGGGGTCCGCCACCAGCGTAGGCAGCCAGCCGGTATAGTTCCAGCCAGTACCAGGTTCCAGCTCCTCGCTGGCGATCATGTACTCAGCAAAAGGCATCAGGTGCAGCGCCATCTCATAGGAACCCATGAGGCAGGCGTCAAAGCCGATAAAAGCAAAGGGCGTGCCGCGCATGCCGCGGGTAGCGCCTTCCAGGGCGGAATAGATCTCCGGGTAGTACAGACAATCGCCGGTGATCTCATCGTGGCACAGGCCGCCGGTGGCGCCGGAACCATGGTCCCAGAAAATCAGACCGTAGCGATCGGCGGGGAAGTTCTCAAAGCCGTATTCGATGAAGTCCTGAAGGGAATTGGCGGCGCCCATATTCACACTGCCAAGGGTCTCCAGCTTCTTGATCCCGTTTTCGCTCAGCGACCAGCGTTCCGCTTTGCGGTTTGAAAGACCGTTGGTCTGCCAGCGGCTGGTGCCGCCGGTCTGGATATAGATGTTCACATCACCGTTTTTCGGTATGCCGCTGCGAACCATCTCCGTCAGGTCGGAGGTGGCCATGCCGCCCTGGGATTCCAGATCGGTGCCGCACAAATAAATCATCACGGTGAAGGTTTCTCCGCGGGCTTCAACCTGAGCCAGCGGAATGATGGTAAGGCAAAAACAAAGAAGCAGACTAAGCCATTTTTTCATGGGACGATTTCCCCCTTTAGCGCGATGGCCGTTTCTTTTGGAATATCAAAACCGGGGAATACTCCCCGGAAAAGATCAAATATCAATGAATTCGCGGAATTCCCGCATGATGCCGATGCCGTCGGGATAATGGGCGGCAAACTGAGGCACTGCATGGCTGGGGAAGCTGTTGCCTTCGATAAAGACAGGGCCTTTTTCCGTGATGGCAACGTCCCACGCCACAAAGCGCATCTGGGGTACCTTCTGGGCGGCGGCGAGACACATGATCTTGGCTTCTTCAAAGAAGGGCACCTTGAAACCGATGATAGGCGTACCGGTCATGGGATGCTCGGTGAAGGTGTTGCCCTGCTTGTCCGCGCCTACGGTGAGCAGCATCCCGCTGTCCAGATCCACCCGGGCCGCCATGCCGCCCTGATCCACGTTGTCCATCACATTGCCGTTGCCGATGCGCAGGAACGCGTAAACGATGCCCTGCTTTTTGTCGCCCAGCAGGGTGGCGATGCGGATGGTGTTGACAGAGGTGGGGCACATCTTCATCATATCCGGATGCTGAATGACCCTCTCTTCGATAATGCCGATCTGCTTTTCCTGCAGTTCCTTGAGGAACGCCTCCTCGCGGCCTTCCCAGTGGTCGCTGGTGAAGCGCTCGATGCCCACGCCGCTGCTGCCTTCCAGCGGCTTGGCGATCAGGTCGCGGTTTTCAGAAAGGAACGCCTTGAATGTATCCAGATCCGTCTTTTCGTTTACCTTCATCCAGTTGCGGCCCACTTCGTCCTTGAACAGGTCGTTGAAGGTGGCCTTGTCATCAAACAGATACCAATACGCCTTGTCGTTCATGCGACGAACGATGGTGTTGCTCAGACCGCGGGTGATCTGGGTCTTCTTTTGTTCGTCATTGAGCCGATACATCTGGGCGATCTTGTAGTCCACATAGCCTGCATTGTACTTCAGCGCGCAGCGGAGCATGTCGCACAGAAGCCACAGACGGCTTTTGCCACTGCGCTCCTTGAGAATGCCCGTGGTCTTCCACATGGCCTTGAAATCCATCCGTACCAGCCGCTTGAAAAAGAACGATAGCTTGCTCATCCAACAGAACCCCTTTTACACGTTGAAACGGAACAGCACGATGTCGCCGTCCTGCATCACATATTCTTTGCCTTCGCTGCGCACCAGACCCTTTTCCTTGCAGGCGTTCATGCTGCCAAGGGTGGTCAGATCATCGTAGGAGACCACCTCGGCGCGAATGAAGCCGCGCTCAAAGTCGGTATGAATCTTTCCTGCAGCCTGAGGCGCTTTGGTGCCCTTGGTGATGGTCCAGGCGCGGCATTCGTCAGCGCCTGCGGTCAGGAAGGACATCAGCCCCAGCAGCTCGTAGCTGGCGGCGATCAGGCGGTCCAGACCGCTTTGCCCCAAGCCCAGCTCAGTGAGGAACTCGTTTTTCTCCTCAGCGTCCATCTGTGCGATTTCTTCTTCGATCTGCGCGCTGACGATGAATACCTGGGAGCCTTCGCCGTCGGCCAGCTCCTTGACGGCCTTCACATAGGGCAGATCCTCTTCGCCTTCGCCCACGTCACTGTCAGCGATGTTAGCGGCGTAGATCACGGGCTTATCCGTCAGCAGGAACCAGCCGTTGACAATGGCCTTCTCATCGTCGGTCATGGGCATGGTACGTGCGGGCTTTTCCGCTTCCAGATGGGCCTGCAGGCGCTCGCCCAGCTCGGCTTCCGCCGCCATTTTTTTGTCGCCGCCCCTGAATAGGTGGCGGGCTTTGTCGGTACGCTTCTGTACAGTTTCCAGGTCGGCCAGGATCAGCTCCAGCTGAATGACCTCGATGTCCCGCTTGGGATCGATGGAACCATCCACATGGATGATGTTCTCATCCTCAAAGCAGCGCACCACGTGCACGATGGCGTCCACCTCACGGATATGGGACAGGAACTTGTTGCCCAGACCTTCGCCCCGGCTGGCGCCCTTTACCAGACCAGCAATGTCAACAAACTCGACAGTGGCAGGGGTCACCTTCTTGGGGGAATACATCTGCGCCAGCACGTCCAGACGGTTGTCCGGCACAGGCACAATGCCGGTGTTGGGCTCGATGGTGCAGAAAGGATAATTGGCCGCCTGTGCGCCGGCCTTGGTAATTGCGTTAAAAAGAGTGCTTTTGCCTACGTTGGGGAGACCTACAATACCCAGTTTCATCTGTCCACTTCCTCGGTACATACTAATGTGCATCTTAGTATAGCCCGAAAATGCAAAAATTGCAATAAAACAAAGCGTGAACAAACGATGGCAGCAAGGGAAACACGCAGCAAAAAAGAGCGCCGCGTCTGCGTACGCTCTTGTAGAAAACCGTTCAAAAAGCTGTTCGTTATGCCTTGGGCGCGGCTTCTTCCTGACTGCCGCGTGCCAGCAACATGGCGGCTACAAAGCCCAGCACGAGCGTTACCACGCTGACAAGGATGGTCACCCAGTTGACGCCGGTCAGATCGGTACGCAAAAGGATCGCTACGGGGGAAGACAACACCAGTCCCAGCACGCCGCAGTAGGTCTGGATGGGGAAGCGGGCCAGCAGCCACTCGATCAGCTTGGCTACGCCAAAGATGCCAAGCACCACGCCGATGCCGAAGGGCAAAAGCGTCAGCACAGGCAGTACCATACCAGCAAAATCCAGTGCAAAGACAGCATCTTTCAGATTGCTGACCGCGTTGAGGATGGGGGTGTAGTAGCCCATCAGCATCAGCACCATGGAGCCGGATACGCCGGGGATAATCATGGTAGCGGCAGCGATGCAGCCCATCACGATCAAAACGAAGAACTGTCCAACGTTCATTTGCAGCGATTCGGGGTTGGCCACGTCGCCGGTGAGCGCCATAACGATGATGCCCACAAAGAAAAAGAGGAAGATCACGATAGCCACCCAGTTGATCTTTTTACGGTCCACCTTGGCCACGATGGGGCCCAGGCCGCCCAGGATCAGGCCGATAAAGGCAGTGGATGTAGGCAGCGCGTGATGCTCGAACAGATAGGTAAGCAGACTGGCCAGCACCACGATGCCGACCACCATGCCGATGGCATAGGGAAGCAGAGTCTTGATGCTCTTTTTGAACTCGCTGAACAGATGGGTGATGCAGTGGATCAGCGTATCATAGATGCCCATGGACACCATCATGGTGCCGCCGGATACGCCGGGAATGATGTTGGCCACGCCGATGACCACGCCGCGGAGGATTTGATTGAGCAGTTTCATAAGATATCGATGCTTCCTTT
Organism: Clostridiales bacterium; assembly: GCA_015056365.1. Lineage (GTDB taxonomy): Bacteria > Bacillota > Clostridia > Christensenellales > Aristaeellaceae > Limiplasma. Next base: position 185,645 of record SVGM01000001.1, on the reverse strand, counting down.
CAATACCTGCCCAGGCAGGAAAATGCATACGGCGAAAGTGTATCATGTTCCGCTTTGCGCGTCAACCGTGGGCAAAGGCAGTCACGGTTGACAATGCGGGCTCTGAACGTTATAGTAGTGCCAGAAGAACGGCATCAAAAGTCAATGGAATAATCATCTGAAAAACAAGGGGATTGATCATCATGGCTGATCGGAATCAAACCATCCTGCCTGCGGGAGAAGTGAACTGCGCCACAGGAATCGGCGGCGTCACGCTGCGCTTTACTGCCCAGCACACCGGCTGCGTCAGCCTCCTTTTGGATGATCCGCAGGGCGCGCCTGCTGCGCAGTGGACATTGCCTGCCACCAATGCCCCGCGGGATCTGCTCCTGCCGGTGACTGTCAGCGGCGAGCATGAAGCGTATTTCCTCATCGGGGAAGGCGTAACGTTGGAAAACTGGCAATTCCATCCTGCCGATGCGGTTGTGGTGGGGCAAAATCCGTTGACCGGCATGGATTTTCCGGATGTGGACGTGATCCGGGTAGGAGATACCTACTACATGATATCCACTACCATGTATTTCATGCCTGGCGGCGTGATCCTTCGCTCCTACGATTTGATCAACTGGGAATATTGCACCCGCATTTACGATGTGCTGGACGATACGCCCCGGCAGCGCCTGGAGGAGGGCAACGCCTACGGCGCAGGCATGTGGGCCGCCACGCTGCGCTGGCACAAGGGCACATTCTATGTGATCTTTGTGGCCAATGATACCCGCAAGACCTATCTTTTTCGTGCGGAAAACATCGAAGGGCCGTGGCGCAGGAGCCTCATTGATGGCTTCTACCACGATTGCTCACTTCTATTCGATGATGATGACCGAGTCTATCTGACCTATGGCAACAAGGAAATTCGCCTCATCGAGCTGAATGCGGAGCTCACCGGCCCCAAAGAGGGCGGCTTGAACCGGGTGATAGCCGACTACGGTGATAGTGATTATCTTGGCTATGAGGGTTCCCATCTCTACAAGATCAACGGCAACTATTATCTGTTCCTGATCCACTCCCGAAAAGACAGATGGCGGCGTGTGGAGACCTGCCTGATGAGCGACAGCCTCACCGGCGAGTTCCGCGGCGGCATCGTGATGGATGACGACATGGGCCTGCGGGATGACGGCGTTGCCCAGGGCGGCATCGTAGACACACCGGATGGGCGCTGGTACGCCATTCTGTTCCAGGATACCGGCGCCGCCGGGCGGATCCCGGTGCTGATGACCATGACATGGGAGAACGGCTTTCCGGTGCTGGGCATCGATGGGAAGATCCCCCTTACGGTGTGCAGCCTGACTACCCGACCGGGCTATTTGTATGCGCCCCTGTGGGCCGGTGACGATTTTACTTCTCCGGTGCTCAAGAATGTCTGGGAATGGAATCATATTCCCCGGCTGGATCTGGTGCAGATGGGGGAGGGTGCGCTGCGGCTTCGCACAGGTGCGGTATCACCCAGCCTGACCCGTACCCGGAACATCCTGACACAACGGGCGATGCTTCCTGGGTGCCAGGCAGAGGTGGAACTGGATGCGTCCGCACTGCGGGACGGAGATATCGCCGGTCTATGCGTGCTGCAGAGTCGCTGGGGATTTATCGGTCTGAAAAAGGAAAAAGGCGCGTATGTCTTGATCGTACGCACCCGCTGCGAAGGAGACCCGGAAGAGGGTGTGGAACGTGCTGCCATGAACTGGCCTTTGCCCAGGGTACGCCTTCGCGCGGAAATGCGTTTTGGCCCGGACTGCGATACGGCGGCCTTCGCCTATTGGACGGAAGATGGCTGGAAGGCTATGGGAGAAGTGCATCCTATTGCCTTCCTGCTGGATCACTTCACCGGCAACCGGTTCGGACTGTTTGCACAGTCCCTGATTCAGTCGGGCGGAGAGGCGGCGTTCCGGAACTTTGTCCTGGAGCCTCAGGAATGAATTGCTGCGCTGACGGCTGACTGAAAGAATCGTCTGAGGAGGAATGAAATCATGAAAGTATTGATGCTCAACGGAAGTCCCCACGAAAACGGAAACACATCAATCGCCCTGAAGGAAATGGAGAAGATCTTCCACGAGGAAGGGCTGGAAGTGGAGACCCTGCACGTGGGACATTTGCCCATCCGCAGCTGCATCGGTTGCGGTAAGTGCGGCGCAACGGGCAAGTGTGTTTTTGACGACATTGTCAACGAAGTGGCCGGAAAGTTTGAATTCTGCGATGGTCTGGTGGTGGGAAGCCCGGTCTATTACGCTTCGGCCAATGCTACGCTTGTGGCGCTGCTGACCCGGCTGTTTTATAGTGCCCATATCGACAAGCGCATGAAAGTGGGTGCCAGCGTAGTGGTGGCGCGCCGCGGCGGCCTGTCCTCCACTTTTGATGAATTGAACAAGTTCTTTACCATTGCCGGTATGCCCGTTGCCTCCAGTCAGTACTGGAACAGCGTCCATGGCGGCGCGCCCGGCGAGGCGCTTAAGGATGCTGAGGGCCTGCAGACCATGCGCACCCTGGCCCGCAACATGAGCTTCCTGATCAAGAGCATTGCGCTGGGCAAGGAAAAATACGGCCTGCCCCAGCGGGAACCCGGTGTGTTCACCAACTTTATCCGCTAAAATGTTATTTCCACGGTGTCTGCCCGCTTTCGGCTGTGCGACTGGGAGCGGCGCAGACATTTTTTGGGTATGCCTGAATCAGACTGAGGTATGCTGCACCGCTGGTGTGCCGTAACGCCACGGTCTTGACTTTTCATATGCGAAGTGGTATGTTTTTCCCTGCGTGAATCGACGGCCTGAACCTTTCGGCCGTCCAAAAATCATATGGGAGGACTTATCATGAATTCCATCAAGAAGTATCTTGCCGAATTGATCGGCACCTTCGTTCTGGTTCTGTTCGCCTGTGGCGCTGCTGCCGTTCTGGGCTGCAGCACTGCCAGCGCTGACGCTGCCTACCTGCTCACCGCCCTGGCTTTCGGTCTGGTGATCGTGGCCATGGCCTACTCCATCGGCAACGTCTCCGGCTGCCACATCAACCCCGCCGTGTCCATCGCTATGTGGATCAGCAAGAAGCTGTCCACCAAGGATTTCATCGGTTATGTTGTGGCTCAGTTCATCGGCGCCATTCTGGGTGCTGTGGTGCTGAAGCTGCTGGCCCCTGGCACTGGTCTGGGCACCAATGGCCTGTATAACGGCAACGTGCTCCTCTCTCTGCTGGTGGAAGTGATCCTGACCTTCGTGTTCGTGCTGACCATCATGGGCGTTACCTCTAAGGAGAGCAACGGCGCTGTGGCTGGCATCGTCATCGGTCTCACCCTGACGCTGGTGCATATCTTCGGCATCCACTTCACCGGCACCTCCGTCAACCCCGCTCGTAGCTTTGGTCCCGCCCTGCTGGCTGGTGGCGAAGCGCTGGCCAACGTTTGGGTCTTCATCGTCGCTCCCCTGGTGGGCGGCGTTCTGGCTGCGCTGGTGTACAAGTTCCTCTCCTGCGAGAAGGCCAAGTAATCATCACATAGCTGCATTCCAATCCCTGCCGGTATCTGCGGAGCCCGGCAGGGATTTTCTTTTTTGGGACGATTGCTGTACAGCATGCATCCTGCTATAATGGGATCAGTATTGAAAGGGCTTTCCTTGCCCGGGGGAGGAATCAGTCATGTTTGAGAACAAAGTGGTCGTGGTCACCGGCGGCGTCCAGGGAATCGGAAAGTGCATCTGCGAAGAATTTGTTAAGCAAGGCGCAAAGGTCTGTGTCATCGATATTCAGCAAAATGACTATTTCACCGGCGACCTTTCGGATAAGGCCACGTTGGAACGCTTTGCGGCCAAGGTCATCGCCGATTATGGGCACGTGGATTTTCTGATCAACAACGCCGCGCCGCTGTTCAAAGGCATCGACGAGTGCAGCTATGAGGAATTCGAGTACGCCCAGCGAGTAGGCGTAACCGCACCCTTTTACCTGACCAAGCTGTTTGCTCCTTATTTCGTGCCGGGCGCCTGCATCATCAACCTTTCCTCCAGCCGCGACCGGATGAGCCATCCCCAGACGGAAAGCTATACCGCGGCCAAGGGAGGTATTCATGCCTTGACCCACGCGCTGGCAGTCAGCCTTGGCGGACGGGTGCGGGTCAACTCCATCTCGCCGGGCTGGATTGATAATGATTACACAGTATATCAGGGCGCGGATGCAGTGCAGCAGCCTGCGGGCCGCGTGGGCTATCCGTTGGATATCGCGCATATGGTACTGTTTTTGTGCTCGGACAAGGCCGGGTTTATTACTGGCGAAAATATCTGTATCGATGGCGGCATGACCCGTCTGATGGTTTATCACGGAGATCACGGTTGGTCACTGGATGCGTAATCCCCGTTGGTAATGAAAATGCCGTTTCTTTCAATTGCTTACAATAATCTGAGCTGAATTTGTGGTGAAAACCAATGGAAATCCAGCAATTTCCATTGGTTTCTGTTTTGAAAGAAACAATGTAAACGCTTGCAGAAAGATGTCGGTTGTGCTATACTAACCGTATTGAAAACAACGCGATGAGGGATATCGTGATGAATAGAAACGAAGATCTGGTCAGGAAGATCGGGGTTGCTTCAATTGCGGAAGGTTTTGTAAACCCATACACATTTCCTGTAGGGGATTTTTTCGTATGCGAATATGACGCCATGTACGGCATACTGACCAACTGCGAAGGTATGCTGCTGGCCGGGCTGGATATTCGGGTTCCGGACAGGATGGCGGAGCTTGCTCACACGGTGGAGAGATGGCCGGTTGCCTTGAACTATCAGGAGGCGGCCAAGTCTTATTTCTCGACCCTTGCGGTGCACTGCCGGGCAACCCAGGGTGCGCCTTCTGTCTTTGAAATGCTGCTGGAAACCTGTTCCGGCGCGCAGTGGATCTGCGTCAGCGCAGCGATGATCGCCCGCGACGGCAGGGACCGGTATCAGATCCGGTTCCTCCGGATCAACAACGAAAAGCAGGAACTGGCCAAACTCTATGGCCGCAGCCAGACGGATCCTCTCACTCAGGTGCTCAACCGAAACGGTCTGATCAACGCCGTGCACCACATGGCCAGCATGGGAAGCAGCTATGCCTTTATTTTGCTGGATATCGACGGCTTTAAGAACTTTAACGCCACCTACGGTCATATCGCGGGTGATGCGCTGCTGAAGAAGATCGTGGACGAGCTGCGCGAAGGGCTTCTGGAGGAAGACCTGATTGCCCGCGTGGGTGGAGACGAGTTTGTGATCTGCCTAGGCAATGCCAAAGAGGCTGAAACGGTGGAACGTACAGTGAAACGGATCCACGCCAGCATCCTTAACACCGCCCCGGAAGAGATGACGCTTTCGGTCAGCATGGGCGTTGCCCTCAGCCCCAGAGATGGCAGCACCTTTGAGGAACTGTACCAAAAGACAGATGTCGCGGTGCTGCACGCCAAACATCAAGGCGGCGACAGTTACCTGTTCTACCGTGCGGATCTGACTGTGCCTAAGACGCCTGACCGGCAGCCGCACACTACCGAGGCAGATTGCAGCCATGGCGCGCATTGCTCCCACAACCATTTAATCCGTTATCATCGTTTGTTTGGCTCTACGACCTACCCGGAAAGCCTGAACAATTGTTTCCGCGCCACCTTCGACGAACGCCCCCTGTGGCAGCTTTTGGCGGAGGATGGCATTCTTCAGCCTGAGGCGGCGCAGAAGCTTCGCCAAACGCTGGAGCATATTGCTGCCGCCGACGAGCCGCAAGTGAATTTTTCTGAATACTTGCTCAAGTCTTCCTGTGGTATGTGGCGCTGGTACAGGATCGGCATCGTGTATCCGGGCGTAGGGGATGAGATCAGCATCACCTTGAGCGATGTGAACGACGAGATCCTTTCCGTCAGCCGTCTGCGCCATATTACCGAATATGACGAATTGACCGGCCTTTTGAGCCACAATGCGTTTGTCCGTGCTGTGGAGCGGATGCTCAACAGTGATCCTGAGGGTATCGCCGCTGGACAATATGCCGTTGTTTATGTGGATATCCTCCGGTTTAAGGCCATCAACGATCGATTCGGTGTGGGCGAAGGCGACCGCCTGTTGATGTATATTGCCAATGTGCTCGCTCAAAGCGCTGGTGACGACGGCTATGCCTGCCGTATCGCTTCGGATCAGTTCGCTCTGTTCATCCATCGCAGCGGCGAGCGGCTGGAGGAGTTCATCCGGCTGTACCTCCGCGCCATCGAGCAGTACAATCTGGAATACGAGATCGTCAGCAATGTGGGCATCTATGTCACCACCGACGAGTATCTTTCTGCGGACGCCATGCTGGACCGCGCCATCTTGGCCCAGTCCGCCATCAAGGGCAGCTATGTGACCCGTTACAGCTACTATACCGAAGAGTTGCGTAATGCCATGCTGGGCGAGCAGGAGATCACCGGCATGATGAACAACGCCCTGGCGGAGAAGCAGTTCGTGGTGTACTATCAGCCGCAGTACGATCATTCCAGCGGCAAGCTGGTAGGCGCTGAGGCGCTGGTGCGCTGGCGTCACCCTGAACATGGCCTGATTTCTCCCGGCGTATTCATCCCGATCTTCGAAAAGAACGGCTTCATCACCAAGCTGGACTTCTATGTGTTCGAGCAGGTGTGCATTTATCTTCAGAAGTGCCTCGCGGAAGGCGTGCAGACAGTACCCATCTCCATCAACCTGACGCGCCAGGATATTTATCATCCGGAATTCATTCAGAGCCTGGAGAAGCTGCGCGCCCGCTACAATGTTCCGGTGGAACTGCTTCGTATCGAGATCACTGAAACGGCAGTCGCCGGCGACAATCAGCATGCGTCCCGGATCATTGAGCAACTTCATGAGCACGGCTACATGGTGGAAATGGACGACTTCGGCAGCGGTTATTCGTCGCTGAATGTGCTCAAGGATATCAATCTGGACATCCTGAAGCTGGATATGCATTTCCTCTCCAAGGACGTGGATACCAACCGCGGCGGCACCATCCTCAGTTCTGTTGTACGTATGGCCAAGTGGCTGAGCCTTCCGGTGATCGCCGAGGGTGTGGAAAGCCTGCAGCAGGCTGATTACCTCAAGAGCATCGGCTGTAACTATATTCAGGGTTTCCTCTACGCCCGCCCCATGCCCGAGGAGGATTATACCGCCCTGCTTAAGGACAGCACCGTCGGTTCCACCAAGCCGCCTATGCGACTGATCGAAACGATGAACGTGGCTGACTTCTGGGATCCGGAGTCCCGCGATACTCTGATTTTCAGCAACTATGTGGGTGGCGCAGCCATTTTCGACTATCACAACGGTCAGGTGGAACTGCTGCGGGTCAATCCAAAATATTTGCAGGAGATCGGCATTGATCTCAACGAAAAGGAATTGATCCACCGCGATACGTTGTCGCTCTTTGATGAAAAGAATCGCAAGATCTACATTGATATGCTGGAGCGGGCCATTGCATCGGGCGACGAGGAAGAGAGCGAAACCTGGCGTTCCTATACCGATTGTGAGTGCGGGAATATCTGTATTCGCAGCAATGTCCGCATGATCGGCAGAAGCAAGGATAGCTTCCTCTTTTATGAGATGATCCGCAACATCACCTCGGAAAAGAATGCGATCGCCGAGCTGATGCGGCGTGAGTCGATTTTCCGGGCGGCCAGTGAACAAGTGAACATCTATTACTGGGTGTACGATGTGGCGACCCGTGAAATGCAGCCCTGTTTCCGCTGTATGCGCGATCTGGGACTGCCGGAGCTGGTTTGCAACTATCCTGAACCTGCTATCGAGATGGGCATTTTCCCGCCGGAAGTGGCGGACATGTACCGAGATATGCACCGCCAGATCCACAACGGCGTCAGAACGCTGGAAGTGGACATGCCGCTGACGCCCGATCGGGTGATGTTCCGCGTGCGGTACACCACCGAGTTTGACGAAAACGGCAAGCCGGTCAAAGCATACGGCTCTGCCATCCCCATCTGAGAATGATTCAAAAAGCCCGCCGTTTTTTCAAAAACGGCGGGCTTTTGCTATCAGTGATCGTTCATACAGAGCCACTCCACCAGCGGGGCTTCGCCGGGCTCGGGAGGTGTAAAGCTGCTTAGCAATTCTGCTTCTTCAGGTTGTAAAGGATGCCTGTCCTCCAGATAGATGATGCGGGCGTTTGCCTGCAGTCCCTGAAGGGAACGGACCAGCTGCTTCCTTCCCTCCTGAGAGAGATGGGCTGCGTCAAGCATAAAGGGCTTCTTTTGGCGGAGGTGATCCCGGCAGCGGGCAGCGGCAATGCGCTGGAGCTTTCTGGACTGAAGGGGCAGGGCTGGGATTTCTTCCTGTGCCAGCTGAGGAAGGCTTATTACGGGGACATGAGCTAAACGGCAGGCCAGCCACGGCGCTGTATCCGTGCCCGGAAGACGGCACAGCATCGGAACGATGTCTGACATGTTCCGCACCCCGTTCTGCCCAGGCCCATGGAGGCACCCCAGATGTTCAGCGGCTTCAGCACACTTTTGTGTGGTGTTTGCCGAAGCCTCCAGATCGTCTGCGATGCGTCCGCGAGTGTCTGCCATCGCCAGAATACACAGACGATGCAGGGTAAAATCCGGTACCAGTGCGCCGCAGGACGCCATCTGAACGAGGCGCTTTTCAGCGTTGGATTGCTCCGTAACGCGCCCGGGCAGCATATGATACCGCACCAGTAGGCAGATCAGCTCCCGCATACGCAGCTTTTCCGGTGTGCCATAGAGTCCGCAAACCTCCCACAGCCATCGGCGTGCCATTTTGGCTCCCACAATGGCGTGGTTGGGCGAGGTCCATGCGCCATCCTCCCAAATGGTGCAGGGGATTTTTCCGATATCGTGCAAAAGCGCCGCCACCAGCAGCGCCTTTTGCATCTCTACAGGCTGAGCCTGGTATTCATCCATGGCCACCAGGGTTTCACAAACCATTCGCGTATGACACCATACGTCGCCTTCGCCGTGCCAGACGGGATTTTGCTTTGTTTCAGCCATCTGCTGTGCAAAGGAAGCATAGGCGGTAGAGCAGACGGCATCCCAGTCAATGCGGATATCGCCGGGCTCAGGCAGGCAGCTTAGCAACGTCTTCCATTCATCCATAGAAAGGCTCCTTTCAGCAGGTAGATGCGTTTATTCTGCCTCGACGTGCTCCTTTCCTTTCTTCCAACGTCCGGAAAAGTAGAAAATCAACCCAATCCAGAACGGGGTAAAGCCGGCGAGCGCGTCGCCCAGCCAGAAACCGTAATGCTTCATATTAAGCGCCAAACCAAACAGCAGCGCCAGCCCAATCCGCAAAACAAAGCTGTCCAGAATGGCAGTGAAGAAATTCACCTGGGTATTTCCACTGCCGTTGATGAATGCGTTCATGATGGCGCGCAGCGCACTGCCGAAGAACAAAAGCACAGCGATGGGGATGTAGCCGTTGACCAGCTCAAGCACCGCCGTATCGGACGTGAAGATTCCGAAGATCTGTAGGGGGAAGACGCAGATCAGCACGGAGATCAGCACTGCCAGCGTAATGGAGATTTTGCCCACCTCCAGCATGACCTTCTTCACTCGGCCGAATTCACGGGCAGCAATGTTCTGCCCGACCATGGTGGAACCGGCGGTGTTCAGGGCGTTGGCGACCAGATAGCTGATGTTTGCAATTTTGTTGGCAATGCCGGCAAACGCGGATACCGCGAGCCCATAAGAGTTGATCCACGAATTCACAAACAGCTTGGACACCTGAACGGAGGCGGACAGAATGGCCATTGGCACGCCCAGCTTCACCAGGCTGCCCAGCATGTTTTTGCGCCAGCGAACAAAGTGCATAAAGGAAATGGAAAGCTGGAATTCCTTGCGGCGAATGACCAGAAACACAGTACACGCAATAAAGCTGACGGCTTGACTGACAACGGTTGCCAGCGCTGCTCCGCCCGGGCCCATGTCCAGTACCATCACAAACAGGATATCCAGCACCAGATTCAGCACCGCGGCAATGCTGATGAAAATAAAGGGATGCTTGGAGTCGCCCATGCCGCGCAGAATGGCGCTGACGATATTATAGCCATAAATAAATACCAAACCAATCATGCAGATGCTGGAATAGCTCAGCGCACCTTCGTAGGCCTCGGCAGGGGTGTTCATCACGGTGAGCATAGCATGGCGTAGGGAAAGGCCAGCCACGCCGATGATGACGGCACAAAGCATCAAAAAGCCGCTCATGGTACCGACAAAATCGCCGATCTCCTTTTGCCGTTTCGCACCGATGAGTTGGGCGATCAGTACTTGACCCGCGTTGGAAAAGCCGATGGCGAGAAACGTCAGAAAATGGGTCACGTCACCGCCGATAGCGACTGCCGACAAGGCGGTTTTCCCCAGGTGGTTTCCGATGATGATCATATCCACCATGTTGTAGACCACCTGCAGTAGGTTGGACAGAAACAGCGGCATGGAGAAGACGACCAGCTGTTTGGCAATGTTTCCCTTGGTGAAGTCCCTGATTTGCGTGGTTTGCATAGATCAGTTTCCTTTGCTTGATCGATTTCCTCGTCATTTTATCACTTGAGCGCTGCTAAGACAAGAAAAAACGAGATTTTGCGACATGGGTTGACAGCCGGTGCAAAATGAGCGAAAATATAGGCAATAATCATAAAACAGCATAGGGAGGAAACATCATGAGGCGTTATTTGGCATTGATTCTTGTATTGGCTCTGTGCCTTGCGGGCACTACGGCTGCACAGGCTGCCAGCGATCCCTTCCCGGGGATGCGCTGGTATGATTCCGGTATGTATAAGGTAGGCGTGGACATGCTCCCCGGCGAATACGTGCTGCTTGCCACGTCCGAATATGGCGGGTACTATTGCGTTAGCGACAGCGTGGACACCTCGGACATAGATTCCATCATCTTCAACGACACCTTCGATACCAACCGGATCATTACCGTTGAACGCGGCGATTACGTGGAGCTTAAGCGCTGCCTGGCTGTGGACAGCAGCGATTTCTACGAGGAATACACCATCAAGCTCAGCAATGAGGGTGTCATGCTGCGAGTTGGTTATGACGTGATGCCCGGTACCTACCGCTTGAAGACCACCGGCAAATACAGCGGCTATTATGCCATCTACAATACCACCCGTATGGAAAGCGTAGGGGATATCGTCAAGAATGACAACTTCGATAATCAGGCGTATATCACGCTGAGCTATGGCCAGTACGTGATTTTGAATCGGTGCGTCATTGATAAGTAAAGAGCAAAACAGGGCGTATGGCTTGCAAATGCAGGCTGTACGCCCTGTTTTTGTGTCAGAAGATCAGCTGGATCAGCAGCATATAGCATACTGTGCCGCCGGCGATGGATAGCAGCATTTGCCGCTTCCACAGGTGCAGCAGTACAGTTACGGCAATGGCGATGGCCTCGGGAATTCCGTGGGTGCCGCCCGTTAGGCTGACATTTTTGAGGCAGTAGACCACCAGCATCCCAAAGATGGCGGCAGGCAGCGCCTTGCCCAGATACTGAATAAAGGGCGGCGTTTCGCGCTTTTCACTGAATACCAGAAAGGGGAGAAAACGGGTCGCCATGGTGGCAAGCACACACAGCGCGATGGTGATCACCTGTTGGGTAAGCGTCATGCCAGACCACCTGCCTTTTCAATGGGCTTGCGCAGGAATGCCAGCATGCAAAGAATGCACGCCATGGTGGGTACCAGGAACGAATCTGCGCCGAAGATCAGCAGACAGGCGACCGACGCCGCAACGCCGATCAGTGCTGTGTAGTGTCGCTTTTCTTTCAGCCACTGCTCCAGGAAGATGACCACAAACATGGCCGTCATCACAAAATCAAGGCCTTCGGTGTTAAAGGTGAAAAGCGACCCCAGAATCCCGCCCAGGGTGGAGCCGGTGACCCAGTAGCACTGGTTGAGCAGCGTGACAAAAAACATGAACCATCCCTTATCCACATCTTTAGGGATCCTGGCGGTACAGTTGATGGAAAAGCTTTCGTCGCACATGCCGAAAATTAGGTAGAATCGCTTCCAGCCCATGCCCTTATACTTGTCCAACATAGCGATGCCGTAAAAAAGATGACGCGCCTGGATCATCAGCGCCATGATGAACGTTTGCAGTGGTGCAAAGCTGCTCAGCAGCATGCTGACCGCAACAAACTCCAGCGAGCCGCCGAAAACGGTGATGCTCATCAGCATCGGGTACCAGAAACTGAAGCCGGACACGTTCATATAGATTCCGTATGCCATTCCCAAAAACCAGAAGCCTGCAAAAATAGGCAGCGTGTGGGGGAAGGCAGAGGCCAGCGCTTTGCGCCGGATTCCTTGCTTTTGCATCGGGATTCCCTCCGTTTCACGCACGAGTATAGCACCAGGCAGCGGCAGGCGCAAGGCGACATCGGCAGCAGAACAAAGGAGATACAGGGATGTCGGGTGCCTGTGCAAATGAAGAGCAGCTGCAAGGTCAGTGCAGCTGCTCTTCATTTTGCTGTAGAAAAATCACTCACTGGATCGCAGACGCACTGCGGGCTCCAGGGCGTTATCCTTGCCAGGTGTGATCAGTATACATATCCGTCCGGCAGGCGGATATATCCGCGGATATGCACATCCCTTGCCCGGGTAATGATTCCAGATATATTGCCCAAAGGGCAGTTGCCCTCGGCAGTGAGCAGATGATCCTCGTCCGCTTCCAGGACTACGCCAATATGATCGTGTTCCGCGTCGCAGAAAACCTGATCGTACAGTACGATATCCCCGGGCTGGGGCGTGAAATCATCGCCCCGATGGTAGAGGATGCGGGGATCCTTCATGGCGAATTCCTCCCAGCCGCCGCAACCGGCGAGGCTGCAGGTTTCGCATTCTTCAGGGCTGTAGGGAAAGCGGAAACCAGCCTCCTGACAACAGTGATACACAAAGGCAGCGCACCAGAGACCATCCGCCTCCACCAGATTCCAGCGGGGGAAATGCGCTACGATGGGCGCCAGGTTGCTGTTCTCCCCGTGGAGGAAACCGTGATAGGGCTTCAGAGCGTTCTGACGGGCGATTTGTGCCAGATACAGCCGGGTAGCATTCATGGAGATCACCTCAGCAAGCAGGATAGAGTGAGCAGCAGCCCTTCTGGAAAACTCCGGGAAGGGCTGCTGGTTTGATGGATGAACCATTGTGATTTGTAAGGGAACCCACACCTGCGCGTTGCTTACTCAAACACAGCAGTCAGGCTGACTTCATCGGTCAGCGTCACTTCAATGGTTGCGGCAGAGGGGTCTGCCAGGGTACAGCCCTCAGCCTGCCAGCCCACAAAGGTGACGCCTTCAGCCGGTTCAGCAGTCAGGGTGATGGGGTATTCGGGGAAGTACATGCCGGAAAAACCCTGCTTGCGGGTCATAAACTCATCCAGACGGTCACCATTGAGCACCACGGAACCCTTGGCTGGAACAGATACGGAAACCGTCACCTCCACAGGAGTAGACAAATCAAACGCATCTTGCATCAGCCAGGGGAAGTTCATGTGGCGCTTGGAGAAGAACAGCGCCAGCCCATTCAGCTGCCGGTCGAGGTGGCCCGCCGGATCCCATGTGCTGACCCATGCAGGACCGAAGCGGCGGAAGGTTTCCGGCATATAGGGTTCGTATGCGTTGCGCATGGCGTTGAAATGATCGCCGAAACGTCGGGCGTCAAAATAGATGTTACGCACGTCGCACAGGGCGGTCAGCAGCTCCTGGCGGAAGTCAGGATTCTGCCAAAGGGAGCGTACCAGCAGCGCTGTGTGCCGCCCCTCATACTGGGCGTCTGCCAGCAGTACTTCGGTGATGTTGTCCACAGAATGGGTCTTGCCTTCGTCGTACACGCCGGCGCAGAAGTCCACATCATAGCCAAGGAAACGCCATTTGCCGTCGGCAACAGGATTGGAGGCATCCGTCTCCCGGGCGCGCCACATCATCCAGTTGTTGTTCTCAAAAATGCCGTCCTTGTTGAAAATATACAGGTGCAAAGCCGTCAGATCAGCCAGGCCGCCTACGTCCAGCATTTCGCATGCCTGCTGATAGTTGGAGGGGTCGCTCATATCGTTGGTGGCGATAAAGTCAAACATCTCCTCAAAGAGCAGCATGTCTTCGTCTTCGCCCTCTTCCAGCTCGCCGTTCTTCACCATAACAACGTTTTTGTCGTCAACGCCGTAGTTGTATTGGAGATAGTTGTCACTGTATTCTTCGGTGATGGTCTTGAGTCCCCAGAATTCTCCGTTGATGAAAAGAATGCAGGGGGTGTTTGCCTGGGTGGTAAAGCGCAGACCGGTGGCCAGATTCTGAATCAGCGGGTCACGGATAACGGCAAAGCTGGTATCATTGCCGCCGGCACGGAGGGTGATGCTCTTGTATTTTTCTACCAGGCCTGTGCCGTCCTGACGCAGATTGTTTTCAAATACCGGATAGGTAAGAGCCTTTTGGCCATATTCTTCACGGGCGATAAGCCGCAGGCTCTTGTGGTTGTTGGTACGGGAAGCGCCGCCTTTGATGCGCACGCCCATGTCCAGCGAGAAGCCTTCGCCTTCAAAGGGCAGATACTCGATCGCGGCCAAACGTTCGCCCTCGCGGCCCCGGGCCTGGTAGTTGGCGGGGTACTCCCATACATCCAGCGGCGTGCTGATGTTTTGCATATAGTCGTCGTAGGCTTTGCCCAGAATGTAGATGCCATTCTCGTAGTCAAACAGGTCTTCATAATCCATCATCATGGAGATGATGGGCAGATCGCCGTACAATTCCTCGCGGTCCGCACCAATCCAATAGGTGGCGTTGTACACGGGGGTGTAGGTGTCATCCGGAAGCCACGCCATGGCACGGATGACGTGGGCTTTCATGACGTTGTGGGCAGGTGTGTACTCTTCTTCCGGGTTGGTGCCACCGATGGCGCTGAGCACATTGGGCAGGTCGGTGGTATCTGTCAACTCCAGCGCATAATCCAGCACCTCGCTGTCCTCTGTGGGAATGCTGCCGTCAGTGGTGTAGAAAATGACGGAATCCTCTACGTTGCAGGTGATGGTTAGTTCCTGCTCCTCGGCGTAAAATCCGCTTTCCAGGCTGAAAGTCAGCATCGGTTCTTCGGCGGCAGCGGCACCGCAGCAGAACAGTATGCAAAAAAGAATAGCAAGAGACCATTTCAAAAGGGCGGAATGTTTCATAGGGAGTAGCTCCTGTTCTCGTTTTTGTAATTGGGTTTCCTATGGTATACCATGATTGGAGGAAGTGTGTCAACCGTGGCGGAAGGGACGGGCAACTGCTGCGGAAACCCGGATCGATATCAATACTGGCTTAGCCGGCAGCGGCGCGCCGATGGTGCTGCAGCTGAATGACCTGCGGGCAGTCTATGCCGATGAGGATGAATGGGGCGAGCCTGTGAGCTGATTTATCGTTGATTAGGCCAGAACAACGTTGCACAACCTCTCTGTATATGCTATCATCGAAGAAAAGGGAGGGCTTGACAATGGAATTGATGCGTATTCATCTCAGCTTGGAACCTGCGGCAGGGCTGGACAGCCTGTCTGCCGGCATTCGGATGATTCCCTTTTCCGGCTATTGCGAAAGTGCGATTTTCAATGGAAAGATCCTGCCGGGCGGCATGGATACACAAGTCTTTCCTGAAGCAAACAGGGGAACGCTCAGCGCACGTTATATGCTGGAAGGTACGGACGCCAGCGGTGCGCCCTGCAAGCTGTACATTGACAACAGGGCCGTGATGCAGCATGGTCAGGAGACCATCACCTGTCCGCGCATCTGGACGGACAGTCCGGCGCTGCGCTGGCTGGAAACCGCCGATCTGACCGGGCGGCTGGTGGAGGCAGAGGATGGCCTGAATATCGTGATCGATTCGCAGGATACGCCTACGGTGCGCCATATCGCCCTGCATCGTGCAGGGTTGACCCTTCGCGGACGCCTGGAGAAGAAAAACAATCAGCCGTGTCCGCTGGTGCTGATGCTTCACGGCTTTGGCGGCTGCGGCGACATGGGACGCCCGGGCACGTTTTTCCAGGACCTTTCCGATCTGTTCACGGACGCGGGTCTTGCGACCCTGCGCTTTGATTTCAATGGCCATGGCGTCAGTGAAGGCGAGTTTACAGCCATGACGCCCCTTAACGAGGTTGAAGATGCTGCGCTTTTCCTGCAATATGCGCAGGATCTGGAGGGGATCACGGAGATCTACGTGCTGGGCCACTCTCAGGGCGGTGTGGTCGGCGGTATGCTGGCAGGTTATTATGCAGACGTGGTCAAGAAGCTGGTGCTGCTGGCGCCTGCTGCATCCCTGAAAACGGACGCGCAGCAGGGGAAATGCATGGCCGCCACGTACGACCCGCATCAGATCCCCCGGAGTGTCAATGTCAATGGCTATCACGTGGTAGGTGGTTTGTATTTCCGTATGGCACAGACGCTGCCTATTTACGAAGTCACAGCGAAATATCAGCAACCGATGCTGGTGGTTTGCGGCGGACAGGATAAGGTCGTGCTGCAGCAGGATGCGGAGCAATACCTGCTGGGACGGGAAGCTGGTAAGTTCGTTTTGTATGAAACGCTGGATCACATCATGAACGGCAGCGAACAAAGCAAAATGCAGCAGGAAGTTCTTGCGTTCCTTCTGGGCTGAAGCCTGCATTGACCGAGGGCAGGGGGAACGGCTGGATCTCATATCGGGCTGGATTTGGGAAATAAGGCACAGCCAAAACCGCAGGCATGGGGAAGAGACGCCGTGCCTGCGGTTTTTTGAGATATAAAGAAAACCTTCAATCTTTTGATTGAAGGTTTTTGGTGGTCTGTACTGGACTCGAACCAGTGACCCCATCGATGTGAACGATGTGCTCTACCAACTGAGCCAACAGACCGTTGTTTGTACCGCCTTATCGGCGACGCAAATTATCTTATCATATGTCCTGACGGTTGTCAAGCGATTGTTGCAGATTTTCTGGATGACTTTCCATCTTGAGAGTGAAACATCGATGTATGGGTTGGGAAGCGCTTGCTGAACAAGAAAAAGAAACGAATTAAAAGCCGGAGCAGACGCTCCGGCTTTTGAACGGCTTTTTTTGCAGTCAGGCTTTTACCGCAGATACCACACAGCAACATCATGCGCAGCTAGTTTGGCGGTGAGCGCACCATTGGCGACCGTGCTTTCTTTGCTCCACAGCTCGGTGGCTGTCAGACCGTCCGCCGCCTCGGCGTCGCTCAGCGGCAGGGTGAGCTCCTGTTCCTGGTCGCTCAGGTTGAACAGCGCCAGATACAGCCCCTTACCGTCCTTTCGCACAGAGACCCACGCAGCGCGGTCCTCCAGCGTATACAGCGGATGGGCACAGAAGGTCTCCTTTTCGATGGCCAGCAGCTCGCTGTTGGTAAGCAGCGCTTTGGTGAAGGCGTCCAGCTTGGTCAGCTCGCCGCCGATCATCAGGGGAGAACGCATCATGCACCACAGCGTCATCATGGTACGCTGCTCCGCTTGGGTGAACTTTGTCCAGTCGTTTGGGTCGTAATCCTGACGCAGAGCGCCCACGGGCAGCATATCCGCGTCGGGCCAGTGCCCGGGCGCTGCGTGGATGCACCATTTCTCCGCACGCTCAAACATCCCTTTCAGCAGCCGCCATTCATCCCAGAAATCGTCTGTGATGCGCCACAGATTGCCATGGCGTTTCAGGTGTTCGGCTTCTTCAATGGGCGCAGGACCTGGGGATAGGCTCAGGACCATCTCCCTGCCGCAGGAGCGGCACGCGTTGGAGATCAGTTCAATCTCACGCTTACAGTGGGGATATTCCCGGGCGATGTCGTCGCACTTGACGTAGTCTACGCCCCACTGGGCATAGAGCTGAAAGATGCTGTCATAGTAGCTCTGCGCCTGCGGATGATTCTGCTTGACGCCGTACATATCCGGGTTCCATGCGCAGATGGAGTTGGGATTGGCCAGATCGGCGCAGGTAATGGCCGTGCCAAGGATGGGAAGGTGCCGATGGGCGGCCATGCGAGGAATACCGCGCATGATGTGAATGCCGAACTTCAACCCCAGTGAATGGACGTATTCGGCCAGTGCTGAAAAACCATGGCCATCCGCCGCGCTGGGGAAACGGTTCACCGCAGGCAGCAGGCGGCCGTATTCATCCATGGCGCAGTCGGAGAAAGGCTCGTATTCGTGGGAGGACGCAGTGGGCTGATACCACTGGATATCCACCACGACATACTCCCAGCCGTATTGCTTGAGATGCTCTGCCATATAGGCGGCATTCTGACGAACGATATCCTCAGTCACAGCGGCGCCGTAGCAGTCCCAGCTGTTCCATCCCATGGGCGGAAACATCGCCGGCATGGAGATCACTCCTTTGTCTTTGGTTGTATGAGCATTGCTGCGTTGAGTGTATTATAGCCTGCCCGCGTCAAGCGGTCAAGGTGTGACCAAAACGGGCTCCTGTTCTCGCTGGGTGGCTTTGAGACCTACTTCGATGTTGTCTCTGGTGCGGTCGCGCAGCTGGGGGATGGGGTTGGGCGCGGTTTCAAAGCGGTAATCCTCGCCGAAGCGGTTGATGTGATCCACGATTACCTGATGACTGGATACGCTGTTGACATCCTTGTTGATATGGGACTGGTAACGGAAGAAATCGGTTTCCGGCTCCAAAGAACCGACTCGGGCATAGCTTTCCCTGCAGGCGGTCAGATCCACAGTGCCTTTGAGGACGGAGCGCACGTAACCGATGTTGCTGCACAGCTTCAGAGGGGGCGGGAAATCGCCTTCGCCCACCACCTGGCGGTATTCCTTGTGTTCCTCTTTATACAGCAGCATAGCAGCCTTCTCCAGATGCGCCAGTTCCTGCTCGAACAACCGCTCCCATACCTTGCGGATGGAGGGATCGGTCTCGGTTTCCATGCAACTGTAGTACAGGTAGCATTCGGTGTATTGGTGCATCAGCAGGTTTTCCAGCCAGGTGCAGTTCACGTCCATCAGGCTGCCGTAGTGGGAGACGTGCTGCTCCTCCACCATGCCGATTTCCCGGTATAGCGCTCTGCCGATATCGTTGGGATACGCGGCGCATACGTTCATGTAGTAGTTCATGGTCTGCTGCTCGGCGGCGGTGATGATGCCTACGCACAGACGGGTTTCCAACGCAGCCGTTTTGGAATTGATGGGCTTTTTGATGGAATCATAGGGGTGTCGGTGATGAGCAATGGTGGGACGTCCGGGCATGACCTCCGTATAGCCGCCAACCAGACTTTCTGCACGGGTACCGGTTTCGGTATCCAGCAGATCTGCGTAGCGGTAAAGGTGGTCAAAATCCTCCAAAAGGGCAAAATCCAGCGCTGACTTGACGTAGGGATCCGGTTCCCGCTGCGCCAATTGCGCGGTCAGGTCCACGGCCAGTTGCTCGTAGCCGATGGTATGCTCCAAAAGCGTTTCATCCACCGGTTTCAGTGCTGCCAGCAGCTTTTGCTGCTGCTGTTCTGAACGACGGATCATGGCCACGGAGCGGCGCACGTCACCGTTGGGGCAATTGCGGTTCAGCTGATGGCTGAACCAGGTGGCCTCAAATTCTGTTCCGTTCATCAGGATGATGCGGGTACGGGTGTAGGGATCCACGGTGTGTTTGTCATAGGGACGGGGTGTCAGGTCCTTCCAGTCCATCAGGCAGCTTTCCAGCTTTGGCGCACGAAGGTCAAACGGATTCATATACGGTATACCTCCCTGTTTTCTGAAATGTGTTCGGGCTTAGTATGCACTTTGCCATTGCTGCTATGCGCAGGAAAGAAAAAGTAGGGTACTTATGTTTTTCTGTTGAATGATGAAGCAAAATATGGTATAAAGATACAAAGAAGGAAAATGATCGTTCGCATACAGGAAGGAGAAATCCCCTTGATTGGAAATAAGCTCGTTATTGGTGTGTGCTTGACCAAATTACAGGATTTGGGCCGATCTGAATACCTTACCCGTCTCTTTTCCCTTGCCCAGAAGCAGGATTGCAAGCTGATGATCTTCACCAGTTTTCTGGATTTTGGTAATCATGACGCTTTTGATGACGGTGCAAAGACGGTATATAACCTGATGGATTTTGACATGCTGGACGCCGTGATTGTGCTGATGGATTCTTTTGCGGACAAGTCTGTTGCAAAAGAAATTGCTGCCAGGGCAAGAGCCGGCGGCGTGCCTGTGCTGCTCATTGGCGGCGAAAGCAATGATTGTCTGTGCATCCGAAAAGTGTATCATGATGAATATAAGGCCGTCATGAACCATGTCATCCGGGAACACGGGATCACGGACACTTACTTTATGGGCGGCCTGGAGAATAATCCCGATACGGAAGCGCGGCTGCGCTGTTACCAGGAAGTGCTCAAAGAGAACGGTATTCCCTATGACCCCAAACGGGTGGGTTACGGCAGTTTTTGGTCTCTTCCTGCCAGCAATCTGGTTCGCGGTATGGTGAGCAATGGCGGAAAACCGCCCAAGGCGATTTTTTGTGCCAATGATCATATGGCGTTCGCTGTTTGTGATACGCTGCGCGAGTATGGCTATCGCGTGCCTCAGGACGTAATCGTTACCGGCTTTGACGGTGTTCCTGGTTCTGAATATTTCTATCCCTGCCTGACCACCTGCAATGAAAATCTGGACGGGCTGGCGGAGCTGAGCCTGGAACTGGCGATAAAAGCTATTAAAGGCGAGGCTGCACCGGGCATTTATGAACATCATTTTTATCCGGTGTTCTCGGAGTCCTGCGGTTGTCTGGAGCCCGCGAACGAAGGTGCGCGCATGGCGGCGTCCAAGCTGTACCAGACGGTCTCTACCATGGATTCCCACGAGGATTACCTGTATGAATGGCTCGACCAGCTGCTGGGCATGGATGACATGAGCCAGTTGAACAGGGCCATATCTATGTGCCTTTTGAACGACTCTTATGTCTGCCTGAACAAAGAAATTGACGCGATGGAAATGGAGAAGGATATCCCGGCGAGCTCGAGGGAGGAAAAAGAGCTGACGGTCATTCCCTCGGCGAACCTGAGCGTGTTCCCGGGACAAACACTGCCCCTGCAAAGACAATTTCTTGTTCCGTCACTGGAGTTCTGGGCGCCTGAGGAGTCGGTCTACGTTTTCAGCGCAGTATATGTTGGTAAAAAAGTATGCGGCTATTATGCCGTCAGAACCGCAGAACTAGCTCAGAGTAAGTATCAGATCAAGCGTGTGCAGAAGATTCTGAATATTGCTTTTGGTTCTGCTCTCAACTATTATCATCAGAAGAGAATGAAGCGTGGTCTGGAGAACGCCATGCTTACCGACCCCATCACGCAGCTGCCGAATATGAAGGGCGCAATGAAGTGGTTCGACGGATTTGCCTCCAAAGAAGAAAACCGTAATCGTTTCATGACGCTTGCGGTATACGGTATGCCCAAGTATACGTATATCTATGATCACTACGGCATGGGTGAAGTGGAGGAGCATCTGATCTTCGTTGCCGAGACCTTGCGAAAAGCCAATATGCCCGAAAGCTTCATCGCCCATATTGCTGACGATGAGTTCATGGTGATTGATACCTTTGAACGAGACGATGAGATCGGCGGCTCGGTTGACCGTGCCATGCAGAACTTTTTCGGCCAGGTGGAACAGTACAACGAAACCAATTCCAAGGAGTACTATCTGGAGGTCAACAGCGGCTGCAGCGTGGTCAATCCCGGTTGGGACGGCTCGCTGGAATCCTATGTCAAGTACGCCGTCGGCGAGATGTACCTCAACCGCATGCGCTACGGCGAAGGCAAGGTAACCAAGGAAGACAAGGAATCCAAGGATTTTTACAGCGCATTCAATCTTCTTTTGGAAAAGAACCTGTTCACCTATCATTTCCAGCCTATCGTTGATGCGAAGACCGGCAACATCTTTGCTTACGAAGCCTTGATGCGCACCAGCGGCGGTATTACCATGTCGCCTCTGGACGTGCTGGACGTTGCAAAGCAATACGGGCGCCTGTACGAGATTGAGAAAGCTACGCTGTTTAACATCATGCGTCTGTATGTGGAGCGGCGTGAAGAATTCGGCGATCATTTGCTGTTCATCAATACCATTCCCGGGCACTTCCTCAACGATGAAGACTGTGCCGAATTGATGGCGCAATATGGCGACTATATGGATCATGTGGTCTTTGAACTGACGGAGCAGAACACCATTTCCGACCGCGAACTGGAAGCCATCCGTCGGATGAGCAAGGACGGAAATGCCTGTCAGATCGCCGTAGACGATTACGGAACCGGTCACTCCAACATTGTCAACCTGCTGCGCTATTCGCCGCAGGTCATCAAGATTGACCGTTACCTGATCAGCGAGATTCAGAACGATACCAACAAGCAGATGTTCGTCAAGAATACCATCGAGTTTGCAAAGCTCAACGGGATTAAGACGCTGGCGGAGGGTGTGGAAACCTCCGAGGAGCTTCAGAAGGTTATTGAATACGGCATGGACATGGTGCAGGGCTATTATCTGGGCCGGCCCATCGCCGATCCCATCCCTGCCATTCGGGACGAGGTCAAAAACGAGATCGTCGGCAAGAATGTGAGCATGGCCAAGTTCGACAGCGAAATGCGCGCATACTCGGCAAAGCCTGGCGAGACCATCTACTTGTTGGAAATGGCCATTAACAAGTTCGGCTTCATTGATGTGCCGGGCGGTGAAGTGACCATCATTGGTGAGAAGGATCATACCGTAGATATCGTCCTTCGCGTGGCTGACAATGCGAAATCCAGCATTACGCTGGTCAATGTCAACATCAAGGGTTCTACGGAGACCACCGTTCAGCTGGGAACAAATTGCAATGTCAAGCTGGTGCTGGTGGGTGAAAATACCTTGAAAAAGGAAGGTATTCTGGTGCCTGCCAGCTCGTCGCTGCTTGTAATGGGCGAGGGCAATCTGACGGTGATCAATAGCCGCAACGACAGCGTAGGTATCGGCGCCAATTACGACAATCCGTATGGCACCCTTACGTTTGATATGTCCGGTATGTTGACGGTAAACGCCACCGGCGACCGGGTGGTGGGTATCGGCGGCGGCAGAAACGAGGGCAAAGGCATCCGCTTTGTTAACGGCGCTATTCGCGTTGCTGGCACGGGTATCAGTGTTGTCGGCATTGGCAGTGCCAACGGTCACGCAGAAATTGATGTGGAGAATGCTGAGGTCAAAGTCAAGTGCGTCGGCGATGAGGCAGTCTCCATCGGCAGCATTAATGGCAGCGTGAATTTCTCTTCCACCGGCCTTATCGAAACCGTTACCGACTGCGAGCGAGCGGTGGGTATCGGCACCCTGTCCAGCGAAAAGGGCGAACTTTCCTTCACCGCCGGCAAGATATCGGCGATCAACCATTGTTATAACGGTACCTGCATCGGATCCTTTGATGGTGTGATTGATGTTCGCTGTCTGGGCGCAATTGTGGACGTTTACGGCGAGGCTTCCAGTATCTGCGGTATCGGCAGCCTGAATGCAAGCGCGTCCATCACGATTTCTGCAGGAACGGTGAGCGTAGGCTTCCTTGCGGCAGAGATTCGGCCCTTTGGCAGCCCGGATACCCAGCTGACCATTAACGGAGGCAACGTTCTTGCGCCGGATTATGAAGTGACAGCCCGTAACTTCCTGGGCGAGCAGCTGTATCCAAAGTATATCAAAGATGACAACTATGAACGACAGATCACCCTGGAATATGGCAGCTATATCTACCGGGCACGCCGGGACGCTGCTCATGACCAGCTGTGTGTATTCCTTCCGCAGGAATATCTGGAAGACCAGTAATGGAAAGGGAAACAAGCAATGATTGTTTTGGAGCATGAAGGGGCGAGAATGGAAATCGCCGAGCTGGGCGCAGAAATACGCGCTTTTCGCAGCGCAGACGGTGTGGAACGGATCTGGTGCGGCGATGAGTCGATCTGGAAGGGCACGGCGCCGGTTCTGTTTCCTGCCATCGGTTTTCTCAAGGATGGCGTGGTCACGATTGACGGCAGGGAGTGCGCCATTCCCAAGCATGGCTTCGCCAAATACATGGTGTTTCAGGTGACGGAGCTGGGCGATGATTATGTCACCCTGACACTGAGTGAGAATGAAGAAACCAAAAAAGTTTATCCCTTTGATTTCGCGCTCAGCGTAACGCATCGCTTCCTTCCCAATGGCTTTGAGACTCGCTTCACGGTAGAAAACCATACGGGCCGATCGATGCCGTTCGTGATCGGCGGTCACCCGGGATTCACCTGCCCGATGGCAGAGGGTGAGCGGTTCACCGATTATGTGCTCCGCTTTCAAAAAGAGGAAAGCGGGAAGCATCTGCTGAATACGCCGGAGCACTACATGGCAGAGGAACTGGTGGCAGATCTGGGTGAGGATCGTCGCACACTCAAGCTGCGCTATGAGGACTTCGATCGACTGGACACCTATGTGTTTGCTGGGCTGAACAGCCGCAGTGTAGAGCTGATCCATAAGGACACCGGCAAAGGCATTCGCGTATCCTTCCCGGGCATGGAGGTGCTGGCGGTGTGGACCATGCCGCACAAGCAGGCGCCCTATCTGTGCATCGAACCCTGGCAAGGCCTGCCCGCCTGCGTGGGGGAGACGGGCCGGTTTGAGGACAAGCCGTACCATGTAGCCCTGGGCGTGGGGCAGACCTACAGCTGCGGTTATCGGATGGAGATCATCTGATCGTTTTGGATCTTTTAGAACCTGAGAAGACGCTTCTTCCCGGGTTCTTTTTTGTCCGACCGTGACTTGTTCCGGCTCGTTTGACATGCTATACTAATGATTCGGATGAACAATGGCGGTTTTTCCGCTTTTTCACAGGAGGAAATACCATGAAGATTGCCAAAAAAGACGCGCTAATGTGGTTTGAGTTCTTTTCTCAGTTGCCGCCGGAGGAAGAGCTTCTGCCCATGCAGATGGAGATCGTTTATGCCACGCTGGCGCAGATCGAAGAAGCCGTGGATGCGCGGAATGAAAAGCTGATGCAGGAGATCCCCGGCCTGAAAACGCTGGAGAACCGTACCCGCTATGTGGGCGATGACCAGCGCTTTCCCAGGGGGTGCCGTTCCTGCCTGCAGGGCACGGGCCTGAGTGCCATCCGCAAAACCAATAAATGCAATATCCAGTGCAAGTTCTGCTACAATTATGGCGAGCTGGATCAGATTCCTCCCATCGGTGAGGGCTTGTGGGAGATCGGCGGCACCAAGTTCTATGAGAAGGATCTGGATCTGCTGCTGTCCATCCATCAAAAACCCACAGGGATTTCCTATGTCTATCTGGAACCCTTCATGGAGATCGAGAAGTATTACGGCGTGGTGGCCAAGTTCCATGCGGCTGGGATTCATCAGCATCTCTATACCAATGGCCTGCTGGTGACGGAGGCGTCCCTGCGCGCTCTTGGCGAGGCTGGTCTGGACGAGCTTCGGTTCAATCTGGGCGCCAGCGACTGCGCAGATTCTGTCATCCGTCATATCGCGCTTGCCAAGAAGTACATTCCCAATGTGGGCATTGAAACGCCCATGACCCCCGAGTTTTATCAGCAGTTCTTTGAAAAGAAGGACGCCATTTTGGGAACCGGGCTGGATTTTATGAACTGCGCAGAACTGCATCTGAATGAAAACAACCTTGGCAATTATATTGACGAAAATATGTATATGTGCCGCCTGGGGTATCTGTCTCCCATCTGGAGCCGGGAACTGACGCTGAAACTGATGCGTATCGCCGCAGAGGAAAAGTGGGCGCCGGTAATCCATGATTGTTCCAATCATACCAAGTTTGCCCGTGACCTGAACCTGCGCGCCAAGGAGGGCGGCTGGTTCGGCAGCAGCAACTACGGCTGCGAGTTCTCCCGCATCCCCTTTGAAGCCTTCCTTCCCATCCTTTCCGACGACAGTTTTTCCTTCCTCACTGAGGAGGAATTGCCCAAGGGATATCGCCCGGGGGATATGTTATTCTGAGAATAAGACATGGAAACAGCCCATCGCTTTGCTGAAGGTGATGGGCTGTTTCTGTATACAAAAACTGAAAAACATGAGCGTTTTTCTTTGCGCAAAAAAACCGGCGGCGCTGATCAAAAATGACCTGCGCCGCCGGTTTGATGAATCAATCTTCCACAGGAGTGATGATGTTCGCTTCGCCGGGAGTGGGGGTGGAGGTAAACTGGTAGGTGCCATCTTCGCCCAGTGCGTAAGAAATATCAGTCAGCTGCTGGGTGAAGGTGACGATATCCACGGCCAGACCATCCTGCATCAGATACACGGACTCGCCGGAAGCGCTGAGCTTGAAAGAGGTGTGCAGCTCATCCGCCACGTCCTTCTTCAGGCCGGAAGCAAAAATGATCAGATAGCCGTCTGGCTCGATGATCAGGCCGTCAGGGAACTGGTAGCGTTCCAGATCCTTTTTGGTGTCGCTCAGGTACATACCGGTCAGGTCAATGGGCTGATCGGTGGTGTTGTGCAGTTCGATCCAGTCGGCAGTGTTGCCGAAGGCATCTTCCAGCGTGTCGGAATTGGAGGCCATCACTTCGCTGATGCGCAGTCCCTTGGCTTTGGGTTCCACAGCGGAAGCCGTGACGGTTTCTTCGGCAAAGGCGGCAGCCACACAAACGCAAAGCAGCATCACCGTAACGAGTACAGACAGCAAACGTTTCATAATCTCTTCGATCCTTTCGTCATCAGGTGTTTTTCATCACCACAGTTTCAACGCAGTCGCCCACATGCTCACAAGCATCGGAGCAGCGCTCCATGCGGTCGTAGATCTCGCGCCAGGCGATAACATCCAGCGCATCAGTGAACTGGCTGCGGACGTTGAGAGTGGCCTCCAGATAGAGACGGTCGCATTCTTCTTCCACATGGTTCATTTCCACGATCATATCGTGCAGCTTGGCGGGCTTCTTAAAGTTAACGAATTCAGCAAGCATTTTCTTCATCAGTTCGCAGCTGTCTACCAGCTTTTTGGCAAAGATAACGGCTTCTTCAGGGATGGTCTGGATCTGATCCACATAGAAGCGCTGAAGCACTTCCTCCAGGCAGTCGGACACTTCGTCGATGTTCTGGCTGATGTCGGCCAGGTCTTCACGGTCAATGGGGGTTACAAAGGCACGGGCCAGCGCCGCGGACATTTCGTGCTTCTTGCCGTCGCCCTCGTGTTCAAAGGCGTGCATGGTATCCAGCATTTCGCGAATCTTCTCAGGGTTGTAGTCGGAGAGACACTCCACCAGATAGTTGGCACCCTTGCAGGCGCAGTCTGCTGCTTCGATAAAGTTTTCAAAATAGAAACGATCTGCTTTGTTCGCCATGATTTACAATTCCTTTCGTATGCTTGTTCAGGTGAGATCAGAACAGGTACATAAACAATTTGGTCATCAAAAAGCCGATCAGACCGCAGCCGGGGAAGGTGAGCAGCCAGGTCAGGCCCATTTCCTTCACTACGCCGAAGTTGATGGCGGAGAGACGCTTCACTGCGCCAACGCCCATGATCGCGGTGGTTTTCGCGTGGGTGGTGGAGACGGGGATACCGAAGGTAGAGGAGAAGAAGAGGGCAATGGAGGCAGCGATGTCCGCGGAGAAACCCTGATACTTTTCCAGTTTTACCATGTCCATACCCACGGACTTGATGATTTTCTTGCCGCCGATAGACGTACCGACACCCATCACGACGGAGCACAGCAGCATCAACCACATAGGCATCTGTACGGGAACCGGCTCCTGCCCATTGATCAGGAACAGGCTTAGCAGAATAACGCCCATGAACTTCTGGCCGTCCTGTGCGCCGTGCATGAAGCTCATAGCGGCCGCACCAGCGATCTGCGCGCCTTTGAAAACTTTTTCGGTCTTCTGCCGATGTACCTTGCGGAACAGGATGACTACCAGCTTACAAACCAGCCAGCCCAGGCCAAAGCCCATGACCACGGAAATGACCAGACCATACAGAACCTTGACCCATTCGGCGCCATTGACGCCGCCAAAGCCGCCGTGCAGCGCGATGGCGCCGCCGGTAAGGCCGGCGATCAGCGCATGGCTTTCGCTGGTGGGAATGCCGAAGTACCAGGCCAGCGTCGCCCATACCACGATGGCAAACAGCGCAGCGCTCAGCGCAACGATGGCTTCATGGGAGTCGCTGCCAAAGTCCACCATTTTGGTGATGGTCTCCGCAACGGTGGCATTGAGCATACTCATCAAGAATACACCCAGGAAGTTGAACACCGCAGCCATGAAAATAGCTGCGCCTGCAGACATGCAGCGGGTTGTTACACAGGTGGCGATTGCGTTAGGGGCGTCGGTCCAGCCGTTGACGAGAATGACGCCCAGCGTCAGTACCACTGCAACGGTCAGGAGTGGGTTCTGGCTCATCTGACCCCAGAAATATGCCAGCGAAAGATCCATCCGATAACAGTCCTCCGTTCTTGTTCTCCGGCTCAGCCGGAAAAATGCATAGACATTATTAAAATACGCGATAATAACCACAATTTCCTTCTTTTTCGCCACGTCTTTTATCAGGAAAATACTGCTGGTTTCATTTGGATGTATTAAAGTTGTTTTTTGCTCCCAAATCAGACAAGATGATGCTATAATACATCCATCTTATAAACGACTATCCGAAATGGAGGAAAACACATGAAAAAGCGCATTCTTTCCATGCTCCTGGCTGCGATTCTCCTGGTGACCATGATGGCCTCTGCCAGCGCGGCTACCTTCCTGTCCATCGCCACCGGCGGCACCAGCGGCACCTACTATCCCCTGGGCGGCGACCTGGCCAATCTGTTCCAGACCGTTATCCCTGATGTGAGCGCTTCTGCTCAGGCCACCGGCGGCTCCGCTGACAACCTGCGCCTCATCGATGGCGGCGAAGCTGAACTGGGCACCGTTCAGAACGACGTTTCCTACTTTGCCTACACCGGCACCGATTCCTTCGAAGGCGAACAGATCACCAGCTTCTCCGTGGTCTCCTCCCTGTATGCCGAGTATGTGCAGATCGTTGTCCGCGAGGATTCCGATATCACCTGCATCGCTGACTTCAAGGGCAAGAGCATTTCCATCGGCGCTGCCGGTTCTGGTGTGTACACCAATGCCCTGCACGTGCTGGAGGCTGCTGGCCTGACCCTGGACGATATCGACGCCCAGTACCTGAGCTTCTCCGAGAGCGCTGACGGCCTGAAGAACAAGCAGATCGACGCTGCCTTTGTTTGCGCCGGCATCCCGAATGCTGCTGTTACCGAACTGAGCAGCACCGTGGGCGTGCGCCTCATCTCCCTGTCCGATGAAGAAGTGGCCGCTCTGACCACCGCTCATCCCACCTATGCCAACCTGAAGCTGCCCGCCGACACCTACGGCCTCAGCGAAGACGCCAACTGCATCGCCATCACTGCTCTGCTGGTTTGCTCCAACGAGCTGGATGAAGAGCTTGTGTACCAGATGACCAAGGCGATGTATGAGCAGGAAGGCATCCTGACCCATGCCAAGGCTGCCGAGATCACCAAGGACACCGCTTTCGTCGGCGTTGGCGATCTGCCCATCCATCCCGGTGCTGCCCGCTATTACACCGAGATCGGTCTGATGGACGCTGAAGGCAACATCATTGCCCAGTAAGCGTAGCAAATCAAAGCCGAAAGGAGCGCCTTGAGAGCTTTGCCCGGCTTTTGTTGAGGCGGCGCTATGCGCCGCCTCATTTTGTGAAGAAACCGTTGTCCGCTTTTGCCTGCTGGCGATTGTTTCCCGCAGCGCTGCGCACCTGTGCGCCGCAGACGAAAACCGACAGAGGAGGTACCCGTTTTGAGTGAAGTCAAGAAAACCACGAACGCAGAACCCATCGTGAATGATGTACAGATTCAGGATGAAGTTCAGGCGATCATGGAAAAGTACGACCGTGAATCGGTCACGCGCCATCTGACTGGTCCTGCCAAATGGATCATCTTTGCGCTGTGCCTGCTGTTTTCCGTTGTTCAGTTGTATAGTGCCTTTACTGGCCGTATTGCTGCAACGCAGCTCCGCCCCTTGCATCTGGGCTTTGTTATGATGCTGGTTTTTCTCATTTATCCCATCAGCAAGAAAGCACGCCGCGACGTGCTGCCGGTTTATGATATTCTTCTTTCGGCATTGGCGATGGGCGTGTGTCTGTATATTTCTTTGCAGCATGTGGAACTGGCAAACCGTATCAACAAGAATACCCTGCTTGACCTGTGGGTGGGCGGTATTCTGATCGTGCTGCTGTTTGAATGCTGCCGCCGCGTGGTGGGTCTGCCCATTATGGTAGTGGCCGGTGTGTTCATCCTGTACGCCTATTTCGGTCGGTATATGCCCGGCGGTCTGCAGCACCGCGGCTTCAAGGTAAAGCGTATTATTACCCAGCTGGTGTTCACCACCGAGGGTATTATGGGTACGCCTCTGGGTGCATCCGCAACGTTTATTTACCTGTTCGTTCTCTTCGGCGCATTCCTGGAGCGTACCGAAGTGGGCAACTTCTTTATCGACTTTGCCAACGCCATCGCCGGTCACAAGCGCGGCGGTCCGGCCAAGGTGGCCGTTTTGGCCAGCGCGCTGGAAGGCACCGTATCCGGCAGCTCCGTTGCCAATACGGTTGGCTCCGGTTCCTTCACCATCCCCATGATGAAGCGTCTGGGCTATCGCAAGGAGTTTGCTGCTGCGGTTGAGGCCACTGCCTCTACCGGCGGCCAGATCATGCCCCCTGTTATGGGCGCTGCCGCCTTCCTGATGGCTGAATCCGTTGGCGTTCCTTACATGGACGTGGTTAAGGCTGCATTGATTCCTGCCCTTTTGTATTTTGTGGGTATTTATATCATCATTGAGTTCGAAGCCCGCAAGTATGGTCTGGTCGGCATGGATAAGAAGGATATGCCTCCCTTCATCCCCCTGATTAAGCGCAGTGGCTATCTGATCCTGCCGCTGATCGTTATCGTTGTGTTCCTGTCCATGGGCTATACGCCCATCTTCGCCGCGCTGGTGGGCATTGCTTCCTGCGTGATTTGCGATATTATTCGCCACCTGATCATCGGTATTACTGGTGCGGTGGAAGCCCGCCGCGAACGCCAAGAAAAGATCAGCGCCGCCAAGATCGCTGGCGAAACGGCTCTGCAGACCGGCGTTGATATCGTGGCATCCCTGGACAAGGGCGCCCGCAGCGTGCTGGGCGTTGCCGTTGCCTGCGGTATGGCGGGTATCATCGTGGGTATGATCACCCTCACCGGTATTGGTTTGACGCTGGGCAATAGCCTGACCGCGCTGGCCGGTGGCAACCAGTACCTGACCCTGATCTTCACGATGATGGCTTCCATCATTCTGGGCATGGGCGTGCCTACCACCGCCAACTATCTGATTACCTCTACCATCATGGCGGGTACCGTTATGAAGGTTGTGGGCTGCGATATTTTGGCTGCGCACCTGTTCGTGTTCTACTTCGGCATCATCGCCGACATCACCCCGCCGGTTGCGCTGGCTGCTATGGCTGGTTCCGCGATCGCCAAGAGCGATCCGTTCAAGACGGCGCTCAACGCCGTCAAACTGGCAATCGCTGCGTTCATTGTGCCGTACATCTTTGTTTTCAACAACAAGATGCTTTTCATTGGCGCCCAGTGGTATGACATTCTGCAGATCGGCATTACCTCCATCTTCGGCATGCTGGGCATCGCTGCTGCTTTGGAAGGATACTACACCCGCCATGCCCATCTGCTGCAGCGCCTGCTGTTCCTGGCTGGCGGTCTGCTGCTGATTGAGCCCAGCATGATTACTGATATCATCGGTATCGTGATCATTCTGATCCCCATCCTGTGGCAGGCGCTGGAGAACAAGAAGTTCGGCGGTCGGCTGGAACCCTCTCATGATCTGTATACCGGCATGAGCTTTGGCAAGAAGCTGGTTACCGTGTTGACCGAGTCCTTCGTGATGATCGGCAAACTCTTCAAGAAAAACGCTTCTGTGGAACTGTAAGCGCAATCGAAAAGACAAAAAATCCAAGGCGAAGAAGTGCCTTGGATTTTTTGCTGCTCATTTCGTTGCGATCGACGGATGAACTTTGCAAAATGGAAAAGAATTATATTTCAAAATGAGATTTTTGTGTTTCATCTTGGGAAAAGAACGGTATAATAAAGAAGACTGGAATATGAATCCCAGCATCTAGCAAGAAATGGAGCATGAGTATGTACATCAGAGACGATATTCGATACATCGGCGTAAACGACCACCAGATTGATCTTTTTGAAGGACAGTACGTTGTGCCTGCGGGTATGGCCTATAACTCCTACGTTATCATCGATGAAAAGATCGCGGTGATGGACAGTGTGGACAAGGGCTTTACCGGGGAGTGGCTTGCCAACCTGAGCAAGGAACTGGGGGCACGTAAGCCGGATTATCTGATCGTTCAGCATATGGAGCCGGATCATTCGGGCAGTATCGTTGCGTTTTTGGATGCCTACCCTGAGACGACGGTCGTGGCTTCCGCTAAGGCATTTACGATGATGAATGCGTTTTTCGGTCAAGAGTATGCTGACCGGAGAATCGTGGTCAAGGAGGGCGATCAGCTATCCCTTGGCAGACATACTCTTGCCTTCCTGACGGCGCCTATGGTCCATTGGCCGGAAGTGATCGTTACCTACGATGTGCTGGATAAGGTGCTGTTTACCGCAGACGGATTCGGCAAGTTTGGTGCGCTGGATGTAGAGGAAGAGTGGGCCTGCGAAGCACGCCGCTACTATTTCGGTATTGTGGGCAAATACGGTGTACAGGTTCAGGCACTTCTGAAGAAAGTCGCCAATCTTGATGTGGAGACCATCTGCCCGCTGCACGGCCCTGTGCTGACCGGTGATCTGAGCGAGTATCTGCGCCTGTATGACATCTGGTCCTCCTACGGCGTGGAAAGCGAAGGCGTAGTGATCGCATACACTTCCGTCTACGGCAATACCAAGGCTGCGGCTGAGCTGCTGGCACAGAAGCTTCAGGAAAAAGGGGCTGCTAAGGTAGTGCTGAATGATTTGGCGCGCTGCGACATGGCCGAGGCAGTGGAGGACGCTTTCCGGTACGGCAAAGTGGTGCTGGCGACCACCACCTACAACGGGGACATTTTCCCGTTCATGAAGACCTTTATCCATCACCTTACGGAACGCGGCTTCCGGGGACGCACCGTCGGGCTGATGGAGAACGGTTCCTGGGCGCCCATGGCAGCTAAGGTAATGAAAGGTCTTTTGGCAGAGAGCAAAGACTTGACCTTTACCGAAACCACGGTGAGAATTGTCGCGGCGCTTAACGAAGAGAGCCGAGCCCAGATCGACAAGCTGGCAGACGAACTGATCAGGTGACATGGCGTGAGCAAGCAAAATGCGCTGTCCTGAATGGACAGCGTTTTTGCTTGTCTTTGTTCTGGCGCTTGTGGTATCATAACGCAGAAAGAATATCAGCGGATGGGGGAGAGCCCCCGCTGTATTGCTTTTTTGATCATGAGATGCAAAGGAATTGGTCTGCCTTGACGAATACGACTGTACAGAAAAAAGAACCCTTTCCCTGGAAAAACTTTTTTATCAGCGTGATGGCAATTGCCGTGCCAGTTGCGCTGCAAAACCTACTGACCACCACCGGCAGCATGATCGATACCATGATGCTTGCGCCTCTTGGCGAGCTCACCGTAGGCGCGGTGGGTCTGTGCGCTCAGTTTTCGTCGCTGATGTTTACCGGCTACTGGGGTTTTGTAGGCGGCGGCATGCTGTTCTTCGCCCAGTATTTTGGCGCAAAGGATGACGATGGCATCAACCGTTCCTATGGCATCACGGTAAGTTTCATGATGCTGGTGGGCGTCCTGTTCGGTCTGGCGGCGCTTCTGTTTCCGGAACTCATCATGCGGGTGTACACGGATAAGACCTCCATCCAGCAACTGGGTATTCAATATCTGCGTATCGTAGGCTTTGCCTATCCGCTGCAGGTGTACGCCATGGCTTGCAGTGCGCTACTTCGTACCACCGATAAGGTACGCATACCGCTTTATGGCGGTATTGCCTCTGTGGTTACCAACTGCCTGCTCAACTGGCTGCTGATCGAAGGCCATTGGGGCTTTCCCACCATGGGCATCCGCGGCGCCGCCACAGCAACAGTCTGCGCCGCCGTGGTCAATGTGACGGTGATTGTCGTTCTTGCCAAGGTACAAAAGCATCCCTACCTGCTGCGTGTTAGCCGCCATTTCCGTTGGAAACTGCAGAACCTGAAGGAATATCTGCGCAAGTGTTTCCCCATCATTCTCAATGAAGTCGCCATCGGCGTGGGCGCCATGGTGATGAATATTGTGCTGGGGCGCCAGTCCGAGGCGGCTATTGCCGGATTGGCGGTGTTCCGCACGCTGGAAGGCTTCATCATCGGCTTTTTTGCTGGCTTTTCCAACGCGGCCTCCGTGCTGGTGGGCAAGGAGGTAGGTGCAGGAAACCTGAAGGTTGCATACGAACGAGCTAAACGCGTGCTGCTCCTGTGCGATACATTCATCCTGCTGGGCTGCCTTCTGCTCATCTCCGTCCATACGCCGCTGTTCCATGCCATGAGCCTCAGCGGCGAGTCCTTCAAGCTGTGCTTTGGAATGCTGTTGATTTATTCCATGATAGCGCTGTTTCGTATGGGCAACTGGACGCAGAACGACACCTATCGCTCTGCTGGCGATGCTGCGACCGGCACCATTCTGGAGATTGTTTTCATGTATCTCATGGTGGTGCCCTGTGTATGCCTTGTCGGTCTCAAGTTCAAAGCGCCGTTCCTTGTGGTGTTTGCCTGCTGCTACATTGACGAGCCTATCCGCTTTTTGCTGATGCAACTGCATATGTACTCCGGCAAATGGATTCGTCCCGTGACGCCTGAGGGCCGCGAGGCATTGCCCGCCTTTATGGCTTCCTTGGCGAAAAAACGGGCGGCAAGACGCAGCCAGGCTGCATGATGATAGAGACAAGGAGGAAACGGAAATGAAAAACCAGGCGCAAAAAACGGTTCAACCCCAAAAGAAATCCAACTGGACACAATGGTTCATGGTTGGATGTATGGTGCTGATTGGTCTGGTCTGTGGTATTTTGATCATGTCGCATATGGAGAAAGTCGCGGACACAGGCGCGCCTGGATGGCAGCTCATGGTACGGTTGTTGCTTCTTTTTGTAGGTATGTATGCAGGCTTGCTGGTGCAAATCGTTGTACACGAACTGGGTCACCTGGTTTTTGGTCTGCTGACCGGCTATGGCTTTTCTTCCTTCCGGATCGGCAGCCTGATTCTGATCAAGAAACCCGATGGATTGAAGCTGCGCCGGGTCAGTCTTGCCGGTACGGGTGGACAGTGCCTGATGGCTCCTCCTGAGATGAAGGACGGCAAAATGCCTTACGTGCTGTACAATTTGGGCGGCGTACTGATGAATTTGTTTTTTTCGGCGCTGCTTTTTGGTGTGTCGCTGCTGATTGCGTCGCAGTCGGCATGGCGTACGCTGTTTCAAATGTTTGCAGCCATCGGCGTGATACTGGCCATTCCCAATGGTCTGCCGCTGAACGGCGATGTGGCCAACGACGGCATGAACGCTGTTTCGCTGGGCAAAAATCCGGAGGCGCTTACTGCGTTTCGTACGCAGCTGCTGATCAACGAACAGGTCGTGCAGGGAAAGCGCCTTTCCGACATGCCGGAAGAATGGTTTGCCATGCCTTCTGAGGAGGGTATGAAAAACGTGCTGGTGGTGGCCATTGCTGTCTTCCGTGCCAACCGAATCATGGATGAACACCGCTTCGAGGACGCAAAGGCATATATCCGCCAGCTGCTGAACGATCCTGGGGTTAATCTGGAAGGCATCTACCGCAAGCTGCTCAACTGCGATCTGATCTACTGCGAGCTGGTGGACGACGATCCCGATGATGCGCTGCCGCTGATGGACAAGGAAATGAGGGCGTTCTGCAAGAGCATGAAAACCAGTCCCACCATCCTGCGCACGGAGTATGTGCTGGCACTTTTGGGCGAAAAGGATGCACAGAAGGTCCAGAAACTGCTGGAAATCTTCCGCAAGCGTGCAAAGCGCTATCCTTACGAGGGCGAGATCCAGGCCGAACTGGAACTGATCGGCATTGCGGAATCCCTTGTGCACAAGGATGAGAAGGTTGTGGATATTTAAGCTGTATTCAGAAAAACCCCGCTGCCAGGTAGGATACCGGCGGCGGGGTTTTTGTCAGGCATCATTCTGTACAGAAAACAAACCAAAAAAGAACTTGTTTGGGTTTGACGGATAACGCGTATTCTGATATGGTATAGCCTATAAATGTTTGGTTGTTTGCATCACGAAGGGATGCGACGGCCGGATTCTGAACCACAGGAGGGGTAAGCCATGGCGAATACCCATATTGAGACGAAAGTACTGCAGGAGGGCTACAAACCGGAAAACGGCCAGCCGCGCATCCTGCCCATTTATCAAAGCACCACTTATCAGTACGAATCTTCCGAGTTTCTTGGTCAGCTGTTCGATCTGACGGCTGACGGCCATATGTACACCCGTATCTCCAATCCTACCACCGCCTGCGTGGAAGCCAAACTGGCGGCTATGGAGGGCGGCGTGGGTGCCATGCTCACTTCTTCCGGTCAGGCGGCGTCGTTGATGGCGGTGTTCAATATCGCCTCTGCGGGTGATAACATTGTTTCTTCCTCCACCATTTACGGCGGCACGCTGAACCTGTTCGCTGTTACCATGAAGCGGATGGGCATCGAAACCCGCTTTGTCACCCCCGAAATGAGCCCCGACGAGGTGGACGCGCTCTTTGATGACCGCACCCGTCTGGTGTTTGGCGAGACCATCGCCAATCCCGCCCTGACCGTGCTGGATATCGAAGCCTATGCCGAAATGGCACACCGCCATGGCGTGCCACTCATCGTGGACAACACCTTTGCCACGCCCGTGCTGTGCCGTCCCTTCGAGTTTGGCGCGGACATCGTAACCCACTCTACCACCAAGTATCTGGATGGTCATGCCAGCGTGGTGGGCGGCGTCATCATCGACAGTGGCAACTTTGACTGGACAAACGGCAAGTATCCCGAGTTGTGTGAGCCGGACGAGAGCTACCACGGCGTGCGCTATACCGAACAGTTCGGCAAGGCGGCATACATCACCAAGGCCCGCGTGCAGCTGATGCGCGACTTTGGCTGTACTCCCAACCCCATCGGCATGTTCCTGCTCAACAATAACATCGAAAGCCTTGCCGTGCGCATGGACCGGCATTGCGAAAACGCCCTGAAGGTGGCGCAGTATCTGGAAAATGATGACCGCATCTCCTGGGTCAATTATCCCATGCTGCCCTCCAACGCTGATTATGCGCTGGCCAAGAAGTATCTGCCCAAGGGCGCGTCCGGCGTTGTGTCCTTCGGTGTCAAGGGCGGCCGCGAAGCCGCTACCCGCTTTATGGACAGCCTGAAGATGGCCGCTATTGTGGTACACGTGGCGGACGCCCGCACCAGTGTGCTTCATCCTGCCTCCACCACCCACCGTCAGCTCACCGATCAGCAGTTGGTGGATGCCGGTATTGGCCCGGATCTGGTGCGTATGTCTGTGGGTATCGAGCATATTGATGACATCATCGCCGACATTGCGCAGGCGCTGGACAAGATCGGAGGATAATCAATGCCCATCAAGATTCCCAATGCCCTTCCTGCCACCCGCACGCTGGAGGAAGAGAACATCTTTGTGATGACCGAGACCCGCGCGATCACGCAGGACATCCGTCCGCTGAAGATCCTGCTTCTCAACCTGATGCCCACCAAGATCGTCACCGAGACCCAGTTTGCCCGCCTTCTGGGCAACACGCCCCTGCAGGTGGAGCTGACGCTTTTGCAGACCTCCACCCATCAGGCCAAGCATACGGCGCAGGAGCATATGATGGCTTTCTACAAGACCTTCGATGAGGTCAGGGATCAGAACTTCGACGGCATGGTCATCACCGGCGCGCCGGTGGAACAGCTGCCCTTCGAGCAGGTCAATTATTGGGATGAGCTCTGCCAGATCATGGAGTGGAGCAAGACCCACGTCCATTCCACCCTGCATATCTGCTGGGGCGCGCAGGCCAGCCTGTACTATCACTACGGCATCGAAAAGCACGAGCTGCCCGAAAAACTCTTTGGCGTGTATCCTCACACGCTGGATAAGCCCCGGGCGATCCTGCTGCGCGGCTTTGACGAGGTATTCATGGTGCCGCATTCCCGATACACCACCGTCAAGCGGGGGGATGTGGAGAAGGTTCCTGGCCTGAGCATTCTGGCTTCCTCTGAGGAAGCGGGCGTGTTCCTCATCGCCGCAAAGGAAGGCAAGCACATCTTCGCCACGGGTCATGCGGAGTACGATGCCCGCACGCTGGAGAACGAGTATCTTCGCGACAAGGCAGCCGGTCTGGGCACTGCTGTTCCTGCCAATTACTATCCCGGCAACGACGATACCAAGGCTCCCAACGTGACCTGGCGCGGCCACGCCAATCTGCTGTTCTCCAATTGGCTGAACTATTTCGTTTATCAGACCACGCCGTATGATTTGAATACGTTGTGATGGTCCGGAAACTCGGGATGTGAAAAGGTCTGCCTCCAACAAAAACCGACCTGTCTTTCCTTATCCGCCGGAAGAACGCTTCTCTTAAAGAAGCGGAATATTCCGAAGAAATGACGGGAAACTGGAACGGTTCATGAGAGCGTGTTGTCCAGAATGATCCATACGCTTGTGCCATTGCAAAGAGCCAGGATGCTTTTACAGCACCCTGGCTCTTTGGTGTTATGCAGCTGTGGGGGGATATGCGAAAAACCAGCGCATGCCACGTAGTGGCTTGCGCTGGTTTTTTCATAGCGTCAGCATATTTCTGGCACGGATTGGTGCTTATTTCAGCACGATGGCCTTTTCCTGAGCGGACAGGCACAGCTCGGCCGCCTTGAAAGCATGATGCTGGGTCATGGCGATCTCAGTGCGGTTGAGGCAATCCAGAATCAATTCGCCGAAGAAGGGGCAGCCAATACCGTCGGCATTATAGTACTTCTCCTGGGTGCCGTTGACCAGGAAGACATGGTCGCCGCCCTCCATCTCGGTGGCGATGTTTACGTACTTGCGCAGCTCAATGAAGCCCTTGGTACCGATGATCAGCGTGCGGCCATCGCCCCAGGTACGCAGACCGTCGGGGGTAAACCAGTCCACGCGGAAGTAGTTGGTGGTGCCTTTTTCGCCCACGATGTTGCAATCGCCGAAGTCATCCAGCTCGGGATGGTCGGGGTTGGCGTAGTTGGCGATACGGCTGTAGGTAACCTCGGCTTCTTCCTCGCCGGAGAAGAACATGTACTGCTCGATCTGGTGGCTGCCGATATCGCACAGGATGCCGCCGTATTTTTCCTTCTCAAAGAACCAGGCGGGACGGGCGTGGGCCATCAGGCGATGCGGGCCAAAACCCTCCACGTGTACCACTTGACCGATTTCGCCGGCAGCGATCATCTGGCCGGCCAGCGTGGCGGCCTGGCAATGGATGCGTTCGCCGTAGTAGACCATGTACTTGCGTCCAGTCGCCTTCACCATCTCTTTGGCAGCGTTGAGCTGCGCCATGGTGGTGAAGGGGGCTTTATCAGTAAAGTAATCCTTGCCGGCGCCCATGACCCGGAGACCAAAGGGGCCGCGCTCGCT
The DNA here is from genome assembly GCA_015056365.1 of Clostridiales bacterium. Lineage (GTDB taxonomy): Bacteria > Bacillota > Clostridia > Christensenellales > Aristaeellaceae > Limiplasma. The sequence continues at coordinate 146,023 of SVGM01000001.1, read as the reverse complement.
GGTGATGTGCGCGCCGCAGATCATGTGGGTGTCCTTGTCCGCCAGCACCTGCTCCTCGGTGAGGGCTACCTGCACCTGGGGATAGGTCTTGACGAAGTTGGCTACCTTGTTGGGGTCGGGATCATACACGTATTTGAGTGTGCCGCCGGCTTCCATGAGGGCGTTGGTCATGCCGTAGATATGGCCGTGATCCAGGTGGGCGGCGGAGAAGATGAATTCGCCGGGTTTGACAACGGGGGCAGGCTTGCCCTTGGGGGCATAGGTCATGCCGTTGGAAGCATCCACTTTCATCGCTTGAGTCTCCTTATTTCTGATAGTTGCTGCCCAGGGTAATCTCACCGCTCAGATCGGCAGCAGAGGTGGTCTTTTCGTAGAAATGGGGCACATTGGCCATGATGCCTTCTACGGTGTAGAAGGGATCCTCCTTGGCAAGGGGCAGACTGACGGTCTGACCCATCGCGCCGGACTTGAAAATGCCGGTGATCAGTTCGATGGTACGGCGTCCGTCCTCGCCGCCGATGGCGGGAGCGGTATCGTTTTCGATGACAGTCAGCACGTTCTCCAGCTGGCCGTCGTGGCCTTCCCACTTGACGGCAGGCAGACCGGCAGCATAATCGGCGATCTGCTTCTCCAGCTCTTCATTTCGCACGGGGAAGCCGTTGGGCATGGGCGTGGAAGCGAAGCAGGAGAAGGGTGCGGCGATCTTGGCCTTTTCGCACTGGAAGACCAGCTGCTGTTCCTCACCGTGATGCACCACGGAGGCAGTCAGCTGAGCCAGCGCGCCGGGATACTGCAGGATGCTGACAGAGAGGTCTTCCACTTCGGCGTTGTCATGGGCCACGTTGGCCAGCACGCTGGTTACCTTTTCAGGCAGCCCCATCATCCAGGCCAGCATATCGATGTGATGCACCGCATGGTTCAGGGTACAGCCGCCGCCTTCCTTTTCCCAGGTGCCGCGCCACCACAGATCGTAGTAGCTGTGGCCGCGCCACCAAAAACTGTCCACCTGCGCGGAACGCACGGGACCGGCGATCCCGCTGTCCAGCAGGGCCTTGAGGTTGGCGATGGGCTGACGGAAACGGTTCTGGGCGATGATTGACAGCTTTTTGCCGCTCTCATCACGGGCGCGGATCATGGCGTCACATTCTTCCAGAGAGGCGGCCATGGGCTTTTCGCAGACCACGTTCTTGCCGGAACGCAGGCAGTTGATGCTGATGGAAGCATGCACATAAGGCGGGGTGCAAACGTCCACCAGATCAATGCCCGTCAGAGGTAGGATCTTCTGGTGGTCATCATAGACCTGAGCATCCAGCTCATATTTTTCTTTCATGCGCTGCGCCTTTTCGGGAACGATGTCCACCAGTGCGACAATCTTGCAGCGTTCGGGAAACTTCAGGTAGGCTTGGACGTGTGCGTTGGAAATACTGCCGGTGCCGACGATGGCTACGCGAATCATTGGGGTACACCTCCATTTGAAATTGAACGATCTTGTTGGCAACATTATAAGCAGCAGAAAGTACCTTGTCTATGGAATTTCTGCATGGTTTTATGCAAATTTTGTTTGTAGGGATCATGCATCCCGTTTGGCGTCTTTGTTCATTTTCCGGTACGCAGAGGGCGACATACCTGACATTTTGGAGAACACCCGCAGGAAATTGGAGTAGTCATTGAAGCCGCAGCGGTAGGCCACCTCGTTGAGCGGGATTGCCTCGTTGATCAGCGCCTTGGCCATCTGTACCCGGCGGTGTAGCACGTAGTCGTATACGCTGCGGCCGGTGTAGCGGACAAACTCATGGGAAAGGAAGGATACGCTGACGCCGAACTGACGCGCAAGGGTTTCCAGCTTCATCTGTTGGGTAAAGTGCTCGTTGATGTAGGACAGGATTTCCTGCATGACCTCGTTGACCACGACGGGCTCGGTCACCGCCTGGGAGCGCTTCATGGTCTGGCATACCACCGCCAGGAAGTTCAGCACCCGCACGTGATTGGTAAAGCGGGTGACTGTGGAAGTGCTGCGCAGGTCATTGGCCAGATTCTTCAGCAGGTTTTTGCAGGTCTGCGCATCCTCGGAGGTCAGCTGGAAATGACACTTCCCGCTCTGGATATACTTGTTCAAAAAACGCTCCAGATCGATCTGACTGCCGCCGCAGGATTTGAGCATAGCCGGTGTGATGTAAAGAAAGGCACGCTCGTAATTTTTCGGCGTATTTTCGCCGATGAGGCCGTGCATGCAAAACGGCGGAACCACAATCAGCTGGTCGGGCTCCAGAGGGTAGACGTCGTTGTCGATGCAGTAAAAATTCGCGCCGCTGTAGTGGATATACAGTTCATAAAAGTCGTGGCAGTGCAGACCGTAGAGCCCCCATTCCTCATTGTAGGCATAGCAGGCGTCATAATCGTGGCGGTCTGTGATCATTCCTTCAAAAGATGCTGCGTTTTCAAGGCCGTGGTTCAAGCGATTCACCTCCGGTAGGGGAGCTTGTTTCTCTGATGATAAGATTCAAATTGTACATCGTATAGGCATTCTCCTGTGCAAAAAATGCATATTGCGAGATTTGCATATAACCAAGCAGAATCAGCGTGGAAATGGCGCATCATGGTAAGTATAATAAAAATCACAAGAAGGAAAATGGTCGTTTTGGCCGAGTATCGGCCTTATTTCGCATTTTTTTATTGTTTTATCAGGGAGGGATGGCGTGCATGACAACGACAAGGACGCTAAGAAAGAGGACAAACTGGTTCAAACGGGACTGGCGCTTGTACGCAATGCTGCTGATCCCGGTGGTCTGGTACCTGCTGTTTTGCTACAAGCCCATGATTGGCGTGATGATCGCCTTCCAGAAGTACAGTCTGGTCAAGGGCATGTGGGGCAGCAAGTTCGTAGGCTGGAAAAACTTCGAGTTCGTAATGGGGCTGCGTGACTTCCCTCTGGCGCTGAAAAACACCCTTTGGCTCAACCTGATGGGTCTGGTGATGGGCTTCCCGGTGCCGATCGTTCTGGCCATCATGCTCAACGAGATCCGCAACAAGGGCGTGAAGCGCGTCTCTCAGACGCTGCTCTATCTGCCTCACTTCCTGAGCTGGATCATCATCGGCGGTATGGTGCTGAAGATCTTCGCTCCCACCACCGGCGTTGTGAACGCTACGCTGCTGAAGTGGGGACTGATCGATGAGAACATTCCCTTCCTGACAGATGGTCCTACCTGGCAGTTGACCTACACGCTGGTGGGCGTATGGCAGAACATGGGCTGGGGCACCATCCTTTATCTGTCCGCCATTACCGGCATCAACATGGAACTGTTCGAGGCCGCCAAGATCGACGGCGCCAACAAGCTGCAGCAGATCTGGCACGTTACCCTGCCGGGTATCCGCTCTACCATCGTGGTGCTGCTGATCCTCAACATCGGCCAGATGATGAACATCAGCTTCGACCGTCCCTACATTCTGGGCAACACGCTGGTGCAAGACTACTGCGACGTGCTTTCCACCTTCGTGTACCGCACTGGTATCACCAATGCCAAGTTTGACCGCGCTACCGCCATCGGTCTGTTCCAGTCCGTGGTTGGCCTGATCATGATCACCGGCGCCAACTTCGTCACCAAGAAGCTCGGCGAAGATGGTATCTGGTAAGAAAGGAGGACGACGCAAATGACAGCTGTTCCCGCTAATGTGCAAATGAACAAGAAAAAGAGCGACTGGACCATTGGTCAGATCATTTTGGTTGCGATTATCTTCGTGTTCGTGCTTACCTGCGTAATGCCCTTCCTGAACGTGATTGCCATCTCTTTCAGCTCCAAGTCTGCCATCCTCCGCGGCGACGTCTCCTTCTGGCCGGTGGAATTCGAAACCAAGGCCTATGAGATCCTGTTCGCTGACAAGACCATGATCGACTGCCTGTTCTACACGGTGAAGCTCACTGTGATCTACACGGCGCTGGCCATGGTGCTGACCATCCTGATGGCGTATCCCCTCACCAAGACCCGCCTGCGCGGACGCAAGCTCTTCAATCTGCTGGCGTTGTTCACCATGTACTTCTCCGGCGGTACCATCCCGATCTACCTGAACGTGAAAGAGTTCGGTTTGCTGGACAGTATGTGGTCGCTGATCATCCCCGGCCTTCTGTCCACCTACAACATGATCATCATGAAGAGCTTCTTCGCCTCCCTGCCCAACGAGCTGGAAGAAGCCGCCACCATCGACGGCGCCAACGACTTCCAGATCCTCTTGCGGGTGTATCTGCCGCTGTCCCTGGCTTCCATCGCCACGCTGACCCTGTTCTATGCCGTGGGTAAGTGGAACAGCTTCGCGGATGCCAAGTATTACATCCAGACCAAGGCTCTGCAACCCCTGCAGCTGCGCCTGTACAACATTATCAAAGGTTCTACGGCTGTAGACGTTACCGCCATCGAAGGCAACGCCAACAGTAACGCACAGAACGTATCGGAATCCATTGAATCCGCTACCATCATATTCGCAACATTGCCGATTCTGGTGGTATATCCCTTTGTACAGCGCTACTTCGTCTCCGGCGTTACCATCGGCGCTGTGAAGGGCTGATCCCTCTGTTTCTCTGCCGCAGGTACGCGGTAAAAATATAAAAGGAGTTGGACCCACATGAAGAAAATGTTGTCTCTTGTGCTGGCTCTGGCGCTGGTTCTCAGCTGCCTGTGCCTGCCCGCCTCCGCTGAGGTGGCCTACACCACCACTCTGCGCGTGGAAGTGTTTGATCGCTCTATCGCCGGTCTGAACATTGAAGATTGCTGGCAGCTGCGCTATGCGCAGGAAAACTTCGGCGATCCCAATGGCATCAAGCTCCAGTTTGTGCCCGTTTCCCGTTGGGAAGAAGGCGACATCCTGACCACCCAGATTTCTGGCGAAACCGCCCCTGACATCTGTGTCACCTACAATGGTGATCTGGTCAACTCTCTGATCGCTGACGACGGCGTGAAGGCTCTGGACGATCTGATTGCTCAGTACGGCCAGAACATCGTTGCCTTCCTGGGCGAGAACCTGCTCAGCTACGGCACCTACGATCCCGATGGCGATGGCGTGAAGACTCAGTACACCATCCCCGCTCGTCGTATCTCCGTTGTCAACCAGGGCGCTTTCATCCGCTCTGACTGGCTGGCTGCTCTGGGCATGGAAGAGCCCAAGACCATTGAAGAGCTGGAAGCTTATCTGTACGCTGCCAAGGAAGCCAAGCTGGGCGGCGAGATGACCATCCCCTTCAACTACGCTATCTTCACCTCTAACCCCATGTTCGCTATGCGCTACTACATCAGCGCTTTCGTGGACTTCTCCCAGATCACCGAGGAAGACTGGGTCGCCCTGAAGGACAACCCCGAAATGCTGCCCGGTGCCAAGGAAGCCTTCAAGCTGTTCAACAAGTGGTATCATGACGGCGTTCTGTACGAGAACTTCGCTGTTGACACCGACAGCACCATCGGCGACACCTACATGACTCAGGGTAACTTCGGTTACTTCCTGCAGCAGTATGACCAGCCCTGGCGTACTGACAAGAACTACCAGTCTGAAATGGCCAAGAACGTTCCCGGCGCTGAGTGGATCCCCGTCAACGCTTGGGCCAACATCTACGACGGCCGCACCCTGCATGACAACTACGACGCCGCCGGTCTGACCGTGTTCATCCCCCACTGGGTGAGCGACGAGACCGCCAAGGCCGCCGTTATGTACCTCGACTGGATGTGCCAGCCCGAGAACATGTTCGCTATGCAGAATGGTACCGATGGCATCAACTACGAAGGTCTGGACGCCAATGGCCTGCCCATGAACGCCAAGCCCACCGAAGAAGTGCCCGACGACAACAAGCTGCATGCCGGCGACGTGGTCTTCCTGGCCAACGGCTACAACTTCGGCGACGATGCGAAGAACGCTGCCTACGTGGCTCTGTCCTTCCCCGGCTACGAAGAGAATGTTGCCAAGTCCGTTATCTACTCCAACACCGATGCTTGGACTCAGCTGAGCTTCACCGTGCCGATCGAAGCCGCTACCGACTACTCCGGCGCTGTTATGCTCAAGCAGAACGAGCTGATCGCCCAGACCATCAGCTGCGATCCCGAGAACTTCGACGCTGTGTGGGATGAGTACATCCAGGCCATCAAGGATGCTGGCGCTGATGAAGTCATCGAAGCCTATCGTCAGGCTTACAAGGATGGCAACTGGCGCGGCACCTTCCCCGGCACCAAGTAATTCCATTCCCTGAAACTTTCGGGGGGCTGTCTCCGGGCAGCCCCCTTTTTGTACCGTTTTTCAAATTGATCAAACCATGGAGGACTCCGTATGAGCAAGCTGCGCATGGGTGTTATCGGTCTAGGCAATATGGGTTCGGAGCATTGCAGACTGCTTCTTTCCGGCAAGGCCGGGGAAGTAGAGCTGTGCTGCGTTGCGGATCTGCGGGAGGAGCGCCGCGCCTGGGCACGTACCACACTACCGGAGAGCGTCACTGTGTACGATGATGGAGCTGCACTGATCAGTGCCAAAGTGTGTGACGCCGTGATCATCGCAGTGCCCCACTATCACCATCCGGAACTGACAATCGCAGCATTGGAAAGCGGCCTGCATGTGCTGTGCGAAAAGCCGATTGCCGTCTATACCCGACAGGTAAAGCCTGTGATGGACGCAGCACAGCGAAGCGGAAAGACTTTTGCGCTGATGTTTAACCAGCGAACCAATTGCGTTTATCGCAGACTGAAGGAATTGCTCGATTCCGGCGAAATGGGCGAGATGAAGCGAATGTCATGGACCATTACGGATTGGTATCGCAGCCAGCGGTATTACGATTCTGGGTCGTGGCGCGCTACATGGGCCGGGGAAGGCGGAGGTGTTCTGCTGAACCAGTGCCCTCACCAGCTGGATCTTCTGCAATGGCTGTTTGGTCTGCCTACCTCGGTGCGAGCTTTCTGTCACGAAGGCAAGTGGCACGACATTGAAGTGGAGGACGACGTGACCGCCTATCTTACCTTCGAGGGCGGAGCAACTGGTGTTTTCATCGCATCGACGGGCGATCTTCCGGGCAGTAATCGCCTGGAGATCTCGTTTGACTATGGAAAGGTTGTCTGCGAAAAAAACGAGCTGCGCGTATGGAAGCTTCCCGCCAGCGAGAAGGCGGTCTTTCGCGGAGGGCAGGACGCCTATCCCCATCTTGAAATCGAGCCGGTCGTGCTTGAGACAGACGGACAGAATCTCCAGCATATCGGCGTGATCAACGCCTTTGCTGCGCATGTTCTCCACGGTACGCCGCTGGTAGCGGAGGGCAGGGAAGGCATAAATGCGCTGATGCTTTCCAACGCGATGCATTTATCCTCATGGCTGGGTCAGACGGTGAGCCTGCCCATTGACGAGGATTTGTTCGCTGGGCTGCTGCTGGAAAAAGCAAAGCATTCCCGTGTGAAATCCGGCGCGGAGGTTACCTTCATAACGGATCATAGCGCCACGGGTCGTGCGCTGTAATGGAAAAGACAAAATCAAACACAAAACTGCGGGAGGGGAAACCGCCCCGCTTTTTTGTTACCGTCCAACCGGTTTGGTACAGCAGTATCCATGACGGCGCTTGACGCTTTTGATGCATGGATGGTATCATAAAATTGAGCATTTATGCGCAGGAGGGAATCGGTATGGTCATAAAGCATCGTTTTCTGGTGTTTCCCATTGACAGGAAAGCAGAAGAAACGCTGGTCACCTTTACTGTGGATGGACGGTTGGTTTATGATCTGAATATGCGTCTGACCCATGGCAAGCCGGATTTTCATGCCTTTGTGGATGTGAGCCGCTTTCATGGGCAGGATGTGTGCCTTGCTGCCGCTGAAGGCGCCCTTCCTCACGTGGCTGGGGCAGATGATTGGGATGAACGCGCGCCCTTTGATGTGCAGGAACGTCCGCTTTTGCATTTTACCCCACGCAACGGCTGGAACAATGACCCGAACGGGCTTGTGTATGCCAACGGAACGTATCATATGTTTTTTCAATACAACCCCTGCGATGTGGTCTGGGGGAATATGCACTGGGGTCATGCCACAAGCAGCGATTTGATTCATTGGCAGGAGAAGGAGATCGCCCTGTTCCCGGATGAACTGGGTGTTATGTTCTCCGGCAGCGCCATCGTGGACGAGCGGAATCTGTTGGGGCTCAAGCAGGGCGATACGGATGTGATCCTGTTGTTTTACACCGCCGAACCGGTGAGCCAGCTGGCTGCGGGACGTCAGACCACGCAATGTCTGGCCTATTCTACGGATAACGGGTGCACCTTTGTCAAGCATCCACAAAATCCTATCGTACCCACCATTGTCAATGGCAACCGTGACCCCAAGGTCCTTTGGGATGAAGCCAGCCAGCGCTATTTGATGGCGCTGTATCTGGACAGCGATCGCTACGCCATCCTTCATTCCCACGATCTGCTTCATTGGGAAAAGGTGCAGGAACTGCATCTGGAAGGGGATAACGAATGCCCGGACCTGATGTTGCTTACTGCGGATGACGGGCAGCGCAAAGCGGTCATCGGCGGCGCACACGGCTGCTATCAGGTGGGCGATCTTCTGGATGGGCGCTTTGTGCCCACCCAGCCGGTACGCCGTCTGTACCTGAACGAATACTGCTATGCGCATCAGACCTATTCCGGTACGCCGGGACGGGTGGTGCAGACCACATGGCACCGAGCGAATGTGGAAGGAACCTGTTTCAGCCAGGAACTGAGTTTTCCCAATGAACTGACCCTGCGCCGGCAGGGCAACGAATACCAGCTGTGTATCCTTCCTGCGCGGGAGTTGGAGGATATCGTCCTCTGTCGCAGCAACGCCGTTTTGCAGTCCTATCAGCCCGGCGAAGTACTTCGCCAGGCGGTGGCGCTGCCCGTGGCAGTCAGGCTGCAGCCTGCTGGCGACGCCGAACTGATCATTCGCGTGGGTGATCAGATCCTTCAGTACCATCCTGCGGCGCGAACTCTTTCCACAAGCGAGGAAACCTATGCGCTGCCTGAGGGGGCGGAAGATGACAGCCTGCTAATGCTGCTGGATCGCTATACCTTCAAGGTACATCTGTGCGGCGGCACGACGCTGCTGGCCCTGCCGGTGCGCTGGGAGGCAGCACAGGAAATAGAAATCTCAGCAGAGATGCCGTGGCAGCTCGCAGCTTTTGAATGTACACAGCTACGTTCTTCTTTCGAAGTATAAATGGATCAGTTGTGGAGGTAATAAAGGATGAATATCAGCGTTCTTGGCGCAGGTACATGGGGTGTTGCGCTGGCGAGAGTATTGGCGCTGGCCGGACACCGGGTGACGGTTTGGTCGGCGGTGGAGAAGGAAATCGATACGCTGGCTCAGGCGCATGCCCATCCAAACCTGCCCGGAATGGTTTTTCCGGATGAGATCATCCTGACCAAGGAACTGCCAAATGCCTGCCAAGGCATGGACATCCTGCTGTTTGCGGTGCCGTCGGTATATGTACGCCCGGTGGCTGCGCAGGTGCGGCCCTTTGTTGCGGATGGACAGATTATTGTGGACGTGGCCAAAGGCATTGAGGCGGACACCCTGTTCACCATGAGTCAGGTGATCATGGACGAGCTGAACAAGGACGGTAGCCACGCCCATGTGAAGGTGGTTGCTCTCTCTGGTCCCACTCACGCGGAAGAAGTGGCGCGGGATCTGCCCACGTTCATTGTGTCCGCCTGCGAGGATCTAAGCGCTGCGCAAATCGTGCAGCAAGCCTTTGTCAATACCTGTATGCGTGCCTATACCAACGAGGATGTGCTGGGTGTAGAGCTGTGCGGCGCATTGAAAAACATCATGGCGCTGGCGGCGGGTATCTCAGCTGGGCTGGGCTTTGGCGACAACGCGCTGGCTGGCCTTATCACCCGCGGCATTGCGGAGATGACCCGACTGGCCAGGATGATGGGCTGCCAGGAGCAGACCTGCGCGGGTCTGGCGGGCATCGGCGATGTGATCGTCACCGCAGGCAGCGTCCATAGCCGTAACCGCCGCGCCGGTCTGTTGATCGGTCAGGGGACGCCTCCGGAGGAGGCCATCGCCAGGGTGGGCATGGTGGTTGAAGGCGTGAACGCTCTGCCTGCCGCCATGCAGCTGATCAGACGCTATCAGGTGCAGATGCCCATTATTGAGAGTGTGAACGCCATCATCAACGATGGCATTTCTCCCAAAGAGGTGGTGCAGGGGCTGTTGACCCGCCGCCTGCAGGATGAACTGAATTGGGAGGAACACAAATAAGAATTGCGAATCTGTGTTCCTTTGTGATACAATTTGTTGTTGTGCCGCTTACACTATACGGCATACAGGCAGCAGGAAAACGGAGTGAGACGGAAACATGGCAAAGGCATATAACGCTGGAAGTATACAGGTTTTGGAAGGACTGGACGCGGTACGTATGCGCCCGGGTATGTATATCGGCTCCACGGGCTCTCGCGGCCTGCATCATATGCTGTGGGAGATCGTGGACAATGCCATTGACGAAGCCATGGCGGGCTATGCCTCCCAGGTGGACGTGGTGCTGCACGAGGACGGCTCTGCCAGCGTACGGGACAACGGCCGGGGACTGCCGGTAGACATCCATCCCACAATGGGCATTCCGGGCGTGGAGCTGATCTATACTCGGCTGCATGCAGGCGGTAAGTTCGATAACGAAAATTACGCCTATTCCGGCGGTCTGCATGGTGTGGGCGGCTCTGTGGTCAACGCTCTCAGCCGCTGGATGACCGTGGATGTATTCCATGATTTTCGTCAGTACCAGATCGCTTTTGAGAGCGCAGTGGATGAGGAGACCGGCAAGATCGTTTCAGGCCGTGTGGCCCAGAAGCTGAAGACTGTGGGCAATACCACTGAGCGGGGGTCTCTTATTCGCTTCATGCCCGACGACCGGGTGTTCGAGACCGTCCGTTTTAACGGCGAGACCGTATCCCGCCGCCTGCGTGAGCTTGCCTATCTGAACAAGGGCCTGACCATCACCTTTGAGGATGAGCGGGTAAAGCAGGCCGAGCCGGCAGAAGACAATGATGGTGAGGAAGCCGACGCGCAAAGCGGAGGCAAGCAGGTTTACTGCTATGCCGGCGGTATCAGCGATTACGTGCGCTACCTGAACGTGGACAAAACTGCCCTCCACGAAACGCCTATCTATCTGGAAGGCGCCCGGGAGGATGTCATCTTCCGTTTTGCTATCCAGTACACCGACAGCTACACCGAAAACGTGTTTTCATATGTCAATAACATTCCCACCGGTGAGGGCGGCAGCCACGAGACCGGTTTTAAGGCTGCCTATACTAAGGTGATGAACGATTTTGCCCGTCGTCTTGGTGCACTCAAAGAAAAGGACGCGAATCTGGGTGGCGATGACTTCCGTGAGGGCATGACCGCTGTGATGATCGCCATGGTGAAGAATCCGCAGTTTGAGGGTCAGACCAAGGGTAAGCTGGGCAATACCGAGGTGCGCCCCGTGGTGGAAGCCATCGTTGGTCAGCAGCTGACAGCCTTCTTTGAGGATTTGAAGAATCAGGAACTGTGCCAGCAGCTGATCGAAAAGGCTGTCCGTGCCGCCAAGGTCCGCGAAGCGGCCCGCAAGGCCAGGGACGTGGCCCGTACCAAGAATGCCCTGGAGGCCGCACCGCTGGTGGGCAAGCTTGCCAGCTGTACCGGCCGCAAGCCGGAACTCAACGAACTGTTCATCGTTGAGGGCGACAGCGCCGGCGGCAGCGCCAAGCAGGGCCGTGACCGTCGTTTTCAGGCGATTCTGCCCTTGCGAGGCAAGCCCCTGAACGTAGAAAAGAAGAGGCTGGATCAGGTGCTGGGCAATGAGGAGTTCCGCTCGCTCATCACCGCACTTGGCACGAACATCGATGAAAGCTTCACCCTTTCCAGCCTGAAATACCATAAGGTCATCATCCTCAGCGATGCCGACCAGGACGGCGCCCACATCCGCGCCATCCTGCTCACCTTCTTCTACCGTTACATGAAGGAACTGATTACCGAAGGCCATGTGTACATCGGCATGCCGCCGCTTTACAAGGTACAGCGCGGCAATAAGATTCAGTACGCCTACGATGACAATGAACTGCGCAAGTTGACCAAGGGCTCCACCAAGGGTTATCAGCTGCAGCGCTACAAGGGCCTTGGCGAGATGAACCCGGAGCAGCTTTGGGCAACCACCATGGATCCTGCCCAGCGTAAGCTGGTTCAGGTCACCATTGAGGATGCAGCCCAGGCCGAGCGTCTGGTGACCATCCTCATGGGAGACAAGGTGGATCCCCGCCGGGAATACATCAACCAGTACACCAACTTTGACCGGGAAGACAGCTTCACCGCCATTGCCGACAGTATGGAGGAAGGGAGGCGCAACGCGTGAGCCGCAAGGATGAACCCATTGCAGTAGACCAGAACATCATTCAGATGCCCATGGAAGAGGTCATGCATATGAGCATGATCCCTTACGCGGAGCACGTTATCATGGATCGCGCCGTTCCCCGCGTGGAGGATGGTCTCAAGCCGGTTCAGCGCCGCATTCTGTTCACCATGAACGAGCTGGGCATCACCCCGGATACCCCTTACCGCAAGTGCGCCCGTATCGTGGGTGACTGCCTTGGTAAATATCATCCCCATGGCGACAGCAGCGTGTACGATGCGCTGGTACGTCTGGCGCAGCCCTTCAGCATGCGAGGCACGCTGGTGGACGGCCACGGCAACTTCGGCTCCGTGGACGGCGACAGCGCCGCTGCCATGCGTTATACCGAAGCCCGCATGACCCCGCTGGCAATGGAAATGCTCAAGGATTTGGACAAGGACACCGTGTCCTTCCGCCTGAACTTTGACGATACCCTCAAAGAGCCAGACATGCTGCCCGCCAGCTTCCCCAACCTGCTGGTCAACGGCGCCAGCGGCATTGCTGTGGGCCTGGCCACCAACATTCCGCCCCACAACCTGAAAGAGAGCATCGAGGCTACCATCGCCCTTATCGATAATCCGGAGATCACCGCCGAAGAACTGATGCAGTACATACCTGCCCCGGATTTTCCCACCGGCGGTATCCTGCTCAATACTGACGAACTGAAAAACGCCTATCGTACCGGACGCGGCAAGCTTTTGCTTCGCGCCCGTACCCATATCGAGGACGGCAGCGCAGGCCGCAAGCTCATCGTGATTACCGAGCTGCCCTATCAGGTCAACAAGGCCGCTATGCTGGAGAAGATCCTGCGCCTTTCTGAGGAAAAGAAAGCTGCGCTTGGCTGCATCTATGATATCCGCGACGAGAGCGACCGCACCGGTATGCGCGCCGTTATCGAGCTGCGCAAGGATGCAGATGTGGACAAGGTGCTCAGCTACCTGTTCAAGTACAGCGATATGCAGGTCACCTTCGGCGTGAATATGGTGGCTATCGCAGACGGTAAGCCCAAGCTGCTCAGCCTGCGCCGCATGCTGCGTTACTACGTGCGTCACCGCAAGAATGTGGTTACCGCCCGCACTCAGTACGATCTGGACAAGGCCAAAGCCCGCGCGCATATTTTGGAAGGCTTGATGATCGCCCTTGACCATCTGGATGAGGTCATCGCCCTGATCCGCGCCAGCGAAAGCCCCAAGGTGGCCAAAGCCGGTCTGATGGAACGCTTCCAGCTGACGGAGATCCAGGCGCAGGCCATCCTGGATATGCGTTTGCAGCGCCTCACGGGCCTTGAGATTCTGGAGCTGCGCAAGGAATACGATAAGCTGCTCAAGCTGATCGCAGAATTGGAAAGCATCCTCGCCAGCGAAAAGAAGCTGATGAATGTCATCAAGAAGGAACTGCGCGAGGTGGCCGCCAAGTACGGCGACGACCGCCGCACCACCGTGGAGGAAGTCCACAACGTGGTGGAGGCGCTGGTGAAGGAAGAAGTGGTAGCGGAAGATGCGGTGGTTACCTTCTCCCGGGAAGGCTATCTGCGCCGCAGCGCACCCCGCACCGGCCGCCGTGCCGCCTCGGAGCCTGTGGACGAGTATGATGATCCGCCGCTGTTCCGCTTTGAGACGGACAGCATGCATACCCTGTACTTCTTCACCAATCTGGGCAATTGTTACCAGTACAGCGTAGGTGCACTGCAGGAGATGAACAAGCCCAAGGATCGCGGTCAGCTGCTCAGCGGTGTGCTGGCTGGTCTGGAGGATGAGGAGAAGCCGGTGCTGATCCTCTGCGCCAACGCACAGGAACTGGCACAGATGCCCGACTTGCTGTTTGTGACCAGGCTGGGTCTGATGAAGCGCACGCAGGCAGCGGAGTACGATGTGCGCCGCGCCAAGTTTGCCGCACTGAACCTGCGGGATGGTGACAGCCTGCATACTATTCTCGTGTTGGATCCTGCCCGCGATATGCTAATGTTTAGCCGCAGCGGCATGTGTATCCGCTTCCATACCGACTCCATCCCTGTGATGGGACGTATCGCCGCAGGCGTGAAAGCCATGAATCTGGAACTGGGAGACGAGCTCCTTTGGTGCGGTCAGCCACAGGATACGGATCAGGTGCTGCTCTTCAGTGACCGCGGCTTCGGCAAGAAGATCCTCTATCTGGACTTTGAGCCTCAGGCCCGCGCTGGCAAGGGCGTCAAGAGTTTCTATTTCAACAAGAGTGGCTCCAATGGTACCTGCCTGGCGGATGTGTGCCTGATTACCGCACCGGGCCAGCAGGTGGAAGTGGTGCAGAAGGTCAGCGCACCCAACGTGGTCTACGCAGACGAAGTGATCCTTCAGGGTAAGCAGGACAAGGGCATGCCTTACGTGATGGCGTTGATGGATGACATCGTCACTAAGCTGAGGCTGCTGCCTGGCGCGCCTGATATGTCTGCGGCGGAGGCAGGCGATGATGCTGCCTCTGCGGAAGCGTCTGCGCCGCCTGCGGAATGATCTACGGGCGATCTGCCCATAAAAACCACAATCGTATCACCTTTTTCGGCCGCCTCCAAGCCAATAGCGCGGGGGCGGCTATTTTACTGCGTTCGTTGCTGCGTTCAAGCGCATTTGCGCATGAATCCATCCAAACCGCACATACTACCCCCCGAAAGGATGGGATGATATGCGCGGTTTTCGTACGGATTTGGCAATGGAGAGCATCGGAGACGGCAGCGGAGGAATCGAAGGGGTTCAGGTGTCGCAGCAGCAGATGGGGGAGATCAGCCGTACGCGTATTGTGATTGAGAGCCGCCGGGCAGCGGAGGCGCTGTCCCGGCCAAGGGGCGAGTATATTACGCTGGCATGTGACAGCTTGTCCCGGTGCGATACGGACAACCGCAAGCGCCTGGTTCAGTTGATCGCTCAGGGTGTGCGCGCCATGCTGCCCAAGGACGGAGAGATTCTGGTGGTGGGTTTGGGAAATCGAAATGTCACAGCCGATGCACTGGGTACGCGGGTGGTGGAACGAATGCTGGTGACCCGCCACCTTCGGGAGGCCATGGCAGAGGAAATGCAAGGCAAGCTCCGGGGTGTCAGCGCCATTGCGCCGGGGGTGCTGGGGCTGACGGGCATCGAAACTGCGGAACTGTGCCGGGGTTTGATTGGCCATGTGCAGCCGGCCGCGGTGATCGCTATCGATGCACTGGCGGCGTATGAGAGTGCCCGGATCTGCACCACGGTACAGATCACCGATACCGGCATCGAGCCGGGCAGCGGCGTCGGCAATCATCGCCTGGGGCTTACCTATGACACCTTGGGCGTGAAGGTGATCGCAGTGGGCGTACCCATGGTGGTGTATGCCTCTACCATCGCACGGGATGCCATGACTCGCCTGATGGATGAGTATGGCTTGATGGAGGATCAGCATTCTCCGGCGGCGGAACTGCTTTTCAGGCAGATTTCGGAGAGCTTTCTGGGTGACATGGTGGTCACGCCCAGGGAGATTGATGAAATGGTGCTCAGCGTTGCCGATCTGCTTAGCGACGGGCTGAACCGGGCACTTCAGCCGGCGCTGGACGAGGAAATGCTGCATACCTACCTGCATGGATAGCATATGTATGTGAGGAACAGCCTTGAGGAGGTGCCTCATATGCGGAAAAACAGATGGACACAGCTTGGATCGCTAATCCTGGCAGCGCTGATCGGCCTGAGCTGCGGACTTTTGATTCCGGGACGGAATCGATCTGTGCCGGTGGCAGCGGACAGGCCTGCTTTGTTTAGCGACGCGGCTGTGGAGGAAGCGGTGTCGGTGTTTGCTGTTGATCAACACGCTGCGCAAACCGGAAGCTTTTCCATCGCGCCAAGCCGGAATGACCAGGATCGTCTGGAAACGGTATCGCCCGAGGAAACGTCAGCCGGTTACATGTTTTCCATCAGGCCCATTGAACGGGTGTCAGCCACTGCCAAAAAGATTCTGATTTACCATTCCCATACCTATGAGGCCTATGAGCAATCCGGTACGCCCTATGCCGAAACCGAAAAGTGGCGAACCGCAGACGAAAAATGCAATATGCTTAGGGTGGGGGAGGAGCTGACGCTGCTGCTGCGCGGTTTGGGCTATCAGGTAGTGCATGATCGCACGGCCTTTGAACCGCCGGATCTGAGCGGCGCATATACCCGTTCTCTCGATATGCTCAACGCCAGAAAAGAAAACGGCGAAACCTACGATCTCTATATCGACCTGCACCGGGACGCTTATGTGGAGGGGCAGGCGGGAGAAAATGTTGTGGTGGCCGGCAACGTGAAAACAGCCCGGCTGATGCTGCTCATCGGCAAAGGAGAAGGCTATACCAACGCAGGCTATGAAGAAAAGCCGGATTGGGAAGCCAATCTTCTGCTAGCGCAGGGCGTGACCGATGCGCTTAATGAACAGCTGGACGGCTTGTGCAAAGACGTGCGGCTGAAATCGGGCCGGTTTAACCAGCACGTGGCGGTAGGATGCATGCTGGTAGAAGTGGGCAATAATCACAATACGCTGGAGGAGGCGCTTGCCGCAATGCCTTATCTGGCCGACGCCATTCATTCTGTGCTCAGCCAATAGCGCGTAACACTTGAAAAAACGCCGCCGGAAAGGTATAATTGCAGGCGGAGGTGGCGAAAGGTGACCAATCGTCCTGTTGGGATGCTCGATAGCGGGCTTGGCGGCATCAGCGTGCTGGCACAAGCGCTTCGCGGGTTGCCTGGGGAGGATTATGTCTATTTCGGCGACACCGCCAACATTCCTTATGGCGACAAGGAGCCTGAGGAAGTGCTCAGACTGACCAGGCAAGCGGTTGACAAGCTGATTTTCCATAATTGCAAGGCAATTGTCATTGCCTGCAATACGGCGACCAGTGTGGCGGCTCAGCAGCTCAGAGAAGAACTGAGCCTTCCGGTGATCGGCATTGAGCCTGCACTCAAGCCTGCGTCCCTGCTGCCAGGAGAAGGCCAGATTTTGGTGCTGGCGACGCAGGTGACCCTGCGGCTGGCCAAGTTTCAGGCGCTGATGGAGCGCTATGGCGACCATGCGGTGCCGGTGCCCTGCTCGGGGCTAATGGAGTGCGTGGAAGCCGGACAGATGGAAGGTCCGCAGGTGCATAGACTTCTTCAAAATCTGCTGACGCCATATCTGGACAAGCCCATCAAGGCCGTGGTGCTGGGCTGCACCCATTATCCGTTTCTGCGCCACGCCATTGCCGGTTTTTTGCCGCAAGGGACGCCCCTCATCGACGGCAACGAAGGCACGGTGCGTCAGCTGGGCAGAAGGCTCAGGGAAGAAAACCTGCAGGCGCCTGAGGGTTGGCAGGGCGGCCATGTGACCTTCCTGAGCTCCAGCAACGACGAGGCCACCGTCCGGCGTATGCAGACCATGCTGGAAATGGCCCTTACTCAACTTTGACACCCCCGCCCTTGGTTGGCGGATTGTTACCCGCGAAAGAAGAGGTACGAACGACTATGAAAAAAGTGATGCTCATCTTCGGAACCCGGCCTGAGGCGATCAAAATGTGCCCGTTGGTGCTGGAACTGAACAATCATCCCCAGTTTGAAACCGTGGTGTGCGTCACTGGACAGCACCGACAGATGCTGGATCAGATTCTGGACTGCTTCCATGTAGAACCCAAGTATGACCTGTGCATCATGCAGCCCAAGCAGACCCTCTTTGATGTGACCATCAATATTTTGAGCCGCTTGAAGGAGATCCTTGAGGAGGAAAAGCCGGATGTGGTGCTGGTGCACGGCGATACCTCCACTGCGTTCGTCACCGCTCTGGCGTGCTTCTATATGCAGATACCCGTTGGCCATGTGGAGGCGGGTCTGCGTACCTATAACCTATATTCTCCCTTCCCGGAGGAGTTCAACCGCCAGGCGGTGGATTTGATCACCCGCTTCTATTTTGCTCCCACCGATATGAGCCGGGATAATCTGCTTAAGGAAAACAAGCCCGCTGAGCATATCCATGTCACGGGCAATACCGTGATCGACGCACTGGCCACTACCGTTCGGGAGGACTATATCCATCCCGAGATCGAGTGGGCAAAGGGCAGCCGTCTTGTGCTGCTGACCGCTCATCGCCGGGAGAATCTCGGCGAGCCCATGCGGGAGATGTTTACTGCGATTCGCCGTATTGTGGACGAAACGCCTGATGTGAAGGTGCTGTACCCCATGCACATGAACCCTGCCGTGCGGGAAGTGGCGCACAGCTGCTTTGACGGTCAGGATCGCATTCACATGATCGAGCCGCTGGACGTGCTGGATTTCCACAACCTGATGGCCCGCTCTTACCTGATTCTTACCGATAGCGGCGGAATTCAGGAGGAAGCCCCTGCGCTGGGTAAGCCGGTTCTGGTGATGCGCGATACCACTGAGCGCCCCGAAGGCGTCATGGCAGGCACCCTGAAGCTGGTGGGTACCCATGAAAATGATATTTATGCCGCTGTACGCGAGTTGCTTGATAATCCCCAGGCTTATCGAGAGATGGAGCGTGCTGTCAATCCCTACGGAGACGGCAAGGCCAGCCAGTATATCGCCGCTATTTTGGAAAAAGAACTGTAATTCACACCTTCTCCAGCTGCCGCAACGTTCCGATGACTGCCCCGCTGAGAAGGCACCATACCAGCGAAAAGCCTATGCAGATCTGTCCGTTAAGCTGCATGGGCTGACGGCGATAGTCCCAGATACGATAATCCCTATTACACATGATCCCTGTCAGGTATTCGATACCTGTTACCATGAATCCGCCCAGCAGCGCCGCCTGCCATAAAGGGCGATTTTTGCATACCCTGTACACCTGCTTCAGACCGCACATGGCCACGCCGCCCGCTAGCGCCATGGCCGGATGGGTACGTCCCCGGTACATGATTTCCAGCAACGGGTATCCAATGCTGCCGATCAGAAAAGAATGCCGCATCCCATCGCCTCCGTTTTGATTCTTCATGCAGAAGGCATCTGCATTGAATAGGTTTCCCCATCGTATCGTTTGTCATACCCAACGTCGCATTTGCAAAGGAGGAAAACAACGTGCCATGCTATGACAAGTCCTACCTGACCAATCCGGAGATCTTCGCTGTGGGTCGTCTGCCTGCCTTCTCTGATCACGACTGCTACCGTACCATTGAGGAAGCGGTGGCAGAAAGCACCAGCCTGAAAAGCTGCCTGAACGGTCGCTGGCAGTTCTTCTACGCAGAGACGCCGGAGATGTGCCCCGACGGCTTTGAACAGCCCGCCTATGACCGCTCCGGTTGGGACGAGATCAATGTGCCCGGTCATATTCAGATGCAGGGCTATGGAGTGCCTCAGTACACCAACGTCCCCTATCCCTGGGATGGCCATGAGCGCCTGAACCCGCCGCAGGTGCCGGCATGTAATCCCGTGGGTTGCTATGTGCGCAGCTTTACCCTCCCCGCTGACTGGGATGGTATGCGGATCGTGCTTACCTTCCACGGCGTGGAATCGGCACTGTTCTGCTGGATCAACGGGCAGTTCATCGGCTATGGTGAGGATGGGTTCACGCCTTCCCATTATGACATCACCGACGCTCTCCACGAGGGCGAAAATCTGCTGGCGGTACAGGTGTACCGCTATGCTTCCTGCTGCTGGCTGGAGGATCAGGACTTCTGGCGTTTCAGCGGCATTTTCCGCGATGTGACCCTTTCCGCCCAGCCGAAGGCTCATGTGCGGGATATCCATGTGCGCACAGAACTGAGCGATGCCTTTGATCTTGCGCAGGTTCAGGCCTGTGTGGACGTGAGCCTTCAGGACAATACCAGCGCGCAGTTGACCGCGCAGCTCCTGGATGGAACCGGCAAAGCGGTTTTTGAAGCTTGCTGCCTTCCTGTGGACAGCAACCCTGTGACGCTTGCCATGCCGGTGGAGAATCCGCTTCTGTGGAGCGCGGAAACCCCCAATCTGTACACGCTTCGCCTGACGCTCACCGACGCCGCCGGCGAAGTGCTGGAGATTGCCCAGACCGACGTGGGCCTGCGCCGGGTGGAGATCCGAAACAGCCAGGTGCTGCTCAACGGCAAGCGCCTGCTGATCCACGGTACCAACCGCCACGAATTCTGCGCCGAGGCAGGACGCGCTATCACCAAGGAGCATATGCTGGAGGATATCCGCCAGATCAAGCGCCATAACATCAACGCCGTCCGCACCAGCCATTATCCCAACAACAGCCTGTGGTACAAGCTGTGCGACCGCTATGGCATCTACCTCATCGACGAGGCTAATATGGAGACCCACGGTAGCTGGCAGAATCCCGGCAATGCGGCCTATGGCCCTGTACCTGGCGATGATCTCTACTGGCTGCCTGCGGTACTGGATCGCGCCAGATCCATGCAGGAGCGGGACAAGAACCATCCTTCTGTGCTGATCTGGTCCTGCGGCAACGAAAGCTTCGGCGGCAGTGTGATCCGGGAAATGTCCCGTCAGATGCGCGCATTCGATCCTTCACGTCCTGTGCATTATGAGGGCGTGGCCAACGATACCCGCTATCCGGATACCACGGATATTCAGAGCCGTATGTATACCGCCGCAGCGGATGTTCCCTACTGGATGAGCCAGTTCCCTGAAAAGCCCTTCGTTCTGTGCGAGTATGCCCACACCATGGGCAACAGCGGCGGTGCCATGCATAAGTACCTGGCGCTGGAGGACGCCTACCCCCAGTATTTGGGCGCCTTTGTCTGGGACTATGTGGATCAGGCGCTGTGGATGACGGCTCCCAATGGAAAGAAGCGTCTCGCTTATGGCGGCGACTTTGGCGATCGTCCTAACGACGGCGAGTTCAGCGGCAATGGTCTGGTGTTTGCCGACCGTACGCCTACCGCCAAGTTGGTGGAAGCCAGCTGGCACTATCAGCCCATTCGGATCAAGCCGGAAATGGGCGGCGTAACGCTGGAAAACCGCTGCCTGTTCGCCAATGCAGATCGCTATGACCTGCGTTGGAAGCTGCTCAGAGACGGCATGCCGGTAGGGGAAGGCGTTGTGGAAAGCCCGGACGTTCCTGCTGGTGAAACGCGCCGGATTGCCCTTGAGCTGCCTGAGATGAGCGCAGCAGGCGAATATGTGCTTCATTGCGGCTTGTTCCTCAGGGAAGGCACCGACTGGGCCACCACCGCCGACGAGCTGATGCATGGCCAAAGCATCCTTGCCCATGTTGCGGCAGAGGAAACCGCCCCCATGTCCGTGAGGACAGTGGTAGGCGACTTCTATTTGGGCATGATGGATGATCGTTGCCGCATGATGCTGAGCATGAACGACGGCGGCGGGCTGCTTTCGCTGGTTGGGCCTGATGGACAGGAACTGATCTGTACGCCACCCCAGCTGAGCCTGTACCGTGCTCCCACGGATAACGACCGCGGCTGCCGCGGCGATCAGGACGATGCCTTCTGGCAGGGTGTGTGCATGGCCGCCCGCAGCCAGGTGGAAAAAGAATCCTTTGACCCTGATAATCATGCGCCGCAGAAGGGCTACCGCTGGGATCTGCCCTTTACCAACGGCGCCTGGGCGCAGGTGCGGTATACCGCTCTTGGCGGCGGCAAACTGAAGGTGGACTTTGCCTACCACGGTGCTGAACAGCTGCCTCAGCTGGGCGCTGTGGGTCTGGCGCTGCGCCTGCCTGCCCGCCTCAACAAGGTGCGTTATTACGGCCTTGGCCCACAGGAAACCTACGCCGACCGCAAGATGGGCGCCTGCCTGGGAATCTATGAAACCACGGTGCTGGATAGCTTCACGCCGTATCTGCGGCCTCAGGAATGCGGCAACCACGAAGATGTTCGTTTCCTGGAAGTGACGGATGAAAAGGGTCATGGCCTACGGGTGGATGCCGCCGGCAAGCCTCTGGCGGTGAGCGTGCTGCCTTATAGCGCTGCTGAACTGCGCAATGCTCGCCATCCTGATGAGCTGCCGCAGTCTGGCTACACCTGGCTTGACGTGGCCTGCGTGCGCCGGGGCATCGGCGGCGATGATAGCTGGGGCGCCAAGGTTCATCCCGAATATTGCCTCTCTTCCAACGAATCCTATTCGTTCTCCTTTGTCATCAGCGTCTGCTGAGTGCAGGCGGCAGAGGGGCTGCTGTCCCTCTGCCGTTTTTTGGCGCTTTACCTCTTGAAAAGCGCAGACGTATCATGTATAATATTCTTTGTTCGTACCCAATTGAATTGATGGAGGGACATAATCATGAAGCATATTAAGACCGTTTCTCAGCCCTGCCTGCGTCAGTCTCTTGCTCACGGCGGCTGCGGCGAATGCCAGAGCTCCTGCCAGAGCGCTTGCAAGACCAGCTGCACGGTTGCCAACCAGAGCTGCGCCAACAAGGACAACCAGATTCTCGCCGGCCGCGATGGCAAGGTGAATCATTCCTTTGGCAAGTAATTTACATTCATGAAAAGCAACCGCATGAGCTTTGCCGCCATGCGGTGCTTTTTTGCGCATGGGCGCGCACAGACGAGGAGGTACAGGTATGATTCATCTTTTTACGGCGCTGGATAAGCGCATGGCGCTGGATGTGGGCAGCGGCGCGGTGCTGTCGCTGGACGCGGTCGCCTATGACGTATTGGCGCTGATGCTGGAGGATGCTCAGGCGGATATCCCCAATGCCTTGGAGGGAAAATATCCCCGCGCAGAGGTGGAGGAGACCGTTGAAGAGCTCAAGCAGCTGATGGATATGGGCTATCTGAACACGGATGACGATTACAGCCATGTGGAGCCCGTGGATACCGGCGTGGTCAAGGCTATGTGTCTGCTGGTGGCTCACGACTGCAATCTGCGCTGCAAGTATTGCTTTGCCGATACCGGCGAGTATCATATGGCGAGCCGCACCATGCTCTCCGCCGAGACGGGCCGAAAGGCGCTGGACTGGCTGGTGGCCCACAGCGGCAACCGCAAGAATCTGGAAGTGGACTTTTTTGGCGGCGAACCTCTGATGAACTTTCAGGTGATCAAGGATGTTGTCGCTTATGGCCGCGAACTGGAAAAAAAGCACGGCAAAGTGTTCAAGTTTACCACCACCACCAACGCCGTGCTGCTCAACGATGAGATGACGGATTTCCTGAACAAGGAAATGGACAATGTGGTCATTTCCATTGACGGTCGTAAGGAAGTTCATGACCGTATGCGTCCCACACCCAACGGCAAGGGCAGCTATGACCTGATCATCGACAAAGCCAAGCGTTTCGTGGAGAAACGTGGTCAGCAGCGTTACTACCTGCGCGGCACCTTCACCGGCTATAATCTGGACTTTGGTAACGACGTGCTGCATCTGGCGGATCTTGGCTTTGAACAGCTGTCCATTGAACCGGTGGTGACGGATGAAAAATGCCCCTACGCCATCAAGGAAAGCGATCTGCCCACCGTGTATGACGAATACGAGCGTCTGGGCCGTGAATATGTTAAGTATCGCCGGGATGGCAAGTGGTTCAGCTTCTTCCATTTCATGGTGGATCTGACCGGCGGCCCCTGCCTGAAAAAGCGCCTTACCGGCTGCGGCAGCGGCAATGAATATGTGGCGGTCACTGCAGACGGCGACATTTATCCCTGCCACCAGTTTGTGGGTCGAGAGGGCATGCGCATGGGCTCTGTGGTGGATGGCAGCTTTAACCGGGATATTCAGCGCCAGTTCCAGCAGAATAATGTGCTGAACAAGGAAAAGTGTTCGAAGTGCTGGGCTCGCTTCTACTGCAGCGGCGGCTGCGCGGCCAATGCACACGCTTTCAACGGCGATATTGCCAAGCCTTATGAGATGGAGTGCAAACTGGAGCAGAAGCGTCTGGAATGCGCCATGGCCATCTATGCCATCGAGAGTGATCAGGAAGCCTGATCTCACCGTTTGTTTTTCAAACTTGCATTGACTATTCATGCTCTGTTCACGGTATGGACAAAAGTTTATGATATGATGATGCTGTAAACCAAAGGAAGGGGGATCATTACATGAATCACAACACCATGAAAACCGTTTGCAAGACCTTTGCGATTGTTATGACCCTTGCGCTGGTATTCAACCTGGGCGCTTCTCTCTTTGAACAAAGCGCGTCTGCAGGCGCTGAAGGCGTGCAGCTTTCCCAGTCCGCCACAGTGGTGAGCAGCCCGTTCACCGAGGCAGTGCAGAAAGTGCATGGCAGCGTAGTCGGCGTAAACAATTACAGCATGTATTCCTATGGCAATAGCAATGACTACTTTGGCTTTCCCTTTGGCTTCGGCTATGGCTACGGATATGGCTATGGTGGACGCGAGGACCGTGAACCTCAGGAGGTGCTTACCGGAAGCGGCAGCGGCGTTGTGGTGGCTCCTGGCTATGTGTTGACCAACTATCATGTGGTGGAAGACGCCACCCGCCTGGAAGTGGTCTCTGGCGAAGAAACCTATGAGGCTGAGTTGGCGGGTTCCGACGAAACGCTGGATCTGGCGGTATTGAGGGTGATTGGAAACTTCCCCAT
This sequence comes from Clostridiales bacterium, assembly GCA_015056365.1. GTDB lineage: Bacteria > Bacillota > Clostridia > Christensenellales > Aristaeellaceae > Limiplasma. Next base: position 121,188 of record SVGM01000001.1, on the reverse strand, counting down.
TGAGCCTGTGGTGCTTGGCGACAGCGACCTTTTGAACATTGGCGACTGGGCCATCTGCATCGGCAATCCGCTAAGCTTTACCGGCACCACCACCGTGGGCATCATTTCCGCCCTGAACCGCGAGATTACCAACTCCACTACCGACGTATACGGCCGTCGGATCGACAGCGTGAACCTGATGATCCAGACCGACGCAGCCATCAACGCCGGCAACAGCGGCGGCGGTATGTTCAACGTAGCGGGTGAACTGGTCGGCGTGCCTTCCATGAAGTATACCGGCAGCTATATGTCCGCCACTTCTGTTGAGGGCATCGGCATGGCCATCCCCATCAATGTAGCCAAGCCCCTGCTGGAGGATGTGCTCAGCAAGGCAAACACATCTTCGGCCGACAGCCAGAACAATACCAGCCTTACCACCGGCACCAAGCCCCGCATTGGCGTGACCGTTGCTAATCTGAACACCAGCCTTGCAGCGGTTGCCAATGGCGACCTGCCTCGCGGCGCCTATATCACCGCGGTGGAAGCCGGTTCTCCTGCTGAAAAGGCAGGTCTGCTCCCTGGAGACATCGTGGTGGAAGTAGACGGCACCATCGTCAAGAGCACCACGGAGATGATCAACATCCTGCAGAACAAGAAAGCCGGCGATACCGCTGCGATGAAGATCTACCGTGTGGAAGGCCTTGGCGAGATGGAAACCTTTGAGGACATTCCCGAAGGCGAGTACATGGATCTTACCGTTGAACTGGCCATTCTGGACAGTGTGGAACAGTAAGTAAATATCAAACAGCCGCTTTTGACCGATTGGCCGAAAAGCGGCTGTTTTCATGTGTGTTACTTTTCTTCGAAGGGGCTTCCCTGAGGAATCAATAGACAGGCGATCAGCACCGGCACGGTATAGAACAGGCCCAGCATGTACCGCATGATCGCTACCGGTCCCAGCAGGCAGGTGATCCAAATGGCCAGCAGGAAGCCCAAGGCCATCATCAGCCCGCGTTTTTGACGGTAGCAGGCATAGCCGAAGCCGGCAATGCACAGCCATACATAGAAGGCGGCGTCCGCAAACAGGTGTGTGCCGGGAATGTTCAGGAAACGCAGCGACTGGTCGTAGGTTTCATAGGCGGCGCGAAGCTGCGGCAGGAAGGACGTCTGTTCAATGGGGAACCATTCGATCTGGTTTACCGAGAAGTCGAAATGGTACAGCATCTCCGAATAGGGGAGTAGATACGGCTGGTTCTGGATCAGGAAGGCCTCGGCATAGGGTTTCAGATGGCCGGCACCCATTCGGAACCACAGCGACAGCAGCCCGGGGATGTTCTCGTCTAGCAGCTCATAGTCCACCGGCCACTTCACCGGGTCGGAGATCATTTCATGGTATGCATCCGCTGGATTGACGTCCCAGTAGAGCGTTTCGATGACGCCTTCCGTATCCACCGCGACGGCGTCCGGGTCCACTTTCAGGGTACGGGCGATCTGCTGCAGCGGCACGGAAAGGATTTCCACATTGCTGCCTTTTTCAGCATCCAGTACGTTGACCATCAAGCTGTTGACGGCGATATACAGCGCCATGCATCCTGCCAGCAAAGCGGTCATTCCGATCCGCTTGCCTTTCGCCCACCAAAGCACGAAGGGGATCAGCAGCGCCAGGGCATAGATGCCGTTGTTGCGGAAAAGCATCATCAGCACAGCGATGAGCACGAAGCTGATCAGCCGGAGCGGTTTCATGCCAAAGCGCCACAGGTCGACCAGCTGAAGGCAGAAAACCATCACCAGCACGCCAAAGATCACGTCTTTTTGCGAATAGAACGTCCAGGGTGCATAGAAGGGGTTCAGCGCAAACAGCAGCGTAACAATCAGCCGTGCCCAAACCGGTACGCCCCTGCGCTTCATCCACCAGCAGGCATATGCCACGCAGCCGGCGACCACCACCATCTGGATGCCGCAATAGAGCGCCAGACCGTTGGTGGCATAGCCTTCGGGGCTCAGGTCGATCCCCAGCATCAGGCAAGCGCCCAGCACAAGGGTGTGGATCAGCGGATGGTGGGTGGAGTGATCCTCGTTGTAGTAGGAATAGAATTGCGTCAGTGAATCCGCAGAGAAATGACCAGGCCAGAACGCCAGCCATACCGGCACCCAGCAGAATAGCAGGAGGAGAAAGACCAGAAAGCCGTTGCCGGTGATCCTGCCAAGCAGCGATTCCTTCTTCGGGCTTCGATTCGCCTGCAGGTTGGCAAGGCTGAACAGCAGATACAGCGCCGCTCCGTATACCAGCATCCATACCAGCAGCATGACCGCGTTCATCCACGAGAACGCTTGAAATTCACCGTGCGTTCTTAGCTCGCCGCCTGTTACGGTGAGAATCGAAAAAAACAAGCCCAGAATGATCGCCAGGCAAAGCAGTCGTCTGTCAATCCTCAGACGGCGTTTGACTGTTTGTTGTTCCATCGCATTCGTACTCCTTGCTTCGCATTTCGCTGTCATTATATCACAGATGGCGGCGGTACGGTATAGGGATCGGACGAAAAAGGAAAAGGCGCTCAGCAGATCCTTAGCTGAGCGCCTTTGAAATTCAACGGGTCAAAAATCAGAACACCATCTTGCTCTGGATGTAGGCGGGCAGATCTTCGATCTTCACGCGCTCCTGGGTCATGGTGTCACGGTCGCGCACGGTGACGGACTGAGTCTCTTCGGTCTCGAAGTCCACGCAGATGCAGAAGGGAGTGCCGATCTCATCCTGACGGCGATAGCGCTTGCCGATGGAGCCGGTCTCGTCGTACTCCACCATAAAGTGCTTGGAGAGCTTCTCGTAGATCTCGGTGGCCAGGCCGCCCAGCTTGTTCTTCTGCAGGGGCAGCACAGCGCACTTGTAGGGAGCCAGCGCCGGATGCAGGTGCAGCACAGTGCGCACGTCGCCTCCTTCCAGCTCTTCCTCTTCGTAGGCGTTGCACAGGAAGGCAAGCACCATACGATCCACGCCCAGAGAAGGCTCAATGCAGTAGGGTACGAACTTCTCGTTGGTGGTGGGATCCATATACTCCATGCCCTTGCCGGAGTGCTCCTGATGCTGGGTCAGGTCGTAGTCGGTACGGTCAGCGATGCCCCACAGTTCGCCCCAGCCGAAGGGGAAGAGGAACTCGAAGTCCGTGGTGGCCTTGGAATAGAAGGCCAGCTTCTCGGGCTCGTGGTCGCGGAGTCTGAGGCTCTCCTCTTTGATGCCAAGGCTCAGCAGCCAATCGCGGCAGAAAGCGCGCCAGTAGTTGAACCATTCCAGATCCTCACCGGGCTTGCAGAAGAATTCCAGCTCCATCTGTTCGAATTCACGCACACGGAAGATGAAGTTGCCGGGGGTGATTTCGTTGCGGAAGCTCTTACCGATCTGGGCAATACCAGCGGGCAGCTTCTTGCGGGTGGCGCGCATGACGTTCTGGAAGTTGACGAAAATACCCTGAGCGGTTTCGGGACGGAGATAGATCTCGTTGGTGGAGTTCTCGGTAACGCCGGCATGGGTCTTGAACATCAGGTTGAACTGACGGATGCCGGTGAAGTCCTTCTTGCCACAGGTGGGGCAGACGATGTCGTGCTCGTTGATGTAGGCTTCCAGCTCGGCGTTGGTCCAGCCGTCGCCGGTCTCGGCGCCCTCGGTGAAGTCCTCGATCAGCTTGTCAGCACGGAAACGGGCCTTGCAGGCCTTGCAGTCCATCAGCGGATCGTTGAAGCCGCCCACGTGACCGGAAGCCACCCAGACCTCGCGGTTCATCAGGATGGCAGCGTCCAGACCCACATTGTACTTGCTTTCCTGAACGAACTTCTGCCACCAGGCCTTTTTTACATTGTTCTTGAACTCTACGCCCAGAGGGCCGTAGTCCCAGCTATTGGCCAGACCGCCGTAGATCTCGCTGCCGGGGTAGATAAAACCGCGCCCCTTACAGAGCGCAACCAATTTGTCCATGGTTAATGCTGCCATTGGAAGTGCCTCCCTGAATGATCATAATCTGTTACATCATAGCGTTGCAGACAGGGTTTGTCAAGATTTTTGGGGGCATATTGCTTGCAATATGCCCCCAAAAAAAGGATATGCGGTGTTGGCTTATTTGCCCAGTGTGTCATCTGACTGAGCGATATCCAGGCAGCCAGCAGGAATAAAGCCGCGCACGGTTTTTCCTTCGGCGATCGTCTCCACGTAGTCCCAGGCGCTGCGGTTGAAGTAGCTGCTCAGGTAGGTGACGGTCTGTCCGGGCTGCAGAATGACAATAGAAGAATTCGTACGTGCGGGATCGTCCGTCAGCGTACAGCGGGCGTTCACGGTGGCGGGGGAATAGTCATAGGTCAGCCGGCGGTTTTCCGTTACGTTGCCCTTGATGTCGCCGGAGTCAACATAGCCCACGCGCACAGAGCCGCTGTTGGTTTCGTACATGATCAAAAGCCAGCCGTTTTCCCAGCCTGCGGCCCAAACATTGCCGTTGGTGCTTACTTTGGCCTTACCGTTGGCGCCTTGCCAGGAACTGCGACTGGGCGCGGAGTAGACCGCCAGCTTCTGCCCAGCCTTGAGCTGGAGATATTCAAAGCCTTGCAGGGTATCAAAGCCGCTGGAGAAATAATCCCATACCGACTTGCCGCCTGGATTGTAGTTGTTGGTGGCACGCATCTGGCGCCGGACCTCTTTGACCTGCTGCTCGTTGTACCATTCTACACTGTTGAGCTTGGGATAGCAGGCTGCCTGATTGTCCGGATTTTCGTTGGGGGTGTACCAGGGCATGCAGCGGAAATAGTAGTCGTATTTTTCACCGGGGATGAAGTTGTACCCATGCCGCGCGAAGATCTCGTTGAGAATGTATCCCAGCGATTCGTAGTCCCACTGCCACAACTCGTCTTCGCTGAGCTTCCGGGAATCGCTGTCAGCGATCAGGTAACTCAGCTCGGCCAGCGAAGCGACAGGAAGCACGATGCACAGCAGGAGACAAAGCAAAAGAGAAAGTCCTTTTTTCATCGTCAATCACACCTTATCTGGACTGGGAATCATCAGGGGTAAACAACTCAAAAATGGGGAAGTCATACTCGCTGGCTGAATCAAGGGTATGCTGATCGCGGATGGTCCAGGCGGCCAGCAGCGGCTTGAAAAAGTGCTTCATCAGCCACATGGACAGGGTATGATCCGTAGGCACGGAGTAGGCCACAAAATGCGGACGGGACAGGACGTTCACCAGCAGATGCTTCATGCAGAAATGAAGGATCAGGCTGTTGTCCTCCTTCTTCCATTTGCCGCCGTATGCCAGCTGTCCGCGCACGATATCAGGCGCATTCATGCGGAAATAGCGTACCGCCAGTGGATGGAAGGATTCCACACAATAAGGGCCGTCGTAATGCTTCAGCGCTTCGTGAGCCGCTTTGGCGATGGCGGTTACCTGACCGTGATACTTGACCTCCACGATCATCGGAACGCGTCCGTTCACAAGCGTCAGCACCTCAGAAAACAGCGGGATGGGGGAACCGTCCGGCAAAGGGAATTGCTTCAGTTCTTCGTAGGTCAGGCTGTACAGCGTATGGTCCACGCCGCAGACCCGCTTAAGGGTTTTATCGTGGAATACCACCAGTTTGCCATCAGCCGTTAGCTGTACGTCCAGTTCCATGCCGTAGCCGTTCTCCACAGCCCGCCGGAAGGCTTCCAGGCTGTTCTCGGGGATTTCTTTGTTCCCGTCGTGCAGGCCGCGGTGCGCATAGAGCCAACCCTCCAGCATGGAAGTGTCAGGATGCTGATCCGAAGGGGTGATCATAAGCAGATACAGTCCGGCAAGCAACAAAACAATCGCCAGAATCCAAAACAGGATCATGGTTGGTCATCTCCTTAACAGAATGCGGGTCACAGACTGAGCATCACTCGGGATCCATGAAGGCTTCCAGCTTGTCCTTGGGCGGCTCGGGCTTGCTGTCGCCGTGACGGGTCAGGGTGATGGTCACAAAGGAAATGGCCACCATGATGGCACCGTAGGGCATCAGGGTGAAGTAGCCCACGTTCTGCAAAAGGATGCCGCTGAGGATGGGGGTGATGATCTGTGCAGCCATGGAGAAGGTGTAGTAGTAACCGGTATATTTTCCTACGTCGCCGCTCTTGCTGATCTCCACCACCATAGGATAGGAATTGACGTTGATCATGGCCCAGGCGACGCCCACCAGCGCAAAGACGACATACACTGCGGCGCTGAAGGTGGAGAAGAAGGCGGCGGCAGTAAAGGCGAGAGCCAGTATCACAACGCCCACTTGGATCATGCGCTTGCGGCCGAAGCGGGAAGAAAGGATACCCACAGGCAGGTAACTGAGCACAGCAGCCACAGTGCCGACCATCAGGCACCGGGATGCATCTGCCAGGTCGTAGCCCCACTGTACGGAGACATATTTGGTAAAGGCAGTGGTTACGGCGTTATAACCCATGAACCAGAAGAAAACAGAGACAAGGATCAGCATCAGGCTGGTGCGCAGCTCCTTGGGCAGCGCGTTCATCCCCTGATCCGCCTTGGTCACTGCTTCAGCCACGTCGGTGTTTTCTGCGTCCAGTGCTTCGTTGATTGCAGCAGCTTCTGCGGCCAGCTTGTTTTCCTTCACGAAGAACAGAAGGATCAGCACGGCAATCACCATCAGGATGGATACGGCGATAAACAGCGGCTGATAGTCAGGCCGTCCATCGGCCTGCGTTCCGACCAGTATACTGGTGATGACCAGCGTAAACACGCCGCCCAGCGCACCCATCAGATTGATGATGGCGTTGCCCTTGGAACGCAGGGGCTTGGGCGTTACGTCAGGCATCAGCGCAACGGCAGGGGAACGATACGTACCCATGCTGATGAGCAGAAGCCCCAGAACCAGCACAAAGGGGAGCAGTGCCATCTTATGCTCCATGACGGGCAGCAGGTTCATTAGCACCACAGCGCAGGCGGTACCGAAAAAGATAAAGGGACGGCGCTTACCCAGCGGGGTACGCACATTGTCCGACAGCTTGCCAAACAGGGGCAGCAGGAAAAGCGCAAGCACATTGTCCAGCGCCATGATCACACCGGAAATGTCATCGCGCATATTGAAAGTGTTTTTCAGGATCAACGGGACCACGTTGTCATACAGCTGCCAGAAGGCGCTGATAGACAGAAACGCCATACCCACCAGAAGGGTACGTTTGATGTTGAGTTTCATAAGGAAAGTCCTCCGCTTCATGTGCCGAATTGCAAAAAAGATGCATTTGCGTAGGCTCATCATAGCGAGTTTGTCCACGAATGTCAATCCAAAAACGGCTTGTTCGGTACTGATGGTTGGCACATTATGTTTGCGCAACTGTTGCACAGCCGGTGTGTATGGGTTATAATATAGCGGTTATGCGAATTCTGGCTTGCGACAGCCCGGAACAGCGGAGGTTATACATGGAACGTAAGAAGACAGTATGGGTGACCGGGGCTTCCAGTGGTCTGGGTCTTGCAACTGCAGAGGCATTTGCCCGTACCGGCTGGCAGGTGATCGGCGGCGCGCGCTCGTTTCCCAGTCAGCCGCAGACGGACGAAAACGGTATGATCCGTATGCAGCTTGACGTGACCAGTGAGGAAAGCTGCGATGCCTTTGTTAGGCAGGCGCTGGCAATTTCGCCCCGGGTGGATGCGCTGGTGTGTGCGGCGGCGGTACTGGTGCTGGGTTCCTGCGAAAATACGTCGCCAGAGGAGTTTTCCCGGGTGATGAACACCAACTTTGTGGGTGCCACCCGCATGGTAAGCCGGGTACTGCCGGTTATGCGCGAGCGGCACAGCGGCCGTATCATTCTCTTTTCCTCCATTAACGGTTTGCTGGGCATCCCCTTCCAGAGCGCCTATACGGCTAGCAAGCATGCCATGGAAGGCTATGCCGAGTGTCTGTCCATGGAACTGCATTCCCATGGAATACGGGTTTGCCTGGTGGAGCCGGGCGACCATCGCGGCGGCAGCGAGCACACTCGTCTTCATGCAAAGGCTGAGACTGATTCGTCTCCGTACCGCCAGGCCTATGAGAGCGCTTGCGCTGCTATTCATCGCGACGAAAGCGGCGGATTGCTGCCTGAAAAGCTGGGCGAGAAAGTAGTGGCTAATGTACAGCGTAAGCGGATGCGTTTCCGCCTCCGGGTGGCGAAGCTCGATCAGCATCTTGCCGTCTGGCTGCACAAATGTCTCCCACCCTGGGCCAACAGCCTGATCCTTCGGAATTATTACGGCGCTGACAATGCTAACCATTGAAATTTCGTCGGTGTCAATGTATAATATACTTGGTATCATCCTACACATTATGGAGGAAACAGAGTGTACAGGTTGCTAATCGTTACGGAGAAACAGTCTGTCCGGGATATGTTTGAGGGCATGAAGGGATGGGAAGTCAAGGGATTCAAGCAGCCCCGCCTTCGTGCTACCACCCAGGAGGCACTGGAGTGCATGCAGAAGCATCACATCGACGCCATCGCCATGGATTGCTCGGACACTTTTGCCGATCTTGATGCACATGTGGAGGAGCATTGCCCGACCATGCTCCGCTTCGCCATTGAAGAAACCCCTGAGGAACAGTTCAGAACGATCCGTGATCTGGATCGTGCGCTCAATCAGGTGCGCGCGGACCGTTCCAACAACCAGTACGATGAGATGAGCGCCATCGAATATACCCGTCAGCGCCTGATGAAGGCAGTGCTTTGCGGTCTGGTCCCCACCCGCAAGGAACTCAGCGCCCGCCTGCATATGCTCCGCTGCCCGGAAAAGGGTGACGTGCCCTGCATTCTTGCACGGCTTGGGCTGGATGAGGAAGATCCCTTCCTGACGGAACGCTGGCACTATGGCAGCGACCGGCTGGAGATTGCACTTCGCAACTTCTTTGGCGGCGAGCAGCCTCATATGATCGTCCATGTGGCGGTGGTTTCCCTGGATGAGGTTCGGGTGCTTTGCTATCCGCGCAATGCGGAGGACGGCCTGTCGGAGGCGGAAGTGCGCGACTTCATCCACGAAGCTGCCGAGCAGGTGGAAAACTACATGGGTCTGAGAATGGCTGTTCTGGATGTGCGCCGCGTGGCCGGACTTTGCGCCTTTGCCAGCGAATGTAGCGCATCCTGAAGATACAACAGAAAAAGGAAAGCTTGAAAGGAGTCTTTGACAAATGGGTATTCTTGATATCATTAAGGGCCAATTGATCGATGTGATCGAGTGGACGGATTCCTCTGCCAACACCATGGTGCACAAGTATGACATGAACGGCAAAGAAATCATGATGGGCGCACAGCTGACGGTTCGCGAGAGCCAGGCCGCCATCTTTGTCAACGAAGGTCAGCTAGCGGATGTGTATACCCCCGGCCGCTATGAACTGACCACTCAGAACATGCCCATTCTGACCGCCTTGAAGAGCTGGAAGTTTGGTTTTAACTCTCCCTTCAAGAGCGATCTGTACTTTGTGAACACCAAGCAATTCATGGATCGCAAGTGGGGCACCACCAATCCTGTCATGATGCGCGATGCCGATTTCGGCATGATCCGCATCCGTGCCTTCGGTTCCTTCTCTTTCCGCGTGAAGGACGTTGCAACCTTCATGAAGGAAGTCTTTGGCACCAGCGCCCTGTTCACCGTGGAAGGCGTGGAAAGCCAGCTCAAGAGCATGGTGGTCAGCGGTCTGAGCGACGCCATCGCTCAGAGCAAGATCCCCGCGCTGGATCTGGCTGCCAACTATGTGGAACTGAGCCAGTTCTGCATGCAGGCGCTCAACGCCAAGGTGGAAGCTTTGGGTCTGACCCTGAGCGACTTCAATATTGAGAATATCAGCCTGCCTGAGGAAGTGGAAAAGGCCATCGACCGCCGCACTTCCATGGGCGTTGTGGGCGATCTGAACCAGTACACCCAGTTCCAGGCCGCTGAAGCTATGCGCGAGGCTGCCACCGCTCCCAACAGCATGGCCGGTATGGGCATGGGCATGGGCGCTGGCGTAGGCATGGGCAATATGTTTGCGCAGGCCATGGGCATGGGTATGATGCAGCAGCCCGCGCAGCAGGCGGCTCCCGCTCAGCCCGCCGCACCTGTCGCTCCTGCTGGCGCTCCTTGCACCGGCTGCGGTCAGGTAGTGCCCGCCGGCAGCAAGTTCTGCCCCAACTGCGGCCAGAAGCAGGAAGTACCCCAGGCTTCCTTCTGCCCCGAATGCGGCCAGCAGGCGCCCGCCGGTAGTAAGTTCTGCCCCGCCTGCGGTACGAAGCTGGGCTAATTTCATTATGAAACAAACGACCGTCGATCACTCGGCGGTCGTCTTTTTTTTCGCTTCCTGTTTCCTTTTTTCCTTGCGGATAAAGGGAAACAAGCGGATTGCTTGCCAAGTATGCCTTTTTTGTGTATAATGAAAACGGTATGACTTATTGTCTCCAAAAGCAAATCCTCCGAAATGAGGTGGTGGCGACCGCAAGGTCGAATCCATGAGTAGCAAGGATAAAATGCTGATTACTGGCGGACATCCGTTGGTAGGTGAGATTACGGTCAGCGGCGGCAAGAACACCGCTGTTGCTGTCATCCCTGCGGCGTTGCTTTGCAATGCCCCCTGTACCATCGAAAACCTGCCCGATATTGAAGACGTACATGCACTGATCGACATTCTTCAGTTGCTTGGCGCGAAAGTGGAATACGTACCCGAACGCTATATGCGAATCGACGCGAGCACGGCCACAGGCTGTCACGTGCCGTTTTCGTTGACCCGTCGACTCCGCGCCAGCTATTATCTGCTGGGCGCGCTGCTGGGCCGTCAGGGCGTTGCGGAGGTTGCCTATCCCGGTGGCTGTGAAATCGGTAGCCGCCCCATCGATCAGCATCTCAAGGGTTTTGCTGCCCTGGGCGCAAAGATCGAGGATCGCGGCGGCATTGTTTATGCCCGCGCCGATCAGCTGGTAGGCAACGACGTGTTTTTTGACGTGGTTACTGTCGGCGGTACCATCAACGTGATGCTGGCGGCAGCCAGAGCACAGGGCACCACGGTGATTTACAACGCCGCCAAGGAACCCCATATCGTTGACCTTGCCAACTTCCTCAACAGCATGGGTGCCAAGGTCAAAGGCGCCGGTACGGACGTGATCCGTATCCGAGGCGTGCAGGAACTTCACGGTTGTAACTATACGGTGATCCCTGACCAGATCGAAACCGGTACGCTGATGATCGCTGCCGCCGCTACCCGTGGCGACGTAAATATCCGCGGCTGCATCCCCACCCACATGGAGGCGCTTACCGCCAAGCTTCTGGAGATGGGTGTGCGCGTTACCGAAAATGACGATTCCATCCGCGTTCGTCCTCAGGGCGAGCAGCGTGCCGTCAATATCAAGACCCGTGTGTATCCCGGTTTCCCCACGGATCTTCAGCAGCCGATGACTGCGCTTTTGTGCATGGCCAACGGTGTTTCCACTGTCAGCGAGACCATTTTCGAGCAGCGATTCAAGCACTTGGATGAACTGCGCCGCATGGGTGCAAAAATCAAGCTGATGGATCGTACGGTCTTGATCGAGGGCGTGCCGGAACTCTATGGCGCGCCGGTAACGGTGACCGACCTGCGTGCCGGCGCAGCGCTAGTGGTGGCAGGTCTGATGGCCAAGGGCGTGACGGAGATCTACGAGACATCCTATATCGACCGCGGTTATGAGCGTATTGAGGAAAAGCTTCGTAAGCTGGGTGCAGAGATCAGACGCGAACTGATTTAGTCGCCTTTATGGGCAGGCGGCCTGATGATGAGGGGAGGTGGCGAGCCTGCGTAATGCGAACCCCTTTCATGTGCTGGGACTTACGCCTGGCGCAGATGCGCAGGCCGTGCGCGCCGCTTACCGTCAAAAGGTAAAGGCCTGCCACCCTGATCAGTTTCTGGATGAAGAACAGCAGCAAAGGGCGCAGGACGAGCTGGTACAACTGAACCTGGCCTATGAAGAGGCGCTGAAGGTCGTATCTCAGCGCCGGGTAGGCTTTAACCAGATCTCCCAGGAAGAAGCCAAGCATTTTGCACAGCGCCTTGTGGAACAGGGTAATCTGGAGAGCGCTCTGCGTCAGCTCAACCGTGCTGACAGCCGGGATGGTGACTGGTATCACCTCCAGGGCTCCATTCTCATGGGTATGCGGCAGTACGAGAAGGCTCATGACAGCTTTCGCGAGGCGGTTCGTTTTGACCCGGACAATCGGTCCTATCGCGAAGGCGCCCTTGATGCCGCCCTGGCAATGAAAAGTAGCCATAAGCTCAACGTCAAAATTCAGAATTGGCTGCATGATACTTTTAAAAGAAAATGAGAAAGGCCACTGGCTGAGCGCCAGTGACACAGTACAGAAAAAACCAGGGTGCTGAAGTTGCACCCTGGTTTTTCGTTGCTCACAAAATGATGGTATTTATGCCGGTTTCTGTCTGGATAGCCTCGGCGATGGACTGAAGAACCTGCCGGTCCGGCGGCTCAATCATCTGGCTGTTTTCGCTGATACCCAGCCTTTCCCGCTTGGAAACGCCGATGTTGTGATAGGGCTCCAGATGAATGGCGGTCAGGTGGTTCAGCTGTCCGGCGATGCGGCAGATACCGCCGATGTGTTCGTCGTCGATGTTTCGTCCGGGGATCATAGGACAGCGCAGGACGATCTGTCCGCCCATGGCGTCCAGCAACAGAAGGTTCTGTAGGATCAGCTCCTGTGAGACGCCGGTGTATGCCTTATGTTTCTCGCTGCCTGTCAGCTTGTAGTCATACAGAAACAGATCCACATAGGGGAAAATCTGCTGCAGATACTCACTTTTGCAAAAGCCGCTGGTCTCCAGACACACATGGAGCCCGTTTCCTTTTGCTGCTTTGGCAAGGCTGATGGCAAAGCCGGGCTGGAACATGGGCTCGCCGCCGGAAAGGGTGAGGCCGCCGGAGTGTTCGTAGAAAAAGGTATCCTCCATCACTTCTGCGATCACGTCATCGACGGACATGGTTCTGCCTGCCTGTTGCAAGGCACCGGTCGGACAGCGTTGCACGCATTGACTGCAGCCTGTGCAGGCATCACGATTGAAGCGGTGAACACCGCCGGAGATGCTGTGGCAGCCGGCCGGGCAGGCCTCTTCGCAAGCGCCGCAAACTTTGCATTTTTCGGCATAAAACATGACCTGGCTACTGGGCAGATAGGATTCAGGGTTATGGCACCACTGGCAGCGAAGGGGACAGCCTTTGAGGAAAACGGTGGTACGAATGCCCGGTCCGTCGCTGACGGAAAAGTGCTGGATATCAAAAATGGTACCGAAGTCGTGACTGTTTTGCATGGCGAATCTCACATGGCATATAGATTTCGTTGAATGATCTCATCCTGCACCTGCGGTGTCAGGGCGACAAAGTACGCCGAGAGACCGCAGATTCTGACGATCAGGTTCTGATGCTTATCCGGGTGCAGCTTGGCGTCCAGCAATTCTTCCTGTGAAACCACATTGGGCTGCAGCGTCGGGCAGCGGTATTTGGCACAGGCGCGAATAAAGGCCGCAAAAATATCCGGGGTTACCTGCTTGGATACGGGCAGCTTCACGTCCAGAACCGAGCTGCCGCCGCCGCAAGCGGTGAAATCAATATGCTGCATCGACTTGACCGGTACAGTCACATCTTTGATCATCTTCAACTGGCTGGGTGCAGACCCAGCGCTGATCAGGTCGAAGTCCCGTCTTCCATCCGGCGTCGCCCTAAGGCATCTGGAGAAGGTCTCAAAGTGATAGTACACAAACAGACTGGGGATGTAGCTGCCGCCCCGTTCGTTTTTTCGTACCCGGATCATGTCCGTCAGATCCCGAAGGAAACGGTCGGCAAAAGCGTCTGCTTGGGCGTGATTGTGGCCGTATTTGGGCAGTGAGATCGCCTCCTGCCGCAGTGCCTCGCAGCCTTCCCAGTTGTTGGCAAGGACCTGGATCATCTCTTCAAGCGAGAGCTTTTTCTGGTCGTACACCAGCGATTTGATCGCGTACAGCGAGTCGGCCACGGTACCGTAGCCGATGAGGGAAACGGTGGAGAAATTGTATTTGGCGCCGCCATGGGAGTAGTCCATGCCGTTCTCAATGCAGCCCCGCTGGGTGGCGGAGAAGAAGGGCGCGACGGTCCATTCCTTGTGGAACTGCTGTCGAATCGTCCGCTGATCGGTCATCACGCGGAAGAAAGCATTCAATGCGGCCAGGAACTGCTCATAGAATGCTTCAAAGCTATCGGCAGGGCTGAGGGCAGGAAGAAACGCGGACTGCGGATGCGGACGCAGAAACAGATCCAGTACCCGAGGAACGGAAGCGTAGAACGCTACACCCTCGGTATGGCCAAAACCTTCGATCATGGTTTCCTGACAGCCACCGCTGACATAGCAGCGTGCGTCTTTTTCCTCCACGCCGCTTTTGATCAGGCCAGAGATGATGATCTCGTCATTGATGAGAACAAAGTTGTTGTGACCGGCAAGAATTGCCCTTCCGGCGACTTTCAGGTATTCGTCGGGACTGTCGGCGCAATAACGGCAGTTCAGCTTGGGATTCACCAGCCCCAGACGGTGATGTTCCTCAATGAACATCCGGGTGACCGCGTTGTAGACGGGATTGCCATCTGCATCGCAGCCGCCCAGCTGGATGCAGGTACTGGTTTCCGGCCAGGAAGCGTGGGCGAGATCGAATTTGATATCAGTGTGCAGCATCCAGATGCCGATCAGTTCCCGTGCTTCCTCTTCGGTGATTCTTCCTGCCTGCAAGTCCGCTTCATACAGCCCGCCCAGCAGTCTGTCTACGTGCCCCAGCTGGGATACGCCGATGTTCTCCAGCGTAGCAGATGCCTCGCGGGTGAACAGCAGCATGCACAGGCCTTCGTAGAAGGTCTGCGGCGGATTGGCCGGGATTCGCCCGGCTGTCTCGGCGATCCTTTCCAGGTGCCGCCGTCTGCTTGCACAAGGTTCCTCCTGCAGCATCTTTTTCGCCTTTTGGGCAAATTTTTCTGCAATGGCGATCATGGCTCGGCAGCTTTCCTCTGCGGCCTGACAGAACTGATATTGCGGGCTGCCCGGCAGGAAAGCTTCCCGGCGGTTTTGCGCTTGCTGAATCAGGCCGTTGATCCCGATGGCAAACAACGTTGTATAGCCCAGGGTATGATGATCGCCGTCGAAGGAGTTGGACGCCTGGCAAAGCCCCAGCTGAGACAGGTCAAAAAATGCTTCCATCTGCTGCTCGATTTCAGCGCAGATGGGATGCTCCCGATGAATGTGGGGCTCCAATTTCTCCCGAAGCCAGTGGCCGGGACAGAGATCACCCAATCCCCAGGACGTGGATTCGCGCATCCCCATTTCAAAGAAAAACGGGTTTTCGGCGAAAATGATGGGTTCGAAATGCTTGGCCATGAGGGTATGCAGCCTACTTTTGAGCAGCACGGAGGGCGTCTCAGGCTCCTCACGGTACAGCGCTTCCATCTCCTGGCAAACGGCTTCTCGCATGCTCCAAAACGCCTGGTTGCATGCTTCGTCTGCAAGGCGGCCGTCGGAAAGCGTCATTTTCTGGTAATAGGCAGCCAGATCGGCTCGTTGTATTTCGTACATGCTGTGCCTCCGGAATGGATCATTTTGCTTCGTTCATCTTACCATAACCCAATGAAAAAGTATACGACAGAAAACAGAAGCACATCAATCAAAAGCGCTTAATCTGCAGAAGATTAAGCGCTTGATGGTTGTTAGTACTGAATGGCTTTGAGGATCCTGTCGATCAACCGGGCGTTCATCAGCGTGAAGTCATGAGAGACGTGCGGCGTTTCGCCATTGAGGATGCAACGGCCCAGCTGCTCCACTTCCAGGGTGTAGTTTTGCCCAACGGACACGTTCTTGACCTCTTCTTTTCCGTTGCTGAACAGGGTATAGGAGAGCTCGCCGGCTTGATTAAATTCGGTGGTGGAACGGATATAGCCCTTGGTGCCATGGATCTCCAGCCGGTCGATTCGCTTTCCTTCGTTTAGATCAAGCACCATGCCGCATTCCAGAGCAGCACGCTTGCCGCCGGGGAAGGTGAGGAGGGCGGAGGTGAACAGGTCGATCCCTTCCTGCGAGAAATCAGCAAAGGCCTGCACTTTTTCGGGTTCTTCGCCCAGCATCCAGGTGATCATGCTGGTGGTGTAGCAGCCAAGGTCATACAGCGCGCCGCCGTAGCACTCCTTGCGCATACGGATATCCTCCGGTTTGCGGATGCCTGTGATAAATGCCGACTCCAGATATACCAGATCACCGATGGCGCCGCGATTTAGCTCTGACTTCAGCGCAGCGATGTAGGGGGTATGCAAATAGGCAAAAGCTTCCATTAGGTGGACGCCGTTTTGGTTAGCGGCATCAATCATTTTCTGTGCCTCCGCTGCGCTGGGGGCCAGTGGCTTTTCGCACAGCACGTGCTTTTTGGCATTAAGCGCCTTCACAGTCCACTGACAGTGCAGTTCATTGGGCAAAGGAATATAGACAGCTTCCACATCAGGGTCATTCAGCAGCTCGTCATAGCTGCCGTAGGCTTTTTGAAATCCAAACCGCGCTTTGAATTGTTCGGCCTTTTCCAGCTTGCGACCTGCAATGGCGTAGAGCTCGCAGTTTTCTGCCAGCTGCATCCCGGGAATGGTTTGCGTCAGGGCGATATCTGCCGTTCCCAGCACGCCCCATTTGATTTTTTTCATATGTTTTTCCTCCGAAACAGATTGTGTGGTTATTATACCACGAATGAAAGAAAATGGCAAAAAGAGATACGATTTTATGGATCGAGAAAGCCTGCTTTTGAATCCGAAACGGCCTGAAGATTGTTTGGAAGAAATGAAAAGGTATTTAAGACGACTTTGAATGAATTGTGCCAAAAAGCATTGAAATTTAGATGTATTTTTTGTATAATATAAGCAATCAAAAATAATACATATTATTTTTGTAAAGAGAAAAGGATGCGAAATCATGCAGATCCACATCTTTCGTGACGCGCAGCTGGCAGGCCGGGCGGCGGCTACCTTGATCGCAGCCCAGCTTTTGCGCAAGCCGGACAGCATTCTTGGCCTGGCGACGGGCTCAACGCCCATTCCTGCCTACGAGACGCTGATTGATATGCATCAAACGGGCATGCTGGACTTTTCGCAAGCGGTCAGTTTCAATCTGGACGAATATGTGGGCATTTCGCCCGAGCATCCCTGCAGCTATCATCATTTTATGCAGGAACAGCTCTTTGCTCAGGTGAATATACGGCCAGAAAATGTGCACATTCCTGACGGCAACGCACCGGATCTGACGGCTGCGGCAAAGGCTTATGACGCAGCGATCCTGCAGGCTGGCGGAATCGATCTGCAGCTGCTGGGCATTGGCAGGAACGGTCATATCGGCTTCAACGAGCCCGGCGAGCACTTCGTCTACGGCTGTCATAAGGTGGCGCTAAGTCAGAGTACCATTCAGGCCAATCGACGCTTCTTTGAAACGGAAGCGGATGTGCCCCGGTATGCGGTCAGTCTGGGCATCGGCAGCATTATGCAGGCACGACAGGTATTGCTCGTGGCCACCGGCAGCGATAAGGCCGAGGCGGTCCGCCGTGCTCTGGAAGAGGATGTATCCCCCCAGTGGCAGGCGTCCATTCTGCGAACGCATCCGGATGTGGTGTTCCTGCTGGACGAGGCGGCCGCAGGAAAGCTCCGGCACAGACCGTGAGCAGCCGACGGAAACTGCAAGCCGCTGCGATTTTGCAGAAGAACAAAATGAATACAAAACGCCCTGCCGGTCAGGCAGGGTGTTTTTTGCGCGATCAGGAATAACGGAATGCTGCAAAATATCGGGTTTTCAATGGTTTTATGCAAAGGCTTCCCCAACGGAACAGCATGAAAAGGAAGTGATCCCCTTTGCTGCCTACTGGGTGGCTTTCTTGATTTACTATGCTGCTGCATAGTATAATACAACTCATACTAAGGCGTTTGGCGATGGGTACCCCGAAAGCAGTCAGATTCGAAACTGTTGTGGTTCATCGTTGATGCTCGTCTTCAAACTTGAATACATAGGAGGAATCATTGTGAAGAAAAAGCTGCTTCTGCTGGGCACGATCATTCTGATCTGTCTGATGTGGACGGTTACCGTTTTCTGCGAAGAAGCGGTAGCAGCCGCCCCCGCTGCCAACGTGTTTATCGGTACTTTCTGGTCTCTGGTGCCGCCGCTGGTCGCCATCGTGCTTGCCTTGATCACTCGTGAGGTGTACAGCTCTCTGTTCGCCGGTATTGTGGTAGGCGCACTGTTCTACAACAACTTTAACCTTGTTGGCACTGTGGACACCATGGTGCAGGATGGCCTCATCGCTGCTGTGTCCGGTACGGCCGGCATTTTCGTGTTCCTGGTCATTCTTGGCATCCTGATCGCTTTGATCAACAAGGCCGGCGTGACCGCTGCCTTCGGCGCCTGGGCCAAGACCCACATCAAGAGCAAGACCGGTGCTGTGATCTGCACCTTCCTGCTGGGCGTGCTCATCTTCATCGATGACTACTTCAACTGTCTGACCGTTGGTTCCGTTATGCGCCCGGTCACCGATGCCCATAAGATCAGCCGTGCCAAGCTGTCCTTCATCATTGACGCTACTGCCGCCCCCATCTGCATGATCGCTCCGATCTCCTCCTGGGCTGCTGCCGTGGCTGACTATACCAGCGGCGTTGTGGATGCTGCTGGCGCTCCGGTGTCCTCCCTGTCTCTGTTCTGCCGCGCCATTCCCTACAATTTCTACTCCCTGCTGACGCTGGTGTTCATCATCGCCATCACCCTGATGAAGTTCGACTACGGCCCCATGCTCAAGCATGAGCAGAACGCCGCCAATGGCGATCTGTTCACCTTCGGCTCCGAAGTCGTTTCCGAGAAAGAAAGCGAGATCGGCTCCAATAAGAACAGCCGCGTGATCGACCTGATTCTTCCTATCGCTGTGCTGATCGTGCTGTCTGTGCTGACGCTGATCTATGTGGGCGGCTTCTTCACTGCCGGCGACAACTTCCACAACTTTATCGGTGCCTTCGGCGATACGGACGCCACCATTGGTCTGCCTCTTGGCGGCATCGTGGCCCTCGTGTTCACCATGATCTACCTCATGTGCCGCCGTCTGGTCTCCTTCAAGGAAGCGATGGAGTGCATTCCCGCTGGCTTTAACGCCATGCTGCCCGCCATTCTGATCCTCACCATGGCGACTGCCCTGAAGAACATGACTGGTCTGCTGGAGTCCAACACCTTTGTTGAAGGCGCTCTGGCCAATGCCCAGACCCTGCAGAACTTCCTGCCCGCGATCATCTTCATCGTGGCCGTTGCCATCGCGTTTGCTACCGGTACTTCCTGGGGTACCTTTGGTATCCTGATCCCCATCGTGCTGGGTGTGTTCCCCGCCGGCAGCGAACTGGTCATCATTGGTATGTCCGCCTGTCTGGCTGGCGCCGTTTGCGGCGACCACTGCTCTCCCATCTCCGATACCACCATCATGTCCTCTGCTGGTGCGCAGTGCGAGCACGTCAATCACGTGTCCACGCAGCTGCCCTATGCTATTACCGTGGCCGCGGTTTCCTTTGCGGCGTATGTGATCACCGGTTTCGTTCAGAACTGGCTCATCACTTTGCCCATCGCCATCGTGATGATGATCGCCACGCTGCTCGTGATCCGCGCGATCACCGCCAAGAAGGCTGCCTGATCGGATCACATTGCACAATTGAACAAAGCGCTGCGGGATGCGCCAACCGGCTGTGTCCCGCAGCTTTTTTCTTTTGCAGATGGGCAGCTTGCCGAGAAAACCACAACTTGACGAAGCCGATGTTACCTTCTATAATAAACATAATCATACCTGTATTTGGCTGTTTTCTCGCAAGTGAGAAGGCGGAAAGGGGCTTATTATATGAATGGCAAACGGATTTTGGCGTTGCTGATCGCATGCGTCATGCTGCTTGGCACTGTTGGTGCGTATGCTCAGGAAGCGACTGTAGAACCGGTGTACGCTTCGGTATCGCCGGATGACTTCATGGCAGTTCCCGAAACACTGGAATACAAGGGCGGCGTTGTCAGCCGCATCATTCCCAAGGCGTCTTCTTCCGATGCCTTTTTGGAATTGGCCTATGTATTGACCAATACGCCGTATATTATTCTTAATTCGCCTACCGAATGGGATGTGACCATCACCGGTGGTACTGCGCCATACAAGTGTCAGGCGGTGCTCGCCTATCAGAGCGACCTGTCTCTTGACCCGTTTGGAAGCCCCTGGGCTGTCGCCGATCATTTCTATGTGAATGATTCGTCTTTTTCTTATACGTTTTCTGGGGCAGGCCGTTATTTCTGGGAATTCCGTATCACCGACTCCAAGGGACAGGCATTTGCCTTCCAGACCCGCATCTATGAAACCTATACCGCTGCCGATGAACTGAATGCAAAAACGGTTGTTGGCAAGGTCAACAGCATCATTGATTCTGAGATCGATGATAGCATGAGCGACTACAGCCGCGCCCTGGCTCTGCACGACTGGCTGATCTATAACGCAAACTACGACTACACCTACACCTATTATGAAGCTGCAGGCGTTCTTCTGTATGGTACCGGCGTGTGCGACAGCTACGCCCGCGCCTATCTGATGCTGCTGACCGCTGCTGGTATCGAATGCATGATCGTTAGCGGTACTGCCGGCAGTGGTTCCAATCCCAATACCTGGGGCAATCATGCCTGGAACCTAGCCAAGCTGGATGGCCAGTGGTACCATATCGACTGTACCTGGGATGACCCCGGCCAGGGCGGTTCAGAGCGGCACCAGTATTTCTGCGTCAGCGACGAAACCCTTGCTCTCGATCACCGTTGGAACCGTCCAGACGACCTGTTCGACAGCGACGGCATGGTTGTGCCCGCAGCCCCCGGCGGCAAGTACGAAGCCTCCGAGGCGACCTCTGATTACGATTTTACGTTTTCTACCATCGATGAGTACGCTCAGGCCTTCGACCAGCTGGTTGCGGCAGGGGAGTATCGCGCCAAGACCGTCGGTTTGTATACGGGAACGGAATCCCTTTCCTCCGTGTGGACGGCCTTCGGTCAGTGGCGTCAGACCAGGGTTCAGGAATTGTTCGAACAAGGACTCCTCTCCGGTGCAGGCGGCAGTTATTACGGTAACCTGTTTACCTTCAGAATCACCTGGACCGATCCGGATGATTATATCCGCATCAACGAAAGCGAAATGCGGCTTTCCATTGGCGAGGTAGTTACCATTACACCCGCCGAGTATGATCCTCTGGAAAACGTATTCACCTGGACCAGCAGTGATCCTTCCGTTGCGACGGTGGCGGCGTATTTCAATGACACCAACGGCCTCTACGCCAGGGTGACCGGCGTTAAAGAAGGAACGGCTGTCATTACCGTAACATCCAAGGACGGTTTGTCCGACAGCTTTACCGTGACCGTGCTGCCTGCGTATCAGCCGGATCTTGCACTGGAGATGACGGAGGTTTCGGGCGGTGTGACGCTGAACTGGCGTAAGATTCCTGGCGTGACGGAGTATCAGGTGATGCGCTCCTTTGAAGGCGTGGATACCTGTATTGCTGTTGTTAGCGATACCACCGTGACCCTGACAGAGGCACAGCTGCCCAGCAACGTGAAGCAGGATGTATACGTGGTTGCCGTACGCAAAGTAGGAGGAACTACTGCGATAAGCTATCAAAGCGACAGGATCAGCTACGGTACGCTTGTCATTACCTATGCTGTGACACTGCCTGCCGGCATTACCACCATTGCTCAGGAAGCGTTCGCAGGGGATGCATCCCTTGTGTCAGTGTTCATCCCCGACGGCGCTGAAACGATTGGCAACAGTGCCTTTGCTGGTTGCGGTCAACTGTCCGCCATCCGAATTCCCGCAAGCGTGACCGCCATCGGTTCCAATGCGTTCTCCGGATGCGCCCTTCGTTATGTGCAGGTTGCAAAGGATAGCTATGCGGCGCAGTGGGTCACGAAGAATCTTCCCGGCATCACGCTGATCATGGAATAACAATCATAGCGCCCGAAACACTTTGCTTCGGGCGCTTTCATAATGCACGACCCCCGCAGCCACTTTCTGCTGCGGGGGTCGTTGTCTGTTTACCAGATTCGCTGCTCAGGGGTTTCTACGGTACCATCCGCATAACGGATCTCAATGGAGCCGTCCTGAAGAACGAACGCGTAATGATTGGGGCCGGCACTGATGGCCAGTACCGGCTGGCCAAAATCGAAAGAACAGGCTACGTGAGAGCCGAAAATGTGGCTTTGTATCTGTCCGTCCTCCGTAAGGGCAAGAACGGCATTTTCGCCTGCGGAGACGCGTGCGATCCGGTCCCACGTAGGCACCTGATCGAGGGTACACAGGGTCTTTCCCTGATCGTCCACGCCGATGGCGTAGCCGCGGGATACGGAGAACTGCCGGCAACGGTCATCCAGCACAAGTCCGGGATGGGACGCATGGTTGGTGCCCTGGGCTCTGGCAAGCAGACCGTAGCTGCCAGCAGCGATCTGCTCCACGCTTGCCAATTCCAATGCGAAGTCATCGTTGCGATAGCCGATCGACATGATCTGACCGCTCTCAAGGAGAAGATACGTATTCCATGCGCTGGCGGCAATCTGCTTCACACCTCGGAACATCTCCACGTCTGTCTGGCCATAGGTGTTGTCGCCAGTAGCGAGCACTCGTCCGTCCGCAGTCAGGGCAACCGTGTGATACGCGCCCGCCACCACCGCGACCACCTGCTGCCACTGTGCTACGTCAGTCTGTCCACAGGAGTTATCGCCATAGGCCAGTACAGTACCGTCATCCCGGAGAACCACGGTATGATGGTAGCCCGTGGCCAGCCTGCCCTCCGGCAGAAGCGTGGGTGCAGGCGTGGGGGAGGGTGTAGGAGCAGGCGTAGGCGTTTCGGTTGCCGGGGTCGCAGCCTCCTGCGTGACCTGAGGAGTAGGCTCAGGGGTAGGCGTAGGGGATGGAGTGGGAACAGGGCTCGACGTTGGCGACGGCGTGGGTGTTGGCGTGGGCTGACTGGCGATTAGCGCGTCGTAGGACAGCTGATACAGCATCCGAGCAGGTTCGTAGTCGCTGATGGTTGCCGCCAGGCTGGAGGCCTTGGCGTACGCTCCCTGCTCATACAGATTCATGGCTTGATGATAAACGAACTTGGGAAGCTGCGCCTTGGCTTTTTGTTCGAAGTCAGCGTAGACGTCGCTTTCGCTGCCGGCGATGTGCAGCCGGGTTTCGAGAATTTCAGCGGCTGTTTCCCAGTCACCGTTGAAATCGGCAATATCGGCTACGGAAAGGACGGTGTCGTAATAGAGTCGTTCATCCTCCTGCTCAAGATCCGCCAGGCAGGTTTCCAGTCGTCCATAATCCCGGGCAAAGGCGGCGTCCTTTGCGGCACGGGAGAGCAGCTGAGGACGATGGGAGGCATAGAGCCATACACCGGCGATCAGCAGCGCGGCAAGCACAAGGGAAAGCCATACTGCGGTCTTAACAAAACGCTTTTCACCGCCGGACACGGGTTGAGTCATTGGGCTTCCTCCTTTTCGTTACTGTGAGATGGTCGCCGGGAAAACGCGCAGGCTGTTGGATGAATTGATGCCGTTGCTGGTGGACAGAACGATGTAGATGTCATCGATCTGGTGGTAGGCTACCAGCTCCGAGAAGGTACCGCCGGCTTCTTTTGCATCGTAGTAGCTGTCGCGCAGGTCGGTCATATGCACTTCGTCGTAGTAGGGCAGCAGATAGGGCAGAAAGACATTGCCGAAGGAGTCGCAGATCAGCAGAGCTTTGCGGTCAGTGCCGTAGCCGGTATCAAATCTACGCCAGGGCGTGTGCGTTCCGTAGAGGTACACCATATAATTAGTGGATTGGTGATACATAAAGGGGCAGTCGGTTTCTTCGGTCAGATTGCGCAGTACCACGCTTTTGACGGGAAGCAATGGGTCCATGGGCATGGTCCAGTCCACCCGGCCGTTATCGGATTCGCCCATAAACCGGCGCTGATACTCGTACTCGTCAAAGCCTACCACCGGGTAACCACGGCTTTTCATCACCGCTTCCAGCGCATACCAGGCGCCCTTGGGCGTCCAGTGGTGGTCGGTGTAATAGAACAGGTCGGTTTCTTTGTTGACTGACAGGGGATCGTTCAGGATTGCCGGGATATTGTGAATGAAGATGTTGTTCTCCACCTGGGACTGCAGGGCGTCTTCCATGGTGCTCAGCCAACCGGAATATTTGCTGTTGCGGCTGCACAGCCGGGTGCCTACGCTGGCCACCGGTACCTGCATATAGTGGATCTCGCCGTCCTCGGGCAGCTTGCTCTTGAGCAGGTTCAGCGTGCCTGCAAAGTTCATGATGTTCTCTGACGGATAGGAATACAGCCGGTCCGGGTTATCCTCACCTCTAAGCAGCCACAGACCGTACTCCTCGCCTTCCGTCAGCGGAACGATAACCTTGGGCGTAGCTGTAGGCACAGGAGTGTGGGTGGCGTAAGGGGTAGGCGCAGGCGTCGCAGTCGAAACCGGCGTTGTCGCCGGAGTCGCGGTGTCAGTTGGCATGACTGTCGGCGAAGCTGTGGCAGTGGGCGCAGCCGTTGGCGTGGGGGTCGGGGCCACGGCCGGCGTAGCCGTGGGAGCAGGCGTCGAGGTTGCCGTGGGAGACGGTGTAAGGCTTGCAGTGGGCGTGGGCAGAGCATCCGGTACGTCGCCATTTCGCGGAGGAAGAACGTCCTCCTGGTCAGATGCCCCTTGTGCATCCATGGTCAGCAGCTGATTGACCCGAGCTTCTTCCTGGATCATGCGTTGATCCTCAGTGCGCCTGTCAAACACACCAAGAAGCTCATCGGTAGCGTCGATGACCTCCTGGCGCATGAAATAGCTGTCGCACAGATATTCTTCAATGTCGGTGAAAAATTCACCGTTCATCAGGGTTTCCAGGCTTGCTTCAGGTGCGCCTGCCAGCATACGGTTTTCGGTTGTGGACATACGGGCCTGCCGCGGAGCGAGCAGCAATAGCAGAACGCCGAGACAAAAACAGCCGATGATCCACCAGAGAGCCACCAGAAAAGAACCTTTGCCTTCCTTCATGCGCTCACCTCCTTAAAAACGGAAATAGATAAAGGGATTGTAACTCTGCCCCACGATCATCATCACAGACAGGATCAGCACCAGCGTCAGCCAGATGACTGAGAACGTACGGAGACGCTTTTTCACATCGTCGCTGAACAGATTGATCAGCGGGAAGGCAGCGGCCAAAGCCAGCACCGGGAATACGGAATACTGGCAGACCACCATCCACAATTGCTGGGTATAAAGAGGCAGCGTGCCGCCGGATCCGAACAGCGAGCTTAGATACAGGAGCATTTCGCCGGTGTCCGGGAAGTAGAAAATGACCCAGCCCACCAGAACCAGTCCGTAGGTCAGGAAGCCTTTGATCAACGAGGGAATATACGTAAGCAGTTTTCGGAAAACAAAGCGCTCCAGAACGATCAGCACGAAATAATACAAGCCCCACAATACGAAATTCAGACTTGCGCCGTGCCACAGGCCGGTAAGGGACCACACCACCAGCAGGTTTAGGATCTGGCGCGCAGCCCCCTTACGGTTGCCGCCCAGCGGGATATATACATATTCGCGGAAGAAGGTGCCAAGGGAAATATGCCACCTGCGCCAGAATTCGCTCACACCGGTGCTCATGTAAGGATAGCGGAAGTTTTCGGCGTAATGAAAGCCGAAGATCCGGCCCATGCCGATGGCCATATCGGAATAACCGGAGAAATCAAAATAGATCTGTAGCGAGTACAGTAGCGCCATGTACCAGCCGCCAAGCACACTCATGCCATAGAGCGCCTGGTTGGCCACCACATCTGTGACGATCTTGCCGCAAATGTTTGCCAGCAATACTTTTTTGCCCAGACCAAAAACAAAACGCTTCGCACCGCAGACAAAGTCATCCGCAGTGATCTGGCGGTTGTCGATCTCAGCACACACGTCCCGGTAGCAGACAATGGGACCTGCCACCAGCTGCGGGAAACAGCTCACATACAGCAGCAGTTTTAGCGGACTGGGCTGGTAGAGACCGTCGTCCCGGTAGGCGTCAACAGCATAGGTGATGATCTGAAACGTAAAGAAAGAAATGCCCAGCGGCATGCGCACCTGCGGGATCTCCAGCCCAAGCAGCCCAAACAAAGGCGCGAGAAGGAAACCGGCGTATTTAACATACGCAAGCACCAGCAGCGGCAAAAGGATTGCCAGCGAAAGGAACAGCCGCTTGAGCCAGACAGCTTTGGCCCGGTGCATCCCGACGGCGCACAGCCACACAAGGAACGTCAGGCCGATTAGGGCGTACACCCACAGGGGTTCGCCCCAGCCGTAAAACACCAGCGAAGCCGCTAAAAGTACAGCATTTTTTCCGGACGTGCTTTTTGCCACAAACGTTAAGCCCACTACAATGGGCATAAACAAAAGCAGATAGGTCAGGCTGGAAAAAACCACGCAGAATCATTCCTTTAGTAGAACTTCGTTTGATTATAGCGACGGGATTCGGCGTTTGTCAAGTTTGAAGGACGAAAGACTGTTTTTTCTTGATGCTATAACGTTTGCGGCCCGTCTCTGCGGTGAAAAACCATATGGACAACGCTTGGGCGTGGTGGTATAATATATAAGGAAGCGTATGTGCTGTCGCAGGGCGCGGCGCCATCTGTTTCCGTCGTTGTCGGACTTTTTCTCTGACGATGCTCCCTTGCTGGTCAACGATTTTCAAACGATAGCCTATGACGTCCGATCGCTTTTAAGGAGATGACAGCGTGACCGCTACTCATATTCAACAGAAAAAGGAAAACGCAGTCGTTACGCCCAAACAGAATGAGTTGTTTGACTTTTTGTTCTATCTGAAGGGAAAACTCCTATATATTTTGATTCCCGCTCTGGTCTGCGCTCTTGTTGCCGGTATTTATGCCTTTTGTTTTGCTACACCGGAATATGAAGCCACAGCCAAGCTGTATATGGTGCAGTCCAGCGACTCAGTGATCAACCTTTCAGACCTGGAGGTCGGTACGTATCTGACCAACGACTATCAGCATGTTTTCGAGACATGGGAGGTCAGCCAGGAGGTCATTGATCATCTTCAGTTGCCCTACACTGTACCTGAGATGATCAGCCGTCTTGCGATTCAGAATCCTGCCCATACCCGTATCCTACTGATCACCTTTTCCTCTACGGACGCGCAGGAGGCTGCGCTGGGTGCAAACGAATATGCGCAGGTGGCAAGCCGGTATATTTCCGAACAGATGCGCACCAATACGCCTTCCATCATCTCCGCAGCGCAGGTACCCAAGCAGCCGGTCAGACCCAAGAAACTGGTGCTGATTACCTCTGCCCTGCTTATCGCTGCCAGTGTGGCGGTATGGTGTCTGTTTATTGCGTTCCTGTTTGATGACAAGATCAAAACGGACGCAGATATCAAAAAGCTAACGGGTGTAGGTTCCCTTACAGTTATTCCCATGGCACAATCAACGAGGTCAAATCAGTCAGAAAGAAGGTGACGCAGATGGTCGAAATGGACATTACGCATTTTGACGAGCTGGAGTATCAGGCAGCAGAAGCGGTGAATACTCTGTGCGCCAACCTTTCTTTTGTCGGAAGCGAGTACAGAAAAATCATGGTCACCAGCTGCCACCCGCAGGAGGGGAAAAGCTTTGTCACCATGAATCTGATGCGCTCGCTGGCCCGGCTCGGGCACCGCGTGATTCTGATCGACGCCGATATCCGCGCTTCTGCCCTTCAGGCTGTGTACGGGATCAACGTTGTCTCAGCGTCCAACAAAAAATACCATGGCTTGGTGGGCTACCTGGTTGGCCGGAGTTCCATTGACGATATCGTGGGCAAGACCTCCATCCCCGGCGCTTACATGATCCTTGCGGGCAGGACGGTTACCAACTCTCTTCCGCTGTTCAACAAGCCCAGGTTTGAGCACCTGATCGAGACACTTTCCCAGGCGTTCGATATCATTCTGATCGATACGCCGCCAGTGGGAACGATTATTGATGCAGCAAAGATCGCGCAGTCGTCCGATGGTATTCTGTTCGTGGTTCAGAGCGGCGGCACTTCGTCCACTGAAATGCAGGCGGCCATCCATCAGATCGAAAAGACGGGATGCCCTATCATGGGGTATGTGCTGAACAAATCTCCCGAACGAGCGGAAAGTAAGTATTATTATTCTTCCGGGTATCGTCCCGCAAACCGCGGAAAACCGTACGTTCGGGAAAAGACAGCTGCTCGTCGGAAACATCATAAACGCCCTCCGAAGGGGTAAGGCGATCCTGACGCACCAGAGAAAAAAGTATGGAAGGCAGAGAATGCTCATGTCTGATGCAAATCCCGTACAGGCAACAAATGCCCGCACGGATGAGGCATACAACTATTATCAGAACGCACTGACAGCCGAGGAGAAAGATCGACTGAAAATCAGTCCGTATTATCGTCCTTTTCGGATTGAACCGGATGTCATCGCTGGGCGCAAGCTTGGCTATCGTTTCATTAAGCGCTTACTGGACGTGCTCATTTCCTGCCTCGCGCTGATCGTTGCTGCGCCGCTGATTTTGGTGTTTGCGTTGATGATCATGATTGAGGATCCCAAGGCAGGTCCGGTCTTCAAGCAGATCCGCGTGGGCAGGAACAACAAGCCCTTTGTGATGTACAAGTTGCGCTCTATGTATGCGGATGCTGAGAAACGGTTTGATGAACTGGCCGAGCAGAACGAGGCGCAAAGCAAGGCGTTCAAGATGAAGAACGACCCCCGCGTTACGAAGGTAGGCAAGCTGATTCGCAAGTACAGCATTGATGAATGCCTGCAGTTTGTCAATGTCCTCAAGTCGGATATGAGCATTGTGGGCCCTCGTCCGCCGCTGCAGCGCGAGGTAGAGATGTACGACGAGTACGATCTCCAAAGACTGCTGATCAAACCTGGCCTCACGTGCTATTGGCAGGTTTTTCCCAATCGTCATGAAATTTCTTTTGAAGACTGGGTTGCAATGGACATGAAATACATCATCAAGCGCAATGTCCTTGTTGATTTTGGCCTGATTATGCAAACGCTTTATACGGTTTTTTCCGGCAAAGGCGACTGATGAAGCAGGGGCCCATACGTTGAAAAGAGGAGACAAGCATATGGAGTTGTATCCAAATTTGCAGGATTCTGCGGGTAAGGAATTGCCCCAATATAGTGTCCTGATGTCTGTATATGCAGGGGATACGCCCTCGTGGGTTGAGGAAGCCATCGATTCCATGGCGACGCAAAGCTATCGACCTGATGAGATCGTTCTTATTGAGGACGGCCCGATTTCGGACGAGCTGCGTGTGGTCGTAGAAAACTGTATACAGAAATATCCTCAGATGATCCGCGATATCAAGCTGGAAAAGAACGTTGGTCTTGGTGAGGCAATGCGCATCGGCGTAATGGAATGCCGCAACGAATGGCTTGCTCGTATGGATGCGGACGATATCTCAGCGCCCACGCGCTGCGAGGAGCAGCTGATCATGGCTGAGGCTCACGGTGCAGATATTGTCGGATGCGACAGCGAGGAATTCATCGAAGGGATCGATCAACCGATCGCCAAGAGGCTCTTTCCCGAGTCTCACGAGGAGCTGGTTCGTTTTTCCCGGCGCAAAGTTCCTTTCTGCCATCCCGCTGTTATGATGCGTAAAAGTGCGGTGCTCCGCGCCGGCAACTATCATAACGTTTATCCGCATGATGATTACGATATTTTTGTTCGCATGCTTGCCAGCGGTTCTATAGGCTACACCATCAAAAAGATCCTCTTCCACGTGCGCGTTAACGAGGGATTTTACAAAAGACGCGGCGGCCTGCGCTATATCAAGACCCTTCTTTCCTATAATTGGCAGCTGCTCAAAAGCGGCTGGACGTCCCCTGTTGATTTCTTTGTTCGCTCCTGCGGCAATATCATCATCGGTTTGTCGCCGGTACCGCTTCGTACATGGCTTTACAGGAGGCTTCTGCGCAAATGATACGGATTCTGCATGTGGTTTCGATTCTCGATGTAGGTGGCATGGAAAGCTACATCATGAATATGTACCGTCGGATTGATCGTACAAAGATTCAGTTCGATTTTTTGGTACACCACAAGCGGCGTGGATTCTTTGAGGATGAGATTGAGGCGCTGGGAGGGCATGTGTACCATGCCTCCCTTTTGGACGATTTCAATCTGGTTAAGTATATTCGGTTTTTGCGTCAATTGTACGCCGGCGAGCCGCAGTACCGCATCGTTCACGGTCATCTGGGCAGCACGGCCTATTGGTATTTGGGTCAGGCGAA
The DNA here is from genome assembly GCA_015056365.1 of Clostridiales bacterium. Taxonomy (GTDB): domain Bacteria; phylum Bacillota; class Clostridia; order Christensenellales; family Aristaeellaceae; genus Limiplasma. The sequence continues at coordinate 90,888 of SVGM01000001.1, read as the reverse complement.
GCGTATGGGGATCCCCTGGCGGATCCTGCACGCCCATTGCCCCGGTCACACCCGGACGCTGAAAGGGTATATGAAGCATCTTTTGTTTCGGTTTTCCCCGGCCTTTGCCAATATCAGTTTTGCCTGTTCCCAGCAGGCCGGCAAGTATCAGTTCCAGGAGCGTCCCTTCGAGTTGATTCCTAATGGCGTCGACGTGGAGCGCTTTCGTTTTTCCCAGGAAAAGAGGGAGCAAATGCGCAGCCAGCTGAATCTGGACGGGCGTTTTGTGGTAGGTCACGTAGGACGCTTCTATTACGTCAAGAATCACGAGTACATTCTGAAAGTGTTTGCGGCGCTGAAGAAGAAAGTACCTGAGGCCATCCTGCTTCTGTTGGGGGAGGGAATGCTCCAGGAGAACATCAAACAGCTTGCTCATGAAATGCAACTTGATGATTCGGTACGCTTTTTGGGTCTTCAGAGCGATTGCGCCCCGTACTACCAGGCGATGGACGCCTTTATTCTGCCATCGCTGTATGAAGGACTTCCCCTTGCAGGTATTGAAGCGCAGTGCGCCAAGCTTCCCTGCTTTTTGGCGGACACCATGTCGCCCGAAGCCCGGATTTGTCCGATGACCAAGTTCCTTTCCATTGCGCCTGACTGCGTGGATCAGTGGGCGGACGAGCTTGAGAAAATCAGCAGACAGACACCGGACAGGAACGAAAATACGTGCGATATGTCTGCGTTTGATGTATCCGTCAGCACATCCAACATGATCGACCGCTATCAAAAACTGTGGGAGAGTGCCTTATGATTGTTTATTGGAGCGCTTGCATCGCTTCGGTCTTTATTGCCTATTTGTACTCCGTTTATCCAAATGGGCAAAAGAACAAGCGAATGTTTGTCTTTTTTGCCGCGCTTCCGCTTTTACTTATTTCCGCGCTGCGCTACGGGGTGGGCGAGGATTATTTCAGCACTTATGTATCGTACTTTGAAACCGTCCGCTACGGATATGACACCGATACCACACGGCTTGAGCTGATTTTTCATCTGCTTAATGAAGGCGTTATTTTGCTGGGCAGCGATTATGAGCTCATGTTTGCCATTTGCGCGATCCTGTTCATTCTGCCGGTCTTCGCACAGATCTTTGAGGATTCTCCCTATCCGGCGCTGAGTATCTTTTGCCTGGTTACCATGGGTTACCTCTTCGTGTTCTTCAATGCTATGCGACAGATGGTCGGCTGTGCCGTTTTGCTGTACTCCATTCGTTATATTCAGCAAAAGCGTTTTCTGCCGTTTGCCGCCTGCGTAGCCATTGCATCGGGTTTTCATGTTTCCTGCCTCGTTTTTATCTGTATGTACTGGGTGGGACGGATTCGCATTCCCCCGGTGGTCGCTTTGATCATGACGGTGTGCATCGTTGTTTCCAAGGAAGCCATTACGGCGCTGCTTCAGCACATCATTTCTATGACGCCGTATGCCATTTATTTCTCGTCCATTTTCGACAATGGTCAAACCGCCTACGTCATGCTGGCCATCAACGCCGTTTTGCTGATTTTCTCTTCTGTGTTCTATCATAAGGATCGGAAATACCAGCTTTACTACAATTTGCAAATACTGGCACTGTGGATCACAATCTACTCGGGAAGCATCGTTCTTTTCCTTCGTTTGCTGTGGCCGTTCGGCCTGCCTTCTATTATCATGCTTCCGTTGGCAGCTGAGCGCGTCCCCAAGGAACGGGACAGGAAACTAATCATGGCGGCCGTGGTACTGCTGTACTTCTTCTATATGAATTATACAGTGGGCGTACAGAACAGCAACAGTGTTCTGCCCTATCAGACAGTATTCAGTAGGTGGCTTTGATGGAGTTCATCAGTGTAATCATCCCGGTATACAACACCGGTGACTATCTTTCCCGTTGTGTGGATTCTGTGCTTGCCCAGCGCCACGTTTTGCATGAGATCATTCTGGTGGATGATGGCTCTACGGACTGCAGCGCCGATAAGTGCGATGAATACGCACGCGCAAATCCGGATGTGATCCGGGTCTTTCATCAGACCAATCAGGGTGCTGCCGCCGCCAGAAATCATGGCATCGAGCAGGCTTCCGGAGATTATCTCGCCTTCATCGATTCGGATGATTATGTGGAACCGGATATGTATGAGCGCCTTCTGGAAGCCCTCCGCGAGTTTGATGCTGACATGGCCGCTTGCGCTATGTGGGTAGAGCAGCCAAACGGCCAACGATACTGCCGGATCTCAGAAGATGTTCGCCTGTGCTGGGATACCCAGGAAGCCCTGGTGGAATTGAATCGTTACCGCTATTTGCACACTTCTTTCTGTACTTCGCTGTTCAGGCGGGATGCCATCGGTAATCTGCGTTTTCCCGAAGGAAAGCGTTGCGAGGACTATCATTTGCTGTATCAGGTATTTGCCCGGTGCAGGAAAGTTGCCTATACTTCCTCGCCTTTGTACCATTACATTCAGCGCCCCAACAGCAATTCACGCACTGTAAACATCAGCCTGGAGCCGATCAATGCGTCTCTTGGGCAGCTTTCATTTTTTCAGAAGCATTTTCCTCGGATCGTTTATGCCGCTGAATCGGACTGTGCCTTCGCTCATATGGGCATCTATACGGCATATGTCCGTAATGCCGTCGACTGCCCCAAGCCGTTATTGCGTCAATTACAAAAAACCAGCCGTAAATATTTGGGCAGCGTCCTGAAGAACGGCCATATTGCGGGTATCAAGAAGCTTCAAGCGTTGTCTTTCTGCTACGCGCCGTGGCTATATCGTTTCGTCATCCGGAGAACGGAGCACAGATAAACTGACTATCAGAAAAAGAGCGAGGACTATGGCATCGATCTTTCAGAACAGAGTAACGCGCAACACAGCGTGGATCGTGGTTTGCAAAGCAGTACAGGCTGTTATTGGTTTGCTGATCTCCATGGTAACCACCCGGTATTTGGGCCCTACACGGTATGGAATGATCAACTATGCCGCCTCCCTGGTTTTGTTTCTCGGCCCGATCGGTCAGCTGGGTTTTTCGGCAACGCTGGTGCATGAGTTGATCAGGAAACCTGAAGACGAAGGGAAGATCCTGGGAACGTCGATTGTGATGACGTTGATCTCCAGCCTTTTGTGTGTCATGGGCATTTCTGTGTTCGTCCATCTGACAGATGCGGATTCACCCATAACCGTTTTGGTCTGTAAACTGTACAGCCTTTTGCTGATGGCGCAGAGCCTTGAATTGATCCAGTACTGGTTCCAGGCGAAACTACTGTCCCGGATCGCCTCCCTGGTGACGCTAGGGGCCTATGTCCTGATTTCGGGTTTCCAGTTGATCGTGCTGCTGATGCATGACAATCTCGGCCTTTATGCTGTTTCCAAAGCATTGGAACATACGCTGATCGCTTTGGTATTGGTGGTATTCTACCTGCGAATGGGCGGCAAAAAGCTGGCGGTCTCGTTGACGAAAGCCAAGGAACTGCTTCACAATAGCTGGCCCTTTATCCTCTCTAGCTTAATGGTAATGGCTCTGGGCCAGTCAGATCGCATCATGCTGAAAAATATGCTGGGCGATACCCCCACAGGGTACTATTCAGCAGCAGTATTATGCGCCAATTTGACGGATTTTGTGTTTTTTGCGCTGATCGATTCAATGCGTCCGGTGATTTTTGAAGCGAAACAAAAGGACCGGAGTCAATACGAAAACGGCATCAGCACGCTTTATAGCATGATGATTTACCTTGCGTTGATCCAAAGCGTGGCCATTACCCTTTTTGCTAGACCCATGGTATATATTGTGTGTGGGCAGGCATATGAAGGTTCCGTTAGAACACTGCAAATCATCGTTTGGTATACGGCATTTTCCTATATCGGCTCAGCCAGAAATGTATGGATCATGGCGGAGGGAAAGCAGAATCTTCTGTGGTTTATCAATTTGTGCGGTGCCGTAGGCAATATTCTGCTGAATCTCCTGATGATTCCTGTATGGGGGATTGAGGGCGCCGCCGTTGCTTCTTTGATCACACAAATCTTTGTCAATGTGATCATGGGCTTTTGGCTTCGGCCGTTACGAGACAACAACCTTTTGTTGCTGAACGGCACAAATCCGCGCTTGATTACTTCGTTTCTTCGTGGTAAAATATAGAAGAGTTTATTCGTAGAGGAAGATTACTTCGACTTGTCGCATAAAGAACAGTTCCTCAATACGTTCAGGAAGTATTGGGGTTTGTTTAGCAAGGAGGATCAATATGTTGAAACGCGTACTTGTGATTTTCATGGTGGTTGTTATGCTCTTCAGCAACTGCGTGACGCTGGCGGAAGAAGCACCCGTGGCGCCGGAAGAAATTCTGGTGGTTGAAGAGTCCGTTCCCGAAGCTCCTGTCGAGCCCGAGGAAGAGCCTGCTCCCGAAGCTCCTGTCGAGTCCGAGGAAGAGCCTGCTCCCGAAGCTCCTGTCGAGCCCGAGGAAGAGCCTGCTCCCGAAGCTCCTGTCGAGCCCGAGGAAGAGCCTGCTCCGGAAGCTCCTGCTGAGCCCGAGGAAGAGCCTGCTCCGGAAACTCCAGTCGAGTCCGAGGAAGAGCCTGCTCCGGAAGCTCCTGCCGAGCCTGAGGAAGAGCCTGCTCCGGAAGCTCCTGCTGAGCCCGAAGAAGAGATTGTGACGGAAGAAATTCCGGAAGTGGCTGCAGAACTGGTGATTGCTGCCAGCGCTGCAGATTCTTACGGCTATGTAGGGAAGAAGGATATCAACATTAACATCACTGTTGAGGGTGGTGTTGCTCCCTATGCTATCACGATTGAAAGCGCTCAGGAAGGTCTCTTCTATTTGACTGCTGAGCAGGCCGGAAGTTATTCTGTAACTTACGCGCCCACCATTTACGGCGAGCATGAAATCACGGTGACTGCGGTGGATGCCAATGGAACTTCCGTTACAGCCAACCTGACGGTTTCCGTCGCTGCTGCTGATGCTACCAATCAGGGCAACTGGCTGAATGCCGGCAAGCAGGTAGAGAAGACCGGCGACTGGCGTGAAGACGTGGTTGCTGTTGCGGTTACCCAGCTGGGTTATACAGAGAGCGTCATTGACTATGTGATGAATGGTTCCTCCAAGAGCGGCTATTCCATCTATGGCAATGCCTTTGGGGCTCCGTATTCCGACTGGAACCTTTTCTTCGCAAATTGGTGCCTGCAGGCTGCTGGTATTTCTGAGCGTGACTACCCCCGCGCCGAAGGCTACAGCGCTTGGGTGAGCAGCATTGCTGCTGCCGGTGCTTTTGAGAAAGCCGGCTCCTATCAGCCCAGTGAGGGTGACCTGGTCTTCCTGAATGACTCTCAGGTAGGCATCGTTGTCAATGCTTCTGCATCTTCCATCAGTGTGATTCTGGGTGATTACAGCAACGCTGTAAGCCTTATTTCCCTCGACCTGAGTGACGCGCAGATCGATGGCTATGCCAACACCGCTGCTTTGATGGAGCGCGCCGGTCTGCTCGGGCAGGAAGAAGAGATCACTCCTCCTGCACAGGACGAAGTCGAAGAGGAACAAACCGATATTCCGGAAGAAGTAGCTGAAGAACCTACTGAACCGGAAGCGATTGAAAAGGCGTCTTCTGCCAGCGTTATTGGCGTATGGTACGACAGAGGCTACGAAAAGCAGCCCCTGGCAATCCATGCGACCACTTCGCTGGACGCAGAATATCTTTACCTGTACATGGGTGACGAAACCCTGCTTACCAGCTGGAAAGCCAGCGAATCCAACATTGATGTTTATGCCGGCGGCAAGGAATGGCATGTTACTTATACCTTTGACGAGCCTGGCCCGTACTATCTCAAGTACAAAGCCTCTGCTGACGGCGCCAATCTGAGCAGCATTTATGCCCCCAATCCGGTTGAAATCGAGCGTCCCGCAATCATCGGTGTCTGGTACGACCAGAAGATCGAAAAGAAACCCATGGATATCCATATTACTACGAATTTGGATATGCAGTATGTCTACCTGTATATGGGAGATACGCTGCTGGGAAGTTGGTCCGAAGCGGAATGCCTCGACAAGATTACAACGTATGCCACCTGTAAGGAATGGCACATCCAGTATACCTTTGACGAATCCGGTCCCTATTATCTGTGGTACAAGGCTTCTGCGGACGGCGTTACCATGAGCCTGCCGTTTTCTGCGCCCGACCCCGTTGTTGTGGAGCGTCCTGCGATCATCGGCGTCTGGTACGATCAGAAGATCGAAAAGAAGCCCATGGACATCTATGTCACCACCAATCTGGATATGGAACATGTTTACCTGTATATGGGCGATGCGGAACTGGCCAGCTGGTCTGCTGATGAGTGTGCTGATAAGATCACTTATTATGATACCTGTAAAGAGTGGCACATCCAGTATACCTTTGATGAGCCCGGTCCCTATTATCTCTGGTACAAGGCCTCTGCCGACGGCGTTAACATGAGTCTGCCGTTTGCATCCACCGATCCTGTAGTTGTGGAGCGTCCTGCTGTCATCAGCGTATGGTACGATCAGATGATCGAGCTGACGCCGATGGATATCTACGTGACCACCAATCTGGAGATGGAATATCTCTATCTCTATCTGGGCGAAGAGCTCCTGGCCACCTGGGAAGCCGATGACTGCGAGATCACCGAATATACGGCGGCCTCCTGTAAGGAATGGCATGTCCAGTATATCTTTAATGAATCCGGTCCCTACTATCTGTGGTATAAGGCCTCCAAGGATGGCGTCAACATGAGCCTGCCGCTGTCCCCTGCGGATCCTGTGATGATCGAGCGTCCCGCGATTATCAACCTGTGGTACGGCGAAGCCGTTGAGAAGGAACCCCTGCCCATCTATGTGACGACCAATCTGAATACGCAGAACATCTACATGTATCTGGGCGACGATTTGGTTGCCAGCTGGGGCCTTGAAGATGCTACCATCACCGAGTATGCTACCTGTAAGGACTGGGAGATCAGCCACGTCTTCGAAATGCCCGGCACGTATTATCTTTGGTACAAGGCTTCTACGGACGGCGTCAACCTGACCAGACCTTACTCCGATGTTGGTCCTGCTATTATCGGCGAGTCCGGAGCAGTCAAGGTCGAAGCCCCCACCTTTGTTTCCTATGAGCAGACCAGCGCCACCGAAGCTACGCTGACTTGGAATGCCGTCGCAGATGCAAACGGCTATGCGCTGTATATCGCTACCGAGAAGGACGGCGAGTACACCAAGGTGGCCGATATCGAGGCTTCTGCTGCGCCCTACGCGATCGTGACGGGTTTGAGCGTGAATACCACTTACTGGTTCAAGCTCTATTCCTGCCAGCTGGTTGATGGTGTTCTTACCGAGTCTGTGAATCCCTCTGAGAAGGTATTCATCACTATGGAGAAGCTCCAGATGGTCTATGGTGACTTCAGCTATGAATACAATGATGCCATGACCGGTGTCATCATCACCAAGTATTCTGGCTCTGCCGCGTCTGTGGTTGTTCCCGACACCATCGACAACCTGCCCATCGTCAAGATCGGCAACAGCGCCTTTGAAGGCAACACTACCATGACTTCTGTGCATCTTCCCGCTACGGTTGAAGTTATCGGCGCACGCGCCTTTGCAAACTGCACCAATCTCAGCAACATGGACTAATAATCAGTCCGTCGGGTCTGGTGAGTTAACAGAACGAAATGACAGCTGCCATGTTGCGTTGATGGCATGAAAACAGTTGAAAATGAATCAAAAGAGCCGTGAGAGTGAACGATAGGTTCATACTCACGGCTCTTTTCATACACAAAAATAGGCGCACAGGAAAAGGAAGGTACATATGTAGAAGAGAATAGACGAAGGATGCTTTGGTGTCGTTTGCGTATACTGATAGAACAGCCTCACAATGGTTTGAAAACGCCCGGAAAGGCATTTGAGATTGCGATGCCTTCTTGGTCTTAGCCTGTTACTGTTACGCTAAAAAGCAACCATTCTGGAGCTAACTACACGGCAAGCAGAACGAGATTGAATCGCTGACACGAAGGAAATCAGTTTGATACTACGGGTGGGGGAGAGGAGAACCGCCCGGAGTTCTTTATAGAGCCGTTACCAGTAAGGAAGGAATCGGACGTCAGGAACAGCTGATTCTAGACTACTGTTTTCTTTACTTGACCGACGTTTAATGAATGCGCGTTATCGCTTACGAGGTGAAAGAAAAATGACTAGCAAAAGGCCGCTACGCCTTTCAGCGTAGCGGCCAGTTGTATCAAGTCTGACTAATGTCAGACACGATGATGAATTACTTGCCGTTGAAGGTGTCGCAAACAGCCTGCCAAGCGGGAGTAGCGGCCTCAACCAGAGCAGCGGGATCGTTGCCGTTGCCCAGCTGCCACAGCAGGGAGTTGCCCATCAGCTCGTTCTTGTCGCCCAGGAGGAGCTGGTAGTTGGGCAGGAGGTGATCAGCCTGACGCAGCATGGCGTAGGTTTCATCCACAGCGCGGTCGTCAGTCTTGTTGTACTTGTTGCCGATCCAGGCTTCTTCGTCATCTTCGTAGCCGGGAGTGGGGTTGGTCCACTGGTCGTAGATGAAGCACAGCTTAGCCAGGGTCTCGTCGTCGTACACGTTGGGGATAACAACGATGTTGTTGTTAGCCAGGTTGATGTAATCGGTGCCCTTGGGGCCCTTGGGGAACGCAACGCAGCCCCACTCATCTTCCATGCCGTCCATTTCGGACACATCGTTGAAGCCTTCCCAGGTCTGGCCGGCGCGGAAAGCGCTGACGCCCTGCTTCCAGGCTTCCTTGTAGTAGTCCCAAGCGACGGAGCCATCTTCAGCGGGGATGCCCTTGAAGAAGTACTCGTCGTAGATGCGGGAGACCCAATTCAGGGCTTCCAGAGCGTTGTCGCTGCCGGCGGTAACGGTCATCAGACCATTCTCGTCGTAGTCGAAGAAGGTGGCGTCGTTGCCGTAAACAGCAGCGAAGACCATGTCATCACGGGAACCGGTCATGCCCCAGATGTCGATAACGCCATCGTTGTCAACGTCCTTCTGGGTGGCCTTGAGCAGCTCTTCGAAAGCGTCCCAAGTCCAGGTGCCTTCAGCCTGCATGTCATAGATGGTGTTCCAGTCGATGCCGGCGTCTTCCAGGATGCGCTTGTTGAAGTAGATGCACTCACGCACTTCGGGCTGGCCGTTGAACAGACCGTACACGTGGCCGTTCTTGGTCATGAACTCGGTGGTGGTGGCGAACCACTTGTCAGCGGTCACATCGATGTGGCCTTCCAGGGGGGCCAGCAGGTTGTTGGCCATGGGGGTAGCGATGAAGTCATTGGGGAAGGTGTACAGACAGAGCACGGAAGCATCGGGATTGCCGGTGAAGTTGATGAGGTCATCATCAGCGCCGTCCCAAGCGTACTTGTTGACGTACTCGATCTTTACATTGTAGGTGGCCATGAGCCAATCCTGATAATCATACAGATCCTGCTCTTCCTGAGTGGGTTCTGCAGCGCGGTTCATATCGTACCAGGTGTAGATGGAGACGGTCTGGCCACCGAAGTCGATACCTTCCTGGACTTCGGGATAGCCTTCGGGAGCTTCAGCCAGGGCCAGAACGCTCACGGAGAGCATCATGACGGCCAGGAGCAAAGCAACCAATTTCTTCATGTCGGGTTCCTCCTATTTTTTTATTTCCATACAAAGGGTGTTAAACAACGCATCCCTTTGTATAGTTACAATTTTATGCGCGACCGCGTGTCGCTGGTTGGCTATGTCCACTATTATATACTACTTATCCCAAACAGACAAGATGTAGAAATGTTTCTTCTTTGGATGTTTTTTTACATCTTGGTGCCGGTCATCGCCAGACTCTTCACGAAAGTGCGCTGAGTGAAGCAATACAGGATGATCAGCGGGGTGGAGCAGATCAGCACAGCGATGGAAACCAGCTGCTGCGAACGTGCAGAAGCGATAACGATGGGCTTGCCGCCTGCCTCGGTGGAGAAGTAGTAAGCCATGCTGGACACCATGGTGGACATCTTCACGGAGAAGATGGGCATGGAGGAGAGGAAGTTACGGGAGTAGAACAGGTCCGTCCACTGCCAGACAAATGCAAACAGGAAGCAGCTGAGGATGATCGGAACTGCATCGGGAAGCATGATTTTGACAAAGGTGTGGAAGGTGTTGCAGCCATCGATGTAAGCCGCTTCTTCCAGGCTCTTGGGTACGCCCCTGAAGTACTGACGCAGCATGAAAATGTACAGACCGTTCTTCAGACCCATGCAGGTCAGGCTCATGATGGTGTAGGGCCAGACGGAGCCACGGACGTTGATGGTCTTACCGCCGTTGAGCGCCTTGACAATGCCCAGGAAGTCGAAGTTGGCAAAGAAGGTGTACAAAGCGGTGGAGATGGTCTGCGGGGGAATAACGATGATGGCGATAACGCAGGCAAACCAGAATTTCTTCAGCGGGAATTCATATCTAGCAAAGCCGTAAGCCACCAGCGTACAGGAGACTACCTGACAGACCGAAACCAGCAGGGAGGTCCACAGCGTGTTGATCATGGAAGTGGGGAACTCGGTCAGGTTGAACACGTGACGGAAATTGTCCAGCGTGGGGTTGCGGGGGAGAAGTACGATAGTGGTATCGTACAGGTCCTTTTCTTCCATCAGACTGGTGCCCAAACGCATGAGCAGCGGCTGGATGATCATGAAGCACAGGCCGAACATCAGCAGGCCGCGGAGCAGGGAAACGGTGCCCTTGCGGAGCTTTGCGCGGAGCAGATAGCCGCCGGAGCGCTTGTTAGCACTCTGGAAATTGGCTTTTTGCATGGGAGCGGCATTAATCTTCATAGTAGTGCACCCCCTTGGAAATGATGAAGGAGCAGATCGCGATGAACAGGATCGCTACGCCGAAATAGATCCAGCTCATGGCGGCGCTTACGCCCAGGCGGAACTGGCTGTACATAACCAGATTGATACGCTCCATGACCACGTTATCGTTCTTCATGAAGAAGTCAATAATGGTGTAGATACAGTTGACCAGCAGCAGCGGGCTGACCATGGGGAAGGTGATCTTCCAGAAGGATTCCCAAGCAGTACAGCCTTCCACGTCTGCGGCCTCGTAGAGAGAACCGGGGATGGACTGCATACCGGTCAGGAACACGATGATCTGGATACCGCTCGCCATAACGATATCGTAAATGGCATCAATCATGGTAAAGATCACGTCAAACACGCCTGAGGCAACGCCGGACACCTGCAGCAGCTCCTGCAGGGCCAGCGATAGGTTCACGCCGGAGGATTCGGACATGGAATCGCTCAGGCTTGCCATCATATTGAAGAACTCATTCTGGGACTCAATGCCAGGCAGAACGCCGGAGGACAGGATGACCGGCAGGAAGAAGATGGCGCGGCAGAGGGTGCGTCCCTTGAAATCCTGATTCAGGATGACGGCGATGACGAAACTCATGACCAGTGTGGCAATGGTGTTCACAGCCATACGACCGATCTCGTCGATCAGGTTCTGGTTGTATTCAGGGTCGACGGTAAAGGCGTACTTATAGTTGTCAAGTCCAACCCAGGTGGCCTTGTAACCAACGCCTGGCTCGATCTCGATGGTGCTGAAGCTCATATAGAGGGATTCGACCAATGGTCTGGCCATAAAGATCAGCAAGCCGATAATCAGCGGCAAGATGAAGAGCGTACCGGTACGGGCGCTGCGGGCACGCATGGTTTTGTAGGTAGCATTACCGGGCACGTACATTTTCACGCTCTCGGTAATGGGCGTGTACCAATGCTCGTTGAGAGCGGCACTATTCTTCCTACTCACTTGCTATCCCCCCTTTTCACAGCATAGTCCTGGGCGGCGATGTATACACCGTCGTAGCTGTGGCCTACGTCATCGTAGTTAACGTAAACCTGAGTGCCATCCGCATAGGTGGTCACAGTCACTTCGTCGCTGAGCTGCACGTGATCAACGATGGCCAGCTGGTTCAAACCGGCCATGTCATCCTGGTACTGTTTCGCCATCTCCAGCACTTCGTCGGCCCAGGGCAGGTAGTATGCGGCAAAATAACCGGAATGAGTGGTATCCTGCAGCAATTTGGTATCTTCGGCCATAAAGGTGAAGTTCAAGCCGCTGCCGTATTCAGCGCACTTGAGCAGCTCTCTGCGGTAGTCGCTGGCCAGGTTGATGGGAGCACCGGTGTAATCCTTCATGCCGTGAAGCGCGATCTGATAGAAGGGCACTTGCTGGTCAATGATGGAGTACTTGGTGCCCCACAGATCCATGTCGGTGATCAGATCGGCATAGGGGATGGCGTAATCGTTACCCATACGGATCATCACGTTCTGACCGGCATCGCGAGCTTCCTGCATGGTCTGGATATTCATCGCCTTTACTTGCTCGCGGGTGACCACATTGCGCGGGTTGTAGTCAGCGCTCAGCAGGTAACCGATGTCACGGAAAGAGACGCCGCTGGCGCCCAGCTCCTTAAGCCCGTTGATCAGCGTGGTCGCATTCTGCTTGGCGTATTCCGGTTTCACCAGATAGTAGGGATCCAGCCAGTCAGCCTCCAGATAGGTGATCACATCGTAGGGATAGATGTGAACCTGTTCACGAGTGGTGTAGCGGGCGGCGTTGTTGAAGGGGATAAAGCCCTGGAAAAGGCCGCTATCATAAGCGAAGCAGGTGATGCCGTCCAGATAGAGAGGCACGTTCTTTTCTGCGGCGGTATTCATCAAGGCTTTCAGATCTTTGGTACCGCCCAGTTCTTTCAGAACGCGGATCTTGTTGAATACTTTCTGAGTGATGCCACCGTTGCACCAGCCGCTGAGCTGCACGTTCAGATTGCGAACGCCACCGTCAACGAACTGATTGAGGATATCCTGAGCCTGCAGGAAGGAAGTGGTGGGGTAGACAGAGTCGATGGGAAGACCGAATTTGACCACCGTCTTGTCAATAGCACCGACCATCTCAACGGAAACAGGCACGTCTTCGGAAGCGACAGCGTCCTTGAGGAGAGGTTCTTTTTCACGAAGGTACTCGCCGTAGGCAGTAGCCATCGCTACGTAGTTATCGCTGTCGATGAAGCGGTAGCGCTGGATGATGCTGTCGTTGTCCGGGATTTCCTTCTCGTACATATAGACCAGCTGAGCCGTTCTGGCAGATACGTTGTACTGGTCGAAGTGCAGGACGTTGTACTTGGCGCACATCCAGTTGTAGGCGTTGTAACGCATGCTGATATCAGCCATCAGGCCTGCATAGGAGGGAGAACCCTCAATGATGCAGATGAAGGAACCGCCCTGACCGGTCATACCGAAGACCGGGAAGGTGTTGCGGGTCTCATTGACCAGCTCGCTACGGACGGTGGCGTAATCCCAGCCGTATACGTTGGCGTAATAGCTGTTCTGAGCAAGCTTACCGTTGTTGTAGTTGATCAGAGCGCCGCCGCCTTCGGGGATGAACATAAAGCCGTCTTCCTCAACGCCGGCTGCGCCGAACATGGGCAGCAGGGTGAGATAGGTGATGGGGTAATCCGGTTTGTACTTGATCTCGCTGTAGGGCACCTCAACAACCAGATCGTTCTCTTCCAGCCGATAGATGAACTGGACATTGAAAACGGGATTGTCGCTTTCCTTGGTGCCGGCGATCAGCTGCTGATCGATCTCGTAATCTTCCTGAGAATAGTTGACTTCCTGAAAATACTCTTCGATTTTCTTCATGTTATTCTCGGAAGTGTCGGCCTTCAGGATGTAGAGATTCTGATTCAGAACTTCGGGATACAGGGCGATGATCTCGTCCTTGTTCTTCTTGGAATCGATGTTATCCGGGCCATAGAGAGAATAGTTGCTGTTGATCTTTTTCTTCGTGGACTTTTTCATGCCCTCGTAGAAAGCATCATAGCGTTCCTCGGTGATGGCTTTGGGGATCAGATAGGTCTTTTCGATCTTACCGATGGCGTAATTGACGCACAGGGAACCGTCATCCATGGGCACGATTTCATAGTTTCCGTTTTCGATGGAAAACTTGAAATTGTTCAGTTCCGTGGTACCGCCGGCAGTGGTGTAGGTCACGGTGGCGGTGGACTGCATCATTTCCTTGTTGCTGGAGATGGCAATGGGGTCATTAGCGGCGTTTTCCGGATTGGAGAGCCAGACGCGGCCGGAAGCCTTTTCCGTCACCTTAAACTGGGTGGTGGCAGGATCCATCTCGAACAGCAGGTTGTCGTTCTCCATGATCAGAGGCTCTTTTCCGCCTTCATAGCTGACCACGGTGGGGGCATCGGTGTGAACTTCATCCGTTTCGGAATACAGCGGAATACCGACGAAGACGACCAGCGCAGCGATCGCCAGGAGCGCAATGAACCAAGGAAGCAACTTCAAAATGATTTTTTTCATTTTCTAATTCCTCCTTAATTCAAGCGGAACGCGATCTCGCGATACAGAGAAATGAAGAAGCTCACTGCATCGCCCAGCAGGCTGAAGAACACCAGGATCAGGAAAATGATGATCATGGCGCCAAGAACGGTGGCGACCAGGAAAATCAAAGTCTTTCCAGGACTGTAGTCATGTACCTGCATCAGGCCGACAAAGATCAGCAGAACGGACCAGATCACGGATACGCTCAACAGCACATTGTAGAAGGCGCCTTCGTCAAAAGCAATGATGTTGCTGACGAACACCAGGGGCAGCTGAATGATTACATAGGGCACCAGCGCATAGCACATGGCGATGTAAATGTCCGAGAAGCGGCCCTTGCCTTCAAAGAGGGTGGTCAGACTCCAGTTTGCAAGGCACAGAATGAGGAAGGGGAACAGCAGAGAGGCTGTCTGCTCAAAAACGTTCACGTACTGCAGAGGGGCGTTGATGAACTGGAAGTTGGTGAACATCAGGGTCACAACGCGGGTCACCAGGAACAGGACCAAGAACGTGGTGGCGGCTGCGATGGTGCCGCGCTTTTCATGGGCCAGATCCCAGAAACCGTCGAAGGGATGGAAGATCACGTGGAACGCATAACGAATGGACTCCCAGTAACGGTTCCACTTTTCCTTGGCGGGGCTCATGGTACCGGGATTACTTGCCAACTTTGCTGCGTTCATGCAGTTCCACCTCCCATCTCGTTTTCTTGACCTGCTTGATAATCAACGGAATGACCAGCACGCAGACAACCACTGCGATCATCCAGCCGATGTTTTGCTCGACCCAATCCTTGCGGTACAGCCGGAAGGCACGACCGTAGTTATCACGGTCACGGGCCATTTCAAAGTAATCCATGGCTTCCTTGTACTGGTCCTGACGCAGCAGCGCGCGGCCGATACCGATGAAAGCCAGATTATAGTTGGCGTTGAATTTGAGCACTTCTTCCCAGAGTGCGGCAGAGCCGTCGTAATCACCCTTCAGATAGGCTTCGCTCGCCTTGTAGATCAGGCTGCCGTACTCGGTGGGGGTGAAGACGGTGATGTTGCACTCGTTTTCGTCAAGCACGATCAGGTCTTTACCCATGTGCTCAAGGGCGATTGCGGCATTGAAAGCGCCTTCGCTGTTGCCCTTGGTACCGAAAGCCCACAGCATGATGCCCTGAGAATCATAACCGAACAGGCGGCCGCGGGTACGGTCGAGCGCAACGTAGATGTCATCGCCCAGCACGGTGATATCCACCAGCTTGGAAGGACCGTACTGATCGGACTGCTCTTCCCAGTACAGGTCGCCGATGGGGGGGTAGCGGTCGTTCTTGATCAGAATATCATTGCCGATACCGTTCAGGCGGCGGATGGGCTGCGCTACGTCGTAGAGCAGGTCGTACTCGCTGAAGGAGGTATTGGTGGCATAGATGAAAGACTCGTCATCGATATAGATATTGCGGTATTCCGTAGGAACGAAGGATTCCTGCTGTGCGCGCTGCGCTTCGGTGGACAGGAAACGCTTCCAGATATAATCGTAGAGATTATAGCTGACCTTGTTTGCGCCGACGAAGCCGGTGAAGGTGGTATCGGATTCGAACTTGACCATACCTTTGTTGATGTTGGTGGCCAGGCAGAACACGCGGCCGGAAACGTCAACAACCAGCTTGTGGGGCAGGAAACTGGTGCCCTGATCGAAGGTGGGGTCGTCGGGCTTGGTGAAGGCCTTGATGAAGTTCAGGTCTTTATCCACCATCACGATACGTTCGTTGTTGGTATCGCAGATGTAGATGTTATCCTGTTCATCCACAAACAGATCATTGGGGTTGTTAAAGGTGGTGACGTCACAGCCCTGAATGGTGTCGATGATCCGCACCAGCGCGAAGGTGTTGCCGGTTTTCCGGAGCTGGAGGATTCGGTTGTTGCCGGTGTCGCAGACATACAGGTCCTGATTGCGTACGAAAAGGTTCTGCGGCTTTTTCATCGCAACCTCAAGGCCCAGATCCGTGCCGTAGAGCACCTGGTCTACGCGATAGGCGTCGGGCGATTCACGTACGTCGCCCCAGTAGTCGTAATTATACGTATAAGCGGTAGGATATCCCTCGTCCGCGGCGTATGCGCTGGAAAAACCAGCCAGCATCATTATGATCAATAACAGTGCCAAAAGCCTGCTTTTGACTTTCACGGTCATTCCCTCCTGTTCTGAATGGATTGTTGAAACCAAGTTGGTCATCCTCACCCGGATTAGTCTTTAATACCGGAACTGGCCATGGTTTCAAGAATCTGACTCTGGCTCAGAACGAAGATGATAATGGGAATCGCCATGACGACGACAGTAACGGCTGCAGCCTGACCGGTACGGGCAATACCGCCAGCCTGAATCTGCTGCAGGGCGTAAACCAGCGTCTTTTTCGCTTCGGAGTAGATGATGGTCGCAGCGCTGTTGTTCCACAGGCTCTGGACGCTGAAGATGATCACGGTCAGCCAGGCGGGCTTGACGTTGGGCATCACGATGCTCCAGAAGATACGGAACTCGCTCGCACCGTCAATGTGCGCAGCTTCGATCAGCGCCGTGGGCAGGCCTTCCATGAACTGCTTCATCATGAACAGACCGATGGGGGCTGCGAAGGCGGGCAACAGCAACGCCCAGTAAGTGTCGATCATATGCAGCTTGCTCATGATCACGTAGTTAGGGATACCCGTGACATAACCGGAGAACATCAGAGCGGTAACAACTACGTTGAAGAAAAGCCTACCGCCGGGGAAATCATACTTAGCAAGCACGAATGCTGCCATGGAGGCGATGATCAGATGACCGAAGGTGCCAAGGAAGGTGATCAGCACCGTGTTGGTCAGGTAGCGGCTGAAGGGAACCCAGCTCTGACCCATGGTCACCAGCAGGTCAGAGAAGTTGTCCAGCGTGGGATGCTGCGGCAGAACCGTCGGCGGGAAGCGGAACAATTCGTCCAGCGGCTTAAGCGCGGAGCCAACCGCGAAGATCAGCGGGAAGGCCATGGCCAGCGCCACCACTGCCAGCAGGAAGTAGATGCCGATGTCACCGGCAACGGAACGGTTGGGGTGACGGCGCTTGACGAGATGCTTCTTAACGGTCTGTACTTTTTCACCGCGAAGCTCGGCCAAACGGCGGAGCTCTTCAGCACGGCTGTAAGCACGAACGGGCTTGTCAACCCAGTTCTTGTCGATGGTATTGTAGATCTTCAGACCATCCACCAGCATGAAGCTGTAGCCGGTGCCGTTGGTCAGCGTCACGTTAACGGTACTGGACATGCCGCCGTGACGGGTGTTGCGCAGCGTTTTCAGGTTGCTGTATGCAAACTGGGCCAGCGTGTTTCCCTTGTTGTCAACGAAGGATGCGCTGGTATCGCCGGCAACCATGGTGCCCTTGACCTTTTTTCTGTCGATCAGCAGGGTACCTTTGGATTGGATCTTCTTGATTTCACTCATATCAGGTACCCACCTTTTCCAATGCAGCAGAAATGAATTTCTTGCACAGAATCATGACCAGGAACAGCAGCGTTGCGATGGCGGAAGCGTAACCCATTTCGAAACGGCTGAAGCCGTAGTCGAACAAGTGGGTAACGATGGTTCGTGCGGCGTAGTCCGTAGAGGGGTAACCGGCCAGCGCACGGGGCACGTCACAGACGTTGAATGCAGAGGTGATGCTCATCACGGCGCCGAACAGCAGCATAGGCTTCATGCTGGGCAGGGTGATGTAGTACAGCTCCTGCCAGCGGTTGCGGATGCCATCCACATAGCCGGCTTCATACATGCTCTTATCAATGCCCTGGAAACCGGCTACGAAGGAAAGGAAGCCGGTGCCCATGCTCATCCACAGGATGACGACGATCAGAACGGGCATGATGTAGCGGGGGTCCGTGAGCCACAGAATTGGCGCATCAATGAAGCCGAGGTTCAGCAGCATGGAGTTCAGATAACCGTAGGCATCGCCGCGGAAGAGGATGGAGAAGATGGAGTACGCGTTGCCGGCGATGCTGGGGGCATAGAAGATGACCACGGCGATGGCTCTGAGCCACTTGGGCAGCTCGTTGATGAACCAGGCGAACATGAACGAGAGGATGTAGCCGACAGGGCCGGTGATCACGGCGATGACGAACGTGTTCTTGATGGATGTCAGGAATACGTCATCCTGAAGCACCAGGTTGATGTAGTTCTGGAAACCTACGAAGCGTGGAGCTTCCAGAATGTTGTAATAGGTGAAGCTGTAGAAAATGGATGTACAGATAGGAAGGATAAAGAAGGTGAAGAACAGGATGGCATACGGGGCCAGGAACAGGTAGCATACCTTCATGCGCTTTGCTTTGGCCCAATCATACCGAAGCTTATCTGCTCTCATGGTCAGATATCGCTTGCCGAAGGAACCGGTCTGTACATTATTCATTTCGTTCCCTCCTCTCCGTAAATCGGCAGGTTGAATTCGCGGCGCTTGATATCGATCTCTTCATTGATCGTGCGGGTGTAGGTAAGCAATGTCTCGCGTGGATCCTGTTTCTCGTTGATGACCTTACGAATGGCGTTGGTCATGTGACGGGTGGTGGAGTAACCGCCTGCGATTTCAGGGAAGCCACGTGCCCAGGTTTGCTGCTCCTTAAGCACATCCAGCTGCTCCATGGACCAGGCCAGCTGATCCAGAGCATCGCGGTTGGCAGTGGCGTAGCGGGCAGAAGAACCCAGAACGCTTTCCATCTCGCGGCCGAAGCGTACCTGAGACTCGGTGGAGACCCACCACTTCATGAACTCCCAGGCGTTCTTCTTCATGTTCTCGTCATCCGTGGCAATCATCATACAGCAGGCGCCGTTGGCGTGGACGGAATGGTCGATGGTGCCGTCCTCCTTCATGGTGCCGGGGTAGAGGGTGAAGTCCCACAGACCGCGGATCTCGGGCGCGGAAACGGCGAGGGTGTTGTACAGCGTGTACTGACCTACGCCCAGGGGCATCTCGCCGGAACGGAAGCGGCTGACAAAATCGAATACAACAGGCAGGCCGTAGTCATTGTACAGGCTGGTGTAGAACTTGAAGGCAGCTACGCCGGCTTCGCTGTCAATGACGGTGCGCTGATTGTTTTCGTCATAAATGGTGCCGCCATTTTGATAAATCAGAGAGTTGAAACCGGACATATCAACAGTGGAGATATCCGGGAAGGGAACGCCCACGGACATGTTGTTGCCCTGAATGGTGGGCAGGATGGCGATCAGGTCGTCCCAGGTCTTGGGCACTTCCACGCCCAGCTCTTCCAGCACGTCCTCGCGGTAGAACAGCACGGAGAAGATCTGGGTTTCGGGCAGCGCGTAGACACCTTTGTGCGAGCCGTCGTCATAGGTCAGCGGATCAAGCGCGCTCTGGTAGAACGGATTGACAACCTGCTCGTAATCCTCAAACTGGGTCAGGTCTTCAACTGCGTTACGCATGGCGTAGTTTACGGCGAACCAGCCGTCCACGCTGAGAACCACGTCGGGGCCGTTGCCAGCCATAACGGCGTTCAGAATCGCATCGGGCGTAACCAGCTTTACGTTGACCTTGATGCCGGTGGCAGGGGTGAAGCTGTCATCCACCATGGTCTTGAGCACGGTGCTCTGGTCGCGGCCGGTGACGATCCACACTTCGATCAGGTCGGTGGCGTTTTCGTCGTATACGTCGCCCAGAGAGTTGTAATCCACAAAGAAGGAAGCAACACAGGCGCGGATCTCGTGAATGGCGCGTGCGAAGAAACCGTCATTATATTTAGGAAGCTTCGCGTTCTCGCCGCTGATAAAAATAGCGTCGATATCCAGCTTGGTTTCAGCCATGTTCTGCATGGCGGTTCCCAGGCTGGTGATGTTGTCCTTGAAGTTGACAAAGGACTCGGTGATACGGTCGTTGCGCTTGACAAACTGCTCCAGCTGAACCGCCAGCGTCTGGGCAACAGCCACGCGATCGCTCTTCTGACCGGTAAGGGCGACGGTTTCATCCACCAGGTGATACAGGCGCTTGCTTTCCAAATCCATGGCTTCGATCACTTCGGGATACACTTTGGCCAGGTTGTAGTCGCGGAAACGGTCAGGGTTGACGCCGGTGAGAACCAGCAGTTTGCGATAGATCTGGTTGAGGCGGAAAATGCTGTCTTCCATGGACTTGAGAATATCGCCCATATCGCCCAGCGTCGCTTCCAGACGGATGGTGTGCTTGCCGGCCGTCAGGTAGAAGCTGTAGGGAGTGCCTTCTTCGTCAGCCAGGGTGCACATCTGCCAGGAAGTGTCATAGGAAAAGGCGATGGTAGACATAGCGTCAAAGGGAATCTCGCCGTCCAAATAAAGGGTACGGCAGGAAAGCGCGCCGCGCTGATAAGCCTGGCGTGCCTTGATGGTGATGTTGTAATAGCCGTCCTCGGGAACCTCAAACTCCCACTGGATCCACTGACCGGCGTTGTTCCAGGGATCGCCGCCGATGTAGTTCAGAACGGTCTTGCTTACGTCATAGGGTTCAGTCACCGGAGAAGCGTGATCGTAGCGGGCATAGAGGGAGGGTGTGGAACGCAGCTGAGCAGACTCACCCTGGATGGCCAGCTGCCAGCTCTTGGCTTCTTCAGACATCTCCACCACGGGCTGAGCTGCACGATAGGATTCATAGTCCTGCTGCTCGGTCACAGGCATTAGCGTGATACCGCGCAGGATCATAGGCTCGTTGATTGCCCTAAAGGTGATGGTGTTTTCGCCAGCCTGGAAAAAGAACTGATACGGCTCCACAATGTAACCCATATCGTCTTCGCAGTAAGCTTGCTGCCAGTCGAACACTTCCTTCTGCGAAGGACGGATGTCATTGCCCTGGTTATCCTTGCGCACTTCGCCGGCATCGGTCCACAGGCGCGAGAAACAAAGGGTACTGGCCCCGGAGAAGGGCAGTTCCCCATTGATAAGCAATTCGCGCTCCATGTCAACACCGCGGGACTCTACCGTCAGGTAGTCCAGCATGATATTGTACATGCCTTCCTGCTCCACAGTCACCTTCCAGGTGATCTCGGAGTTGTCAGGGGTGAATACGCAGGGAACGCCGTCTTCTTCGCGTACTTCGCCCGGACCTTCGAAGACGGTCACGTCAACAGGCACGGGCGAAACGCCAGGCACTGCGTCCGCGTGCGCACGCAAATAACCGTCGTACGTATCCTCGCGGCCAAGGCCGGATACGTCGGCGGTTAAGTCGACTCCTTCGTATTTTGCGTGGAAGTCCTGGCTGCCGCCGCCCAACAGGGCGAACAGCGCAATGACGCCAGCCACGCACAGCAAACCTACCAGAATACGTTGATACTTTTTCAGCATAGTCTGCCTCTCCGACAGCAGCAAACAACGCCGCCGTCTACCTTCCTATGGGTGTGTGTTTTTTTCCGGCTTCAATCCGGTGCATATGTATCAAAACGACCCAAATATGCATGGCTATTTTATCGCAATATGTCCAATATTGTCAAGAAGACATTCCCTCCCTCTGCTCCGATGTTTTTCTTGCGCTTCCCGCGGAGTATGATATAATTGGTATCATCCTGACAATACGAAAGGAACATAAACATGAAAAGAACACTGGCATGGATTCTGCTGCTGGCGATGGTGCTAGGCATGTGCGTCCCTGCACTGGCTGAGGAAGCAAGCGTTCCTGAGATTACCAAAGTATATCAGATGGCCATTCCCGAAAGCGAAGCGCTGGCCTTTACCAGCAACCTAAAGATCGGCTGGAATCTTGGCAATACCTTTGACGCCACCCGGGACGGTTACAATGGAGATGATCTGAGCATCGAAACCTACTGGTGCGGCGCTAAAACCAACGAAGCGATGTTTGATGCGCTGAAGCAAGCCGGTTTCAATACCATCCGTATCCCGGTGAGCTGGCACAACCATGTGGATGCTCATTTTACGATCAACAAGCCCTGGCTGGACCGCGTTCAGGAAGTGTGTGACTGGGCTTTGAGCCGTGATATGTATGTGATTCTGAATATCCATCACGACGTCTATCCTGAGTACCTCTACCCCTCTGAGGAACACTATGCTACCGCCGAGCGGTATGTGACTGCCATCTGGGGCCAGCTGGCGGAGCGTTTTGCCGGCTATGACGAGCACCTGATTTTTGAATCCATGAACGAGCCCCGTTTGAAGGATACGGCTCTGGAATGGTGGTTTGGCAATCACGACCGGCCCGGTCTGGAGTCTGCGGAATGCATCAACAAGCTCAATCAGGCCTTTGTGAATACCGTCCGCGCTGCTGGTGGCCAGAACGCCACCCGCTACCTGATGGTTCCCGGCTATTGCGCTTCGCCCAACTTCGCTTGCGCCGAATACTTCCGTCTGCCTGAGGACACCATCGAGAACCGTCTGATCGTGTCCGTCCATGCCTACACGCCGTATTCCTTTGCTCTGCAGATGGACGGCACCGACCATTTCAGCATCAACGAAGGCAACTCCACCCGCGAGATTTCCAGCTTTATGGATAACCTGTATTACCGGTTTATCAAGAGCGGTATCCCCGTGGTGATCGGCGAGTTTGGCGCGATGGAGAAGAACGGCAACCTGCAGGATCGTCTGGACTTTATCGCCTTTTATGTTGCCAGCGCCAGCGCCCGCGGCATCCCCTGCATCTGGTGGGACAACCATGTTTTTGCTGGCAATGGCGAACGTTTTGGTCTGCTGCAGCGTATTGACGCCATCTTCCCTGAGCCGCTTCTGGTGGATGCCCTGATGCGCTATGCAGGATATGAGGCTGTTCCTGCACGGGGACAGTAAACTCCGGCACCTTTTGAATGACATTGCAAAAAGAACCTCCGGCCAAGCCGGGGGTTCTTTTCGTGAGAAAGCATACGCGGTTTATTTGTTGAGCGGTAGCTGTGACAATTCACACACTTCCTGCTGACTGCTGCCGGTCAGGATGTAGAATCCGCAGCGGGTAGAACTGTCCGTTACTGCTTCGCCTACCTTGCGGCGCATCATCTGGCTGGCACGGTACAGCTTATCGGGATGCTCCCGGCAAAGCGTTTCGTAATGGGCGATATCCTCGTCGTTAAAGGTGTAGCGCACCACCGCCGTGGGCACGGTGTCCGCAGCGGACAGATCCAGTGGATCGCCTGTGGCGGCCTGAATGACCATTTTCACAAAATCATAGCCTGTGGTCAGCTGTACCAGATCGCTGCCGATGCAATCGCCGCCCATTCTGGCGCCGATCTCGATCAGGCGGATTTCCTTGGTGC
This sequence comes from Clostridiales bacterium, assembly GCA_015056365.1. Lineage (GTDB taxonomy): Bacteria > Bacillota > Clostridia > Christensenellales > Aristaeellaceae > Limiplasma. The sequence goes on along the minus strand of SVGM01000001.1, from coordinate 67,294 downwards.
CGGGCAATACTTTGAACTCGGCATGCCCTGCGCCGGTGGTGATGTGCAGGGCGTCCAGCGCACGGAAGATGTGCGCTTTCGCCGCTTCAATGGTTTCTTCATCCAGATCAGAGGGCTCCAGATGACCGGTCTCGATAAAATGGGGCGTGCCGGTGGTGAACTTTTTGGTGATGTTCAGGTAGTGATGTACGCCGTTCTGGGAGATGGATTCGAAGCTGTATTCCTCGCCCTCGATATACTCTTCCACAATGGCTTTTTTTTCGAAGGAAGCCTGTACGGATTCGGCAATTGCCTCCTCCAGTCCGTCAAAGGAGGTGAGCTTTCGGATGCCCCGGCTGCCGGAACGATCCGTAGGCTTGACGATAATGGGCAGCTGCATGGCACGAATGAGGGAAAGGTCATCTCCCGGTGCTACTTTCACAAAGGCAGGCGTGGGAATACCTGCCTCGCGAAATGCACCCCGCATGGCAAATTTGTTGGAGGCGATAAACGCAGTTTCAGGAGGGTTGGAGGGAAGCCCCAGAGCGTTTGCCAGATAGTTGACCGTGACCGCTGCCAGATCCGAGGCAATGGTAGCCACGGCATCCGGCTTGATCTGACGGCAGCACTCAAGGATTTGTTCTTTCTCTACGATGCTTACAGGATAAAAAAAGTCAGCAGTCTTCTCGCCGATGTCGCCGCTGGCCCATGCAAACACATGGGTTTCAAAGCCCATGCTTTTGGCTTTGAGAATCAGCGGATTCTGCAAATCGGAAGCACCGATAATGACAATCTTTCGTGGCATAGACTGCACAGTTCCTTTCGCTGGTTGGAGTGAAGTGACGTTGCGGGGATACGGATGCTCGGGATCGGACGAGCAATGAAAAGCTTAGACCGCTACGGCGCATAGTCGTGCTCGCCAAACCAGGCGCCCGGCGGCGTTGAATTACCGTCATCAGGAGATAGGAAAACTTCCCTACGATAACACGAATACAGTTTACCCGTCTTTGCTTCAGAATTCAATAGTTGAGATGTGTATTTTTCCACCAAAACCAGTCAAAATGCAGAAAGCGTTGGCGGAATCGAGGAATTCCCTATGGCTGTACAGCGGGAAGCTGGTAACGAAAAAGCCTCCCGACACGCCGCGTGTCAGGAGGCGATTGCGAGGTCGGTACTTGACCGGTCCGCGTGGAGCAGGGAGTCGAAGCGATGCCTTACCATTCTTCGAAATACATACTGAATACGCCGTCCCACTCACTGTCCAGATAACAATCTACTTCGCAGATTTCGCCCAGTGCAGTCATCAGCTGCTGCGGCGGGTCGACCATGCCGCGCAGCAGGCGCACATCGTAGCTCAGGAAGTTCTCCAGACTCCAGTCATCCGGGTCAAAACCGTAGGCTTCCAGCATCGCGTTGTAGGCAGGGGAATGGAGATTCCAGCCGCCCCAGTAGTGAACGTTCTTAGAAATGCCGTATTCCGTGGAGGGGAACATGCGTGTGTCGCCCACAAGGGAGTTGTCATAGATCAGCAGGCAATCCTCGTTGCTCGTGGCGTAGTCGTCAATGGCACTCAGCGTAGCTTCAGCCATCAGCATTTCTTCCGTAGGCTCCTGGCGGAGATGCTCCCCGAGCATCGGAACAATAAAGTTGATGCTCAATGCCAGCAGGGCGGCGCAGGCCAGCGCAGCGATGCTCTTACCGGCTACGCTGAGCTTTCCGGGCAGGCACAGGGGCAGAAGACCCGTCAACAGCGCTGCCAGGGGAAGCGTGACTGTCAGCACGACGCGCATGGGGATGCGGCCCGTGTACGCCAGATACAGCAGCATGATTGCACAGAACGCTAGTCCCAGCGCCAGGCCAAGCACCTGCGCCAGCCGGGAGCGTTTTCCTCCGAGACACAGGAAAAGAAGCGATGCAGCAAACATGCCTGCCACCACCCAGAGGGAACGGGTGGCAAGAGGATCCGACGGGAAAACGGAAGCTAATAGCTGGAAGGTTCTGCTGAGGGTCGCGTTCAGACTGTTATCACGATTCGCCTCGATGGCATCGCCCAGCGCAATCAGGGTTTCGGTGTCCATATCGCTGTCCATCAGATACCATTCGTTCAAAAGCGCCAGTCTGGCGTCAGAAATACCATAGGCTTCCAGAGTTTCTTCAGGGATGTTTTCCACCCCCAGATAGTCCCATACACGGGAGCGGGCGTCCTGCCAGTCCATGTATTCTCTGATGCCTGGTTTGGTGTTGATCTCCCATTCACGGAAGCCCATCATGGCGCCGAATACCACCAGAACAACGGCGGCGGTCACAGCCAGGGGGCGCAGCCAGTCCTTGCCGGCAAGGAAGCGTCTTACCCCCTGCACCATCACCGCGACTCCGCAAAACGCCAGCGACGGGAATACCGACATTTCGCGCATACCGTAACTCAATACCGCCATCAGCAGGCTAAGCATCGCCGAGCGGATCCACTGACCGTTGCTGCAGTTTACGGTGTCAATGGACATCAGCTGCAAAACGGCTGCTGTACCAAGCAGAGCAGCGGTGTCTGTAAAGGTTACGTGGCTTTGGTGCTGCAGTACAAACACCACATGGAAACCAAACGCCGCCACCAGCCCTTGCCACAGAGGCCGCTGTGCCTGGGCGAAGCACTGCAGGATACTCTTGGAGATCACTGCAGCAGCCAGCCACAAAAAGAACAGCTGCATATAGCTGAACCAGGGCATACCGGGGAAGGCCATGCTTAGCCAGCGTAGGGGATAGAGGACAACAAACGTGACGCACATATTGAAGTCCGGCAGTTCCGTAACGCCGAAGCCCATCATCTGTCGAAGCACAAGGGTATCGTCGTTGGTAGCATAGCGCATGGCGAAAAACAGGCATACGCAAATCAGCATCACCGTGGAAAGGAGCAATCCTAGCGGCCATGCATAGCGATGTTTTTTGTTTTGTTCCAGAGTTTGTGTCATGGTGACGCCTCCTTGGCTGGCGGTATGAAAGCAAACGAAAACGGGGAATCGACGGTGGCCTGCGCAAGCTCAACGGGATGTACGCGTTTGAATGAATTATCCAACAAGAAAAAATACTAACACGCATGTACGCTGGATGTCAAATGGTGAACAATAGACAAAACGGATTGAGATGCGGATAAGCACGCCGCCAACGTTTCCGGTTACATCTGTACCCTGGCAAATCAGCGCACGTCTTCCTGTGTGGTGTTTGGACCGCTGTGGATTGGCAGCCCTGACCTGAACTTGCGCGGTGTGACGCTGTAACGCTGCTTGAACAGCTTGGTGAAGTAATTGGCGTCCGGGATGCCGCACAGCTGCGCTATATTCTGTACCTGTAGCTGCGTGGTGCTGAGCAGATGGGCAGCATGCTTCATACGCAGTTCATTTGCATGTTCTGTAATGGTTTGACCGGTCTCCCGGTGGAATAGACCTGATAAATAACTGGGCGCAAGCGCCAGCTGATCTGCCAGCTGTTGGAGCCCTAGATCACCGGACAGATTTTCTTCCATATAAAGCAATGCTTTTTGCACTGGTACGGAGTAGTGGCTGATAGTATGCGTACGCACAAGGCGGCAGTAGGAACGGAACATATCCCCGATCAGCGCCTGACAGCTCTCTGTAGTGGCTTTATTTTCGATCATCAGGGCATATTTGGTTGACAGCCTGTCGATATGTAGCGGGTGCACGCCGCCCTTTTCCGCCGCTTTGCGCAGCAAGGTATTGCAGATGATACAGTAGTTTTTCATGTTGCGAAGCGGGTCTGCCATGCGTTTTTCAAAGTTCAGCTGAGAAATGCCGGAGGTGAGCAGCTCTACTTGCTGGAGCAAGCCCCGGGAGACGGCCTCGATCATCTGGTTTTCATAATCATAACGGGTTTGGAGCGATTGCATCTGCATCAGCAGGCTGTTTTCTTCTATTGAGGTAACCGACGGCATGGGAAGTGCAACGGCGCCGTCCGTGTTTAGGTCCACGGTTTCAAAGGCGTTCAGGCTGCCCCAAAGGGTCTCGCCCATGGTACTGACCAGCGCCATCAACATGGAAGTATCGACGAAGACGGGCAGGGAGGCATAAAAGTCCGACATCTGCCGGGCATATTGCAGGGGGATGCCCATCCGTTCCGACAGCTCCAGAATCTCTTCCGTTGTTAGATCCCTTGTCAAATAAGGCCCGATGAGCAGTACACGGTTGCCGGTTTCCTCCGGTAGAGGAAAGAATACGTAATTGCACAGGAACTGGTCCATCATTTTATGGACCGCGTGCTGCCTTGCCCATTGGAACAGCACCCTGCGCATGCTGTCGTATTCGCCTGGAAGTCCTAACATAGATCGTATACCGTAATCCACCGGTTCCAGCGGGTCTTCCCAACGCAGCAAATGCGTCCTGAGCCGCATGCGGCGAAGCGCTCCGGTAAGAAAATCCATCTCTGCCTGATGGTTCATCCTTTCAACCCCCGACGCACATTGTCTTTTTTGTGTCGGATAAATTTCGACCATATGCAACAATGCGACATAAATTTTTACTGTTTCACCTGAAAATATTCCTCACTCTGATGCGCAATTCCTGCTATGATACAAATATACAAGTCCGTACATCGGACAAATAGAAAGAAGTGAGGGATACCCATGGCAAAGAAGCCCGTCCAGTTGGATGAAAACGGCAAGCGTAAATTTAGCATTCGTGATTGTCTGGCCTATGCCGCCGGCGATCTCGGCTGCAACATGAGCTTTGCGCTCAAGGGAACCATGGCGATCTTCTGGACCCAGTTCATGAAGCTGGATCTGTGGTATTCGCTTTTGCTGATCGTGGTGCAGGTGTGGGATGCCATCAACGACCCGCTGATCGGCTCCATCATCGACGCTGACAAGCGCCAGTACAAGCGCAATAAATTCCTTAGCTATATTTGGTTTGGCTCCATCGGTCTCATCATCGGCGGCGCCTGCTGCTTCCTGCCCTTCCCCAATGCTCCCACCTGGGCCAAGATGATCATCTTCATTGCCGGCTATGTGGTATGGGATGCTTTCTACACCATCGCCAACGTGCCCTACGGCTCTCTGCTGAGCCTGATCTCCAAGGAGCCCGCTGACCGTGCTTCCCTGTCTGCTTGGCGCAGCGTGGGTTCCATCGCCGGCAACATGCTGCCCATGGTGATCCTGCCCTTCATCATCTATGATGCCAACAACAACCTGATCGGTGAGCGCGTGTTCCTGGCTGCTCTGATCATGGGTGCTCTGGGCTTCCTGTGCTTCCAGTTCATGATCCGCAACACCGAGATCCGCGAAGAGGTGGAAGTGCAGCTGGATGACGCTCCCAAGTTCAACGTCATCAAGGCCATGGGCAACTTCCTCAAGAACCGCCCTGCCGTTGGCGCAACGCTGGCTGCCGTGGGTATGTTCATCGGCATGCAGGGCGGCACTACTGCTGTGACCGTTCTCTTCCAGAGCTACTTCAAGAATGTGCAGGCTTCCGGTATCGCTCAGATGTTTGCCATGATCCCGATTTTTGTCTTCACCCCCTTGGCCCGCAAGATGGTCGTTAAGTACGGCAAGCAGGAGCTGGCTACCTTTGGCGCCATCGTCAGCATCGTTGCCAGCATTCTGATGCTGTTGCTGCCTATGAGCGGCGACAACAAGGGTATGATGGTCTACATCCTCTGCCAGCTGATCAACTCTCTGGGTCTGGGCATTTACTCCACCGTGTCCTGGGCCATGATGGGCGACGCTATCGACTACAACGAGTGGAAGCACGGCACCCGTGAGGAAGGCACCGTCTATGCGCTGCATTCCTTCTTCCGCAAGCTGGCGCAGGGCGTTGGTCCCGCCATCGTGCTGGTGATCATGGTGTGGCTGGGCTACATCGGCGCCAACGAAGGCAATCAGACCGCCGAGGTGGCGCTGCGTATGCGCTATCTGGTGCCCGCTCTGTACCTGGTCAGCGCTGCCCTGCAGCTGATTGGCCTCAAATTCATCTACAATCTGGACAAGAAGACCCTGGCTGAGATGAATGCCGAGCTGGAAGTTCGCCGTGGTGAGACCGTGGAAGACACCGCCGTCGAAGTGACTGCCGAATAATCTCTCGGCCTGATAAACAAGTTTCCTCAAGGGGCAGACAGACCAACGTCTGTCTGCCCTTTCCAAGCAGTATATCAAAGGAGGTTTTCCCCTTGCGTCAGATCGTGAATTTCAACGCTAACTGGCTCTTTTCCAAGGAGACCTGCGACACCCCTGTTTCCCTGCCCGCTGGCTGGGAAGCTATCTCCCTGCCCCACAGCTGGAACGCTCAGGATGGTCAGGACGGCGGCAATGACTACCACCGCGGCGCCTGCTGGTATGTGAAGACCGTCGAAAAGGCTGACCTGCCCGCTGCCGACCGCTACTATCTGGAGCTGCAGGGCGCCAACTCTTCTGCTGATGTGTACCTCGCCGGCAAGCACCTGGCCCATCATGACGGCGGTTACTCCACCTGGCGTGTGGATCTGACCGACCATCTCACCGGAAGCGACCTGCTGGCTGTGAAGGTGGACAACAGCCCCAATGAGACCGTCTATCCTCAGATGGCTGACTTCACTTTCTACGGCGGCATCTACCGTGATGTGAACATCGTCTGCGTCAACGAGAGCCACTTTGATCTGGACTACTTTGGCGGCCCCGGCCTGAAGGTCACTCCCGAAATCGTGGAGAAGGATGCCAAGGTGGAGATCGAGGCCTATGTGACCGGCATGAAGGACGGTCAGCAGCTCCGCTATACCATCTGTACTCCCTGTGGCTGCGAAGTGGCGGCTGCCACCACCGCCGACACTAAGGTGGTGCTGGATATCGCCGATGTGCACCTGTGGCACGGCCGCAAGGATCCCTACCTGTACACCGCCAAGATCGACCTGCTGGACGGCGAAACCGTGCTGGACAACATCTCCACCCGCTTTGGCTGCCGCACCTTCCGCATCGATCCCAACAACGGCTTCATCCTCAACGGCGAAGAATACCCCCTGCGCGGCGTTTCCCGCCACCAGGATCGCTGGGGCTTCGGCAACGCCCTGTTGCCCGAGCATCATCGTGAGGATATCGAGCTGATCTGTGAAGTAGGCGCCACCACCATTCGTCTGGCTCACTATCAGCACGCTCAGTATTTCTACGATCTGTGCGACGAAAAGGGTCTGGTCATCTGGGCCGAGATTCCCTACATTTCCAAGCACATGCCCACCGGCCGTGAAAACACCATCTCCCAGATGAAGGAACTGATTGTTCAGAATTACAATCACCCCTCCATCGTGGTGTGGGGTCTCTCCAATGAGATCGGCATCGGCGGCGGCGCTGAGGATCTGCTGGAGAACCATCGCATCCTCAACGATATGTGCCACGAGATGGACAAGACCCGTTTGACCACCATCGCGGCTGTCTCCATGTGCAAGATGGACGATCCCTATCTGCAGATCCCCGACGTGGTTTCCTACAACCACTACTTCGGCTGGTACGGCGGCGAAGTCAGCATGAACGGTCCCTGGTTCGACAAGTTCCACGAGACCCATCCCAACATTCCCATCGGCTGCTCCGAGTACGGCTGCGAAGCCCTCAACTGGCACACCTCTGATCCCATGCAGGGCGACTACACCGAGGAATACCAGTCCTACTATCATGAGGAGCTGATCAAGCAGCTGTTCACCCGCAAGTTCATGTGGGCCACCCATGTGTGGAACATGTTCGACTTCGGTGCAGACGCCCGCAGCGAGGGCGGCGAGAACGGACAGAATCACAAGGGTCTGGTTACCTTCGACCGCTCCTACAAGAAGGACTCCTTCTACGCCTACAAGGCTTGGCTCAGCGATGATCCCTTCGTGCACCTGTGCTCCAAGCGGTACATTGACCGGGTGGAGGACGTGACCAAGGTCACCGTATATTCCAACCAACCTGAGGTGGAGCTGTTCGCTAACGGCGTGTCCCTTGGCAAGAAGACAGCCGAGGATCACTTCTTCAAGTTTGACGTGCCCAACGTGGGCGAGACCAAGCTGGAAGCCGTCGCTGGCGACCTGCGGGACGAAAGCACCATCCGCAAGGTGGATACCTTCAACGAGGAATACCGCCTCAAGGAAGAAGGCGCTGTGATCAACTGGTTCGACATCGAAACCCGTGAAGGCTACCTGTGCCTTAACGACAAGATGAGCGAAGTGCTCAAGACCTTCCGTGGCAAGCTGCTCTTTGCGGGGCTGGCCAAGAAGATGCTGGGCGGCGGCAAGAAGGGCGGCAAGGTCAAGGCTGCCGGCTTCGAAATCAAGCCTGATTCCGGCATGATGCAGATGATGGGCGGCTTCACTGTGCTGCGTCTGTTCACCCTGATGGGCGGCATGGCCAACGTGAAGTTCACCAAGGAAGAGTTGCTGGATATCAACAAGAAGCTGAATAAGATTCGTAAGAAGAAGTAATACGATATTCAGTTAGTTACGCAGAGTTCCTGTTCTTTCTCTGTGTCCGGGAAACGGGCGTAGGGGCCGGGCAGGAACTCTGTTTTGTGTTGTGGCTTTTTGATGAAATTCACGTGTTATTTAGCGATATGGCATTGTTTTTCGTCGACAAATCCCGTATAATGGCTGCAATACAAACGCATCATCTGCGCATAACGACCCAACAGGGAGGAAATACCCATGAAAAAATGGAATCGCGCAAACTATCAACCCATGCTGCCGCTGGGCCGCGACGGACGCCGTGCTACTGCCAGCCCGGAGCACATCCTGCTGTCCAAAAATGCCGCCAAGGAAGGCATGGTCCTGCTGAAAAACAATAACCGTGCCCTGCCGCTGGCTGCGGGTACCCGTGTGGCGCTCTTTGGCAAGGGCACCATTGACTATGTTAAGGGCGGCGGCGGCAGCGGCGACGTGACGGTTCCTTATGTGCGCAACCTGTACGAAGGGCTTTGCAAGGTGGTGGATCCTGAGACCATTTTCCCGGATACTGTCAGCTTCTACCGCGCTCATGTGCAGGCGCAGTACGACGCAGGACGTGTTCCTGGCATGATCTCTGAGCCCGAGTTGCCAGCGGAGATGCTGAAGAAGGCCGCCGCCTTTGCTGATACGGCGATCATTTCCTTCAGCCGGTTTTCCGGCGAAAACTGGGACCGTCTGGCGGAGTTCGATCCCATTGAGACCCACAAGGGCGCAGATCCCCAGCCCATCATTATGTCCCGCGAACTCTTCGAGAAGGGCGACTTCTACTTCTCCAACGCGGAACGCACCCTTCTGGAGCAGGTCAGCGCCGCTTTTGAACGAGTGGTAGTGGTGCTCAACACAGGAGGTATGGTAGAAACGGCCTGTCTGGCAGAGCATCCCGGCATCGACGCCGTATTGCTTGCATGGCAGGGCGGCATGGAGGGCGGTCTGGCTGCCGCCGAATTGCTGGTGGGGCAGGGCAATCCCTCCGGCAAGCTGACTGACACCTTTGCCCGCGATCTGAGCGATTATCCCTTTGCAGAGGCCTTCTTTGACTCTGACGAATATGTGGACTACACAGAAGACATTTACGTAGGCTACCGCTACTTTGAGACGATTCCCGGCGCGGCTCAGAAGGTGGTTTATCCCTTTGGTTACGGTCTGTCCTATACCGAGTTTGCCGTGACACAGCCCTCCGTTTCCCTGACGGATACAGAAATAACAGCTTCCGTTCGCGTCTGCAACGTGGGCGACGTGCCCGGACGAGAAGTGATCCAGGTCTATTACAGCGCGCCTCAGGGCAAGCTGGGCAAGCCGGCCCGTGAACTGGGCGGCTATCGCAAGACCCGTCTGCTGGCTCCCGGCGAGGAGGAACTGGTCATCATCCGTTTCCCTGTTGCCGAGATGGCCTCCTATGACGATTTGGGCAAGGTACAGAAATCCGCATGGGTTTTGGAGAAGGGGGAGTACTCCTTCCACATCGGCACCAGCGTGCGGGATACGCAAAAGGCGCAGACTGTCCTGAACCTGGCGGAGGATCGCACTGTTTGCCAGCTCACTTCCCGCATGGCGCCCACTTCTCTGGCACAGCGCATGCTGTCGGATGGTTCTTTGGAAGCGCTGCCCACTGCTCCGGACAACGATCGCTATGCAAACGGTATGGAACCTCTGGATCTGACTGATCCCCACTCCATGCCGCCAATTCGCGGGTATCAGCACCGTCCCATGGGTATCCATGTGTCGCAGTTCTCTGACGTGGCGGAAGGCAAGCTGACGCTGGACGATTTCATCGCTCAGCTGCCCGATGAAGACCTGTGCTGGCTCATGGGCGGACAGCCCAACACCGGTATGGCAAACACGTTCGGCGTGGGCAATAACCCGGTCTATGGCATCCCCAACATCATGACAGCCGACGGCCCCGCCGGCCTGCGCATCCGTCCCGAGGTGGGGGTTACCACCACCGCCTTCCCCTGTGCGACACTGCTGGCATGCACGTGGGATCCTGCCCTTGTGGAGCAGGTAGGCATGACCGGCGCCCTGGAAGTGAAAGAAAACAACATCGGCATCTGGCTCACCCCCGGCGTATGCATCCACCGAAATCCCATCTGCGGCCGCAATTTCGAATATTTCTCCGAAGATCCGCTGCTGACGGGCAAGCAGGCCGCAGCGCTGGTGCGGGGCATCCAGAGCCAACATGTCGCCGCGACGCCCAAGCATTTTGCCCTGAACAACAAAGAAAGTAACCGCCGCAACTGCGACTCCCGCGCCTCTGAACGCGCTATTCGTGAGATTTATCTCCGCCAGTTCCAAATCATCGTCGAGGAAGCTCAGCCCTGGTCCATCATGACCTCTTACAACGTGATCAACGGTCATCGCGCCTCCGAGTACCATGACATGCTTACCCATGTGCTCCGTGAGGAATGGGGCTTTGACGGCATGGTGACTACCGACTGGTGGACGCTGGGCGAGCACTACAAAGAAGCCATGGCCGGAAATGATCTCAAAATGGCCACCGGCCATCCCGACCGTCTCCTGAAGGCCAAGGAAATGGGACTGATCACCCGTGAAGCCCTGGAAGCTGCCGCGCGCAACATCCTGACGCTAATCCTGCGGGTAGACTGATTCAAAAACAAGAGGGGACGCTTTGATGAGCGTCCCTTCTTGTATATCGCAAACCTTACACCTATCGTAGGGTTCAAAAAAGCTTACAGCTATGAAAATGAAAGAAAAACTCCTTTTGCTATAGTAAAGATGCAGCCTGACAACTGTAACAAAAGCAAAGGGGGTCATTTGAATGTCAAATGACGTAAAAATCTTGTTTTTTATGCAGTCACCTTGCAAAAAAATAGTATGATACTGTATCATGTTAGGTGGAGAGTGATTGCTATGACGGAACGCCTTTACTACGACAATGCCTATTTGACTGAGTTTGACGCGCAGGTACTTGCTTGCCGTCCCAATGGCTCGAATTTCGACGTGCTGCTGGATCGCAGTGCGTTTTATCCGACCTCCGGCGGACAGCCCTTCGACACCGGCGAATTGGGAACCGCACGAGTGCTTGATGTAAACGTAGCCGACGGTGAGGTTTGGCACACGGTGACAGCAGCGCAGAACGTGGGAGAAACCATACACGGCAAGGTCGATTGGGAACGGCGTTTCGACCATATGCAGCAGCACGCTGGCGATCACATGATTGCGGGCGCGCTGCATCGCATGATGGGAGGAGTGACCATTGGTCTGCATATCAGCGATGAGATTTCCACCATTGATGTGGCCATGCCGGATGGTACAACACGCATCTCCGATGAGGAGATACGCAGAATCGAGCTGGACGTCAACGATCACATCCAGCGTAATGTGCCGATTCGCTGCTGGTTTCCGTCCGAGGACGAGCTGGGGGCGTTGCCTCTTCGCAAGAAGCCCACGGTAAGAGAACATGTACGTATCGTTGCCATCGGTGACGACGAAATGGTGGCCTGCGGAGGTACGCATCCCGCCTCTGCAGGACAGCTCGGCTTAGTGAAAATTGTGTCGGTGGCACCTGCAAGGGGAAAGATGCGCGTAGCGTTCCTGGCAGGAAGACGCGCACTGACGGATTATTTCAAGTGTTATGAAGCTGCTCACGCTGCTGCTGAATTGGTCTCCGCCAATGTGAAAAATCTGACCGCTGGGGTAGCCGCCATGCATGAGAAACTCCGCTCGACAGAGTTTGAACTCATGAAGATCAAAAAAGAGCAGTTACTCTCAAGGGCACAGCGTTTTGTCGAGGAAGCAGAAGTTCTACGGGATGGGACAAAGCTCGTTGCACGGTTTGTGGATGCAGACACCATGCTGCTGCGGGAGCTTGTGTCGAAGTTGATCGAGCAGCCCGGCGTGATTGCATTGCTGGGTGCAAAGAATGGTGATCAGGCGATCTATGTGTTCGGGCGCGCGGCCGATGTGAATGTGAATATGGGAACATTGCTGAGCGATAGCGCTCGCCCGCTAGGTGGCAAAGGCGGCGGAAAACCTGACTTTGCGCAGGGCGGCGGCTGCGAAGAAATCCTCAAAGCTGCCTGCCGGACATTGAATGCAGAATTTCGATGAGGAGCGTGGCCGAACGGATATAGAGGCCGACAACCTGACGTTGTCGCCGGTTCTGCTCATGTTCCTCCCGCTGATTGGATCAGCGTTTTACTTCATTCGGCAACAAGTCAATTATTCTTGTATCTTTTTTATTTCTTTACGTCCGCACCAGACACCAGAGCGTGATGAAACAGTTAGCGGTAATCAAACGGTTGAACGGCGAAAGTCGCCAGAAGAAATGACAAGAAAGAGGACTCAAGCCTTTATTTTATTAAGGTTTGAGGTAAGGCGCAGATGCCGGAAAAGTTGCCAAAATCCAAAAAAATTCATCAAGAGAAGCTTCTTGGCTGCATAAGAAAAACGCTCAATCCCTTATGGATCAAGCGTTTTCTTTGTGGTGGGATTAGTAGGGCTCGAACCTATGACCTCCACGATGTCAACGTGGCGCTCTAACCAACTGAGCTATAATCCCATGCGCTCGTTTCCGATGCGACTTGATAAGTATACTACACATCCGTCTAAAATGCAATACCTATTTTCAGAAAAGTTTTTGTAAATGCAGCTGTGCCGAAGTGGATGCGACAGGTTTCGCGCGGCGCTTCGACATCTGCCGCTGCGCGCATGTCCTATACTGATACCGTCGATGAGGAGGGAAGGTACATGCTCAGCGGAGAAGGCTACCTGATTTGTAATGCGCTTCTGTGCGGCTGCGCGTTGCCTCTTGGGGGAAAACTGGCAGGCCTGCCGGCCCCCCAGCGGGGGCGACTGCTTTTGGCGGCTGGCATTGGGGGGATCGCTGCGCTGGCTGGTCTTTGGATGCCAGGATGCTCCCTTCTTTCGCTTCCGGTGTGCGTATGGTTGTCCTTTGGCAGAAACGGCAGAGCGGCGTGTCTGCGCTGTACGGTCACAACGCTGTGCGCGTCGCTGATGATCGGTGGCGCAATGTGGGCGCTGATGGAACGCGGCATTGGAACAGGGGGTGCATTGGGCTTGAGCATTGCGCTGACCTTGTTTTTTTATTTGCTGGCATCCCTGCTGCCCAGCACTCTGTGTGAGGTAAGGCAGGTAGAGATCGGCGTAGGGGAGCACAGCGTGCTGTTGCCGGCGATGGTGGACAGCGGCAATCTGCTGCGCGACCCAGTTACGGCGCTTCCGGTGTTGGTCATCCCCTTGCGGGCAGCTTTTCTGCTTTATCCAGATGCTGAGAAAATCGATGCGCTCACGTCGCTACCGGTGGGTTTTCGACTACTGCATGTGCATACAGCTGCAGGAAATGCGATGCTGCCGTTGTTTCGCCCCGATCGATGCTGGCTGTATCTGAATGGCCAACGGCAGGAAACACGTTTGATGGCAGCGGTGGCAGGGCCGGAATATCGTGGGACACAGGCACTGGTGCCGCTTTGCGCACTTGGCGAGTAGAAAGGAGAAGGAACTATGCAACGTTCTTCGCAGCCGTTGCAGCTGGCGTTCCACCGGCTGTTGGCAAGACTGTTTCCTCAGGAAATATACTATATCGGCGGGCCGGATCCGCTGCCTGCGCCCCTGAGTCCGGAGGAAGAGCGGGAATTGACGGCAAAGCTCGGGCAGAACGATGAAAACGCACGCGCTAAACTGATTGAACATAATTTGCGGCTAGTGGTATTCATTGCTAGACGGTTTGAAAATACTGGGATTCCGCTGGAGGATCTGATTTCCATCGGCACCATTGGTTTGATCAAGGCAGTGGGGACCTTTGACTGTAGCAAAAAGATCAAAATGGCGACCTATGCCAGCCGTTGCATTGAAAATGAAATCCTGATGTTTTTGCGAAAAACCAGCAAGCTAAAATTGGAAGTCAGCCTGGATGAGCCGCTGAAAACCGACTGGGACGGAAACGAACTGCTGCTCAGCGACGTGCTGGGAACACGACCGGATACCGTTAGCTGCAATCTGGATAAGGAAATCGAACGGGATATTCTGCGCAGCGCTCTCAGCCATCTGGGAGAGCGCGAGAAACGGATCATTATGTTGCGCTTTGGTCTGGGCGGCCAGCAGGAACGTACCCAAAAAGAAGTGGCAGATCTGTTGGGCATCTCCCAGAGCTATATCTCCCGGCTGGAAAAGCGGATTTTGGGCAGACTGCAAACAGAACTGAAAAGAATCGGCTGACTGTACACGGGCTGCCCGGCTGTGATATACTGTTTTGCAGAAGGCGGAGACGTGACAGACGTCCCCTGCCGATAGGAGGGTACATCATGACGGAAAACGCATCGGCAGTCAAAACCAATGGTAAAAAAATCGTCCTCACCGGCGGCGGTACTGCGGGACATGTGACGCCGCACCTGAGCCTGATTCCCCGGCTGAAGGAAATGGGATATGAGATTCATTATATCGGTACGGAAGCGGGCATCGAGCATCAAATGATCGCCAAGATCCCGGGCATTACCTATCATTCGGTGAAGAGCGGCAAGCTGCGCCGCTATTTCAGCCTGCAGAATTTTACGGACCCCTTCCGTGTGATCGCGGGCGCGTTTCAGTCCGTGGCGCTGATGCGGAAGCTGAAGCCCGACGTATGCTTTTCCAAGGGCGGCTTTGTCAGCGTGCCTGTGGTGGTGGGCGCGTGGCTGTGCCGCGTCCCTGCCGTGTGCCATGAAAGCGACCTGACCCCCGGCCTCGCCAACCGGATCTGCGCCAAGTTCGCCACCAAAGTGGCCACCACTTTCCCGGAATGCGCCCAGGCGCTGGGGGAGAAAGGCGTGATGACCGGAACGCCCCTGCGTCCGGAACTGTTCAAGGGCAGCCGCGCGGCAGGCCTGGCGCTGGCGGGCTTCGATGGGCAGAAACCCGTCCTGCTGATGACCGGAGGCAGCCTTGGCGCACAGAGTGTCAACAAGTGCCTGCGCGAGGCATTGCCCAGGCTGCTTCCCCAGATGGATGTGCTCCATCTGTGCGGCAAGGGCAACCTGGACGAGAGCCTGAAGGACCTCAAGGGCTATTGTCAGAAGGAATTCCTGTCCGAGGAGATGCCGGATGCGCTGGCCGTTGCTGATCTGGTGCTCAGCCGCGCCGGCAGCAATACCCTTAGCGAACTGCTGGCGCTGCAAAAGCCTATGTTGCTGGTTCCGTATCCCCTGGGGGCCAGCCGCGGCGATCAGATTGAGAATGCCAAGAGCTATCAGCGTCAGGGCTTGGCGCGAGTGCTGATGCAGGAGGATATGACGCCTGAAACCATGACCCAGGCGCTGGAAACCCTGCTCAAGGAACGTCATGAGCTTGAAAAGACCCTGAAGGAGTATCCAGTCAAGGATGGTACGGACGCTGTGCTGGAACTGATCGTCAAAGCACAGAAAGCGTAAGGTTTCTTTTTGAACATCTGGTAAGGATTTCAACAATCAAATACGCCGGAATCGCTCACACTAGGGGCAGATGGCCGGCAAAGATGGCTGCCGGAAGCATTGTGCTTCCGGCAGTCTGCGTTTACGAAGAGCAAAGCGCCCGGCGAGAGAGGATGCGGATGGAAATGAGAAAGATCATGGCTCTGGTTATCGCGGTGGCGGTTCTGTTGTCATTGGCAGTGATTTTTGCAACGGCGGAGGGGCCGGCAGCGCCCGGGGATGCCCAAATGCCTGTACCGAGCAATGGGCAGCCCTCGGGTCAGACCGGCAATGAGACGGGCGCCGTTTATTACCTGAATTTCAAACCTGAGCAGGCTACCCAATGGGAGGAACTGGCGCGGGAATATACCAGCCAGACCGGCATCTCCGTCACGGTGATGACCGCTGCTTCCGATACTTATGAGGATACCCTGCGCTCGGAAATGGAGAAGGCGCAGGCGCCTACGCTGTTTCAGGTCAACGGCCCGGTAGGGCTGCGCACATGGCGGGACTATTGTCTTGATCTGAGCGGAACCGCGTTGTATCGCGAACTGAAAAGCGACGAATTTGCCCTCAAGGATGGTCAGGAGGTACTGGGCGTTGCCTATGCCATCGAAACGTATGGCTTGATTTACAATCGGGAGCTGCTTTCGCAGTATTGTGATCTTCCGGAAGCGGTCATCAGCCGTCCGGAGGAGATTACCAACTTTGAAACGCTCAAGGCGGTTGCTGAGGATATTCAGGCCCGCAAAGAGGAACTGGGCGTGCTGGGTGCATTTACCTCTGCGGGCATGGATTCCAGCTCCGACTGGCGTTTTAAGACCCATCTGGCCAATATGCCCATCTATTATGAGTACCGGGATCGGGGCGTTGAAGTCAGCGAAACCATTGAGGGAACCTATCTCGACCACTACCGGGCGATCTGGGATCTGTATATCAACAATGCCACCTGCCCTCCCGGCATGATCGGCGCCAGAAGCAATGAAGACGCCCTGGCAGAGTTTGCCCTGGGAGAAGCTGTGTTCTTTCAGAACGGCACCTGGGTCTATGACAGCCTGATCCAAAACGGCATGGAGGATGAACAACTGGGCATGCTGCCACTGTATATCGGCGCGCAGGGCGAAGAAGAACAGGGCCTTACCACCGGTTCGGAGAATTACTGGTGCGTCAACAAGCGAGCAAGCGAAGAAGATATTGCCGCCACCATAGCGTTTCTGGAGTGGGTCATCACCAGTGACGAGGGCAGAGAAGCCCTGTCCGGCGATATGGGCTTTGTTACGCCGTTCCGTACTTTTGATGAGGGATATACCGCCAATAACGCCCTGCAAAGAGCAGCAAACGAGTATCTGGAGGCAGGGAAAACGCCCGTAAGCTGGAGCTTTACCACCATTCCTTCCGAAACCTGGAAGAATAACGTAGGCGCGGCGCTTTTGGAGTATGCGCAGGGCACGGGCGACTGGGAGACGGTGCGCAGTGCGTTTGTGGATGGCTGGGCAGCAGAGGTCACCAATTCCCAAAGACCGTAACTTAAGCGGATAACGCAAGGGGATGCGGGCAATGCTATGAGGCGTACACAAGTCTGCGGAAGGAGATGGCAGTTTGGAACGCTTCATTGGGAGATACTGGCCTGTGTTTGTATTGCCCACGCTGCTGGCATTTCTCATTGGGTTTTTGGTGCCCTTCGGCATGGGTCTGTATCTGTCCTTTTGCGATTTTACCACTGTGTCCGATGCGGTATTTGTGGGCCTGAACAACTATGTCCGTGCTTTTTCGGACACGTCCGGTGCGTTTATCCACTCGCTGTGGTATACCACCCTGTTTGCCATACTCTCTACCTTACTGATCAATCTGTTTGGTCTGGGGATCGCACTATTGCTGACCCGCCCCATCAGAGGCAGGAATCTGTACCGCACAGTCCTGTTTCTGCCCAATCTGATTGGCGGCATTGTCCTCGGCTGGCTGTGGCAGGTCATCCTTAATGGTGTACTGGCGCGTTGGGGGGTCACCATTGTGACCAATGAATGGTACGGCTTTTGGGGATTGATGCTGATTATGCTTTGGCAGCAGGCAGGCTACATGATGATCATCTACATCTCCGGCCTGACCACCATCCCGGAAGAACTCAGCGAAGCGGCGGGAATCGATGGAGCCAGCCCGTGGCAAACACTATGGCATGTGAAGCTGCCTATGCTTATGCCCTCCATCACCATCGGTACCTTTTTGACCCTGACCAATGGCTTCAAGTTATTTGACCAAAATCTGGCGCTGACCAATGGCATGCCCTCCGGGCGCTCGGAATTGCTGGCGCTGAATATTTACAACACATTTTATGGACGTGCAGGCTGGGAGGGAGCTGGTCAGGCCAAGGCGGTGGTGTTTTGCGCCATTGTGGTAGGCATCGCCCTGTTGCAGCTTCGATTGACCCAGTCAAGGGAGGTGCAGCAGTGAACGCTGGCAAGAATCAACCCCGCAGAAAGCGTACAACCATCAACACCCTTTTGAGCATTGGGCTGGGATTGCTGGCGCTGCTGTACCTGTACCCGTTTGTGATGGTCGTATTCAACAGCTTGAAAAAAAAGATCTATATCAGCCGTGCTCCCTTTGCGCTGCCGGATGAAAAGACCTTTGCCGGGCTTGTCAATTACGATACCGGCATCGCAAGGACGGATTTTCCCATGGCGATGCTGTGGAGCACGGTGATCACGGTGCTGTCTGTGCTGGCCATTCTTTTGTTCACCTCCATGTGCGCATGGTATATCAGCCGTGTTTGGAACCGAATGACCAGAGCCCTGTACCGGCTGTTTATCCTGTCCATGGTGGTGCCTTTCCAGATGGTGATGTTCACCCTGAGCAAAACGGCCAATGTGCTCCGCCTCAACACACCTATCGGGATCGTTCCGGTCTATCTGGGCTTTGGGGCGGGTCTGGCGGTGTTTTTGTTTTTTGGGTATATGAAAAGCTGCCCTATCGCCATGGAAGAATCCGCTATGATCGACGGCGCCAGGCCGCTGCGGGTGTTCTTTGGCGTAGTGGCTCCCATTCTGCAGCCCTGCTATGTTTCCGTGGGGATCCTACAGGCAATGTGGATCTGGAACGATTATCTGCTGCCGTATCTGGTGCTGGATCTGAAACGCTTCAAGACCATCCCCATCGCCGTGCAGTATCTCAAGGGCGGTTATGGCTCGGTGGATATGGGCGCCATGATGGCCATGCTGGTTTTGGCCATCCTTCCCATAGTGCTGGTATATTTGTTCTGCCAGAAGTATATTGTCACCGGAGTGATGGCGGGGGCGGTGAAGGGATGATTCGTTCCCCGCACATTGCAGCGGCGGCGTGATCCCTACGTGGAACACATCGAAAACTTGCAAGAGCGGCAGCTTTACGATATACTACTCCTGCTATGGAATCTTTGCTGTATGTGGATTGCGGCAATGAAGGAGTGGATCGGATGCAGAATTTGCAGATGGAACTGTTGCAGATTTTGAAGGAGGATTGCCGGCTGCCTCTGGAGCAGTTGGCCACCATGACCGGCGCAAGCCTGGAGGATGTGGCTGCCAACATTTCTGATATGGAGAAAAACGGCGTGATTTTGCGCTACTCTCCGGTGATTAACTGGGACAAGACCGCCCGGGAACGGGTGGAAGCCATGATTGAGGTTCGTGTCACTCCCCAGCGGGATCAAGGGTTTGACGCCATCGCGGAGCGTATTTATCGTTTTGATGAGGTAAAATCCGTCTATCTGATGAGCGGCGCGTATGACCTTTTGCTGCTGGTGGAAGCGCCTACGCTCAAGGAACTGGCTTTCTTTGTCAGCACCAAGCTGAGTACGCTGGAGACCGTCACCGGTACCGCTACCCATTTTGTTCTCAAACGCTACAAGAGCGAAGGTATCATCTTTGAGGATGGCAAGGAGGACAAAAGGCTGGTGGTCACAGCGTGAGTTTTTCTGCGAAAGATTATCTGAATCAGGACATCGTCAATGTGCCCAAAAGCGGCATTCGTAAGTTTTTTGATGTGGCGCAGACCATGCCGGGAGCCATCTCTCTGGGCGTGGGCGAGCCGGATTTTGTCACGCCTTATCATATCCGCAATGCGGCTATCAACAGCATTCTGGATGGCGAGACCCAGTACACCAGCAACTGGGGTCTTCTGGAACTGCGCCAGGAGATCGCCCTGTACATGAAAGGCCGTTTTGGCCTGACCTATGACCCGGTAAAGGAAGTGCTGGTGACCGTAGGCGCCAGCGAGGGCATCGACCTGGCATTGCGTATTCTGGTTGCCCCCGGGGATGAGGTGCTGGTACCCCAGCCCAGCTACGTCAGCTACGCTCCGGGCGTGGTTTTTGCAGGCGGTAAGCCTGTGCCTGTCCGTACCGACGCTTCCAACGGCTTCGTGCTCACGCCGGAAGCGGTGCTGGAGGCTGTGACCAACAAGACCAAGGCCATCATTCTGCCTTACCCCAACAATCCCACCGGCGGCATTCTGGATCGGGAAGCGCTGGAAAAGCTGAGCAAGGTGCTCATTGAGAAAGATCTGATCGTCATCAGCGATGAGATCTACGCAGAGCTTTGCTACGCCGAAGAAGGCCACATCAGCATCGCCACCATGCCCGGCATGTGGGAGCGCACCATCGTCATTAATGGCTTCAGCAAGGCCTTTGCCATGACCGGTTGGCGTATGGGCTATCTTTGCGCGCCTGCGGCATTCTGCGATGTAATGTGCAAGATCCATCAGTATACCATCATGTGCGCACCCCGTCAGGGACAGGTGGCAGCGCTGGAGGCGCTTCGCCGTGGCCGGGAGGACGGCTATCAGGATGTACGCCAAATGAAGGAAAGCTACAATCAACGCCGCCGCCTGATGGTGAAGGCCTTCCGGGATATGGGGCTTGAGTGCTACGAGCCGCTGGGCGCGTTTTATGTGTTCCCGGCGATTCCCAAGGTGGGGCTTACCAGCGAGCAGTTCTGCGAAAAATTGCTTAAGGAAATGGAGGTCGTGGCGGTTCCAGGCACAGCCTTTGGCGAAAGCGGCGAGGGACACATCCGCTGCTGCTACGCTACGGCACTGAATCTGCTGAATGAGGCGTTGAGCCGTATCGCCCGCTTCATTCAGACCCTGTGACGACATAAAACGGAGGTTCCTATGCTGCGAAAAGGAATGTTGGCATGGCTGTTGTTCGGCTGCCTGCTGTTGGGCATGGTAGCGTTTGCGGCTATGGCAGAAGAAGACACAGAAGAAGTCATCATTGTGATTTATGATCAGAATGGCAATGCCCTGACCGGCGGCGGCGAGGACGGCACAGAACCATTGGTCACTGCTACGCCGGTTCCTGAACCCACGGTGGATCCCAGCGAGCCGGTGTATGAAAAAGACGGTTCTATTCTGCTCACCATGTCCTTTACCGGCGACGTGACCATCGGCAGCAACACCCAGTCCGGCGGCAAGTCCATCTTTGACAAGGAACTGGCCAGACAGGACGGAGACGTGAATTTCCCCTTCCGCAATACCCGGGATATTTTTCTGGCTGATGACCTGACCATGGTCAATTTCGAGGGCACGCTGACCACCGCAGGCAAGAATCGGGACAAGCTGAACAACAGCTTCCTCTTCCGTGCCGATCCCAGCTTTGTGGAGATGCTTTCCAACAACGGCGTGGAGACGGTTTCTCTGGAAAACAACCACGTGCTGGACATGGGCGAGGACGGCCTTGCGGAAACCAAGCAGACGCTGCTCGGCGCTGGCGTCAGCTATGCCAGCGAGGATGAGCCCGCCATCATCAACGTCAAGAGCGTGAAGATCGGCAGCCTTGCCTATCAGACCTTCGGAGGGCGGCATGATGAGATTATCGAAAAGCTGCCCGATGCCATCGGCCAGCTGCGTGCGCAGGGCTGTGAACTGGTCATTGTCAGCTATCACTGGGGCGATGAGAAGGACTACAAGCCCAACAAGAACCAGATTCGTCTGGGCCGTGCCACCATCGATGCAGGCGCGGATCTGGTGATTGGTCACCATAGCCACCGGATCAATCCCATTGAGTACTATAACGGCAAGTATATTTGCTATTCGCTGGGCAATTTCAGCTTTGCGGGAAATAATAAGCCCGATGACATGAGCACTTACATTTTCCAGCTTCGTCTTCGGATGATGGACGGCGAAGTGGTCGGTCAGGAATTCAAGATCATTCCTTGCCGCATTTCCAGTCGTACTGACTACAACGACTTTGCGCCCACTGTTTATGAAAAGGATTCCCATGTGGAGGCAGTGCTCAAGGTGCTGGAGAAGAACGGACGCTCGCTGGATTATGTGGTGGATGAATATCCGCTGAAGTGGAGCGACGAGGAATAAGAGCAAAGCAAACCCGCCCGGGAGATTTCCCGGGCGGGTTTGCTGTTGTAAACGGATGGGGTATAGGAGAATATTTGATGACGATAAGCAACCTTTGACTGCGGCTTCAGAACAGCGCGGCAAGCTTGGTCAGCGCACCCAAGCTGCCTTGAATCTTCAATTTGCCTTTCAAGATAGCAGCTGCTGGATTGAGCTTGCCGTTGAACAGGGCCAGTAGGTTTTCTTCTGTGGCAGAAATGGTCACGTCTACCTTGTCTTCCGCAGACAACTCGCTGTAATGACCGTCCTGCAGAGAAAAGGAACGGGTGCAGCCGGTATCAGTGGCGCAGAGACGATAGCGATTGGTCACGCCTGCCATACCATCCGGATTGCGGGTCATGATGCCAATGATCTGGTCCAGCAGCTGGGGAAGGGACATTTCACCGCTGCCCTGGTCCATGAGCTGCCTGATCTCCATCTGAAATGTTTCTTTGGACATAAGAGGCCTCCTCAGCGGTTCATCGTTTCAGGGAAGAGCTGTTCCATCAGGGCAGATAGCCCGCGGTTTATATCCCGCCAGGTTGCCTGAAAATCGCCGGTATACCACGGGTCAGCCACGTCAGACGGATCTCCGCAGAAATCAAGCACCTTGCTGATCTTGCCGTCCGGGTCGCCGCAGCAGATGGTGCGCATGGCGCGGAGGTTGCCGCTGTCCATGCCAATGAGGTAGTCGAAATCCTGATAATCCTGTGCCGTCATCCGGCGGGCGGTCTTACCTGCACAGGAAATGCCGTGCTGGCTGAGGATGCGCCGGGTGCCGGGATGTACCGGATTGCCCACTTCCTCAAAACTGGTGGCGGCAGATTCCACGTGGCATCGCTGAGAAAGACCGCGTTTTTGCAGCATATCCTTGAACACAAATTCCGCCATGGGACTGCGGCAGATATTGCCCAGACACACGAACAGAATGCGGATTTCCTTCTGCATTACAGGGCCTCCTCTGCTGAGAGTTCCTTTTGGCCCAGCTTGCTCCAGAAACTAAAAGTCATGGGCCAGACCACGCTGGCCATGACGGCCATCAGGAAATAACGGATGCCGTTGGTGAACTGCGCATCGCCGAAGATGGCCTGGAGCAAAGGCTTCATGCCAAGACGCACGCCCATCACCAGCGCGGCACCAATGATCAGCTTGCACAGCTGCGCCCACCATACGGCCTTGGTGTCGTACTGAATGCGGTATTCGTCAAACAGCCAGCCCGCCGCCAGGCCAGCCAGCGTCCCCAGGACGACCCAGGCATTCTTTTTGCCGTGCTGGTCGAACTCCGCGATGTTGGCCTCGCGTACAGGAGCAAAATACACATACCCTACCAGCGCCAGCGCAAAGATCAGCGCACCGCAGATGATGCAAAGCATGCCCTTGCGGTCATTTTCCCAGCGGTTGAGAAGCGCATTGAGGAGCAGCACACAAGCCGCGCCGGTGAGCAGCGACACGCTTACGTCCAGCGGCGTATGTACACCCAGGTACATGCGGCTGAAGCCTACCAGCAGGATGAGCACGATGCATACGGCAACCGCACAGCCCTTGCGAACCCAGACTGCCAGCGTTCCGAAGACACCCGCAGCCGTCTGGGTATGTCCGCTGGGGAAGGAGTAGCCGTCCGCAGCGGCGCGGGCGGATTCCACAATGGGGAATTCGGGATCCAGCACCCAGGGACGGGGGATCAGAAAAATCGCTTTGAGCAGCTGATTGAGGGTATTGCCCACCATGCCGATCAAAAAGAAGCGATATCCCCATTTTTTGTTGACACACCACAGAATGACCAATCCCACCAGCATCAGCACCGTTTCTTCGCCAAGCTGGGTGATGGTGGAGAAGATGGCATCCAGCGCGGGTGTACGGATGGATTGCAGCCAATACAGAAGAGACATAGCGAAACCTCCATGTGAAGAATAACAACAAAAACATGATAACACACAATGAACGCAAAAGAAAGGAAAGTATCCACGCAATCAAAGCAATCAGTGAAAAAATGCGTTCTGCGCATGTGTCCGAGCTGTAAATCAACAACAAAAAAGCCTTGAAACATTGTTTCAAGGCTTTGGTACACCATCAGGGACTCGAACCCTGGACACCCTGATTAAGAGTCAGGTGCTCTACCAACTGAGCTAATGGTGCATGCGGTTTGTTTCAACCAGCGAAATTGATTATACACCTTTTGAGATGAAAGTCAACCCTTTTTTCAAAAAAATCGATTATTTTTTTCGGGGGAGTGCAGATGTTCGTAAGAATGCGGAAAAATGATGGTTTTCAGCCTCTGAAAGGTTGCAAAATTCCCGCCCATATGATAGAATAGCGCCATTGCGGAGCTTGATCCGCCCCAGAGGAACGCTCGTGTTTCTCCTCCCGGCGAAAGAGAACCGTCCCCAGGCTGAAAGGACGGTGCGGGAATTGCACGTGCTCCCCACCTTTGGCTGTATCGGTTAATCGCCGACGGATTGCCCCCGTTAGCAGGCTTAGAAAGGTGAAAACAGCGCTTTTGGCGCGTTTTAAGTCGGGTGGTACCGCGAAGGCTCCCTTCGTCCCAACACATGGCATAGCCATGGTGGGAGCAGGGCGCTTTTTTCATTTGACTGGAAAGGGAGAGTTGACACATGGCAAACAACAACGAAAAGAAACAGGGCTTTGTAGAGCACATCACGCCCCGGGATGTGGATTTTTCCCAGTGGTATACCGACGTGATCCTCAAGGCTGAACTGGTGGACTACGCCCCCGTGCGCGGTGCGATGGTCATCCGTCCCTATGGCTTTGCCATCTGGGAGAGAATCAAGGAAGAACTGGATCGTCGTTTCAAGGAGACCGGACACGAGAACGTGTATATGCCCATGCTGATCCCCGAGAGCCTGCTGCTTAAGGAAGCGGAGCATGTGGAAGGCTTTGCCCCTGAAGTGGCCTGGGTTACCCACGGCGGCAACGAAAAGCTCCAGGAACGCCTGGCTGTTCGCCCTACCTCTGAAACCATTTTCTGCTCCATGTACTCCAAGTGGGTGGGTAGCTGGCGCGATCTGCCCATGAAGTACAATCAGTGGTGCAGCGTTATGCGCTGGGAAAAGAGCACCCGGCCCTTCCTGCGTACCAGTGAGTTCCTCTGGCAGGAAGGCCACACTATCCATGCCACTGCTGAGGAAGCTCAGGAAGAGACCATGCAGATGCTGGAAGTTTATCGCGAGGTTGCGGAAGATGAACTGGCGATGCCCGTGATCGTTGGCCGCAAGAGCGATAAGGAAAAGTTCGCTGGCGCCCGCGCTACCTACTCCATGGAAGCGATGATGCAGGATGGTAAGGCCCTGCAGGCTGGTACCAGCCACAACTTCGGCACCAATTTCGCCGAGGCCTTCGAGATTCAGTATCTCAGCAAAGAGGGCAAGCTGACCCATGTTCACGAGACCAGCTGGGGTGTCTCCACCCGTCTGATCGGCGCCATCATCATGACCCACGGCGATGAGCGCGGCCTTAAGCTGCCTCCGCACATTGCTCCCATTCAGGCTGTGATCGTGCCTGTTGCCGCGCATAAGGCCGGTGTTCTGGAAAAGAGCAGCGAAGTGTACGGCGAATTGAAGGCCTCCGGCATCCGCGTCAAGCTGGACGACCGTGACACCCTGTCTCCTGGCTTCAAGTTTAACGACTGGGAGCTCAAGGGTGTGCCCGTCCGTATCGAGATTGGTCCCCGGGATATCGAAAACGGCGTGTGCGTTGTATTCCGCCGCGATACCTACGAGAAGCAGACCGTGCAACTGGATGAGCTGGCCTCTCTGCTGCCCACGCTCCTGGAAGACATCCAGAAGAATATGTATGCTCTGGCCGATCAGTTCCGTCAGGCTCATATTGCTGACGCCCATAACATGGAAGAACTGAGCCAGCAGGTGGACGGCGGTTTCGCCAAGGCTATGTGGTGCGGCGACCGTGCCTGTGAAGACAAGATCAAAGAGTTGACCAATGCTACCAGCCGCAATATGCCCTTCGATCAGACGCCTATCGGTGAGACCTGCGTCTGCTGCGGCAAGAAGGCTGATAAGGTGATCTACTTTGCAAAAGCCTATTGATCTGCCGCTCAGGCAAGTTTTATGGGACTGGAACGGCACCCTGTTGGACGACCTCTGGTACGCCATCGGGGTGCGGAACCGGACCTTTCCAGCCTTTGGTCTGCCCACCATCGACAGTCTGGAGCGTTACTATCAGGAATTCACCTTTCCTGTCAAGCTGTACTATGAACGGGCTGGCGTCACCGACGAGAATTTTACTAAGGTTGCCCATGCTTGGATGGATGAATACGTACGCGGCTGCAGGGAGATCCCGTTGCATGCAGATGCGGTGGAAACGGTGCGCCGCCTGCAGACCGCAGGCCTTCGGCAGGTGGTGCTTTCCGCCAGCAAGATGGATATTCTGACTGCACAGCTGAGCTATTACCCGGAGCTGGAAGGCCAGTTTGACCGGATTTTGGCCCTGTCGGATATTTACGCCCGCAGCAAGGAAGCCATCGGTTGTGCCTATCTGCGGGAATGCGGAGTCCCTGCCCGGGAGACGGTGATGATCGGAGATACGCTGCACGATGCAGATGTAGCCCGTGCCATGGGCACCCAGTGCATTTTGGTGGCCAGAGGGCATCAGAGCCGTGAAACGCTGGAAACAGCAGGCGCGAAGGTGGTAGAATCCCTTGCTGAGGCCGCAGGGCTGATCCTGGGGGATTGAGAAACTTCAGGCAGACAATGTGGTACGTTGAAAAACGACCTGAGAGAAGTTCTCTCAGGTCGTTTTTGTATGCTGTTATGGTTTATGCATTCTCGTGGCTGATGTCCAGCCCCAAGATGTGATCGGCACTGATGTGATAAAAGCAGCACAAAGTGATCAGGTGATGAATGGGCAGTTCGTTTACGCCGTTTTCATAACGGGAGTATACCTGCTGGGTGGTTCCAAGAACCATGGCCACATCAGATTGCTTCAGCCCACGCCGTTCTCTGAGCTCACGCAAGGTTTCACAGTAATGCTTCACAGGCATCCCCCTTTCAGTTAGGATACAATGTTACTTAATGACTATATATATTATAGGCTCATTGGAAACAATATGCAATATAAGATGGAACATTTTTCCTGTAAAAAACATGATAAAAACACTTGTGATTTCCGCTGAACCGCGAGAAATAAGGCGTTTCGGGGCGTTTCGAACGATGAATCGTACCTGGTGCTTTTTGCCGGTGTATGAGCAAATCCAACAGGGGAGGATACAGCGAGAAGAACTGATTGGGGGAATGATGATGAATTTATTGGAAAAGAAAAAGGAACTGCTTTGTGCGTTGGGTTTGCCGCTGGCAGTGGGCGGCGTGTCTGCACTGATCTCCATGGATGGCATGCGTACCTTTGAACACCTGAATAAGCCTTCCTTTACGCCGCCAGGCTGGATGTTTCCGGTGGCATGGACGGCATTGTACCTGGCAATGGGGTATGCATCCTATCTGGTTTGGCGTTCAGACCGGCCTAAAACGGAGATCCACAAGGCGCTGAAGTGGTATGGGGCGCAGTTGGCGGCCAACTTCCTGTGGAGCCCGTTGTTCTTTGCGCTGGGGCTGTATCTCCCTGCTTTTTTATGGTTGCTGGTGTTGCTTGTGCTGATCACGGTGACCATGTGGCGCTTTTTTCGCATTCGGCCTGCCGCAGGCTGGTTGTTGACGCCCTATCTTTGCTGGACGGTCTTCGCCGGTTGTCTCAATGCTGCTATGTGGATGATGCATCGGGCGTAATCCAATCCGCTTTGACTTGTTTGCATGGGGGAAATATGCTAAGATAAAAGAACGAATCAACTTTGCACAAATGGCAAAAGAAAGGTGTGTCTCAGATGACCTTTACTGATTTTCATTATTTTTCAGATGCTCTGGGCGTTCAGGTGTCCGTGTACGTATTGATGCCGGAACCCAAGGTAATGGCGCAAAAGAAGCGCAAGCTTCCCTGTCTGTACCTGCTCCACGGCCTGAGCGATGACCATACCATGTGGATGCGTCAGACCCGTCTGGAGTATTATGCACGGAAATATCGTACGGCTATCGTTATGCCTGCGGTCAACCGTTCCTTCTATACGGATATGGTCATGGGCGCCAAGTATTTTACCTTCGTGTCCGAAGAACTGCCCCAGGTGATGGAGACGTATTTCCCCATCAGCAGCGAGCGTAAGGATCGCTTTGCTGCGGGTCTGTCCATGGGCGGTTATGGCGCAATGAAGTTGGGTCTGCGCTGTCCGGATCGTTACGCCGCCATTGCCAGTTTCTCCGGTGCGCTGGAGATGGAAAAAAGCTGGCAGGATGAGCGCCGCGATGCGTCGTTCCGAAAGGAATTGGACTACACCTTTGGCGGTGAGAAGGCTATGAAGAATAGCGACAATAACCTGGCCCGCCTTGCCCGCAGGCTGTGTAAGACCCCCGAAGACGCACCGCGCTTCTATGTGGCCTGCGGAACGGAAGACTTTCTCTTTGAGGCCAATAACAACTTTATCAAGAGCTTTGGCAAGAAGCTGAACATGGAATATCATACCGAACCCGGCGCCCATACCTGGGATTTCTGGGACAAGCACATCGAAAAGGCACTGGCATGGTTCGACCTGCCTGAGGCGGAGGACGTATGGTAAAGAAAACCACTGCCATGGAACGCCTGTTGAAGGAAGGCTTTTTTGAAAGCAAGGAGGCTGCGCTGCCCTACCTGATGAGCGGCGCGGTGACCTGCGGCGCTACGCCGGTTCGTACCGGCGGACAGATCGTGCCGCTGGATCTGCCCATGAATGTAAAAGGCCTGAACGAACGCTATGTCGGTAAGGGCGGCTATAAACTGGAAGGTGCGATTGCAGATTTCGGTATTGAGGTTCAAGGACGAGTGTGCATTGATGCAGGCGCGTGTACCGGCGGCTTTACCGACTGCCTGCGCCAGCACGGCGCCGGGCTTGTGTATGCGGTGGAGGTTGGTTTTGGCCAGCTGGCGGGAAGCCTGATGCAGGACCCTGTGATTGTGAATCTGGAAAAAACCAACATCGGTGATGAAAAGCTTCTTTCGCTGGAGCCGGTGCCTACCCTGGGCAGTGTGGATCTGAGTTATCTGTCGCTGGTGAAGGCGGTTCCGCAGTTCCGTGCGGTGATGCACGGCGCAGGGGAGCTGATGTGCCTGGTGAAGCCCCTGTTTGAGATCGACGATCCCAACGCAAGACGTACCGGAGAGATCGCGCAAGAGGCTTATCTGCCACTGCTGTGCCGACTGATCGGGGAACTGAACGGTCAGGAGGGGACGTGGGTGCAGGGCGTGACCCACAGCCCGGTCACCGGCAACAACGGTACACATGAGTTCTTCCTGCACGTGTGCTTCGGCACTCCGTCGGAGGTTCCCGACCTTGCTCAGGCGTCGGCGGATGCAGTGCAGCGCGCAGTGGCTCTGCAAAAATATCACAAAAAGTGACTTTTTTGTTTCTGAACGGGGATGAAAACACAACAGCAGCTCGTTTTGTTGGTAAAGGAGCGAATACACCAAGGAGGGCATCAGGATGAAGACGACCAGAAGAAAAGCAGGATTGGCGCTGGTGTGCATCATGCTTTGCATGCTGTTTGCCGGCAGCGCTTTGGCAGAGAGCTATGGCGTGGTTACAGGAACCACTTCGTTGAATCTGCGCTCTGCAGGCAGTTCTTCCAGCCGCTGGCTGGGTGCGTATCCCAGCGGTACCTGGCTGGAGATCATCGGCAGTCAGAATAATTTCTATCAGGTCGTCACGCCGGACGGGCTGGTTGGCTACATGAGCAAGAACTATATCGACGCCACCGGCAACAGCGGACAAACCCTGCGAATCGCCACCGTTACCAATCAGAACGGCGGCGCGTTCCTGAACTTCCGCGCCACGCCCAGCTATAGTGCTCAGGTACTGGGAATCTTCTACAACGGCGTTCCGCTGCTGGTACTGGGCGAGCAGAACGGCTGGTATTGTGTGCAGATCAACGGTCAGGTGGGCTATGTGCGCAGCGAATATGTGACGGTGCGCAATACCCGCGGCAGCGGTGAAGTGGCCACCATCAAGACTCCCAACAACAGCGCCATGAATATGCGCTCTGGCCCCGGCACCAACTATGCCGTGGTACGTCAGTTCTCCGGCGACCGTTATGTGATGGTGTTGGCCAAAGGCAACGGCTGGTGGCGCGTGGCCATCGACGGTTACGTTGGATTTATGAGCAGCGATTTCCTTACCGAGGGGTTGAAATCCTCCCGGGATATCGCAGCCAGCAACGGCGGCGGTGTCAGCGGCGACAGCTATGCAGTGGTCAATAATCCCAAGGCGACCCAGGCCCTGAACCTGCGCCAGTATCCCACCACAGCCTCTGCTGTGCTCAAGAAGCTATACAACGGTACTAAACTCTGGGTGGACGAACCGGGCGAAACTTGGTCGGCAGTCACCGTGCAGAATACCGGTGAATCCGGTTATGTCATGACCAAGTATATCAAGTTCACCAATGCTTCCTCTGTCTCCACCCGTACTGTGGTGCATCCCAGCGGAACCTACGTGAACCTGCGCCAGTCGGGCAGCCTGAACGCCCCCGTATTGCTGCGTGTACCCCATGGCCGCCAGGTGACCATTCTCAGTCCTGGTTCAGAATGGTGCAAGGTACGCTATAACGGTTACGAGGGCTACATGCTGACTTATTTCCTGCAATAAGCCGGTAACCGTCGCATAGAAGGCGCATCATCAGCATGCACAGCATTTCTAGCGATGCCACATAGAACCCATAACCGCGAACGATCAGCAGCGCCAGAGGCGTTCCGACAGGCGCTGCACGCAAAAACAGATAATTGGTGTCCAGTGTTTGATTGACACAGGCAGTAATCAGCAAAAAGCCGTTGCCCAAGAGAAAGGATGAACGTGCATCCATGGGCGGCGGCTTTTTGTGATGCCATCGAAACATCGCCGTAGCAAGGATCAGCACGTGTACCCGGCAAAAGGCGAGGCGCATAAGCAGTGGATGCGAGCAGTCAATGACCGCCGGGAAGCACAGCGCGAGAACCGCGCCTGGCACGCCCAACAGCAGCAAAAGCATATAGCCATTAACGAGGGAAAACCAGCACAGCGGCAGACATAGTACGGCCATCATGCCGCACAAATGCAGCGGAAGACCCGTGGAAAGGTTCAGCTGACCATCCAGCGCCAACAACCACAGCTGCGATGCCATGGAAATCAGCAGACCGGCGGTCAACGCTGCAGCCGTCAGCATACGCCGTTGCGGTCTTTTCACGCCGTAGCGAACCAGTGCCGCCCATGGCAGCAGCATAAGCCATTGCATTTGATCCCTCCTGAGGGTAGTTTTCACCGCTGCCTGGCAAAGCATGCGGCGTCATTTGACGAAGCCATGCAAAACAGCTACAATACTTGTAGGGAGAAAGCCCGAAAGGAGGAGGCAATATGGAGAGAACACCGCAGTGGCCTGAGGAAATGGAAGGCCAGGTCAGGGCGTTTGTTGAGATGCGCTGCCGATACCAAGCAGCCCTCACCGAGGTCAAGACCAAGCTGGATATTCTCAACGACGAGTTTCGGGTGCGGTATTCCCGCAATCCCATTCATCATATGGAAAGCCGGGTGAA
The DNA here is from genome assembly GCA_015056365.1 of Clostridiales bacterium. Lineage (GTDB taxonomy): Bacteria > Bacillota > Clostridia > Christensenellales > Aristaeellaceae > Limiplasma. The sequence continues at coordinate 35,507 of SVGM01000001.1, read as the reverse complement.
GGAACCGTCCAGTATTGCCGGGAAGCTTAGGCGCAAAGGATATGAACCGACGGTGGAAAACGCCATGAAGCATCTTTGGGATATTGCGGGGGTGCGGGTCGTTTGCGCCTATCGGGATGATGTGTACGCGATCGCCCATTTGCTCACCAGCCAGGATGATATCCGCCTTTTGCGTACGCGCGATTACATCAAGACGCCCAAAGCCAACGGCTATCGCAGCCTGCATTTGATTGTGGAGATCCCGGTGTTTTTGTCCACCGGCAAGCAATACCTCCCCGTAGAGGTGCAGATTAGGACCATTGCGATGGACTTTTGGGCAAGCCTTGAGCATCGGATTCGTTATAAGGTAGATCTGGAGGTTCCAGAGGATTTGAACCGGGAACTGTACGACGCTGCCCAACGCATTGCCGAGGTGGACTCGGATATGCAGCGTATTCACGATCGGATGGCCGCGCTGGCAGACAAGAATGGTGTGGATACACCGCCGCGTCCGCCGCACATGGACTGAAAAGAATAACAAAACCGCCTCCCTGCGCATACTGATGGAAAAAGGAGGCGGTTTTGGCTTGTTAGGGTTTGTTTTTGCTGTTATCGCAGGCGCAGCGATGAGCGTGCAGGGTGTAATGAATACACGCTTGCAGGACAATATCGGCCTTTGGGAGGCCAATGCCTACACCCAGGGGACGGCGTTTCTCTTATCGCTGATCGTCCTGTGGATCTTTGGAAACGGTGATCTGGGCAACCTGCGGACCGTGCCCAAAGGCTATCTGTTCAGCGGCGCGCTGGGGCTGGTGATCACTGTAACGGTGATGCTGTCCATCAAGGGTCTAAGCCCGACCGTCGCTGTATCCACGATTCTGATCGCACAATTGCTGGTGGCAGCCATGATCGATGGCTTTGGCTGGATGGGACAGGAAAAAATCAGCATGAACGCAAAGCAGTTCATCGGCGTTGCGCTCATGCTGGGTGGCGTGGTGTTGTTTAAGTGGAAGTAGGGGTCAGTCAGCGTCAGGATCCACGTCATGGCCCAACACTTCGCCGGTGAGCCGGTTGAGCTCGTTGATGGCCTCGGTGAGCGAGTTGAGCGAATCGTTTACCTTCTGACCGCTGGCAAGCTTGGCGTCGTAGGCGTCCAGAATGGCGTAGATGTTATCAAAGGTGCTTTGGGGAAACAGACGGCCGATTTCGCCATAGACGCTCACGTTCAGATCGTTGATGACTTCAATGCCGTGGACGTATTGACGAATACGCGCAAGCTCGATGGTGGTGCTGCTGGCGCCCAGACGGCTGAGCTTGTTGGTGGTGCTGACGGCATGCTGCATCTCGTTGCGCAGCTTCGCGTTGCGCTGGTTAATAAAGCTGGTTTCGTTAATACCGCCTACGCCGGTAAAGCGCATGATCAGAAAGGCACCCAGCAAAACGGCCACAATGATAATGATAGGTAGCCAGCGGCTGCCCTGATGGCCTATGGTTTGGTAATGCTGCCTTGCGCGCTTGTTACCACGGTAATGGATCATGGGAAGGAACCTCCTCACGGCGGCGAATCCGCCGAGTGTATGTTTGGTGTGTGCTTATTATACCACATCCCTTTGCAAAAGCAAAATTCTGCTGATGGACTGCGCTGTGATGCAGCAAAGTGCCTGCTTGGAAAAGTATCCCCTGAGAAGATCGGTGCTTCTCAGGGGATGCTTTCGATGGAGAATGTACCATCGTTTTCCTTTGAATTTTGTTTTATGGTCATGCCAGCTTGAGCCGGTAACCGCATTTGTACACGGTTTCGATATATTCTCCGCCCAGCTTTTTGCGCAGCCGCTGCACGTGCACGTCCACTGTCCGGGTTTCGCCCATGCTCTGATAGCCCCAAGCCTTGCGCAGGAGTTGCTCGCGGCTGACGGGGGTATCGGGCTTTTCCAGCAGGGCAATCAGCAGTGCGGTTTCCTGTGCTGTCAATTCCACACGCCTGCCGTCCAGCAGTGCCACCCGCTCCTGCTCATCTACCTGCAATTCGCCGGTGCCGGGGGTTGCCGTCAGGGCTGCCAGCTTGGTCTTGAGCACTCTGGCGTTAAGCGGCAGCGTTACAACATCGCAGCGCCCGGCGTACAGCGCGCGCAGATGCTCGCTCATGTTCTTGTCAGCGGTGATGAACAGCAGCATATAGCCCCGCTTCTGGCATTGTTCCAGCAGGGGTCTGCATACGCTCCAGCGCATACGCGCGTCCATGAGAACCAGCTGCGGTTCGTCCTCAGTCTCGGGCGTTTCGGGGAAACCGTCCGTTTCCTTCATAAAGCAGAGTTCATAGGCTTCCTTTTGAAGCAGGTCCTCCAGTTTGCGGGCTACCTGTTCATTGGGCTCCCAAATGTACAGCCTGGTCATGTGATCACCTCTTGCTTATGTAACGAAACAGCAACAGGAATTCTTCCATCAATCGTGAACAAATTGTAACGAATTTGAAATAAAAGAATAGCAACAAAAAACAGCCCGCCATGTTTGGCAAGCTGCTTTTGATTGGAAACTTTTCAATGCATTATAGGCTGTAAAGACCGACGCTTGTTTCACCATCGATCTCGTCTACCTTGACGGAGACGATCTCTGCCTTTGCGGTAGGAATGTTTTTGCCCACGAAGTCCGGACGGAGCGGCAGCTCCCGATGACCGCGGTCGATCAGTACTGCCAGCTGAATTGCGCGAGGCCTGCCCTGGCGGAAGATGGCTTCGATCGCCGCGCGCACAGTGCGGCCGGTATGGATCACGTCATCCACAAGAATCACAGTGGTCTCATCCAGCCGGCAGGGGATCATGCAGTCCGCAGCGGCGGACGGCGGGGCTGTTTCAGCCAGATCGTCACGGAACTGGGCAATGTCGATGTAACCCACAGGCACATCCACGTTTTCAAACCTGCGAATGTTTTCTGCCAGCATTTTTGCCAGAGGAACGCCGCGGCGTTTGATGCCCAGCAGGCAAAGGTTATCTACGCCGTGGTTCTTTTCGATGATCTCATGAGTCAGCCGCGCCATGGTACGGAAAAACTGCGCGCTGTCCATCAACTGGGATTTGTATTCCATCATGAAGACTCCTTTGACAATACGCCTTTTTATGCAAAACAGGCGACCAGCAGCCCGACCCGTGAGGCGCCTGCATCCAGCAGCGCTTGAGCGCAAGAGATGGCAGTGGCACCGGTGGTGAGCACGTCGTCAACCAGCAGGATGCTCATTCCCTGAACGTTCATACAGGAGGTGAAGACGCCTTTCATCGCCAGAAAACGCTCCTCGCGGGTTTTCGTGGTTTGGGAACGGGTGTTTTTCAGCTTCTTCAGACAAGCGGCATGCATGGGGATGTCCAGACTTCCCGCTATTTCAGATGCCAGCAGGCTGGATTGATTGTAACCGCGCAGACGTTCCTTGCGCGGATGCAGCGGAACGGGGACCACGGCATCCCACTCAAGTCCCAGCGGGGAATTCAGTAGGGCAAAACACATCCGTTGCCCCAGAAACAGAGCAACGGTTGCGTCATTGTAGTATTTCAGTCGGAAAATCAGTTCTTTGGCCGTGTCCTCGTACGTGTATGCGCCAACGCAGAGGCATAGAGGCAAGTGCTGCTTAATGGCTGAAAGGGGTTGAAGTTCACACTTTTTCAGTTTCTCCTCACAATATACACATAGGACATGCTCCTGCCCGATCAGCTTTCGTTGACAGAGGGCGCAGCTGTTATCCCACGGGAAGAAAAGATCCAGAATGAACTGCCGTGCGGAGAATCTGGCATTCTGCAAAGGCGTCATGCCATCAGGTCAAAAGCAGAAACGAATTCCAGGTTCAGGCTATCGGCTACATTGCGGTTGGTGCACTTGTGGTTGTAGATGTTGATACCCTTGGCCAGACCTTCATCCATGCGGGCAGCGGCTTCCAAACCATGGTCGGCCATCAGCATGGCATAGCGGAAGGTGGTGTTGGACAGGGCGATGGTGGAGGTGTAGGGGACGGCGCCGGGCATATTGCCAACGCAGTAGTGAACGATGCCTTCTTCAATGTAGACAGGATTGTCATGGGTGGTGGTATGGGAGGATTCGCAGCAACCGCCCTGGTCAATGGCGATATCGACAATGACAGCGCCCTTCTTCATCAGTTTCAGATGCTCGCGGCGGATCAGCTTGGGGGTGGCGCCGCCGGGGATCAGCACGGAGCCAATCACAAGATCAGCCTCGGCCAGACACTTGCGGATGTTGGCTTCGGTGCTGTACAGGGTGGTCACGGATGCGCCGAACACATCCTCCAGATAGCTCAGACGGTTCAGGTTGATGTCCAGCAAAGTGACCTGGGCATCCATACCCACAGCAGCCTTGGCAGCGTAGGTACCGGCAATGCCGCCGCCGATGATGGCGATCTTGCCGCGCTCAACGCCCGGCACGCCGCCCAGCAGCAGGCCGCGGCCGCCGAAGCTGCGCTCCAGATACTTGGCACCTTCCTGAATGCTCAGACGGCCGGCCACCTGGCTCATGGGACGCAGACAGGGCAGATTGCCTTCCTTGTCGGTGATGGTCTCGTACGCCACCGCCTTCACGCCGCGGGCGATGAGCGCTTCGGTGAGCTGGGGGTTGGGGGCGAGGTGCAGGTAGGTAAAGAGAATCTGATTTTCTCTGAGCAGATTGTACTCGCAGGGTTCGGGTTCTTTGACCTTGATGATCATGTCGCACTTGGCGTACACTTCCGCCGCGGTACTGAGCACCGTAGCGCCTGCCTTGCGATATTCATCGTCGCTGAAGCCTGCGCCTTCGCCGGCGTTGGTTTCAACATATACCGTGTGCCCTTTTGCAACAAAAGCAGCTGCATTGTCCGGGATCAGGCCTACGCGATACTCGTGGTTTTTCAACTCTTTGGTGGTTCCGATGATCATGGGACATCTCTCCTTCAGTGTACAGAATCAGTTAACGGCGAATAAACGCCAAGAAAACGCAGTCAATTACCAGATGGGGGTCAGCCAGTGATTCCAGTCGTCGTCATCGCCCCGGACGATCCGGTGGTAAGCGTTGCTGAGACGGCGTGTCACGGCGTCTTCGCCCTGGGCGGGGACCTCATATCCATCAATGGCGGTAATGGGGGTAATGCCCATGGAGGAACCGCAAAGGAAGGCTTCGTCGCAAAGATACAGTTCCGTGCGGTCTACGCTGCGCTCTACTGCAGGAATGCCGAGCTGCGCAGCCAGTTTCAGGATGGTGTCCCGGGTAATGCTCTCCAGCACGCTGTCGGTGATAGGCGGCGTGATTAGCATGCCGTCCCTGACCAGGAACAGGCAGGAACCGGGGCCTTCAGCCACCTTGCCCTGATTGGTCAAAAACAGTGTGGTATCATAGCCGTTTCGCAGAGCTTCCAGCTGCGCCATGCGGCTGTTGATGTAGTTGGCGCCGCACTTGATGCGCGGAGAAAGGCTGTTGTCGTTGATTCGCTCCCAGGAAGAAACGCAACAGCGAAGGCCGGCTTTGTTGTATTCGGCGCTGGTGTTCCGCTTGGGGATAGGGGCCACAAACATGCCCACTTCCATACGGGTGGTCCAGGAACCGAAGCCGTCCGCGAACAACGTTTGGCGGACAGTTAGATCTTCCTTGTATTCGTTGGTTTTCACCACATCCGTCAGCGCCTGTTGCATATCAGCCACCGTGTAGGGGCAGTCGAGCTGCAAAAGCCGGGCGCTGCGTTCCAACCGGCGGTAGTGATCCTCCAGCCGGAATGCGTACAGCTGCTTCTTTTGATCGTTCCAGTAGCAGCGGATGCCTTCGAACACGTTCAGTCCGAACTGGGCGGTAGGGGAGAGCACGTTGATTTTTGCATCGTTTACGTTGAGTATCTGACCGTTCAGCCAGATGAAACGGTTGTTTACCTCAGTAGCCATGAGCGTTCCTCCCTTATGAGGTTGGGGTGTGCGTTTGTGGTCAGAAGGTATAGGTAGCAAACAGGTCGTCGAAGCCCTCTGGCCGCTTTACCTGGCAGGTCGTACCGCCGGCGCGGTCCACCACGGCGAAATTGGGCAGAATGAAGGGCGGCTTCAGAACCACCGAGTAGGAACCCACATTGCCAAAAAGCAGATAGTCGCCTTCTGCCAGCGGGCCAGTGTAGCCTTTGTAGAGGTAATCAGACTCGATGCAGGTAAAGCCACCTACATGCAGTCCTTCATATTCGGCCGTTTCCGCACCGCAGTGGAACACTTCCAGCGGCGGGTTCTTGCCGTTCAAGGTGGGGTTGATGTTGTACACGCTGCCCAGCACCGTGGCAATGGCCTGCCCTCGTACCTGCTTGATGCTCTTGACCTTGCAAGCGAAATGCATTACATCGCCGGAGAGAGCACTGCCCGGTTCGATCATCAGAGTAGGCCGAAGCGCTTCAGGCGTATGGCGGTAATGCTCGGCAAAGACGGTGGCTGCGGCGTCCGCATATTCTTCGTAGGTGGGAATGGGGGAGGAGAACTGAGCTTTCAGGCTGTCGTGCATCTTGCCGAAAAGACCGCCACCCAGATCGATGATTTCCGGCGTGAGGCCATATTTGTCCACCAATGCCAGCATGCCCTGCGCACGGGGGCGCCAGGTGTCAAGCCTGCGGGTGGCAAAATGACACTGCAGTGAAGCCAGAACCATATTGGGATGAGACTGGATGAAGCTAAGCACGGTGGGGAAATCCGATTCCGCATCTACGCCGAAACGGGACGTTACGCCATCGCCGATGTCGAAATTCACCCGGATGCCCATGCGCAGCTTCTTATCGGGATGGGCTGCTGCAACGGTTTCCAGTAGCGGCAATTCGCTGAGCGAATCCACGTTGACGATGCCGCCTTCCGCCAGCAATGCTTCTACTGCTTGAGGATTTTTGTACGGGCCGTTGAAAATCACCTTATCTGCCGGTACGCCACAGCGGCGGGCGATCTCCCACTCCATGTGGGACACCACTTCCGCGTATCCGCCAAGTGTATTCAGACACTTGCAGATGGCGGGAATGTAGTTGGTCTTGTAGGAATAGGCGATGGCGAATTTGGCGTAGCGGCTGGAGAACGCCTGATGCAGCTCTCGGAAGTTTAAGGCATACCGGTCGGTATCCAGCAGATAAAAGGTTTCGCCATAGCTTTGCCCGATCCTGTTCAGGGTATCGTAGTCCAGCTGTTCCACCGCCACGGGCTTGGGCGTGGTCATGCGCTTTTGCATGCGTTTTTTCTCCTGTATCGATGCGGCGATCTTTTCCACTTCCCGTACAACCACCTGATGATTGCGCTGGAAATAGTCCGAATCCTTATGGTTCAGGCGTTCCTCATACTCGCGGATCTCCCGGACACCGTATTGAAACACCTTGTGAATCTCGTCCGGTTCTTGCTTGATCCACGCGTCGTAAAAGCTGCGGGAGAGAATGACCATCTCCGAACCCAACCGGTGGTGCTCCGCAATGATGAACCGGGCGGGCAGCATACCTTCGTCCAGACGGGCGATGCCGCCGAAGCCGAAGGGGATGCCTTTCGCCTTGATTTTTTCGGCCAGCTTGTCCACCTGGCCATTGGCCAGCGGCTGGAACATAAAATCCATGCCGTGGGACAGGTGCAGGTCGTTGAGACCAATATGGATCTCGTCTATTCCGGGAACGGCCAGAATGTCATCAATAGCAGCTTCCGCTTCCCGATTTTCCAACAGCAGCATGACTTTTGCACGTCCGTTCACCATGTGAACAAACCGGCGAGCATCTTCTGCGCTGCGGAACATGGGCAGCATCACAATGTCTGCGCCGCGGCTGATCACCTGATCAATCTCCTGCTGGGAACCTTCATGCAGCGGATTGACACGCACCAGAAGCTGGGACGTGGTCAGCACCTGCCGGATGGCGGAAACGTCCTCCATCGTGTGCATGGATTTGACTGTATTCATGCCAGCCTGACGCTGTTCTTTGCCCAGCGTTTCCAGATCCACAAAGATCCGATCCACTGAGCACTGCTGCGCAATCTGCGCGATTTCCGGCTGGTTGGTGATGTACATCAGTTTGAGCTGCATGGATAACTCCTCATATGGCATCGTGGGATGCTTCGGATAGCGTTGCTTTCGATGGGAACAAGGCAAGATGCCCGATCGAAAACCACTCTTTATTATAGTGCAAAAATAAACGCGGTGTCAATTCCGGCCTTTGAAGGAACGATGAAAACACAAAAGCCTGCCACGTGCAAGGGCGTGACAGGCAATGGGATTGATTATCTGGTTTCATCCATCCAGACGCGCATCTGGTTTTCGCCACGATTGGCCCAGGCGTAATAGGGGATCGCCACGGCGGTGCAGGATTCTTCCGCCGGCGGAGTGGTGGAGTACAGATCGCCGTCATCGGTACGGCGGATGGCTTCGGCAGTAAGCGTGACCACACCGCTGAGCAGATCAGCTTCGAAGGCGGAGGGCGTCACACGGCCGTCGCGCTTCAAGGCAAGCGACAGCACGTCGCCGCCGTTGTCAACACCTTCAAAGCAGTACACCAGCGGGCCGCGACCAAGCGCTACCTTGCCGGTGAGCTGAGGCACTTTGGTGGAAGCGTAGACGGTGTGTACGCCGTCGTCCAGCGTCAACACCAGCACGTCGCCGTCCTTGACGTCCATATACTGATATCCCTCTTCGGGGGTCAGTGCTACAGCATTGCCGTTCAGGCTGAGGGTGGTGGCGGTGCTCCATCCGGGCAGGCGAATGGCAAGCCTGCCGCCTTTTTCGATGCGATACGTGACGGTGAAGTCATAGGGATAGCCGGTTTCGCAGCGCATTTTCAGGCCGCTGCGGAAGGTGATCTCGCCGGCGGCGATCAGGTGGCAGTAGGCGGTCTCGTCGTTTTCACCGTAAGCGAACTGGCCGTAAGAGGAGATGAGACGGGCTACATTGGGCGGGCAGCAGGCGCATGCGTACCAGCCGGGACGGGTAGGCAGGTCATGACGATGGGTAACCGCCTCGCCAGAAATGCCGGGCAGGCATTCCAACGGATTGACATAAAAGAAACGCTTGCCGTCCAGCTGCATACCGCCCAGAACTGTGTTGTAGAAGGCTTTTTCCATAACGTCGGCATAGTCGCTGACGGGCCTATTTTCCAACATGCGGGAGCCGAAGAACATCAGGCCGATGGAGGCGCAGGTCTCTGCGTAGGCGGTATCGCCGGGTAGGTCGTAGTCCACGGTGAAGGCCTCGCCCTGTACGGTGGAGCCTATACCGCCGGTCAGGTACATGCGGCGGCAGGTGATGCTGTCCCAGAGCACCTTACAGGCATTGAGCAGCTTCTCGTCACCGGTGACGGAGGCCAGATCGGCCATGGCGGTGTAGAGGTACACGGCGCGCACAGCGTGACCCACGGCGTCAGTCTGCTCCCGGACGGGCCTACGGCTCTGCTGATAATCTGGATTTTTTCCGTCGCTTCCCCAGACACTCCAGCTGCGGGAGGCCACTTCCTTTTCGTAGTAGAGAGGATCCACGCCGCGCACGTTAATGAAATGTGCGGCCAGATCAAGACAGTGCTGGTTGCCGGTCATTCGGTACATCTTGATCAGCGCCAGCTCTACCTCGGGGTGGCCGGGATAGCCGGGCGCGCCTTCCACAATAAAGTGCTGGTAAATATGTTCAGCGTTGCGCAGCATCACGTCCAGCAGCTTACGCTTCTTGGTGGCGTCGAAGTAGGCGCAGGCAGCTTCCATCATGTGCCCGCAGCAGTACAATTCGTGACCCTCCAGCAGGTTGGTCCAGCGCTTGTCCTGATCCTTGATGGTATAGTAGGTGTTCAGATAGCCGTCGGCATCCTGGGCATCGGCGATGATGTCGATCAGCTTGTCGGCCGTGGCTTCCAGCTCCGGATCTGGCAGCACGGCCAGCGAGTAAGCAACCGCTTCCAGCCACTTGGCTGCGTCGCTGTCCTGGAACACCATGCCGTAGAAACCGTCGCCTACATCCTCGCCGCGAATCGCCTTGCCGGCGTTGATGAAGTTCTGCACCACATGGCTCTTCTCCGCGCCGGGGGCTTCGTCGCACAGCACGCTGTACTGGTAGGGGATCACGGTGTCCTTGATCAGCTGCTGATACTTGCCGATAAAACCATCGGAACGGTAGGCGGTAATGGGTACCTGCTGTTGCTTTTTCATTTGGAAAAACTCCTTTTGGAAGGTTTGGTTGACAATGAGTGATATATGAATTATATTCTTCTCGAAGAGCCAAAAACATAGATTCTTTTCGGATGGATATGGAGGATTGTCGTGAATTGCGTACGAATGACCAATGCAGCACTACCGTCAGTTCTTGGCTATGGCCTGCTGGCAACGGCAGACGGTTTTTATCATGCGGATCGTGTGCTGGACTTTCACGTGCTGATCTACGTGCTGGAGGGCGCGATCCATGTGACAGAAGGAGAAAATGATTACGCCGTGGGACCGGGCCAGTTGCTGTTTCTCAAAAGTGGTCTTAGGCACTTTGGCAAAAAAAGAATTCCCCGGGGAACCCGGTGGTACTATGTGCATTTCGCCCTGCCGCAGCATGATTTGCCGGCAGCGCTGCCGGAGGATGAACAGACGCTCTTGCTGCCGAAGCACCTTTCCGGCCTTCAGGGCAGTGAACTGGAGACGGAGCTGGCGGCATTTGTGGAGGCCTGCTACAGCCGAGACAGCCTGAACCGCTGGTATTTGAACCAGCAGCTGTTCCTGCTGTTGAGCCATATCGGTCATTGGGGGAAGCAGGAGACACCTGTACCAGAGCTGGCCGGACGCATTGCCCAGTATCTGAGCCAGCATGCGCGGCAGCCCTTCAGCGCAAAAGAGCTGGAGCAGGCATTTTTTCTCAGCTACAAACACATGGCAGCGGTATTCAAAAAGAGCCGCGCCCAAACCATGCACGATTATCATCATTATCTGCGCATGGAGGAAGCGGCCAGGTTGCTTCGGGAAACGCTGCTTCCCGTGGGCGAGATCAGTGAAAAGTTGGGTTTTTCCGATCAATTATATTTCAGCCGTTGCTTTCACCGCCATCAAGGCGTCAGCCCTACTGCGTACCGCAAACAGCTCAAGGACTATTAAGCTGCAAACAACAGGCGGACGGAACCGGGGTTCTGTCTGCCTGCTGATCGGCTAACGCCATGTTGTTATGTCCATTCGATGGTTTCAATGCCATGGAACTGCGCCAGCAGATGCAGCTCGTCATCCAGCGCTTTGTGGAAGGCTGCCGTTTCCCGAAAGCCTTTTTCCGGCCAGAAATGGCGGATGGTTAGTATTTTTTCCTTGCGATCAGCCACCGGCTCGATGCGCCCTGCAAAGCGTTCGCCGTAGATCACCGGCAGCACATAGTAGCTGTACTGCCGCTTGGCGGCAGGGGTGTAGATCTCCCACTTGTACGAAAAGCCAAACACCGCTTCAATCAGGCGGCGGTCCCACATCAGGCAGTCCAGCGGCGCCAGCAGACGGGCCTGCTTTTTGCCGGTAAAGGCTGAGGCGGCTTTTTGCAGTGCGTCCATTTCTGCAGAGAGAAGATACAACGGTGTGTTGAGTCCCTCCACATTCACCGGTGTGATCAGCTTTTCGGCCTCCAACCTTTGAAAAATGAGCTTGCGCTGCTCGCTTTTCATACCGTCTACGCCCAGCCATGCATCGCTGGCACGATTCCACAGCGCGCCAACTGCGCTGATACGCCGCAAAATCTGCCAACGCATCCGTTCCAGCTCATCCTGAAAGGGGTAGGGAGCATTCAGCAGCTCATGAGGCAGACAATCGGAGGCCAGCGCATAGCTTTTGATGCTGCCCTTTTTGTGATGGATCACCAGATCGCCGCGGAAATACAGCGTTTCCAGCGCCACTCGGCTCAGGCTGGAACCGCTCCAGTACCAGTCGGCTCGGCCTTCCAGCCCAAGCTCGTCCGCACTCACATGCCCGCGTTGATGAACGGTCTCAAGCACTTGTTGTGCCACCTGCTCCACCTGTTCCATGCTGCGGCTGTTTTCCCGGTACCATTTGCGCACGTGTTCCAGACAGGGCCAGTCCTCCACGGGCATAATACACATATTCTTGTCGAAGAAATCAATCAGGCGGCGCTGGTCATACAGCAGGTCGTGAAGCATATCATGAGAAAAGCCCCCCACCCGCGCCAGCAGAGCCAGTTCATGGCTTTTGCCGCATACATCCACCGGATCGAACTGGATGCAGCCGCATTGCCTGATATAGAGCATCAATCCGTCAGCACCACTGAAACTTCTTACGCCCAGCAGTCCGTGACGCCGCAGCAGAAAACGGCGCAATTGTTCTATGGTGACGTTCATGCCAGCACCTCCTTGCGGTCTGATTGTATCACCAGAACAAACGTTCGTCAATGGTGTGCAAACATTGCATTCGTTTTTTATCTGAGGTATAATACATTGTATACCAATCTACAGTGACAACGCTACGAAAGGATGTGGCAAGAATGCGTATTACGATGATCTGTATCGGTTCTACGGGTGACGTTCGGCCGTATATTGTACTGGGCCGTGAATTGAAGCGCCGTGGTCATGATGTGAAGATTGCTGCATTTGATACCTTTCAGGAGGCTGTGGAAAAGGAAGGGATGCGCTTTCAGGCGGTTTCGGGCGATGTGAAGGAGTTTATGGCCAGCATCATGAAGCCCGGGGTAAACGGCGTTACCCTGCTCAAGCAGGTACGGGATACCCTCGCGGATATTATCGATCCGTTCCTTGCCGATCTGGAAGCTGCCTGCGACGATGCGGAGGCCATTATCGCCACCTTTTTTGGACAGATTGTTCAGTCCATTGCGGAGGTTCGGCATGTTCCCTTCATCCAGACCCACTATTTTCCCATGGATCGAAACCGGGCAACGCCCATCGCCTCTGCCCCCGGTCAGCGGGCAGGGCAGGCGTGGAATAAAGCCACGTATCCGGTTGGCTATCTTCTGATCAGCCTTTTGGAAAAGTACTATCTTTCCGACTGGCGCAAGGCCCATGGCATGCAGCCGCGCAAGCTGCTGGCCAAACCCAGCTACCACCTGAACGGCCACGTGGTTCCTGTGCTCTATGCCATGAGTCCGCTGCTGATGCCCCGTCCCGTGGATTGGGGCGCCAACATCCATATGACCGGTTTCTGGCTGGATGATCAGTCGGCGCAAGACTATCAGCCGGATCCGGAACTGCAGGCATTTCTGGATGCGGGCGAGCCGCCTGTCTATATCGGCTTTGGTTCCATGGTCAGCGGCGATATGGGGGAAACCCTCAAGATCGTGCTGGATGCGGTTGCCCGCAGCGGCGTCCGCGTGGTGCTGGCCAAGGGTTGGGGCGTAGAAGAAACAGATGTTGCTGTTGATATGCCCAATGTATTCATGACGGGCTTTGTGCCGCATGACTGGCTGTTTGACAGAGTGAGCGCTGTAGTGCATCACGGCGGCGCCGGTACCACTGCAGCCGGTATTTTGGCGGGCAAGCCAACGCTGGTCATTCCCTTTGGCGGAGATCAGCCTTTCTGGGGCAACCGGGTGCGTATGCTGGGTGTCGGTCCCAAGCCGATCCCTCGTGACCATCTGACGGCCAGGCGGCTGAGCCGCGCGCTGACCCGCCTGGTCAGCACCAAGAGCTATCAGGTTGCAGCCAAAGAGCTGGGCAGGAGGCTGCGCATGGAGGACGGCGATGTGATCGCAGTGGACATGATCGAGCATGAACTGCGCAAGTGGCTTCGCCAGGAAGGCAGACAGCCGGTACTGGTGCCCCCTCCCGCGGATACGACGTTGGAAGGATAAGTCATATACGTTTTTTGCCCTCCTTGGGCAGGTGCACGAGAGACATACTTCGTGAACGCTAAACAGGGAAGGGCGAAGGAACGATGCAAACAACCTTTGCACTGGCAGGCAATCAAAACAGCGGAAAGACCACGCTTTTTAACCGTCTCACCGGCTCTGATCAGCATGTGGGCAACTGGCCGGGCGTGACGGTAGAAAAAAAGACAGGCAGGCTTCTTGCACGTTATGGGGGCAAGGAGCAGATATCCATTCTTGATCTTCCAGGCGCATATTCGCTTTCGCCCCATAGCCTTGAGGAGCGGGTCACCCGTGAGGCGCTTCTTTCGGGAAAGCCGGATGTGGTTATCAACGTGGTGGACGCCACCCATCTGGAGCGCAATCTGTACCTGACGCTGCAGTTGATCCAACTGGGCAGGCCGGTGGTGGTTGCGCTGAATATGATAGATCAGGTTCGTTTGAGTGGCAGCACCATTGATATTCAGACCTTGGAGCGCGGCCTTGGCACGCCGGTGGTAGCTATCTGCGCCCGAACCGGCGAAGGCGTGGAGGCATTGGTGCAAAGCGCTTTGGCCCTTGCACTGCGGGGACACCCTGCTGCTGTGATTCATCACGAGCATCCATACGAGCTCGGCGTTGCCACGGCGGAAAGTTGCTATCGCAAGATCGAAACGCTTCTTGCCCGCTGCTATCATCGGGGTGCAGCCGTACGTTCTCCGCAGGCCGTACGGCGGGAGCGGATGATAAATCATCCGGCACTGGCGCTGCCGTTGTTTCTGGCGGCGATGATGGCAGTGTTTTTGATCGCCTTCGGCCCGTTTGGCAGTACCGTTGCTGAGGGGTTCGGTGCGTTTTTGGATAACGCCCTCGCTGGAGCGGCGTGGTACCTGAACCGATGGAACGTGACGCCATGGCTGAGGGAGCTGATCGTGGACGGTATTCTTAGCGGTGTCGTGAGCGTGCTGGGTTTTTTGCCGACCATCCTGCTGCTGTTTTTGATGCTGTCCGTTTTGGAGGACTGCGGCTATATGGCGCGGGCTGCCTTCCTGATGGATCGTCCGCTGCGAAAAGTGGGCCTGAATGGCCGTAGCTTTATCTCTCTGCTGATGGGCTTTGGCTGTACGGTGCCTGCGGTAATGAGCGCACGCAGCATGAACAACCGTCGCGACCGCTGCCTGACGATTTTGCTCACCCCGTTCATGAGCTGCGGAGCAAAGGCGCCCATCTATGCGCTCTTTGCCCATACGTTTTTTGGCGGCCATGAGCTGCTTGTGACCATACTGCTCTATCTGATGGGCATCGCAGCTGCCGTTTGCGCAGGCATGGTGCTGAATCGAACAGCTTTTCAGGGGGAGGCGGCTCCGTTTTTGATGGAACTGCCGGCCTATCGTCTTCCCACGCTGGGCAATGTGCTGCGCCAGGTATGGCATAGGATCCGTGACTTTCTTTCCCGGGTGTTTACCGTGATTGTGCTGGTGACGGCGGTGGTCTGGTTTCTTCGCAACTTTACCGTCGGGCTACGGCCCGCGCACAGCCTACAGGCCAGCCTGCTGGGACGGATCGCAGGAGGGATCGCCCCGCTGCTGTGCCCCTGCGGCTTTGGGAATGTACCTGCCGTCACGGCGCTACTTACCGGCGTGATGGCCAAGGAAAGCGTGGTAAGCACACTCATGGTGCTGTGTGGCGCAGAAGGCGGCGGGCTGCATAGGATCTTCCCGGATGTGCTGTCAGCGGTTTCGTTTTTGGTGTTTGTGCTGCTGTATACGCCCTGCGTCGCAGCGGTGGCCACCATGAGCCGCGAACTCGACAGCAAGCGTACTGCGCTGCTTGCTGCCTTTTCCCAGACCGCTCTGGCCTGGATGCTGGCCACGCTGATCTATCAGCTGGGACGGCTGCTAACTGGATAATTGGCGAACCGTACAGGAATACGACACGATACAACAGAAGGAAGGGTGTTCAAATATGCATAAGGAACCCTCTGTAATGCGGATCTACGGCGTAGTGACGGACTCCATTGTGGATGGTCCGGGCTTCCGTACGTCTATTTTCACCCAGGGGTGTCCGCACCATTGTCCCGGATGTCACAACCCCGAAAGCCATGATCCCAACGGCGGCAAAGACTGGACGCTGGACGAAGTGGAAAGCCGCTTTACCAACAATCCTCTGCTTGACGGCATTACGCTAACCGGCGGAGAGCCTTTTGAACAGCCGGAAGCCTGTGCCGAGCTGGCTCGCCGCGCGCACGAAAAGGGGCTGAATGTGTGGGCATTCAGTGGCTATACCTACGAGCAGCTGCTGGAGAAGGCAGAGCAGCAGCCCGCCATCGGGACGCTGCTGGACAGGTGTGACGTGTTGGTGGACGGGCCCTTCCGCCAGGAAGAGCGCTCGCTGGAACTGCGTTTCCGCGGCAGCAAAAACCAGCGCCTGATCGATCTGAACAAAACGCGTGAGGTCGGCAAGATCGTCCTGTACACGCATCCGGAGTGGTAAGATGAGCATTGCATTGTTGGCCACAGGCGGAACCATTGCCTGCACTGAAACGGAAAACGGATTGGCCCCTACACTGAGCGCCGCTGATCTGCTGGCTGCGCTCCATACGCCGCTGCCTTGCCCGGTGGTGACCCGCGACGTATTTTGTATGGACTCCAGCAATATGCAGCCCGAGGAATGGTGTGTGTTGGCCCGTGAGGTAGATCGCATCCTGAAAGACTGCGACGGCGTGGTGATCACCCACGGCACGGATACCATGGCCTATACGGCGGCGGCTTTGAGCTATATGCTGGCGGGAATTGGCAAGCCGGTCATTCTCACCGGCTCGCAGCTGCCCATGCAGCATCCCCTCAGCGACGCGCCGCGCAACCTGATGTATGCTCTCACAGCGGCTGCACAGGGCGTAGGCGGCGTGTATGTGTGCTTCGGTACCCATCTGATCTCCGGCGTTCGCTGCGTCAAGACCCATACCACCTCCATGCATGCCTTCTCCAGCGTCAACGCACCGCCTGCAGGGCGGATCGATTCCGATGGCGTGCATTTCGATTATCCCCAGCCCTTTGAGCCCCTGCAGCCCGGTAACGATTACCAGCTCAGGGATACCATTGATCCCCGTGTGCTGCTGCTCAAGCTGGCGCCGGGGACTTCCCCGGATGTGCTGCGTTTCGCCGCTGAAGCAGGTTATCGCGGTCTGGTGATCGAAGCATTTGGTTTGGGCGGACTGCACTATATTCGCCGAAATCTGGTCAAGGCCCTTGACGAACTGAGCGATAAAGGGATCTATGTGCTGGTGGTTAGCCAGTGCCTGTATGAAAAAGCAGATGTGAGCATCTATGAAGTGGGTCGCGGGCTGATGCGGGAGCATGTGTTCAGTGGCAGAGACATGACCACAGAAAGCGCGGTATGCAAGCTGATGTGGGCTCTGGGTCAGGAGGATCCCCGACAGTGGCTGGAGCACCGGCTGGTAGGGGAGTACCGCTGAGCAACTGCAAAAGCGCCGGGAAGGACCTCCCGGCGCTTTTCGATGTCTAAGCGGCTCATGGGCCGCAGCAATGCACTTTGCGCAAACCAGATTATTTCTTTTCTTCTGCAGATGTGTCCTGATTAGGCTTTACTTTCTGACCGATCTTATTCTCCGTGCCGTTTTTCAGCCGGACGATGTTCGTGCGATGACGGATGACGCACAGCACAAACAGAATCACGCCGAACAGGCAGGTGAACCATTGGCCTGGATAGGCGATGAACAGGAAGATCATGTAGGTCAGCAGCATGGTCATACTGCCGAGGCTGATATAGCGGGTCAGAGCGATCACGGCGATACACAGCACGATGGAGATGATGCCCCACAGAGGAGAGACGAAAAAGATGACTGCCACTGAGCAGGCAACGCCTTTGCCGCCTTTGAAATGATAGAACACAGGCCAATTGTGGCCCAAAATGACCATCAGACCACTGAGCAGCGTGCCGAAGCGGCTGATACCGAACGTTTCTCCGGGAAGGATCAGGCTGCCCAGCCAGCAGGCCAGGATCGCCTTCGTGAAGTCGCCAAGGAAACAGACAATGCCGCTTTTCAGGCCGAGCACACGCAGTACGTTGCTGGCACCGGTATTCTTGCTGCCTTCGTTACGGATATTGACGCCCTGTGCGTTGGAGATGATGGTACCGGTGGAGAAACAGCCCAGTAGGTAGGACAGTACTGCCACCAGGATCGTCAGCAGGATCTCGCGCATGGGAAACCTCCTTCTCATTGCTCATCACCTGATGAGGATGGAACAAAATCCAAAATAGTATACCATATATTTGCCATAATTGCCAGCCGGCCTGAGATTCAGGACAGAAAAAGCACTCTGCCGCTTTGATGGCAGAGTGCTTTGTTTACGGGGCAAGGTTTTCAAATCAAACGCAGAACGGTTGAGTGGCTTTGCTTTACTGACCGACCTGCGTGATCATTTGCATGGCCATGCCAAACAGGTTTTCCGGCAGATTGCTCAGACCGGCAAACAGGCCGGTGAAGGCGGAGCCGGACATTTCGGTCAGGGCAGTAGCAAGCTCGGTTTCGCTGAGCTGGAGCAGCTGCAGGGAGCTCTCGGGCGTAGCTGCCTCAATAGAAGCCAGGACGGTGTCATCTGCGTTGTCGTCGATTTCCAGCACCAGGGAGAGCAGGGGACGATCAGACCAGCTGGGCATCGCGATGGCGGTGGCGTCAGGACGGTCGAACAGAGAGAACTTGCAGGTGTCGTAGTCGTAGCCAGGCAGGTATTCCACCGTGATGGTGACCTGCTCCTCGTCCGCCAACATGCCCAGCCAGCCGTTATAGGCGTCCTCGTCAGAGCCTACAGCATAGTAGGCGCCCTGGAATTCGAAGATCTTCTCATCCTCTTCAACGAATTCGCCTGCGAAGGTGATGTTCTCTTCATCATCGTTGACGGCACAGTCGAAGGTAAAGGCGATAGGATCTTCGGTGCCAGTACGGTCGGTCATGGTGGTCGTAACGTTCACGTTCTCCACATCGCCGACGGTAAGGAAGTTGATTTCCATCTCCATAACCATGTCAACGCGCTCCGCTGCGGCGGGCACATCACTCTGGGCGCCGGGCTGCTGAACAGAAATGTCGCCCTTCATATCCATCAACATCGTCATGCTGACCAGATCATCGCCGTCGGTGTAAACGACGCACTTCATGGTCATATCCAGCTGGCTGAAGACGTCCTTGACCATGGCGATCAGTTCATCCGTGGTCATGCCGGCGCTTTGCGCAAGGTTGGAATAGACTTCACGAATCATCTGGCTGTCAAAAATGGGCATCAAGTCCTCAGCGGTGATGGTCACTTCCGTCATGGTGTCGGCGGGGTTGTGCTTTTCGCTGGTGAAGCTGCCTTCCGTGATCACCAGATTCTTTTCGATGTTGGCCAGGTACTGCTGCATGGCAGGATCATTCTCCAAATCCGGAGTAACGGCAGCAGGAGCGGGAACGGCCAGGTTCTGATTGGCGCTGATGATACTGCTGATGGAATCGCCGGAGATCGGCTTGACGGCAGCAGGCTCGGCGGTAGCGGCAGGAGTGGGCAGCTGGCCCAGGAACGGAGCCATCTGCGCCTCGAACTGGGCGATGGTCTGTTCATCCGCACCCTGCTGGCGCATCAGGTCGATCAGCCAGTTGTACACATCCTCAAGAGAAAAATACAGGGTCTTGTTGCCCAGCAGCACGCTCTGCACGTACACGCCGTTTTCATCGGCGCGGATAGCAGCATTCACCACGTCGCCCTTTTCGGACTGGATGGCAACCTGAGCGCTCTCATCTCCGGCGAGAATACGAAGAGACAAAGCATCAAAAATTTCTTTTACCATATCAATGCTTGCCAGCTCATCGCCGGGTACCAGATGCAGCTTGACTTCGGTGGCTGCCAGAGAACTCATGGGCAGCATCAGTACAAGCAGAAGACAAAGAATCGTAGCAAGAATCTTTCGGAACATTGACGTTATACCTCCTCCGGGTTTACATACAGTTGTTTTCCTGCAGGATGATCATACCATATCTGGCCGTGTCTGTCATGGAATTCGGCGGAAAAACGCAAAATCAGCACATCAATTGTCGCAAAGAATGCCTCAACGTTGTGCTTAGCGCTTCAGCCACACCGTCTCGTTGACGATGGGGGTATAGCTCTGGATCAGTTTGACCACTTTGGCGCCAACGTTGGTATCCACATAGTCCAGCGGCATGGCTCGGGGTTCGTTTGCGGCCTGCATGGCGATGGCAAGCTCGGCTGCCTGCTGCACGCTGTCCTGAGTGATACCCCCGATGACCACAGTACCCTTGTCCAGCACTTCGGGGCGCTCGGTGGAGGTGCGGATCAGCACGCCACAGAAGCCCAGCATGGCGCTTTCTTCGCTGAGGGTGCCGCTGTCGGAGAGCACCACCAGGCTGTTCATCTGCAGATGATTGTAGTCAAAGAAGCCAAAGGGCGTCAGGCTGCGCACCAGCGGATGGAAAGTGAAGTTGCGCTGCTTGATGAACTTCATGCTGCGGGGATGGGTGGAGTAGATCACAGGCACCTGATAGGTTTCGGCCATGTGGTTGATGGCGTTCATCAGGGAGAGGAAGTTGTCCTCCAGATCGATGTTTTCCTCCCGGTGGGCGGAAACCAGGATATATTTGCCTTTTTCCAGCCCCAGCCGCTGAAGCACGTCGCTTTTTTCAATGCTGGGCATGGCACGTTCCAGCACCTCTCGCATGGGGGAGCCGGTGACGAAAATGGTCTTGCCGTCAATGCCTTCGGACAGCAGATAGCGGCGGCTGTTTTCGGTGTAAGGCAGGTTGATATCACTGATGTGGTCTACGATCTTGCGGTTGATCATTTCGCTTACATTCCAGTCCCAGCAGCGGTTGCCGGCTTCCATGTGGAAGATCGGCACCTTGAGGCGTTTGGCTGAGATGGCGGAGAGAGCGGAGTTGGTATCCCCCAGCACCAGAAGGGCGTCGGGTTTTTCTTTCTGGATCACTTTGTAGCTCTGGGCGATGATGTTGCCCATGGTTTCACCCAGGTCCGCACCCACCGCGTCAAGGTAGTAATCCGGAGCCCGCAGCTCCAGCTCGCGGAAGAAGATTTCGTTCAGCGCAGGATCGTAATTCTGGCCGGTATGAACCACAATATGGTCAAAGTAACGGTCGGCACAGCGCATTACCGCGGACAGGCGAATGATCTCCGGCCGGGTGCCGAGAATGGTCATCAGTTTGAGCTTTTTCATTGGTTATCCTTCCTTTCAGGTGCAACGGGCAGGCGATAGGTATCCGGGTGCTGAGGATCAAAGCATTCGTTGGCCCACATGATGGTGAGCATATCAGTATCGCCAAGGTTTTCGATGTTGTGGGTGTATCCCGGGGGAATATCCACCACGGTCTGGGTGTCGCCGCTGACACGGTAGCTGATGACGGTATCGTCGCCGGGCTTACGGAAACGGATTACGCCTTCGCCCTGGATGACGATGAACTTCTCATGCTTGGTGTGGTGCCAGTGTTCACCCTTGGTAATGTGGGGCTTGGACACGTTCAGGCTTACCTGGCCATAGCCGCCCAGATGCAGCAGCTCCGTAAAGGAACCCCGGTTGTCGGAATGAATCACCGGTGTGCGGGAAAAATCTTCTGGGGGCAGAAAGCTTAGATAGGTAGCATACAGCTTGCGCACCAGCGGATCGGACTGATCCGGCACGTCCAGACGATCCCGCATCACGCCGAAGGAGCGCAAAAGATCCGCCATATCGCCCAGCTTGATCTGATGAACCGGCATAACGGTACAAACGCCGCCGTCCAGCGTGGGGTTGCCTTCCAGCGCCCGGAGGAACTCTGTAACAATGTCGTCGATGTAGACAAGGTTCATTAGGACGTCCGGATTGTTCACCGTGATGGGTAATCCCCGGGACAGATTGTAGCAGAAAGTGGCTACGGCGCTGTTGTAATTGGGACGGCTCCACTTGCCGAAGGCGTTGGGCAGGCGATACGGGAACACGGGCGCTCCCGTGCGCACGGCGTAGTCTGCCAGGGCTTTCTCCGCAGCTAGCTTGCTCTGGCCGTAGGGATTGTCCAGCGCCGCCTGAATGGAACTGCTTAGCAATACCGGCGGCTTTTTGGCACTTTCCAACCTGCTGAGCAGGGAAATGGTAAAGTCGCGGTTTCCGGCGGCAAATTCCTCCGGAGACTGGGGACGGTTGACTCCTGCAAGGTGAAAGACGAAATCCGCCTGACGAATAGCTTCTTCCAGCTGCTCCGGCGTGCTGTCCAGATCGATGGGGAAGAGAATGTGTTCGCCTGCCTGCTGCCCCAGTTCTGCGCAAAGGTTGCGGCCAATGAAGCCTTTGGCCCCGGTAATGAGAATATTCAAAGAAAAGCCTCCTCGATCTATGGCTTTTATCATCCGGTTTCATCTTACATGATGTTGGGTGCAGTGTCAATCTTGACTGGCGCTGGAATGGCTTTTATAATAGTAAAAAAAGGAGGTGCTGCCAATGCCGGTTACGCGTATGCTGGTAGTGCTCGGCGGTTTTGGCGATGCGGATGAGGCACGTCGTACCGTTGCGCGGGCATACGAGCAGGCGGCAAGTCCAGTGGGGCTTCGCTTTGCGTTGCCCAAGAGGCTGGAAAGCGCCCTCCGGACGGCCGACGAAAGCAACGCTGCCCTTCCGGGCAAGTCGCTGTGTTTCTACGGCGAGCGCAGCGGCCTTGCTGCCATTCCTGCACTGCTTAAGGAAGAAAGCTATTTTCTTTCCCTTATCGGTGAGCATGATTTTGCGTCGATGTGGGATCAGACCCTGCTGAGCCGCTACGGTAAGGTCGGCTCAGACGCCCTTTTGACAGGCAGCATGGGTTCGGCGAACGAAGACTGGGAGCCACAGGCCTATCTGCCTGCGTTTACCCGGCATTTTGAAGAAAACTGTGTACAGATCGGGCGCGGACTGCCGTTGGTATGCAGCGCTTCGCCGGTGAGGACGCTGGTGGTGGATCCAGCGCTGATTTTTGGCAGGGTCGAACTGCTAAACCGGATGGAACTGCGCAGGGAAACGCTGAGCGTTGCTGCCTATGTGGCAGGCGTTCCGGTTTATGCCCTTGACGTAGCGACCATGTGGCCTGTTTCTGCGGTGCGTATGCGCTGGCTGGAGCGGCCTACGGCAGACGTGCTGCCGGGAACGGCCCTTTCTCGCTTCGAGCAGATGGCGGGGTTTGTGAATCCGCAGGAACATATGGCTTTCCGTACTGCCTGGGGGCTCTATGATGCGGAGGATACCTATGCGCAGAAGCTGCCGGCGGCGCTGAGATTGTCCAATCAGATGCGCATTGCGTTTGCACGGCCGGATCGGCCCAAGACGCCCCACTTTATTTCCGCCTTCATCGACTGCGACCAGCGGGATAAACCGGTGCCTGTGTATATGCTTCGGTTCGGTTTCCTCAATAATATGCGTCATCTTCCGCTGACCCTGTACACGGGCGGCTCCTGTGAACGATATCTCCGGGCGGTTTGCGTCAATGCACGAAGCTATCCCGATAACAGTGTTCTGCCCAAAAGCTACCTGCAAAAGCGTATGTCCAAGGCGGATCATATGCGGCGGAGCAAATGGCTGCTTCTGAAAAAGGCAGCCAGAGAAAATCCCAGCTACAGCCATGTGGCGTGGATTAATCTGGACATGCTGCGTCACCCCATCTGCCCGGATTTGCTGCCGGATTTTTCACCGCTGATGGACGATCGGATCCATCTGGCAACGGTGAACGGCGAGCCCGATGCATCGTTTATTGTGGTTCCAGTGCATCGGTTGAGCCTGATCTGCCGGGAGTGCGAAGCCATGACCCAGATGGATGTGGAGCTGAAACGCGCCCTGACAGAAGAAGCGCTGATCGCCCGCCTGTACGATCAATACCCGGATCTGTTTGCGCTGCATCCCATGCCCCGTAAGCATTTGCTGTTGCATTCGGTGCTGGATCCCCGGCTGGTGGACGCCAGATACCGCTCGCTGCTGGCGCAGGCAAGGGAAGTGCGCATGGCGCCCAGCGTACGGATCCGGATGGATGGCAAGGAGGTCAATCTGTGAGCAATCAGGATGTTATCAAATCCGTGGACGAAAGCCGTACCGAGCAGGTGCATATTGTGATGCCCGGAGACGTCAATTCCAGTTTTCATCTCTTCGGCGGTCTGCTGATGCAGTGGATCGACGTGGTGGCAGCGGTAGTGGCCCGCAGGCACGCTAACCGGGAAGTGCTCACCGCTGCGGTGGATCATCTTTCCTTTTTGAAGCCCGCGCATCTGGACGATATCGTGACTCTTTGCGGACGGGTCACCTATGTAGGCACCACCAGTATGGAAATCTGCGTGGATACCTACGTAGAGCGGCCGGAGCGTAATGCGCAGCGCGCTCTGGTGAACAGAGCCTATTTGACCATGGTAGCGCTGGATGAAAACCGTAAACCAACGCCCGTTCCCCGTTTGCTTCTGGAAAGTGAACAGGAAAAGGCGGATTTTGAGGCGGGTCAGCGCCGCCGGGATGACCGCAAGCGCAACCCGTATACGTGAGAATGTTTGTGAAGGAGGGGACCAAACGTCAATGAAGAGAGTGTTTTTGATTGTGCTGGACAGCGTGGGCGCTGGCGCTTTGCCGGACGCTGCTGCCTACGGTGACGCAGGTGCCAATACGCTGGGACATATCTGGGAGAAGGAAGCGCCCGCCCTGCCCAACATGGAAGCCATGGGACTTGGCTGCATCGAAGGGCTCGGCTATCCCGTGCCCACGGATGGCGCGGGCGTATATGGACGTGCCATGGAGCGCTCCGCCGGCAAGGATACCACCACTGGTCATTGGGAACTGATGGGTATCAAGTTGGATAAGCCCTTCCCGCTCTACCCGGAAGGATTCCCGCCGGAAGTGATGGACGCTTTTGAAGCGGCCATCGGCACCAAAACGCTGTGCAATCGTCCTGCCAGCGGTACGGCTGTTCTGGACGAACTGGGCGAGGAGCACATCCGTACCGGATATCCCATTGTGTACACCTCCGGCGACAGCGTGTTCCAGATCGCCTGCCACGAAGAGATTTATCCCCCGCAGAAACTCTACGAAATGTGCGAGAAGGCGCGGGCCATTCTCACAGGCGAGCATGCTGTGGGCCGCGTTATTGCCCGTCCCTTCGTAGGCAAGGAAAAGGGAGGCTTCACCCGTACGGGCAACCGCCGCGATTTTTCCCTGGAGCCCACGGCACGCACCCTTTTGGATGCTCTGCAGGAGATGGGTTTCTTCACCATGGGCATCGGCAAGATCGAGGACATTTTCTGTATGCGCGGCCTTCGGAAGAGCGACCACGCGGCTGGCAATCCCGCCTGCATCGACGCCACGCTGGAAGCCATGAAGCAGGAATTTGAAGGTCTGGTTTTTGTTAATCTGGTGGACTTTGATTCCTCCTACGGCCACCGACGGGATGTAAAGGGCTACGCGGATGCGCTGCGGTATTTCGATGGCAGGCTGAAGGAGATCCTGGACACTCTGGGCGATGAGGATCTGCTGATCCTCACAGCCGATCATGGCTGTGACCCGGTTCACACCGGCACCGATCATACCCGCGAGTACATTCCCATTCTGTGCTACACCCGCGCCATGCAGGGTAGGCGCAGCATCGGCACCCGCGCTACCTATGCCGATATTGCCGCTACCATTGCGGAGAATTTCGGCCTTGAGGAACGCTTCGACGCGGAAAGCTTTCTGGATCAGCTCAAATAAGGCGGCGCGGGCGCATTGACGCCGCAGCCCCCTTGGGATAGAGAACGATACGAATAAAGGAGCGATGAACATGGAATTGCAGGTCTACATGGAGAAGATTCACACTGCTGCCAAAATGATCGAAGAACGCTGCGGAACGGCTGAAGTAGCCGTGATTCTGGGCAGTGGCCTGGGCGATTATATCAACGCGCTGGAGGACGCCACCAGCGTATCCTACGAGGATATTCCCGGTTTCCCTGTATCTACAGCCCCCGGCCACGAAGGACGCTGGTTCTGTGGCACGCTGCACGGCAAGCGCGTATGCATGATGCAGGGCCGTTTCCATTCCTATGAAGGCTATGGCCTGGACGAGGTGACGCTGCCGATCCGTGTGATGAAGCTGCTGGGCGTGAAGACCCTGATCGTCACCAACGCTGCCGGCGGCGTGAATGCGGACTTCACTCCCGGTGATCTGATGCTCATCAACGACTTCATCAACCTCTCCGGCAAGAATCCTCTCACCGGTCCCAATCTGGGTGACTTCGGCGTACGCTTCCCGGATATGACCTACGCCTACAACCCGGAGCTTAAGCAGAAGACCCGCGAGATCGCTAAGAGCCTGAATATCGACCTGAAGGAAGGCGTCTACTGCTGGTTCAACGGCCCCACCTATGAAACCCCTGCCGAGATCCGTATGGCCCGCGTACTGGGCGCGGATGCCGTGGGTATGTCTACCGTGCCGGAAACCATCGTGGCGCGTCATAGCGGCATGAACGTACTGGGCATCAGCTGCATCACCAATATGGCCGCCGGTATGCTGGATCAGCCCCTGAGCCATATTGAGGTGATGGAAACCGGTATCCGTGTCAAGAATGTGTTCCGTGCGCTGATTGACGGCGTGATCGAGAACCTCTAAGGCACACAGGTGGGCATACGCCGAAAATGTATGCCGGAAAAATCAAAAATCGGAGTGCTTTTTCGCTCCTTCCATGGGTATGCTATCCACAAAAGGACAGCCATGGAAGGAGTTTTTTGTATGAAGTTTGGCTTTGGAAAAAAACGAATGGCCGCGCTGCTGTGCTGCGTGCTGATGATGATTTGGCAGGCTGCCGGTGCTGCACCGATGGAGCAGGGCGTTCCGCTGGAGCTGACCGCCGGCAGCGCTATCCTGCTGGAGGCCGAGACCGGCACGGTGATTTTTGAGAAAAATGCCGATGAGAAACGCCCCGTTGCCAGCGTAACCAAATTGATGACGCTGCTGATTTGCCTTGAAGAACTGGAAGTCGGCCGGCTCTCAATGGATGATCCTGTCACCATCAGCCAGAGTGCTGCGCAGCAGATCGGCAGTCAGGCATTTTTGGACGCGGGCGCCACGTATCCGCTCAAGGATTTGCTGCACGCCACCATTATTGCCAGCGCCAACGATGCTGCTTGTGCCATCGCGGAGCACATCGGCGGAACGGAGGGCGACTTTGCTGTGCTGATGAATCAGCGGGCTGAGGAGCTTGGCATGAACGATACGGTCTACGTCAATGCGACCGGTCTGCCGGTGCAGGGTCAGCACACCACAGCGCGGGATGTGGCTCGGCTCTCTTGTGAGATCAGTCGGCATCCGGAATACTTCACCCATGCTGCCGTATGGATGGACACGCTGACCCATCCGGGCGGCCGCACAACCGACCTGACCAACACCAACCGTCTGGTACGCTTCTATGATGGCTGCGACGGCCTGAAAACTGGTTCTGCGGACGATTCGCTCTACTGTCTCAGTGCTACCGCTCAGAAGGATGGCATGCGGCTGATTGCGGTAGTGCTTGGTGTGCCCAACAGCCAGACGCGCTTTGACGAAGCCCGCGCCATGCTGGACTACGGATTTGCCGGGTATCGGCGGGTAACGCTTTTGAATAAAGGTGATCTGCTGGGCAAAAGCGTGCCGGTGAAGCTGGGCATGACCGACACGGTGGACGCCGCTGTGGGGAGCGGCGTGAGCATGCTGCTCAAGGCAGGGCAGGAGAAGCAGTTGTCCTTGGAAGTTGAGCTGCCACAGCAGCTGGAAGCGCCCCTTCAGGCCGGGGAGACCATCGGGCTGGTAAGGATTTTGCTGGGGCAGCAGGTGATTGCAAAAGTACCCGCTGTGGCAGCGCAGGATGTGGGTATGCCCGGCTTGGTGGAGGGATTCTTGCTCATTGTCCGTAACTGGCGGTAGGAAAATCGGGCTGTGAAAGCCGCAACAGTCGTTGGAATCCCAAAAACACCCTGAACATAGCATGCTCAGGGTGTTTTTGGTTCATATATGTGTTAGTCCACAACGATCCAACCCTGCATTTCGTCCGCCTGTGGAGCGTCGAACCAATCCAGGCATTTTTGCCGAAGGCCTTCGTCTACCGTATAGGCCTGACAGGTTCCTTCAGCCACGGCGGCATTGCGCTGGTCGATGCGTTTTTGCCATTCCTGATCCGAAGGATGCAGATAGTACCACTGTACATTCACGTTGTGCTGTTGAAACTGCCGGGTAATCTCCAGCCGGTCCTGCCTGCGCCAAAATCCCCAGTCCAGAATCACATCTGCACCTGCGAGGGTGGTATCCAGCGCAATCTTCACCAGATACGGCCTGATCACTGCGGTGATAGCGTCATGGTTTTCCGGAGGGAATAAACCGTTCATGGGAAGCGTCAGCTCGTCGCATGAAATCATTACCGCAGGATGTGCCTGCTGCAGCTTGCGGGCGTAGGTGGTTTTTCCGCTGCTGATGGTTCCGCAGAGCAGGTGGATGGTTGCCATGAAATCGCTCCTTATGAAAAAAGAAAATGATTGAACGGATTTATGATACCACGGGTTGAAGCCGGGGGCAAGGGTCGGTGTAAACGGGGCTCACTCCTCCAAAAGAAACGGCCAGGCATCCTTCGCATGCTCATCCGCCGAACAAAAATAGACAGCCGCTGCAAGAGCACTCGCAGCGGCTGTATGAAATTCAGGCGTTTTCTTCTTCTTCGACGGGGATGGTGTTTTCTTCGGCGGCGGTTTCGGGCGCATCCTCCGCGGGGCATTCCGTTTGGGAGGCTTCGGGTTCTTCAGCAACACCTTCCTCTTCGGCAGCAGGGTCGGTCGCTTCCGCAGTGGTTTCCGCGGCTTCGATGGTCTTGGCAAGAAGCGCCTTGGGTTTCCTGGCTTCGCGCTCAGCGCGGATGGCCTCCAACGTGGTGTTCAGCTCGTTGAGCTCGCCAAGCATCTCGCACAGTTCTTCGGGAAGTTCGACGCCTTCCTGCCACAGCTGGAGGGCTTTCTTGGGCAGATCGTTCATCAGCTCGCCGCGGCGGGATTCCATCCCCATCTCTGCCAAGCGCTGCTTGGCATTGTCAGCCATATTGGAGGCGCTCTGTCCCAGCCATTCCACACCCTTGAGCCAGGTGGTTTTCAGTTTGTTTGCCAGATTCGTCATTTTGGGTCAGTCCTTTCATTTGGTAATACGAAAGCGCGGCGTAGGCCGCAGTCATAAAACAAAGGGGGGTATTGGGGTTCCTGGTGTAGATAGTATATCACAAATCAGGAAATCCAAGTCCAGTCAGGAAAACAGAATTACGAAGCGTTTACGGATGCCTTTCACCAGTGAATCTTTAAGGCGTCTGCTTTAAGTGCAAAGGAAGCGTCTTCGATGGGAAGCACCTCGCCGTCCAGATTCAGGCGCATGCCAGGAGAGGACAGGCGGCAGCGTTGGACGCGATAAAGATGAGCGGGCTTTAGTTTGGGCAGCGTTCCCAGCATGATGGCGGGCAGGTAGAAGGGAATCTTCCAGCGGGGTACGGCATCCACCACCAGCACGTCCAGCAGCCCGTCGGTCACGTCTGCCTGCCTGGCGATGGGAATGCCGCCGCCAATATACTGGCCGTTGGCAATGGAACAGAGCATGTATTCGCCGTCGAGAACTAGGTCATCGCCGACTTCTACGTGCATGCGGAAGGGCTTGTAGTTCTTGATGGCGCGGATGATACCGTAGAAATACGGCCAGATGCCGCTGCAATGCTTCTTGGCTTCGATGGAATAATCCAGCACCATCACATCAAACCCAGCGCCGCAGGCATTCATGAAGAAACGGTCGTTCATGGTGCCGGTGTTTACCTCGCGGGCGGGATGAGTCAGAATAAAATCGACTGCGTCGCGCCAGCTACGGGGAATGTTGATAGCTTTGATAAAATCATTACCGGTTCCGGAGGGGATGATGCCCAGCGCCGTACCGGTGTGTGCAAGGCCGCGGGCCACTTCGGTCACCGTTCCGTCACCGCCCAGCGCCACGACAGTTTCAATACCCCGTGCGGCTGCATCTTTTGCCAGCTCGGTGGCATGGTCGGGATGCTCGGTATAGACCATGGTATGCTCGATGTTCTTCTCCGTAAGGTAGCGAGTCACTTCCTCAGCAATGACTTTTGCGCGGCCGTTGCCTGCCGCAGGATTGACGATGATTTCTATCATTGCGCCCAGCGCCTTTCGTATTCAAGTCGATTTATTCTACAATATCTCAAAAACAAACGCAATGTTTGTTTTGCATTCTTTTGCTGTTGGTGGCAGGGAAACAATGTGGTATAATGCCTACAGAAACAGGATGGAGGACTTGCCATGGAGAGTATCTTTGCAAGGACGGAGCTTCTTATGGGCCGGGAAGGTATGCAACGCCTTGAAGCGAGTCGTGTCGCGGTCTTCGGACTGGGCGGCGTCGGTGGACACGCGGCGGAGGCGCTGGCGCGCAGCGGCGTGGGCGCGCTGGATCTGTTCGATAATGATACCGTCAGCCTGACCAACCTGAACCGCCAGCTGATCGCCACCCGGGACACCATCGGTATGCCCAAAACGGAGGCTATGGCAAACCGCCTGTTGTCCATCAATCCAGATCTGCGGGTAGAAGCCCGGCAAATGTTTTATCTGCCTGAAAACGCTGACGAAGTGGACTTGTCGGTTTATGATTATGTGATTGACGCCATCGATACTGTCTCTGCCAAGCTGGAGCTGGCGGTGCGCTGCGACCGGATGGACGTCAAGCTCATTAGTGCTATGGGCGCAGGCAACAAGCTGGACCCCACCAAGCTGGTGGTCACGGACATCAACCAGACCAGCGTATGTAGGCTGGCACGGGTGATGCGTCAGGAGCTTCGTAAGCGGGGCGTACAGCGGCTGAAGGTGTGCTATTCCACCGAGCCTGCCATCACGCCTATCTCAGAAGACGGCACGGAACAGCCGATGCCCGGCAAGCGGCAGACTCCCGGCAGCACCTCCTTTGTGCCGTCGGTGATGGGACTGATCATTGCTGGCCAGGTGGTGCGGGAGCTGGCAGGCATCGAGTAACACAAGAATACATGGAGAAGGGGAGTATCCATATGGCTATCACCACCAAAAACTTTCAGCTGCTCGGCGACAACCAGCTAGCATGGGATCTGATGATCGAAAACTATGCACCCTGTTGCGTTACTGGCATGCCTGCGCCTTTTTTTGAATATGCGCTCACTTCCTCGTGGATGGATAAACGTTTTACCTATCTGAACCGCTTCTGGCTGGATGAAGGCAAGCCGGTAGGCTTCGTTTTCTACGAAAGTCCGCTGACCAATGTGTTTTTTCACCTGCTGCCTGGCTATGAGTTTCTGGCAGAGGAAATGATTGCTTATGCGGACAGTACCATGCCAGGCAAGCCCGGCGAGAAGGAGCTGGTGTTCTTCCCCGCTCAGACCGCTTTGATGGAGGCGGCGCAAAAACTGGGTTATGCACAGGCTTATGCCTATGATGATATGCTGCTAAATTTCCATAAGACGGTGCTGAACCGTCCGCTTCCAGAGGGTTATCATTGGGTGGATCCTTCGGATGTGGATCCGGTCAAACTGGCTATTTGCTGCTGGAAAGGCTTCAACCATGAGGACAAGGGTCCCTTTGAGAACTGGGACGGAGAGGATCCGGGCACGGACTGGAATCCGGTCAAATCCTATCAGGGCATTGTCAGCAGTATCATGGCGCCGCCGCCACATTCCACCTATGAGTATGATGTCATCATCGCTGACGCGACCGGTGAATATGTCTGTTACTCAGGCATGTGGTGGGTAGAGGAAAACAAGCTGGCCTATATGGAGCCCCTTTGTACTGTACCTGAGCACCGGGGCAAGGGGCTTGCAGCGGCTGCGCTTACCCGTCATTACCAGCAGATGGGCGCACTTGGCGCGGAGTACATGACTGGCGGGGGAGACCCCTTCTACCGGAAGATTGGGTATACGGAGGCCATCCGGTGGGCGCATTGGAAGAAACAATGATTGCGTGATATCAAATCCATCGCAGGCCTGCGACGACAGGCGGCGAGCCAGCGTATTGCAAATGCGCTGGCTTTTCTTATTGACATATACCCCACAGGGGTATATACTGTTAGTGTAACCTAACTGCTAATTTCTTCTGGTCAACCAAAGGAAGTGAACGTATTGCCCTGCAAACATTGCCACGAAAATAAGGAACGCTCCCAAACGGAGCACGATAAGCTGATTCACCGCCTCAACCGTATCGAGGGGCAAATTCGCGGTATCCGGGGCATGGTGGAGAAAGACGCCTACTGTATCGATATTCTGGTGCAGGTGGCTGCCGCAAATGCGGCCCTGAATGCCTTTAGCAGAGAACTGCTTGGCGAACACATCCGTACCTGCGTCAGAGAGGATATCGCTGCCGGACGGGAGGATACGGTGGAGGAGTTGGTGGCCACCCTGCATAAGTTGATGAAATAAGGAGCTGAAAGCATGAAGCAATATAATGTGACGGGCATGAGCTGCGCCGCCTGCAGCGCCCGCGTGGAAAAGGCGGTTTCTGCGGTGGAGGGCGTTGCTGCCTGCTCCGTCAGCCTGTTGACAAACAGCATGGGCGTGGAAGGCACAGCAGGCGACGCTGCCATCATCGCGGCGGTGGAAGCCGCCGGATACGGAGCCAGCATCAAAGGCGGCCCAGCCCCAGACGGCAGTACTACTACGGTCGTCCAGCCCGACGCCGATGCCCTTGCCGATCGTGAAACCCCGAGACTCAAGCGCCGCTTGATCGCATCGCTGGGATTCCTGCTGGTGTTGATGTATATTTCAATGGGTCATACCATGTGGAACTGGCCATTGCCCGCCTTTCTGGATGGCAACCATGTAGCAGTTGGCCTTTTGCAGCTACTTCTGGCGGGAATCATTATGGTGATCAACCAGCGATTCTTTATCAGCGGTTTTAAGGGAATGATGAAGGGCGCACCCAATATGGATACGCTGGTGGCTCTTGGATCGGCGGCGGCCTTTGGATATAGCGTGTATGCGCTGTTTGCGATGACAGGTGCGCAGCTGCGAGCAGATGCGGCGGGCGTGATGAGTTACATGCATGAGTTCTACTTTGAATCCGCTGCCATGATCCTGACCTTGATCACCGTCGGAAAGATGCTGGAGGCCCGCTCCAAGGGCAGAACCACCGACGCTCTGAAAAGCCTGATGAAGCTTTCGCCCAAGACGGCCACGCTGCTCATTGACGGCGCGGAGGTAGAAACGCCCATCGAGCAGGTGAAGGCAGGGGACGTTTTCGTAGTGCGTCCCGGCGGTCATATTCCGGTGGATGGCATCGTTTTGGAAGGCGAAAGCGCTGTGGATGAGTCGGCGCTTACAGGCGAGAGTATCCCGGTGGACAAGTCGGCAGGCGACAGCGTATCGGCAGCTACCACCAGCCGCAGCGGCTATCTGCGCTGTGAAGCCACCCGTGTGGGGCAGGATACCACCCTTTCCCAGATCATCCGCATGGTCAGCGACGCAGCGGCCACCAAAGCTCCTATCGCCAAAGTGGCCGATCGTGTATCCGGCGTGTTCGTGCCGATCGTCATTTCCATTGCAGTCATTACCATCGCCGTTTGGCTGCTGTTGGGGGAAAGTTTCGGCTTTGCGTTGGCGCGGGGTATTTCCGTGCTGGTGATCAGCTGCCCCTGCGCGTTGGGGCTGGCCACGCCGGTGGCCATTATGGTTGGCAACGGCGTGGGTGCAAAGAACGGTATTTTGTTCAAAACAGCTGCTTCCCTTGAGGAGGCGGGCAAGACCCAGATCGTTGTTTTGGACAAGACCGGTACCCTGACCAAAGGCACGCCTGTGGTGACCGACGTGCTGCCTGCAGACGGCGTGGCAGCGGACGAACTGTTGAATCTGGCCTATGCACTGGAAGCCAAAAGCGAACATCCGCTGGCAAAGGCAATCGTCAGTTATGCACAGGAGAAGGGCAACGTGCCTGCTGATGTGGAAGGCTTTCAGGTGCTGCCCGGCAACGGCCTGTGCGCCACCCTGGACGACCGGATGCTTCGCGGCGGCAATCTGGCGTATATGACGGCCTATGCTGCAGTCGATCAGAAGGTGAAAAACCAGATGGACGAGCTGGCACAGCAGGGAAAAACACCGCTTTTGTTCAGCCGGGATGATCGTCTGCTGGGTGTGATCGCTGTGGCGGATACCCTGAAGGAGGACAGCCCCCAGGCGGTGACGGAACTGAAGAAGCTGGGTGTGCGCGTAGTGATGCTCACCGGCGACAACCAGCGAACAGCCGAAGCCATCGGCAGGCTGGCGGGCGTTGATGAAGTGATTGCGGACGTGCTGCCTCAGGGCAAAGAGCATGTGGTGCGACGCTTGCAGGATGCGGGCAAGGTGGCCATGGTGGGCGACGGAATCAACGATGCTCCGGCGCTGACCCGCGCAGACATCGGCATCGCTATCGGCGCAGGCACGGACGTTGCCATTGACGCTGCCGATGTGGTGCTGATGAACAGCCGTCTCAGCGATGTGCCTGCCGCCATTCGCCTCAGCCGGGCTACCCTGCGCAATATCCATCAAAATCTGTTCTGGGCATTCTGCTATAATGTCATCGGCATCCCCCTGGCAGCCGGCGTATTCATCGCCCTGCTGGGCTGGAGGCTGAATCCCATGTTTGGCGCTGCTGCCATGAGTCTCAGCAGCTTCTGTGTGGTATCCAACGCGCTTCGATTGAATCTGATCAACATCCACAGCGCGAGGAAGGATAGAAAAATCAAACCTGCTAAGGAGGTTAAGCCCATGGAAAAGACCATGAAGATCGAAGGCATGATGTGCGGCCACTGCTCCGGCCGAGTAAAGAAAGTACTGGAAGAACTGCCCCAGGTGACCGAAGCCATTGTCAGCCACGAGACCGGCACGGCGATCGTCAAGCTGAATGCAGAAATTGACGATGCGCTGCTCAAGAAGACGGTAGAGGATCAGGGATATACGGTCATCGGCTGATAATGAAAGCAAAACGGGGCGGGCACGAACAATCGTGTCCGCCCGTTTCGCCATAGCCATATCGAAGAGAAGGAGAACCATTCGATGCAGGAGAACATCACGATCAGACGCTTTGCAGCGGGGGATGAAGAAGCAGTAGCCGCGGTTATTGCTACTACGCTGCGAACCACCAATATCAAGGATTATTCCCAGGAGCATATCGAAAACGATGTGAAGGCACTGTCTGCGGAAACCATGGCTCAGCGGGCTCAATGGATGCACTTTTACGTTGTGTGCGATGGGAATACGATCGTAGGTTGTGGAGCCATCGGCCCATACTGGGGCAAAGAAGACGAAAGCAGCCTGTTTAATGTTTTCGTACTGCCGGAGTATCAGGGGATGGGCATTGGCAGGGCAATCATTGAAACGCTGGAAGCAGACGAGTTTTTCCTTAGGGCCAAGCGGATTGAGATTCCTGCTTCGATTACGGCTTGTCCGTTCTATCGCAAGATGGGGTATGACTACAAAAACGGTATCGACATCATTGATGAGGAGCAGCTGTACCGTTTGGAAAAGTTCAGGTGAGAAAAAACAGACAACAAAAAACCGGAATCGAATGATTCCGGTTTTTTGTGCTTGTTGATATCGCATCATGGCTGGGGTAGCAGGATTTGAACCTACGAATGCGGGAGTCAAAGTCCCGTGCCTTACCACTTGGCGATACCCCAAGGTAAGTGGGGTGGATAGTGGGGTTCGAACCCACGACTTCCAGAGCCACAATCTGGCGCTCTACCACTGAACTATATCCACCAT
>SVGM01000012.1 GCA_015056365.1 Clostridiales bacterium | reverse complement strand
TGCGGGGGTTGGGGTTGTGAATGTCGATCAGGCGCTTGTGGGTGCGCATTTCGAACTGCTCACGGCTATCCTTGTACTTGTGGGGAGCACGCAGGATGGTGACGATCTCCTTCTCGGTGGGCAGCGGAATGGGACCGGATACCTTCGCGCCAGTGCGCTTGGCGGTCTCCACGATCCGCTCGGAAGACTGATCGATCAGGTTGTGCTCGTAAGCCTTCAGCTTGATACGGATTTTCTGGTTGGCCATTTTCGTTCCTCCTTGATTTTTGGTCTCAAGTACACCGCGCCGGGTGTGTCCATCGGCGACTTTTTCATAGGCGAGAGGCTTTGTTCGCTCCCGCCCGAGCGCCGCCCGACGGCGCAACCTGCGCCGTGTCTCAAGTCCGTCGCCCGATTACCGGGCTGGTCCACGATAATTACCCGCCATGGCCATGGCGGCAACTTACCGCTTCATCCCTAAACAGACAGCTTCAGTAGTATACATCAATCTATTTTTGAATGCAATACTTTTTTGTACTTTTTTCTAAAATTTTTTCATTCCCCGAACACGCTAATCATTGCCATACTGTCGTTTTTCCCAGATGGATATGAACACGCTACCGGGTGTGTCCATATTACCGTATAGACAACGCGGACGAAACTTTCCCAGATCCGACATTTTTCGTCCGCGCATGTCTTTTTTCTATCTATTGTTTTTCTTCGGTTTTATTTTTCGATCGGCCGGAATTCATCCTCCGCAGGCGCGATGAGCTCACCCATGCCCCTCATCAGCTCCGGCTGATCGTTATCCAGATAGTACATGGTGCTTTCATAGGTATCGCTGAAGAAATACGCTTCCAGCACAGGCATATAGGCTTCGTAGTACAGATCAAAGTCAAAGGTTTCGATGGCCGCTACGCCCACAGGCAGGTCGTAATACACATAGTTCTCCAGGATCGCCTCAGGGTCGTCGCCATACTCATCCAGCAGCTCCGGATACTGATCCACATAGTAGTCGTAATGGAACAGCATACCGTAGTCCACGTCCTCGTAGACAGCCGGGACATACACCGGACCGCTGAACGCAAACCGGACAGTCATCGAAGTATCGCTGACGGCTACCACCTGTGCTTCCGTGCCATTGACGCCGGCAGTAGCGTCTGCGGTAAAACGGCTGCCCTGCTCTGCTGTGAGTTCCACCTCTGCTGTGTAGATCGCGCGCCAGGGTGTTTCCTCATCAGGAACGCTACTCCAGGTCACTGCGCTAACGGTGTAGTTCTGATAGACGCTGCCAGGCTGAATGATGGCTGAGTTTGCCACATCCGCGTTTACGTAGCTCAGCGCCAGTTCTGCGTGCTCGATCTCATTGCCCGACCACAGCGCCATATCCCAGTTCAGCCACTCGTGGCGACCCTTCACATAGTTTACGAAGTACTCCCAGTTTTCTTCAAAAGTAGGATACAACGTTTCCTTATTGATGTTCCTGTATTCGCCGCCAAGCTCCCACAGGTCATAGTTCATCCGGCGGGAAGACTCTGTCAGCATCAAATAGCTTTCCAACGATCTGAGTCCCTTTTGCTCCGCATCACCCTGCGCCAGCAGCACATCGGAAATCAAGGGTTCCATTTCCTCAAAATAGATGCGCTGCATGGCCTCCTGAACCACCGGCACATCCATCACGGCCCAGATCCAGCGTTCCTGAGGCACATACCCTTCCACGCCACCCTCATAGGGACGGGTATCACGCATGGCAAAGGCAATATCGAAGTCCCACAGCGGGCCTGCCTTGAACTGGGTACTTCCCTCAGGCAGATAGAAATTGGTGGAGGTATAGCCAAAGTCGCAGGTTTTGGCAAACTGGTTTACCAGCAGGAAGCGGGCCAGAGAATCAATGTCGATACACTCTTCCAGCCGCTTGCCGCTCACCGGATGAACGCCGCCCGCGAGAGCGGTTTCTTCCAATTCATTCATCAGCCGCTGAACATACACCACGTCCTCCCGGCTGGCGTATTCAGGACTTCTGATTTCATATTCAATTTCGCTTTTGGTAGCGAATTGGCTCTCCGAATCCCAGCCGCCGTAGAGATCAAGCTCCACCAGATACGCACCTGACTGGCCAAAGGACACGTCCAGACCGGATACGTAACGGATCTTGCCGATATCGGTCACGTCATCCGCAACAGGATAGCGTTCGCTGTCGGCGATGCTGGGGTAGATCTCCTCGATCTCGCCGTCCAACTCCCGGATGGGCAGGCGGCCAGGCTTTACATTCACCTTCTCCGTCAGCAGATAGTACCCGCGGTATTCGCCGTCGTAGTACAGATCCACCGGCCGGAATTCCGGCGTACCCTCAAGCTCCAGGGCATGTCCCAGGCTCAGGCACACCGTGTTATGCACCAGTGAGCAGTCAAAAGACTCCGCCAGCAGGATCCAGGTGCGTTCCTTGTTGGCCGGATTCCTGCTCTGCAGCAGGTCAGTCTTTTTCTCCAGCTTGATCTGGTAGGCCTTCTTCACGCCCCATTCCCAGGTGGTGTTGCCACGGCCGCGCAGTTCCCTAAGCTCGTCGTCATACACCGCCTCACCCTCTGCGTCGATCATCAGCAGCGAAGCATCCGTGATGGGATCGCTTTTGGGATCCACCAAGCTGTCCACATAGGCGCGGCCGCGATTCTCCGGATCGCCGCTGGTGACGAACAGCGCAGCCTGATAAGCAGACTGTCGGATGCGTAGCGCCCTGCCGGTCTCCCCCTGCACGGCAGAGACCATCAGCTGATAAACGCCCTCTTCATCCGGGCCGTCCGGAAAAAGCACCGTCAGATCCACCGGCTGGGTCAGATCAACTTCCACGGTGGTCTCTCCCGCTGTCAGCCACAGGCTGTCGGATTCCGCAGCCAGGGGAAGAGCGGACATATTCATATAGGAAGGCAAAAAGAGCGTGTCGCCGTACTGAGTATCCTGAACGACGATTTGCCGCCCTTCTCCTGCCTCCAGCCAAAGCCACGGCTCCTCCTGAAGCGTTTGCGCCGCCGCACCAGCCACGGCCAGCAGCAGCATCATGAAAAAAAGAACCGCAAGCCATCTGCGTGCCTTGCGCATGATAACCCCTCCTTGTCAATGTGACAATCGAACAGAGTCAGTATACAAAAGCGCCAGAACCCTGTCAAGAAACGCAGATTCCTTCCTGATTTTTCTACTTCGGCACTTGTTTCTACCCCTTAGCTATGATACAATAGCGCGCAAGAACATATTTTCGCATCCTATCTTCATAGGCCAGAAAATAACAGGAGGAAATCATCATGGAAAAATCCAAAGTTTTCTTTACGAATTTCCGCACCACCCCCGAGAAGAATATCCTTCAGAAGCTGCGCAACCTAATCGAAAAGGCCGGTATGCCCACCATGGATCTGGACGGCAAATTCACCGCCGTGAAAATCCACTTCGGTGAGCCGGGCAACATGGCTTTCCTGCGCCCCAACTATGTCAGAGTCGTTGTGGACATGCTAAAGGAGATGGGCGCCCGTCCCTTCCTGACGGACTGCAACACTCTCTACGTGGGCATGCGCCGCAATGCGCTGGATCACCTGCAGGCTGCCTTTGAAAACGGCTTCGGCCCCATGCAGGCCGGCTGCCATGTGATCATCGCCGACGGCCTCACCGGCAACGACGACGTGCACGTTCCCATCGACGGCATCTACTGCAAGGAAGCGATCATCGGCCGTGCCGCCGTGGACGCAGAAGCCATCATCAGTGTCAACCACTTTAAGGGCCATGAGGGGGCCGGTTTCGGCGGCGCGCTGAAGAACATCGGCATGGGCCTTGGCTCTACTGCCGGCAAACGTCACATGCACCACGACGGCAAGCCCGCCGTCCGTCCCAACGCCTGCGTAGGCTGCGGCCTGTGCATGCGCCAGTGCGCCCACGGCGCTATCAGCTTCGTGGGCGAGGGCAAGGAGCGCAAAGCCGTCATCAACCACGACATCTGCGTAGGCTGCGGCCGCTGTGTGGGCGCCTGCCGTCATCAGGGCGCTATCACCGGTCCGGATTCCAGCTGCGAGATGCTGGGCTGCAAGATCAGCGAGTACGCCATGGCCGTCCTCAAGGACAAGCCCCACTTCCATGTTTCTCTTGTCATGGACGTGTCTCCCTTCTGCGACTGCCACAGCGAAAACGACGCGCCCATCATCCCTGACGTTGGCATCTTCGCCAGCTTTGACCCGGTGGCGCTGGACATGGCCTGTGCTGATGCCTGCAACAAGATGCACCGTCTGGAAGGCACCTACCTGACCGATCAGGGCCACAACACCGGCGACATTTTCAACGATACCCATCCCGTCACCAACTGGCGCGCAGGCATCGAGCATGCGCAGAAGCTGGGACTGGGCACCATGGACTATGAACTGATTGAGGTGTAATCCTTTGCAGGATAAGCTGATCGTTCGCGGCGCGCGCGAACACAACCTGAAAAACATAACGCTGGAGATTCCCCGCAACAAACTGGTGGTTTTCACCGGTCTCAGCGGTTCCGGCAAAACCAGTCTGGCCTTCGACACCATCTATGCCGAAGGCCAGCGGCGCTATGTGGAGAGCCTTTCCTCCTATGCCCGCCAGTTCCTTGGACAGATGGAAAAGCCCGATATCGACTCCATCGAGGGCCTCTCCCCCGCCATCTCCATTGACCAGAAGACCACGGGTCGCAATCCCCGCTCCACCGTGGGTACGGTCACCGAGATCCATGACTACCTGCGCCTGCTCTACGCCCGCATCGGCGTGCCTCACTGCCCCAAGTGCGGCAAGGAGATCAAGCAGCAGACCGTCGACCAGATGGTGGATCAGATTTTCACCCTGCCCCAGGGGCAGCGCATGCAGGTGCTTGCGCCCATCGTCCGTGCCCGCAAAGGCGAACACGTCAAGCTGATGGAGGACGCCAAAAAGCGCGGCTATGTCCGCATCCGTGTAGACGGCGAGGTCTATGACCTGGATGAGCCGCCTGCGCTGGATAAGAAACTCAAACACACCATCGAGATCGTGGTAGACCGCCTGATCGTCCGCCCCAGCGATGAGATGCGCAAGCGTCTGGCGGACAGTCTGGAGACTGCTGCCAAGGAAAGCGGCGGCCTGGTGCTCATCGACCTGATGGGCGAGAGCGAAATCCTGTTCAGCCAGAATTATGCCTGCCCCGACTGTGGCATCTCCATCGAGGAACTATCCCCCCGGATGTTTTCCTTCAACAGCCCCTTCGGCGCCTGCCCCCATTGCAGCGGCCTTGGCACCATCATGCGTATCACCCAGGACAGCATCATCCCCAACCCGGAGCTGAGCCTAAACCAGGGTGCCCTGCAGGCCATGGCCTGGAACGTGGCTGACCGCAACAGCATGGCGCACACCTACTTTGTAGCCCTGTCCGAAAAGTATGGTTTCTCGCTGGATACCCCGGTCAAGGATCTGCCGAAAAAAGTGATGGACATCCTGATGTATGGAACAGATGAGAAGATCACCATCCATTATCAGGGGGCTAATGGCGAAGGCCGTTACCAGACCACCTTCGAAGGCGTGATCCGCTCTTTGGAGCGCCGCTATCAGGAAACCACCAGCGACGGCATGAAGGCCGCCTATGAGGAATACATGCTGGAAAGTCCCTGTGAAGTCTGTCAGGGGCGCAGGCTGAAGCCGGAAGTGCTGGCGGTGACCGTTGGCGGCCTCAACATTAGCCAGGTCAGCGACCTGAGCATTTCCGCCGCGCGGGACTTCTTCCGCAGCCTGTCCCTCAGCGGCAAGGACAAGATGATCGCTTACCAGATCCTCAAGGAGATCGACGCAAGACTTGGCTTCCTTGACAGCGTGGGTCTCAGCTACCTGACCCTGAGCCGGGCGGCTGCCAGCCTCAGCGGTGGCGAAGCCCAGCGTATCCGGCTGGCCACGCAGATCGGCTCCAGCCTGATGGGCGTGCTGTACATTTTGGACGAGCCTTCCATCGGCCTGCACCAGCGAGATAACGCAAAGCTGCTGAGTACCCTCAAGCGCATGCGCGATCTCGGCAATACCCTGATCGTGGTGGAGCATGACGAAGATACCATGTACGCCGCCGACTACATCGTGGACGTGGGTCCCGGCGCGGGCATCCACGGTGGCGAAATCATGGCGGAAGGTACCATCGACCAAATCTTGCAAAACCCCAACTCCCTCACTGGCCAGTACCTGAGTGGCAAGCGGTTCATCGCCGTCCCTGGCAATCGGCGGCAGCCCAAGGGCTGGCTGAAGGTGGTCGGCGCTACCCAGAACAACCTGAAAAACCTGACGGTGGACTTCCCTCTTGGCGTGTTCTGCTGCGTCACCGGCGTGAGCGGTTCAGGCAAGAGCAGTCTGGTCAACGAGATCCTCCACAAGCATCTGGCCAAAGTGCTCAACCGCGCCAAGACCCACGCCGGTGCCTTCCAGCGGATGGAGGGCGTAGAGCAGTTGGACAAGATCATCTGTATCGACCAGAGTCCCATCGGCCGCACACCTCGCTCCAACCCCGCCACCTATACCGGCATGTTCGATCTCATCCGCAAGATCTTCGCCATGACCCCCGAAGCCAAAGCCCGCGGCTACAAGGAGAACCGCTTCTCCTTCAACGTCAAGGGCGGACGCTGCGAGGCCTGTTCCGGCGACGGTCTTCTCAAAATCGAGATGCACTTCCTGCCGGACATCTACGTACCCTGCGACGTGTGCAAAGGCGCACGGTACAACCGGGAAACGCTGGACGTTCGCTACAACGGCAAAACCATCCACGACGTGTTGGAGATGACCGTTGAGGACGCCCTCTCCTTCTTTGAAAACCACGAGCCCATCCTGAAGAAGCTCCAGACCCTCTATGATGTAGGTCTGGGCTACATCAAGCTTGGGCAGCCCAGCACCCAGCTCAGCGGCGGCGAGGCCCAGCGCATCAAGCTGGCCACCGAGCTGAGCCGCCGCGCCACCGGGCGTACTCTGTACCTGCTGGACGAGCCCACCACCGGCCTGCACATGGCAGACGTGGATAAGCTGATTGGTGTTTTACAGCGGCTGGTGGAAGGCGGTAACAGCGTGCTGGTGATCGAGCACAATCTGGACGTGATCAAGACTGCCGACTACCTGATCGACCTTGGTCCTGAAGGCGGCGACGGCGGCGGTACCATCGTGGCGACAGGTGCCCCGGAGGAAGTGGCACTGTGCGAAGGCAGCTATACCGGGCAGTATCTGAAGCCCATGCTGGAAAAGGCGGGGATCGTTGCTGCGAAGGCTGCTGGAAAAAAGGCTGCTGCAAACGCGACCACCGACGAAAAAAAGACGGTTGTCAAGGCAAAAGCCCAGCCCACCGACGGGGAGAAGCCCAAGCGGGGCAGACCCCGGAAAACCGATAAGTGATATACGAACGGAGCTATGCCTACAACAAACGCCCCGGCAACGGATGAATGGACATCCGTTACCGGGGCGTTCTGTTCAGAAAAAATCGTTCCGCAGCATCCCCTGTGCCCTGCTTCCTTTGGGTCAGCTATTGGCCGCAGTAATGGCAGCATTGGCACCGGCGATAGCGGCCATGGTGGCAATCTGCTGGCTGATCACCATGGTGAGGGTGCCGGCGAAAGCAGCTGTGCTCAGGGTGAGATTGCTGGTATAGGCATTGGACACGATCATGGTGGCGTGCATCAGCCGGGTGGCTTTGGGCGTCCCCCAGAAGCCGTAGCCCTTCTGCCCAGAAAGCCATGCATCCACATCCAGCATATCCATGGCCATCTGCCCCACATCCAC
This sequence comes from Clostridiales bacterium, assembly GCA_015056365.1. Classification (GTDB taxonomy): domain Bacteria; phylum Bacillota; class Clostridia; order Christensenellales; family Aristaeellaceae; genus Limiplasma. The sequence goes on along the minus strand of SVGM01000012.1, from coordinate 96,174 downwards.
AGGCAGAGTGGAAAGGGCGGCAAGCGTGGCCAGCTCATAATACTTGCTGTACTTGAGACCGGATCGCCGGAGGGCATCGAAGAGGTCAAAGAGCTTGCCGGTCTTCTCCTCCGGGGTACCCTCAGCCATGGCCAGTACGTGGGAGACGGCCTGCACGCTGTTGCCGTTGTTGAAACGTTCCTTCAGAAGGGTATAGCAGGCTTCCATATCTTCAATGAGAGCATCGTTATCTTTGTCGGAGAAGGCCATCAACACAGCGAACACGCTGTCTTCCGTAGAGGTAAGGAAGGGATGCTCCTTGCGCATGGTCTGATAAATCTCTCGACCCCGGGCAATGATCCCGTTCACATCCGCTTCATCCTTCAGCAGGAATGCGGCCAGAGGCAGATACTGGGAGGCGGTAAACTCCTTTTTCAAAAGATTGTAGGCGGAAAGAGCGTTTTTCAGGGCCGTTTCCGGTTCCTCCTCCAGAGCCAGCATGCAGGCAAAAGCCATCTCCATGATGCCGCGGAAGTTGGAAAAAACACCTGTTTTTTCTTTGATCAGCTTCTGGCAGACTTTCAGCCGTTCCTCATCCACGGTTTTCCCCTGAGTGCAGTACAAATGTGCACAGACAGGGGGCAGATAACTGCTGCTCAGTTTTTGGGTTTGCTTCACCCGATCCCGGTTCAGGATAAACTGTTCGCACAAAGCCTGCAGTTTCGGTTCCATAAATGTTCCCTCTTTCTTTGGTTTGTACCTGTTACGGCTTCTATTATAGCAAACACCGCCCGAAATGGAAGGGTTTGCATTCCATTTGTCGGCAGCCGTGTCCAAGCTGTCACCGGCAGGCATCAAAAAAGCGGCTGTATCAGCCGCTTTTTGTTATTGATGGTACTCACGGGTTTGCTTGTGATGGTAATACCGTTCTCACACCCCATTCAGCAGATCCTGATAGGTGGGCATCGGCCAGTCTTCCTTGCCCACCATCACTTCCAGCGCATCACCGGCGCAGCGGATGCGGCTCATGGCAGAGATCACATGGTCACGTGTGTGCTGGGCACGAGTGAGGAGATCGGAACAGTTATTGGCTTCATCCAGAGCGGCTTCCAGTTCGTCGACGCCCGCCTGCAGAGCTTCCAGTTCCTCATTGAGGCTAAGAAGCAGACGACGCTCCACCTTGGGCTCAAGGCCGGGGCAGACCGCGCACTTGCGCTGGGCTGCTTGGGCAACCTTGCCGGAGAAGGAGATGGCAGCAGGAATGATCAGATGGCGCGCCATGTCCAGCATGCTCAGGGCCTCAATATCCACCACTTTCACGTAGTTCTCCATGTGGATATCATAGCGGCTGTGCATTTCCTCCCGGGTGTAAACCTTCTGGCGCTCAAAGAGGGCGATGTTGTGCTCATCCAGATAATGGGGCAGGGCATCCACGGTAGTGGGCAGGTTACTAAGGCCCCGGCGTGCAGCCTCCTGCTTCCATGCGTCATCGTAGCCGTTGCCGTTGAAGATGATGCGCATATGCTGGCTCAGAGTACGGCGGATGAGGGCGTCTACGGCTGCGGTGAAGTCCTCGGCCGCTTCCAGTTCATCGGCCATTTTTTGCAGGGTATCGGCGATTGCGGCGTTCAGCACCACATTGGGTGCGCTGATGCTCTGGGCGCTGCCCAGGCTGCGAAACTCAAACTTGTTGCCGGTGAAGGCGAAGGGCGAGGTGCGGTTGCGGTCGGTGGTGTCCTTGGGGAACTTGGGCAGGATGTGTACGCCCAGACGCATGGCTTCACGCTCGTGGCTTTCGTAGCGGCTGGCGCTGACGATGCTTTCGATAATGGCGGTCAGCTCGTCGCCAAGGAAGATGGACACGATGGCCGGCGGTGCTTCGTTGGCACCCAGACGGTGATCGTTGCCAGCGCTGGCAACGGTAATGCGCAGCATATCCTGATAATCGTCCACAGCAGCGATAACCGCTGAGAGGAACAAAAGGAACTGGGCGTTCTCGCTGGGGGTATCGCCGGGATCCAGCAGGTTCAGGCCGGTATTGGTGCTAAGGGCGTAGTTGTTGTGCTTGCCGCTGCCGTTGATGCCGCCGAAAGGCTTCTCATGCAGCAGGCACACCAGATTGTGCCGATCAGCAACTTTCTTCATGATCTCCATGGTCAGCTGGTTGTGGTCGGCGGCGATATTGACGATGGAAAACACAGGCGCCATCTCATGCTGGGCAGGAGCGGCTTCATTGTGCTTGGTCTTGGACAGAACGCCCAGTTTCCACAGCTCGTTGTCCAGATCCTGCATAAAGGCCTGCACCCGGGGCTTGATGACGCCGAAATAATGATCGTCCAGTTCCTGCCCCTTGGGAGGACGGGCACCAAACAAGGTGCGGCCGGTGGTGACAAGATCAGGACGCTGCCGCCACTGATCCTTATCCACAAGGAAGTATTCCTGCTCAGCACCCACCGTAGGATACACGCGCACTACGCCGGTATTTCCAAACAACTTCAGAATACGCAGCGCCTGCTTGTTCAGGCACTCCATGGAGCGTAGCAGCGGTGTCTTCTGGTCCAGCGCCTGGCCGCCAAAGGAGCAGAACGCCGTAGGGATGCACAGGGTGCCGTCCTTGATGAAGGCGTAGCTGGTAGGATCCCATGCGGTATAGCCGCGGGCCTCGAAGGTAGCGCGCAGACCACCGGAGGGGAAGGAACTTGCGTCGGATTCGCCCTGTACCAGTTCTTTGCCGCTGAACTCCAGCAGCACCGTGCCGTCCTTTTTGGGAGAAATAAAAGCGTCGTGCTTGCCGGCAGTCACACCGGTCATGGGCTGGAACCAGTGGGTAAAGTGCGTCGCGCCCTTTTCCAGCGCCCAGTCCTTCATGGCGTTGGCCACGATGCTGGCAATGGCCGGGTTCAGCGAGCGTCCTTCCTCCGTGGTACGTTTGAGCGCCATATAGGTTTCTTTCGGCAGCCGCTTTTGCATCACATTATCATCAAAAACGTTCTCGCCAAACAGATCAAATGGATTACTCATCTTCTCAGCCCTTTCCTACAATCCAGATGAACAGCTACGCGGCGTATGGGCTATCCATACGCCGCGCTGTTTTTGCATTATAATCCACGGATGATGGGCTGTCAATAGTTTTGGAGTAAATTTGTCATAGAATGTATTATGACAAATTTCGCGTGTTGTTCTTGCCTTATTCCACGGCTGTTTCAGCTTCGACGGCGGTCTGATCCACCGCAGGCTGGGTGTTCTGGACAAAGTAGCCCAGCACCTCACCGCCGTTGACCAGCAGTTTGGCCAGCAGATCCTCCAGCCCAGTTCCGTCAAGAGAAAGCAGATCCACCATCTCATCGGGAAGGGCTTCCACTTCCCACTGGCGGCGGGTCTCGCCCTGGAACCGAAGCTCGATCACCTGTGGGCGGCTCTCGCCGGAGATCGTCAGTTGCAGATCTGCCTCGGTAGCAGCAGTCTTCAGCGTACGGCTGGTGAAGGTTCCTTCCAGGGAGATGTCCAGTGGCTCAAAGGAAGCGGCGGATTTGGCCTGGGGGTCGGGCTCCAGAGAAAGCTGCAGGCTGATCTGATAGACGTTCTGATCGTTGTCCTCCACGCGCTCCTCTTCCTGCCTGCGCAGGGTAAATGCAACAGAAGGCAGCTCTGTGACTGCACCGTCAGGCTGGACCGCGAAGCCTTCCACGCTGCGATCCTCCACGGCAAACGTACCCTGATACACCGTTACGTCTGTCATGCTGCTATATTCCAGATACGTCAGCGTCATGCTCTGCTCGCCGCCATCCAGGGTGATGGTATTGGTGGCGGGCAAATCGCCCCGGCCGCTTTCCCGGCTGTAATTCAGCGTCATGCTGCCGCCCTTGGCATCGTAAAAAGGCAGGGACAATTCCAGCAATACCGTATTGCCCTGCATATCCACCTTGCGGCACAGGGTCAAATCGCCGCTGAGGGGCAGGGCGTCGATGGCCTCGAAATAATAGGGCTGCAGCTCAGGATTCAAAAACAGCGCCGCCATTTCCGGATCCATCAGGGCAGAAAGGCTCTCCAACATGGCGTTGTCGCTGAGCACGTCCAGCACCATCTGCTTCAGCTGGGCTTTGATATTGGCAGGGGTGACCCGATAGTTCATTTCCACGGTGGTGGTGTCGTCATCCAGCTTGCCCAGCACGGCGTTCTGCCGGTGACCTTCAAACCAGAGGTCCATCCGCAGGGACATCGCGTCCATCACCTTGTCTACGTCCGTACTCTGTTCCTGTCGGGAGAGCAGCTGCGGCAGAATCAATTCGATCAGTGCCGGCATCCCACTTCTCTCCAGCAGATCGGCAACAGCCGGCGCCACCTGCGCCGCCAGATTTCCCTCCACGGTGTTCTGATCGGCTGCAAACAGATGATCCACCGTTACCCGGAACCAGTCATCCCCCAGCAGAGGCGACTGTGCAGCCAAAGCGCCGTCCCGGAACTGGAAGTGAGCCTCTGCAACCGCGTTTTCGCCGTCCATCAGGTTCAGATCAGCCCGATGTTCGGCCAGTCTGTTTTCAGCAGGGCGCACGTAAATGTAGTCCCAATCGATCAAAACAGGCTGTTTGGTCACCCAGACGTCCTGTGCGCCGTCGGCCGCAGAGACCGCCAACTCCAGCGTGCCGCTAAACCCGCTGCCCGCCCACAGCTGCTTGAGCAGCTTGCCGGCCATGGTATAATCCTCACCCTCTGCCGCCAGTGCCGGGAAGACCAGCGTCAGGCAAAGAAGCAGAGCCACTAGAGCGAACCACTGTTTTTTCATGCGTTTTCCCTCTCTTCAAACAAAAGCAGCCTACAGATCACCAAGCAGCTGCATAAAGATGGCATAGTCCGTCTCGGTCATGTTATCGCTGAGCAGGCTCAGTTCCTCCTGGGGCAGCCGTCCCAGGGCGATAAGCAGTACGCCCGCCATATTCTGCGCCATTTCATCCCTGAGGGCGGCGACAACGCTTTCATCCGCCTGATCCAGATCCACCGTCACGGGCTTTTTCGTGGTGGGATGTGCAGTCAGGCCAATGGGCGGATTACCCACCAGATAATCCTGCAGGGAGGTGTCCCCGCCCCAGTCCACGTCAATATTCTGGGCAAGGCTGCTGCCTGCGATGGCGGGATCCAGCGGATCCTCCTCCGCCACGGCATACAGGCTGCCATCCTCCGCAGCCACATCCAGAAGCTGCGCGGGCTCCTCGTCAAAGATGAATACCAAATCGCGCAGAACGGTCTTCCCCTGGGTTTCCTTCAGGGATACCGAGCCGCTGAGCACGCCGGTACCTTCGGCGGACGTCAGGAGCAGATCGGGAGTAAAGGTGGTAACATGGCTCACCACGTTCTCGCTGCTTTGATCCTTCACCGTGGTCACCAGACTGCCCGTGAGCGTGGTTTTGTTACCCTTCTCCACAGCCTCGATGCTGTCTTTGATCACGATGGTCTCATTACGGTCGGCGTCTTTGAGCTGGATGTCAGCCTTGCGGATGATCTCCAGCGTACCAGTCTGCCCACCGAGTTCGCGGGAGGCCTCAATGATCCGCTTGTGCCGCGGAGACTTGTTCTGGGTCAACTCGTAGCGGTAGGTATCCTCCTGGCCTTCTTCGTCCCGGAGGAAGGCCCACTGATACGCCAGCTGCCATTTCTCCCCGTCCGCCATGGTGACGCTGCCCTTCATGTACATCGCCAGCGGCTCCCCGTTCTCAGCGGTAGAATACAGGGCGATGGTGAAATTATCGCCGCAGGTCATGCCCTGCAGCTGCTCCCGGAACGCCTGATCCATGCCGCAGCTCAAAAGAGCGATGATCTGGGGCATCAAGGCCTGACTGTCCTCTGCGGTCAGCTTGGCAAGACGTACCCAGCGGGCATAACCGATGCCGCTGATCTTGTAATTGGCGCTCTTTTCCGTGGCAAAGGGCACGATAGCATCCGCCAGATCCATATAGCATTCTTCGGCTCCCTCAATGGCACGGAACAGATCGAAGGGCTCCTCGCGCAACGTTTCATTGCCGCTGAGCACATCCATGGGCGATCCATCGGCAACCAGCGTACGATTGGGCAGCAGGCTGGTGGTGAATGCCATACGGCCGTCAGCTTCGTTCTCGGAGAAACTCAGCATATTCTCGCCGTCCACCAGCAGCGCCATCAGCGAACTGGTATCCTGGACGCGGCTGTTCATCCGCAAATGGCCCAGCACGCCGTTGATCATCCCTACCGTTTCCTCGCTGAAAGGCAACAGTTCATTGATCTGAAAGCCCAGCGAAAAGGTCGTATCGTCGTTGATATCCAGATAGGAGGACAGTGCGTCATCCAGCCAGCTCAGCTCCGCCAAAGCGCCTGTGGTCAGCATACACAGCGCCAGACAAAGTGCGCAGGCTGTTTTGATCATTTGTTTCATCGCGATTCCTCCTTCTGTACCTCAAAAAACTCAGGCCAGCAGTGAATAGAGCAACTGGTTAATCTCCTCCAGGGTTTTGGCCAGATTCAGCTGGCGGCGCAGCGCCGTTGCGCCGCGAAGGCCGCCGATATAGTGACCGATATGCTTGCGCATTTCCATCACACCCAGGCGCTCGCCCTTGTAATCCACCATCCACTGCGCGTGCATCAGTGCCGTTTCGACTCTTTCCTGCAGACCCACCTCAGGCGCTTGTGTGCCATCGATTGCCCCGCACACTTCCCTGAACAGCCAGGGATTACCCAGAGAGCCGCGTCCGATCATCAGACCATCACAGCCGGTCTCCCGAAGAATGCGCAGACCGTCCGTCCCGGCAAACACGTCGCCGTTGGCAATGACCGGAATGTCCAGCTGCTCCCGCACCCGGGCGATGGCAGCGTAGTCCGCCTGGCCGCTGTACTGCTGCTGGCGGGTGCGTCCGTGCAGACAGATCCACCTGAGCCCCAGACTCTGGGCAGCCTTGCCCAGCTCCACAGCGTTCATGCTATCCTCGTCAAACCCCAGGCGGGTCTTGACCGTGACCGGCAGATGGGTGCTGTTCCTGACGGCTTCCATGATTTTGTATGCCAGATCCGGTTTGAGCAACAGCGCGCTGCCCTCGCCGGAATGCACCACCTTGCGCGCAGGACAGCCCATATTGATATCAATGGACTGGAACCGGTTCAGCTCCGTCACACGGCGGGTCGCTTCCGCCATGACCACCGGGTCACGCCCAAAAAGCTGACAGGCGGTATTGGATTCTTCAGGGTGCACCTCCAGCAGTTGACGGTACACCATATTGCCGGGTTTTGCGCACATCAGACCCATGGCGCTGACCATTTCCGAACAGGCGTAGTTGGCGCCCATCCGATAGCACAAAACACGCATAGGCCAGTCGGTAAGTCCTGCCATGGGCGCTAAACCAATAACGTTTGGCAAGGCTGTTTTCATCCTGCTCAACCCCGATTGGCAACGCTGGGGAACGCTGCAATTCTTCCGCCAAGACCCGCATAGGGGATCAGCGTCAGCTCATAGGCATCGCTCATGGGGATGTTCTGAGGCGGGGGCAGAATAAAGCCGCCCTTTTCTTTCCAAGCAGGCGCAGCGCAAGCAGTCAGCATCACATACGGTTCGCCGTCCTGCTCGTCGGGTGTCATGCAGGCCTGCTCCAGTACCGCATAGCGCCACTCGATGTCCTCCCCGGGCAGGGGGAATGCCATCAGGGTGCTGCCGCAGAACACGGACACGCTGTTGCGGTAGCCGCGCTCCAAGCGGGGGCTGAGGGTGTAGCCAAGGGTGATCACATCGCCGTCGCTATAAGTGCGGCTGAGGGTGCACAATTCACCGGCTACGACTTCCTGGGTACTTCCGCCGACCGTCACCGCAGCGCCTTCTGCATAAGAAGGTACCCGGATCTGCAGATTGAATCGCACCGGCTGCTTGCATTCCACAGCAATACGAATCTCACGCTTCCACACGCCGGTGCACTCTGCCGTCAGGCGAACCGGCACGCCGCCAAAGCGGCTCACGCAGCCGCTGCTCACAGGCAGCATCAACGCGACGCTCTCATCATCCCGCGCCAGCCAGACCGAGCGACGTACAGCATACAGGGCGCGCAGCAGTGCGGAAACCTCTTTGGTCTCCGGCTTGTGCGTCTGGCAGCTGTCATCCTCCGCCAGGCGGTTGGTGGGAGCCAGTTCCTCCACGCCCCGCTGGTTCATCAGGTCGCACAGGCCGTTCACAAACAGCATCTCCAGCTTTTCGGCTACCGCCAGCTCACCAGTGGCGCACAGAATATCCAGGCAAGCCTCCATCTGGGCACACAGCGCATCCAGCGACACCGCACGGGCAGGATCACGACCGGCCAGATAGGGATCGGCCGCAAAAGCTCCGCAAGGCATGCCATGATAGCGGCTGAGGGCATTCATGCCCATCTTGGCCGCTGCCACGTCACGTCCGCTTCCGCTGTACTGGGCAAGCAACGCCGTCATGGCAAGGGCATCCGCAGCGCCCTTACCAGTGGCAAAGCGTTCCATGCGCTCATGATACGCCTTTTCATCCGCGGTATTGATATTGGTTTCCGGCCGATACTCCCGCAGGAAGGGGAACATATGCATCAGGCCGGACACATCGGGCAAGCGGGAGCGCAGGTTCTCCAGCAGGGAGAGCAGAAAATGCTGCCCTGTACGGCGGTACAGTTCCACCGTCAGGCGCAGGGCGTCCGCGCCGGTGAGATACAGCTCCTCCTCACTGATGTGGGGCAAAGCGTCCATAAACACACGCATGCCGCCCAATACCTGCAGCATACCGTCCTTATCCCGGGCAGCGGCAGCGATCATCATTCCGGCCTGCAGCGTACGGATAAAGGCGCCCACGTCCTCCATAAGATGCTCCGCAGCCTCCTCCACCGGCGGCATAGGCGGCATCTGGGCATAACCGCCCAGCTTGCTGGCCGTCACGGCATCCAGTGCGGTCATACGACCAAGATCGACCATTTCCAAAACATGCTGGCAACGCTCCCCCACTTTGCCGTCCACATGAACGGCATTATCGGGCAGCACGACATAGGCAGGGTCAACCAAAGGGGAACGGCGGTAAGCGGTGGCGTTGGGCATAGGTCTCTCTCCATTCAGGCGATAAACGCCGATAATATACGCTATTCTACACCATTATAGCGCATTTTCAGGATAGGTCAATATTTTCTCTACACTCCCATGCCCTCTTGTTTGCCGTGCTTTTCCCGTGTATAATACAGCCATATCGCAAGGAGGGATTCCATGAAGCAACAGCAACCTCAGGGCCGGCTGTGGATCCGGCTGATCAAAAAGCAAAAGGTGCTCAACAGCATCATGGTGCCCTGCAGCCGTGACAACCCGGAGGAAGCGCTACGCCAGGCGCTGCCGCCCCTGGACCTGAGCCAGCCCATGTGGCTCAGCCGCCACCGCACCGACTGGGAGGAATATGCGTTGACCCGCTTCAAACCGGAGCATTTCATTGACAGCGTTTCCTTCGACATGATGGAAATCAGCTATATCTATGCCGAAGATGAAGCAAAGACTGCCCGGCGCAGATTGCCTATTGAGGATGCATAACGACTTTTTTCATTAAAAATGGAGCTGCCACCCGCTCAGGGCTGCAGCTCCGTTTTTGAATTTGCAGTTCATCATCTTCTGTCTGAAGACACTTTGCTTTATTCGGCCTTTACGCTGCGGGATTGTTTCCCGCCAAGCATGGGACTGATCTTGCGAAGCAAGGGAATCAGCACCGCACCAATGATCACGCCGCTGGCACCCTGCACCACATTGGGCAGAACCGCTGCAGACGCAGCCGCCAGACCGTAGCCCAGGGGAAGCCACTCCGCGATGAAGTAGCCAGCGACCATCACCGCTTCGGCAAGCACAAAAATGATCACCTGCAGCCAATAGGGCTTACTGCCGCTGGTGCCCCACAGCGCAACCAGCGCCACCGCGCCCTTGATGATGAACGTAGGCAGGCAGTACTGGAAATAGCCACCCAACAGGTCAGCCAGCATGCTGCCAATGGCAGCCGCAGCAACGCCTACTGGTCCCAGCAGCGCCGCACTGATCAGCACAAAGGCGTCGCCCAGATGGATGTATCCCTGGGTCACCGACACCGGCAGCTTAAAGAAACTGGTTGCTACAAAGACCAGCGCTGCCATCAGGCCGCCCATGGCCATCAACTGAACGGACATTTTCGAATTTGTCTTGTTGCTCATCACACACACTCCACATCTTTTGAAAATAATGAAAGGGACAACTTTTTACAGTCGTCCCTTTTTGCGCAATGATAGAACGGCTTTAACCTTCCGTTTGCTCAGTAAGGTCTTTCAGATGTCTTTCTTCCTCTGTTGCAATGGTCAAAAGCGCGTCTTTGGCGTCCCGGGTGGCCGCATGTTCTGCAAACGCCCGGTACTTCTGCGCCGAGGCCGCCTCGCAGGAAGCCGCATACCGGAGCATGCTGTCCACGTCCTTGAGCAGTCCTGCTCTGGCAGCGCCCATCAGGCCGCCCTCAAAGAGGACGCCATCCGCCACCGCATCCAGCATCAGCTGATTCTCAATATGTGCGTCCAGCCCTGCATACAGGGAACGGAAACGCTGGAGATGACTCATCTCCTCCAAACGCATGGCTGCAATGGAACGGTAGAGAGCCTCCTCCTGCCGTCCCTGACCCTCCAGCACCTGAAGGGCCCGTTCGTAGAGCTGTACAGCAGCGCTTTCCATGGCGCAAGCGATGTACATCGCCTCCTGGTCGGAGGTAATCCGCATGCCATCACGTCCTTTCAGCAAAACCTAATCAGGCCTTCTGAGCGAAGTAAGCGTTCAGCTTTTCCACCAGTTCGTCAGCGTTGGTGCCGTGAGCGGCGCAGGCGTCCTTGATGGCTTCGCCCACAGCGTGGGGGCAGCCCAGGCAGTGCATGCCAAAACCCAGGAAGATGTTGGCAGTTGCGGGATCCATATTCAAAACCTGACCAATAGACATATCCTTGTTAACAGTCATTTTCATATCCTCCAACTTTTCATTGTTGCATCAGTTGCTTGATGCCTTGCCTATCTTAGCATTGTGCGGATTGCTTGTCAATCCATTCTTACCGGGTCTCAACCCAGCCCTTGGCGCGTTCCACGGCCCGGTGCCAGCCGTAAAGCGCAAGCTCCCGGTTTTCCTTTTGCATTCTGGGTGAGAACGTGAGGTCCGGCTTTACCATGGAAGCTGCGTCTTCCTTGCTCTTATACAGGCCCACGCCGATGCCTGCCAGCAGCGCTGCGCCCAGCGCGGTGGTCTCCAGCACCACAGGACGCACTACGGGGATTCCCATGATATCCGACTGGAACTGCATCATGAAGCTATTGGCGCTGGCGCCGCCGTCCACGTTCATCTGAACGGGCTCACGGCCGTCGCAATCCGCCACCATAGCGGCGTAGAGGTCGTAGCTCTGATAGCAGATCGCTTCCAGCGCAGCACGAACGATATGCGCCCGGCCGGTGCCGCGGGTCATACCCACGATGGTGCCGCGGCTGTACATATCCCAGTAGGGCGCGCCAAGGCCGGTAAAGGCTGGCACCAGGAACACGCCTGCTGTATCCGGCACGCTCTCTGCCAGCTGCTCGCTCTCAGCAGCGGTCTGGATCATCTTCAGCTCATCGCGGAGCCACTGCACCGTAGCGCCGCCCATGAACACGCTGCCTTCCAGCGCATAGGTGGGCTGGCCGTTCAGCCGCCACGCCATGGTGGTCAGCAGTCCGTTGCGGCTCTCCACCGGCTTGTCGCCTGTGTTCATCAGCATGAAGCAGCCGGTGCCGTAGGTGTTCTTCACCATGCCCGGCTGGAAACAGGCCTGGCCAAACAGGGACGCATGCTGGTCGCCTGCCATGGCTGCCACCGGGATGGGACGGCCCAGAATCTCCGGGCGCAGGTTGCCGATCACATGGGCGCTGTCCACCACTTGGGGCAGCACCTCTGCCGGGATGTTCAGCATGTCCAGCAGTTCCTGATCCCATTCCTGGGTGTGCAGATTGAACAGCATGGTACGGCCTGCGTTGGTGGCGTCCGTCACATGGGGACGGCCCTCCACCAGATGCCAGGCCAGGAAGGTATCCACTGTACCGAAGCACAGTTCGCCTGCCTTGGCACGTTCATGCAGATCCAGCGTATCCAGCAGATACGCCAGCTTGGTGCCGCTGAAGTACGCATCCGGCACCAGGCCGGTCTTTTGCCTGATCAGCTCGCTTTTGCCTTCGGCCATCAGTTTTTCCACATAGGGTGCAGTACGGCGGCATTGCCACACGATGGCATTGTGCACGCAGCGGCCCGTCCCCTTTTCCCACAGGAGGGTGGTTTCGCGCTGGTTGGTGATGCCGATGGCGGCGATATCGCTCACATCCACGCCGCTCATGCGCACCGCTTCGCGCAGGGCGGTGATCTGCGTGGTGAGGATATCATCCGGGTCATGCTCCACCCAGCCCGGCTGGGGATAATACTGGGGAAACTCAATGGCGTGAGACGCCAGCGTTGCGCCATGCATATCGAACACGATTGCCCGGCTGGAAGTAGTGCCCTGGTCCAGAGCGACGAGAACAGGATTACCCATGCGATTCCCTCCTATGTGTGATTGTTTTTTGGAAAGGGAGAGGGCAAGGGGCGCTGCCCCTTGCATCCCCGGCAGGAGGCAGTGCCTCCCGCACCTCCGGACTGCACCCTTTGCATGGGCGCAGTAGACATTGTACAAAGTACCCTTGCATCCATAAAACGGATGCAAAGAGTGGGTGCAGGGCCTCAGACCCTGCCGCGATCTAAGGACAGCGCCCTTTGGTCACCCCAAAAACAGCGTTTTCTTACGATCCATCATCTCGGCAGTACGGTCGATGTAGACTTGAACATTGGTTACGTTGGGCGCGCGTTCGATCCGTAGTTCCCGGTCAGGGAACACACGCTTTGATATCGCCCCCGCACCCATGGCCACAATGGAAGTGTTTTCCTCCATGATATCGATATTGTACAGGCAGGCACAGCCTTCGCGGGCATAACCCACATTCTGCTGCTGACCGGCCATATATTTCTGACGGTAGAGGTAATAGGGACGCATTCCAAGCGCTGCAGCGGTCTCCTCGCCCATCCGCACCATCTGGGCCGCCACGGCTCCATCCGGCAGGGGCGCATGTTCCAGATTCAGGCGGCTGGAACGCTTGATCGCCAGCGTATGCACAGTAAGGCTATCGGGGCTGAGTCGCAGAATCTCGTCCATGGTATGCCGAAAATGGGCCGGTGTTTCGCCGGGCAGGCCCACGATCACATCCATGTTGATATCGCTGAAGCCGATCTCCCGCGCCAGCCGGAAGGCTTCCACCGTCTGCTCGGCGGTGTGATCGCGGCCGATGATACGCAGGGTTTCGTTATTCATGGTCTGTGGATTGATGCTGATCCGGCCCACGCCAAGACGCTTCAGGGTCTCCAGCTTGCCCCGGGTAATGGTATCCGGACGTCCGGCTTCCACGGTATACTCCACCGCGCCGGGGAACAGCTCCATGGTTTTGTCCATCAGCCTGGCAAATTCGTTTTCATTCAAGGCAGAGGGCGTACCGCCGCCCACGTACAGCGCGCGGAGCCGAAGACCGCTCTGCCGCATCATTTTTGCGCTTTCTTCCATCTCCCACATCAGGGCGTCCAGGTAGGGCGGAATCATCTTACCCTTGCCCACCGCCTCGCCGGGGAAGGAGCAATAGGCGCAGCGGGTGCGGCAGAACGGAATGGACAGATATACGTCCGCTTCTTCCACGCTGGGCATGGGCAGCGTCTGCTGCACGGCAACGATTTCCCTGAGCAGCTCCGCTTTTTCATGAGTCACGTCGAAGGTGGTTTCCACCGAGCGGGCGGCTTCCTCCAGAGACAGCCCCATTGCCAGCCCTTCGTAGACGAGCCGGGTGGGACGGATGCCGGTGAGGGAGCCCCAGGGAGGCTGATGACCGGTGATCTGCTTGAGCAGTTGATACAGCGCCGTTTTGCTGGTGCGCTTGCGGATGCGCTTGATCACGATGGCGTAGTGTTCCTGATCGTCCTCGTCCTCCGGCAGCGGAGCTTCCAGCGCGTGGGTCTGGCCGCGGAATGTAAAGGCGGAGCGCATCATACCGTCCGCTTCTTCGTGGGTATGAGTCAGCGCTTCGGTGCTAAGGCCAGTAACAGGGTCGATGGTGGCATCACCCTGTTCCTCCGGGTTCACGGAAAACGCCTCCACCTTGAAAAACAGCTTCAGCACGTCGCAGTATTCATTGGCAAAACCGGGCAGCGCTGTCCTCAGCGCGATCTGTACACGTTGCATCAGGCATCCTCCGCCTTGTCGCGCCCCACCACGCCGGGTTCGTCGTGACCCGGATACGCGGTCATTCTGGGGCTGAGATGGAACAGCGTCCGCAGTGACGCTTTTAATTTCATAAAGCTGCCGTCAGAAAAATCCGTCCGGCCATAACCATGGGCAAACAAGGTGTCGCCGGTGATGATTCCAGCATCGCAAGGTAGGAGGTAGCACACGCTGCCCTCGCTGTGTCCCGGAGTGTGAAGCACCTTCACCGGAAAACCCGCATCGTCGATCACGTCGCCGTCCTCCAGCGGAATCCCGGGGGTATTCACCGTCAGTTCCACGCCAAAAATGCGCCCTACATTAGCATAGGGGTCGGTGAGCTTGTCAAGGTCGCCCCGGTGGATGTACAGAGGCACCTGCAGGCTGCTGCACACCTCATCCACAGCGCCGATATGATCAAAATGGCCGTGGGTCAGCAGCACAGCGCAGGGCTTGCGCTCACCCAGCAGGGAGAGAATCCTTGCGCCACTTGCGCCCGGATCGACGATCAGGCATTGACGGGTCTGGGTGTTCTCTACGATATAGCAGTTAACGCCCATCTCCCCTACAGGCAGGCATTCCACTTTTACCTGAGCCAACGAAAGCGCCTCCCCGTACAATTCATCTCTGGCATTCGTCAAAACAGCCTGTGGCTGTCCAGAAGGATGGTCACAGGTCCGTCATTAATCAAGGCGACCTGCATATCCGCACCGAACACGCCCGTCTCTACATGGATACCCATTCCGCGCCACTTTTCCACCAGCGCCTCGTACAGCGGCACGGCGGTATCCGGGCGAGCGGCGGTGATAAAGCTGGGACGGCGGCCGCCACGGGCGTCGCCCAGCAGCGTGAACTGGCTGATGGCCAGGATCTGACCGCCGATGTCCAGAAGCGAGCGGTTCATCTTGCCTGCGTCATCCTCGAAGATGCGCAGGTTGGGCACCTTGTCGGCGAGGTACGCCAGATCCTTGTCCGTATCGCCCACCTCTACTCCGATGAGCACCATCAGGCCCTGGCCGCATTTTCCCACCACCTGACCATCAATGGTCACCGAAGATTCCTTTACCCGCTGAACCACTGCGCGCACGAGCCGCCCTCCTTTGTATTCGCACGTCAGTTGGAAGAACGGAACACGTCCACCACGTCGCTGCGTTTTTGTATCTGCTTAATGAGCCGATCCAGCTGTTCGCGGCTCTTGACCTGAACCACCGTGGTGATCACGCTGGTTTTCTTGCGTTCATCCCGCTTGGCGGAAGCTGCCACGATAGGGATGCCCATATTGCCGATCACCATGGCCAGCTCGCCCAGCAGGCTCACATGGTCGTAGGCGATGATGTTGATTCCTGCATTGAACTCGGCGTTGGCCCCGGGATCTGCCCAGGAGACCTCCACCAGCCGTTCGTCGGTCTCGTTCTGCATATTGGGGCAGTCCGCCTTGTGAACGGTCACGCCGCGTCCGCGGGTGATGTAGCCGATGATCTCGTCGCCGGGCAGGGGGTTGCAGCAGCGGGCAAAGCGCACCAGCATGCCGCTTTCGCCCTTCACATAAATGCCATGGCTTGGCTTGCCCAGATGCGCCTTGACTTCTTCCTGCGTAACCTCCTGCACCTTGGGAGCGGCGGCAGCCTCCGCCTTGTGCTGCTCTTCCAGAAGGCGGCTGATCACATATGCGCTGGCGATGCCGCCGTAGCCTACCGCGCCGTAGATATCGTTGAGTTCAGAGAAGGCGTAGCGCTTGAGCAGGCCTTCGTAATACTCCGGCTTGGTAAGGGCATACAGATCAACGCCCCTGCGCTTGGCCTCGTGCTCCAGCATGTCGCGGCCCTTTTGCACGTTCTCGCCCTTGAGTTCGCGCTTGAGGAACTGACGGATCTTTGTCTTGGCCTGCTGGGTCTTGACCACGCGCAGCCAGTCGTTGCTGGGGCCCTTGGAGTTGGGCGAGGTGATGATCTCCACCCGGTCGCCGGTTTTCAGTTCAGTTTCCAGCGGCACAATGCGGCCGTTCACCTTTGCGCCGGTGCAATGGTTGCCCACGCCGGAGTGGATCCGGTAGGCAAAGTCAATGGGAGTAGCGCCGCGCTGCATGCTGATGATGTCGCCCTTGGGTGTAAAGAGCAGCACTTCCTCGCTGAACAGGTCGGTTTTGAGGGAGTCGATAAACTCCTTGCTGTCGCGGGTGTCGCCCTGCCAGTCCAGGATCTGACGCAGCCAGTACAGCTTGTCATCCATGCTGCCGCCCTTGCTGCCTTCCTTGTAGCGCCAGTGGGCCGCCACGCCGTATTCGGCAATGCGGTGCATCTCCCACGTGCGGATCTGAATCTCAAAGGGGAAGGGCATCTTGCGGCCGCCGATGACGGTGGTATGCAGGCTTTGATACATATTGCCCTTGGGCACGCTGATATAGTCCTTGAAACGGCCGGGGATCTGGTTCCACAGGGTATGGACGATGCCTAGCACGGTATAGCAGTCCTGCACCGTATCCACCATCACGCGTACAGCGATCAGGTCGTAAATCTGGTCAAAGGTCTTTCCCTGACCATTCATTTTCTTGTAGATAGAATAGAGATGCTTGGGCCGCCCATCCATTTCATAATGGATCTGCTGCTGGTCCAGCTTTTCGGACAGCTCGGAGATCACCATGCGGATGTTCTCCTCCCGCTCGGTGCGGCGCAGGCCCACCTTCTGGGCGATCTCGTGGAAGGCCTCTGGGTCGATGTACTTGAAGCTCAGGTCCTCCAGCTCGCTCTTGACCGAGCCCATACCAAGCCGGTGCGCCAACGGAGCATAGATATCCAGCGTTTCGTGGGCGATGGCCCGCTGACGGTTTTCCGCCTGAAAGCGCAGGGTACGCATATTATGCAGGCGGTCTGCCAGCTTGATGATCACCACGCGTATGTCCTTGCTCATGGCTAGGATCATCTTGCGCAGGCTCTCCGCCTGCTGCTCCTCGCGATTGGTGAAATCCAGCTTGTCCAGCTTTGTCACGCCGTCCACCAGCTGCGCCACCTCGTCGCTGAACTCCGCGCGGATGGTATCCAGCGTTACTTCGGGACAGTCCTCCACCGTATCATGCAAAAAACCAGCGGCAATGGTAGGGGCGTCAATCATCAGATCAGTCAGAATGCTGGCGACGGATACCGGATGGATGAAATACGGCTCGCCGCTTTTGCGCACCTGGCCGGCGTGGGCGTTCTCAGCAAACTCATACGCCTTCCTGACCAGCTGGATGCTCTCGTCCTCGGGATGCTGCTTTTGCACCCGGGCAAGCATCTTTTCCAGAGGCATGCATTCGTTGGTGATATAGGTCAGCATTCAGTCGCCTCCTTCCGGCTTAGAGGTGCTTGACGTAGGTATAGAGGGTATCGGCAATGGTGGCTCCCGCGTTGACGTAAACACGGAGCACCTTGGCGTTGTTGCTGACGATGGTGGAGGTGAGCCGCTTGCACTCGTGGGTAAAACAGGTGTCCAGCGTCTTTTTGTGCAAAAGCGCGCCCATACCCCGGTCGTTCTGCTCGTCGTACATGGCCATCAGCACCGGATCTACCGTATTTTCATCCTTGCGGGTAATGACGAAAAAGCCGATGGCCTTCTCGCCGCTGAGCACCTCGTAGAGGAAACCGCCATTCTCCAGCATGGTTTTGAGCCAGTTGGCATAGCGATTGCCGCCCAGCTCCCGGGAAAAGGCCGGGTCGATGGAAACACGGTCGCTGCGGAAAATACCGGTGCGGATCAGATCAAACACCGGCTGCCACTCTGCAGGCTCCTTCCGGTGCACCACACTGAGCCCCCGGTCAAACCGTGCAATGCCTTCAGGCATATGGTAATCGCTGCGGCGGATCTCCACGCGGAAGACGGTCTCCACATACGTGTAGCCCAGGCCGCCCAAGCCGAACAGCAGCTGGGGGCAGTTCACCGGGGTCTTGAGCACGATATACTCCGCGCCCTCTTCCCGAAGGCGTGCTTCCTCAGCCGCGATCATCTCCGGCGTATCCTGCTCGCTGAGCATGATCTCGTAAGCATTTACGCCCAGATTCGCTTTTTCCCATACGGCATGGATGGTCTGCATGGCTGTGGCCTCCTTGAGGATTGGATTCAGTGGATTGCCGGGTCAGGCGGTCAGGCTGCCGTCCCCGGAGGATTCAGTAGCTGCGGGCTGCCGATCGGCACTCTGGTCAGGCTGCAGCGCTACTTCGCCGGCAGCCTGCACGGCGTCACCCCGCACCACTTCCCGCACCACAAACTGGGGATAGCGGTTGATGCTCAGGTAAATACGGCCGATATACTCGCCCACGATGCCGATCAACGCGATGGTCAGGCCGCCCATGAACAGAATCAGCGCCACGGTGCTGGCCCAGCCGGCCTGCATCTCCGGGTTGACGATCTTGCGAATGATGGTGATCAGGGCAAACAGGCAGCCAAACGCAGCGGCGATCCAGCCCAGGTAGCTGGCCAGCCGCAGCGGCTTGATGGAGAAGGCGGTGATGCCGTTGAGCCAGAGGGAGATCAGCTTCTTAAGGCTGTAGCCGCTCTTGCCTTCCAGGCGTTCCTGATGGTGGATGGATACGTTGCAGTAACGGCTCACGCTCTGGAACAAAAGGCCCGTCACATACGGGAAGGGATTGGGATACTGAAGCGCGCTGTCCATCACAAAACGGCGGCAGGCAAAATAGCTGTTGGCCTTTAGTTCTCTGGGCTGGCCAAAGAAGAAATGGTTGCAGGCGGCGTTAAAGCGGCTGCCCAGATTGCGGAAGGCAGTCTGCTTGCGCTCGCCGTATTCGGCAAAAACGATGTCGTACCCTTCGATCACCTTGTCGATGAGCTTGAAGCACTCGCAGGCCGGGGTCTGACCGTCGTCGTCCAGGCAGATGACGATATCGCCCCTGACCTGATGGAAACCGGCCATTAACGCGCTGTGCTGGCCAAAGTTGCGGCTCAGATCCACCGCTACCACCTCAGGATGCTTCGCAGCCAGGGCCTTGATGGCGTCGGCAGTATGATCGGGGCTGCCGTCATTGACCAGAATGATCTCGAGCTCATGCTCGGGGCGGGCGGCAACCGTGGCGAGGATCTCCTCCACGACGATGCCCACGGTGTTTTCCGAACGGTAGCAGGGAATCACAAAAGATAGCATAACTCGGTTCCTCTCTTTAATCAGATGGCAAAAATCACCCTGCTCAGGGTGCGGATCAGGTCGATACCGTCCCAGGTAAGCGCAAAGTCCATGGTGCTGCCCACCGGCGCGATGCGATCGATACCGGTGAGGCGATGATCACGCACAAAGCGCAAAAGGTCGTCTTTTTCCAGCCCCAGATAGCTCAGAGTCTGGTACTTGCGCTTGACCACCGGGGCAAGATCGTCCAGCGTTTCGGCGGCGTATTCCAGGAAGAAGCCGCCTGCGCAGCGGTTTTCGTCCATCTCCGGGGTCAGGCTGTCAAGGGCGATGCGCACCACCATGTTATCGGGCATGGGCACGATGCGGCTTCCCGGCAGCTGAATCGCGGCACGGTATGCTGCGGTGATCTTGTCCACCGCCACCACCGGCTCCAGCGCGTAGCGGCTCTTGGCATAGCCGCGAACCGCCTCCCAGAAGCGCTGCTGCGCCTGCGCGAGGGTTTCGCCGCTGCCCAGCCAGTAGATCAGCCGGGGAGAGGTGCAGGCGTTCTGGTCGGTGAGGTAGGTGTCGTTGTAGAAGCCCTGCGCTGCTGTGGTCAGCTGCTTTTCATCCATAGCCAGCACCGCCTCTGCGCTGACAACCAGCAGGCTGTAGCGATCGGGGAAGGTAACCTCATTGGCATGGGGCGCAAGAGGCGCGGTGCGCACCCGGCGCACGGTCTCATCGCCGCCCCAGATGATGCGGCTGTCGCAGGCAGCGGAGAACATCTCCGTCACGTCCTGACGCTCGCGGGGGTAGATGACCACCGTCACATGATCCCGGAGGGCGACGTGGGCGCCTTCCAAAAGCTGCTTCATGGCAGCACAAACGATACGGGTCTGGGCAAAATCCTGACTGGAGGCCTTCACCACACAGGCATTGCCTGCCAAAAGGGCGGCTACCAGCGAATAGGCAAAGTTGATGGGCACGTTGCTGGGCGCAATGTGGAAGGTGAGTCCCCGACCAATGCGGCTGTCCAGTGCGCCTTCGTAGCCCGCCCGCAGCTTTTCCAGACTGGCGCGGCGGCAGAAAAAGGCGAAGGTGACCACATCCGGATAGGGACGGGCGGCGGGGGTCTTCATCAGCAGGGCGGACAGGTCGGAAAGAAAGGTGAGAACCTCCTCCGAAAAGGGCGGCAGGGGCTTGGCACTTTGCCAGTCACCGCCGCAAAGGGTGGTGTAGGCGTCACTTCTGCTCATAGGTATCGCTGCACCCCCTGACCTCAGCGCGCTTGATGCGCCCCAGAATTTCAAATGTCTTGCCCTTGCGGCCGCAGGGGCAGTTATCCTCGCCGAGGATGCGTCCCTCGTCCTCCGTAAGCAACACATGTCCCGGATAGCTGCGGGGCAGCAGGCTGCTGACCTGAATCAGCCCCGTCTCCCCCACATCCGCCACGGAAAAATCCTCCGGGCGGCGAATGGTGATATCCGACCAGACAGGTGCATGCAGATACCCGCACTCGCACTCCATATAAACGGTGCCGGTCTGCTCCACCATGCCGTAGTAGTTGTGTACGCGAGTAAGTCCGCAGGTCTCCTCAAGGGCAGCCTTGAACTGCTCCGTGGTGATGTGCTGATCCGCCAGCTTCTTCCAGCCGCCGCCGTGCACCAGAATGCCCCGGCTCAAATCCGGCTGATAACCGGTCTTTTTCAGCTGGTCGATAAAATGCTGCCAGATCATGAAGGTGAAGCCAAACAGGAAGATATCCTCCCCCTGATGCTTTTCCAGGAACGCCGTCAGACCCTCCACATCCAACTGCATGTTCTCATCCAGCGCATACAGCTTATCCCTTGCGAACATGCTGAAACCAAGAATGCCTGCGCCACGGGCAGAGAACATCGCCCGGTTCTTGATAACCGCTGAGGTATCCAGAATGATCATGGGCAGACGCTGCTTGCCGATAAAATCCGCCATGATAGCAGCCAGCACCTTGCTTTGCAGCGTGCTGGTCTCCCGATCCAGATAGATCCGGCTCACCTGCTGACCGGTGGTGCCGGAGGAAGTCATAGTGCGGTGCAGCTCTTCCTCGGGGACGCTTTTCAGAGAAAATTCCTTGAAAAGGCGCACAGGCAGGGGCGGCAGCTGCTCAAAGCTGCCGATATTGGCAGGATTGCAGCCGGAAGCCTCCAGCATACGGGCATATTCAGGGCAGCGCGCTGCGTGCATGACGCTCAGGGCGGAAAGCTCCTCCGTCAGGAAGGCATGCTTTTCCTCATGCGCCATGCCGTAGGGCGGCAGGGTGTGCAGGGTGCCAACGTCAATGGACATATTGCTCCAACTCCCGGTACAGGGTCTTGCCTGCGTCGTTCTTGGGAATGGCGTCAAGCGCCTGGGTGTGGAAACCGGCAAGGTTCAGACCGGTTTTCTGGGACAGGAAAATGCGCATCTCCGGCAGGATCTCCTCCCGGGTGCTGAACAGGTAGAGATGATCATCCCGACCGCCGCAGGCCACATCCGCCTGCGGGAACTGCGCCTTCAGCATGCCTTCCAGCTCATCCAGATTGACCCGGTTGCCGTACATCTTCAGGAAACGCTTCTTGCGCCCCACGATGGTAAAGTAGCCGTCCGCGTCCATCTGCGCCATATCGCCGGTCTCCAGCACGCCGCCGCGCTCGTCGCCGCGCATCAGGTCGGCGGCGCAGGTGGCGTAGCCCAGGGTCACGTTATCGCCGTGATAACGCAGTTCGCCCGTCACGCCGGTTTCGGTGACAGGGTCGCCGTTTACGTCGATCAGCTCAAACCGGCCGCCGGGGATGGCAATACCAATGGCGCCGATCTTTTCCATGCTGCGCTCCCAGGGCAGATATGCCATGCGGGCAGTAGCCTCGCACTGACCGTACATCACGATAAACTGCTTGCCCACCTGGCTGCACCACTGAACAAACTTGCCGTGCAGCTCCGGCTGCAGCTTGCCACCGGCCTGGGTCATGGTGCGAAGGCTGGGCAAATCCATCCGCATGAAGCGCATCCGGTCCAGCATTTCGTAGGTATAGGGCACCCCGCCGAAGCTGGTGGCCTCCTCCTGTCGGAAGAAGGTCCAGAAATCGCGCTGGGCAATGCCGCACTCGGTCATCAGGATGGTGGCGCCCACCATCAGGTGGCTGTTCAAAATGCTGACACCGTAGGTATAGTTCATGGGCAACGTGGTGATGGGACGCTCGTCCGAATCCAGCTTCAAGTACTCCACGATGCTCTGGGTATTGGCGGCGATATTTTTGTAGCTCTGCCGCACAAACTTGGGGCTGCCGGTAGAGCCGCTGGTGGTCAGCAGCAGGGCGAGGTCGTCAAAAAGCTGCGTTTCAAAGCCGAAGGGCGTTTTCAGCAGATGATAGCCCCACAGGCTGTAAACGCTTTCGCAGCCCTCCCATTCAAAGCCCTCAGGAGCCCACAGGTAGGCAGGGTGATAGGCCTGGTAGAGACCGGCAAGCATGTCCCGATCCAACTCGGCGTTAAGCAGCGCAGGCACCACGCCGTTTTCCACCAGACCCGCATAGCCCAAAAGGCTGGCAGGGGTATTTTTGCACAGGGTAAACACAAGGCAGCGGCCGCCAATGGCGTCTGCCAGCTTGCGGGCTTCCTCGGCCAGCCGGGTATAGGTGATGCGCTGGCCGTTTTCGCTGATCAGCGCCAGCGCGTCGCCGTAGCGATCAAAGTTCCACATCATACTTGGCAAGGATCTCCTTCCCCTTTTCAAAGGAGCTCAGGTCGATGATATCGTCCATATCCACCATGATATCGAAGGCATCCTCCAGCGCAGCGATCAGGGTCATATGACCCACGCTGTCCCATGCGGCGCTTTCGCCGTACACGAGGGCGGGCACTTCTTCGGCGGGTACTTCCAGAGATTCAGCAAAGGCGTTGATGTACTTTTCCAGATTGGTCATGAGGAATCATCCTTTCTGTTTTTTGGGGGACGGTAGCGGGGCGCTGCACCACGCCCCGGTCGGGGAATGATCCCCCGACGCCCCGCTCATTTGGTCTTTTGATTACAGGATTCCGCCGTCCACGCGCCAGACTTGTCCGGTGACGTAGCTGGCACGGTCGCTGGCAAGGAAGGCAGCCACCTCGGCGATCTCCTCCGGCTGGGCTTTGCGGTGCATCAGCACCTTCTCCAGCTGTTCAGCCTCCACCTTCTGGCTCAGATCCTTCACCAGATCAGTGTCCGTAAGCCCCGGCGCGATGGCGTTCACCCGGATGCCCAGGCTGACCATCTCACGGGCCAGCTTCTTGGTGGCAGCGATCAGCGCTGCCTTAGAGGCTGAATAGTCCAGCCGGCTGTCGCCGTCCAGACCGGCGATGCTGGCCACATTCACTACTGCGCCCTGCTTGGTTCTCGCCATCAGGCGTGTGGCAGGCCGGGTCAGTTCCAGCGTACCGAAGAAGTTGGTGTCAAAAATCGTGCGCATTTCCGCCTCGGAGGTCATCTGGAACATCTTGTCCTCGTCCATACGGCCGGCGTTGTTCACCAGAATATGCAGGGGCTGCTTGTCCGCCATCACCTGCTTGAAAGCCTCCTTAATGGCGGCGGTATCGCTCAGGTCGCAATATACGGGCTTGATCCATACGCCGTACTTTTCCGCCGTCTCCCGGCAGTCCGCTTCAAAGCGATCACTGGGTGTACGGGCAAAGGCCCAGATATTGGCCCCCTCCCGGGCGAACACGTGCAGCATGGCGTTGCCGATTCCCCGGGCTGCGCCGGTGATCAGCGCATTTTTACCTGTCAGCAGCATATCACGGTTCCTCCATTTCAATGGTGACAGAGTTTTTCAGATAATACTCCGCATAGAGGGATTGTACGTAATCCGTCATCTCACCCAGAGGCACGTCGCCCATAAAAGCGTCAGGGATGGTGGTCACCGGCCGCAGGATCACATCCGTCTGTTCAGGATCGATCATCTGCTGATCCCGCTGATCCATGGCCGTATCATAGGCTGACGCCTCGCCGCCCAGCATGGAGCGCAGAGCGCTGCCGGCGGCCATATTCTGCGGGCCGTAGCTTTCCGTACCTTCAGGATGATAGCTGACGCAGCCAATGATCAACACCACGACCACGGCAGCCACGATGGTCAGCCGCACGGTCTTGCGGTCGGGCTTAGGCAGTGCAGGCAGGCCCTCCTCTCCACTCTCGCAACGGCGGATCAGCCAGCCGGCCCAGTACAGCACCAGCGCGCAGCTGAGAAGCACAAAGGTGAAAAAGTAGGTGTTGACCGTTCGGCCGTCGCCCAGATAATTGCCGGTAAACAGCGTAGGCGTCAGCTGCGCGCAGAAGAGACAAATCGCGCCTGCCGTCACCAGCAGGGGATGCCCGAAGCGCAGGTGGGACATGCGCAGCGAATCGCTCAGCTGCCACACCACCACCGCCCACACCACCATCAGCGGCAGAGAGAACCAGTGGCCCATCAGCGAGACACCAAAGAACATGGCCTGAGCGATGGCCATGGGCGCGCTCAACCCGCCGCTGAGGGTCGCCGCACGGACAGCGTTGCCCGGTGCCATGCCGCTGAATACCAGCAGCGCCGCCAGCAGCACCGTGCACAGCAGCTGAATCCAGCGTACCGGGCGTTTTTGACGGAAGGCATACCACAGAAGCAGTCCATCAGCCAGCAGCGCGAACAGCAGCGTGGTATACTTGCTGCCACCCAGCAACGCCGTCAGCGTCACCAGCAGCAGCGACCAGCCCACCTGTGCGCCCCGCCGCTCCGCCGTATCCAGCCGGAGCCAGACCGTCAGGCGTACCAGCATCAGCGACCACATGATCGTATAGGCCACGCCGCCGTTGAACCAGAAGAACGCCTCGCTCAAATCCGGTACAAACTGAACCATGGTAAACGCGACGCAGCAAAACGCCATCCAGAACGCGGTCTGATCAGCCTTCAGGCGGCGGATCAGCACTTCCCTGAGGAATACCCACACCGCAAACAAGAAAAACGTCAGCAGTACGAAGGTAGAGATCCAATACAAATTCTCCCCGAAAATGGCAGGCTGCAGTGCGCTGATGAAGGACGTGGTGTACGTTCCCTCCCAGGTATTGCGGATGGAGACGGTATTGTCAAACGCCGCCTTTACTGCACCGAAGAAGCCCTTGCCGTCCCGCACTGCATTGTGGGTGAGGATGGAAAAGCCAAAGTCGTCATAGCAGGCATGGTTGAAAAAGGAAAGCGCGTACAGCGGCATGAGGCTCAGAAGCAGCACCGCCACGCACAGCCAGCAGAGGGTACGGCTGGTGATCCGCTGACGAAGAGCCGGAAGTTTCATCGCGTCCCCTCCTCTCCCTCAATGTGGATCAGATCTTTCTGATAGTACAGGCAAAGAGACGGTTTTACGTCATACGCCGCGCCAGGGATGAGCAGATCGTCCATCAACACGTCCGGCACAGCACTCAGCGGCGCCAGCGTGACCTCCGGCAGGGAAGGATCATTCAGCAACGCTTCCCGTGCCTCCATTTCCCGGTCGTACTGCGCCGCCTCGCCGGTGACGATGCTCAGCGCAGCGCTGAATCCTGCCAGATTCTGTGGCCCATACAGCGGTTCGCCCTGAGGCTTGGTTCCGCACAGACCCACCGCCAGCACGCATGCCATCACAAAAGCAAAGCCCTGCTGCAGCTTCAGGGGCACCTTCACCGGCTCCGGCATGCGTCTGGCCACAAAGCCTGTCAGGTAGAAGGCATACAGGAGCCACAGCATCACAAAGCTGATGAAATACGTATTAACGATGCGCCCGCCTCCGATATGCACCCCGGAAAACAGAGGCGGGGTCAGCTGAGTGCAGTAAAGGCACACAAGCACCGCCAGCAAAAGCCAGGGGTGTTCAAACCGCCAGGAGCTTTTTTTCGCTGCCTGATAAAACAGAGGAATCAGCAGCGCTGTAATGGCTGCCAACGGCAGCGTCAGATAGGTACCCATCTGCGCCACGCCATAATAGAACGACTGCAGTACCGCCTTCACCGGCGAAACCTTCACGCCGATCAGCGCCGCCCGCACTCCGTTGCCCGGCGCGGACATGCTGTAGATGAAACATCCCAGCAGCACCAGCAAAGCGGCAAGCAGGGAAAAGCGGCATCTCCGGCGGGCGCGGAACGCCCAGATCACCGTCAGGCTCAGGGTGCACAGCGAAAACAGGCCTCCGCCGTAGCTTCCGCCACCCAGCAGCACTGAAAGCACCAGCAGCGCAGCGGTCAAAAGGCCAGCCTTCACCCTGCTCTCGCACTTCCACAGGCGCATAGCCAGAGTTGCAAAAAGCATCATCAGGGAATAAATGAATACATTGCCAATGCCGCCGTTGAACCAGTACCAAGCCTCGCCGCTGTCCGGCATCAACTGCAGCAGCAGCGAAAGAGTCAGGCAGCACAGCACCACCGTGTGCCACGTTTCCAGCCCAAGGCCCTTTTGGCCGAAAACGGTCTGAAGGAAAAACCAGCCGCAGAGCAAAAAGGCGGTGAGCAGCACAAAGGAGCCAACAAAGTACAATTCCTCCGAGAACACCCCCGGCTGCACATTACTCAAAAGCGTACCAGTATAGGTTCCCTGCCAGTTCTGACGGGTCTGGCGGGCACTCTCCAGCGCCTGGTCAAGCACCGCGCCCACGCTGCCCGTCTCCAGCCACACATGGCGCACGTCCGCAGAAAAGCCGTAGTCATCGTAATAAGGATGGTTATACAGCGAGATGGCGTACAGCGGCAACGCGCTGATCATCAGGGCCAGCACGCATAGCGCCACCGCGATCCAGCGCAGCGCAGCGCTTTGTTTCGTCATCCGGCACAACCCCTCTCTTCCTTGTATCAGAGATGCAGAATTATCTGCTATCCCAATTCTATATTATAACATCGATTTGCCGAATTGGCTATACCGGTGGGCGAATTGGCATGGATTCGCTGAAAGGTGCAAAAACCCCCACTTTTCAGGTTCAAAAGAACCCAAAAAGCGGGGGTTTCATGATTTTGTTACGCTTCACCGAGCTGGTTCCACACAGGATCCACATCCAGCGTAGCGAAGTAGTCCGCCGGCCTTTCTTCACGACGGATCAGCCGGAAGGAGCCGTCCTCGCAGTGCAGCACTTC
Source organism: Clostridiales bacterium (assembly GCA_015056365.1). Classification (GTDB taxonomy): domain Bacteria; phylum Bacillota; class Clostridia; order Christensenellales; family Aristaeellaceae; genus Limiplasma. The sequence goes on along the minus strand of SVGM01000012.1, from coordinate 68,699 downwards.
TTTGCAGCGCAGCTTGCCGTTGTAGTTGTAGCCCATGCTCAGGCCGTGAGCGCCGGTGTCGTGGATGACCAGCAGGTCGCCGATATCCACCTTGGGCAGAAGACGGTCTATCGCAAACTTGTCGTTGTTCTCGCACAGGTTGCCGGTGACGTCCACCAGATCGGTATGGGGCAGATGTTCCTTACCAGGCACGGTGATGTGATGATAGGCGCCGTACATCGCCGGACGCATCAGGTCACAGGCGGATGCGTTCAGACCCACATAGCGCTTATGGATGTTTTTCTCATGCAGCACATGGGTCACCAGCCAGCCGTTAGGGCCGGTCATGTAACGGCCCAGCTCGCTCTTGATGGCCACGCCCTCGATGCCGCACTGGGTGAACGCCTTGTGATATTCCTCGCTGACGCCCGCGCCGATGGCTTCCAGATCCGCCTGAGGATCATCGGGCAGGTAGGGAATGCCGATGCCGCCGGACAGGTTCACAAAGCTGAGCTGCAAACCGGTTTCTTCCATCAGCTCCTTGCCCACGCCAAACAGAATCTTTGCCAGGGCGGGATAGTACAGGGGGTCGGTGGTATTGCTGCTCAAAAACGCATGCAGACCAAAGCGCTTGAGGCCGTCGGCCTTCATCATCTCCAGCGCCTGGGTCAGCTGCTCACGGGTCATGCCGTACTTGGCGTCGCCCGGATCGCCCATGATGGTGTTGCCGATGCGGAAGGCGCCGCCGGGATTGAAGCGAAGGCAGACTTCCTCAGGAATGCCGCCGTTTTCCCGGAGCATGTCCACATGGGTGATATCGTCCAGGTTGATGGTAGCGCCCAGCTGGCGCGCCAGACGGAATTCCTCCGGAGGCACGTCGTTGGCGCTGAACATGATGTCATCGCCCTTGAAGCCGCAGGCATCCGCCAGCATCAGCTCCGTCAGGCTGGCGCAGTCCACGCCGCAGCCTTCCTCCTTGAGGATCCTAAGAATCGCAGGGGTAGGCAATGCCTTGACTGCAAAGTATTCCCGGAAAGAAGAAACGCCGGAAAAGGCAGCGTTCAGGCGGCGGGCCGTGTTGCGTACGCCCTGCTCGCTGTAGAGATGAAACGGAGTCTGAAACTGCTGGACAGCATCGAAAAACACCTGATCAGACAATGAAAAATTCGGCATGGTAACCTCCCGTACAAATCGCTGTTAAAAACGTTCCCATTCTAACACAGCAACTGTTGCCATTTCAACGAAATACAAGGAAAGTGCAGTTTATTTTCCCTCGCTGCACGCACGCCATACGCCCTTGATCTGAAAGCGCTGCTGACCATCCGCCGAGCCTTGCAGCACGGCAACGTTCTCCGCTTTGCGCATCAGCAGGTCCACGCACTCTCCGGGACGGATCTCCTGCAGATAATGCACCGTTACTTCAGACAGCTCGTGCTGCTGGTGATACTTCCAGTCGAAGCAATCGGCATACCAGTCGATGTAGCGGGTATTGTTGACGTGAAGATTAAAGTCCAGATCGCTGTACTTCACCTGATGCACGCAGGCGACAGGCTCTGCATCTGGCAGCGCGATCGCGCCCGGCGCAGGCATAGGCGCAGGAATATCATACTCCGGCAGCTCTCCGGGCAAGCGGGCAGGGTCCGCCATTTTCCTCTGCTGGATGTCCATGATCACGTACAGACCCGTGGCGCGGCCAATCTCCCGGCCGTTCAGCTCAAAGGTATAGTGCCTGGGGAAAAAGCCGTGGCGGGCTTTTCCCGGCCAGGTCTTTACGGTGATGGTCTGGCCATAGACAGGGTACTCATCCATCTGGTAGGCAGCGCGAGTCAGCACCCAGGCGATCCCGTGCCTGGCCAGGTCTTCGCGGCCCAGACCCCAGCCGCCCGCATGGGCGCCGGACGCCACCTGCAGCGTACGGAAAACAGAACCGGGCTGCCATTTGCCCATCATATCCACCATGCTCATTTCAATGATCATATCCATAGAATAAGGCTGCTGCATGGAAGGTTCCTCCTTGTCAAAAGCGTGACAAATGATAGTATATCACATCCCCTACGCACCGTCACCCTTATGTTATTTATGTTTTTATTCTGTTTTTCTCCCTCTTGAAAACCCATCCAATTATGCTATAATGAAGTACGGAAAACCTCGTTTCACAACAACTCCACAACTTACCAAGGAGGATACCTGCATGAAAAAGATTCTTGGTCTTCTTCTGGCACTGTGCATGCTGCTCAGCGGCGTTGCCTTCGCCGAAACTGCTGAAGCCCCCGCGCTGCAGCAGAACCTGATCGTGCTGTTCACCAGCGACGTACACTGCGGCATTGAAAACGGCTTTGGCTACGAAGGTCTGGCCGCCATCCGCGACAACCTGAAGTCTCAGGGCAACCACGTGCTGCTGGTTGACAACGGCGACTCCATCCAGGGTGAGCCCGTTGGCACCATGACCACCGGCGAAGCCAACATCAAGCTGATGAACGCTGTCGGCTACGACATCGCTACCATCGGCAACCACGAGTTCGATTACGGCATGGCCCGTTTCTTCGAGCTGGTGGAAATGGCTGAGTTCCCCTACATCTCCGCCAACTTCAACAAGGAAGGCGAACTGGTCTTCCAGCCCTACGTCATCAAGGAATTCGACGGCGTGAAGGTTGCCTTCGTGGGTATCACCACCCCCAAGACCATCACCTCCTCCGCCCCCAAGTACTTCCAGGATGACAACGGCAACTTCATCTATGGTTTCTACCAGGATGAAACCGGCGAAGCCCTCTACGCTGCTGTGCAGACCGCTATCGACGCTGCCCGTGGCGAAGGCGCCACCTACGTCATTGGTATGGCCCACCTTGGCAACGAAGCCGAGTGCCAGCCCTGGACCTATGCTGACGTGATCGCCAACACCACCGGCATGGACGTTCTGCTGGACGGCCACAGCCATGACACCGATCAGGTGGAAATGCTCAACAAGGACGGCGAGACCGTTCTGCGTGCTGCCTGCGGCACCAAGCTGGAGTGCATCGGCTATCTGACCATCGGCACCGACGGCAGCCTGCAGACCGGCGTGTACACCTGGAATAATGACGTTTCTGCCCCCGAGCTGTTCGACATCAACAATGATGTGTCCGTGGCCGTGATGGACGCCACCGCTTCTCTGGACGCCAAGCTGAACGAAGTGGTTGCCAAGACTGCTGTTGACCTGATCATCAACGACCCCGTTGCCGTGGATGAAAACGGCAAGTCTATCCGCATTATCCGCACCGCCGAGACCAACCTGGGCGACCTGTGCGCCGATGCTTACCGCGCCATGTCCGGCGCTGACGTCGCTGTCGTCAACGGCGGCGGTATCCGCGCTTCCATTAGCGCTGGTGACATCACCCTCAACGACATCCTGCTGGTTCATCCCTTCGGCAACTCCATGTGCGTCATCGAGATCACCGGCCAGGAGATCATGGACGCCCTTGAGCTCTCCGTGGCTTCTCTGCCCGGCGAATTCGGCGGCTTCCTGCATGTCAGCGGCATGACCTTCGAAATCCACACTTACATCGACAGCCCCGTCCTGCTGGACGAAGCCAAGATGTTCGTGGGCGTTACCGAAGGCGCTCCCCGTCGTGTGCAGAACCTGCTCATCGGCGGCGAACCCGTTGATCCCGAGAAGGTCTACACCCTGGCTTCCCACAACTACAAGATCAAGGACATGGGCGACGGCTACACCATGTTTGCCGACAACAAGCTTCTGCAGGAAGACGTGATGATCGACAACCAGGTGCTCATCAACTACATCGTTGACGTGCTCGGCGGCGTTGTTGGCGAGGAATACGCTGAGCCCTACGGCCAGGGCCGCATCGTGGCTGTGCCCGAAGCTCCCGCTGCCGAATAATCAGCAAAAAACTGCCCCATTGGGCAGATCACAAAGAGGGATTCCCCAGTTTCGGGGAATCCCTCTTTCTATTGTTTGTTTCACAGCGTTTCCTTGCCATTCATCTGCGCCGCCAGCAGTTCCAGCACATGGAATTCCCGCTGGTTCCATGGCCTTCTGCCCTCACGCCCCAGCATTTCACGGTTGGTTTCCAGCGCTTCCGCCAGGGAGACCCATACCTGATGCATGCCGTATTTCTGCTCGTTTTCGCTGTACTGGCAGGCGTCCTGTTCCTTGCCGATGCTGCAGAAATAGTACCGGTTGATCTGATGCCAGATCATGGGTTCGTAGGTGGACAGCCGCCTTTCCACCACCTGCCCGAAGGGACGGATGCTCTCCGGCAGCACATGATAGCCAGTTTCCTCCCGCACCTCCCGAAGCAGCGTATCCACATCATTTTCATCCTGCTCCTGGCCACCGCCGGGAAACTTGACTTCGCCGAAGCTGGAACGGATCATCAGCAGCTTGCCCGCGCGAAAAATGACACCCCGTACGGCCGTGCGCCGGATCTCCGGCAGCGCCTCGTCATAGTTATGTTCATCCATTTCAAGGATCGTATGCATGCTGGCTGCACCTCCTGCTTGTGTGCCAGTATACCATGTACTGGAACTCCGCGCAATGAAGGCAGCCTCGGTGGAATACCACAAATGCCGCCTGCACTCCGGCAGACGGCATCATCACACAGACTCTTATTCCTGCTGATGGACTACACTTCGTTTTTCTGCATCCTCCAGCGCCATCTTCAGCAGATCCACCTCCACCCGGAGCCGGTCCGCTTCCTGCCGCGCCTGCGCCCAGCGTTCGTAGGGCACCTTTTGCTCCTCCTCGGCCTCGGTGCGTTCACGGAGTGCTGCACTCTGCGCATCCATACGGCGAAGCAGGCTGTTGAGTCCATCCAGCATAGCTGCCACGCCCGGCTCGCGCAGATTCTTCTCCAGCGCATCCAGGCCGGCGGGCAGGCTGTCCGGCTGCCCATAATGCCGATAGGCGGCTACGTTTTCCGGACAGGGCAGTCCTTCCTGACGCAGCTCGTTAGCGATCTCCTCCAGCATTTCCGGCTTGTTTTTCAAAATGGAGCGATATTTGTTCTGGTAACGCAGCATAGCGGAACGATCGCCGCCGGCGCGCCGGGTAACGCAGGCGCGTACGCTCTCCCCTTTTCCCCGGGCGATGAGCACATCCCGCAAGAGCGCATGAAGCTCTTCCTCAGAAAAGGCGCGAAAGGAAATCTTACCGGGGGCCAGCTCCGGCGTTTCCTTCACCTTGGCATAGTAGTAGTTGCGGATGCTGTTGGGTTTACGGTTCAGCTGCTCCCCCACGTCGGCAAACACATTGCGAAGCGGCTTCCCCTCCTGAGCGGCGTCTCTCACCGCATGAAAAAGCATATCAATCTCATCCTGCTGCCAACCGCCGCGCGGATGAACGGTCGTGGTCTGAGTCATGGTTATCGCCTCCGACGGTAAGTTTATGAGTTTAGTATGGCTGAGTCGCAGCGGTTTATACCGTCAGCGGAGCCTGAGAAGCGTCACTGCCGCGTCCTCTCCCCGGCGGAAATCATCCATGCACAGGCTGCGGATCTCCTCCCGGGTATGGGCAAAACAATTGGGCAAGAGCAGACTTTCCTGAGCAGCTCGCCCCAGTTCAGACATAAGTCCGCTGCCTGGCCATTGAAGGCTGTTCTGCACCGGCAGCAACAGATGTGCTGCCGTTTGCTGCTGCGCCGCATCGCTGAGCAGATATGCCGCAAACGCCCGGGCGTCCGCTCCGTCCCTGCACAAGGAAACATAGCGCACCCGGTCGGACACCACGGGGCTGAGGGCGACGCCTGCCAGGGCAGATCCTGCGGCGACTGCGCTTTCATGCTGTGTCAGACTCTGGAGCAGCGCCTCCTCCGGCGCGCTTTCGTTCGTGGGAACGCAGGCGCTTAGCTCCTGCCTGAGGGACATTGGACAGCATAGCAGCAGCTGCTGAAACCCCACGCTGCTCAAGGAGCGAATTGTTCCGCACTCCGTCAGCTTTGCCCAGGGCAGATTGTCGATAACGGGCAGATCAGGATCCACTTCTGTAGGGGTAGGCGTTTGCAGCGAAAAATACGAACCCTCCGTGATGGTTACTTGATCCTTCCCCTCTGTAACAAACCACGAACGGGGCAGGCTTAGCACATTGGGGCTGTACCACAGCGGCAGCGCGTACTGTACCCCCTTGCTGCGCCCGCTGCTTGCCAAAAGCTCCGGCATCCCGTCCGGCATATGCAAGGGCAGCAGAATCTCTTCCGACGCGGTGATCTCGCCTGTTACGTGCATCAAAACGTCCGGCAGGACCGCATCCTGTGCGTACAGTTCCTCCGCATCCACACGTCTCAAATAAACATGCAGCCCTTTTTGTTCCTTCTCAAAGGCAGAGCACAGGGTGCTGAGCAGCTTGCGATCCTCCGCCGCATCGGAGATGACCCACACCACCAGCGTACGTGCAGGCGCCGGACGCAGCCGCTCATCCATCCTGCCGCCGGTGTCGTTCAGCCGTCCCCGTACCAGCCCCGGCATCAGATACAGCAGGATCGCCGTGAGGATCAGCGCCGTCAGCACGCCGCTTCTTCGTGCCCACATGGCTGCCACTTCCTTTCCATCGTCTGTCACAGCCTATGTATCTGCTGCTTCGGAAATGCACTTGCCCCGTGGCCTGAAATATGATACGCTACATCCATCCCAATCGATTGAGGCGATATCATGACGCTCAGCACACGCAAGTCACCCGGATCCCTGTGGCGCGTTTTTCTCTATGCGCTACTGTTGTCTGCGGCGATGCTTTTCATTTGTTCCAAATCCTCCCCCGCCTACCCCATCAACGACTGGGCGGATGCCAATGTGTTTTTCTCCGCAGGCAAGGCCATGACCCAGGGCAAGGTGATGTACCGGGACCTTTACGACCACAAGGGCCCGCTGCTATATTTCCTTCACGCGCTGTGTGCCCTGATCAGCTTTGATACGTTTTTCGGCGTGTATCTGCTGGAGGTTCTCTCCAATGCCCTGTTCCTTACCATCGCATATCAGTTGATCGTCCTCTGGGGCGCTCATCGCAGCGCATGGGCGGCTCTGCCTGTGATCGCGGTGCTGCTGTTTACCTCGCTGAGCTTTCAGATGGGCGACAGCGCAGAGGAACTGGCTCTGCCCATGATGCTGTTTCCGCTGTATCAGCTGCTTAAGGCGCAGCGCCTTCACAGCTGCCAAACCACGCCCTCTCAGCTGCTCATTGCAGGCTTCCTGCTAGGCTGCGTATTCTGGCTGAAATTCACCCTGGTGGGCATTCCGGCTGCTGTGTGCCTGATGCTGGCATGGCTCGGACTGCGCAGGGGCGGTTTGAAACGGGCGCTTACGGATATCGGCTGGATGTTCCTTGGGTTCGTGCTCTCCACCCTGCCCTGGCTCCTCTATTTCTGGGCTGTAGACGGGCTGCTTCCCTTCCTGAAAACCTACCTATACGATAACTTCTTCCTCTATGCAGGCGCCGAAGCGCCCCTGACGCTGCTTCAGCGGATCAAGGCCATTGTGAAGGCGATCCTCTCCTGGATCATCGAGAACCCCGGTTATACGCTGCCTCTGATGGCCGGGATGCTCTGGCTGCTTTTGAGCAAAAAACAGACCGTCACGGAAAAAGTGACCTGGTATCTCTGTTTGGCTCTGGGGATGCTGGGTATCTTCGTCGGCGGTCGGTATTATGTCTATTACGGCTTCGCTCTTGGCGCACTGACGCCCGTATGCTTCCTGCCGGTTTGCCGGTGGATCGAGCGACGCTGGTTTGAAGAGGCTGCGGCGCCAGTCTCCCCTCGTGCGGCGCATGCGCCCAAGGCGGCGCTGGCTGCGCTCACTGCGGTGTGCATCGCTGCCAGCTTCCTCAGCCCCAATGTATCCAGCGGCTTTCTGCAAAAACGCGAGGAAACCATGCAGTATCGCTTTGCCGCCATCATCAACCAATACGACAGCCCCACCATGCTGAACTTCGGCTTTCTGGACGCGGGCTTCTACACCGCCGCCGGCGTCGCCCCCCACGTGCGCTTTTACCATCTGACCAACGTGCCTCTGGACGAGATGCGCTCCGAACAGGAACGCTACGTGAGAGAAGGCCTGTGCGACTTCGTGGTCACCCGCGGGCTGAATCCCCAGTCCATCGACGAGCGTTACGAACTGGTGGATTCCTGCCCTGCCACCGAAGGTATGTGGTATGACACCGTCTATCTGTACCGACTGCGTACCTTGGGCGAAAGCTGATTTTCGCCCCCTTCCCAACAAAGGTAAGGAGCGATCCCATGTCCAGTCTTCTTAGCAGCACCCTCAATACAAGGGCCATTCTGCCCGGCAGCCTGCGCTTCGTCCGCAGCGACGTTCCGTACCGCATCACCGAGCCGGAAACCGACTGGCTGATCACCAAGGGTATCACCACCGTCGTTGATCTTAGGGAAGTGTGCGAACAGAAGCAAAAACCCTGTCCCTTGGCACAGGATGCACGATTTCGTTATCACTCCATGCCTGTCACCGGCGGAAACGCTGTACCCTCTTCCGTGGACGACGTTTCCAAGGCATACATTCGCATGGCGGATGAACAGATGTGCAGGATCGTCGACCTGATCTGGTCAGCGGATACCAACGTGCTGTACTTCTGCAGCGCAGGCAAGGACCGGACGGGCGTGGTCTCAGCCATTCTGCTGCACAGATCCGGAATGGACACGCCGGCCATCATCGATGACTACATGAAGTCAAAGGACAACCTGGCCGGCATGCTGGAGGCCTATGCAAAGCAGAGCCCTGATGTGGACATCCGCGTGATCACCCCCCACGAAGAATATATGCAGGCGTTTATGGACTGGTACACGGCGCAGGGCGAAAATGCCTGACAACCATACTGCCTGATACCAAAAACACCCCCGGGAAGAAAACTTCCCGGGGGTGTTTGTTTCGCTGGCTGCCGGGGCTCCCGAAGGAGCCGCCAGCAGGAAGCAAATCAGATTAGTCAGCCAGAGACTTATACTTGAGGTAACGGTTCTTGGCGTCTTCCTCGTTCTTCTCGAACAGACCCTGAGCCACTTCGGGGAACATCTTGGCCAGAGAAGCATAACGGTTCTCGGACTTGATGAAATCCTGGTAGCCGCCCTGAGGCTCCTTGGAGTCCAGGGTGAAGGGGTTCTTGCCCTGCTCGGCCAGGTCGGGATTGTAGCGGTACAGGTTCCAGTAGCCGCAGTCCACAGCCTTCTTGATCTCAGCCTGGGCATGGCCCATGTTGATACCATGGTTGATGCAGGGAGCGTAGGCGATCACCAGAGAGGGGCCGTGATAGGCTTCGGCTTCCACCATCGCCTTGATCAGCTGAGCGGGGTTGGCGCCCATGGCCACCTGAGCAACGTACACATAGCCATAGCTCATGGCCATCATGCCCAGATCCTTCTTCTTGGTGCGCTTACCGGCAGCGGCAAACTTAGCCACGGAGCCGGTGGGGGTGGACTTGGAGGACTGACCGCCGGTGTTGGAGTACACTTCGGTGTCCAGAACCAGAATGTTGACATCCTCGTTCTGAGCCAGCACGTGGTCCACACCGCCGTAACCGATGTCGTAGGCCCAGCCGTCACCGCCGAAGATCCAGATGGACTTCTTGGTCAGCAGGTCCTTATCGGCAACAACAGCCTTGCACAGGTCGCAGTCGCAGCCTTCGATCAGGGCCAGCAGTTCCTTGCCGGCGATCTTGGAGGCCTTGCCTTCTTCCTTCACTTCCAGCCACTTGGCAGCGGCAGCCTTCACTTCCTCAGAAGCAGCAGACTCGGCCAGAGCAGCAACGTTGTCGGCCAGCTTGGCGCGGCGCTGGTTGATGGCCAGGTTCATACCGAAGCCGAATTCAGCGTTGTCCTCGAACAGGCTGTTGGCCCAAGCGGGACCATGGCCTTCTTCGTTGGTGGTGTAGGGGCAGGTGGGAGCGGAGCCGCCGTAGATGGAGGAGCAGCCGGTGGCGTTGGCAACGATCATGCGATCACCGAACAGCTGAGTAACCAGCTTGACGTAGGGAGTCTCGCCGCAGCCAGCGCAAGCGCCGGAGAACTCGAACAGGGGCTTGAGAGCCTGGCTGTTCTTCACGGTAGCCACATTCTCGATACCCTGCACTTCGGGAACAGTCATAGCGAAAGCCCAGTTGGCTTCTTCGACCTTCTGGCTGTCCAGAGGCTGCATAACCAGAGCCTTTTCCTTGGCGGGGCAGACTTCAACGCAGTTGCCGCAGCCGGTGCAGTCCAGGGGGCTGACCTGCATACGATACTGCATGCCGGCAAATTCCTTACCGGTAGCGTTCTTGGTCTTGTAGCTTTCGGGAGCATTCTTCATGACTTCCTCGGAAGCATAGATGGGACGGATGCAGGCGTGGGGGCAAACCAGAGCGCAGTTGCCGCACTGCACGCACTTGTCCATGATCCACTCAGGCACGGTCACGGCGATGCCGCGCTTCTCGTACTTGGTGGTGCCGGTGGGCACGAAGCCGTTGGCGGACAGGGCACTGACGGGCAGCTTGTCGCCTTCCTGAGCCAGGCAGGGAGCCACGAACTCGTTGAAGTACTCGGTAGCTTCAACCTTCACGGGCTCGGCGCCGGTGGTGCAGTCAGCCCACTCAGCGGGAACGGGGATCTCGACCAGGCCGGAGATGGCGATGTCGATAGCGTCCCAGTTCTTCTGGACGACGGCGTCGCCCTTCTTGCCGTAGGCCTTCTTGGCATACGCCTTCATGTATTCGTCAGCCTGCTCGTAGGGGATGACGTCGGCCAGCTTGAAGAAAGCAGCCTGCATGATGGTGTTGATGCGGTTGCCCATGCCGACCTGCAGAGCCAGCTTGGTAGCGTCCACGTTGAAGAACTTGGCGTTCTTCTTGGCCAGCTGCTGCTTCATCTTGGCAGGCAGGCGGTCGTTCATCTCTTCAGCAGTCCAGGGGCTGTTCAGCAGGAACACGCCGCCGTCCTTGAGCTTGGAGACCATGTCATACTGAGTGACGTAGCTGGACTTGTGGCAGGCCACGAAGTCGGCGGCGTCGATCAGGTAGGTGGACTGGATGGGGGTCTTACCGAAGCGCAGGTGGCTCACGGTGATACCGCCGGACTTCTTGGAGTCGTAGCTGAAGTAGCCCTGAGCGTACATATCGGTGTGGTCGCCGATGATCTTGATGGAGTTCTTGTTGGCGCCAACGGTGCCGTCAGAACCCAGACCATAGAACATGCAGCTGACGGTGCCTTCGGGAGCAGCGATGACCTGCTCGCCCAGCTCCAGGCTGGTGCCGGTCACGTCGTCCACGATACCGACGGTGAAGTGATTCTTCAGAGCGCCGTCGTTCAGGTTGTCGTACACAGCCTTGACATGGGTGGGGTTGAACTCCTTAGAGCCCAGACCGTAGCGGCCGCCCACAACCTTGATATCAGTGCGGCCTTCCTCCAGCAGAGCGGAGCAGACGTCGGTGTACAGGGGCTCGCCCAGGGAGCCGGGCTCCTTGGTACGGTCCAGAACAGCGATCTTCTTGCAGCTGGCGGGGATGGCGTTCATGAAGTGCTTGACGGAGAAGGGACGATACAGGCGAACCTTGATCAGACCCAGCTTCTCGCCCTTGGCGTTGAGATGGTTGATGGTCTCTTCGATGGTCTCGCAGCCGGAGCCCATGGCGATGATGACCTTCTCGGCATCGGGGGCGCCAACGTAGTTGAACAGCTCGTAGTTACGGCCGGTCAGCTTGGAGATCTTCTTCATGACATCTTCCACGATGGCGGGAGTGGCCAGATAGTACTTATTGGCGGCTTCACGGCCCTGGAAGTAGATGTCGGGGTTCTGAGCGGTACCCGCCTGATGGGGATGCTCGGGGTTCAGGCCGTTCTTGCGGAAGGCAGCAACCTTCTCGAAGTTGACCAGGGGACGCAGCTCTTCGTACTCGAAAGCGTCGATCTTCTGCACTTCGTGGCTGGTGCGGAAACCGTCGAAGAAATGCAGGAAGGGCACGCTGCTTTCGATGGTGGACAGATGAGCGACGGCGGCCAGGTCCATAGCTTCCTGAACGGAGTTGGAGCTGAGCATGGCGAAACCGGTCTGACGGCAGGACATGACGTCGCTGTGATCACCGAAGATGTTCAGAGCGTGAGCAGCCAGAGCGCGGGCGCTGACGTGGAACACGCTGGGCAGCAGTTCGCCGCTGATCTTGTACATGTTGGGGATCATCAGCAGAAGGCCCTGAGAAGCGGTGAAGGTGGTGGTCATGGCGCCAGCGGCAAGGCTGCCGTGCACGGCACCAGCGGCGCCGGCTTCGGACTGCATTTCGCTGACATGAACGGACTGGCCGAACAGGTTCTTCTGGCCACGAGCCGCCCACTCGTCCACGACTTCAGCCATGGGAGAGGAAGGGGTGATGGGGTAAATGGCTGCCACATCGCTGAACGCATACGCAACGTGGCCGACAGCAGTATTGCCGTCTACGGTCATTTTGATGGCCATTGGGGTTCCCTCCTAAGATATTTATCATTGAAAGCCGTCTGTCTGCATTGCTGTCAGGGCGGAGCGCGCCCGGGCCAATGGCAGCGGAAGCACTTACAACCCATGGCGCGACGGCTGAACCGCTGACGCGCATGGCAAACAGACGGAGGTTTCCAACGTAACTATTATAGGATTTGTGCCATAGCTTGTCAACCTTTAGTGACAGGTACTACAGCCAATTTTCACACAAAACGACAATTTTTTAACGAAGTCTGTGCAGCGAAAAAATACAGAACTCACGTTTCGGCTGCTCCTCTTGAAAAAAAGTTAGCAAAATGTGATTCTTCGGAAACGATTTGCCGCTGAGATTCGTCTATAATCATTAGAGGGTATTTTGCCCTGTACAAAAGAGGGAGGAACTCCCATGCGAAGCATGACGATTTTTAACTTTCTCCTAGAGGCCATGCTCATTGGCAGTGCGCTGATCCTGCTGATGTTTGCTATCCGTGCGCTGGGCCGCGGACGCATCTCCAATCGGGTTATCTATACGCTCTGGCTGGTGGTGGCGCTCCGGCTCCTTTTGCCCATCAGTCTGCCCAACCCGTTGATGAACGAACTGCGCCCCACTCTCTCGGTGGACGGGGAGGCCCGTCCGGTGGCCGATCAGATCCGCACCCGTTTTCTGGACACTGTGGATGCTCTGTCCGGCGGCGACGGCGCAGGTGCCGCAGCGCTGAGTCATCTGGGCGACGAAACCCGCAGCGGACGCGCCGGCAAATGGCTGGTGGTGGCCTACGGCGCCGCCGGCTGCCTGGTGGGCGTGGTGTTGGCTATTCGTTCGGGCAACCGCCGCAGCCGTATTCTGCGCAACCGTCTGGCAACGCCTGACGAAAACCTGATGGCACAGTACCACCAGCTCTGTCAGCGCTATGGCGTCAAGCCGGTGCCAGTCTATCTGGTACAAAAGCTGCCCGCTCCCTGTGTCGTGGGCGTGTTCCGGCCCTTTATCGCCATCCCGCAAAGCTCTGCCGATACACACATCCCCCATATGCTGGCCCATGAGATCTGCCATATCAAGGCAGCGGATCATCTGTGGTCGCTGGTGCGTTCTGCCTGCTGCATCCTGCACTGGATCAATCCGCTGGTATGGCTAGCAGCCTACCTGAGCCGGGAGGATGCCGAGCTGGCATGCGATACCCGAGTGATCGGCAAGATCGAAAAGTTGGATCGGCTGTCCTATGCCGCTGCGCTGGCCAGCGCCGCAGGGCGCAGCTGCACCGGCGGAAACAAGCTGATGCTGGGCGGCAAGTGGCTCAAGCGACGCATCAACGGCGTCATCCACAGCGAACGCGCCAGAAACTGGGGCATTGCGCTGTGTTCCCTTTGCTGTGCCCTGGTGCTGATCGCCGCCTTCGCCACCCGCGAGAGCCACAAACCGGTCTTTGTCCGCAACATTCCTCAGCTTAACTGGGTTGCTGCCCACGAGCCCCTAAACGACCCCCAGGCTGCGCTTGCCTGCGCGCGGCGCTTCCTTGAAACGCCCTTCATTGGCGTTGATACCAGCGCCGTAGCCCTGACCTGCGAGGAGGATCCTCAAGGCTGGCGCATCACCGCCCAATCCAGCGATCCGAAGCACAGCCCCATCTTCTCCCTTCTCCTGTCGCTGGAAGGCGAGGTGCTGCTGTATGACGGCTCTGCCGTACTGGGCGAATTGTCGGCGCTAAGCTGGCTGCATACCCTTTCCGCTCCTTCCGACAGTCTGGACCGCTATGCCGCCTCGTTTGCCGAAGCCTGCCTGCCAGGGCGTTCCATTGCCGGAGCTACGCCGGTGGACGACCTGTCTGCTGGCGGCGGCGTGCACCTGGTGCTCACCACCCTCACCGACAGGGACGGCGTGCTGCTCAGCGACGGCCTTGCGCTGATGATCGAGCCGGAGATCAAAGTCGTGATGTACGAGCAATCCGCCATGAACAGCGGCGTGTGACGGGGAGCGTGAAAGATCGGCGCACAAACAAACCCGCAACAAAAAACAGCCGTCTGTGGTCGCACAGGCGGCTGTTTTTGCACGATGCACTGGATCACAATGCCATCATGATTCTGTTGTTCCTTCCTCTTCAAACTGGCCTACGGAGATGCCGGCCCTAATGGTTTCGATGATCCGATCTTCCTGTTCCTTCAGGGGCAGTTCCGGATCAAAGGCGATGGGCTTGCGCACGGTAATGCGCTTGTTCTCCAGATCAATGTTCACGGGATAAATCTTCAGCGCCACCTTCATGGTGCGCCATGCCATAGGGGCCAGCTGCAGCCAGCCCCGGTTCAGCTCCATTTCGCTGGTGCCGTGTCCCGCGGGCTGCTCGGTGAAGATGATCATATGCTTGCCTTCCTTGAGCAGCTCAATACTTCTGCGGAAGGTCTTGATGACCCGGCTGTCGTGGTACACAGGCACGCCCGGTGCGCTGCGCAGGATGGGCGGGATAATGGCGGCGGCGATATAGGGAATGGTGGCGTTATAGAAGGGCTCCATTTTGCAGCCCGGCTCCCACCAATAATCCTGCCGCACATAGGCAGGCACCAGCTTGGCCTCCATCATGCCGTTGTTCATCCATGAATAGCAGCTGTCGGTCAGTTCAAAATGAGCGCACATACTGATAGGGCCCATGGCGCCTGCGTGATTGGGGCAGAACACCGCAAGCTGACCGTCAAAAGGCTCCTCCCAGACCGTTTCGATTTTGGGGCTGAAAAGCCGGATGGCCTTACGCAGAACACGATACAAAACGCCCATAGGTACCTCCTGTAACCTGTGCTTTCGTATGCAGCATCATTAGAAACAAAAAGTGTTATAGCACAACACGAAGGGTTTGGCAAGCACTTATCCGAATGAAAAAGCCCGCCGGTTTCAGGCAGAAAACGACGGGCCGCGAAGGTTGATTTCGTTATTGGGTAAAAACGCTCAGCCGTTGTTGATGGTGTCCAACATGGCTTCCAGCTGTTCACGGCTGATCTGGCCGCCGCCGAAGCTGATGATGCCGCGCAGGGGCATGTTCAACATCATGGCGGCGTTCATTTCATCGCTGATGGCGCTCTTGGCCACATCGCTGACCTCTTCATCGTTGCCGACAAAGCTGCTGGACATGGCCTCGAAGATGGGCTTGAGCACCTGGGAAGCCTTCTTGTTCTTCACCAAATCCATGAAGATGGAGTCCAGCGTAAAATGGGCAGGAAGCTCTACGGTACTTTCCACCGTCACGGCCCTGGACAGCGCCACGTCGCGGCTGCTGCGGCAGATCTGGATATCAAAGACGCCTGTTTCCACGTGCCAGTCGTGCAGATCCTCATTCCAGTAGGCAAAGGCACGCTTGGCAAGAGAGAAAGCAACTGTTTTGGTTTCGCCCGGGGCAAGGGCCACCTTTTCAAAGCCCTTGAGCTCACGTACAGGGCGGAAAACCGTGCTTTCCCGGTCGCTGACGTACAGCTGCACCACTTCCTTGCCGAATACCTTGCCGGTGTTGGTCACGTCCACGGTGACGGTGAGGGTATCGGTATCCTTGATGGCATCCGCGCTGACAGTGAGGTTACTGTATTCAAAGGAGGTGTAGCTCAGACCGTAGCCGAAGGGGAACAGTACATCCATCTGTTTGCGATCGTAGTAACGATAGCCTACGAACACGCCTTCGTTATACACAACGGTATTACCCTCGCCGCCGTAGGTCAGATAGGAGGGATTGTGCTCCAATCTGAGGGGGAAGCTTTCCGGCAGTTTGCCGCAGGGGTTCACGTCGCCAAACAGTACCAGTTTGGTAGCGCCGCCCACAGCCTGACCGCCCAGATAGGCTTCCACAACCGCCTTTGCGCTGTCCAGCCAGGGCATCTCCACAGGAGAACCGTTGTAGAGCACCACGATGGTGTTGGGATTGACCTGCGCCACCCGGCGGATCAGCTCCACCTGACAGTTGGGAATGCGCATATGGCTGCGGTCATAGCCTTCGCTTTCGAAGGAATCCGGCAGACCGGCTACGATCACCGCCTTCTGAGCGTCTTTGGCCGCCTCCACCGCCTGCGCGATCAGCTCTTCGTCCGGTTCCTCGCTGACGATGTCATAGCCCTGCGCATACGTGATGCCGGGCACACCCTCCAACGCATCCAGCAGGCTCTCCACCTTGAAGCTGTTGATGTGGGAGCTGCCGCCGCCCTGGTAGCGGGGTTCCTTGGCAAACTTACCGATGACAGCAAGGGTCTCGCCCGCTTTGACAGGCAGGATGCCGTCCTCATTTTTCAGCAGCACCATGCACTCGGCAGCCATCTGGCGCGCCTGCTTATGCTGTGCTTCCTTGTCCCATACGGTATCGGGTTTGGCATTGTCCAGATAGCGCTGATGGATGGTCAGAATGCGTTCCACTGCCAGATCCACGTCCTTCTCATCCAGCTGGCCGGCGCGGACCGCCTCCACCACCCGCCTGTCATTGATGCCGCCGGAAGCGGGCATTTCCAGATCCAGGCCTGCGTGCACGCCCTTGGGGCGGTCGCTGACTGCGCCCCAGTCGCTGACCACATAGCCGTCAAAGCCCCACTCGTCGCGGAGCACTTCGGTAAGCAGCTTACGATTCTGGGAGGCATGTTCGCCGTTGAGACGATTGTAGGAGCACATAACAGTCCATGCCTTGCCTTCCTTGACGGCGCTTTCAAAGGCGGGGAAGTAGATCTCCCGCAGGGTGCGCTCATCCACCACGCTGTCGGAGGACATGCGACGATGCTCCTGACTGTTGGCGGCAAAGTGCTTAACGCTCACGCCGATATTGCGGCTCTGCACGCCCTTGATCAGGCTGGTGGAAAGCTGGGCGGTCAGATAGGGGTCTTCGCTGAAATACTCAAAATTGCGGCCGCACAGGGGGCTGCGCTTGATGTTTACTGCAGGGCCCAGGTCAACGGCCACCTGCTCGTGCTGGCAGGCGTCGCCCACGCCTTCGCCGATCTGGCGCAGCAGATCCCGGTCAAAGCTGGCAGCTGTGGCGCAAGCCGTAGGATAGCAGACCGCCTTGATGCTGTCGTTGATCCCCAGATGATCCCCGGTCTGGTCCTGCTTGCGCAGGCCGTGGGGGCCATCGCTGACCATCACACTGGGAATGCCCAGACGCTCCACCGGCTTGGTATGCCAAAAGTCCAGACCAGAAAGCAGCGAAGCCTTTTCCTCCAGCGTCATCTGCGAAATAACCTGCTTGATATCCATCCTCGTCACCTCAATACATGCTCAGCCAGCATACCACAGGACCAGCAGCACCAGACACCCGCCCGTGCGGGTGCTTTCCGATATGCCATTGCGAGCTTTTTTTGCATTATATTATGGAAAAAACCACTTGTCAATCGCAGGGACGCCAGCCCGCGCAAGTCAAATCAGGCTTTTGTTTTTTCGGATTTTTCTCGTCGTTTTTTGTTGACAAACCGGCCCTCCTCTGGTACTATACTTAGAGGACGATTTTTAAGCCGATACCGTGTGATCGGCAAGGTTGTTCAGCGCATGAGAGAATGCTGCGTTTTTTCTGTGCCTGTTCCGTCTTGCCTCCACGGCAGGACGTTTTTGTTTGGCGGAAAGGAGCTCACCATGGCGACGTTCAATGGAACCGATCAATCCGCTTTGGCCGCGTGGCGCAGTGGCCTCAAAATTGAAGGGGATGTTGTTTCTTCTTCCAGATATGCTATTTTTCCCGGTTTCTGTGATGTGCACGTGCATTTCAGAGAACCGGGTTTTTTGTTGAAGGAAACGATTGCAACCGGGTGCGCATCGGCAGCTGCCGGCGGCTACACCGCCGTATGCACCATGCCCAACCTCAGCCCTGTGCCGGACAGCCCGGAGCATATGCAAGTCCAGCTCAACGCCATCCGTAAGGATGCCACCATCGCCGTCTATCCCTACGCCGCCATCACCGTGGGCGAGAAGGGCGAGGAGCTGGTGGATATGGAAGCCCTTGCCAAAGATGCCATCGCCTACTCCGATGACGGCAAAGGCGTGCAGCGCCGGGAGATGATGAAAGAAGCCATGCTCCGCGCCAAAAAGCTGGGCAGGCTCATCGCCGCCCACTGCGAGGACAACAGCCTGCTTTTCGGCGGCTACATCCACGACGGCGAATATGCCAAACTTCACGGTCACAAGGGCATCTGCTCCGAGAGCGAATGGAGCCCTATCGCCCGGGACTTGGAGCTGGTGCGGGAAACCGGGTGCAGCTACCACGTCTGCCACATCTCCACCAAGGAAAGCGTGGAGCTGATCCGCAAAGCCAAAGCCGAAGGGCTGGACGTGACCTGCGAAACCGGCCCCCACTACCTGGTGATGGACGACAGCATGCTCAAGGAGGACGGACGGTTCAAGATGAACCCGCCCCTGCGCAGCGCAGCAGACCGGGAAGCCCTTGTGGAAGGTCTGCTGGACGGCACCATCGACATGATCGCCACTGACCACGCTCCCCACACCGCCGAGGAAAAAGGCAAGGGCCTTTCTGGCAGCGCCTTTGGCGTGGTGGGGCTGGAAACGGCCTTTGCGGTCATGTACACCCACTTTGTCAAACCCGGTCTCATCACCATGGATAAACTGATGGACCTGATGGTTTTTGCCCCTCGCAAACGGTTCGGCATCCCGCTGGATGACGGCGACTACACCCTGTGGGATCTGGATGCGGAAGTGACCGTGGATCCGGACACCTTCCAGTCCAAGGGACGGGCGACCCCCTTTAGCGGCGCAAAGCTCTTCGGACGCTGCGTTGCCACCTTCAAAGGCGGAAACGCCGTTTACGAAACCCGCTGAACCCTACCAACCCCACCAACCAATTCAACCTACAGATAGATTAACAGGAGGCGGTTCACATGCCAAAGCGTACAGACATCAAGAAGATCCTCATCATCGGTTCCGGCCCCATCGTCATCGGCCAGGCGGCAGAGTTTGACTATGCCGGTACCCAGGCCTGTCTGGCCCTGAAGGAAGAGGGCTACGAAGTGGTGCTGGCCAACTCCAACCCGGCCACCATCATGACCGATACCTCCATCGCCGACAAGGTGTACATGGAGCCCCTGACGCTGGAATTTGTGGCCCGCATCCTGCGCTACGAGCGTCCCGATGCCATCGTGCCTGGCATCGGCGGCCAGACCGGCCTGAACCTTGCCATGCAGCTGGAAAAGAAGGGCGTGCTCCGGGAGTGCCATGTGGAACTGCTGGGCACCAGCAGCGCCAGCATCGAGCGGGCTGAGGACCGCGAAATGTTCAAGGAGCTGTGCCAGTCCATTGGCGAGCCTACCATCCCCTCCGAGATTACCTACAATCTGGACGAAGCCAAGGCTGCTGCTGAGCGCATCGGCTACCCGGTGGTGCTGCGTCCCGCCTTCACCTTGGGCGGCACCGGCGGCGGCTTTGCCGACAACGAAGAAGAGCTGATCGAGATCGGCCTGAACGCCTTCAAGCTGTCCCCTGTGCATCAGGTGCTCATCGAAAAGAGCGTAAAGGGCTACAAGGAGATCGAGTTCGAGGTCATGCGCGACTCCACCGACCATGCCATCACCATCTGCGGCATGGAGAACATCGACCCCGTGGGCGTTCACACAGGCGACTCTGCCGTGGTAGCCCCCATCCTGAGCCTCAACGACCACGACCTGAAAATGCTCAATGACAGCGCCCTCAAAATTATCCGGGAGCTGAAAATCGAAGGCGGCTGCAACGTGCAGTTTGCCCTCAACCCCGAAAGCAGCGAGTACTACCTCATCGAGGTCAACCCCCGTGTGAGCCGTTCCTCCGCTCTGGCCTCCAAGGCCAGCGGCTACCCCATCGCCCGTGTCACCGCTAAGATCGCCGTGGGCATGACGCTGGAAGAGATCGAAATCGCCAACACCAACGCCGCTTTCGAGCCCAGCCTCGACTATGTGGTGGCCAAGCTGCCCCGCTTCCCCTTCGACAAGTTCACCAGCGCCTCCAACCAGCTGGGCACCCAGATGAAGGCCACCGGCGAGGTAATGGGCATCGGCTCCAATCTGGAAGAAAGCCTGCTCAAATCCGCCCGCTGCCTTGAAATCGGCGTGAACCACCTGTACATGCCCAAGTTTGACAACATGAGCGAAAGTGAGCTGCTTGATTACCTGAAGACCTTCAAGAGCGACAACCTGTTCGCCGTGATGCAGCTGATCCGTCTGGGCGTGAGCCTTGAGAAAATCCACGAAGTGACCAAGATCACCATGCTGTTCCTTGAGGCCTTCCAGCGCATCGTGGACATGGAAATCATCCTCAAGGCCAACCGGCTGGATGTACGCGCCTTGGACGACGCCAAGAAGATGGGCTTCTCCGACCCCTTCATTGCCAAGCTGTGGAATGTGAGTGAGATCGACGTGTGGAACCTGCGCAAGCAGGAAAATATGATGCCCGCCTACCGCATGGTGGACACCTGCCATACCAATGCCTACATCCCCTACTTCTACTCCTCCTACACCGGCAACAATGATTCCCGTCTGGGCGACAAGAAGAAGATCATCGTGCTGGGCGCAGGCCCCATCCGCATCGGTCAGGGCGTGGAATTCGACTACTCCACCGTTCACGCCGTCACAACCATTAAAAAGAGCGGCTACGAGGCCATCATCATCAACAACAACCCGGAGACCGTCTCCACCGACTATACCACCGCCGACAAGCTCTACTTCGAGCCGCTGACCCCCGAAGATGTGATGAACATCATCGAGTTCGAAAAGCCCGAAGGCGTCATTGCCTCTCTGGGTGGCCAGACCGCCATCAATCTGGCCGAGCCTCTGATGAAGCGTGGCGTGAAGATCATCGGCACCGATTGTGAAGCCATCGAGCGGGCCGAAAACCGTGACTCCTTCGAGAAGATCCTCGAAGAACTGGGCATTCCCCAGCCCGAAGGCCATGCCGTTACCAACATCGAGGACGGCGTAAAGGCCGCCGCTCAGGTGGGCTACCCGGTGCTGGTGCGTCCCAGCTTCGTGCTGGGCGGCCGTGCCATGCAGATCGTGGGCAACGAAAGCCAGCTGCGCCACTACCTGAAGACCGCCGTGGAAATCGACGAGGATAAGCCCGTGCTGGTGGACCACTACATCGTGGGCAAGGAAGTGGAAGTGGACGCCATCTGCGACGGTCGGGACGTGTTCGTGCCCGGCATCATGGAGCTGGTCGAGCGCACCGGTATCCACTCCGGCGACTCCATCAGCGTCTACCCCGCCTTCTCCATCTCCAACAAGGTCAAGGGCACCATTCTCCAGTATGCCAAGCAGCTGGGTCTGGGCATCGGCATCGTGGGTCTGTACAACATCCAGTTCATCGTGGATAAGAACGAGAACGTGTACATCATCGAGGTCAACCCCCGCTCCTCCCGTACCGTGCCCTTCCTCTCCAAGGCCACCGGCTACAGCCTTGCGGACATCGCCACCGAGGTCATCCTCGGCAAGAGCCTCAAGGAGCAGGGCTACTTCGACCTGTACCCCGAAGAGAAGAAGCGCTGGTATGTGAAGGTGCCCGTGTTCTCCTTCAGCAAGATCCGTGGTCTGGACGCCTACCTGAGCCCCGAAATGAAGTCCACCGGCGAAGCCATCGGCTACGATGACAAGCTGAACCGTGCCCTGTATAAGGCGCTGGAAGCCTCCGGCATGCACCTGCAGAACTACGGCACCGTGTTCTGCACCATCGCCGATAAGGACAAGGAAGAGGCCCTGCCTCTGATCCGCCGCTTCTACAACCTGGGCTTCAACATCGAGGCCACCTCCGGCACCGCTACCTTCCTCAAGCAGAACGGCATCCGCACCCATGAGCGCAAGAAGCTCCGGGACGGCAGCGAAGAGATTCTGGATGCCATCCGTCAGGGTCACTTGGCCTATGTGCTCAACACCCGTGACATCGGCTCTGCCGACCAGATGAGCGACGGCTACAAGATCCGCTGCTGCGCCACCGAGAACAACGTGAGCGTGTTCACGGCGCTGGATACCGTCCGGGTGCTGCTGGACGTGCTGGAAGAGACCACCATGTGCATCTCCACCATCGACGCATAAGGAGCGCTTATGAAACAGGCATTTTTCCAAGTGATTGAAAACACTGCCCTCACCAGCAATGTGTACCGCATGAAGCTCAAAGGCGACACCGAGGGCATCCGCACGGGCCAGTTTGTGAACATCAAGCTGGATGGGCTGTTCCTGCGCCGTCCCATCTCCGTGTGCGATGTGGAGGGCGATACCCTGACGCTCATCTACAAAGTAGTGGGCAAGGGCACCGAGCAGATGAGCCAGATGACCGGGGGCACGCTGGACGTGCTCACCGGCCTTGGCAACGGCTACGACCTGACCACCTCCGGCGACCACCCGTTGCTCATCGGCGGCGGCGTGGGCGTGCCTCCCCTGTATCTGGCGGCAAAGCTGCTGCGGACGCAGGGTAAGCAGGTGTCCGTAATCCTCGGCTTCAACACCAAGGACGAAATCTTCTACGAGCAGGAGTTCGCCGCCCTCGGCTGCGATGTGACCGTCACCACCGTGGACGGCTCCTGCGGCGTGAAGGGCTTCGTTACCAACGCCATGCAGCCCGGCTACACCCACATCTACACCTGCGGCCCCGAACCCATGCTCAAAGCCGTGTACAACGCTTCCGAAACCAGCGGCCAGTTCTCCTTTGAGGAGCGCATGGGCTGTGGCTTCGGCGCCTGCATGGGCTGCAGCTGCAAGACCAAGTACGGTAACAAGCGCATCTGCAAGGACGGCCCCGTGCTGGTAAAGGAGGAGATCATATGGTAAACCTGAATGTGAACCTGTCCGGTCTCCAGCTGGATAACCCGGTGATCCCCGCCAGCGGCACCTTCGGCTACGGCTACGAGTTCACCGAATGGTACGATATTAACGTGCTGGGCTCCTTCTCCTTCAAGGGTACCACCCGGGAGCCCCGCTTCGGCAACCCCACGCCCCGCATTGCGGAATGCCCCATGGGCATGATCAACGCCGTAGGCTTGCAGAATCCCGGCGTGGACAAGGTGATCGCTGAGGAACTGCCCAAGCTGAAGCAGTGCTTCCACAAGCCGGTCATTGCCAACATCAGCGGCTTTTCCGTGGAAGAGTACGTGGACTGCGCCCGCAAGCTGGACAAGGAAGAGCAGGTGGGCCTGATCGAAGTGAACGTGTCCTGCCCCAACGTACACGGCGGCGGCATGAGCTTCGGCACCTCCCCGGAGGCAGCTGTGGAAGTGACCCGTGCGGTCAAGGCGGTCTGCACAAAGCCCGTTTACATCAAGCTCAGCCCCAACGTGACGGACATCGTTTCCATCGCCAAGGCCTGCGAGGATGCCGGTGCCGACGGCCTGAGCCTGATTAACACCCTTTTGGGCATGCGCATCGACCTGAACCGCAAAAAGCCCGTCATCGCCAACAAGATGGGCGGCTTCTCCGGCAGTGCCATCTTCCCGGTGGCGGTTCGCATGGTGTATCAGGTGTACGATGCGGTTAAGATCCCCATCATCGGCATGGGCGGTGTATCCACTGCTGAGGATGTGATCGAAATGATGCTGGCCGGTGCCACCGCTGTGCAGGTGGGCGCGGCCAACCTGATCGACCCCTGCGCCTCGAAGCAGATCATCGACGATCTTCCCGCCGCCATGGCGAAATACCATATCACCAACCTGAGTGACATCATAGGAGGAGCACACGCATGAAAAGAGACGTTATTATCGCCTGCGACTTCGCCAGCCGCGAAGCCACCCTCGCCTTTCTGGACAAGTTCACCGATGTGAAGCCCTTTGTGAAGATCGGCATGGAGCTGTACTACGCCGAGGGCCCCGAAATCGTGCGTGAGATCAAGCGCCGCGGCCACAAGATCTTCCTGGATCTGAAGCTGCACGACATTCCCAACACCGTCAAGAAGGCCATGGCGGTGCTTCGCAATCTGGATGTGGACGTGACCAACCTGCACGCCGCCGGCACCACCGCCATGATGCAGGCCGCCATCGAAGGCCTCACCCGTGAAGACGGCACCCGTCCCCTGCTGATCGCCGTCACCCAGCTCACCTCCACCGATCAGGAAGCCATGGAGCGTGACCTGCTCATCAAGGAGCCCATCGACGAAGTGGTGATGCACTACGCCGAGACCGCCAAGAATGCCGGTCTGGACGGCGTGGTCTGCTCTCCTCTGGAGGCTGGCAAGGTGCACGACCGCTGCGGCCAGCAGTTCCTGACCATCACCCCCGGCGTGCGCTTTGCCGACGGCGATGTAGGCGACCAGAAGCGGGTCATGACCCCCGCCGCCGCCCGTGAAATCGGCTCCGATATGATCGTTGTGGGTCGTCCCATCACCGCTGCTGAGGATCCCGTGGCTGCTTACAAGCGCTGCGTCAGCGAGTTTGTGGGTGAATAAAACAGCCACAGACCGGCTGAAGGGAGGCTGCACCATGGCAGTAAAGATTCTGGACATCAAGAAAGAACATTGCCCTGCCGCCCGGCTCATTGGCAAACGCTACGAAGCCTCCCCCAACTGGGGCGAGTGGTGGATAAGCGGCTGGTTTGACCAGCTGGAAACCCAGCCCCGGCTGCCCTTCAACGGGGACGCCTACTTCGGCATGGTACGCATCACAGACGGCAGACCGGAACGCTGGATCGGCATGCTGTTTCCGCAGGATACGCCTGTTCCGGAGGGCTTTGAAGCGACGGACATCCCGCCCACCGACTATGCCGTGTGCTACCTGCAAGCCAAGGAAGGCAGCCCCGACTTCTACTCCCCGGAAACCCACAGCCAATGTCTGGATGCCATGAAAGCCCTGAATCTGACCCGCTGGGAGGATAACTGGTGCTTCGAGCGCTACCAGTGCCCAAGGTTTACCACCCCAGATGAAAATGGCAACGTGATTCTGGATTACGGCATTTCGATTCTGTAACGATTATTTTGCAACGATTTTCAAGATTTACCCTGCACACTCCCCCCTGTAACCCCTTTGCGCCATGAAATGGCGCAATAAGCGGGGTGCAGGGGGATCATCCCCCTGCCGGGTTTCCAAAGGGCAGCGCCCTTTGGCCCTGCGGAGCAACCTCAAGTTCGAAAGGAGCCTCATCACCATGGAAGCATACAAGAGAGAGTTTATTCAGTTTCTGGAAGGCGCTGGCGTGCTGAAGTTCGGCGACTTCACTGCCAAGAGCGGCCGCAAGATTCCTTACTTTATCAATGCCGGTGACATCAAGACCGGCGACCAGATCGCCAAGCTGGGCGAATTCTATGCCAAGTCCTATCTGGAGAAGGTGGGCAACCGCCGCACCGTGCTCTACGGCCCCGCCTACAAGGGCATCTCCATCTCCGTGTCCGCTGCCATCGCCCTGAGCAAGGAAGGCCTTGACGTTCCTTTCTTCTTCAACCGCAAGGAAGCCAAGGATCACGGCGAGGGCGGCGTGTTTGTGGGTTATGTGCCCAAGGCTGGTGAAGAGATCGTCATCACCGAGGACGTGATCACCGCCGGTACCGCCATCCGGGAAAGCGTCAACATCCTCAGCCCGCTGGAAGGCACCAAGATCGCCGCTGCCTTCATCATGGTGGACCGCAAGGAAAAGGGCAAGACCGACAAGAGTGCGCTCAGCGAAGTGGCCGAAGAGTTCGGCTTCCCGGTGTACTCAGTGGTGGATGTGTACGACATCATCGAGTATCTGGAAGAGGATGAGAAGAACGCCGAGAATGTTGAGCGCATCAAGAACTATCTGGCTGTGAACGGAGCAAAGGCATGAGACATCTCATCGACATTCTGGATCTGACCACGGCTGAGATTGACGAGCTGATTGAAACCGCCAACGACATCATCGCCCATCCGGCAGATTACGCCCACAAGTGCGCGGGCAAGAAGCTGGCGGCCCTGTTCTTCGAGCCTTCCACCCGCACCCGCCTGAGCTTTGAGGCGGCCATGTACGAGCTGGGCGGCCACGTGATCGGCTTTTCCGATGCGGGCAACTCCTCCTCTGCCAAAGGTGAGAGCGTTGCCGACACCATCAAGATGATCGGCTGCTATGCGGACATCGCCGCCATGCGCCACTTCAAGGAGGGTGCGCCGCTGGTGGCTGCCATGCGCAGCGACATTCCCGTCATCAATGCGGGTGACGGCGGTCACAACCATCCCACCCAGACCCTGACCGACCTGCTTACCATCAAGCGGGAAAAGGGCCACTTCGACGGCCTGACCGTGGGCTTCTGCGGCGACCTGAAATTCGGCCGCACCGTCCACAGCCTCATCACTGCCCTCAGCCGCTACGAGAACGTGAAGTTCATCCTCATCTCCCCGCAGGAGCTGAAGGTGCCCAGCTATGTGAAGGATCTCATCAAGGAAAAGGGGCTCCAGTACAAGCAGACCACCGACCTTGACAGCGTGATGCCTGAGCTGGACATCCTCTATATGACCCGCGTGCAACGGGAGCGTTTCTTCAACGAGGAAGAGTACCTGCGCCTCAAAGACAGCTACATCCTCACCCCGGACAAGCTGAAGAATGCCAAGGAAACCCTGAGCATCCTTCATCCCCTGCCCCGTGTGAACGAGATCGCCGTGGCCGTGGACGATGATCCCCGTGCCTGCTACTTCCGGCAGGCGCTCAACGGCAAGTTCATCCGCATGGCCCTGATTCTGAAACTGCTGGAGGAGGCGGGCAAATGACCATTGATTCCATCAAAAACGGCATCGTCATCGACCACATTCCCGCTGGCAAGGCCATGCTGCTCTACCAGTACCTGAAGCTGGACCGGCTGGACTGCTCCGTTGCCCTGCTTAAGAACGTTTCCAGCCGCAAGATGGGCCGCAAGGACATCATCAAGCTGGACGAGGTCATCGACCTGAACTGGGACGTGCTGGGCTACCTTGCCCCCGATTGTACCGTGAACATCATCCGGGAAGGCGAAGAGATGGAAAAGCGCCACCCTGAACTGCCCGAAAAGCTGGTGGGCGTGATCAGCTGCAAAAATCCCCGTTGCATTACCACCATCGAGCAGGAACTGCCCCATATTTTCAAGCTGGCCAATCGCCAGAAGGGCGTGTACCGGTGCCTGTATTGCGAGAGCAAGGCGTGAGGGCAGGGGCGCTGCCCCTGCACCCCGCCAAAGGGCCTGAGGCCCTTTGAAATCCCACTCTCTGTGCCCATTTCATGGGCACAGGGGTGGGAGTTTTTTGATATTCAGGTTTTGTGCTGGGGCTGGGATGCGTATTGCTTTATCAGCGCAAGGCGCAAAACCAAACCAAGGAAGCATAACCCGAATATCAAACTGCAAATGCCAGACTACACACCAGACCGGCATTTGCTGCTAATTTCTCAAAATACCCATTGACCCTTACGTTACGTTATGGTTTATGCTATCATGGAAGGGCGAAGGAAGGGAATGGAATGCACATGCAGACGGTACATCAGGTCAGCGAAATAACCAGTGTCAGCGTGCGCACGCTGCATCACTACGACCAGCTGGGGCTGCTGAAGCCGTCGCAGGTCACAGAGGCCGGGTACCGCCTCTATGATGACAAAGCCCTCAAGCGGCTGCAGAGCATCCTGATCTATCGGGAGCTGGGTTTTCCCCTCAAGGAGATCAGGGCGATACTGGATGATCCCGCCTACGATCCCAGGGAGGCTCTGGCCCGTCAGATTCAGCTGCTGGAAAGCCAGCGGAAGCGGCTTGACGGCATCATCGCCTTTGCCCGTGACATGGAAAAGCAAGGAGAGATTCGTATGGATTTTCAGGTTTTTGATAAGTCTGAGCAGGAAAAGCTGCAAGCGGAAGCCAAAGAAAAGTGGGGCAGCACCGCAGCGTGGCAGGGCTGGGAGCAGCAGGGCGCAAAGCACTCCCACCAGCAGCAGGTGCAGGATGGCAACCGGCTGCTGGCCAAGCTGGCAGCTATTGGGGCATTGCGGGAGAAAGGCCCGGATGCACCCGAGGTACAGCAGGAGGTAGCAGCCCTGCAGCAGCTGATCACCGACTGCTTTTACCCCTGCGACAAAGAAACACTGCGGGGCCTCGGGCAGATGTATGTGATGGATGAGCGGTTTGCCCGCAACATCGACAAGGCCGGCGGCGAGGGAACAGCGCAGTTTGCCAGTCAGGCTATTGAGGTATATTGTCGGTAAGCCGACCGCTGGCCATACCTGTTGTCCATAACACAACAACAGCCGCGGCGCATTAAACTACCGCGGCTGTTCAGTTTGCCGACAAACCCTCCCTATCCTGAATACCTGACATAATCCAGCCTGACCAGCTTCTTTCCATTGGGCAAACCGTGTTCAGCGGTTCCCCTCAACCGGTAACCGATGCCGGTCATACAGGCCGTCAGTCCGTCTTCCGACATCTGATGGTGGATTTCCTTCAGGCCGTCAAAGGCATGCAGATACGGCGAATCGGACACAAAGGAATCATCCGTATTGATCTGGATGATACAGGAGACAACCTGCGGCGCAACCTTGCCAACCACCTTCCGGAAGAATTCGCAGCCAATATACTCCACCAGCAGGTCTGCGATCAGCAACCCGGCCGGCGGTAGCTGCAAATGCTCATCCAGCAGATCGGCACAGATGGTCTCCAGCGTATCGCCAAGGGCTGCATACCGTTTGCGGCACTGGGCAAGGTACGCAGGATTCACATCGACACCGTACACTCTGCTGATTTTCTCTCTGTTGATGTGTTCCAGTCCATTGCCGCCGGCCACACCCAAAATCATCACCGTATCGGCCTCATAAGCCCCAAGCTGCTCCCCCATCATCCGGTTGAGAACCTGCAGCTGATACACATTCTCCAGACTCATGTGGCTTTCGTAACCGCTCAGGGCGATGGTTTTCCAAGGATTGTTCATGGATTACCTCCTTGCGGAGTGCTTTCATGGTGATTCAGCTTACCATGCAGCCTTTTTCATTGCAATGCAGAGCGGAGCTTCTGTTAACAGGCGCACAGGACGAAGCCTGTTACTCCTGCACCAGCGGACATTCCATCATTTCGTTCTCCTGCAGGAACCCGTTCCGCTCATACCATGGCACAGAGCGTTCGCTGGGCCAGACGAAGATCAGCTCGCACTTTTCTTCCGTCAGCTGCTGCTGAATAAAGGTCAGCAATGCCGTGCCGATCTTCTGGTTGCGGTATTCCATTCTGGTATACACATTGGTCAGGTAGGCAATATACTTTGCCGTACCATTGGGCTTTGGCACCTTGGGAATCAGGGCGGCAAACATGGCGGAAGCGATCACATCGCCATCGCAGGCGCAATAAATCCTGTAGGTGTCGTTCTTTTGCAGAAACGCTTCAAACGCTTCATAAAAGGCCGTCTGCTCCACATTGGCTAGATTGCTCTCGCCATAGTCCGCGTCATCCTCCTGACAATGCAGCCACTTCATCTCCGCCAGCTGGGGATAATCCTGCGCCTGTGCTTCCCGGAATTTCATCTGTCAACCCTCCCGAACATTTCCTTATGCATCGTATCTTATCACAGAATTGATACACTGACAAACCTACCAGTCCCTCGCCTGAAATCGGCTCCACCATGAATTGTGACATTTCAGCCAGTTTTCATGACATCCTGATCCAGCCGCCCTTGTATGAGCTGCCGGCATTTGCTATACTGTATCCAATCCACCCGAAAGGCTTGATTTCATGCTGTATAATGCCCACAACGGAAAGCTGACGCTGGACGGCGCAACCGTCCACTATCTCCAGTTTGGCAAGGGCGACCGCCATCTGATCATGATCCCCGGCCTTGGCGACGGCCTGAAAGCTGCCGAGGGCATGGCTTTGCCGGTGGCTTATCAGTACCGGACCTTTGCCAAGGCAGGCTATACCGTTACCCTGATCAGCCGCCGGGAGCCTTTGCAGGAGGGCTGCACCACCCGGGATATGGCTGCCGATCTGGCGGCCTGTATGGATTTGCTGGGTATTTCTCAGGCGGATGTGCTGGGCGTTTCTCAGGGCGGCATGATCGCCCAGTGGCTCAGCATTGACCACCCGGAGAAGGTGCGGCGGCTGGTGCTGGCGGTGACTGCGCCCTGTTGCAATGCTACCGTAGAGGATGTGGTATCCCGCTGGATGGACATGGCCCGTCAGGACGACTATGCCGCCATCATGATGGATACCGCCGAAAAGAGCTATTCGGAGGCCTATCTGAAGAAAAACAGGCTGTTTCTGCCCCTGCTCGGCAAGGTGGGCAAGCCCAAGGATTTTACCCGTTTTCTACGCATGGCAGAAGCCTGCCTGACCCATGATGCTTCTGCGCACCTTGGCAGCATTGCCGCCCCCACGCTGGTGATTGGCGGCGGGAAGGATCAGATTGTGGGCAGCGAGGGTTCCCGGGAGCTGCATCAGGCGATTGAGGGAAGCCAGCTGTATCTGTATCCGGAGTATGGTCATGCGGCGTATGAGGAGGGGAAGGATTTTGGCGCAAGGATGTTGAGGTTTCTGAAATGATCGCCAGAATATACCGTCCCTCTATTGCACGCTCATAGCACGAAAAACCCCGGTGCATTCCCTCAAAGGGAGCGCACCGGGGCTTATTCTATCATTCGCGTTTTCCAATCAGAACAACCCGGTAATCACGCCATTGTCATCCACATCGATGCGCTCGGCGGCGGGCACCTTGGGCAGACCGGGCATAGTCATGATGTCGCCGGTGAGCACCACGATAAAGCCAGCACCAGCGGACACCTTCACGTTCTTCACGGTGACGGTGAAGCCTTCCGGAGCGCCCAGCTTGGTGGGATCATCGGAGAAAGAGTACTGGGTCTTGGCCACGCAGATGGGCAGCTTGTCGTAGCCCAGCTTGGTGAGGGTCTCCACCTGCTTCTTGGCGCCCGGCAGGAGCACCACGCCGTCGCCGCCGTAGACCTTCTTGACCACGGCCTCGATCTTCTCTTCGATGGTCAAGTCCAGATCGTAGGAGAAGGTGAAATCGCCCTTCTCTTCCTCGCACAGGCGCACCACTTCACGGGCAAGATCCTCGCCACCCTTGCCACCTTCGGCCCATACGGTGGACAGAACGGTGTTCACGCCCAGCTCACGGCACTTGGCAATGATGAAGTCAATTTCCGCATCCGTGTCGGTGGGGAAACGGTTGACGGCCACCACGCAGGGCAGCTTGTACACGTTCTTCATGTTGCTCACATGGCGCAAAAGGTTGGGAATGCCCTTCTCCAGAGCCTCCAGATCCTCGTTGGCCAGAGCGGTCTTGGGCAGGCCGCCGTGCATCTTAAGAGCACGGACGGTGGCCACCACCACGACGGCATCGGGGGTCAGACCCGCCATACGGCACTTGATGTCCAGGAACTTCTCTGCGCCCAGATCAGCGCCGAAGCCGGCTTCAGTGACGGTGTAGTCGCCCATCTTGAGGGCCAGACGGGTGGCCATCACGGAGTTGCAGCCGTGGGCGATGTTGGCGAAGGGGCCGCCGTGAACGAAGGCGGGAGTGCCTTCCAAAGTCTGCACCAGATTGGGCTTGAGGGCATCCTTCAAAAGCGCAGCCATAGCACCGGCAGCGTTCAGCTGGCCGCAGGTGACGGGGGTATCGTCGGCGGTGTAGCCAACGATGATGCGGCTCAGACGGGCCTTCAGGTCGGCGATGGAGCTGGAGAGGCACAGCACAGCCATGATCTCGCTGGCAACGGTGATGTCGAAGCCATCCTCACGGGGCACGCCGTTGATGCGGCCGCCCAGACCGCCCACGATGTTGCGAAGCTGACGGTCGTTCATGTCCACGCAGCGCTTCCAGGTGATCTTGCGAACATCGATGCCCAGCGCATTGCCCTGCTGAATGTGGTTATCCAGCATGGCGGCCAGCAGGTTGTTGGCTGCGCCGATGGCGTGGAAGTCGCCGGTAAAGTGCAGGTTGATGTCCTCCATGGGCACCACCTGAGCGTAGCCGCCGCCAGCAGCGCCGCCCTTGATGCCGAAAACCGGACCAAGGGAGGGCTCACGCAGGGCAACGGTTACATCCTTGCCGATACGCTTGAGACCATCCGCCAGACCAATGGTGGTGGTGGTCTTGCCTTCGCCGGCAGGGGTGGGGGTGATGGCGGTGACGAGGATCAGCTTGCCGTCGGGACGGTCGGTCTCCTTGAGCAGGCTCAGGTCCACCTTGGCCTTGTAGCGGCCATAGTGCTCGATGTACTTATCATCCACATGAGCACGGCGGGCGATCTCGTCAATATGCAGCATTTCGCATTCCTGCGCGATCTGAATATCAGACTTGTATTCCATGTTGATCCTCCTCAGAATCACTTGAAGTACTTCACAGCAGCTTCAAACATGCGGATGTCGTAGTTGCCGGGCACATTCTTGTACAGGCCGCTGCCAACACGCTCGCTGTGGCCCATCTTGCCCAGCACACGGCCATCGGGAGAGGTGATACCCTCGATGGCGTACAGGGAGTCGTTGGGGTTGAAGTGCACATCGCCGGTGGCGTTGCCACTGAGGTCCACATACTGGGTAGCGATCTGACCATTGGCAGCCAGCTGACGGATCAGCTCTTCGCTGGCCAGGAAGCGGCCCTCGCCGTGGGAGATGGGCACGTTGACCACGTCGCCCACATTCATCAGGCTCAGCCAGGGAGACTTGTTGGAGGCGATGCGGGTGCGCACGATGCGGCTCTGGTGGCGGGCGATGGTGTTGAAGGTGAGGGTGGGGCAGTTTTCATCGGTGTCGATGATCTTGCCGTAGGGCACCAGACCCAGCTTGATGAGCGCCTGGAAGCCATTGCAGATACCGCACATGAGGCCGTCACGGTTTTCCAGCAGGTCGGTGACGCCTTCCCGGATGGCGGCGTTGCGGAAGAAAGCAGTGATGAACTTGCCGCTGCCGTCGGGCTCGTCGCCGCCGGAGAAGCCGCCGGGGATGAACACCATCTGGGCAGTCTTGAGTTCACCTGCGAAGTCCTCCACGCTCTGGGCGATGGCGGAAGCGGTCAGGTTGCGGATGACCATGATCTTGGCCTCTGCACCCGCATCCTCCACAGCCTTGGCGCTGTCGAATTCGCAGTTGGTGCCGGGGAAGGCGGGGATCAGCACCTTGGGACGGGCGGTCTTGACCGCAGGGGAAGGCCAACTGGAAACCACATGAGAAAAATTTTCCATCTTGGAGCCGCTCTCAGGGATGTTGCAGCTGTAAACCTTCTCCAGCTTGTTTTCGTAGGTATTCAGCAGGTCGTCCATGGAAAGGCTTTCGCCCTTCAGGGTCAGCTTGCCGTCATCGGTAACGGTACCCAGCAGGCGAGCGCCTTCCACATCGCCGGTCACTTCCACAACGAAGGCGGCGTAGCTGTAGCCGAACAGCTCTTCCACGGTCACATCGTCAGCGAAGGTGAAGCCAAGGCTGTTGCCGAAGCCCATCTTCATCACGGCCTCGGCGATGCCGCCCATGCCGGGGGTGTAGCAGGCCACGGCCTTGCCGGACTGCATCAGGGCATGCACGGTGTCAAACAGCTTCATCAGGCTGTAGGTGGTGGGCAGGCCCTCAGCGTCGTACTCGGGTTTGAGCACAACCACCTTGTTGCCGGCCTGCTTGAATTCGGGGGAGACCACATCGCTCACCTTGCCGGTGGTCACAGCGAAGGACACCAGCGTGGGGGGCACGTCCAGACTCTCGAAGGAGCCGCTCATGGAGTCCTTGCCGCCGATGGAGCCGATGCCCAGTTCCTTCTGGGCCTTGAAAGCGCCCAGCAGCGCAGCCAGAGGCTGGCCCCAGCGGGTGGAATCCTTGCCGGGACGCTGGAAGTACTCCTGGAAGGTCAGGTACACATCCTCGAAGGATGCGCCGGTGGCAATCAGCTTGCACACGCTCTCCACCACAGCCAGATATGCGCCATGGTAGGGGCTCTTTTCGGTGAGGAAGGGGTTGTAGCCCCAAGACATGAAGGAGCAGTCGTTGGTGTGCTTCTTCTCCACGCTGATCTTCTGCACCATGGCCTGAATGGGGGTCAGCTGGTTCTTGCCGCCAAAGGGCATCAACACGGTGCCAGCGCCGATGGTGGAGTCGAAACGCTCGCTGAGGCCACGCTTGGAGCAGATGTTCAGGTCGCCGGCCAGAGCGGTGTAATTCTCGGTGAAGGTACCCTTCACTTCCTTGCGGAAGTCCTTGGCAGCCTCCACATCGATGGAGATGTGCTTCTCAGCACCGTTGGAGTTCAGGAATTCACGGCTCAGGTCAACGATGGTCTTGCCGTTCCAGTTCATGCGCAGGCGGGGCTCGGCCTTCACTTCGGCCACGGGGCAGGCCTGCAGGTTTTCCTTGGCAGCCAGAGCCAGGAAAGCATCCACATCCTTGGCTTCCACCACCACAGCCATGCGCTCCTGAGACTCGGAGATGGCCAGCTCGGTGCCGTCCAGACCGTCGTACTTCTTGGGCACGGCGTTCAGGTCGATTTCCAGACCGTCGGCCAGCTCGCCGATGGCAACGGACACGCCGCCAGCGCCAAAGTCGTTGCAGCGCTTGATCATGCGGCAGGCGTCGCCGTTGCGGAACAGACGCTGGAGCTTGCGCTCTTCGGGGGCGTTGCCCTTCTGCACCTCTGCGCCGCAGGTTTCCAGAGACTGCTCGGTGTGGGCCTTGGAGGAGCCGGTAGCGCCGCCGCAGCCGTCACGACCAGTGCTGCCGCCCAGCAGGATGACGATGTCGCCGGGGGCGGGCACCTCACGGCGCACATTCTCGGCGGGGGTAGCAGCAATGACCGCACCGATTTCCATGCGCTTGGCAGCGTAGCCGTCGTGGTACAGCTCATCCACAATGCCGGTAGCCAGACCGATCTGGTTGCCGTAGCTGGAATAGCCAGCGGCAGCGGTCGTCACCAGCTTGCGCTGGGGCAGCTTGCCCTTGATGGTCTCGCTGACGGGACGGGTGGGGTCGGCAGCGCCGGTGACACGCATGGCAGCGTACACATAGCTGCGGCCGGACAGGGGGTCACGGATGGCACCGCCGATGCAGGTGGCAGCGCCGCCAAAAGGCTCGATCTCGGTGGGATGGTTGTGGGTCTCGTTCTTGAAAAGGAGCAGCCAAGGCTCGGTGACGCCATCCACTTCCACATCGATCTTCACCGTGCAGGCGTTGATCTCCTCGGACTCGTCCAGCTTATCCAACTTGCCTTCCTTCTTGAGGTAGCGCACAGCGATGGTAGCCAGATCCATCAGGCAGACGGGCTTGGTGCGGTTCAGGTCACGGCGGGTCTGCATGTACTCTTCGTAGGCCTTCTGCAGCAGCTCATCCTCGAAATGAGCATCGTCGATGATGGTGAGGAAAGTGGTGTGGCGGCAGTGATCGGACCAGTAGGTGTCGATCATGCGGATTTCGGTGATGGTGGGATCACGATCTTCGCTGAGGAAGTAATTCTGGCAGAAGGCCACATCATCCGCATCCATGGCAAGGCCGTACTTCTTCACGAAAGCTTCCAAGCCTTCCCGATCCAGCTTGGTAAAGCCGGTGAGGGTCTCCACCTCGGTGGGGATGGCATAGGACACCTTCAGGGTTTCGGGCATGTCCAGAGAAGCCTCACGGGCTTCCACCGGGTTGATCACGTACTTGCGGATTTCGGCGATCTGCTCCTCGGTCAGGTTGCCGTAGAGGGCGTACACACGGGCGGTACGCACGGTGGGACGCTCGCCCTGAGAGATGATCTGGATGCACTGGGCAGCGGAGTCGGCCCGCTGGTCAAACTGACCGGGCAGGTATTCCACAGCGAACACAGCGGTTGCATCCTCCACGTTCAGCTCCCGGGAGGTGATGTCCAGCTGAGGCTCGGAGAAAACCGTGCCCACAGCATAGTCGAACAGTTCTTCGGTGATGTTTTCCACATCGTAGCGGTTGAACAGGCGAACCTTCTCCAGTCCCTTGATGCCAAGGAATGCGTTGGCATCGGACAGAAGGGCGCGGGCCTCGTTGGCCAGCTCGGGCTTTTTCTCAACGTAAATGCGATATACCATTACTTTTCCTCCCCCGCAGCCTGCATGGCGCGCGCGCCGATGTCGTGGCGGTAATAGGCGTTCTCAAAATGGATTTTCTCGACCAGACCGTAGGCGTCCTTGATGGCTTCGCCCAGCGTATGGTTGATGGCGGTGGCGCCCAGCACACGGCCGCCGCTGGTGACCAGCTTGCCGTCCTTGAGGGCAGCGCCGGCCACGAACACATTCTTTGCGATCTCCTCCGGAATGGTGATCTCAAAGCCCTTGTCGTACTTGGTGGGATAACCCTTGGAAGCCATGATGACGCAGCAGGCATGCTTATCCGCAAACTTCACTTCGGTCTCGCTCAGCTTCTGCTCGGTCACAGCCTGCATGATGGTCAGCAGGTCGCTCTCCAAAAGGGGCAGCACTACCTGGGTTTCGGGATCGCCGAAGCGGCAGTTGTACTCGATCACCTTGGGGCCATTGGGCGTGAGCATCAGGCCGAAATACAGGCAGCCCTTGAAGGTACGGCCTTCGGCGTTCATGGCGCTGACCGTGGGCAGGAAAATCTTTTCCATGCACTCCTTGGCCATGGCCTCGGTGTAGTAGGGGTTGGGGGCCACGGTGCCCATGCCGCCGGTGTTGAGGCCGGTATCGTTGTCGCCCGCCCGCTTGTGGTCCATGGAGGACACCATGGGCTTGACGGTGATGCCGTCGGTGAAGGCCAGCACGGAAACCTCAGGGCCGGTGAGGAACTCTTCGATGACGATCTGGTCGCCGCTCTTGCCGAAGACCTTGTCGCTCATCATGGAGTGAACCGCCTCGGCGGCTTCCTCAAAATTCTGGGCAATGATGACACCCTTGCCCAGCGCAAGGCCGTCGGCCTTGATGACGGTGGGCATGGGAGCGGTTTTCAGGTATTCCACAGCGGCAGCCTCATCGGTGAACACCTCGTAGGCAGCGGTGGGGATGCCGTACTTCTTCATCAGGTTCTTGGAGAACACCTTGCTGCCTTCGATGGCGGCAGCGGCGGCATTGGGGCCAAAGCAGGGGAAGCCCTCTGCGGAGAGAGCGTCCACGCAGCCCAGTACCAGCGGATCGTCAGGGGCGACGACCACATAATCCACCTGCTGTTCCTTGGCAAAGGCCACGATGGCGGGCACATCGGTGGCGCCGATGGCCACGCAGGTGGCATCGGCAGCAATGCCGCCATTGCCGGGCAGGGCGAAGATTTGTTCAACCGTGGGATTTTCCTTGATCTTGCGGATGATGGCGTGCTCACGGCCGCCGCCGCCTACGACCAGTACTTTCATATCTTCCTCCACTGACAATCAGATTAGTGATGGAACAGGCGCATGCCGGTGAAGCACATGCTGATGTTCAGCTTGTCGCACTCCTCGATGACCAGATTGTCACGGATGGAGCCGCCGGGCTCGGCGATGTAGGTAGCGCCGCTCATGCGGGCACGCTGAATGTTGTCGGCGAAGGGGAAGAAGGCATCGGAGCCCAGCGCAACGCCGCTGATGGTGTCCAGATAGGCACGCTGTTCTTCCTTGGTGAAGGGAGCGGGCTGCTCGGTGAAGTAACGCTGCCACACGCCGTCGGCGCACACATCTTCCTCGTTGTGGTTAATGTAGCCGTCGATCACGTTGTCACGGTCGGGGCGACCCAGTTCGGGCTTGAAGGGCAGGTTCAGTACCTTGTCATGCTGGCGCAGCTGCCAGGTGTCGGCCTTGCCGCCGGCCAGACGGGTGCAGTGGATGCGGCTCTGCTGGCCAGCGCCCACGCCGATGGCCTGACCATCCACCGCATAGCACACGGAGTTGGACTGGGTGTACTTGAGGGTGATGAGGGCCACGATCAGGTCACGGATGGCGGATTCGGGCAGATCCTTGTTGGCGGTGACCACGTTGGAGAGCAGTTCACGGTTGATTTCGAAGTTGTTGCGACCCTGCTCGAAGGTGATGCCGAACACCTGCTTGCGCTCGGCCAGATCGGGCACGTAATTGGGGTCAATCTGCACGATGTTGTAGTTGCCCTTGCGCTTGGTCTTGAGGATCTCGAGGGCTTCGGGCTCATAGCCGGGAGCGATAACGCCGTCGGACACTTCCCGCTTGATCATGGTGGCGGTGGTCACGTCGCAAACGTCGCTGAGGGCAACCCAGTCGCCAAAGGAGCACATACGGTCGGTGCCACGGGCACGGGCATAAGCGCAGCCCAGAGGAGACTCATCCAGACCCTCGATGTCATCCACAAAGCAGGCCTTCTTCAGCTTGTCGCTCAGGGGCAGGCCCACAGCAGCAGAGGTGGGGCTGACGTGCTTGAAGGAGGCGGCAGCGGGCAGGCCCAGCGCTTCCTTCAGCTCCTTGACCAGCTGCCAGGAGTTGAAAGCATCCAGGAAGTTGATGAAGCCGGGACGGCCGGAAAGGATGGTCACAGGCAGGTCGGAACCGTCATGCATATAGATACGGGCGGGTTTCTGGTTGGGGTTGCAGCCGTATTTCAGTTCAAACTCTTTCATCGTTGGCACTCTCCTTAGGCGTTCTTGTTGATCATGCGGCTTTCGCACTCGCCGGTGGCAAGGTCGGTATAGCGCACATAGAGGGAAATCTTGTTGTTCTCATCCAGCGCA
This sequence comes from Clostridiales bacterium, assembly GCA_015056365.1. Taxonomy (GTDB): domain Bacteria; phylum Bacillota; class Clostridia; order Christensenellales; family Aristaeellaceae; genus Limiplasma. The sequence continues at coordinate 29,845 of SVGM01000012.1, read as the reverse complement.
TTCCACAGGGCAGTGGTGAAAGCGTCGATGTCGTTATCGATGGCCACACGCTCCGGCTCGCCCTGGAAGGTGGGGATAGGGTTGCCGTCGCACACATAGGTGTGGATGAAGTGGCCCAGACCGCTGAGGCTGGGATAGGTGAAGGTGTAGCGGTTGCAGGCGGTGCCTTCTGCATCGGCAGACTTGAGAATGCTCATTTCGTAGGTGAAGTCGCCTTCGCCGAAGGTGATCATGCCGCTGATGCGGGGGGTGAAGTTGGGGCCGTCGGGCTCAAACTCGCGGGTGGTCAGGGCTTCGGAGAAGCTCTTGCCGGCCTTGAGGCCTTCCCAGATGGTGTCGGTCTGGTCGCCGTTGGTGACGATCAGCTTGTTTTCGTAGTTGCGCAGGGCGGCGTAGATGATCAGGGAAGGATCCTCCACCTTGGAAGCGTCGAAGGGCTCGGTGAAGATGGCGCCGTCCTTCTCGGTGAAGATGCGGTTGCGGCTGTTGGCACTACGGCCCATGATGAAGTAGGCAGTGGCAGCCTTCTTGCCGTCGGCGGTCTTGCCGATGACGATGCCGCGGCCGGGGTAGGTGTTGCCTTCGAGGCGTTCGGTCAGGGTCTTGATTTCGTAGATGTTCATTTAGGCATCCTCCTGTTCAATCTTCACGATGCGGCCTTCCACCCGGAGACGGCCTTCACAGAAAAGTTTCACCGCCTCAGGAAGCAGCTTCCATTCCGCTTCTTCCATGATGCGTTTTTGCAGCGTTTCGGGGGTATCGCCCTCCAGCACGGGAACCGCCTTCTGGGCGATGATGGGGCCTGCGTCGCATTCCTCGCTGACGAAGTGCACCGTTGCGCCGGACAGCTTCACGCCGTAGCTGAGAGCAGCTTCATGCACATGCAGGCCGTAGAAGCCCTTGCCGCAGAAGGAAGGAATCAGCGCAGGGTGTACATTGATGATGGCATTGGGGTAAGCGGTGGTCAGCTCTTCGGTGAAGATGACCATGCACCCGGCCAGCACCACCAAGTCGATGCTCAGCTCGTGGAGTTTCTCCACCAGCGCAACGGTCATGGCCCGGCTGTCCGGAAAGCTCTTGCGGGCCAGCACATAGCCGGGAATGCCTGCGTTAGCGGCTCTTTCCAGCGCATAGGCTCCTTCCTTGGAGGAAATGACTGCTGCCAGCTTGCCGTTGCCCAGCTCGCCCCGCTTTTCAGCGTCGATGAGCGCCTGCAAGTTGGTGCCGCCGCCGGAGACCAGCACGGCGATGTTTTTCATGGTTTACGCCCTCTCTTTCTTTGGCAGGGAAAATGGATGAATGAGTGTGGTGCAGGGGATCGTTCCGCAACCTCAGTCGGCGTTCTGGGCACTAACCGTGCCCAGCCCTTGCTTCGGTTGACGACAGCGGGTCGTTTTGCCCTTCGGGCAAGTGCCCACTGGGCACACACTTCCCTCCGTCTCCCCTGACCTTGCGCCGCAGCGCAACAGCGCAAGCACAGCGAGCGCCAAAGGCGCAAGATGTGCGGCTTTATAGGCAAGTATGGGTTACAACCCCACTACATCAGCAAATGGTGATCTTCTCCTCAGAAGCCACGATCTCGCCGATCAGGTAAGCATCCTCACCATTCGCCTTGAGAATCTCGATGGCCTTGTCGGCTTCGTCCTTGCTGACCACGATGCTCATGCCAACGCCCATGTTGAAGGTGTTGTACATGTCCCGCTCGCTGATGTTGCCGGTCTTGGCAATCAGGTCAAAGATGGGCAACACCTTGACGGAAGCCTTGTCGATCTTGGCGCCCAGACCATCGGGGATGGAGCGCGGAATGTTCTCATAGAAGCCGCCGCCGGTGATGTGGCTGATGCCCTTGATCTTGACCTGCTCGTTGAGGGCCAAAACGGGCTTCACATAGATGCGGGTGGGGGTGAGCAAAGTCTCGCCAAGGCTCTTGCCGCCCAGCTCAGCCACAGGGCTGGTGAGATCGGCGTTCTCCACATCGAACACCTTGCGCACCAGCGAGAAACCATTGGAATGCACGCCGGTGGAGGGCAGAGCGATGATCACATCGCCCACTTCCATGGCCTTGTTGTCGATGATCTTCTGCTTGTCCACCACGCCGGTGCAGTAACCAGCCACATCGTAGTCATCCTCAGGCATCAGGCCGGGATGCTCAGCGGTTTCGCCGCCGATGAGCGCAGCGCCGCTCTGCACGCAGCCCTCGGCAACGCCGGACACGATTTGGGCGATCTTCTCGGGATAGTTCTTGCCGCAGGCGATATAATCCAGGAAGAACAGGGGCTTGGCGCCGCAGCAGATGATATCGTTGACGCACATGGCCACAGCGTCGATGCCGATGGTGTCGTGCTTGTCCATCAGCATGGCCAGCTTCACCTTGGTGCCGCAGCCGTCGGTGCCGCTCACCAGCACAGGCTGGGTGATGCCCGTCAGATCCAGCTCAAACAGGCCGCCGAAGCCGCCCACATCGGAGCACACACCCGCCGTCATGGTGCGGGCGATGTGCTTTTTCATCAGTTCTACCGCCTTGTAGCCTGCGGTAATATCCACGCCAGCGGCGGCGTAGCTGTCGGACTTGGACTGGTTGTGCATTGTGTAGTTCCTCCTTTGTTTGTTGGGGGGGCGATTTGGGGCGCTGCCCCAAACCCTGGCAGGAGGCAGTGCCTCCTGCACCTCCGGGCTGCGCCCATATCATGGACGCAGGGTAGGTAGCAATGATACATTGTAGGCCTTTGCGCCGTGAAACGGCGCAATAAGCGGGTTTCCAAAGGGCGACGGAGGGAAGTGCGTGCCCTGTGGGCACTTGCGCGAAGCGCAAAACGACCCGCAGTCGTCAACCGAAGCAAGTACAGGCCACGGCAGTGGACTGTACGCCGACTGAGGTTGCGGAACTCAGCCCCTTTGGCGGGGCCTGGGGCAGTGCCCCAGCGTCTCCCCCTCACTCCTTGCCGTTCCAGCAGTAGGTGCACAGCTTGCAGGGTTCCACGCCGATGGCCTCGATGAGACCTTCGATGGACTGGAACTCCAGAGATGCGAAGTGCATCTTTTCACAAATGGCCTTGCGCAGGTTCTGGCCGCGCTCGGTCTTGGAATCGCTGTACTCTTGGATATGCTTGAAGCCCTCTTCGCCCTCCAGCTCCATGATCACCCGGCGGGCGATCAGCTCCATGTCATTAGTGGAGCGGGAGAAGTTCAGGTACTTGCAGCCATACATGATAGGCGGGCAAGCGGAGCGGATGTGCACCGACTTTGCGCCGTTATCGTAAAGGAATTCAACCGTTTCCCGCAGCTGAGTGCCGCGAACGATGGAGTCATCCACAAAGAGCAAATTCTTGTCCTTGATGAGAGCATGGACGGGGATCTGCTTCATCTTGGCCACCCGGTTGCGCTCCTCCTGATGGGTGGGGGTAAAGCTGCGTGCCCAGGTGGGGGTGTACTTGATGAAGGCGCGGGCGAAATGCTTGCCGCTCTTGTTGGCGTAGCCGATGGCGTGAGGCGTGCCGGAATCAGGCACACCGCCCACGTAATCAATGTCCTGCCCCAAACCCTGTTCCTTGTCGTTTTCCGCCATGATAGCGCCGTTACGGTAGCGCATCACTTCCACATTCACACCTTCGTAGGTGGAGGTGGGATAGCCGTAGTAGGACCACAGGAAGGAGCACATCCGCATCTCCTTGCCGGGCGGGCTGAGCTGGGTCATACCGTCGCAGGTCAATTCTACGATCTCACCCGGGCCCAGTTCTTTTACGTCCTCAAAATCCAGTTTCTGATAGGCAAAGGACTCAAACGATGCGCAGTAGCCGTCTTCGTTTTTGCCAATGACCACCGGAATGCGTCCCAGCCGGTCGCGGGCGGCAATGATGGCGCCGCCCTGCTTCAGGATCAGGATGTTGGCGGAGCCTTCGATCACCTCCTGCGCAAAACGGATGCCCTCTTCAAAGGTGGTCTTCTGGTTGATCATGGCGGCAACAAGCTCGGTGTTGTTGATCCGGCCGCCGGTCATGGCGTCGAACTGGCCGCCGGCGGACAGGTACTGATCGATCAGCTTGTCAGCGTTGGTGATCAGACCAATGATGCTGATGGCGTACACGCCCAGGCTGGAACGGATCAGCAAGGGCTGGGGATCCCAGTCGCTGATACAGCCGATGGCGGAGTTGCCCTTCATCTCATCGAAGATATGCTCAAACTTGGTGCGGAAGGGCGAGTTGGAAATGTTATGGATCTCACGCTGGAGACCGATCTCCGGATCGTAGGCCGCCATGCCGCCTCGGCGGGTGCCCAGGTGGGAATGGTAGTCCGTACCGAAGAAAACGTCGGCGATGGCATTGCGCTTCAGTGCTGCGCCGAAAAAGCCACCCATGGTTGTCACGCTCCTTGTAAATGGTCAAAAGCCTTACCGGCTGTACTTCTCGCAGATCGCCGCGTCCTTCTCCAGAACCACGGCAGCGTCCTTCACGCGCTTCTCGTCCAGCTTGCGGGCCAGCTCTTCATCACCCACGGCGATGATCTGAGCAGCCAGCAGGGCAGCGTTCACGCCGCCGTTGATGGCTACCGTGGCCACGGGGATTCCCGGAGGCATCATCACGGTGGAAAGCAGAGCGTCCATGCCGTCCAGCACAGAGGACTTGCAGGGGATGCCGATCACCGGCAGGGTAGTATTGGCGGCGATGGCACCGGCCAGGTGGGCAGCCATACCGGCAGCGGCAATGATCGCGCCAAAGCCGTTTTTGCGGGCGTTCAGGGCAAACCGACGGGCTTCCTCGGGGGTACGGTGAGCGGAATATACGTGGGTCTCGCAGGGGACGCCCAGCATTTCCAGCGTATTGACTGCTTTCTCTACGATAGGCAGATCGCTGTCGCTGCCCATGACGATTCCGACTTTTTTCATTTTCGTGTCCTCCACATAAAAAAATCCTGTACGGCGCATGGCTCTTTCAGCCCTACTCCGCAGTCCGCGGACAGTGCGCAAAAACCCGAACATTTTTGCAAACGCCGTATTTTTCTTGTTTCCTGCCAAAATCTTCGGAATTTCACGTCAGTTTTTTCTTCAAAAACCAACGCCATGTTCAGTATATCACGAACATTCCAAATTGTAAACCAAATAACATTCGGCGCGCAAACGTTTTCGCCCTCTTTGTCGCATTTGGAGATAAAGTCGCCAGATGTGCAAAAGAACATTTCCTCCTCATGCTGTTTTTTTGCCGCGATTCGTGCTATACTGCCATCAGTTCCACCAACGCAGTTTTTTCTGCCGTTGTCACGAAAGGACGGCCTTTATGCAAAAGAAGTACGCATTGTTTGACTTTGACGGTACCCTCTGCAAGGGGGATTCCATCATCCAGCTATGTCAGTTTGCCTGCAAACGGAAGCTTTGCACCCGCAGACAACTGCTGCGCGGCATCTGCGCCGCCATCCGCTTCAAACTGGGACGGCTCACCATTGAGCAGGCCAAGCAGCAGGCCCTGGCATGGATAAAGGGCCGCTCCGAGATTGAAATGGCGGACTTTGCTCAGCTATTCTGCCGGGAGGTGCTGGTTCCCCGTTTCTTCCCGGACGGCATCGCCGCGCTGCAAAAGGAAAAAGCCAACGGCGCAACCGTGCTGCTGATCACCGCCTCCCCCTCCTTCTATCTGATGCCCATGAAGGACATTCTTGGGGTGTACGATGTTATCGGCACCCGGATGGACGTGGATCCCTCGGGGCTGTATACCAGCCTGGTGGGCGACAACTGCCGCGGGCTGCAAAAGGCTTTGCGTCTGGCGGAGTATCTGGCAGCCAAGGGCGATCGACTAGACTATGAATCCTCCACCGCTTATGGCAACTCTACCGGTGACCTGCCTATGCTGGAATTGTGCCAAAGCAAAGTTGCCGTCAATCCCGGCAAAAAGATGAAACAGACGTTGGAAACCATGGAAAACGTGACCATCGTCCACTGGGGCGTAGCCCCCGGCAAAGTCAAGGAGGAATCCTGATGCGCAACACGCCTGACTTTTCCAAGGCGGATCAGGTCATCCGCCAGGCTTTGAATGACGAGGCCTTCACCTCCGCCTGCCTGCTGGTGGGCAGGGGTGAACGGGTGCTGTTCCGCCGTGCCTACGGACGCCTGTCCATGGAGGAAGATGCGCCGCTGACCACCGAACAAACCCGCTACGACCTTGCGTCCCTCACCAAGCCCCTGGTGATCGGCATGCTGACGCTCCGCGCCATGGAAAGCGGCAAGCTGTGCCTCTGGGATCAGCTGGGTACCTTTGTGGATGCGCCGGAAGACAAGCGCGCCATCACCATTGCCCAGATCCTCACCCACACCGCTGGTTTTTCCACCGGCGTCCACCTGTGGCAGACCTGCAGAAACCCCAATCAGGCCACTGAACATCTGTTGGCCGCCCCGCTGCGCTACCGTCCCGGCAGCGCGCAGCAGTATTGTTGCGCAGGATATATCCTGCTGGGACAGCTTCTGGAATGCCTTTACGATATGCGGCTTTCCGAGCTTGCCGTGCAGGAGGTCTTCTGGCCGCTGAAAATGCAAAAAACCGGCTATCTGCCTGTCGCGGGCAATATCGCTGCCACGGAGATGCAGGACGACGGCAAGTGTCTCAGCGGCGTGGTCCACGACGAAAACGCCCGCTTTCTGGGCGGTGTCAGCGGCAACGCCGGCGTCTTTTCCACCATGGACGATCTGGCGCTCTTTGTACAGATGCTGGCCGCCCAGGGCGCGCTCCCGGACGGTTCCCGCTACCTCTCCCCTGCCACGGTACGGCTGAGTATGCAGAACCATACGTCCACTATGCCGCAGGGCCGCGGCCTGGGCTTCTATCTGCCCAAGCTGGACAACGGCTATACCGGCGATCTGTTCCCGGTCGAAACCATCGGGCACACCGGCTTTACCGGAACCAGTTTCACCCTCGATCCCACCTCCGGCCTGTATGTGATCCTGCTTACCAACCGCATCTGCCCTTCCCGGGACAGCATGCAGATCTACCGGGTGCGCAGGCTGCTTCACAACGCGGTCTATGCTGCTGTTAGCACCGCTGGCCTCTGATCCAGCATTCAATCAAAAAAACGCTGTGCTTTCCCGTATGGACGGAAGCACAGCGTTTTTTGATTCGATTCAGTTCTCAATGGCCGCCAAGGCGCTTGGTCACGTCGAGTTTCTGCAGGCCCTTTACCATGGGAACGCCCAGCGCATAGCATACCACAGCCTGTCCAAGGCTGACTGTGAGCATGTTCAGCGCCAGCGCGTCAATGCCGTAGGCATAGGTCAGTACCAGACCAATGATCACCCCGTTGAACACCACAGGGGGCAACGCGGCCAACCAGACGTTCTTGCGCAGTTTCCGGGTCACCAGCGCCGCCAGCAGCGTAGCCAGCGTGCCAAAAATCACGTCGTACGGATTCGCGCCTGCCAAAAGGTTGCTCAGAAGACAGCCGATGGTCAGCCCGGGCACCGCTTCCACAAACAGCACCGGGATCAGCGTCAGCGCTTCTGACACGCGAAACTGCACCGCCTGAAAACTCAGCGGCTGAAACAGCAATGTCAGTGCAGTATACAGCGCCGCGACCATTGCCGAAACGCAAAGGCTTCGTATCATCGACTGTCGCTTCATGGTATTCCTCCCATCTGATGGCAAATCCCTTTTCAGGAGCCGCCGCAGCGCCATTATAGCACTTCTGAGGCACGCCGCCAAGAGGAAGCATGATTTTGAATTCCTGCGGGCATACTATGTTCCATCACTGAAAAGGAGGTATGCGAAATGTCCTTCGAGACCAAAAACCAGTGCATCCACTGCTCCGTGGAAAGCTGCCGCCACCACAGCCAGAATGGCCTGTGCGAGCTGGAGAGCATCCAGGTGGAGCCCCGCAACGAATGCGGCAGCGGCAAGTGCGACGAAAGTCTCTGCGCCAGCTATCACTCCAAGTAACCCAATGAAAACGGGCTGCGATTTCCTCCAGAAAGAGGGGTTCTCGCAGCCCGTTTTTGATTAATCAACCGTAATGCCGGTCATCTGCTTCCATTTTTTGCGGATCGCATTCTGATTCTGTACGCCGTAGTTGGGATCGTTCTTGGAACATTCGTCCATGTCGCGCAGGAAGTGGACGCACAGATGACCGTCGAAGCCGTTGTCCTTGATGCTGCCGCTAAGGTGGGGCACGTTATGCATACTGGCCAGGGTCCAGGTGCCGCTGGGCAGCTTCACATACACAGGCTTGGGCGTCCAGGTATTGGTGTTGCCAAAGGCCTTGTACATGATCTGGGTATCCGTCAGGGTCAAGGGTTCGCTGTCCGCGTGACGGCCCAGGCTGTACAGCCTCAGCGTCCACTGCAGGTTGGTGGCCGGATCAAAGATGGTCACCGTCTGTCCGGCGCGGATGGTCGGCTTGACGTCGTTGAACCAGTGGAGAAGCTTGACGCTGCTGGTGCTGGGACCGCTGGCGCTTCCGGTGCCTTCAGGCAGCGCCATACCGCTGTCGGCGTTGGGGTCGGCCTCCTTGGCATTGCCGCTGTAGAGCACTTCCAGCGTCTTGGGGCCAGCAACACCGTCTGCCGTCAGGCCGTTGCGCCTCTGGAACGCCGCTACCGCCGCCTGGGTCAGCGCGCCGTAGTCGCCGTCAGGACTCACGTTATACTTCAGTTCCTTCAGCGCCTTCTGCATCTGCTTGACCGCGTCGCCCTTATCGCCGTAGCGCAGCGTGGTATAGCCATTGGAGGAAGAAGAGCTGTCGCCGGACGTGCTGCCGGAGGAGGAGCTGTTATCCGATGTGCTGCCGGAGGAAGGACTGCCGGAGCTGCTGCCTGCTGCCACCACAGAGGAGGAGAACAGCACCGCAAAGGTACGTGTGCCAGCCAGGCCGTCCGCCGTCAGACCATTCCGCTGCTGAAAGTTCTTTACCGCAGCGATGGAGCCGCTACCGTATACGCCATCCAGCGAGCCAGTGTAATACCCCAGTTCCTTCAGCCGGGTCTGCACAGTGAGTACATCGCTGCCGGTATAGCCATTGCGAAGGGTACGGTTCAGGCCGGACGTTCCGGAGGAAGAAGAGGAACCAGAGGACGAAGACCCCGAAGAGGTATTCCCGGAGGAAGAGCTGCCCGAGCCCAGCGCCGCCAGTTTCTGATCGATCAGCTGAAGGGTACGGCTGCCTGCCAGACCGTCTGCCGTCAGGCCGTTGGCCTTCTGGAAATTAATCACGGCGCGTTGCGTACCGGCGCCGAAGCGGCCGTCCACACCGTTGGGGTCAAAGCCCAGCTTCAAAAGCGCCGCCTGTAGCTCGCTGACCCGGCTGCCGCTGTCGCCGTACTTGAGGGTATTGGGGTTGGTAGAGGTAGTGGTATTTCCGGAGGATGAGGAGCCGGTGGAGCCGACCGCGCCGGAAGACGAACCGCCGTTGGCGCTGACGCTCTCTCCGTGATACAGCCGGGTCAACGTCAGATTGCCTGCCTTGCCGTCCGCTACCAAGCCGTTGGCTGCCTGATACTGCTTCACAGCGTTTTCCGTTCCCCGGCCAAACTTGCCGTCCGTACCATTGGGATCATATCCCAGCGCCAGAAGCGCCTTTTGCAGTTTCAGTACGTCCGAGCCCCGGGAACCAAACTCCAGGGTTGCATATCGAGTCGCTGCCGTCGCCGTGCCGGTGAACAGCAAAACCACCAGCATCGCCAGCGCAAGCAAGCGCTTTATGTTACAGCGTCGTGTCATGATCTATTTCCTCCTTGGCATGAACCGTCCGTCAGAATGTCATTGCACAAAACGTTTGTTTTTCTTCATTTGCGTAAATGTTGTCTTCTGGGCATGACAGTTTTTTCGACGCAGACAGTATATCAAATCATTAACAAAAAGTAAATGGTGTTTCGGAAGTGTTACGAGTTTTTCAAGTTTTTGTTCTTCCTCTGTTGTGCATGCTGCAAACCGTTCCCTTTACAGGACGGGGATGGAAATGCTAAACTAAATCGTTCCTATGAGTGAATGCAATGAAGCCTTGCACAAAGGAGTACCTTTTGATGAAGAAGCTTTCTTTTCTGCTGATGCTGGCGCTGCTTTGCTGCCTGCTGCTTGCGCCCCTGGCAGGCACGGCGGACGGCTATTTTACGCTGAACGTGGACGCGCTGGACATGACGAGGCTGAATCAGGATGATTATGTGGCCCAGTATCTGTCCGCACAGACCCAGGGAATCAGTGTACGCAAATTTCTCAGCAACTCCAGCGAGCTGGCGGCGCCTGTTCGCCTGTCCCTGATGCAGATGGATACCCAAACCCTCGTTTTCGACAAGAACTATGGCTACCAAAGCGGCACCTTCGATAGCGGCGTCATCTATCTGCCCTTCATGGGCAACCATACCGTGCCCTATCTGGTGACGCTCTACGTGGGCGATACGGTGTACGCCATTCCCTTCATGCTGCTGCAGGCCCGTCTGACCAACAACGGCGCCTGTACCTACGGCCCTCATCTGTACGACCTGGATCCCGCCCTGGGGCAGGACTGGCTCATGGGCACCATGATCGACCTGAACGCGCTGCGTACGCAGGGATATATGGCGGTAGATCTCTGTGCCAGCAATACCTACCTGATCGGGCAGGCCAACCTGTATCTGCAGGGGGACCAGGTATGTGTTCAGCTGGCCACGGATCCCAATGCCAACGTGGAGATCCACAGCCTGTCCATTTATCTGGTGACGGACTGCTCATGCCTGTACAGCACCCATTCCGGCAGTATTCCCTCTCCCGCCTACCACCCGGGCGACTGGATCGATATCGGCAGTGCAGACAGCGCGCTCCTGTATATTCCCATGCAGGTCAGCTACGATCCCTCCGGTCTACCCACCTTCGGATACGATCTGAGCTACGGCTTCATCCAGAACCAGCTGAGCCTGTGGAATCAGAACCGTTTCGCTCAGCCCATCCCAACGCCGGATGCTCCGGCACCCGACCCCAATGCCGGCTGGTTCGGCGACATCTACGGAACCGAGTTCCCTCCCCTGGCGCAGGAGAACTTCGAGCCTGCGTTTGAAGATGATTTTCCCCAGGAATAAAGGACATCAACACAAAAGAAGCCGGAGCGCTAAAGCGCCCCGGCTTCTTTCTTTATCGCCAGCCCACGATCCGCGGGCAGCTGTTGATCCTTTTACGGATTATTCGGCGTCTTCCAGAACCTGCTTGACGATATCGATGAAATTGTTGGCGTCATCAACATCCTCAATGTAGATAGGATCGGCATCTTCGCTCAGCAGGATGATACCCACCAGAGAGTCGCACTCATCCAGCAGCTCTTCGAAAGATTCGAAACCGATGCAGAACTGCAGAGCAGCCAGCAGGTTGTCGCCGGTGCTGACACCAGTCCAGATGTAGGTTTCGGGCTTGCCCAGCGTGTTCATGCCGGTGACAGAGACAAACTCGCCTTCCAGAGAAGAGATGAAGAACACGATGTCGTTGTCCTCGTCGCCTGCGACAGCGCTGCCTTCGCCCAGATAAACGAAGGTATCGTTCTCATTGTCTTCGTAGACAAGCTTCAGCACTTCATAGCAGGTATCGGCGGTAGCGGCGGTGGTCACCATGCCCAGCAAAAGAATACTAATCATCACAAAGGCAACAAATCTAAGGGTCTTTTTCATCAGGAGGCCTCCTTCTTGTTATGTAGATATGGACTTTCTGACACGTCCTGTGTTATTTCGACTATATCACAGTTTGTTCATAATGTCACGCGCAAAATGCAATTTACCATTTTTGCATATAAAAGGCAGATTTCGCTTCTGTGCCAGTCATTCCAGAGCATCAAAAATTTAGTACGATGAAAAAGCACCGGGATAATTGACTTTTGTATACACGCGTAGTACATTAAATTGAAACTGTGCGATTACGCTAATAAATATAGGAAAAGGAACGTGCACATGACCATTATTGATCTGTTGGAGCGCAACGCATCCCTCTACACCAACGAAACGGCTCTGGTAGAGATCAATCCAGATCAGCCCGAAACCCGCCGCCTGACCTGGAGCGAGTTTGAGCTGGTGGAGCCCACCCCCAAGGTACGCCACTACCGCCGGGAAATCACCTGGGGCGTTTTTAACGAAAAAGCAAACCGGACGGCCAATATGCTGGCCCAGAACGGCATCGGCAAGGGCAAGAAGGTCGCCATTCTGCTGATGAACTGCATCGACTGGCTTCCTATTTATTTCGGCATCCTCAAGACCGGCGCTCTGGCCGTACCGCTGAACTTCCGCTACGCCTCCTCGGAGATCGAGTACTGCCTCAACCTGGCAGAGGCGGACGCCCTGATCTTCGGCCCGGAATTCATTGGCCGCGTGGAAGGCATCGCAGACAAGATCGGCCGCAACCGTATGCTGGTGTATCTGGGCGCAGGCTGCCCTGCCTTTGCCGACGACTACACCGACCTGACCTCCGAGTGTTCCGGGATCTTTACCGGCTGCGATCTCAGCGAAGACGATGACGCTGCCATCTATTTCTCCTCCGGCACCACCGGCTTCCCCAAGGCGATTTTGCACAAGCACCGCAGCCTTCTGCACTCCTGCAAGGTGGAGCAGGCGCACCACAGCCAGACCCGCAGCGATTGCTTCCTGTGCATTCCGCCCCTGTACCACACCGGCGCCAAGATGCACTGGTTCGGCAGCCTGCTGGCAGGCTCCAAGGCAGTCATCCTCAAGGGTACCCGTCCCGAGCACATCATGCGGGCCGCCAGCGAGGAAAAATGCACCATCGTATGGCTGCTGGTGCCGTGGGCCCAGGATATCCTGGCGGCCCTTGACCGGGGCGAAATCAAGCTGGAGGATTATCAGCTGGATCAGTGGCGCTTGATGCACATCGGCGCGCAGCCCGTACCCCAGAGCCTGATCCGCCGCTGGCTGGAGTACTTCCCCAACCAGCAGTACGATACCAACTACGGCCTGAGCGAGTCCATCGGCCCCGGTGCCGTGCACCTCGGCGTGGAAAACGTGCACAAGGTGGGCGCCATCGGCATCCCCGGCTACGGCTGGGAAACGAAGATCGTCACTCCCGACGGCGTGGAGGTCGAGCGCGGCGACGTTGGTGAGCTGATCCTCAAAGGCCCCGGTGTGATGACCTGCTACTACAACGATCCCGCCGCCACCGCCGATACCCTCAAAAACGGCTGGCTCTACACTGGCGATATGGCCATGCAGGATGAGGACGGTTTCATCTATCTGGTGGACCGCAAGAAGGACGTAATCATCACCGGCGGCGAAAACCTCTACCCGGTGCAGATCGAGGACTTCCTGGCCAGCAACCCCAAGATCTGGGACGTGGCCGTCATCGGTCTGCCGGACGCTCGCCTGGGCGAAATCGCTACCGCTATCATCCAGCTGCATCCCGACGTGGAGTGCAGCGAGGAAGAGATCAACGAGTTCTGCCTGACGCTGCCCCGTTACAAGCGTCCCCGCAAGGTCATCTTTGCCGACGTGCCGAGAAACCCCACCGGTAAGATCGAAAAGCCCAAGCTGCGCAAGATGTACGGCGGTGAAGGGCTGGTGGCGACGCAGAATAAGTCGTAAGGATGACAAAATGAGGAGGTGCAGGAGGCACTGCCTCCTGCCGGGGTGTGGGGCAGCGCCCCGTAAACCCTACGCCGCAGCGCTTTCAAGCGAGCACAGCGAGTGCATAAGCACAAGATGTGTGGTTTCTGTCGGCGAGCCCCTCATTCATCAAGCAGCCCTGTTGTCCCATCTATTACTTATATCCGCACATCTTGCATCTTCGGTGCTCGCTGTGCTTGCGCTTCTGCGCTGCGGCGCAGGTTTGTGGGTTCCACCCACACCCGGCATGGCGACGGAGGGAAGTGTGTACCCAGTGGGCACTTGCCCGAAGGGCAAAACGACCCGCAGTCGTCAACCGAAGCAAAGACTGGGCACGATTAGTGCCCAGAACGCCCACTGAGGTGGCGGAACGACGCCCCTGCACCCCACTCATTTATCCCACATCCGAAAGGAACACCACCATGAAAAAACTGATGATCGGCAACCAGGCGGTTGCCATGGGTCTCTACCACGGCGGTCTGGGTCTGGTGTCCAGCTATCCCGGCACCCCCTCCACCGAAATCACCGAATTCCTCGCCATGAACGATGACATCCACTCCGAGTGGGCGCCCAATGAAAAGGTGGCCATGGAAGTGGCCTTCGGCGCATCCCTCGCCGGCATGCGTTCCTCCTGCGCCATGAAGCACGTGGGTCTGAACGTGGCAGCCGACCCCCTGTTCACCCTGTCCTATACCGGCGTGAACGGCGGTATGGTCATCTGTGTGGCGGACGACCCCGCCATGCATTCCTCTCAGAACGAGCAGGATTCCCGCCACTATGCCATCGCCTCCAAAATCCCCATGCTGGAGCCTGCGGATTCCGCCGAAGCCTACAGCTTTGCCAAGAGCGCCTTTGAGCTGTCCGAAAAGTTCGACACCCCCGTGCTGCTGCGCATGTGCACCCGCATCGCACACAGCCAGTCCACCGTGGAATTGGGAGCCCGGGAGGAAGCCCCTGTAAAGGATTATGTGAAAAACCCCGGCAAGTACATCATGATGCCCGGCAATGCCAAGAAACGCCATCCCGTGGTGGAGGAGCGCACGGCTGCGCTGGCCGAATACGCCAATGACTGCCTCTACAACACCGTGGAAATGGCTCAAGATAACGAGATCGGCATCATCACCTCCGGCTGCTCCTACCTGTATGTGAAGGAAGTACTGGGCGAGAAGGCCAGCATCCTCAAGATTGGCATGCCCCATCCCCTGCCCGAAAAGCTGATCCGGGATTTCGCCGCCAAGGTGAAGAAGCTCTACGTGATCGAGGAGCTGGATCCGGTCATTGAAAATTATGTGCGTTCTCTGGGCATCGAAGTCACCGGCAAGGAGCTGTTCAGCCCCATCGGTGAGTTCTCCCAGCAGACCATCGCCGAGGCCTTCGGCCTGCCCATCCCTGCCAGTATTGCCGCAGATGCTGCTGTGCCCGGCCGTCCGCCCATGATGTGCGCCGGCTGCCCCCACCGCGGCATGTTCTATACCCTCGCCAAGAACAAGATCACCGTTCTGGGTGATATCGGCTGCTACACCCTTGGCGCAGTGCCGCCCCTGAATGCGCTGGATTCCACCCTGTGCATGGGCGCGTCTGTTTCCGGTCTGCACGGCTTCAACCTTGCCCGTGGCGAGGAAGCCGAGGGCAAGACCGTTGCCGTCATCGGCGACTCCACCTTCATGCATTCAGGCATGACCGGTCTGGTGAATGTGGCCTACAACGCCACCAACTCCACCGTCATCATTCTGGATAACTCCATCACCGGCATGACCGGTCACCAGCAGAATCCCACCACCGGCTACAACATCAAGGGCGACCCCGCCGCCAAGGTGGATCTGGAAGCTCTGTGCCGTGCCTTGGGTATCAATCGCGTCCGCGTGGTAGATCCCTACGACCTGAAGGCCTGTGAGACCGCCATCAAGGAAGAACTGGCCGCCAAGGAGCCTTCCGTCATCATCTCCCGTCGTCCCTGCGTGCTGCTCAAGAGCGTCAAGGCGAAGCCCGCTCTGGTCATCGACCCGGACAAGTGCAAGAGCTGCAAGCGCTGCATGAGCCTCGGCTGCCCCGCTATCAGCATGCACGATGGCAAGGCCCGCATCGATGCCACCCTGTGCGTGGGCTGCGGTGTTTGCAAGCAACTCTGCGCGTTTGACGCTATTGGCGAGTAAGGAGGAACCAGCATGAAGACTACAAGCATTATGATCGTCGGCGTGGGCGGACAGGGCAGTCTGCTGGCCTCCAAGCTGCTGGGACAGTTGCTGGTGGACGAAGGCTACGACGTAAAAGTGAGCGAAGTGCATGGCATGAGCCAGCGCGGCGGCTCCGTGGTCACCTATGTGCGCTATGGCGAGAAGGTCTACTCCCCCATCGTCACCGAGGGCGAAGCGGACTATATCATCTCTTTTGAAAAGCTGGAAGCGGCGCGCTACGCTGCCTTCCTGAAAACCGACGGCCAGATGGTGGTCAACACCCAGGAGATCGACCCCATGCCCGTCATCATCGGCGCAGCCACCTATCCCACCGAAGTGCTGGATGAGCTGAAAGCAAAGGGTCTCAAGATCGACGATTTCGACGCCCTGTCCCCCGCCGTGGAGGCCGGTTCTTCCAAGGCGGTGAACATCGTGCTCATGGGCCGCTTCGCCAAGTATGTGGGTATCCCCTACGAGCGCTGGATCGCTGCTATCGAAAAAGCGGTCAAGCCTAAATTTGTTGAAATGAACAAGCGTGCGTTCGAGCTGGGCTACAACTCCTGAGCGGCCACTGTTCATTTGGATAAACATTCCCAAATTCAACTGAACCGAGGCGAGACACAGTGGAACAACGGTACTATCAACCTGAGATTGAGACCATGCCCGTTGAGGAGCTGAAAAAGCTCCAATCCGAGAAACTGGTCAAGCAAGTGAAGCATGTCTACGAGCATGTGCCCTACTACCGCAACCTGATGGACGAAAAGGGCGTGAAGCCAGAGGATATCAAGGGCATCGAGGACATTTCCAAGCTGCCTTTCCTGACCAAGGCCGACCTGCGGGACGCTTATCCCTACGGCCTGCTGGCCGTGCCCCAGAAGGACTGCGTTCGCATCCAGTCCACCTCCGGCACCACCGGTCGCCGGGTGGTGGCCTTCTACACCCAGCATGACGTGGATCTGTGGGAAGATTGCTGCGCCCGTGCCATCACCGCTGTGGGCGGCACCGATGAGGATGTCTGTCAGGTGGCCTACGGCTACGGTCTGTTCACCGGCGGCCCCGGCCTCAACGGCGGTTCCCACAAGGTGGGCTGCCTGACGCTGCCCATGTCCTCCGGCAACACCGAGCGCCAGATCCAGTTCATGATGGACCTGAATGCCACCATCCTGTGCTGCACTCCCTCCTACGCTGCCTACATCGGCGAAAGCCTGAAGGAAATGGGCTATAAGCCTGAGGACAACAAGCTCAAGGCTGGCATCTTCGGCGCGGAACCCTGGACGGAAGAAATGCGCCAGAGCATCCAGAATGCGCTGGGCATCAAGGCCTACGATATTTATGGTCTCACTGAGACCACGGGCCCCGGTGTCTCCTTCGAATGCAGCGAGCAGAACGGCATGCACATCAACGAGGATCATTTCTACGCTGAGATCATCGACCCTGAAACCGGTGAGGTGCTGCCCGAGGGCAGCAAGGGCGAATTGGTCTTCACCAGCCTGGACAAAGAAGCCTTCCCCCTGCTGCGCTACCGCACCCGTGACATCTGTGTGCTCTCCCGCAAGCCCTGCGCCTGCGGCCGTACTCACATCCGCATGTCCAAGCCCATGGGCCGCAGCGACGATATGCTCATCATCCGCGGCGTGAACGTATTCCCCAGCCAGATCGAGACCGTGCTGCTCAAGGAAGGCTACAGCCCCAACTACCAGATCGTGCTGGATCGCGTTAACAACAACGACACCTTCGATGTGAACGTGGAGATGAACCCCGACCAGTTCAGCGACACCGTCGGCGGTCTCACCAAGCAGGAAAAGGCGCTGGCTGCCGCCATGAAGACCATGCTGGGCATCAACCCCACGGTGCATCTGGTCTCTCCCAAGAGCATCGTCCGCAGCGAAGGCAAGGCTGTTCGTGTCATCGACAAGCGCAAGCTCATCGACAACAATCAGTGGAAAGGATGATCGAGCCATGGCAATCAATCAGTTGACCGTATTTGTGGAAAACAAGCAGGGCGCTCTGGTACAGATCACCGAAGCGCTGGCCAATGCAAACGTGGACATCCGCGCGCTGTCCATCGCTGATACGCAGGAGTTTGGTATCCTGCGCCTGATCGTCAACAACAACGAAGCCGCCGCCGAGGCGCTGGGCGATCTGGGCTACATCATCAAGAATATTGACGTGGTGGGCGTAAAGATCGGCGATGCCCCCGGCAAACTGTCCAAGGCGCTGGACGTGCTGGACAAGGCCGGCATCAACATGGAGTACCTCTACGCTTTCCTCACCCGCACCGAGCGCCATGCCTATGTGGTGGTCCGCGTGGCGGATAACGCCGCAGCGGAGAAAGTGCTCACCGACAATGGATTCCACATCATTACCGATGCGGATATCGCCAAGCTGTAAGCGATTTTCGGAACGCCTTCCTCCCGTCCGAAGGAAGGCGTTCCTGCTATTCTGCTAATCAACACCAGAAAGGATGATTTGCATGTCTGCTTCCGCAATCATCGCTATCCCCATGCTGCTGCTCTTCTTCGCACTGATGATCGGCGTGGGTCTGTACTGCCGCAAGCACGCCACTAACGTGGACAGCTTCGTGCTGGGCGGCCGTTCCGTAGGCCCCTGGCTGACCGCCTTTGCTTTCGGTACGTCCTACTTCTCCGCCGTTATCTTCGTGGGTTATGCAGGCCAGTTTGGCTGGAACTTCGGTATCGCCTCCACGTGGATCGGTCTGGGCAATGCCTTCATCGGCTCCCTGCTGGCGTGGATCGTTCTGGGCCGCCGTACCCGCATTATGACCCAGCATCTGGGCTCCAAGACCATGCCCGATTTCTTCGCCAAGCGGTACAACTCCAATGGGCTGAAGATCGCTGCGTCCTTTATCGTTTTCATCTTCCTGATCCCTTACACCGCCAGCCTGTACAACGGCCTGAGCAGCCTGTTCAACAACGTGTTCTCCATCCCCTACTGGGCTGTGGTGGTGATCATGGCTGCCCTGACCGGCCTGTACGTGATCTTCGGCGGCTATATGGCTACTGCCATCAACGATTTCATTCAGGGCATCATCATGCTGGTGGGTATTGTAGCGGTGGTTGCCGCTGTGCTTAGCAGCAACGGCGGCTTCATGGCAGCCGTTGAGACCATGGCCACCACCGGTGCAGACGGCTGGACGTACACTTCCTTCCTCGGCCCCAACCCAGTGTTCCTGCTCTTCGTGGTGCTGCTGACCTCCCTGGGTACCTGGGGCCTGCCCCAGATGGTGGGCAAGTTCTACTCCATCAAGGATGAGGACTCCATCAAGAAGGGCACCGTCATCTCTACCGTATTCGCTATCATCGTGGCAGGCGGCTGCTACTTCCTGGGCGGCTTCGGCCGGCTGTACTTCACCCCCGAAACCCTGCCCGGCTTTGACAAGATCATCCCCGCTATGCTGAGCAATCTGGCCCCGGTAATCGTTGCGCTGATTGTGGTACTGGTGCTGGCAGCGTCCATGTCCACCCTGTCCTCGCTGGTGCTCACCTCTTCCTCCACCCTTGCGCTGGATGTGATCAAGCCCATGCGCAAGAAGGAGCAGAGCGAAAAGAGCACCCTGCTGACCATGCGCTGGCTGATCGTGTTCTTCATCGTTATCTCTGCTGTTATTGCCATCCTCAAGGACTCCATCTGGGCGGACAGCGTGTTCATCGCCCAGATGATGGGCGTGAGCTGGGGCGCGCTGGCAGGCGCATTCCTTGCCCCCTTCCTCTATGGTCTGTACTGGAAGAAGACCACCAAGGCAGCCGTTGTGGCCAGCTTCATCTTCGGCACCGGCCTTGAGATCATCCAGCTGTGCATCAGCGTGGGCTGGATCAAGCTGAACGGTGGATTCCTCGGCTTTGTGTTCACCAATTCGCTGTATTCCGGCGTGTTCGCCATGGTGGGCGGCCTCATTCTGGTGCCCATCGTCAGCCTGCTGACCCAGAAGACCAAACCCAGCGATGTGGACAGTATGTTCAGCTGCTACGACAAGGAAGTCGTCACCGATGTGACGGATTCTCTGGGCTGATAGCTGTTGACTTCAGGCAGCAATATGATATCATTTTCACGGAAGAATCAGTGTATGCACAAGGCGGTTACTGCCAGCGCACGTTCTTCCGGCGGCTTCCAGCATCGTGCAATACTTTGTGCAGGTGGGAAACGGTGGAGCTGCGCCGCATTCGCCACAGTCAAAAGGAGCAGGTCATGACCTGCTCCTTTCTTATTGATTAATCAAAACGAGGCAGACGCTTCCCCCGTCCGCCTCGTTTTTTTGTTACTCGGTTATCATCTCTCCCGCCTCATTCAGCGGATTCCACTTTCCCCGCAAATAATGAATAGTAAACAGCACAAACAGCAGCAAATTATGGGCGATCATACAGGCCCATGCAGAAACCAGCGTCATGCCCAGCAGCTGGGTGCAGATGAACGTACCCACAATACGTACGCCCCACATGCCGATGATGTTGAACACAAAGGGCGTCACCGTCCGGCCCACGCCCTGCAGCATGCCTTCGATGATGATGGACACGCCGTAGAAGGGCTCGGATACCGCCACCATGCGCAGCACAGTTGCGCCCAACAAAATGACTTCTGCATTCTTGGAGAACAGGCCCATCATATCAGGTGCAAACAGGAAAAGCAGCCCGCCCGAGAGAATCATCAGCAAGGTTTCGATGATTAAGATCGTCCGTGCCAATTCCTTCATACGCTGCCTGTCCCGGGCACCGTAGGCATTACCGGCCAGCGTAGCGGCCGCCGTCTGCATACCGTAGCCCGGCACGTAGAACGCCGATTCCACCGTATTGGCAATGGTATGCGCCGCCGTGGAAATCTCGCCAAGGGAGTTGATCATAGCGGCAAAGGCCACGTAGCCCAGCGAGGTACCAAACCGCTGCAGCATATTGGGCAGCGCCACCCGCAAGCAAGGGCGCAGCACTTCCATATCCGGCCGGAGCTTCTGCCCCTTGGGCGAGATGACCGGGTGCCGCCACAGCGCCACGGTGATACACACACCGCCCACAGTAAAGGCGATGGCGCTGGCCACAGCTGCGCCAATGACGCCCATGCCTGCGCCGGGCATCCAGAACTCCAGTCCGAAAACGTTCAGCATCCGGCTAGGATAGATCAGCAGGAAATTCAGCGTCACATTGATGATGTTCACCCATACGCCTACCCGCATGGGGGTCTTGGTGTCTCCGGCTGCGCGCAGCGCCGTACCGAAGATGATGCTGGCAGCGCGGGGCAGCATGGGCGTATACAGAATAAAGAAATAGGTAGCCGCCAGTTCCCGGATGTTCTCGTCCACCTGCATCCATACCGGCACCTGACTGCTCAGGCCCAGCGTCAGGATCGTGAAAAAGATACCGGAAGCCAGCACAGCCAGTGTCGCCTGACCTGTTGCCCGGGCCGCCAGCGGACGGTCATTGGCGCCATAGGCCTTGGCGATCATGCTCAAAAAACCAACGCCCAGCGCCGATACTGTGCTGCCGATGAGCCAATTCACCGTGGTGGTCGCGCCTACGGCGGCGGTGGCGGCGGTACCCAGCGAGCCCACCATCGCAGTATCGATATACTGTACCGCCGTCTGCATCAGCTGTTCCAGCATAGTGGGCCATGCCAGCGCAAAAATGACGCCGATCATGCCCCACTTCCCCTGTTTCTTCATGCTCATATCCGACCCTCAATCGCGTGTCACGCGCTTCTTTCCTATCTATATCCTGCGCCGGTTGCCGTCAGCGCAATCCTGTTCATTATTGGGGATTTGCTGAGCAGTTTCAACCCCGGTTTGCACGGAATCCACCCCTCTGTGCCGCACGGCACCATTCCCCCGCGGGATTTCTGCGGCAGTACCGCAGCGACGATCACTCCACGATGCCCATCATCCGCCACGCCTTCGACCAACGGGTCAGGGGTAGCGGCGCGCCAGGCGTGATACGACCGGCCTTTTCTTCCCCGATGGATTCCGCCGGCGTCAGGGTGCACATACGAACGGCGTCCTCCGGCAGGACATCAAAGCGATGGATCAGGTTCTCCAGCGCCCCGTGCATCGTCAGCACAGATCCTGCCAGCGTACCGTCTTCCAGCCGGGCCTGTCCATCCCTGACCAGCACCTTCTGCCCGCCCAGCGCATAGCTGCCGTCGGGCATGCCCGCTGCCTCCATGGCGTCGGTAATGGCAACGGTACGTTCCGCTCCTTTGGCACGGATCATCAGCCGCAGGATATCGCCATGCAGGTGCACGCCGTCGGCGATCATTTCGGTATACAGCCGGTCATCGGTCAAAGCTGCGCCCGGAACCCCCGGTGCACGATGACCAAGGGGCGACTGAGCATTGAAGGTGTGGGTCACGTGGGTGGCTCCCCAATCCGCTGCCAGATGCGTCTGTTCCGCCGTGGCTGCGGTATGTCCCACTGAGGTCACCACCCCTGCCTCCTTCATCGCCCTGACAAATACCTCCGCCCCATCCCGCTCCGGCGCAAGGGTGATCATCTTCACCCCGTCCAGCCGGCCGACGGTGAGCAGCAGCATCTGTTCCATGGACGGATCGCAAAAATACTGTTTCTGCTGTGCCCCGCACTTCTCCTCATTGAGAAACGGGGCTTCCATATGAGTGCCCAGCACCCGGGCGCCTTTTTCTTCAGGCGCGGCCATCACGGCACGCACGCCTTCCACCGCCTGCCGGGTATCTTCCGGCAACGCGCTCATGGTCGTGGGCAAAAAGGCTGCTACGCCCTGCTGGTAGAGTCCTCTGCTCATGGCGCGCACCGCCTGCTCGCCCTCCATGGCGTCCCTGCCTGCAAAGCCGTGGATATGTACATCCACAAAGCCGGGAAGCAGATAATCACCGCAGAGATCCAGCACTTCCTCACCCAGCAAAGGCAGCAGGCTGAAGCCCACCTCCTGTACTGCATCGTCTGCAAGGCGCACGCACACAGGGTAAACAAACGTACCGTCCAGATAGGCATTGGCGTTGATGATCAGCATGAAATTGACCTCCTGTGAGGAGTAATAGGCTTCCGTTTTGATGGGCATTCCTATTTTCATCTTACTCCATTGCCGGACAGATGACAAGGGCTGGGCAACGAAAACCGCCCGATGCTGAATCCAGCGCCGGGCGGCAGTTGTGTTGTTTTTTCTGCTCATTTTTCGTCCTTGTCGCACTTGCCAAAGAAGCAGCCGCGGATTGATGCCGGAACGCCGCCTCCAAACATGGGGCCTGTACTCAGCTGTACTTTTCCCCGATCCACTGCTTAACAAACGCTGCGAAATGCTCCACCGCCGGGCTGCCAGCACCCGCGGCGGAAACCGCCAGCCCAATGGTACGCTTCTGTGCGCCTGCGATCTCCACTGTACGCACGCCAACGGAATGACCATCCAGCAGAAGTTCCGGCATGATGCTTACGCCCAGTCCCTGCTCCACCATAGCAAGAATGGCATAGTCATCCTTGGCGGTGTACTTAATATCCACCTCGACCCCAGCCTGTTCCAGCACGCTGCGTGCGTCCTGATTGCTGTTTTCCAGCAAGCTGATGAACGCTTCCCCGGCCAGCTCGCAGGCAGCGATCCTGTCCCTTCCCGCCAGTCTGTGATTCTCTGGCAGTACTGCCAACAGGCGATCCTCTGTCAGCGGAATATACTCGCAGCCGGGGATACTGGTTTCCCGGGTCACGAAGCCCATGTCGATGCTGCCGTCCTGAAACCACTGGGCAATATCGTGGTAATCGCCGTTCAGGATGCGAAAATCCACCTTGGGATGCTCCTGTTGGAAGGCTTTGATCATCTGGGGCAGCCAGTGAACAGAAACGCTGTTGAACGCTCCGACGCGCACGCAGCCCGCCTCCAACCCATGAACCGCGTCCACCGTCTCCCAGAAGCCGTCCAGCGCGTCTACGATCTTTCGCACCTGCGGCATCAGCCGCTCCCCGTCCGGTGTCAGGCGCACGCCGCCCCGGTTGCGGATAAGTAGGCGAAGCCGGGTCTCGTTTTCCAGCGCATTGATCGCATGACTGATGGCGGACTGTGTATATCCATACAGTTCGGCTGTTTTGGTCAAGCTGCCCAGTTCCACCACGCTTAGAAAAATTTTGTATTTTGATTGTGCCATCTTCATGCACCTCTTGCATTTTGATACATGCCAAAGTATAATCTACCCAATACATGAAATCAAGTATTCCTTTGCATTAATTTTGCTCATGTATTATCAACCGGGATTACCCGGGAAAATGGAAGGATCGTATCATCATGAATGCTGAACTGATCGTCTTTATCGTCTATCTGGCCTTTATGGTCGGCATCGGCGTCTTCTTCTTCCTGCGCTCCAAGAGCGGCGGCGAGAAAGGCTACTTCCTGGGCGGCCGTCAGATGGGCCCTTGGGTATCCGCCTTGTCTGCCGGCGCATCCGATATGAGCGCCTGGGTTCTGATGGGTCTGCCGGCCTCCATCTATGCCGCCGGTCTGGGTCAGGCATGGATCGCCATCGGCCTGGGGATCGGCTACACCCTGAGCTGGCTGCTTGAGGCGCCCCGTCTGCGCCGCTACTCCATCGCCGCCAACGATTCTATCACCATTCCCCAGTTCCTGACCAACCGTTTCCTCTCCAAGAGCAAGGTGCTGCAGGTGATCTGCGCAGTCATCTTCCTGGTGGCCTACACCGTATATGCCGCCTCCAGCATCAAGGCCTGCGGCACCCTGTTCAACACCGTGCTGGGCATTGACGCCACGCTGGCCATGTACATCGCCGCGATCATCATCATTGGCTACACCTTCCTGGGCGGTTTCTCTGCCGTGTGCTGGACGGACTTCTTCCAGGGCATGCTGATGCTGGGCGCGCTGCTGATCGCCCCCATCTTCGCCGTAGCCCTGATGAATGCCGGCGAAGGCGCCGCCGCCGTGCAGGCGCTGCCGGAAGGTCACCTGAACCTGTTCACCAACTGGAAGGACATTGCTTCCGGACTTGGCTGGGGTTTGGGCTACTTCGGCATGCCTCACATCATCATCCGCTTTATGTCCCTGCGTTCTGACAAGGATCTCAAGAAGAGCGCCAAGATCGGTATCAGCTGGACCGCTCTCATTCTCATCTTCTCCGTGGCCTCCGGCATCATCGGCCGCCTGTTCCTGGGCGAGATCGCCGACAGCTCTACCGTGTTCATCCAGATGGTGCGCAAACTCTTCCCCGCTTTGATCAGTGGTCTCCTGCTCAGCGCTATTCTGGCCGCCGCCATGAGCACCGCTGACTCCCAGCTGCTGGCCTCCGCCTCTGCCTTTGCCAGCGACGTGTATAAGCCCATCATCCGCAAAGATAAGGCCTCCGAAAAGGAAATGTTCTGGGCGGGCCGCATCGTGGTGCTGGTGATTGCCGTCATCGCCGTGCTCATCGCCGCTAACCCCAATTCCGGTACCATCATGGGTCTGGTGGAAAACGCCTGGGGTGTGTTCGGCGCTGCCTTCGGCCCCGTCATCATGTTGGCCCTGTTCTGGCGTCGCTTTAACTTCCAGGGCGCTGTGGCCGGTATTCTGACCGGCGCTGCAGTGGATATCCTGTGGCTGGTTTTCCTCAAGGGCACCGGCCTGTATGAGATCATCCCCGGTTTCATCGCCGGTCTGATCGTCTCCGTGGTGGTCTCCCTGCTGACTGCGGCTCCTGCCGACGACGTAACGGCCATCTTTGACCAGGTAGCTGCCGGCGTAGAACCGGAAGCCATTGCTGCCGAAGAGACTGTCAGCGAATAACGCATCAAAATCAAACCCCCGGCTGCTGCAACCATTGCAAACAGCCGGGGGTTTTTGTTTGTATATCATGTAAGTGTATTGGGGCGAATGGAGAAGCAAACCCCTCGCCCGGCGAGGGACGTTCCGCGTGTCGCTTACTTCGCCAGCAGGCACGCCAGCAGCGCCACCATGGGAGAATTCCAATAGATACAGATCTCGTTGGTGGAATAGCTGGCAAAGTGGTCAATAAAGCTCTTGCCTGCAGGCTGGCCCTGCAGATGTTCCCTGGCGCATGCGTCCATCATGCCGCTGGCTGCGCCGCCGGACAGCATACCGGGCTGGCACACACCCTGTGCCACGCTGGGCCGGTGATGGGGATGGCTCATAGGCTGAGAACCAAAACCGGATACATAGCAGTAACTGAGAGGATTGACGCCCAGCAGGTAGTGAAGCTGTTTCTCCGCCGCCTGACGGTATTTCTCATCGCCGGTAAGGACATACGCTTGGTAGAGCATCACGCCGTCATTGGAGATATTCATGTTGCTGCCCCAGGGCAGGCGATCGGTCATGGTAATGCCGTAGGCGTTGATGCGGCAGAGCAGTCTGTCCGCCTCCTCCAGCACCCAGTTTCGGCATAGTTGACCCAGTTCGCCGGGCAAAAGCATGCCTTCAATCGCTGCGTACCCCCGCATATCGGCCCAGCCAAGCGGCGCGGCACTACGGTCGATGGCCGTAAGCCTTTCGGCCGCCGCAGCAAGAAACTTTTCTTCTTTACAAGTCAGCGCCAGTTCGATGGCTGCCCATAGACGTTCATCCTCGTCGTTTCGGTCGCCATAGCCACCGGTGGTAATGCCTTCCGGATTGCGAAACAGGATGGGTTCATTGCAGGCAAGAAAATCCCATGCACGCCCAGCAGCTTCTTTCATGCGCAGGGCAAAGGCAGGGTCGCTGACTGCATAAAAGCGGCTGGCCATGGCCATGCAGGCGGCAAAGTCGCCAGTGGCGGTGGTCGACACGGGACTGAGAATCAGCTCCTCGGTTTCCTCGTGGGGCATGATCATGCCGCAGAAGCGGGCGCAGCTGACTTTATGATACACGCCGCCGTCGGCGCGCTGGAGCTTCAGCATCCATTCCAGCTCCCAGCGGGCTTCATCCGGCAATTCTGTGAGGCCCGGGACAAAGGCGCCCCGGTTCCACTCCCACGCCATCAGCAGATCCACCACCGCTTTGGCTGCGGGTACAATGTACCGGCCAAAATCACCTGCGTCGTGCCAGCCGCCAGATGCATCCACGAGTTCCTCGCTGCCGTAAACCCGTGCCAGACCGGTATGGCAGGCAGGATGGGCAAAGCAGCCGGTCTCCGGCTTCAAATCATCGCCGCATCGCTGATAGTACAGCATATCCACCAAGGCAGTCAGGCAGGCCTCGTAAGGCTTTTCGTCGATCACAAAGGGATAGGAGCTTTCCTCGCCGCAGTGCAAGGTATAGGCGCCCGGCTGCGTCAAAGTCGAGAAATCTGCCGTAGCCAGCTCATCGTCCCAAAGGTTGGTTCGCTCCGCGCTCACGGGTACGGTCAGCACCGTTTCGCCGGATGCATTCTTTACCTGCAGCTGGTTGCCCAGTCGGCCCCGGAGCACCGCTGTTTTTTTCATAGCGGGGGTGTAACCCAGCTGATTGATCTGTATATTCATGGTTTGTTCCTCGTTTCCCGGATGGTTTTGCGTATTATATCATTGCCGCCTGGAACATACAAGCGGTGAAAACCAAAAAACTGGAAAAAACCAGCGCTTGGTAAAAAGATCGCCGGCATATCGAAAAACCATTCCACACATCATGGATTTGATAGCAAAAAACATCGGCAGTCCGCACCCTGACGAACTGCCGACCCGACGCATGGGTGATCTGCCGCTTACTGTACGCAATAGAGCGAGCAGGGATTGTTCTTCAAGCTGGAATAGGGCGCGCTGCTCCAACCCCCCGGCTTGAAGGCGCTGCGAATCATCTGCTTGGTCAGCTCCGGCACATCCTCCCGGCTCAGCGCCTCCTCCGGCTCCATCCATACCACCTCGCTGTTTTCCTCCCCATCGGAATGGGCCTCGCCGGACACATACTCCGCTCGGAACACCACATACCAGTCATGGGTGTTGAACCTGATGCCGATGAGCTCTCCGGGTTCAATCACCACGCCTGTTTCCTCCAGATATTCACGCTTGATGGCCTCCTGCGGAGCTTCTCCATTCTCCACATAGCCGCCGGGAATGATCAGTTTCCCATTGCCGCTTCCATAGGTGTGGCGCGCCAGCAGCACTTTGCCTTCCCGAATGCACACAGCGGATACGCTCTGGCTCCAGTTGGTGTTTTCATGAGACATAAGTGAGCCTCCTTAGATCAGAATCCGGAAATGGTCGATAGAAAGAAACCGCCATGCTGCGATGGCGGTTTCTGAAACAACGCTTACGGAGTCAGGCGCTTGGGGCTGCGGAAGAGGAACATGGCCTCGTTAATATGCAGGCCGGCAAGCAGCATGGTCAGGCGGTCGATGCCCAGGCCGAAGCCGCCGTGGGGCGGGCAGCCGTAGCGGAAGAACTCCAGATAGAACTTCACGTCCTCAGCCAGGCCCTTTTCCTCAGCCTGCTTCTTGAGCACTTCATAGCGATGCTCGCGCTGCGCACCGGTGGTGATCTCCACGCCGCGCCAGATCAGGTCGTAGCCCTGGGGCACGCCGTTTTCGTCGCGCATGTGATAGAACGCACGCTTTTCCGCGCCGAAATCGGTAATGAACAGGAACTCATGGTTGTAGTGCTTCTTGACCCACTCGTAGCTGAGACGCTCAGCCTCGGTGGTCAGGTCGCCCTTTTCGGAGTCGTCAATGGTATAGCCGAACTCGGCTTCCAGATTGGCGTACAGCTCGCTGAGGGAGATCGTGGGGAAGGGCGTGGTGGGCACGATCACTTCCAGACCGAAAGTCTCCTGGATCTGCTCGCCCAGTTCTTCCTTCACCTTGCCCAGTGCGTAAGCCAGCAGTTCTTCCTCCATCTTCATCACGTCGCGGAAGGAGGTAATATAGCTGAACTCCAGGTCAAAGCCGGTGAACTCAGTGGTGTGCTTGCTGGTGTAGCTCTTCTCCGCGCGGAACACAGGGCCCACCTCGAAGATACGCTCAAAGCCGGAGGCCATGGCCATCTGCTTGTAGAACTGGGGGCTCTGAGCCAGATAGGCCGTGGTATCGAAATACTTGACAGCGAACACGTCAGAACCGCTTTCGCTGGCAGCGCCGATCAGCTTGGGGGTGTGGATCTCCAGGAAGTTGCGTTCCAGCAGGAACTCGCGCATCGCCTTGGCCAGCACGGTCTGAGCCTTGAAGATCAGCTGGTTGCGTTCGGTGCGCAGGTCGATCCAACGATAGTCCAGACGGGAATCGATGGCGGAGCGCTCCACAGCCGCCTTTTTCTTGGTGGCGGGGATGGCTTCGCGGATGATGGGCAGCGCATCGGCAGCGGATTCCAGCACGATCTGGGTGGGGAACACTTCCATGCCGCCCATCTTTACGTACTCGCTGGCCACAGCGGTACCGTACACAGTGATGACGGAGTCAGGCGTGATCTGCGTGAGCACGTCTTCCAGTTCGGGGTGCTGTTCCTTTTCGATGGTGATCTGCACCTTGCCGGTGATGTCCTTCAAAACAATAAACGCCATGGCTTTGCCGTTGCGGAAGTTCTCCACAAAGCCCTGCAGCTTGATCTCGGTATCCAGATGTTCCTTGATCTGATTGATGTACAAGCGTTCCATAGTAATCTCCTTTGCTTGGGGGGATGCACCTTTTAGGGTAGTACGATTGGGGAAGAATGTCAAGGAAAAGATGAGAAAAGCCTGCCTTACTTTTCAGGAAAAAGAAGCGATTTGAGTACATAAAAGCCCTTCAGCTTTCGCTGAAGGGCTTTGGTGCGGGAAACAGGACTTGAACCTGCATGTCCTTAAGAACACATGAACCTGAATCATGCGCGTCTGCCAATTCCGCCATTCCCGCAAGTGATGCCTTCTCGGCGGTGAGAAGGACTTTGGTGGGCAGGGGTGGATTCGAACCACCGAAGTCTGTGACGGCAGATTTACAGTCTGCTCCCTTTGGCCACTCGGGAACCTACCCATAACCTTTCCAAGAAGGAAAGTGGAGCCGGCGAAGGGACTTGAACCCGCAACCTGCTGATTACAAATCAGCTGCTCTGCCAATTGAGCTACACCGGCGCAGCTCAGGCTGAGATAATGGCGACCCGGAAGGGGCTCGAACCCTCGACCTCTAGCGTGACAGGCTAGCGCTCTAACCAACTGAGCTACCGGGCCGTAAGCTGGTGGGCCTTCAGGGACTTGAACCCGGGACCAACCGGTTATGAGCCGGCCGCTCTGACCAACTGAGCTAAAGGCCCATAATT
>SVGM01000021.1 GCA_015056365.1 Clostridiales bacterium | reverse complement strand
TGATTTTGCTTGTACTTGCTAGATTTTTTCCAAAATGCTATAATTTATAGTGTCTAGATATAAATCTAAAGCAGAGCTTACATAGATGAATATATTTGGGGGATTGACAGATGGAGCGGTATACTGAAGTCCTTGACTATGAAGCTTCCAGCCTCACACCAGATGATGATCTGTACGAGCAGAAACTCCTGAGTGTTGCTTCCATGTTCCGCACTTTTAGCGAAGCGCTCACGAGATTCATAAGTGAACACGGCTATACTGGCAGCACCGATGATTCTGCTGCAAAAGTTGACTATATGAGAAACCAGTTCAAAGCTGCGGGTATTAACGCCCCGCGCGATCTGAAAGACTGGTTTTCTTCAAATAAATCAATAAAGCGTGAAACTGCTTTTTCAGTATGTTTTGCCTTGGGTTTGAATGTTGATGAAACGAATGACTTCTTTCGTCGAGTCATTTTCGAACGCAGCTTTGATTGCCATGCAGTGAACGAAGCGGTCTACTATTTCTGCATCCGAAATGGTATGGCATACAAGGAAGCGAAGGAAATCATTTCTCTTATGCCCAAAGTCGACAACAAGGGACATGTCGATACCGAAAGCAACGATGTACTCTATACCGGTACGATTATCGAGTTCATTAATGGCATCAGCAATAAAGATGAACTAATTGCCTATGTCAATGAACACATTACTCAGTTTGGGTATAACAACGCTACAGCAACCAAACATACTCAGGATCTGTGGAACACCATATCTCGCAAAAATGGACTTGCATATCAAGAAGGTCTGCTGTTGGCAGAAGGCAACGCTTATAGAGTAAGTGAAGATGATAGCAGCGAGGCGTTTACTACTGTGAGTTCTGATCCGGATTCGGTTTGGTATCTTTACTGCCAGATTCTTGGTCTTGATAAGCACCAAACGAAGAAGTTTGGTGGCGAGATCCGTTCAATCAAGTCGGTATTAGTGGATAATTCACTTCTTCCGCCGCTTGCAGAAGCAAATTTCCCAGATCGCAATGGCATTGAAAAAATAATCAATGGTTCGCATGTTTCTCCAGAAACAATCAGGAAGCTGATGATACTCTTGGAGTTCTATGTGTTTTGGGCGGAGCAAATCGTCAAATCAAAGAATCCTTTTCATGAATCTACCGCTGTCGATGCCGAACGCTTCATGGCAAAGGCAGACAGATACCTTGTTGAAGCTGGCTATCCTGCACTTTATCACGGCAATCCGTATGACTGGATTTTCTTGTGGGCGATAAAAGATCCCTCTCCGCTTCTTACATTCCGCTACTACATGTCGGAATTGTTTGCACATAAAGGAGATGCGCTTCTTCGGCTTGAAGATGAGGAACAGTCTTAAATGCAATAGCAAATCCAGTTTAGTTAACTCGTAGGATAGAATCTGGGTATATCATAAAGAAAGATGGTGACATAATGGACTCCAGAATCGCCTTAGCACCTGATACCCAGCTTCACTTTACCAATAAACAGGGTGGAATAGAACAGTATACAGTCGTTAAAGAGATTGGTCGGGGCGGATCAAGCATCGTATATGATGCTACCTATGAAACTAACCCAGGAGACATAAAGCATATTAGGCTGAAAGAGTGCTATCCGTTTAAGCTGCGCGTTCGGCGTAACACTGATGGCTTCCTTTGTGCTGAACAAGGTGATGCAGATGCATTCAAAAAGGCACAGGAACGATTCGCCGCTGATTTCAGTTTGGGCAATGGTTTGTTTTACTCTGACGATTTATTCGATGCCCTGACAAGTACAATCGACATCTATTCTGGAAATGGAACCGTCTATCTGGCATCAGCATATTCACCTGAAAGCACTTTAGCGACCTATAACCCGGGTAGCTTGAAAAAATGTATTTCGCTGGTAAAGCAAGTTGCTTATGTGGTGGGGAAAATACATAAGGCCGGGTACCTGTACCTTGATATCAAGCCTGAGAATGTGCTCGTGATTGAGGGCTTTTCAACTCGCATTCAGCTGTTTGACTTCGATTCGTTGTTCCCGATAAGGGACAGATCGCAGGCAAGCCAAGCTATGTACAAGGCGGTCAAGCTGTCTTACTCAAAAGGCTTTGCACCGGTTGAATTACAAACAGCAAAGATGAATAAACTCGGACCGCATACTGACATCTACAGCATAGGCGCACTTCTGTATTATCTGCTGTTTGGAAAGACCCCAGAAGCAGCAGACTGTGAGGAAAACGCTGCCTATGATTATTCAGTCATGAAATATAGGCAAGAGTCTTTCCATGATAAGCTGTTTTTCTCGTTGACAGCCTTCTTCCATAGGACTCTGGCAAACTTCTATCTGGATAGATATCCGGAGATGGAACAAGTTATTGCGGAGCTGGATCGTATTGAACATTTCTCTGATGAAACAGAGATATACATTCGCTCAACCCCCATCCATGCCCCGGAAAATATCGTGGGTCGATGCGAAGAGATCTCTGCCTTATCAAATTGGCTGAGGAATGATGAGCGAAGAGTTACCTTCGTAACGGGCATGGGCGGCATTGGCAAGAGCACCTTGGTCCGGGCGCTCATTTGTCGGGAACAAAAGTATCTTGATCAGCATGTTCTGTATTTGCCGTACAGAGGCTCAATAGAATACACATTAGCTGATGATGATCTGGCGCCAATAAACACGATTGAAAAGGATGACAATGAAAGTTTGTCTGAATACTTCGTGCGCAAGCTAAAGGCATTCAGAAAGGCAGTTGAAGGTACCAACTTCCTTCTGGTTATCGACAATTTCGATGCGCATGATATTGGGGCGCTTCGACAGGTTATCAGTGTTGGATGGAAGGTAATTCTGATCTCAAGGTCAGCCCCTCTTACAAACATTTACCCGATTCTGCATGTATCGGCGCTGAAAGATCAGAAGGCACTGCGAGCATTGTTTACATCATATCTGACCCGGGAAATTGCTGCTCAAGATATGCTGTATATTGACAATATCATCAATAAAGCCGCAGGTCACACGTATCTAATCGAACTGATTGCAAAGCAGATTGCCAGCAGCCACATTTCAATTCAGCAGGCGTCTAATATTGTTGATGAGTATGGCTTTACGGAGGTCGGCTCTGAGAAAATCGTAGCCAGTCAGGACGATGCTGCATCGCTCGATACCATCAAAAATATTCTGACAGCTTTGCATAAAACAGAAGGAATGTCGGAATGCGAGTATAGCATACTCAAGGTGGCGGCTCTATTTGACGATGCTGGTGTTGACATCAATCTGTTTCATGAAATCTTGTCACTTGAATCTAAAGATGACGTGAATTCCCTCATTCGTGATGGTTGGGTTCAGTCTGCCGAGGATCGCATCATCATCCATCCATTAATGCGAGAAACTGTTCATTGCTGGGCGTGGAATGATTCTGCACTGGCCTCTGCCGAAACCCTGATGGTATATGTTTACCGTGAGATTAAGGTCGAAGCACATAAAGAAGACTATCCGCTGAAGCTGATTCAACTGATGGATTTTTCCATGAAGCAGTATGCAAAACATCCCTGGCTTAAAAAGGCCTTTGATTGGTATACTGCGCGGAATAAAACCATCGGTGCCGTCGTAAAAGAACGGTATGAACGCCATGAAAACTCTGAAACTTCTGGCGTGACGGATCACGCAAAGGTAACCCAGTATGTCCGAATGGCTGAAGGCATTCTGCATAACTGTAAACGTGAGCCTGCTCTGCTGAATATGGAGATCTATTGCGACTTGCTCTATAGCACAGTTCTCAACATGCCTCGTTATTATGAAGAGTTCATTCTTAAGGGGGCGACAGAACTCATTCAGCATCCTCTCGCACGAAACGGGTTCACTTTGATGAAGCTATATGATCGCGTCATGTCGGTTTATCAGGAACGGCGTGATTATCAAAACGCATCTCGCACCATCAAGGAAGCTGAAGCAACCGCTCGCCGATTCGGCCACCATCAGGTAATGGCTCAGTACTATAACCTCTTATCTGATTATTACGACGCTCTTCTAAATGGCGCATATGAGTCCGATAATTTTGAGGAGATCGCACTGCTGCAAAATATGCTATCTGCAATTGACAAAACCATTCGGCACGCAAAACGTTCGCGCATGGCAGATAGTAAGCAGTTACTGGCGAAGAACCTGCTGGCAAAAGCCACCGTTCTGATTCGTATTCCAGACAGTGAACCAACAGAAATCAAGAAGTTGTTGGCTGAGGCAAAGCATCTTGTAGATACAGAATCGCAGGAGTTTTCGGAACTGCGTGGGCATTTCTATATGGTCATGGCCTGGTACTGTGCAATTATCGAAGGTAATGCAGAGACGGCTGGTGACTGCATGGTTGTAGCCCGCTATATCTCCAAGCAAAACGCTGCTACTGATCTTGATGACATTGACAATGCAATTGTTCCCTGCGCAGACGTATATCGGAACCTAGAGGACTATGCTCAAGCAGCAAAACTCTTAATGCATGCGATAGCTGTTTGCGAAG
Organism: Clostridiales bacterium; assembly: GCA_015056365.1. Taxonomy (GTDB): domain Bacteria; phylum Bacillota; class Clostridia; order Christensenellales; family Aristaeellaceae; genus Limiplasma. The sequence goes on along the minus strand of SVGM01000021.1, from coordinate 20,674 downwards.
AAAACCCAACCAAAGTTCCATACATACGAAAGAAAATGGAGTTGTATCAGCATCTGCTTGATGTATGTTTCGAGTGGGAGAAAATCGAAATATGCCGGGCAGTTATCGATGAAATAGAGGCAGAGAACTGCAAAAACCAGCAGTATGGAATATGGGTCGACATACCCGACGATATCAGAAATGCTGTTCTCGCACAGCCAACCTAATGACATTCATAACAGCAGGCACTTGCATAAACGCGGGTGCCTGTTTTCTTATGCAGTCGCAAATCCAGAATTCAAAAACTGCATGCTATGCTTAATACGTAATCAAGGCGATCACGCAGCCGGTTCCCGGGAAGGCTGCAGTGACAAATCCAGAACTCGAAAGCCAGATGCTAGACTTAATACAGTCCAAGAGAACGAAAGGAGAAACATCATGAATACCAACCGTATCAACCAGATCACCGCTTCCCTCGAAGGCCTCGGAACCAGCGCAGACGCCCTCTACACGAATCAGGAGATTATCGACCGCCTCAAGGAACTGCAGGCAGCAATGATGCGCGGCATCTATGAAAAGACGCACGCCGAGAATCTCAGGGACCGCGACATCATGCTTCACTTTGAGGCGCTCGCAAAGGAGTACAGGCTTGAGTCGACCGAAACGTACCGCCGGTTCGCTGCGAACATGACTGAACTGGGGTACACCATTGGAAGCCTGATCAAGGGCATGAACGGCGAAAGAATTGCCCGTCGTGCTCTGAAGCTCCTCTCCTACGAAAAGGGGGTTCGGATTCTGTACAACGTTCAGCTTGAGGACGCGGATGCTCAGGCAGAATACGACGCCATCGTCATTGCGCCTTATGGTCTGTTCGTGATCGAGGTTAAAAACTGGGGCTGTGCAATGCATATCGCGCCAAACGGACTGCTTACAAGAGACGATTCAAACGGCATCGTCTATGATCTGCCTGGGCGAATGAGCGTGAAAGAAGCTCTTCTGCGTGAATACCTGAAAGAGCTGTTCCCGACATCTTACCACAGCATGCTTCTTCTCTCCAATGAACGCGCCCAGATCCGGGACGAGTACCACAAGATTCCGGTCAACTGTGGCGGAGGCATTGCGTATGAGATCAAGGAGTACGCCGATAACGGCATCTGCATGACATCCGAACAGACGGCAGTCATTGCCGACAGGATCGTCAGCAACCACAAAGTTCAGCGTTCGCTCTGCGGCGTCAAGTGCGAAGAGATCATTGCTGACTATGCTCATCTGATGGTGATGATCGAAGAGGCGGCAACGGGCCTCAAAGCAGAAGATGTGATTTGCGATGAGATCGAGACTGTGGAGATCATGCCCTCAGAGGATAAAAAGGCGCCAGAAAAGAGCGAGAGCAGATCTCGCCGCTGGGATTGGATCAAACGGAATGCACTGGGGATCGCTGCCGCTGGTGTTGCGGCGGTGTTCATTCCCACTGTAATATCTGCGGCTCTGAACCGCAGAGTCTAAGAAAGGAGGAAATTTTATGGGTAATCGGAAATGGCTATTCCCACCGCAAGACGACAAAGGGTGCTGGTGGTACTGCGACAACTGTGGTGCCCTGCTTAACGCACAGCCGGGCTTCACGACCGCAAGCGACGAATGGACGTGCACAGCATGCGGCACCGATAACGATGTCAGCGAAAACAACATCAGGAACGATTAAGGAGGAAGAAAACATGGCAAACCTGAGAAGCTGGAAAAAGGCCCTTCGGAACGCAGTTGATTATCCCTGGGACAGCGACATCGATTCGGATCATCCGAAGTGCCCCCGTTGTGGAAGCACGATGGATTTCCACGGGCATGACGATGATGGTGACTTTGCCTATGGCGAGGGTTATTGGGAATGCGACAGCTGCGGCTTCAAAGTGACCGAGAACGACGTATAATGAGGTGATCAGCATGAGCAGAATGTCGGCACGATTTGTCGGACAGAAGGTCGGGATGGCAGCGCAGTGGGTTTATGACATGTGGAAGGATATGGGGCTGGTTGAGAAGGATCGCTTCGGTGACTGGATTCTGACTGCGGCCGGGCGGGAAGCTGGCGGCAGAATGTCAAAAGGCAGTCGTCTGGAAGTGCCGACTTTCGAATTTGAGGTCATCGAGAAGATGATGATCGATTTCTTCAACAAGCATAGGAAATAAGCGCTGGTCGCTCCCGCGTGCTCGTTTTGCCCACACAAGCCCCAGGTTGCCCCACGTTCGGGCTTTAATGCTTCGGTCGAGCAAATGCCCCATCCGAGCCTAAAGCCCGACACGGGGCAAACGTGCGCGAAACAGCAAATAGCAAAATGAAAGCTCGGTGTTGCACCCACCGAGCCTCAGTTTGCACCCGGCTGCACCCATTTTGCACCCAAATGCACCCATTGCAAAACGAAAGGGTTATTGCAAAACGATAGCCGGGAATTGTATTAGTTTTTGAGTCATTTCACACGTAACCACGCAGTATTTGATACAATCTGCGTGGTTTTTCTTTTTATCCAAACAGGCCCAGAAGTCTTGAGAAATCAAGGCCTCCGGGCTTTTGCTGTTTCTGTAAGGGGGTAAAATCTGCACCGGGCAGATGCAGTTTACCGCCGTAAGGACGAATGTTCTCGTATTTTGGTTTACCCCCTGCCCCTATACGGGAAATAGCAATAACTCATGAGTACTCACAGCCAAACACAGACACTCAATACCACACACAATCGCACGCTAAGGACTGTATCGGTTCGACAGACCATTGACTGATAGAATGATTTGGAATATACTTCATCTAGTGACTTAATAGAAAGAAATTATTTGGAACACGTGACAACATATTGCTGCTGAACGGAGATGTTTATGGATAAAGATCTGCTATATACTATCTACATGCATATAACTCCAAATGGTAAGAGGTACATTGGTATAACAAAGCAAGATGTACTGGTTCGTTGGGGAAAAGATGGAATACGTTATAAGAGATGCACAGCATTTTGGAAAGCAATAGAAAAATATGGCTGGGATAATATTGAGCATGAAATCATTGATCATGCATCAGATTTGCAAACCGCAAACGAAAAAGAACGACAGTATATACAGTTATATAAAACCCACGACAAACGTTATGGGTATAACTGTACAGAAGGTGGTGATGGTGTATCGGGATGGGAAGCAACAGATGAACAGAAACAAAAGAACAGCGAAGCAAAGAAGATCATGTGGACAAACCCCGAGATGCGCAAACGCCTAACTGCAGAAAGACAGAAACGAGGCAATACTGAGGCAGAGAAGAAGCGACTTTCTTTCTATCGTATCGCAACATGGAACGACCCAGAAAAAGCTGCAATACTGAGAAAACACTTAAGTGAAATCGCAAAAAACCAAGAATATATTGATAGACGGCGACAGGCAATACAAAGAAAATATGCTGAATCCCCTGGCTTTGTTGAAAAGATGCGTATGCATTTGGATAAGCTGCATTCGGATCCTGAAATAACTAAAAAACGAAGCAGTTCAATGAAAATAACCTGGAAGGAGAACAGAGAACGCTTTCTTGAAAACAGAACATATTTATCCGGAGAAGACAATCCGATGGCTCGTGCTATCATTTGTTTGGAATCAGGACAACAATATCCTACTGCACGAGCAGCTGAATTGGACACAGGAGTTTCTTACAAAGCCATTTCGAACGCTGTAAGGGGCAAAGCGAAAACTGCAGGGGGATATCACTGGGAGTATGTTGATGAGAAACTAAGACCTGCTAGAGTAAGAGAAAACCGCTGCAAGAAGGCGATTAAATGCATCGAAACCGGAGCAATATACGATAGTATTGCAGGCGCATCAAAAGAAACAGGAATTTCATCAACTGCTATCGGAAATTGTGTGCGTGGTTTAAGTAAGACCGCGGGTAGCTTCCATTGGGAATATGTCTAAAAAGGACTTTGAATAAGTGACGTTTTTTATCACTCCTTGCATATTTACCCCCAAACGTAAAAATCTACCCCAGAAGGCATAAAAAGCACCGGGGGTAAACGAAATATCGGTATCCCGTGCGATTGTATCAATAACCGTCAAGGTTGCCATGAAAGCATTAGGATTTTGATACGAAATCCTAATGCTTTTTCTTTATTTCTTGCAAAGTCCAAATGTAAAACGAGAAATGCACTCACCTGTGTTGGCTGGGTGCATTTTACATACCTGAGCACAATCATATTTGTTTATAGGACTTAAGTAGATTCTTTATTCTTCTAGGATTTTAATTCTTGTCCAACGTCGTTCGGTTTTTGCACTATACTTCAATATATATGTTGAAATCCCATCAGAAATAGCTTTCTGAATCTCTGACATTTCCTTTGTTAGCTGCTCCTTGTTTGCATACCACGCCAAAAAGGTAGTGAGTTCGCCCCAAAGGCAAGAACTCTCGTTGCTCACTCCGAAAAGAGCATATTGCGGTGATGATTTACCACCTCGCATTTTCTGAGAGGATAGCACCTTGTAGAAAGTTCCAATTACGTTTTCATGTGGAGAGGTAATAACAATGGTTCGTGTTACATTGACATTGTTATTGCTTGCTTCTTTTGCCATTTCGGTTGACATGAGACTGTCCAAAGAAACGTTCAGTCTGCTTGAGAGTAATAGTAGCGTTTCCACTTCCGGATATCCAACTCCCTGTTCCCATTTTGAAACTGCTTGCCGGCTAACATTCAGTATTTCGGCAAGTTCTTCCTGTGACAGACGCTTATCTTTCCTTAACTTTTTTAAGTTATCTGCGAAACACATATCATGCACCTCCATTTCAAGATCAATTATACCCACACGGAGCAGGATAATCTACCAACTTGTTTTTGCATTTCTGCAACTTGAAGTAGCATATTTATTTGCGCAGATATTATAGTTGGGAGGATACTAATACGAATAGTACCGTGTTTTTCATCAGTAGAAATGACAAAACCAAAGCTGGTACTGCAAAACGAGAGCCGGGAAATACACATTGCCTGTCAAAAACTTCACAATTCGTTCCTCTTGCCAAACGACAGACTTCCTGATACAATACCATTACATCCACATGACTGACGGAATTCGCGGGTCACCGCGGGGGAGTGTAGATGCATGAAAGCCGACCGTCTGGGCAATTCACTTTTGCAAAGTTGAATTGCCTTTTTTGTTTCACAGAGGCGCTTCAACCAGTGAGGAGGATATGCAAATGGAACATAAGAACTGGGTTGGTTTTGCTGGCGGTGTATGGCAGAATGAGATCAATGTACGCGACTTTATTCAGCAGAATTATCAAGAATATACCGGTGACCACCGTTTTCTCGCAAAGGCAACACCCCGCACGCAGACACTGATGAAGAAGGTCCAGAGCCTGTTCACGCTGGAGCGTCAGTTTGGCGGTGTACTGGATATTGATACCGCTACCGTTTCTTCCCTGACCAGCTATTCTCCGGGCTATATTGATAAGGACAACGAGCTCATCGTGGGTCTGCAGACCAATCGTCCCCTGAAACGCGGGGTGAACCCCTTCGGCGGTATGCGCATGGTGCGCCAGGCTTGCGAGGCCTATGGTTATAAGCTTTCTTCCAAGGTGGAGGAGGAGTTCCGCTTCCGCACCACCCATAACGACGGCGTATTCCGCGCTTATACCGACGAGATGCGTCAGGCCCGCAAGTGCCATGTGATCACCGGTCTGCCGGATGCCTACGGCCGCGGCCGAATCATTGGCGACTACCGCCGGGTGGCGCTTTACGGCGTGGATCGTCTTATCGCAGAAAAGAAGCAGGATAAGACTCGTCTGGCCGATGCAGCCTTTGACACAGAACAGATTCGTCTGGATGAGGAACTGTACCAGCAGATCGCTTTCCTTGGTTATATGAAGGAAATGGCTGCTATGTATGGCTATGATATCAGCCAGCCTGCCGCCAATGCTAAAGAGGCCATCCAGTGGACCTATTTTGCCTATCTGGGTGCCATCAAGGAACAGAACGGCGCCGCCATGTCTCTGGGCCGCGTCAGCACCTTTTTTGATATCTACATCCAGCGCGACATCGATGCGGGCGTTCTCACCGAGGAAAGCGCCCAGGAGCTGATGGACGATTTTGTCATCAAGCTGCGCATGGCGCGCCATCTGCGTACCCCCGAATACAACGAGCTGTTCGGCGGCGACCCCATGTGGATCACCGAAGCCGTGGGCGGCATGGGGGAGGATGGCCGCACGCTGGTCACCAAAAACAGCTACCGTATGCTGAATACCCTGTACACGTTGGGTTCATCTCCCGAACCCAACCTTACCGTGCTATGGTCGAATCAGCTTCCGGAGAATTTTAAGAAGTTCTGCGCCCGGGTCTCCATCGATACTGATTCCATCCAGTATGAGAACGATGACCTGATGCGCCCCATCTACGGCGATGACTATGCCATTGCCTGCTGTGTCTCCGCCATGAAGGTGGGCAAGCAGATGCAGTTCTTTGGTGCGCGCTGCAATCTGGCCAAACTGCTGCTCATCGCCATCAACGGCGGCTATGACACCTCCAGCAACATGGCCATCGGCCCGCAGATGGAGGTTATGCAGGGCGACAAGCTGGACTTTGACGAAGTGATGAAGCGCATGGAGATCTACATGGGCTGGCTGTGTCATCTCTATGTCAATACAATGAACGTCATTCACTATATGCACGACAAGTACGCCTACGAGAAAACGCAGATGGCGCTGCACGATACCAACGTGGACCGTTTCATGGCCTTTGGTATCGCCGGTCTGTCCGTGGTCGCAGACTCTCTCAGCGCCATTAAGTACGCCGATGTGCAGCCCATCCGCAGCGATGATGGCTACATCACCGGCTTCAACACCGTGGGTGAATTTCCGAAATTTGGTAACGATGACGACCGCGTGGATATGATCGCCAAGGACATGACCCGCCGGATGATCACTGAGCTGCGCAAGACTCCGGCTTATCGCAATGCCATTCATACCCTGTCTGTATTGACCATTACCTCCAATGTGATGTACGGCAAGAACACCGGCGCCACCCCTGACGGTCGCCGGAACGCTGAGCCCTTCGCCCCCGGTGCCAATCCCATGCACAATCGGGAGCAGAACGGTGCGTTGGCTTCGCTGAATTCTGTGGCCAAGATCAGCTATGATGACTGCCGGGACGGCATCTCCAACACCTTCTCCATCACCCCTGAGGCATTAGGCCGCAGCGTGGAGGAACGCGCGGGTAACCTGGTGACCATTCTGGATGGCTATTTTGCTCAGATGGCGCACCATATCAATGTAAACGTACTTAACCGGGAGACGCTCATGGACGCCTACGAGAATCCCGAAGCCTATCCCAACCTGACAATTCGCGTTTCTGGCTATGCGGTCAACTTCAACAAGCTGTCCCGTGAGCAGCAGCGGGAGGTCATCAGCCGCACATTCCACGAGGCGGTGTGAGCATGATTACCGGTCGGATCCATTCCTTCCAGAGCCTCGGTACGCTGGACGGTCCGGGAGTGCGCTTCGTAGCATTTCTGCAGGGCTGTCCTCTGCGCTGCGGCTGCTGCCACAATCCCGACACCTGGGACGCAGCAGCTGGTGAAACCCATACGGCGGAGGATGTGGTCAAGCGTGCGCTGCGCTTTCGTGTCTACTTTGGCAATGACGGCGGCGTGACCCTCTCCGGCGGCGAACCGCTGATGCAGAAGGATTTCGCCGCGGAGATCTTTCGCCTTTGTCATGAAGCCCAGCTGAATACCTGTCTGGATACTTCCGGCTGCTATGCTCCGGAGGACTGTGCCGATGTACTTGACCACACCGACCGGGTGCTGCTGGACATCAAGTACACTTCCGATGAGTTGTATCGCAGACATGCTGGCTGCGCCATGGAGAAGCCGCTTCGCTTCCTTGCCTACCTCAATGAGCGGAGTATCCCTGTCACTCTGCGTCAGGTCATCATTCCCTCCCTGAACGATACGGTGGAGAACGTCTTGGCTCTGCGTGAGATCGCGCAAAGCCATTCCTGCGTGGACAAGGTAGAATTGCTACCCTTTCGCAAGATATGCCAAACCAAATATGATATCATGAAGATCCCCTTTCCTTTTGGGCATCTGTCCGAACCTGCAAAAGAATGCATTGACGAATTGCGGGCGCTGTTGGGAATCTATGGGGGATAAGAGAAACCGCCTGATCTCCTGCTAAAGGATCAGGCGGTTGTTTGTACTAGCTTGACGGGAAGAGGCGCCTGCGGCTTTATGTCCAAAGCGGTGGTGTCAATCGCTTATGCGAACGAACTGCCGAGGCAGCGCAGCCAGCAATGACACAGAAAAACCAGCGGCATGCAGGAATCGGCATACCGCTGGTTTTGTATGCGTATTAGCGAATCAGCTCCTGAGGGAAACCGTCGAAGAGGGAGAACAGCACGCTGTTTGTCAGGCCGCCCTCAGGCGTCCACAGGGAACGCGCATAGCTGTAATCTCGTCCGTTGATCCGGAAAATACAGCAGCTGTCCGTTGCCAGATCCAGCAGATCCGAGCTTCCATCGGAATAGGTGAGCGTCAACAGCGCCCTGCCGAATGGACAACCAGAAATCGGTGCGCCCATATCATCTGCGTCAGACAACAAACTGATCATTTCCCTGAGCTTTCCGCTGTCGTTGATCTCACCGATGTACAGGGTGGTGCCGGTATCGGGCTGAGTATAGCATAATTGCGCAAGCACAACGTTTTGCAGCTTGCTCAGGCTGAATTCTTCCGTTTGCTGTGCCTCCGGTTTTTCGATCCATGCAGAGGCACCCCGAAGGCTGACCACATAATAGGCAGCGGTGGAGTGGATAATGGGCAGGCGTTCGCCCGCGGAAAGCAGGGCGACCCGGGGGGCATAACGGCTGCCATAGGCATAGGCAGGCGTTTCCTTTTCAGTTACGTAGATGGCGGGATTCACCAAGATGTATTCGTATCGTACCCAGCCTTTCCGGCTTTCGTTCAGGTAGACCTGATACCATTCGCCCTGGCGCATGCTGACCTGTAGCTTCTGTCCGTAGGAAAGGGTGCGCAGGGAAGAGGAGTTGACGTCTGGCTCTGCACGCAGGGTGAGGCTGTCGCACAGCACATACGCATCGTATGCCACAATGCCGGAGCCCAATTCGTAGTATTCCACCGGCTCGATCACCTGCGCCTGGGCTGTACTCAGAATCATGATCACGATCAGAAAAAAAGACAAGAACTGTTTCATATTCGTTCCTCCCCTGTGAGTCCTTCTTTCCTATTTTGACACGAATCATCCGAAACCCTGCTGATTTTCGCATGAAGGGGACATTGTTTTCCGGACTGGTTGATGGTATACTTATTCGGTAGATTTCACGAATCAGGAGGACTAACCATGGCCAATCATTCCAAGAACCGCGCCAATACCAAGGGTATCATGGTGCGCGTCGTCTGCCTGGCCCTTGCAGCGTTGATGATTTTTTCGGTCGTGCTGGCAGCTGTTTTGAATTGATGGCTGCATAGGTTCTGTGCCCTAAGCCGCTGGTGCTTTATGAAGCATGGCGGCTTTTTTATTCTAACGGTTTTATTACGAAAGCGTATCAGGAGCTTCGGACGTGTGCCCAAAACCAACAGGAAAAAGCGTTTGCGTCATTTGTCGGATGTGCCTGTGCAAACGTTATACATCTTGAAATAACTTGTGATGTATGATAAAATAAAGAGCAATAGTGCAGTTTCGTCTCTTTGTTCAGCGGTCGCACTCGGTGCGAATGTTTCCTGCATCACCCCGCTGGAGCAAAGTGCGCCTGTACAGGGGAACCCCCAAAAATGAAAAGGAGGAACACTAAAATGCGCAATTGGCTGAAAACCGTTGCCAGCCTGGTGCTGGTTGTGTGCATGGTCCTGGGTATGACCGTCAGCTTCGCTGAAGAAGCCGTCGTGGATACCTACACCTATCGCACCGCTACCACTGCTCTGGGCAACAACTGGAACCCCCATACCTGGGAAACCAACGCTGATGACTCCATCCTGAGCTATCTGAGCGATCCTTTCGTTACCATGTCCATTCTCGACTCCGAGAACGGCGTGTATCAGTGGGTTTATAAGATGGCTACCTCCGTCACCGACGTGACCAAGGATCATCTGGATGACCTGACCAAGTACAACGTAACCCTGATGGATGGCACCACTCTGGAGACCACCGAAGCTGGTTATGTTTTTGAAATCGCCCTGAATCCCGACGCTAAGTGGGAAGACGGCACCCCCATTAACGCGGACAGCTACATTACTTCCATGAAGTACCTGCTGGATCCCGAAATGAAGAACTACCGCGCTAACCTGTACTATGCGGGTGAAAGCGCTGTGGCCGGCGGCGAAGCCTACTACTACAGCGGCTCCACTGCTTACCTGGACAACAATCCCTCCGGCGGCACCGCTATCTATGCCGTGGCCGACCTGGTGAAGGATGAAGAAGGCTTCTACAACACCGCCGACGGCGCCAAGGTGTACGTTTCCACCACCGACGCTCTGGGTTGGCTGGGCGGCAACACCCTGGCTTTCTATGTTGAGAACTACGGCGAAGCCTACTTCGGCATGGACGGCTACAATGCTCTGGCTGCTGCTGCTGACGAGAACGGCCGTGTCCGCCTGAACGATGAAGCTCTGGCCAACATCGTTGCCACCATCACCGCCGTTGCGGACTGGGGCGAGGATGAGACCTGCGCTCCCAACTACTTCGTGTACACCAAGGATTATCCCGTGGTTGATTACGATACCACCGTTGGCTGCTACAAAGTGGACGATTACACCATCCGCTATGTCAACGCCACCTATATCGATTTCAACTACTTCCTCACCTCTCTGACCAGCACCTGGCTGGTGTACGAGCCCCTCTACACCGCCGGTTTCGATACCACCGGTACCCTGAAGACCACCAACTATGGTACTTCTGTGGAAACCACCATGTCCTATGGCCCCTACAAGATCGAGTCTCTGCAGGCTGACAAGCAGCTTGTCTTCACTCAGAACGAGAACTGGTACGGCTGGACCAAGAACGAAGATGGCTCCCTGACCGCCACCACCAACTATCTGGTTGACGGCGAGTATCAGACCGCTTATCAGACCACCCGCGTTGTCATCGACGTGATGGACGAAAACGCCATGAAGCAGGCCTTCCTCAAGGGCGAACTCACCGAGTGGACCCCCCTGGCCGATGACCTGGCTGCCTATGCCTCCAGCGATCAGATGTACAAGGTTGATGAGACCTACACCATGTCCTTCTTCTTCAACACCGGCGTTGAAAACCTGAAGACCATGGATGAGTCCAAGGGTAACACCAACAGCGTCGTGCTCAGCAATATTGATTTCCGTAAGGCCTTCAGCCTTGCCATCGACCGTGCAGAGTACGTGACCGCTACCGAAGGCTACAAGCCTGCGTTCGCTCTCATGAACAACCTGTACTTCTACGATGTGTACAACGATCCCACCTCCTCTTACCGTAACTCTGAAGCCGCCATGCAGGCTGTTTGCAACCTGTACGACGTGCAGTACGGCGAGGGCACTCCCTATGCCACCCTGCGTGATGCTTACCTGTCCATCAACGGCTACAACCTGACCCAGGCCAAGGAACTGATGAAGTCCGCCCACGATCAGCTGGTTGCCGATGGTCTGTACGTGTCCGGCGATCCCATCCACATCCGTATTGGCTGGGCCAAGGGCGCTCTGACCTCTGCTGACAACAAGCAGGTCGAGCTGATGAACAAGTACATCAATGCTGCCGCTTCCGAAGCCGGTTTCGGCACCATCACCCTGGAAGCTATCGGCAACATCAATGACCGTTACAGCGACGTGCCCGCTGGCGAATACGCCATCGGTTACGGTGCTTGGGGCGGCGCTGCCTTCTATCCCTTCCGTAACATGCAGGTTTACTGCGATACCGACCAGTACGCTATCAACGAAGCCGGTTGCTGGGATCCCGCTACCGAAATGCTGACCCTGAACGTGAACGGCGAAGACGTTGAAATGTCCTGGAAGGATTGGTCTGGCGCTCTGATCGGCGCTGGCCGCTTCGCCGCTGCCGACTTCGAGACCAAGCTGAACGTGACCGCCCAGCTGGAAGAACTCTACCTCAAGAAGTTCTACCGTATCCCCCTGGCCGGTACCACCCTGCCCTCCATGCTGTCCTACCAGTGCAGCTACTACACTGAAGACTACAACATCATGTACGGCTTCGGCGGTCTGGAACTGATGACCTACAACTACACCGATGCAGAGTGGGCTGAGTACGTTGCCTCTGAAGGTGACATCCTGAGCTACGAATAATCGGACGGGCATTTGCCCCGAAACTCCAGATTGAACGTGAAGGGGAACGGGGAGGTCTTTCCTCCCTGTTCCCCTCCCTTCATAACGGCTGGTCACACCATAAACGTTTTCAGCCGAGAAAAAACGGTTTCACGCCCAATGCTGATGCTGTCCTTCTCTTGCCATGCAGCGGAGACGTGTCGGCAGGCACAGGTTGATACAGCATCAGAATGGATTGGTCGTTTGTGCACCAGCCCACAAAGGAGACGATTGGATGACAAAGTATATCATCAAGCGTGTGCTCTTGATGTTTTTCACATTGTTTGTGATCACCACCATCTGCTTCATGCTCATCAGAGTTTTGCCCCGCGAACTGCCCACCGACAAGGTGCAGGCCGCGGCTATTCAGGAGCGCTTCAATGCGCTGGGCTATAATGAGCCACTTTTGACTCAGTATGCCATCTATCTCAAGAACATCTTTACCGCAGGCGACTTCGGTACGTCGTGGTATATCGCTTTCCGTCAGCCTGCGCTGAACGTGTTGGTTGACAAGCTGCTGCCTACCGTGCTGGTCAATCTGTATTCTTTGCTTTTCTCGATTCCGATCGGTATTGCCCTTGGTATTTATGCCGCGATCAAAAAGAACAAATGGCAGGATTCAGTCATCTCTACGCTGGTTATCCTGTTTGTTTCCATTCCTTCTTATGTATATGCATTTTTGGTACAGTATTTCCTGTACTTCAAGCTGGGCTGGCTGCCCTTGCAAGTGTATTCCCTTGCGGATGGCGGCGGTTCCTGGCTGACGTGGAAGATGTTCCACAGCATGATTGCGCCTGTGCTGGCGCTGTCCTTTGGTGAGATTGCTGGCCTGTGTCGTTTTACCCGCGCCGAGCTAACCGAAACTTTGACTTCCGATTATATGCTCTTGGCTCGCACCAAGGGTTTGAGCAAGGCGCAGGCCACCACGCGCCATGCACTTAAAAATGCCATGGTTCCCATTCTTCCTATGATCATTTCCAGCTTCATCGGCATTTTGGGCGGTTCCATGATCATTGAGGAGATCTTCTCCGTGCCCGGCGTCGGTCAGCTGTACATCCGGTCTATCAATTTGCTGGACTATGATGTATTCATGATGGACTCCGTATTCTACACCTTTGTTGGCCTGCTGGCCGGTATCGTGGTGGATATCAGCTACGGCTTCATTGATCCGAGAATCAGAATGGGGGAGAAGTAATATGGCTGAGAACATGCAGAATATTCAGATCCCCAAGGAAATGTTTGAGTTCGTTAATCACGGTGAGCGTATTGCTGACAAAAAGTTCGAGGACAAGCCCATCGGCTATTTCAAGGACGCCTGGATTCGTTTCCGCAAGAACAAGGCTTCTGTGGTCGCCGCTATCGTGATTATCATCATCGTACTCTTTGCCTTCCTGATGCCTGCCTTCAATACCAAGTACGACAGCCGCTTCATGGATGCTTTCTACGCCAAGAAGGCCCCTCGGCACACCGCTCTTCGGCAGTTCGGCATCATGGATGGCGGCGTTGAACGTACCTTTGCCGAAAAGGGCCTGATCAAAGCGATTGCTATCGGCATCGGCGCCGAGGACGTGGACGGCACCGGTACCATTACCCTGGAACAGGGCATGGCCAGCGAATACCAGCCCATGCTGCATATCGGCGAGGGCGTGGAAAAGAAACGCGGCAAGAATATTGACGTGACTTATCCCGGCCGCATCGATGCTTATCTGGAGGAAGGCTTCCTCTATCTGAGCATCGAGCAGTCTGAGTATCAGAAGATTGTGGACTGGGAAGAACAAAACGGTAAGAAGGTACTCTATCCCCTGGTCGAGGATAACGAGTACAATATGGATGCTGCTGATGCAAACAACTGGTATAAGGCCAAGAAGAACCAGCCTGTTTATATCAACGAAAACGGCAAGGCAAAAGAGATCAACTATGCCCCCGGCATGGTACTGGAAGATAACTACAAGCGCAACGAAGACGGTACCCCCAAGTACTTTGAAATGACTGGCGGCGGTACGATGGAAACGGCGCAGTTCAAGGTGCGCGTTTTGTACTATACCTACTACCAGTACAAGAATGGCTTTGAGCCCAACTACATTCTGGGCACTGACAGCCAGGGTTACGATATGGCGCTGCGTCTTGCGGGCGGTATCAAGCTGAGCCTGTTGGTGGCTGTGTTTGTATCCATCATTAACTTCCTCATCGGCGCTCTTTACGGTGCTGTGGAAGGTTTCTACGGCGGCACCACCGATATCGTGATGCAACGTATCTCGGAGATCCTCTCCGGCATGCCCTTCATCGTTGTGGCCACGCTGTTCCAGATTCACCTGTCCAACCGGATCGGACCCATTCCCAGCCTGCTCTTTGCCTTCGTGCTGACCGGCTGGATCGGTACCTCCGGCCGTGTACGTACCCAGTTCTACCGTTTCAAGAATCAGGAATACGTCATGGCTGCCCGCACGCTGGGCGCCCGTGACCGCCGACTGATCTGGAAGCACATCTTCCCTAACTCGCTGGGTACCATCATCACCTCCAGTGCGCTGGTTATCCCCGGCGTTATCTTCCAGGAGAGTATGCTCAGCTATCTGGGTATCGTCAAGTTGGGCAGCGCAGGTTCCACCTCTCTGGGCACCCTGCTTTCCGACGCCAGCAGCATCTGGACCAATTATCCGCATCTGATGATCTGCCCTGCGCTGATCATCTCCCTGCTGATGATCAGCTTCAACCTGTTTGGTAACGGTCTGCGCGATGCGTTCAACCCCTCGCTGCGCGGTGTGGAGGAATGATAGATGGATAAGATTCTTGAAGTAAAAAACCTGCGGGTCGCCTTCCGTACCACCAATGGCGCCCTGAAGGCTGTACGCAATATTTCCTTTGATCTGGAACGCGGCAAGACGCTGGCCATCGTCGGCGAATCTGGTTCTGGCAAATCCGTTACCTCGAAGGCTGTCATTGGCATTCTGGCCGGTAACTCCATCGTGGAGGGCGGCGAGATCCTTTATGACGGCAAGGATCTGCTGCGCATTTCCGAAGACGAGATGCATAAGATCCGCGGCGACAAGATCTCCATGATCTTCCAGGATCCGCTTTCTTCCCTGAATCCCATTGTGAAGATTGGTAAGCAGATCACCGAGGCCATGCTCCTCAAGAGCAAGACCAATCGTACAGAAGCCCGCAAGGCATACAAGGCCACATTGGCTGAATTGCGTAAGAATATGCTGGAGGCAGAAGGCGCAGGAAGCGACGCAAGGGTCAACGAACTGTGCAAGCAGCTGGACGAGATTTGTGTGCAAGCCACCAAGCTGGAAAAGGCATATACCGATTCTGTCAACGCTGCGAACGAGCTGGTTGCCGACATGGAAGATTTGATCTTCCTGGCCAGCAAGAAGCAGAATTGTGACCCGGTGGGCTCCATCAAGGAGTACCGTCTCCGTCTGTCCAAGGTGAAGAATGATCGTCTGACTGCCGCCTATGATGTGCAGCTGACGAATGCAGACGAGCTCCTTGCCAACGCTCAGAGTGAGGCAGAGACCGCCAAACGTGAGGAGATCAAGCTGCCTGAAAGTGCCGCACAATCCCTTCGGAATGTGCAGAGCCTGCTTCAGGAGATTGTCGATCAGGAAAAACCTGACTTTGTCGAGGAAGTAAGCAGCCAGAAAGACGCCCGTTTTATGAGCGATTTTTTGGAAAGCGCCACCAAGGGTGTGGAGTATTCCTTCCGCCGCGCGCTGGACAAGAAAAAAGAAGTGTTGGCTGAACTGCCTGCGCTCCGCACCTTCTTTGAGGGCGATTTCACCCGTGGCGAAGCTCAGCATCGCTGCAAGGAGATCTCTGCTTTGATCCGCGAATCCATCGACCGTCTGGAGATCATCAAAGACAGCGCTGCCTACGCCTTCGAAAGCAGTCTGAGCGACGCCATCGACCGCTTCTTCAGCTATCAGGTAAACAATGCGAAAGAAGAAAAGCGTTTCGACAAACAGACCAAGAAGCGCGAAGCGTTGCTGGCCCGCGGTAAGCGCGTGGAGTGGAAGGTCGTTCCCAAGAATGTATACAGCGTGGATATGCTTCGCGGCAATATCCTGACGGTAGTAGATCGCTTGAACGAGCGTTACACCGCAGCTGTTGCTACCGCTGATCAGGTGGACTTCCAGCAGCGCGCCGTGGATATTGTGGAGTACCTGAAGCGCCGTGCGGGTGAAACTGTGCATTACATCAGCAACAGCATGGCTCGTGAAAAGGCCATCCGTCTGATGGAGGAAGTGGGTATCCACGAGCCCCGCACCCGTTTCTATCAGTATCCCTTTGAATTCTCCGGCGGTATGCGTCAGCGCATCGTTATTGCCATTGCGTTGGCCGCCAATCCGGATATCCTCATCTGCGACGAGCCTACCACCGCGCTGGACGTGACCATTCAGGCGCAGATCCTGGAGCTGATCAACAAGCTGAAGGTAGAGCGCAATCTGTCGGTTATCTTCATCACCCATGACCTGGGCGTGGTGGCCAATATGGCAGATGATATTGCCGTGATGTACGCCGGCAAAATCGTGGAATACGGCACTGCCGACGATATCTTCTACGATCCCCGTCATCCCTACACTTGGGCGCTGCTCAGCTCCATGCCGGATCTGGAGACCACTGAAAAGCTGGACGCCATCCCCGGCACGCCGCCCAACATGATCTATCCTCCTGTGGGTGACGCCTTTGCTGATCGTAACAAGTATGCTATGAAGATCGACTTTGAGAAGCAGCCGCCTATGTTCAGGATTAGCGAGACCCACAGTGCTGCCACCTGGCTGCTGCATCCCGACGCCCCGAAGGTAGAAATTCCTGCGATCATTACCAACCGCATCGCCCGTATGAAGAAAGCCGGAGGTGAACTGAATGCAGCAGAATAACCAGGAAACCCTGCTCCGGGTTGAACATCTGGGTCAGCACTTCAAAAGTCTTAAGGCTGTAGACGACGTTTCGTTTGATATCAAGCGTGGCGAAGTATTTGGCCTGGTGGGCGAGTCCGGCTGCGGCAAAACCACCACTGGTCGCTCTATCATCAAGATCTACGACATTACCTCCGGCAGCATCTACTTCAAAGGTCAGCGTATCTGCGCCGGTGTGTATTCCTATCAGGAAGCCATCCGTGCGGCCCGCAGGGAAATGGCCAAGCTAAGGAAGACGGAGTCCGATCCCGCTGTTATTGCTCAGAAGCGTGCGGAACTCAATCAGGTCATCGCTGAAAACCGCAAGTTGATCAAAGCTGCGCGTTTTGACCATCAGCATTCCGACGAGGAATACGCCAAGACCCTGATCGCCAGGCTGGACGAGGAATACCAGCAGGCAGTGGAAGCAAATCGGGGTGACTCCGAGAAGCTGGCTGCGCTGAAGGCCAAGTACAAGGATGATCTGCGCGTTGCCAAGAAGACCAAGCTGATCACCAAGATCCAGATGATCTTCCAGGATCCTATCGCTTCGCTGAATCCCCGAATGACCGTGCGCGAGATCATCTCCGAGGGTCTGGTGATTAACGGAATCAAGGATCAGGAGTATATCGACGAGCAGGTGTACAGAATTCTGGAGCTGGTGGGCCTGACCCGCGAACATGCCGGCCGTTATCCCCATGAGTTCTCCGGCGGCCAGCGTCAGCGCATCGGTATCGCTCGCTCGGTCATCATGCGTCCCGACCTGTTGATCGCAGACGAGCCCATCTCTGCACTGGACGTGTCTATTCAGGCGCAGATCATCAATCTGCTGAACGAACTGCGGGACGAGCTGGGTCTGACCATCCTGTTCATCGCCCATGACCTCTCTGTGGTCAAGTACTTCTCCGATCGTATCGGCGTTATGTACTTTGGCAAGATGGTAGAGCTGGCCAGCGCGGACGAGCTCTTTGCCCATCCGTTGCATCCCTACACAAAGTCCCTGCTGTCCGCTATTCCGCTGCCCGATCCTCATGCGGAGAAGCGTCGTACCCGCGTCAGCTACAACAAGCTGGAGGCCCACGACTACAGCGAAGAAGGCCCCACCATGCGCGAGGTCGTGCCGGGACACTTTGTGTACTGCAACAGCGCTGAAGAGGCTGCATACAAGAAGGAAATGGGTCTATGAAGCGAATGGGCAGCTTTCTGCTGAAGTATGGAATCACAGCTGCTGTGGGCGGATTGCTTACATGGCTGACGCTTGATCTGCACGGCTTTTCCAGTGCGCTACCAAAGCTGGAACAATATCGCCTTCTGTGCGATGCCTTCACCATTCCTGGCATCATTCTGGTGATGGTCGGCTTTCTGGTGATGATCTCCAATGCCGGTAATTTTCTGGGTTTGGGGTATGCAGCCAAACACGCGGTCAAGATGCTGATTCCCTTTGGCAACAAAAAGGATGAACGGTATTACGACTACTACCAGCGCAAGCAGGAGCAGGGCAAGGTGAAAGGATACGGTTTCATCTTTATTACAGGCCTTGCCTTTATGATGGTAGCTATTACGTTCTTCATTCTTTTCTATTCAAATCGCTGAGTTTAAACGCCCTTCCGATGCGCTCGGGAGGGCGTTTGAATTGCTCCTTTGTGGTTGTGGAGAACAAAGACAAAGGAGACAACGATGGAAAGTGAAAATAGCTGGGTGATGCCCACTCCTATTGTGGCTGAGTGGTGTGCTCAGTGAAGATCGAATGATCTGATGCTTTTTGCAGAAATTTGATTTTACATTTCAGCGCCATTCCGGACCGTCATCAGCCTTGCAACTTCTTTCCTGCGGATGTATAATAGCCAGTAGAAGAACGGAGGTGTGTTGCATGGAAGAGATTCGTCTGGATGACGTGGTGCAGATGAGAAAAACGCATCCATGCGGCAGCGACCGTTGGACGATCATCCGCATCGGCGCGGATATCAAGATCAAATGTCTTGGCTGTGGTCGCATTGTGATGATGGATCGGGAGACATTTGTTAAGCGCCGGAAGAAAACACTTGAGCAGGGAACGGTGCCGGAGGCAGAGACCCTTCTGCAAATGCTTACCCAAAAATAAGGAGGTACTTATTTGTGCAGGTACAGGATGAACAATTGATGGAGAATCAGACGCCAGCGCCTGAAACAGAAGAAAAAGAGCCGAAAAAGAAGAGCGAACTGATGAGCTGGATTTTAACGCTGGTCACCGCTGTGGTGATTGCATTGGTCATTCGTTCCTTTGTGTTTGAGCCTGTCCGTGTGGATGGCGAAAGCATGTGTGATACGCTGCAAAACGGCGAAATTATGCTGGTGACGAAGCCGGAGTATCTGCTGGGCGACCCAAGCCATGGCGATGTGGTCATCTGCCACTATCCCGGCAGGGGCAATACGAATTTTGTTAAGCGCGTCATGGGCATTCCCGGTGACGTTATCGAAATTCGTGATAATGCGGTTTACCGCAACGGCGAAGCGCTGGATGAGCCCTATTTGACTCTTGAGCGCAACGACAACGGCTTTGATATGGCGCCGTTCTCCCTTGGTGAAGACGAGTATTTCGTCATGGGTGACAACCGCGACAATAGTCACGACAGCCGCAATTACTATCGCTACGATCAGCCCTCCGCCATCACCAGGGACATGATCAAGGGTAAAGTGCGTTTCGTGCTATTCCCCTTCAATCAGATCCGCGGGATCGAATAATCTACCTTATCAAAAAACCTGTCAGCAATACGCTGGCAGGTTTTTTCTGTCTTTTTTTGGTGATCAGTGTCATGCCTTTCCATATGTAAGAATGTGTTACGGCACTAAAGGTTGATGGTGCATGGGCCTTTGCCCTCTTAGGAAAAATCGTCCGTTTTGTGGATGGAATTTATTTTGCACCCCATAGTACCCTGCGCATAGGATGTATTGCGGATTGATTCTGCATGATCTACCTGTGAAGGGAAGGTATATGATGAGTAATAATCAGAATATCACCTGTGCAGTCACTGGCTCCTGCGGCAAAAAGGACAATTGCCAGAACACCGGTTTTCGTTCGGTGAATGGCTACGCCTTGGGCAGCGGTGACTGCTGCAACGACTGGGATAACTGGGATAACAATATCGGCTGCAATCAGTGCAGCAACGGCTGCGGTTGCAATGACTGTCAGTGCATGACCTGCGGTAATAACACCGGCTACAACCGAAACAACGACTGTAATTCTTGCGACGTTTGTGAGAACTACAGCGATTACAGCAACAAAGACCAGTGTGATGATTGCGAGAACGGCAATGGCGGCTTCCGCAATATCAGCTATGCCAAGGGCAGCGCCCGTAACAACGACTGCGGCTGCTCCGACCAGTGTGATGACTGCGACAACGAAAGCGGTTATGGCCACAGCAGAGGTCATGGCAAGGGAAACAACCGCAATAACGACTGCGGCTGCTCCGACCAGTGCGATGACTGCGACAACGAAAACAGATATGGCCGCAGCAGAG
>SVGM01000030.1 GCA_015056365.1 Clostridiales bacterium | reverse complement strand
TCTGGATCATTGCATTGATGACAGCGGCACCTACAGCCTGATCGCCAGAGAGATCGTAGATCTGATGCACAGCTATACCGAACGCAGCCCCAGCGGCAAAGGGCTGCACATTCTGTTTGAAGCGAAGAACTTCGCATACGATACCCAGCGCTACTACATTATGAACCACGCCAAGGGTATCGAAATCTATGTTGCAGGTGTCACCAACAAATATGTGACGGTGACCGGCGATGGCTGTACACAGCATGGTTTCGGTGATCGAAGTCATGAACTTCAACTGATTCTGGACAAATATATGCGGCGACCGGAGGCACATACGCTCCCTCAAACTTATGCAGGAAATGCAATAAATGCAGAAAATTCTTCCGTCCTGTCGGATGACGAGCTGCTGAAGCTGGCAGGGAGAAGCAAGAACAGTGCTGCTTTTCAGAGGCTCTGGAGCGGAGATCTGACGGGCTATGCTTCCCATTCGGAGGCTGACATGGCGTTTTGCAGCCATCTTGCCTTCTGGACAGGAAAAGATGCTGGGCAAATGGATCGTCTGTTTCGCAAATCCGGACTGATGCGCCCCAAATGGGATCGGGCGCAAAGCGGAACCACCTATGGAGCCATTACCATCAAACAAGCCATTGCATATTGTACGGAGGTATACCAGCGGCCTGAAAAGGCGCAGCAGCAAATCACATTTCCGGCTGTGGTTCCTCTGAAACCCCAGTACAGCGATCTGCCGTCATTTCCGGTGGATTGCCTGCCAGACACCCTGAAGAACTATGTCAACGCAGTGGCTGCTCACAGCCAGACATCACCTGACATGGCAGCCGTCATCGGGCTTGGAACGCTGGCTGTCTGCCTGCAGGGCAAGTATCAGGTACAGGGTATGCCAGGTTATGTGGAACCGCTGAGCCTGTACACTGTCGTGATCGCGTCCCCCGGCGAGCGCAAGTCCAGCGTCATGCGGGATATGACCGGCCCCTTGTATGAGTACGAGCAGGAACTCAACAAGGCACGTGCTCCCGCCATCCGGGAGAATCAACAGGAGCGTGAATCGCTTGAACGGCGCATCAATGCGAAACGAAAAGCATTGGAACATAAGCCGGATGCCAGATCGGAGGCAGAGCTGCATCAGCTGGAAGATGAGCTGGCAGAGCTTCCGGAAGTACGCTCCGTACGTTTTTTCGCCGATGATTGTTCCAGCGAAGCACTGACAAGCCTGTTGGCTGCCAACGAAGGACGATTCGCCGTGCTGTCCACAGAAGGTGGCATCTTCGATATCATGGCAGGGCGATACTCCAGCAAGGTAAACATTGACGTATGGCTGAAAGGGCATTGTGGTGACACCATCCGGGTGGATCGTCTGGGACGGCAGGCTGAATATGTTCCGCATCCGACGCTGTCCGCCATCCTCACCATTCAGCCCAGCGTGCTGGACGAGATCATGGAGAACACCACAATGACGGGGCGTGGATTGATCGCACGATTTCTCTACGCCTCGCCTCCGTCGCAAATTGGTAAGCGGGTTTACATTACACCCAGCATTCCGCCAGAAGTGGCAGCCGCCTACCGAAATCAGATTTTCAGCCTCATGGCATTGCCTGCCGGAGAAACGCCCACGACACTTACCCTGTCCGCCCGTGCTGAGATCCGTATGGCCATCTTTTTTCAGCAGCACGAACAGTACCTGATCTGCGAGGGGCAGGACATTTCCGACTGGGCCAACAAACATGTGGGCTCCGTTCTCCGGATTGCCGGCTTGCTGCATGCAGCCGAAGCACCGGATCACCAGCGGGAGATCTCCGAAGAAACCCTTCTTCGTGCCATACAAATCGGTGCCTATTTCCTGGCTCATGCACGCTACGCTTACTCCATGATGGGTACCGACTTGTCTATTCAGAAGGCAAACTTCGTCCTTGGCAAGCTGCACAAGAAGGGCATCGCGGAAATCAAGCGGCAGGAGCTGTTTCAGATGTGCCGGGGAAAGTTCTTCAAGAAAACGGAGGAGATTATCCCCACGCTGGAACTGCTGGAGGAACACGGCTACCTCCGTCTGGAGCAGCCGGTGACATCCGGGGTGGGGCGTCCCCCGGATATGCGGGTGATCGTCAATCCGGAAGGAGCAACCGCATAGCCGAAATGCCAAGGGGAATTTCCTGCATTTATTGCATTTCCTGCATACCATTTCCCTTGGCAACCCCCTGCTCCCTTTGGAGCAGCGCTGACCGCAGACAGCGTACCCCCTCGGAGAGCGCATGCACCTTTTGATGGCTCTGCTGTCGAAAGTGCTTTTGCGTTACTTTTGACAAAAGTAACAAAACCCGCCGCCGGGGCGGCGAAAAACAAGTTAGCAAGAAAGGAGGCGAGGTATGAAAAGGACGATCAGTGCCATGTCGGGGAAAGGTTCAGTCAACCATAACCGGCGCATCTTCACGGCAGAAAATGTGGATCCAACTCGCACCCATCTGAACGTGGAATACTGCTACACGCCCATCGAACAGGCATACGACAAGCTGTTCGGAGAAGCCCTGGCAGCGTACAATGCCAAGCAGAAGCGCAAGGACAGGTGCATCGAGAACTACTACGAGAAGATCCGCCAAAGCAAGCAGGAAAAACCCTTCTATGAGGTCATTTTCCAGATTGGCAACAAGGATGACATGGGTGCTGCTACCGAGAATGGGCAGCTGGCAGCCACGATCCTTGATCAATTCCTGAAGGACTTCATCAAACGGAACCCGCAGCTGCATGTGTACTCCGCTCATCTGCACATGGACGAAGCCACACCCCATCTGCACATCGACTTCATCCCTTTCACCACCGGCAGCACCAGAGGACTGTCCACCCGTGTATCTCTGAAACAGGCTCTGGCAGATCAGGGCATCAAAGGTGAAGGGCGTTCCATGACGGAGCGTGATCTTTGGGTACAGCGTGAAAAGGAAGCACTGGCAGGGCTGATGCTGGAACACGGAATTGAATGGGAGCAGAAAGACGAGCACCGAGAGCATTTGAGCGTGCTGGAATACAAGAAGGAACAACGGGCGCAGGAACTGGCAGAAGTTGAGCAAACGCTGGAAAAAGCAAAGCAGCAGAAGGTTGCTGTCAGGGAAGTAGCTCAAATCGAAGCCAAACCGCTTCCGTTGACTTCCAAGGTGATCGTTGAGCGCGAGGATTATGATAAGCTGGTATCAGCAGCCCAGAAGTACGTTGTGCAGGAGCAGAAGGAAGGTAAGCTCAGAAAGATGCTGAGAGAGGCAAAAGCCGTGATTGCCGATCTGAAAGAAAAGCTGGCGGCTACCACCAAGGAGCTGGCGTCTCTGAAATCGGTTACGGGCAGGTTGCGCACTGCTGACTTGGAGGAGGAAAACAGCCGCTTGAAAGAAAAACTTCGCAGCTACGAGGATACCATTGAACGAAATAATCTATGGAGTCTCTTCGGGAAGCGCAGGAGGCGTGCCGAAAAGAAGGGACAAGCTATCTAAGGTACAAAGGAAGGAGAATCACAATGGATCTGTTTACTTGCTATTTCAACATGGACACCGGTTGCGTGGATGCCTGGTTCCGGGATGGAAGGATCCTTTCCATCGATTGCACCAAGTTTGAACAAGTTGAAGCGGAGGATATGTATCAACGGTCGGAATTGGATTACCTCATTTACAACGACCCGGAGGCCTATGTGGATCTGGTTCTGAATGGGGATCCGAAGGCGTATTTGCAGGCGGTGACGGAGTACAAGGGGTTGGATGTATAAGGGAAGCGCCCATCGATCTGGAAGGATCGGTGGGCGCTGTTGTCATTCTTCGGCGGTATCCAGCCCCGCAAAGAATTCATCGTATGTGCAGTTGTATATCTTACGAAGCTCAATAAGGACGCTGGCACGGATGTTCAGCTCACCGGCTTCATACTTGGCGTAGGTGGTTCTGCCAATGTCGCAGCCACGGCGTTGGAGTTCGGCGCAAAGCTTTTCTTGCGACAAGCCACTCTGACTACGCAGCCGGCGCAGGTTGTCACCCATGTTCCGATCCCGACGGATCTTTTGCTCCATTCTCCTCACCTCGCATACAATTGACCAGTATTGGTTGCAACTCGTCATTATCGTATGCTATACTGAGGCAAAACATTGACCGCTATACTGGTCAATTTTCCAAAAAGGAGCAAGAAAATGGCGGTATGTACGTTCTTCGGGCATCACGACTGTCCGAGCAGTATCAGACCGGCTTTGGTAACTACGTTGATCGACCTGATTGAGCATAGTGGCGTAGATACCTTTTTCGTTGGCAATCACGGCGCATTTGATGCTATGGCACGATCTGTGTTATCCGAATTGAAGCAGATCTATCCGCATATCCGTTACACCATTGTTCTTGCATATTTGCCCGTGCATGGCGGCACATTGGAA
>SVGM01000020.1 GCA_015056365.1 Clostridiales bacterium | reverse complement strand
TTCTTCTGCTTCGGCACCAACGACCTGACTCAGATGACCTATGGCTTCTCTCGTGACGACGCCGGCAAGTTCCTGTCTGCGTACTACGACACCAAGATCTTTGAGAACGATCCCTTCGCCAAGCTGGACCAGACTGGCGTTGGCAAGCTGATGAATCTGGCTTGCAAGCTGGGCCGCGAGAACAACAAGAAGCTGCACATCGGTATCTGCGGCGAGCACGGCGGCGATCCCACGTCCGTGGAATTCTGCCACCAGATCGGTCTGGACTACGTGTCCTGCTCTCCCTTCCGTGTGCCGATCGCTCGTCTGGCTGCTGCTCAGGCTGCTATCAACAACAAGTAATTGCATAACTTAGCGGTAAGCCGCTGATATGCGCCGCCCCGTACTGGACAAGCTCCGGTACGGGGCGGTTTTTCGTTTCACTTTTTGTCGTTGCCGCATAGCAAATGGGCTGTTGCAGCCTTCACCGCAACAGCCCAAGTCATTTTCAGATTTGTTCTGCCTCTCCTTCATTGGCGCGATAGATACATTTCAACAGGCAGACCATGCTCAGAACCAGTCCGGCGATGCCCACCAGCAGGAACAGCAGGGCGATGCCCATCCCCTGTCCGTCACCAAACAACGGCAGCAGGCCACGCAACTTCGTTCCCTCTGCTACGATCGGCTCAAAAACATTGTCCGCAAGCCAACCGCCGAGAAACAAGCCAAGTGGAATTGTGCAGTTCTGGATGGTATCGCGGGTGGAATAGACCCGCCCCAGCAACTGCTCCGGCACTTGTGTGCGCATGAAGGTCTCCCAGTGTACATTCATAATCGCTGCGCAGCCATATTGCAGGAAGGCAAACAAGCACCAGCCGATCACACTCCGGCTGACTGCCAGCCCAATTCCATTCAGGAAGATGAAGCAACACATGACCACAACAGCCCTGCCTCTGTCTTTGACGGGTTTCGCTGCAGTCATCAGCAGTCCTCCTGCGATCACCCCAAGAGAAACGCACATCTGCACCGCACCCAGCGCAGGCTGATGATTGCCCGATCTGCTGAGAACGAATGCCGCCATCTGTCCATCCGCACCGAGCTTGGCCAGCAGATTGACCGCCGCTATGAACAGGATCAGATAAAGCATATGGGTGTGTGCTTTCAGATAGCGAAGCCCTGTGAGGCAGTTCTGAAGCAGCGATTCTTTTGCTTCCTTCGCCTCCTGCCGGGGCTGAGGGATCCGAAGAAAGACCAGCGTCACAAACGCAATGGCAAAGGTGACCAAGTCTACGCACAACACGGCAGACAGACCGCCCCAAGCCAGAACAGCCGCACCCAGCGCAGGCGACAGGATCGACTGGACTGCCCCCGAAACCGCCTGCAAACCGCCAGCACGGGCATACTGATCCCTCGGGATCAACAGACTTGTGGCCACATAGGCCGCTGGTACCTGAAGGGCATTCATCAAGCTCAGTGCAAACGTGATGATATACAGCGGCAGGATCGTGAGTGCACCAAAGAAATGCAGCAGCAGGATCCCAAGGGTTCCACAGGCTGCGAACAGATCAGCCGCAAGCATGATGTACTTTTTGTTCCACCGATCAGCCACCGCGCCGGCAATAAAACGAAACAGAATGGTAGGCGCAAAGGAACAAAGGGTCAGCAGCGATACACTTGTGGCGGTACCGTTCTGCCCATAGATCCAAACAACCAGCGCATAATCGGTCATAGCAGTGCCCATGGCAGATATGCTCTGAGAAACCCACAGCAGCAGAAAGCTGCGCAGGGAATTTTTGCTGTTTTTTGTATTCTTCATAGCTTTTGCTCCTTACTGATTTGAGATTCTGTAAGCAGCACAAAGCCCGATCGGACGGTTCTTCACCCTTTCCGGTGATACCGCTCCGCACACATACCGTCCGTTCAGACCATGTGCGGAGCAAAAACTTGGGCAGCCAATGCCCGGTTAAAGGAACCCAAACTCATGTGTAACACCTCTTTGTTGGCATGATAACACAAGTAAACCCGCCAGTCAACGCAAAGCAAATCAAGGCTAACACAACCAAAAAAGCACATGATCCTGACATATACAAGATCATGTACTTACTCCTTTCAACTTATGCCGTGCATGGCTCATTATTTCTTTATGACGTTCCACTCTCCGTTCTCGACTACATACTGAAATTCGCTCAAGTGTCCGGACAGCATCACCTGAAGCAGGTCAAAAAAATCCTCTACCAGATTTACTTTTGCCAGATCCGTTATCTTAACCCAGTGCATTTTGCCTTCCTCTGACGAGCAAACCTCTCCGTCAAACTGATCAGCCCTAAACAGAAAGACAAGATATCTGCCGGTATCGTAATGACCATCTCTGATTGGGAACTGCTTCACTCCGCACAGCGTAGGATTATGGACCGTCAAGCCGGTTTCTTCTTTCATTTCCCTAACGACGGCGTCAACAATCGACTCGCCCGCTTCAATATGTCCCCCGGGAAGGGTGAAGCCTTTCCAGTCATTTTTGACCCGGTCCTGCAGCAGGTATTGATCCTCTTTCTCGATCAAGCAAAGAACTGTTAGTTCTACCTTTTCTGTACGTCCCACGGTATTTTGCACCTCTGCCCATTCAGATTGCTTTCAAGACAGTCTACCATAACCAAACAGGGCTTTCAATGTTCGATTGCATGCACCAATACATCATGCTACAATAAAGAAAACTGCGGCATTCGTTCCAGCACCGCCCAAAAGGAGGTGAATCCGTGCAATCGCTGGTCAATCGTTACCATCCCATTACCGGAGACCCTTTCCGCATGGACGAAACCTACCGGGAATTGCCGCCCTGCAAGGCGCTTGAGCCTTACATCCGCTGCTTCTGGGGAACGCAGCAGCCTGTAACCTCCAGCCCCGCCGCGCAAACACTTACTGCTCCGGGACTGGTGATTCCCGATACCTGCATGGATATCATCTTTGAGGTCAACTACACGCAGAACCGTATTTCGTCGGCCTTTTGCACGCTGGATGAGCAGTCCTACCGCACCGGCGGTGAGTGCTGCGTTGATACCACCGCAACGTTTGCCATCCGCTTCTATGCATGGACGGCTTCCCTGTTTGCCGACTGGGACTTTACCGGCAGGAAGAACGCCGTTTTCGACCCTGCGGAAATGTTCCGCCCGCTGGTGAAAGCCCTTGAACCCTGCCTGTTTGATGAGCCCTCTCTGGCAGGCAAGGCGAAAGCTGCGGAGGTTTTTCTTCTTGAGCGTCTGCATTCGCTGCGCCCGAATCCCGATCTGCTGAACGCGGTTCATCACCTGCTGTCCACCAACGGACGTGCCAGAATCAGCGATTTGACCGGCTATGCTTCCGTTTCCCCAAGGCGGATGGAGCGTCTGTTTCAATCACACATGGGCATCTCGCCCAAGAGCTTTGCCTCGCTGGCGCGCTATCAGCTGCTTTGGCAGGAGATGGCGTTTCATCCGCAGCTTTCCACCCTTGATGCGGTGGAAAAGTATGGTTATAGCGACCAAGCGCATCTACTGCACGATTTCAAGCGGCGGCATCTGATGACGCCGAGAGAAGCGTTGCAGTACGCAGGGCTGTTCCCGCAAAAGCCATAAAGATTCGCCATGTCGACTTACCAAGCCTGTCGCATTTTTACAAGAAAAATCGGAATGAGGATGCTATGCTGCCCTCATCCCATCCATCTGCAAAGGAGTGTATCGCCCATGACGACCTTCGAAAAAGCCCGGCAATATGTATACCGCTGTGCCCGCCCCGTGGAGCTTGCCCGCTGGCAGTATCACTTTGAGGGCGGCAGCAAAGAAAATGTACTGCTGGCGCTCAGTTTCTACCAAAACGAGGACGGCGGCTTTGGTCACGGTCTGGAGGCAGATAGCCTTAACCCCGCCTCCTCCCCCATCACTACGCTGACCGCCGCCGATATCCTTGATGAGATCGGCTTCACGGATGCCAGCCACCCCATCATTCAGGGTATGCTGCGGTATCTTGACAGCGGCGACAGCTTTGATACTCAGCACAATCAATGGCTGAACACCATCCCCAGCAATAACGACTATCCTCACGCCTGCTGGTGGGAATACGACGCCAAGGATGAATCACGATACAATCCCACAGCGGGGCTGGCGGCGTTTATCCTGCGATACGCCGACCCCGCTTCCGCGCTTTACCGCAAAGGTTTGCAGATCAGCAAAGAAGCGGTTGCGTGGTTTCTTGCCGGCAACGGCAACAGCGAAAGGCATGTGGTCGGCTGCTTTGTGCCGCTGTACCATGCGCTGAAGTATTTGAATATACCGAATATTGATATGGACTGCCTGGCTGCGGAACTGCAAACGCAGGTGCATCAGTCCATCACACAGGATACCAGCAAATGGGCGGTAGAATATGCCACGAAACCCTCCGCCTTCCGCATCACGCCAGACAGTATGTTCTACGAGGCCAACGCCGAAGTGGCGCAGTACGAATGCCAATTCATCCAGGAAACCCAGCAAGCAGACGGTTCGTGGCCCATCACATGGCAATGGTGGAACGATTACAAGGAGTATACCACCTCCACTGTATGGTGGCGGGCGGTGTTCTGCATCGAAAATATGCTGTATTTAAAGGCATACGGGCAGCTGGAAAACGCCTGACAATCCCATGATATCCCACAGGAGGTTGACACTCATGAAAATGGTACCTACCCTCAATTTCGGCGGCATATGCCGGGAAGCCATTCAGACATACGAGAAGGCGTTCGATGGCAAAATCACCTGCCTCATCACCTATCGTGATGCAAACGACCCTGCATACATGCCCCTTCTGACTGAAGAACAGAAGGATTTCATCTACCATGCAGAGCTTGTACTGGACGGTCAAAGAATCATCATGAGCGACCATGTGGATATCGAATTCACCACCTGCTATTCCAACTTTCTGACCCTCATGTACGATACCAAGGAGCAGGTTCAGAAGGCCTACGAGGTTCTCAAGGAAGGCAGCCAGACCATCTATCCCATGGAAGCAACGCCCTACAGCTCCTGCCGTGTGGTGTTTGTGGATCGCTTCGGCATCCGCTGGGGCATGATGACGGAGCAAACGGAACGGTAATGCAGGAGGCGCAATGATGGACGAAAAGCCGATTCAGATCATCCCCTATCTTTCCTTTAACGGCAAATGCGAAGAAGCGCTTCAAACCTATATCGAAGCCTTCGGCGGCGAGATCCTCTATCTTTCCCGCTGGTCGGAGAATACCTTCACCCAATCGCCGGAGCAAATTGGCAAGGTGATGCATGCAGAATTCCAGTTGGGCAGCACACGGATGTCTGCTGGCGATTCCTATCAAGCAGGTGACGGCAATACCGATATCCGGCTGATGGTGCATATGGATACCATGGAGGAAGCCGCCCGCACCATTTCCCTGCTGGCGAACGGCGGCAGGATCCTCTCTCCGTTAAAGCCCCATCCCGCACCGGATGACACAGGCTGTGGCTCGGTTACACAGGATCGTTTCGGATACACATGGATCATCACCTGCCCTAACCAGGCAAAGGTCTGATTTCAAACACACAAAAACGCAGGATGCACATTGAACAATGCGCTCCTGCGTTTTTTATATTTCTATTCCCCTGCGCCCGTGTAACGGGCGCATATGCGGATGCAGGGGCTCAGCCGCTGACGGGGTTTGGGGCAGCGCCCCAAGCCTTCCCATGCGCCGCTTACTGCACCGGACGGATCAGAATGAGAGGAGTCAGCTCGTCGCCCTGACCGCTGGGGTTGTCCGCCATGGCATCCTGGATCTGGGCGTCGGTGAGGGGCATGTTGCTGCTCTTGCCCAGCTGGTCGCGCTGGAGATCGTTGGCATCCATGAGCACAACGGGCATGCCGGTCTGCTGAGACAATTCCTCGCAGAGCTGGTCGGGATTGTCGGGGTTAATAAGCGCCAGCTCATGGTACAGTTCAAAGCTGGAGCGGGTGTAGAAGCCGTCGATGCCGGCAACGCCGTGACCGCAGACCTTCCAGAACACGCCATGAACGCCGAAGGGCTTGGTCACTGCGCTGAGGAAGGCAGCCAGCAGCACCCGGGGCAGGCCGCAGATATCGATGATCATCTGCATCTTGTAGGGCTCGTGAGCGCCTACGCCGGTGTGATTGATGCCGGCAAAGCGCCACAGCAGATTCGCCCAGAATCCGGGCTTCACTTCTTCGCGGGTCTTGACGGACTTGACGCACATGCACATAACCTTGGCGCCGAAGGAGAGAATGTCACCTTCCTGGTAGAGGGGACGCACATACTTTTCCACCAGCTCCTGCTGGCTTTCGCCCACCTGCACAAAGTGGGTCTGAATGGCGTAACGGTCGTACTTGCGGCCGTCTTTGCCCTCAATGGTGCCACGATCGAAATAAACGATGCCGTTTTCCTCGCGGCGCTGATCCTCCAGGTTGCGGGAAGGAATGATACCCATAGAGAATGCCTCCAATCATAATTACATGTCCTCGAAGAACGGCTCGTCCGTCTCGGTGACAAGAATGCCCAGTTCGTTGAACTTCAGCGGAACGGGCTTGGCCATGATGTATTTGAGGATCGCGTCAAAACGGACGCTCTCGGTATAGGTAAGCAGGGTAAAAGCCACGCCCTGCCGCTTGGCGCGGCCGGTGCGACCGATGCGGTGGAGATAGTACTCGTTTTCGTTGGGCAGGTCATAGTTGATGACCGCTTCCACATCGTCCACGTCGATGCCGCGGGCTGCCACATCGGTGGCAAGCAGAATCTGGAACCGACCCTTGCGGTAACCGTCCATCACCTGATTGCGGGCACTCTGGCGCATATCGCCGTGCAGGCAATCGGCGGGATAGCCGGCGTCCTTAAGGCGCTTGCACAGGCGCTGGGTCATGTCCTTGGTGTTGACAAACACCATCACTCGCTGGTACACGTCGCTGTCCAGCAGGTAGAGCAGGTTCTCATACTTGCTTTCCCGCTCCGTGTTGATCACATACTGGGTGATCTGTGGCCGGTTTTCCTTGGTGGCGGGAATAACCACCTCCACAGGATCCTGCTGATACTTCCAGGCGATGGTCATGACGTCCTGATTGGTGGTGGCGGAGAACAGCACCAGCTCGCGGTCGTTGGGCGTGGCTTCGATGATCTTGGTCACGTCCTTGACAAAGCCCATGTTGAGCATTTCGTCGGCCTCATCCAGCACCATGGTGTGGACGCTGTCCAGCCGCACATTGCCCCGGTTCATGTGGTCCAGCAGTCGGCCGGGGGTCGCCACGATGATTTGAGGGTTCTGCTTGAGCTGGCTCTGCTGCTTCACGATAGGTTGTCCGCCGTACAGGCAGGCAATGCGCACGCCGGGAATATTACGGGCAAGAGCGCGAAGCTCCTCGGTGATCTGCAGGCTCAATTCGCGGGTGGGCGCAAGAACCAGCTCCTGCACGCGCTTGTCATTGAGGTTGATGTACTCCAGCATGGGGATGCCGAAAGCGCAGGTCTTACCAGTGCCGGTGGGGGCAATGGCGATCACGTCCCGGCCCTCCATCATCAGGGGCAGCGTCTTGGCCTGTACGGGGGTCATTTCAGTAAAACCCATTTTTGCAACGGCTTTGATGATTTCCTCGCTCAAATCCGCATCGGTAAACTTCATAGACTTGATCTCTTCCAAAACGGGTTCTCCTTACTGTGCCAGATATTCTTCGATGGCGTGGCTGAGCTGATCAGGGCAGGACGTGCCGGCGCGGCACTGGATGCCACGCAGACGCTGCATTACAGCTTCGGCATTTTGACCGATGACCATTTTCTCCAGACCCTGGGTATTGCCGCGGCATCCGCCGGTGAACTTGCAGTTGGTGATGACGCCGTTTTCGATCTCCAGATCGATGGCGCTGGAACAGGTTCCCTTGGTACGATAATGCATTCGAATTCGCTCCTTCGCAGGCAAACAAATTTAGCCAATTTGTTTCTTTCGACACCACTACCCGTTTTTCCTGCCTTGCTTTCACATTGTTGCTACTTTCGCATACTTTGATAGCACTGGCAGCGGGAAGGAGCGATGAAATGGCCATCCTGATCACGGATTCTTCATCAGGCGTTTACATAGCTTCACAAACCGGAGAGGTGCTGCAGGGGCTTCCCTGCCCATTCGCATCGCCCTATATGCCCTCTGCATCGCCTGAGCATCTGGTGTATGCCTGTCGCAGCGCCAGAGACTGCCTTTGCATCCACCGGCGGGATGAGAAGGATTCGCTGTTTCTACCCGCCATGCCTGCTATGGGCGCGGTATGCCTGTCCCATTGCGGACGATATCTGTATCAACTCAGCACGGAAGCAGACTGCGTCCACACGCTGCATCTGGGCACCGGCGAGCTGTGCTACGCCATGCCCACAGGGGTCTTCCCTCGCAGTATGCGCCTCAGCCAGGACGACCACGAGCTGCTGGTTGCCGGAGGGGCTGTCAATGAAGCCTATCTCCTGCGCACCCCCGACCTGACCCTGCTGCGCACGATCCACACCCGGCATCCCTGCTTTTCTGCCGATTTCTGGCAGGGCGGGTATGTGCTGCTGTGTGCGGCCGAAGGCAGCGAGCTT
Organism: Clostridiales bacterium; assembly: GCA_015056365.1. Lineage (GTDB taxonomy): Bacteria > Bacillota > Clostridia > Christensenellales > Aristaeellaceae > Limiplasma. Next base: position 17,557 of record SVGM01000020.1, on the reverse strand, counting down.
CAATCCATATTGTACACCTTATCGCCAAAAACCTTGCGTCCGCGTGAAAAACTTCGCCTGCCGGGACAGCCGGGCGGATTGTGCGTATGCCCGGACGGGCTGACGGCGTTGCTGAGCACGCCGGACGGCCTGATGAAGGTGGATATCGCCACAGGGGAGCTGCTTTGGAACCAACCGGAATGGTCCCTGTGCATGCAAATCCATACCCGCGAAAACTTGGCGCTGATCTCTGATACGCTGTGCGGACGCGTCTGCCTGATGAGCCACGAAGAGCCTTGGAAGCAGCGCATTTTGCTGCAGGGGGTTGATGCGCAGGCATGCTTCTGCTAAATCTCCCTCCGCCAGCGAATAAAGCGCCGGAAAAACGAGCATCCTCCCGATAGAAAGGGACGATGGGCCTGTACCCTGTCCCCATTCTATCGAAGGAGGAAAAGCCATGCTTGACAAAATCTCTTTGGCGCTGGTCATCATCGGTGCGATCAACTGGGCGCTGATTGGCGTGTTTCAGTTCGATCTGGTCGCCTACCTCTTCGGCGGTCAGGCTGCTACCGTCAGCCGCATCGTCTACACGCTGGTAGGCGCTGCCGGCCTGTGGTGCATCTCGATGTTGTTCAACGAACGGGCCACGGTGAAGGAGTAATCATTCATGCGCTGGCGCAGATGCCATGTGACCTGCACAAGAAAGGCGCGATTGGTGGGTTTTCCCTTTTCGGGATCCACCGTCGCGCCAAAGCAGCGTTCGATCCCGATCATACTACCCTGAGTAAATACGCTCTCCACCGCCACCCGAAGACAGCGCTCCACTGCTGCACCGGTGGTCCCATGGACGGCGGCGCAGCGGCTGTACCACTCATTCACGGGCAGCGCCTCCCCCGCCGGGGAGGGAATGAGCCCGCCAAGAATCCAGACGGCATATGTCCGTCCTTTCAAGCCTCGGCTCATGGACAGTTCATCGAAAAACTCATTGATCACTCGGGAGATGTGTTCCCGCTCTGCCGCTGCCAGACGAGGCAGCGGTTTTTTGCTTAACAGCTCCAGCAATGTGCACAGCTGCTGCGCGCCGGCGGTAATGGGTGCGACGCAGTCCACCTGCGTCCTCACCGCGCTTTCCTGAGCGCAAAGAAACAGGATCCGCGGCGGACAAATCAACTGCCACACCTGCAAGATGTGAAGGATCCCGATACCGTCCACCCCCGGCAGACAACTATGCAGCAGCAGCAAATCAAAATATTCCTGCCGCAGCTTCGCAAGCACCTCGCCGCCGTCGCAGCACACCACGACCTCCCATCTCTCCCATCGGGCGTACAGCATGGTTTGTACCTGCAGCGCCCTGGCTGCATCCGGCATTGCAATCAAAAGCCGCACGACGACTCCCTCCTCATCTGTCACAATAATGGAAGGTACGCCATGCGGCATGGATTTTCCTACGGTGAAAAACGGCTTGTTTTGTCGAATGGACAGCTTATTGCTCATCGAGAAATGCTGCAGCGGCATTCACTGCTTCCACCGCGGCCTTGGAGGATACCGTGGCGCCGGAAAGCAGCTCAATATCCCCTTCCTCCAACGGAGGCGTCTTGCCGATAAACTGCTGGATAAATGACTGTTCCGTTACCCGCGCGCCAAGGCCCGGCGTTTCCATCATCCTTGGGCCGCCGATCTGAAGGTCCGCAATCGCCCCTTGATCGTCCAGTGTCAGCCGCACCAGCACCGGGCCGCCATAACCGATGACGCTGGCATTGACTGTTCTATCCGCTTGCGCAATACCGGTCAGCGGGCCCGGGGTTTCTGGCATTCCCTGCTCGGGCACACCGTTTCCTTCGCCCAGATGGGCTTTCAGGCTGTCCACTGCCTGATTGACGCCTTCCGTCACGGCAGTGCTGGTGATGGTAGCGCCCGAGATAGCGTCAATGTTGTCCCCCACCGTCACCGGCGGCTGCTTTCCTTTAAACTGATCCGTGAATTCCGGCTCCCTGGCTTTGGAACCCAGACCCTCAGTCTCCTTGAAGTCGCTGCCGCCTACGCTGATGCCCCGCAGCACAAAGTCCGGCTCCATGCCCACAACGATTTCAATGGGGCCCGCATACCCCTGGGATGCAACCTGGGCAGCATAGCCAAGAGTTTGATTTCCGCTATGAACCGTATAGGCAGCCATCAGCTCGTCGCTGTCCTCCAGCGTGATGGCCTCAAAATCGCTGGCTTGCGCCTCCGGAAACAGCTCCTTCAGCGCGCCCTGTACGCTTGCCATGTTCTGTTGGGCGATGGGTTCCTCCGTCACCTGATTGGTGAACGCCAGTGCAACGGCCGCCGTAGCAGCGATCACGGTCAGGACGATCCAGCCTGCCCATTTTTTCTTATTCTCCATACCATTCCTTCCTCTCCGTTTTGCTCATAGCATACACCGAATGCATGCGCACTATACGCAGACGGTGCAGGCGGCCAAAACGCAGCCAAAGTCAGACATCTTTTGCGCCGCCAATCGACAGAGGGCAGAAAACGCCATGTTTATACTGTTTTTACACTTATCACAGGAGGATGCGCATCATGATCCCTTCCCCTTCGCAGCCAGCGCCGTCCGAAGCCAAACGCAGGCGTGCGGCTGATCTATGGTTCAGCGTTTGTTCTTTGGCGCGCATTGTCTTTCCAGCGCTTGCCACAACCGCTTGCCTGTTTTTGCTGTCATTTGTCACCTGGTTTAGGATCCCCTCGCCCTTTGCAGCCGCTATGCTGCCTGCGCGAAGGGAACGCCCGGGGATCTTTGCTCTGCTTGGACTGATCCTGGGAATCGTATTCCGACTGGTGCTGGGTCTTTCGCTGGATATCTGGCAATATATCGGCTGCGGATGCCTGTGGCTGCTTTTGCAAACCTGGCGTCCAAGCCCTGGCATTGCCACTGCGCTCGCCGCTGGCGGCGCGCTTGTTCCCCGGGCGGTTGCGGCGTTTATCATGTCAGGTTGGTGGAACGGTTTGCTCAGCACTGCGGCGATCCCACTGGGGATCGTCAGCGCATTCGTACTCCGCCACGGCTTTGATCAATGGAAGGAATGCTGTGCCCAGCCTCGCGCCAGAGAAAGATGGGCAGTGCAGCTGCTGAGCCTTTTGCTGATCGCGGCGCTTGGTTTTTTCCGGATCGGAAGCATTAATCTGGGGTTTCTGGCAGCTGTGATCGCTACCATTGCTGCCGCTTCAGTGAACAATTCCACCTTCGGTACCGCGGCCGGATTATTCTGCGGACTTGCGCTGGCGCTGAACGGCCACAGCAGCCACACCACTGTGATGCTGAGCCTGTGCGGCCTTGGTTGCGGTCTTCCGTTTGTCACCCGCAGAAGATGGCTGTCTGTGCCTGTTGCACTTTTTACAGGCATATTGACCAGCTATATGACCCCAGGCCAGGAGGTATCCTATCTTGCCATCTTCGTCGGCAGCCTTCTGTGTACTCTGTCACCCAAATCCCTTCGCACGAAAGCAGAACTGTTCCTCAGCGCGGCATTGCCCGGCGACGCCCGAATGGAAAACGATTTTGTCAACCAGCGGATCACCCATCTCCGCGAGGCCATGGAAAAGATCGCTCTGGCGCTGCCCAGGCCTGCCGCTCCTTCGCTGAGTGACGGCGAAACGCTGGGAACGCTGCTGTGTGCCCAATGTGCCAATCGGGAACTTTGCTGGGGACGAAGCCGCAGCAGCACGGATCGGATGCTGTCTTTGTCCATGGAAATGGCGCGGAAGGGACAAAATATCAGCGAGGACAGTCTGCCTGCGCTGGAGCAGCACGGTTGCCTTCGCAGCGAAGCCATCGACGAAACAGCTTCCCGGGCATTGATTGCGCAGAAAAAACAACGTCTGCGGCTCAGCAGGCAGGAATACGAGCAAACGCTGACCCTCGCCCATCTCGCCGCCATGTCCGGTACGTTGAACGATCTGAATATGCTCACGGCAGGGCGAAGCGTGGGCGACCTGCAGGCGGCCCATGTGATCAATCGGGCCATCGACGAGCTTCGTCTTTCAGCCAAGTTACATTACGCCCGCCGGGTAGACGGTCATCTGCAAGCGGCGCTGACGCTGGATTCTCTGCTGCCCACGCACCGATCTTTGGATGCGCTGCTCCGCTATCTTTCGGAAGCGGAAAACCTGTCCCTTTCCATCAGCCGTGCGGAGCGGGGACGAATCGAGCTGGAGGAGACCCCTCTGTACAGCGCCACGGTAGGAACGGCTTCCCTGTGCGCAGGAGAAGCCGCCGGTACACAGCAAGCGGTTTGCGGGGATGCCTGCGCCGCCCAGCGCTGCGAAGGAGGCAGGCTGCTAATGGTGCTCTGCGACGGCATGGGCCACGGGGAAGCGGCTCACGCGCAAAGTGAAAAAACGCTGGAACTTCTTTTGCTCCTTTTGGAAGCAGGCTACAGCCGCAGGCAGGCCATCACCGCCGTCAACGGGATCATGCTCAGCGCCAGCAGCGATGAAGAAAGCTTCACCACAGTGGATCTGTGCGATATTGATCTATGGACAGGCGAAGTCATCTGTGAAAAGCTGGGCGCCTGCGCCACATGGGTCGTTCGGGGCAATCATCTAAAAAAGGTGGAAGCCGCTTCGCTGCCGCTGGGCATCGTGGAGGAAGCCAGACCCTCTCACGTGGAGTACCGGCTGCACAGCGGCGATATTCTGGTGATGATGAGTGATGGTGTCGCGGACGCTTTCCGGGACGAGGACGAGCTGCGCCATGCGCTGGACGACAGCCTGTACATCCAGCCGCAGCGGATGGCCGACGCGCTGATCCGCAACGCTCTCTTGGCATCCGGCGACACGCCCCGGGATGACATGACCGTGATGGTCATGCTGATGATGGATCAGCAGCGGGGAACCGTATCCATGAACAAGCATTACGTTTAGACAAATAGAAAAATCCCTGACATTGCCACTCACAATGTCAGGGATTTGTTTAGGTTTCCTTAATCCTGCATGGAGGTGTACTGCTGATTCCAGGCGCTCCAATCACGGGTAGGCGCATCGTTGATGCCTGCTGGCAGCTGCTGACCAGGCAGAAGGACATAGCCCAAATCAAAATCCGTACGAACGCTTCCGCTATCCACGGAGAACTCGTCGCTCTGTGCATTCAGGCCGTCGCCGCTGGTAAGGCAGCTGGAAATGATCCTCAGGCTGGGAACCGGCGCGGTGATCGTCATCTCCGGGTACGCGGATGCACGCAGCACATAGCTTCCGGGATAGACCGCATCAAAGAGATAGTAGCCAAAAGCGTCCGTGGTGGTTTCGTAGACCGCTTCGCCGTTCTGAAGCAGCTGAACCTTCACGCCGGGGAGGCGGCGTTCGCTGCCGTCCAGCAGGCCGTTCTGGTTCTCATCCAGCCAGCACAGGTCGCCCACCTTCGCCGTACGGATATACAAAACGTTCTCATTGAGCATATGCTGCGCCATCTTGAGGGACATCAGGCGGCTCGTACCGTCTTCAGTCTCCACCGCGCTGGCGTTTTCTGGATAATTGGCATCGCCGGGTCTGACGAAGATGATCCCGCTGGGCAGTTCCACCTTCAGGCGGTAGTCGCCGGGCCACAGGCCGTCAAAGCGGTAGGCTCCGTTCTCATCGCTGGTGGTGGCCGCCATCGGAGAAGCAGAACCCTCCTGCAACAGTGTGATGGTTACATTAGCCACGGGCTGTCTGCCAGCTTCGTCATACAGATACAACGTGCCGCCAATGCTGGTACGGCTGACCAGGGAAGTCTTCAGGCCGCTGAGCTGCTGGCCTTCCACAACGGCCACGCCGCCCTGCTCCATGCTGCCGCCGCTAAGGATAAAGGTGGAATCCTTGATCCTGGCAGGCTCGGACTGTTCCGGCACGTCAAAACGCACCGTGTACACGCCGGGACGAACATTGTCAAAAGCAAAGCCCGCGTCGTCCGTCAGGGTCTCAAGGGCCACTTCGCCGGTGGCTTCATCAATCAGCGCCACGGACATGCCGGTCATCATCCGCTCGTCGGAGGTACTGTTTCCGTCGTTGTTCTCATCGAGGCGAATCTCGCCGGAGATGGACGCAGGCTGTACCGCACCGATCAGCTTGGGCTGGCGGTCCGTCAGCACATCCCAGGAACAGTCCAGTGTCTGGACGCTCCGGGGCTGCAGGGTGAGGGTATCCGTATTACTGCTGGAGATATAGCCATTAGGCAGCTCCAGCGACAGCTGATATGTGTCAGGACGTAGATCGGTAAAGGAGAAGCCGCCGTCCTTGCCGGTAGTCAGCTTTTGCTCGTCGCTGCCGGACTTGATGGTCAGGATAGCGCCGCTGAGAAGCTGTTCACCGTCATCCTGAACACCGTTGGCGTTCACGTCATGGAACACCTGACCGGCAAAGTTGCCCAGCGTAACCGCGCCCACCAGCGGGTAGGTGTAGTTCTCGGCCATGGCCACGGTGAATCTTTCGGTGGCGGTTTCTCTGCCGGCATTGGCAAGGGTATTACCGCCGCTTGCAACCGTTGCGATCTCGCAGTGCTCAGGTAGTTGGAAGGTAATGGTGTAGGAACCGGGCATCACGCCGTCGAACAGGTAAGCGCCGTCCAGCGCCACAGGACGAACCAGATCAATCTCGCCGTCATCCGAAAGCAGACGGACAGTGGCATTAGTCATGCCCATTTCCTCGGCGTCCTGAATGCCGTTGTCATTGGCGTCGTGGAACAGAACGCCCTTGACCGTACCGGCAGGCAGCATGCCCGCATTCACATCCTTGAGTTCCTGCGCCATCATGATTTCCATAGGGTCGGACACGCCGTAGCCGTCGATCAGTTCGCGGATATGACTGCCGCCCTCCTCGTTGGGACGCAGACGGGTAAAGCCGTTGTTCTTGGTACGCTTCACCTTGAGGGTATACGTGCCGGGCATGATCCCTTTGAGCGTATAGGTACCCTTGGCAGCGCTCTTGGTCTGGGCGACAACATTGCCGTCCTGATCCACCAACTGTACATCAACGCCGGAGAAGGTCTTCTCCCCTTTTTCCAGCTGTCCGTTATAGTTGGCATCCTCAAAGATAACGCCTTCCATCACCGCGCCGCGGGCAACACCGATAAGCGTTCTGGTTTCGCCACCGCTTTGCACATTCAACGGCTCCACGCTGGTTTCCCGGCGGGTTTTGTTCTGAACAAACACATTGGCGTTCTCGCCGCCTTCAGCGGGAACCACGGTAAATACGCTGCCATCCTCCGGCAGAACGGCGCGCAAACGATAATCGCCGCCGCGCAGACCGGCCAGCACAAAGGAACCGTTTTCATCGGTGACCGTCTTGCCCATGGAATCCGCGTTGCTGACCTTAATGGCTTCCACAGTAACGCCCGCATAGCCGCTTTCACCTTCATCCCACAGACCGTTGTAGTTCACGTCGAAGAAGGCGGTGCCTATGAGGGCGCCGTTCTGGATCACACCCACGTTCTTATCCTGCTGCCGCTTTTTGGGGCTGACGGCAAACTCGCGGCTGAGCACCTCGCCGCTGAATACGCTGCGCAGATCGCCGCCGGTTTTGGAATAGCGGGCATACATCATGCCCTCCGGCAGCTGCGCCGTGAAAATATACGTATCGGTGGGCAGCAGATCAAAGCTGTACTCGCCAGTTTCATCGCTGACCAGTTCAAATACATTCTTGGTTTTCTTGCCTTCCAGCCGCAGTACGACGCCGGCAACGCCAGGATCATTCTCGTCCATGACACCGTCGTTATTCAGGTCTTCGAACACCTTGCCGCTGAACGTACCTACGGCCATTGCGCCCACACCGGCACGGGTGGTCTGACCAGCAACGAAATCAAATGTGTCGCTGGTAGCTACCCGCTGGCCGTTGTTTTCCAAACAGCTTTCGCCTTCTTGAATCGCCTCGCCCTTCGCATGGAAGCCAAAGCCTTCCGGCATGGTGACCCGAAGCGCGTAGCTGCCCGGCTTGATGCTGCCAATGGCGACGACGCCGTTTTTGTCGCTTTCGCCGTTTGCCAGCACGCGCTCGCCGTCCATGACCTCCACCAGTACGCCCTTGACGCCCGAGTCATACTTTCCCTGCTTACCATCGCCGTTATCGTCCTCGAAGACGGTCACTTCCAGCGCAGCAGGCTGATCCAGGCTGATGTCCAGCTGGTAGGTGTCGCCGGTTTCCACGATCAGCAATTCGCTTTCCATATCTGCGCCGTCCTCAGCAGCATAGGCATTCTCCCCTACCGCCGTAACGGAAAAATCAGCAGAAGTAGTAGAGGAACGAACGCAGTATTCGCCCTCTTCGCCCACCGCAAAGGAATAATATCCATAGGCGTCTGTCTCTACCGAGGCGACTTCCACCCAGTCATCGCCCGTCCAGCTGTACAGCCGCACCGGCAGACCGCTCATGAGCTGCTCGCCCTCATCGCAGATGAGATTTTTGTTAGCGTCCACGTACGCGCAGCCGCCGATGGTGGCAATCTCTTCTGCGCCTGCGCTGACGCCCAGCAAAAGCACCGCAGCACAAAGCAGGGCGCACAGGCGTTTCTTCATATCAATCCTATTCGCGGTACGGTTCATCCGTCTCTCTCCTCCGCTGTTGAAATGCTATTTCACCATTCTTCATACTAATGCATGCCCTTCTCTTTGTCAATAAAAGGAGCATATTCGTAACAGATTGGTCGGCGGTTTGGGGATGAAAAGCCCCACCCTCCGCCAGGGAGGCGAAGGATGGGGTGGATGGGTTGATGTTTGCAGGTCCGGCCATGCAGGCAGGTCAACGGAGCGGTTAAACACGCTTCCACTTGGCGCCCTGAGGCGTATCAATGATCTCAATACCGCGCGCCTTCAGTTCGTCGCGGATCCGGTCGGCTTCGGCAAAGTTCTTGGCTTTCTTGGCCTCGGTACGGGCAGCGATCAACGCGTCGATCTCAGGATCAGCGGACTCTGCTTCTTCCTCCGCCTGCTTCTTGATGAGCTTCTGCGCAGCCTCAAGCAGGTTCAGGCACAGCACCTGATCATAATCCGCCAGGGCAGCCAACTTGGTGGCGTCGCTGGTGTTGGCCTTGAGCACATCGTACACCGCCGTGATGGCCAGAGAGGTGTTCAGGTCGCTCTCCAGGGCGGTACGGAAGCGTTGCTTAAGCTGCGCCAGCGCCTCTTCGTCCACTTCGCCTTCCTTCTTCAGGGTGGCGATCTTGGCGATCAGCTTCTCGTAGGTGACCGCTGCATTGTCCAGGTTCTCCCAGGAGAAGACCAGGTTGCGGCGGTAGTGGCTCTGCAGGCAGAACAGGCGGTACACGATAGGATCGTAGCCCTTCTGTTCCAGCAGGCTGACAGTAAGGAACTCGCCCTTGGATTTGCTCATCTTGCCGGTGTCTGTATTGAGGTGGTGCACATGGAACCAATAGTTGCACCACTTGTGACCTAGATAGCTTTCGGACTGGGCGATCTCGTTGGTATGATGCGGGAAGGCGTTGTCGATACCGCCGCAGTGGATGTCCAGATCCTCGCCCAGATGCTTCATGGAGATGCCGGAGCACTCGATGTGCCAGCCGGGATAGCCAACGCCCCAGGGGGAATCCCATTTCAGCGCCTGATCTTCAAACTTGGACTTGGTGAACCACAGCACGAAATCGTTTCGATTCTTTTTGTTGCTGTCCTCTTCCACGCCCTCGCGCACGCCTACGGCCAGATCTTCCTCGTTGTGGTCGTTAAAGATGTAGTACTTCTCCAGCTTGGAGGTATCAAAGTACACGTTTCCGCCAGCCACATACGCATAATCCTTTTCGATCAGCGTAGAAACGATCTTGATAAACTCGTCGATGCAGCCGGTGGCAGGCTCCACCACCTCAGGCCGCTTGATATTCAGCTTTTCGCAGTCGGCAAAGAACGCGTCGGTATAAAACTGAGCGATCTCCATCACAGATTTGTTCTCGCGCTTGGCGCCCTTGAGCATCTTATCCTCGCCGGTATCAGCGTCCGAAGCCAGATGGCCTACGTCCGTGATGTTCATCACGCGCTTTACGGGATAGCCCACGTAGCGCAGTGCCTTCTCCAGCACATCCTCCATGATATAGGTGCGCAGGTTGCCGATGTGGGCAAAATGATACACCGTCGGGCCGCAGGTGTACATCTTCACCAGTTCGGGAGAGTTGGGGGTAAACAATTCTTTCTTATGAGATACCGAGTTGTACAGATACATGCTGCCATTCCCTCCACACAGGTTTTGTTCAATGGAAAACGCCTCCTATACCAGCAGGCACAAGAGGCGGGTTAATCAAACTCGCGGTTCCACTCTCATTTATCACTCAAAGCAACCGTTCGCTCCCGGACGCACATTCACGAACCGCTGCCATCCGGGCTTTCAGCCTGAGACCCGGACTCTCTGAGGGGTTGGTTTCGCTACTCTTTCCGTTCACAGCGATATGAAATTCAAGTTATTTTACCATTGGAGCGCAGCCAATGTCAAGGCTTTTCCCCGGCGGTTCCCTCTGATTGGAACGTCAATTGCCGCGGGCTGCTGCGCCGATCTCCACATCCGGCTTGATCTCTTTGGCGCGTTCATGCCATTTTCCCAGATGCCGGCCGTCCCAGGACCAATAATCCTCATCGCCGCAGGTACGCACGGCTGCCGTTGCTTTGTAGACGTCCCCGGAAGACAGCGTCTCCTCCACCAGCTCGGCGGCCTTGAGCGTATTGCGGATATGGCACAGAAACACCGTTTCGTCCTGCTCGCCCGTGGCAATCTCACGTTCCACCTCAAGCTCAAAACTAAGCGGGCTGCTGCACAGCACAGGCACCGGCAGCACAGCGCCTTCTTCCCATTCTACTTCAATTTTCATTTTCTCATCATCGCGCCCATCGGCGGTGCCAAAATAATCTGCCAACGCCAGATTGCTTTCCACCACCAGATTTGCTGAAAATACGCGATTTCGACGGATGTTTTCCAGTGTTTCTTTGCTGCCGCCGATGGCACACATCACGCCCAGCTGATCCAGCCAGCAATAGCTGAACCAGCAGAACAGACCAAAATTCGGCGTATTGTCCTGTTTCATGGAGCCGTAAACAAACAGGGTTTGGGGACAAAGATCGTTGGTTGCGGGCACAGATACCTTTTTCATCATGACTCTCCTCCTTCGAGATTATCAAGGACACGTTGCAAATAGGATTCAAACTGGCGGATCTCCCCCTCGCTGAATCCGACGTAATACCGCTGGTTCATCTGCTGCGAAAGGCGCTGGTAATCCTGCTGTAGACCTTTTGCCTTTTCCGTCAGGGAGATGAGCCAAGCGCGGCGGTCCGTAGGCGAAGGTTTCCTGACAATCAGCCCGGATGCTTCCATACGGTCAAGCATGGAGGTCAGGGTGGTGTTGGCAAGGCTGGTTTGTGCGGACAAGTTGCTGATGCTGACTTCATCCTTTTGCCAAAGCACATACAGAATGCGCCCCTGCGCGCCGTTGAAGGCGTCAATGTCCGCCTGGGCCAGCATGCGGTCGAACAGGCGCGTTCCCACCTGTTTGATACGGGAGATCAGGTAACCGCCCTTGGTTTCCATATGGGTTTCCCCCTCTGGTTTGTTTTCATATAAGATATTACTATATAGTAGTATATATGTCAAGATCAAGTACAGCTTTTTGGGAAGAGATGGTTCGTTTCGCTAAAGCTGGCACATAAAAAGTTGAGGTGCGAATAAGATAAATCATCTTTTCCCCCGCCCCAGGATATCCAGGGGCGGGGTTTGGATCGGTAGTTGGGTTGGTAATAGCCATCGGTTTTTTCGGTTTCAATCGAAAATACAAAAACAAGAAACCTACTGCAACTCATATGCAGTAGGTTTTGGCGGAGAAGGAGGGATTTGAACCCTCGCTGCACTTTCGCACACTACTCCCTTAGCAGGGGAGCCCCTTCGGCCACTTGGGTACTTCTCCATGTGGACGGCCTTGTATGCCCTTGGCTTCTTCTGAGAAAGAAGAAGCTGGCGGAGAGAGAGGGATTCGAACCCCCGGTACCTTTCGGTATCACTGGTTTTCAAGACCAGCGCCATCAACCGCTCGGCCATCTCTCCAAGTTTGAACCAGCGTTGGTTATTATAGCACCCTTTTCGTCCCTCGTCAATCCCTTTTTTCAGAATTGCCGCAAAAGAATTGCTGCTATGCAGCCAGCCTGCTCGGCTGGCAGTGAACAGACGCCCTCCTCCTGCTGCACTGTTTCTTCTCCTGCGACGGCTGCTCTGTTCTTGCTTTGTGTATAAACTGTTAAATCCTGATTTTTCTTTTCACAGGCTGCGGATTATGGTATAATTCATCTTGGAACCTGATGTCGTTAGGGAGAGGAGTACGCCGCGTGTATATTGAGAAGCGACATATTCGAAAGATCACAAGAATCTTCGAGGGACTGAATATCCCTCTTCGTCTGCTTGATGCTGCCGGCACCTGTATCGTGCCTGAAGGTGGTCAAGATTTTGAGCTGCCTGACATGTCTCTCTCCTCTTCCATCAATCACCATCTGGGCGATCACCTGTGCCGCGCGCTGGACATCAATCCCCCGATGTACTTGGTGACCCGTGCGGGCGGCAGCGCCGTGGAGGATCTGCTTTCCATGACGGAGGCCATGCTGATGGGCCTGCTCAAAAGCAGCTTTTCCATCACCAACTGCTCGGACGTATACCGCCGCGTACTTCGCCGAGAATTGAGCAGCATGGAACTTACCACCCATGCCAGCGAGCATCAAATCGCGCTGGACATGCGCCGTTGCGTCATTCTGTTCCGCTTTGACAAGACGGAAAAGTCTGCCTACTCCGTGCTTGGGGAAATGATCCCCCTGGCCGACACCGACGTGCTGGTGGAGATGAACCACAATAGCGCCGCGCTGATCAAGGATATGCAGGGCGTGGATGGCACGGAGGAGCTGATGCAGTACGCGGAGGCGGTTCGCGAAACCCTTTTGGAAGAAATGGGATACGCCGCCGTGATCGGCATCGGCGAAGCCAAGAATACCCTGATCCTGCTCGGGGAAAGCTATGCCGAAGCCAAACGGGCGCTGGAAGTGGGCTACCTGTTCCATCCGGGCGCAGGCGTCTATGTTTTCTCCCGCCTGATGCTGGAGCGTTTTCTCATGGGCATTCCTCAGGAAGACTGCCAGCACTTCCACTCACTGCTGTTCAACCGCAAAACGGCCAAGCTCTTTAACGACGAAATGCTGCAGACCATTGACATGTTCTTCCGCAAGGATCTGAACCTGTCAGATACCGCCCGCCAGCTGTTCATCCATCGAAACACGCTGGTTTACCGCCTTGACAAGGTGCTGCGCCAGACCGGACTGGACCTTCGCCATTTTGAAGACGCCGTCACCTTCAAGATCCTCAACGAACTCAACAAATGCGGCAAGGAGAAGCCCGCCGCTGTCGAATAATTCTGAAACAAAGCGAGGTATGTGTCAATGAATCATGCTCCCAAGCCCGTCACCAAACTGCTTGTGCTTATCCTCAGCCTGATGCTGATGCTCACCAGCTGCTCGCTGCTGCCCACCACCCTCTCTGATCTAATCACCGGGCAGTCCGCTGACAGCAGCCCTAACACCGGCGATGCCGATACCATTACCATCTCCCGGGCGGAATATGACCGGTTGAAAAAGTTCGAAGAACTGGCTGAGATGATCGATATCGTTGATTCGTTCTATTACCTGGAGCCTGACGAGCAGGCCATGCTGGACGGCGCCAACATGGGTCTTCTCTACGGTCTGGACGATCCCTACACCTTCTACTATACCCCCGAAGAATTCGCAGCCATGTGGGAAGAGGACGAAGGCGAATACGCCGGCGTCGGCATTCAGATCATGGGCGATTATTCCACCGGCCTTTGCACCATCAGCCGTGTTTTCCTGGACAGCCCTGCCATGGAAGTGGGTCTGCTGAAAGGCGATGTGCTGACCCGGGTTGAGGACATCGACGTAACGGCAATGAATCTGCAGGATGCTGTGGACATCATGCGTGGCGTGGTTGGCGAGCCTGTCAATGTGCAGGTCATGCGCGGTGACCAGCTTCTGGACTTTGTGATTACCCGTGCCGTGGTGCACGTGAACTGGGTCAATTCCTGCATGCTGGAAGGCGATGTAGGTTACATTTCTCTCTACGAATTCAGCGGCGACTGCAGCACTGCTTTTGAAGCCCAGCTGAATGTGCTGGTGGAGCAGGGCGCCAAAGCGCTGATCATCGACCTGCGCGACAACCCCGGCGGCTGGGTGGACGATTCCATCAAGGTAGCGGATCTGTTCCTGGACAAGGGCGACGTTGCCTCCCTGCGTTACCGTGACGGTTCCGGCGAAACCTACACCACCAAGGATGGGTCCCTGGATCTGCCTCTGGTGGTGCTGGTGAACGAAAACTCCGCCTCCGCCAGCGAGATCCTCTCCGGCGCCCTGCAGGATCGTGAGCGCGCCACCATCGTGGGCGTTCAGACCTATGGCAAAGGCGTTGTGCAGTATGTGCTTCCTGTGGGTACCCGCGAAGCCGGCATGCAGCTGACGGTTGCCCAGTACTTCACCCCCAACGGCAATGAAGTGCACAAGGTGGGCATCACTCCCGACGTGATCGTGGAAATGCCCGAAGAACAGAAGAGCATGTTCTTTGAAATCGGCGATCTGACCGACGTTCAGCTGAACGAAGCCCATCAGCTGGCGCTGACCATGATCCAGTAAGGTTTCAGATTCTCCCATTCAGGGTATACAATTGATAGCCAATCCGCCAAAGCCAAGCGGCAACGTGAGGCCCAGGCGGTGGCCATAAAGACTCCGGGTTGCGGGCGCGGGGAGACCTTCGCCCAAGATGAGGAAGGAGGCGCTGAAAATGATCATTCAGCTTTCTTTGTCACCGTAAAAGCAGCCTGAAAGTTGCATTTACGGTGATTTTGTTTTCCAAAGGAGGAACCCGGTCATGATGGAAGAACGACTTGGCTTTGTAGGTATTGTGATGCAGGACAGGACGGCTGCGCAAAGCGTCAACCGGATCGTCGGCACCTTTGCCCATATCATCCGCGGCAGAATGGGCATTCCCGATCAGGAAAGCGGCGAAGCGGTCATCGGACTGATTGTCAAAGGCAGTAACGATGAGCTGGGCGCCCTGACGGGTCAGCTGGGAAATCTGCCCGGCGTACAGGTCAAAAGCGCTCTGACCGCCTCCAAAGCAAAGAAAGGATGACTTAACAATGAAAAAATGGTTGGTTTCCCTGCTGGCTCTCTGTCTGATGCTGACGCTTTGCTTCTCCGCCGTTGCAGAACCGCTGGCCAACGTGGCAGCCCTCAAGGGCCCCACTGCCATGGGACTGGTGAAAATGATGAGTGATGACAGCGAAAGCTGGAACTTCACTATCTCTGCCGCTCCCGACGAGATCACTCCCCTGCTGATCAAGGGCGAACTGGACATCGCTGCCGTGCCCGCCAATCTGGCCTCCGTGCTGTACAACAAAACCGAAGGTAAGATCAAGGTGCTGGCCATCAACACGCTGGGCGTACTGTATATCGTTGAAAACGGCAACAGCGTGCAGAGCATCGAGGATCTGCGCGGCAAGACCATTTATTCCGCCGGCAAGGGCGCTACCCCTGAGTATGCGCTGAACTACGTGCTTTCCGCCAACGGCATCGATCCCACCACCGACGTGACTATCGAGTACAAGACTGAGCATACCGAGTGCCTCACCGCCCTGCTCAACAACGAAGGCGCCGTGGCCATGCTGCCCCAGCCCTTTGTGACCACCGCCAAGTCCAAGGCGCCCGATATCCGTGTGGCGCTGGATCTCAACGACGTATGGGCCGATCTGCAGGAGGGCAACGAGCATCAGAGCGCGCTGCTCACCGGCGTTGTGGTCGCCCGGACCGAGTTCGTGGAGAACAACCCCGAAGCGGTGGCTGCTTTCATGGATGCTTACGCCGCCTCTGTTACCTTCGCCAATGAAAACGTGGACGAAACTGCCGTGCTGATCGGCGCCTTCGACATCGTTCCCGAAGCGGTGGCCAAGCAGGCGCTCCCCTTCTGCCGCATCGTGTACATCGACGGCGACGAGATGCAAGATAAGCTGTCCGGCTACCTGCAGGTACTCTTTGACCAGGATCCCGCTGCTGTAGGCGGCGTGCTGCCCGATGAAGCGTTCTACTACAAGCGCTGATCGGCGCGTTTCCCTGTGGGCTGTGCTCTTCTGGCTGGCAGTGTGGCAGATCGCCGCACTGCTGCTGGATGAGCCGCTGCTGCTGGTCTCCCCCATCGAAACCCTGACGCGCCTGAGCGCGCTGGTGCTGGAGAGCAGCTTCTGGAAGTCCATTGCGTTCTCCCTGGGACGAATCATGCTGGGTTTCCTGTACAGCTGCGTGCTTGGCGTGGCGCTGGCTGCACTGGCGTACCGTTTCCGAACGGTACGCCGGCTGCTCTCTCCCTTGACGGCGGCTGTGAAGGCTGTGCCGGTAGCATCGTTTGTTATTCTGGCGCTTCTGTGGGTCTCCAGCAAAAACCTTTCCATTCTGGTCAGCCTGCTGATCGGTTTCCCGGTCATCTATCTCAATACCCTGGCTGGCTTTGACAGTATGGATCCCCAGCTGATCCAAATGGCACAGGTGTTTCGGGTGCCGGTGTCCCGTCAGTTCAGCGTGATCTATTTCAACCAGATCCTGCCCTTTCTTCGTTCCGGACTGAATGTGGCCATCGGCCTGTGCTGGAAAAGCGGCGTTGCCGCTGAGGTCATCGGCATTCCGCCCGGATCGGTGGGCGAGAAGCTCTACAGCGCCAAAGTGCTGCTGGAAACCGCTGACCTGTTCTGCTGGACACTGGTGATCGTCCTGCTCAGTGTCGGCTGTGAAAAGCTGCTGACTTTTCTGCTGAATCTTGCACAAAGGGGGGCTTTGCAATGCTGGAAGCAATCAACCTGAGCAAGTCCTTCGATGAAAAAGCCGTCATCAGCGATTTTTCCTATCGTTTTGAACCGGGAAGCCGTTATGCCCTCATGGGTCCATCCGGCTGCGGAAAGACCACGCTTTTGAACCTCCTGATGGGGCTGCTCAAGCCGGACAGCGGAAGCGTCCGAAAGGCAGACGATCTTCGCATCAGCGCGGTATTTCAGGAGAACCGGTTGCTGGACAGCATGACAGCTTACAACAATATTCGTTTGGTCTGTCAAGCAACAACTCAGGAAGTCACCCAGCTCCTTTTGAAGCTGGGGATCGAGGAAGATAGCCTCTCTCAACCGGTGAGCACCTACAGCGGCGGCATGAAGCGCCGCGTGGCCATCGCCCGGGCGCTGCTGGCGGACTATGACGTGCTTATGCTGGACGAGCCCTACAAAGGGCTGGATGAAGAAACACGGCAGCAGGTGATCGATACTGTCCAAAGCATGACCGAGGGCAAAACCGTGCTTCTGATCACCCATACCCCAAGCGAAACCAACGGATACACGCTCATCCAAATGGATGCCAAATGAATAACGCAAAAGCGGCCCGCCAGCAAGAGCGATGAAAAGGATGAAGTTATCCTACACTTTACATCATTCAAATAACAAAACCGCAAGCCTTGGCTGGCTTGCGGTTTTGCGTACTGTTGTGATAGAATGAAAGCACAAATATACAAA
>SVGM01000011.1:18886-107015 GCA_015056365.1 Clostridiales bacterium | reverse complement strand
CCCTTCACCTGATCGGTGAAGATGATACCTACACCAATCTGGCGTTCCTGCTGTCCGATCAATGCAGCCATACGCTCAAACTGGCTGTGTTTGAAGGCAGTAAAAAAACTGTTTTCAAAGACAGGCAGGAATTGACCGGTTCTCTTTTGGAACAGTTGGAAGAAGCCTTTGCGTACATCGAGCGCTACAACCGTACACGGGCAGAGTTCTCTGGCTTGGATCGCGTTGACCTGCGGGATTATCCCCCCGAGGCTGTACGCGAAGCTTTGCTCAACGCAATCGTACATCGTGATTACGCTTTCAGCGGTTCGACCCTTATCAGCATTTTTGAGGACAGAATCGAGTTTGTTACCATCGGCGGTCTGGTCAAAGGCATCACGCTGGAGGATGTGAAGTTGGGCGTTTCCGTGCTGCGGAACCAGCATCTGGCGAACATCTTCTATCGGCTTCGATTGATTGAAGCCTATGGTACGGGTATTCTCAAGATCAATGAGTCTTATGATGAGCATACTGTAAAACCGGTGATCGAGACCACCAACAATGCCTTTAAGATTACCCTGCCCAACAGCAATTACCAGGTAGAAAACCAAGGTTCTCTGAGCACCGGCAAAGCAAACAGCAACACATCCGGAAAAAAAGATGCCCGGATCGCAACCATTCTGAAACTGTGCCAGGATCAAGGTTCGATCGTTCGCACAGATGTAGAGAAAGCCCTTGGTGTTTCACAGGCCACAGCGATCCTGCTTTTACGGGGCTTGGTTGATGATGGAGTGCTTATCAAAAAGGGGAAAGGCAGAAACCTGCGCTACTACGAAAGCAAGTAAGCGTGATCTCGTACCGGCATCTCCAACAAAACAACACAGAAGGATGGGTTAACAATGGCTGCTAAGAAAAAGACAGAAGAGAAGATGAATTTGGAATCGATTCTGTTCAAATGTCGTGATATTCTGCGTCAGGCGCGCAACTCCGGCTCCTTTTTTGAAAAGCGTGACATGATGCTGACACTGGTGTTTCTGCGCTTTATTGGCGAGAAGTTTGAGGATGGCATTCAGAAGCTCCGTCAAGATCTGATCGCACAGGGTCTGGACCCTGATGACGAAGAGATCTTTGCGGCATTCTTTGATGATGCCACCTTTACCGATGGTACCTACAATCTGCCCATCGAAGCTCGCTGGTCTACCATCATCAACACCCCTGCACCGCAGCTGAATGTTGCTCTTGACACTGCCCTGCACAGCCTTGCCAACAGCAGCAAGCAGCTGAAGGGCTGCTTTGTGGAGGGCACTTTCACCACCCGCAATCTGGCTCCCAATGACATCAAGAAAATCGTCGATGAGGTGAATAAGATCAGTCACAAGTCCTTTGGCGAAGAGAAGGACCTGATCGGTCGTGTGTATGAATACTTCCTGAAGGAGTTTGCCGTCAACGCTACCAAGGAGGAAGGCGAGTTTTACACGCCCCATGATGTGGTGCAGCTGATCGCTACCATGATCGAACCCTTCGACGGCACACTCTATGACCCCTGCTGCGGTTCCGGCGGTATGTTTATCCAGAGTGCTGATCTGATCCAGGCAAAGCAGGGGGATATCAGCCGCATCAACGTCTATGGTCAGGAGAAGGACGCTGCCACCTATCGTCTGGCGAAAATGAACCTCGCCCTCCGCAGCATCAGCCACAATCTGGGCGGAACCTACGATTCTTCCTTCACCAACGATCTCCACAAGGGCATTTACTTTGACTACATCATGGCCAACCCGCCGTTCAACCTGAAGGGCTGGTATGACAGCAACCTACAGGACGATGGCCGCTGGGCTGACTATGCCACGCCGCCGGAAAGTAATGCCAACTATGCCTGGATCCTTCATATGCTTTCCCACTTGAAGGCAATGAAAGGCGTTGCTGGTTTCCTGCTGGCTAACGGCGCATTGGGCGACAGCGATACGGTAGGGATCCGTAAGAAGCTGATTCAAAATGACAAGGTGGAAGCTATTATCGTTCTGCCCCGTGAACTCTTTATTACGACCGACATCAGTGTGACCCTTTGGATCCTGAACCAAAACAAGAAGGGCGGCAGCTATCACGGCAGAACTCTGCGCAACCGGGAACATGAGATTCTGTTCATGGACCTTCGCACGTGGAATGAGAACCCTGTCAAGAATGAGAGTAAAAAGAAGGTTCGTCTGGACGCTGATCAGATTCAGCGGGTTGCTGATATTTATCACACTTGGCAGAATGAAGGTACAGATGGGACGCACTATGAAGAACCGGAACTGTATCGAAGTGTAGGCATTGCTGAGATTGAAAAGCAGGGATGGAGTCTTATCCCCAGCAAGTATATTGAGTTCATTGACCACGATCTGGATATTGACTTCCGTGCTGAAATGAGCCGTATTCAGGCAGAAATGCGGGATTTGATGGTACAGGAAAAGCAGTCTCAGAAGATGCTGGAGGATGCTTTCAGGGGGATCGGTTATGGCATTGACTAAGTGCAAACTCGGTGATTATATTGAGCTTCGTGGTGAAACAAACACCGATCTTGTTTTCGGTCCGGCAGACGTGCGTGGTGTTAACAATTTGAAACTGCTTATGCAAACCAAAGCAGATATCAACGGTCGCGACCTCACCAAATTTCAAATCGTCTATCCAGGTGAATTTGTTTTCAACCACAGAACATCCAGAAACGGGAGCAAGTTCAGTATTGCATATAATGATGGTGATAAGCCCGTTATTTGCACAGAGGACTATGTTGTATTTCGCATTCGCGAAGAGTCAAGGATGTGTCTCGTTGCGGAATGGCTGTATATGTTTTTCAACCGTTCAGAGTTTGACAGATATGTAATAACAAACTCATGGGGAAGCTCTACGGAATTCTATAATTGGGAGGATCTTTGTACTGTAGAGTTAGCACTCCCGTCGTATGCAATACAGCAGAAGTATGTTGACATCTATAAAGCCATGATTGCCAACCAGCAAAGCTACGAGCGTGGGTTGGAGGATTTGAAACTGGCAATTGACGGAATGCTTGATCAAATAAAGACGGAAGCTCCTCAAATCCCGCTTGGGGAACTATTAGCCGAAATTGACAATCGTAATTCCGATAAAGCACAATCCTTGGTATATGGCGTTACGATGAGCAAGCAATTCATTCCATCGGTTGCAAATCTTGATGGCGTTGACATATCGAAATATAAGCTTGTAGCAACAGATCAAATCGCTTGTAATTTCATGCACGTTGGACGTGATAAGTCCCTGCCACTCGCTATCAATCAAACAGATGACCCAATCGTTGTTTCTCCTGCTTATTTTGTTTTTGAAAAAGCAAGTGAGCTGTGCCTTCCCGAATACATTGTTATGTGGTTATCACGTGAAGAAAGCGGTAGGTACTGTTGGTTCATTAGTGATTCAAGTGTTCGTGGTGGTTTTTCGCTGGAACAATTCTATTCCATAACAATACCTGTTACAAGCATTGATCAACAATATGCTTTGACCAGCATTTACAATTCATATATCACACGCAAAGAAATCAATGACAAATTGAAAATGCAAATCAAAAGCATCTGTCCAATACTGATCAAAGGATCGCTGGAGGAAGAATAATATGAAAAATACCATTAGAGAACTTCAAAATCAAAAGAGTGAATTAGGTGGCTTAATCCTATACTCGATTGTATTGGGTATATCAATCAATATTCTTTCTGGAATTCTCAGCGACTTGTTAGATATCAAGCCTTGGATCAATCTGCTTGTTTGGATTGCAATCTCACTTGGAATAATTATCGCCTCTCAGGTTTTAAAATATGTGGACTTGATTTGTACCGCTGTTACCCCCGATACGCAAAAAAGACTGGTAGCCAAGCTGGTTCATTTTTCAGAGCCACAGGTTTGGCAGCCCAATCGCTATGATGATTATCAGGTGAAAACGGATGCAATGTATATGGCACTCATGAGGCTAAACGAGTTTCATGATGTTTCTATGGTGGAGCTAAATGAAAACTGGATATACGGAAAAATGTATATCCCTCAGCTCGAAACGCTCTTTGCACCATTACTTTTTGATTTGATTGAGCTGCAATATCATGAACTATCCGAGGCGGAAAGAGCTCCTTATGCAGAAGCTATTAACGGAGTGTTCAGCCGGGCCAAGCTGGATTTCAACCTTTCTTCCAAAGGCATGATCGAGCGCATCTTAAAGCATGAGGTTTATGACAACACCATCGGACACAATATCGGTGCCGTCACCGAACCTGGGCTTCGCGACCTTTTGGAGCAAGCTATTGCCCTACATCAGCAGCCAAGCGTTGATTCACACAGAGATGCAGTCGAAAAAATCTGGGATGCACTTGAGCGTCTCAAGACTTACTATGTAGGTATGGACAAAAAGAATTCTTCCAAGCAAATTGTTGAGGATATGTCGGGAGGCCAAGCATCATTCTCCGATCTTTTCAATGCCGAGTTCAAAGCATTGACTGACATTGGCAACGACTATCGTATCCGGCATCACGAAACCAACAAGATCGACATCACTGACATACGCCATTACGACTACTTCTTCAACCGCTGCTTGGCGCTGATTGCCACAGCGATCCAATATCTGAACTAAAGCATTCCCACACCGGGAACACGAAACGGAGGCCACAGCCATGGCTAAACTGCAAAACTATAATGGCCGCTATTGCGAGCAGGAGTTCGAATACGCATTTCTTTCGTATTTGGAAGCCGAAGGCTGGCACTATCTTTCCGGGAACAGCATCTCCCGCCCTTCCCGGAGAGAAGTTTTGTATGCAGATGATCTGGAGCAGTTTCTGTGTAAGACTAATCCGGATCTGGTTGCGGAAGAGATCCAGCAGATCATGGACACAGTACGCCTTGTGGGTGCGGAAAGCGATTTTGCCACGCTGCACAAGGTGTATGGCTGGATGGTGGATGGCCTGCAGTTTATCCCGCAGAGCGGTCTTGCCAGAATGGTGTCCCTGATCGATTTTGATGCGTGGGAAAACAACATCTTCCGGGCAGTTAATCAGTTTACGGTGGAGTATACCAACAACGGTCAGAAGGAAACCCGCCGTCCGGATATTCTGCTGTATGTAAACGGTATGCCTCTGTGCATTATCGAACTGAAGAACCCTGCCGCAGCAAATGCGACGGTACATGATGCGTGGGAACAGATCAACATCCGCTATTGGCGAGACATCCCCCATCTGCTGCACTACTGCCCGTTGGCCTGTATTTCCGATGGTGTCAAAACCCGACTGGGCACTGTGCGTACTCCTTACGAGCACTTCTATGCCTGGCGTCGTGTAAACGATGGGGACAAGGTATCTACGCTTCCATTTGAAGAAACGCAAACCATGATCAAAGGCGTATACAGCCCCGAGCGGTTTCTGGAGATCTTCCGGGACTATATTTACTTCCAGGACAGCGAATACGACAGCGAGGAGCGAGAGATCGTCTGCCGTTATCCGCAGTTTTTCGCTGCCCGTCGTTTGCGGGAAAGCATTGTTAAGTCGGTGGTCGAGAAGAGCGGCAAGGGTGGTACCTACTTTGGCGCGACCGGTTGCGGAAAGACCTACACCATGGCTTTTCTGGCCCGTCAGCTTGCTCTGCGCTGTACCGATATACCGGAGATCGGTTCGCCTACCATCGTTTTGATCGTTGACCGTGAAGAACTGCAGAAACAGGGCGCAAAACTGTTTACCAAGAGCAAAGAATTCCTGAACCTTGGTGAAGTCAGTGTTGTTCCCAGCCGTAAGGTGTTGCGGACTGAGCTTGGTGCGCGTGAAAGCGGCGGTTTCTACATCTGCACTATCCAGAAGTTCTGCGACCGGGAGGATGATAAAATCGGGCTGATCAATGGTCGTGCCAACATCATCTGTTTCTCCGACGAGGCTCACAGAACGCAGCTTGAGCATTCCCGCAAGATCCAGTTCAGCAAAGATGCCGACCAAAACATGAAGGCAATGATCTCCAAGCCCTATGCCAAAGTGCTGAAGGAGGCTTTTCCGCAGGCTACTTTTGTCGGGTTTACAGGCACGCCCATTCAGGAAACCTATCAGACATTTGGTGAAGAAATCGACCGCTACTCGATGGATCAGGCTGTGGCAGACGGTTTGACGGTATCGATCAAATATCATCCCCGCATTGCAAAAGTTCTGCTGGATGAAGCAAAAGCCAAGGAAATCGAAGCATATTACAAAGCCTGTGCGGATGATGGCGCTACCGAAGAGGATGTGGAAGCCAGTAAGAAGGCTATGAGCTCGATGGAAATGATTCTGGCTGAACCTTCCCGTCTGGAAAGGCTGGCTGTAGACATTCATGATCATTACACCGCTGCTTGTGCTACCGATCCCGATCGTGTGCAAAAAGCAATGATCGTATGCTCCAGCAGACCCATTGCCTATAAGCTGCTTACCATATTCCAAGCCAAATATCCAGAGTGGTTTGTTGAAAAGAAAGCCCCCGACGGCATGGAAGTTACCGACGATGAACTGAGGGAACTGAAGCCCATGCCCTTTATTGCAATGGTTGCAAGCGTGGGCAGTAATGACAAACCGGATATGTACAACTACCTTGGCGGCGTAAAGAATGGGAAGCGCTCCGAGGAACTGGATGCTGCCTTCAAGCAAAACAAGTCTAATTTCCACATTGCTATTGTTGTTGATATGTGGATCACCGGTTTCGATGTTCCGTCCCTTACGTTCATGTACAACGACAAGCCGTTGAAGAAGCACTTGCTGATTCAGACCATCAGCCGTGTCAACCGGAAGTATCCCGGCAAGGAGTATGGCTTCATCATCGACTACATTGGCATTCGCGACAACATGCGTGAAGCCATGAAGATGTATGGCGGCGACAACTCCGTTGCCCCCACCGCGGATGATGTGGAACAGGCGACCGGTGTATTCAGGGAAGAACTCTCCATTCTGAACGATCTCTTTGCCGGTTATGATCTGGCACCCTTCCTGAATCCTGCCGGAGATCCTGCTGAGCGGTATCGTCTTTTGGCAAAGGCTGCTGAATATGTCTTTGTTTCCACACAGGAGCTGCACACCGAAAGCAATAGCGGCAAGAGTGTCAGCAAGGTGTCCTTCAAAACCTACTTCTTGAAAACTGTTAAGCGTATGCGTACTGCATATGATATCTGCCAGCCATCCGGCGAGCTGAGCGAAGAGGAATCCGCACTGGCGCAGTGCATGATGGCAATCGCCGGTTTTGTTCGCAAGATGAGCGGCACCAGCGAACTGGATACCGAAACCATGAACCGTCACGTGGCAAAAATGGTTGAGGAAGCTTTGCGGTACAACAAGGTTGAAAATGTTCTGGACGATGGCGAGCAGGAAGATATTTTCAGCCCCGAATACTTTGAAAAGTTATCCGACGTGAAAATGCCGGCATCCAAGCTGGAAATTCTTATTAAGATGCTTCGCAAGCAGATCAAGGAATACAGTAAAACCAACCAGATGGCTGCCAAACGCTTTCAGGAAATGCTGGAAGATACCATCCGGATCTATCACGAGCGGCGCAAGCACCTGACTGCCGAAGAAGCCGGTGAAGCACAGGAACATACCACCGAAGAGATCATCCGTAATGCTACAGAGCAGGCACTCAGAATTCTGAAAGAAATGAACGCCGACCGTGAGAGTTTCCGAAAGATCGGCCTCACCTTCGAAGAAAAGGCGTTCTATGATATCCTGATGGCATTACGAGACGAATACAATTTCGAATATGGCACCGACAAGATGGTTGATGGGGTCTCTGTAAACGACAAGTGCAAAGTGTTGGCGAAGAAGATCAAGGAGATCATCGATACCAAATCTTCGTTTGCAGACTGGCTCAACAACCAGATCGTCCGGGATCAGCTTAAGTTCGATATCAAGGTATGCCTGATCAAGAACGGGTATCCCCCGCAGTACAGCCCCGAAGTTTTCAGAAAGGTTATGGAGCAGGTTGAGAACTTTGAGGAGAATAATTAACCAAGATCCATACTCTATTGAAGCTGTTCCAAAAAAGACACAGAACACCCTTGAATTCCAAGTTGAAATCCACTATAATTTTACTGTACCTTCGTGATACGATTTTGATACTAAAAAACGGAACACTCTGTAGAAATCAGAGATTGTGCCGCCGATTTTCCTTGAAAATACGTATCCGTAGGTCTCGCCACAGGTCAGAATTTGTGAACTTAAGCGAATGGGAATAATCCCGCAAACAGCGCAAAGCCAATGGATAAGCCATTTTTGAGGGGCGTGTACCCCAAACGGCAACCCATTGGCAACGCCACCTGAAAAACACACAAAAAAGAGCGAACTGACGCAAAATGTCGGTTCGCTCTTTTTCTATTTGCAAAACAGGATGAAGCATCCTGTGATACTCGCGGTACAGTCACGTATTCTCTCGCTGCTTTACTTCACCCATTCATCCCGCAGGGCAGGGCAACCTCCGCCAATCGCCGATCATTCATCACAGCATCATAAAACCGGAATCCACCAGCAAAATTGTATGCATCAAAACCATTGCCCGTCAAAATCCTCGTGGCAATGTAGCTGCGCAGTCCGCTCTGGCAGATGACATACACAGGCTTGCGCGAATCCAGCTCGTTCAGCCGCTGACGAAGCTCATCCACCGGGATATTGACGAAGCCGGCGATATGCCCGTAGGCGTATTCGCCGGGGGTGCGGGTATCCAGCAAGGTAACGCTGCCGTCACGAGGAAGATCGGCGGCGTCCTCCACGTACCACTGCTTCACTACACCACGGGCAATGTTATCGATCATGAAACCCGCCATATTCACCGGATCCTTTGCAGAAGAATAGGGCGGCGCATAGGCCAGATCCAACTCGGCCAGCGCGGTGGCTTTCATTCCTGCCCGGATGGCGGTGGCAAGCACATCGATGCGCTTGTCCACGCCATCGTAGCCGATGATCTGTGCGCCCAGCAGACGGAAGGTTTCCTTCTCAAAGAGCACCTTCATGGTCATCAACTTGCCGCCGGGGTAATAGCCTGCGTGGCTCATGGGCGACAGGATCACCTTTTCGACAGTGATCCCGGCACGCCTGGCGGCGGTCTCGCCAATGCCAGTGGACGCCGCCGTCAGGTCGAAAATCTTGAGGATGCTGCTACCCTGACTGCCATGGTACTGGCTGTCGCCACCGCAGATATTATCCGCTGCAATACGTCCCTGCTTGTTTGCAGGGCCGGCTAGTGCGATAAGTGCATCTTCGCCGGTGACAAAATGCTTTACCTGCACCGCATCACCTACTGCGTAAATATCGGGAATGGAGGTCTCCATGCGCTCGTTGACTACGATCGCACCGCGGATCCCCAGCGCAAGTCCAGCTTCTCTGGCAAGGGCGGTGTCTGGGGTAACTCCTATGGCCAGGATCACCATGTCCGCATAAAGGGGCTTTTCGCCCTCCAGCAGCACGTCCATACCGTCGTTATTTTCCACAAAACCGGTAACCGTCCGTCCCAGCGCCAGCTTCACGCCATGTCGGCGCATCTCCGCATGAATAAAGGAAGCCATATCCGGGTCGAATGGGGTCATCAGCTGGCTTGATTTTTGTACAATCGTCACATCCATGCCCAGCTCACGCAGGTTTTCCGCCAGCTCGACGCCGATAAAGCCGCCGCCCACCAGAACGGCAGACCGGGGCTGACGCTCCGTTACATACTGCTTGATACGGAAGGTATCCTCCACCGTGCGCAGGGTGAACACCTGCGGATGATCCGCTACCAAAAAGGAAGGCCTGGTGGGCTTCGCTCCGGGAGACAGAAGCAGCTTATCATAGCGTTCTTCAAAGACGCGCCCGGTGGCGAGGTCGGTGACAGACACCGTTTTTCTGTCCGGATGGATGGCGGTGACCTGATGGCGCACCTTCATCTGCACCCGGAACCGCTGCAAAAAGCTGCCCGGGGTCTGCAAAGTCAGCGCGTCCGGATCTGCGATCACATCGCCGATATAATAGGGCAAGCCACAGTTGGCATAGGACACATAGCCAGAGCGTTCAAATACCACAATCTCTGCCTGCTCATTCAGCCTGCGGATACGGGCCGCAGCCGTTGCGCCGCCTGCCACGCCGCCCACGATAACCACCTTCATAGGTAAACCTCCTTCGTACGCTAAACACAAGAGAAAACATCTATATTGATATCATACCCACTAATCACACCATTGAATCTGGAATATATCCATTGAGCTCCACAATCAATAGCTTTCCCCACAGGCTGGTACGATAAAAGGTTTGACCAGCCATTGACGGATGATATACAATGGATACAGCCCATTTCATCCAGCTGACCGGCAGTCAGGCCGACCCCGACAGAATGCATACGCAATCCAGCCTAAAGGAGGACCCACCTATGGATTACATCGCCAGTGAAACCCGCTACGACAGCATGCTTTACCGCCGCTGCGGCAGGAGCGGCCTCAAGCTGCCGGCCATTTCTCTGGGACTGTGGCACAACTTCGGCGACATCACGCCCTTCAAAGTGCAGCAGAGCATGCTGCGCACCGCCTTTGACAACGGTATCACCCACTTTGACCTGGCCAACAACTACGGCCCGCCTTATGGCGAGGCAGAACGTAACTTCGGTATCCATATGCTGCGGGACTGGAAGCCCTACCGGGATGAATTGATCATCTCCACCAAGGCGGGCTATGATATGTGGCCCGGGCCTTACGGCGACTTTGGCAGCCGAAAGTATCTGATCGCCAGCCTGGATCAGTCCCTTAGGCGCATGAACCTGGACTATGTGGACATCTTCTATCATCACCGGCCCGATCCAGAGACGCCCATCGAAGAGACCATGGGCGCGCTGGAGCAGATCCTGCGCAGCGGCAAAGCGCTGTATGTGGGCATTTCCAACTATAACGCCCAGCAGACCGAGGCAGCCGTGAAAGCGCTGGGGGCTCTGGGTTCCCGATTGCTGATCCACCAGCCCAGCTACTCCTTGCTTAACCGCTGGATCGAGCAGCCCATGGACGGCTGCGGCAGCCTGACTGACGTGCTGCGCCGGGAAGGCGTTGGCTGCATCTGCTTTGCGCCCTTGCAGAACGGCCTGCTCACCGGCAAGTATCTGGACGGCATTCCCGCGGATTCCCGCGCAGCTGTGGATCCCCGCTACCTGAAACCCTCTGCCATCACAGAGGAAAAGCTGGCGGTCATCGCAAAACTCAATAGCATTGCGCAGCACCGCGGTCAAACGCTGGCGCAGATGGCGCTGCAGTGGGTGCTGCGGGACGAGGTGGTCACCTCCGCCCTCATCGGTGCAAGCCGCCCCCAGCAGATCCTGGAAAACGTGGAGGCTCTGAACGGCCCTGCCTTCAGCGCAGACGAACTGAAACAGATCGAAGCGATCTTAGGCTGACAGCCCGTTTCCGGCCAGATGAAGTACACCGGAAATACACCCTCTCCCTTGACAGACCACCGCCGAACTGGTAAAATCCCCACATAAACGCCATGACGGGGAGAAACGGTCGAATCTCCGCCCACAGAGAGTCTGCGGTTGGTGCAAGCAGACGGGGAGAACGGTCGGTACTGGCCCCTGAGCGGCTGGCTCAACGGCGCTGCTGCGCCCAGTAAAGTCAGACGGCTTCCACCGTGAAAGGGAAAGGCATTCATGGGATGCTGAAGGGGGGCGGCGCAGCCGCCAACAAGAGTGGTACCGCGGAAGTGATTCATGCTTTCGTCTCTTGCATTAACTGCCGGAGACGAAAGCATTTTTCGTGTTTCCGGCCACCAAAAAGGGAGGTACTCATCAATGAAGCTCGCATTTTCCACCCTGGGTTGCCCCGATTTTTCCTGGTCCGATATCTATTCCATGGCCAAGGACTTTGGCTTTGACGGCATTGAGATGCGCGGCCTGGGTAACGATATTTTCTCCGTCCGGGCGCAGCCTTTCCGGGCGGATCAGCTGGATAAAACCATCGCCAACCTGAAGCGCATGAGGCTGGAGATCCCCTGTCTGTCCACCGGCTGCGTGCTCAAGGATACCTACTGCTGGAATGAGACCCGCGAAGAAATCAAAGAATACATTCGTTTGGCGGAAAAGCTGGGCACGCCCTATATTCGTCTGTTGGGCGACCGCAACGCCGACCGTGAAGGCGAAGTGGACGACGATGCGGTGCTGCGCGCCCTTCGCGAGATCGTCCCTTATGCGGAGGAGCACAATGTCATCCTGCTGGTGGAAACCAACGGCGTCTATTCCGATACAGGCCGTCTGCGCGACCTGCTGGCACGGGTGGAAAGCGACAACGTAGCCGCCCTGTGGGATATGCACCATCCCTACCGCTTCGCCGGTGAAAACCCGGAGACTACCATCCAGAACCTGGGCGTGTACATCAAACACATCCACATCAAGGATTCCGTCATGGTGGACGGCAAGGTGAAGTACAAGATCATGGGCGAGGGCGACATGCCCATCGAAAGCATGATCCGCGCCCTGCGCTCCGTCAACTACGAGGGCTATATCAGCCTTGAATGGGTCAAGAACACCGCCCCCGAGCTGCAGGCCGCCGGTATCGTATTCCCCCACTTTGCCAACTACATGGAACAGTTCATGGGCAGCGACCGCAGCAATCATCGCCTGCAGGACAACGCCCGCAAGACCGGCAAGTACATCTGGCCCAAGAACCACCTGATCGACCTGACCTTCCCTCAGGTGCTGGATCGCATGGTGGAGGAATTCCCCGACCAGTATGCCTTCCGCTATACCGAGCTGGACTATACCCGTACCTACAGCCAGTTCCGGGACGACGTGGACGAATTTGCCCGCAGCCTGATCGCCATGGGCGTGAAAGCCGGTGATCACGTAGCAGTCTGGGCCACCAACGTGCCTGCCTGGTACATTACCTTCTGGGCCACCACCAAGATCGGCGCGGTGCTGGTATCTGTTAACACTGCCTACAAGATCCATGAGGCCGAATATCTGCTCCGTCAGAGCGACACTCACACCCTTATCATGGTGGACGGCTTCAAGGACAGCGACTATGTGGCCATCATGCAGGAGCTCTGCCCTGAACTCAAGGGCCACGATCCCTTCCAGCCTCTGCACACCCGCAAGTTCCCCTTCCTGCGCAACATCATCACCGTGGAGAGCCGTCAGGAAGGCTGCCTCACCTGGGAGGACGCCCTCTCTCTGGCTGGCAAGGTGGACGCCACCGAGGTGACCCGCCGCGCCAACGCCATCAATAAGCACGACGTTTGCAACATGCAGTATACCTCAGGCACCACCGGCTTCCCCAAGGGCGTTATGCTGACCCACTACAACGTGGTCAACAACGGCAAGGCCATCGGCGACTGCATGGATCTTTCCACCGCCGACCGCATGATGATCCAGGTGCCCATGTTCCACTGTTTCGGCATGGTGCTGGCCATGACCGCCTCCATGACCCACGGCGTGACCATGAGTCCCATCACTGCTTTCAGCCCCCGGAAGGGTCTCCACTGCATCAACCAGGAAAAGATTACCGCCTTCCACGGCGTGCCCACCATGTTCATCGCCATGCTGGGCCATCCTGACTTCGAAAAGACTGATTTCAGCCACATGCGCACCGGCATCATGGCCGGCAGCCCCTGCCCCATCAAGGTGATGCAGGAGGTCATCGAAAAGATGCACATGGACGAGATCTGCATCACTTACGGCCAGACCGAAGCCAGCCCTGCCACCACCATGTCCAAGACCACTGACTCCATCGACGTGCGCGTCAACACTGTGGGTAGCGCCATCTTTGGCGTAGAATGCCGCATCGTGGATCCCGAGACCAATCAGCCCGTGCCCGACGGCGTGGACGGCGAGTTTGTGGCCCGTGGCTACAACATCATGAAGGGCTACTACAAGATGCCCGAAGCCACCGCCGCCGCCATCGACAGCGAGGGCTGGCTCCACACCGGCGACCTAGCACGCAGGGACGAAAATGGTAACTACAAGATCACCGGCCGCATCAAGGACATGATCATCCGCGGCGGCGAGAACATCTACCCCAAGGAAATCGAGGACTTCATGTACACCCATCCCAAGGTGCAGGATGTACAGGTCATCGGCGTTCCGGATAAACAGTACGGCGAGGAGATCATGGCGTGCGTGATCCTCAAAGAAGGCGAAACCTCCACCGTGGAGGAGATGAAGGAATATGTCCTGACGCACATGGCAAAGCACAAGGTGCCCCGCTACGTGGTCTTCGTGGATGCCTTCCCCATGAACGCAGCCGGCAAGATCCTCAAGTACAAGATGCGCGAGGAGGCCGTGGAGCTGCTCAAGCTGCAGGAGGCCAACGCCATTGTGACTGCCTGACCATAGCAAAGCAGGGGAACCGCTTCAAAGCAGCGGTTCCCCTTTTCTATGCAATGATTCATTTTCGATGAGACAGGCGCATCTGCATATGAAAGCCGTGTTATCGCTCGTACGCATACTCGATCCACAGCGCGCCGCCGGTCATGTCGGTATAGTCCAACCGCAGCTCGTATGCGCCGTCCTCCCAAGTGCACAATCCCTCAATTTCGTGGCTCGGCTGGCCGTATTCGCTGATGAGCTTCTCCCGCAAGGCGCTGAACTGGGGGCTGGGATTGCTGCGTCCGTACGCAGCGTCTTCCTCAAAGAAGTGCCCCACGCTTACCCTGGTCCCGTCAAGCGTCCTGTCCAACGAAGTAAAACCGGTTTTGAATCCATAGACGTAGCTGGACTCAAAAAAGTATGTCTGATACTGGCCGCTGAGCCATTCGTGATCAAACCGGAGGCCGTGATCCTCCATCTGCCGGGTCATTTCCCCGCTGCTCATGTTTGGGGCGACGCCGTAGGGCAAACGCACGGAAGGACCCCGAAACTGTAGCAGGCAGCCAACCACCAGCACAACAGCCATCAGCACCGCGCCTGCAATCAACAGGACTTTCCTTGGTGCGATGCTGTTTCGGGCAAGCGGGCTTTTTTCGATTCTCTTAGCAGAACGCCCGACTGACTTGGGAGTGCTGAGCGGATATCCGCAATGAATGCAATGGGGCGCCTGATCGGAAATCTCCTTGCCGCATTCCGGGCAGTGGATCAACGCCATGAGAACACTTCCTTTCGGCACAGGGCATTAGCCCTGGCTCAGTTCGTCGGGTGACAGGGTGTAGCTGGGCACAAACTGCTCCATAAACACCTGCACCTGAGGCAGCGGATTGCGCAGAATGCTTTCCAGAATGGTGGCCTTGGCCTGAGCGAATTCTGCGTTGCCCAGCTTTTCCTCCGTCAGGCACTTGATATAGGCACTGATGCGGTCAGCGGCCTTCACCAGCTGCCACTCCTCGCTGTTTTCGTCCGGCTGCACATAGGGCAGGAAATCCTCCCGCATATCCTCCGGCAGCATTTGGATCAGTCGCTCTCTGGCGCGCTGCTCAATGTCCTGGTAGGCGCTCTGGATCTCCGGATTCTTATACTTTACCGGTGTGGGCAGGTCACCCGTCAGAGCCTCGCTGGCATCGTGGTACATGGCAAGCGCCACCACCCGCTCCGGGCTCACCTGGCTGCCGAAGCGGCGGTTACCCAGCACTGCCAGCCCATGGGCGATCATCGCGGTCTGCATACTATGCTCCATGTCGTTTTCCTGCTCGATGTTCCGCATCAGTCCCCAGCGGCGGATCAGCTTCAGTCGGTCAAGATAGGCAAAAAAGTGGCTCACGCTATCGCCCTCCCATGATTACTATCGTCATGATACACGAAAACCTGCCAAAAGAAAAGCCCTGACAGCGATGCCTGAAGAGCAGCAAAAGCGATCCGGAAATCCGGATCGCTTCTTTACGCTGTCACAGCAGCTGGCCTCACGCCTGATGCGCTTTGGGCAGGTCCTCGCCGTGCCAGTACTTTTTCAAGGGAGCGTAGCTCAGGTAGGCCACCACGGCAGTGATGATGATCTCGGGGATCATGTAGGAGCCGTTGTAGGCCAGCGACCAGACGGGAGCCGCCCAGCCCAGCTCATTGGGCCACAGGGCTTCCCAGATGATCACGCCGCCGATGAAGTGGCACGCAAAGCGGCCCAGGAAGGTGACCACGATGCCCACAACGATGGCCCAGCGACGGTCAGCGATCAGCTTGTTGAAGCAGGCCGCAAAGCCGATCAGGGTGAAGGCGAGGACGTAGTCCAAAACGATGATGCCGATGGCCGTGAGCGCGTCAGGCGCGTAGGCCACGTTGTTCAGCCCCAGCAGCATCTGGATCAGGCTGTACACCAGCGCGCTGGCGACGCCCATCACCGTGCCGTGGCGATGCGCGATCATCACCAGCGGCAGCATGCTGCACACCGTAATGCCGCCGCCAAGGGCCCAGGGACCCTTGAAGTCGAACAGACTCAGCACCGTGCCGATAGCGATCAGCAAGGCGCACTCCACCAGTTGTCTCAGTTTCCGTTGGTTCATGAAATACCGCCCCTTTCGTATAAAACGAAACCCGCTACTGCGGGGTAAGGCAGCGCGGGCTCAATGGACGTTATTCCGTTGATTCCTACGCCGGCATTACCCGGATCAGGTTCCAGGGTCCCGGGCACACACCCGATCTCAGCCGACGTACGTCAGCACCCCTTTGTGCTCTTTAGCACATGAACAGTATAGCGGCACATGGACAATTTGTCAACCAAAATACAGCACTAGCACGATAGCGAAAACCGCGCCGCTGTCAACCGCCGAGGTGAGGCAAGGGGCCCCGCCCGATAAGGCCGCGGCTTCGATCCGCCAACACACTGAGGCGTCCGCTCCGCGAAGGCGGAGCGGACGTCCACCTTATACGTCGTACTTGCGCAAAAGCTGCTCAAGCGCCTCCCGCAGCAGAATGGCCTCACTGGCGCCTTCCCGCTTGCTCAGCTTGGTCAGGCGATGGAGCATATCCTGGGGATAGTGGGCCGTTTTGACCACCATCTTCTCCTCGCGAGCCAGGCACACACGGTTATAACCGGAGCGCTTGGCACGCACCATGGCGGCGTCCGCTTTGCGGATGATCTCGCCGGGCAGCTCGCCGTCATCGGGAGTGGAGGCGATACCAGCGGACAGGGTCTGGTGACCGCCGTTCGGCAGGGGACAATCATGACCGGTACGGATGCGCTCCATCAGCAGGAACACGTCCTCCTTTTCGTAGTTACTGCCAAAGAGCACGGCAAACTGGTCGCCGCCGTAGCGGTAGAGGTTCGCGTCCTCAGGCAGGGCTTTCTTCAGGTATTCGCCGCAGGCAATCAGCACCCGGTCACCCTCGGCGATGCCGTAGTCATCGTTGACCTGCATGAAGTTGTCAAGGTCGATCATCACAAGGGTGGCTTTGCCGTCCTGCTTCAGCAGTGCGGACAGATCCAGATCAAACTGCTCGCTCAGGGGCAGGTTCAGGGCTTCATTGACAGCGTTGGTTTTCATCTCAGACATGGGGGCAACCTCCTTTTCTTTGTTGACTAAATACTACCACGCGTAATAATATCTGTCAAGTATTATGTCAAGAATAATATTGCTAATTATATATTTATGTTTGAAGTATTATGTTAAATGGATGATTTGTTTGGTGCGCTGATAAGGCTGAAACCCCTGCTACGCCGGGCATTCAGCCTGGTCCCCAAACCGTTTACCTTGACGCAGCCCAGCATTGGCGGTATACTCAGCCTGTCTGGAGGGATGCACATGGCGACCTGCTATATCGTGGGAGCTGGCGAATTCACGCCCCGGGAGCTGGAACCCGCACAGGGCGATCTGGTAATCGCAGCAGACGGAGGCTATGCCTTTTTGCAGCGTCTGGGGATTGTGCCTGATATTTTGCTAGGCGATTTTGATTCCCTGGGCGAGCCGCCGGCGTTGCCTGACGGAGTTGAGCTAATCCGCCATCCCGTGCGCAAGGATGACACGGACACCGGGCTGGCGCTGGCGGTAGGTTACCAGCGCGGCTACCGGGATTTTGCCCTGTATGGTTGCGGCGGCGGACGAATCGATCACCTGTTGGCCAATTTCCAAAGCATGGCCCGGTATGCAAAAGCCGGTGCAGCGGTACGCTTGGTGGACGAGGCCTATCTGGTTTATGCGCTCCACAACGGCACGCTGACCCTGCCGCCTCGTCCTGTGGGTACGTTGATCAGCGTCTTCTGTCATGGCGATACCGCCCGCGGCGTTACCCTTCGCGGCCTGAGTTATCTGCTGGACAACGCAGAGCTTAGCTGTGATGTTCCTCTTGGTGTCAGCAATGCCTACACCGGGGAGTCTGCCTCCGTCACGGTGGGCGAGGGCACGCTGCTGGTGATCATCACGGAGCATCCATAAGATTCTTTCCATAGAAAAAACGGAGCCGAATTGGCTCCGTTTTGCTTTGCTGTCAACAGCGATTATTCTTCTCGGATCTCCGCTACCATCATATCGTTGCTGGAGATCACCACGCGGGTGCCAAGGGGCATCTCCGGCGCAGGCTTGAGCACGTCGTAATAGAACAGGCGGTCGTCCTCTCCGTCATCCTTCTCGCCTACGTTGATCATCAGGGGATGGCACTGGACGCCGTGCTTCTCCATCACATCGTCGGAGAATGCCTTAAATACGCCTGCGGTTTCCCGGACGCGTCCATCCAGCATATAGTTCACATGGTTGCGGTAATTCCGCATGGGCTTGACGTACACGCCATACATAAAAATGGCATAGCCGCCACCAAGAATGGTCAATGCGGCCGTGATCTTCCACGTTTCATCGTAGCGGTTGATCTGACCCCAAACGAACAGGGCAATGGCAGCTGCCAGCACGATCGCCGCCGGAATAAACGTCACAAGCATCCGCTTGCGGCACTTCGCCGCAACCACAGCCTGCTCTTCTCGTGTATACATCCCCAAAGCCCTCCTTTGATTACTGTTCGTCCTTCTTGGCGCCAATGCGCTGCATCAGCTTGATGGTGACAAAGAACAGCGTCAGTACCAGGAACACGCCCAGAAGGCCCATGGCCGTGGTGAGAAGACCTTTGGTGAACAGGGGCAGATCGACCAGCGCGTTGGTTTCCGCAGCGGCAGTCTCCACCACTTCGCTCACAGGCTCTACGGCTTCGGTGAGCATCATAAACCATTTCATCATATCGTTACCCTTCCTTCAAACGTAAGTATCAAAAGTGACGATTACCAAATGCCGCCCAGCATCATGCTGACCAGGGTGATGACCATACCGCCGGCCACGATAGAGCCCAGCTGACCGGACACGTTGGCGCTGATGGACTGCATCAGGATGAAGTTGTAGGGATCTTCCTCCTTGGCCAGCTTCTGGATGACGCGGGCGCTCATGGGGAAGGCGGAGATACCGGCCGCACCCACCATGGGGTTGATCTTTTCCTTGCGGAAGATGTTAAGCAGCTTGGCAAAGAGCACACCGCCGGCGGTGTCGAACACGAAGGCGAACAGACCCAGCAGCATGATCAGCAGGGTGTCCAGACGCAGGAAGTTCTCGGCCACCATGGTGCCGCCGATGGTGATACCCAACAGGATGGTAACCAGGTTGGCCAGTTCGTTCTGGGCGGTCTTGGAGAGACGCTCCAGCACGCCGCACTCACGGATCAGATTGCCGAACATGAGGGAGCCAACCAGGGGCGCGCTCATGGGCACGATGATACCGGCGATGGCGGTAACGATGATGGGGAAGAGAATCAGCGCCAGCTTGGAAGCGCGCTCCTCGTTGTAGTTCATGCGGATCATGCGCTCCTTCTTGGTGGTGAGCGCCTTGATAACCGGGGGCTGGATGACCGGCACCAAAGACATGTAGCTGTAGGCAGCCACGCTGATGGGGGCCATGTAGTCCTTCAGGTTGAAGTGGTTGGCAACGTACAGGGTGGTGGGGCCGTCGGCAGCGCCGATGATGCCGATGGCGGAGGCCAAACGCAGGATCAGGCTCTCATCGCCGGCGGTGGCGGGCAGCACGATGGGGATCAGCACCAGAGAGACCAGGAAGGTCGCAAAGATACCAAACTGGGCCGCAGCGCCAAAGAAGATCATGCTGGGATCCTTCAGCAGGGGGGAGAAGTCGATCATGGCACCCACACCAATGAAGATGAGGATGGGGAACAGCTCGTTGGCGATACCGGCGTTGAACAACACGCTCAGGAAGCCGTCCTCGCCCAGCACCACGGCGTCAGGCAGGTTGGCCAGAATGGCGCCGAAGCCGATGGGCAAAAGCAGGGCAGGTTCATAGTCCTTCTTGATAGCCAGATAGATCAGTACACCGGCGATGATGAACATGGCCAGCGTCTTGAGACCGTCCACGGAGACCATCGAGATCACACCGGCGAACAGCTCTTTGAGAATAGCAAGGATATCCAAGGTTTTTCCTCCTCCGTATCAGGCAATTGCTGCCGATATCATACAATTTTTTATTATACCATTCCCCGCGTGCTAAGGCAAGCGGGCGCAGAGGCTGTTTGCACTTTTCGCACAGGAATCTCCATCTGAAATGTGAAGCAAGCAACTCACCAAAGCTTCTCCACGCATCCAGCGCGTCCCTGCGTCAGTTTCCAATCAATCAAAAAACAAATGCGGATCAAATGACATGAACTCCTTTTTTTCGTTGCTGTATCAGGCATATGACATGTCTGCAAATAACCAGTTTTCTCAAACAATGCTGTCCTCAAGCATCTCCCACGCGTTTTTTTCTTAACAATCCCCCTGTTCACTTTTCAAAGACTGTGGTATAATACAGTTGATACCCCAATATAAGGAGGACCTGAACTATGCCTTTGGTAAACACTAAGGAAATGTTTAAGAAAGCCTACGAAGGCGGCTACGCCGTTGGCGCTTTCAACGTGAACAACATGGAGATCGTGCAGGGCATCACCGAGGCCGCCAAGGCTGTGAACGCTCCTGTAATCCTGCAGGTGAGCAAGGGCGCCCGCGCCTACGCCAACCATACCTACCTGGTGAAGATGGTAGAGGCTGCCGTTCAGGAGACCGGCCTGCCCATCGCTCTGCATCTGGATCACGGCCCCGATTTCGAAACCTGTAAGAGCTGCATTGACGGCGGCTTCACCTCCGTTATGATCGACGGCAGCCACCTGAGCTTTGAAGAAAACATCGCCCTGACCAAGAAGGTCGTTGATTACGCTCATGACCGCGGCGTCACCGTTGAAGGCGAACTGGGCCGTCTGGCCGGCGTGGAAGACGACGTGAAGGTTTCCGCCGCCGATTCCAGCTACACCCGCCCCGAAGAAGTGGAAGAGTTCGCCACCCGCACCGGCTGCGACTCTCTGGCCATCGCCATCGGCACCAGCCACGGCGCTTTCAAGTTCACCGCTGAGCAGTGCACCCGCAACGAGCAGGGCATCCTGGTGCCCCCGCCCCTGCGCTTCGACATCCTGGAGGAAGTCTCCAAGCGTCTGCCCGGCTTCCCCATCGTTCTGCACGGCGCTTCCTCTGTGCCCCAGCACTTTGTGAAGATCGTCAACGAGAACGGCGGCAAGATGCCCGACGCCGTCGGCATCCCCGAGGAACAGCTGCGCAAGGCTGCTTCCATGGCCGTATGTAAGATCAACATCGACAGCGACCTGCGCATCAGCTTCACCGCTATGATCCGCAAGCACCTGATCGATCATCCCGATCACTTCGATCCCCGCCAGTACCTGACCGACGCCCGCAAGGCGCTGGGCGAGATGGTGCAGCACAAGATCGTCAACGTGCTGGGCTCCAACGGCAAGGCGTAATCCATCGCTTCTCAAAGGCGTTCCCGAAACCAATCGGGAGCGCCTTTTTTTGTGCATCAAAAACCTGCCTGTTCCCGATGGGAAAGGCAGGAATGCAGCTTGCTGCAATGCGCTTCAAAGGACGCGGGCACCGGGCAAACCAAGTCACCATTCCCCCCTCTGCGCCTGCGCAACGGGCGCAATACGGAGGTGCAGGGGCAGTGCCCCTGCCCACACGTCACTTTACAGTATAAATTTTCTTCTTCACCTGATCCAGTTTGCGCTGTCCCATGAGCCGCTTGGCAAGATCCAGCAGCTTTTGCTGGGAGAAATAGGCGTCGTTGGGGGTGGGGGGCGCGTTCAGGATGCGTTGCCACTCGGCGGGGTCGATGTCCAGCTTTTCAAGAATCTGGGCTTCGTCTGCTGCGATCTGCTCAGGAGAGCAAGCGGGCTGCGCAAGCTCCTCAAGGGCTTCCTCACGTGTCATCTCACCGTTCATGACCAGACAGCTGAGATGGGAGCGGCGCTTATCGTAGCCGAACTTACGGGGCAGGTACACGGCCTGGAAGTAGCGGGTAAACACGCTTTCAAAGTGCTTGCCGCCGTAGTATTCCCAGCCGAACTCCCGGGAGAGGGTCTCCATGGCTTCGGTCTTGGAGTAAGGAATGTAGTTAAGCAGGTTGATCTTAGTCACGCCGGGCAGACCAAACCAGCTGCGGTAGAGGGACAGCATGGGATACTTTTTCAGGCTCATGCCCCGGCCATGCTTCTTGTAGATGCTGCGCAGATGCCAGCCGTCCCGGTAGGTATGCTGCAGGGAGAAGGGAGCGGCCGCGCCCTCGGTGGCGATATTGGAGCCGTTGAGGATGTACTTGACCTTGTGCTTTTTCGCCATTTCGAAGATAGCGGAGCAGAAGAGGTGGTCCTGAGGCACGTCGATATTGGCCACGCCGGAGAGCAGATACGCTCGGGTCAGCTCCTTCATGGTAGGCCAGTCCACGGTGTAGGTGTGCAGCTTCATATCCAGCTTTTCGCACATCCGGCGGATGTTTTCCTCCGCCACAGGAGTGTTCCAGCCGCTGTCCACATGCACCGCCAGCACGCGCAGCCCCAGCTTGTTGGCCAGGTAGGCCATGTAGGCGCTGTCTACGCCGCCGGAGATGCCCAGGATGCAGTCGTAGGGCAGATCTTTGCTGTTCTCCTTCATGGTGGCGACGGTATGTTCCAGTTCCTTCTCGCTCTCGCCGGGGCGGTAGCCGGAGATGGCTTTCACATCCTCGTAGCGGGTGCAGGAAGAGCATACGCCGTTTTCATTAAAGGTAACGCCGGGGTCGCTGGAGTCGATCACGCAGCGGGTACAGATGCGATATTCGTCTGCCATAAACAAATCAGTCCTCTACAATCAGTTTGCCGTCCTCGATGCCGGTCACCTTGGCCAGCGCATGGACGTGATAACCTGCGTCCACCAGCTTCTGGTGCCCGGGCTGGAAACTCTTTTCCACGCAAACGCCGATGCCGATCACTTCCGCTCCGGCCTGACGGCACAATTCGCACAGGCCTTCAGCCGCTTCGCCGTTGGCCAGGAAATCGTCCACAATGAGCACCCGCGCGCCCTGGGGCAGGTACTGCTTGGCCACGCGGATGTGGTTTTCCACGCCGTGGGTGAAGGAAAAAACCCGGCTTTCATATACCTCGCCGGTCACGTTGCGGGTGCGGCTCTTCTTGGCGAACACCACGGGAATACTGCCGCAGGCGATGGCAGTGGTCAGCGCGCCTGCAATGCCGCTGGCTTCCACCGTGAGCACCAGTTCAGGCTTCTTATGAGCAAACTCGGCAGCAAAAGCCTGACCGATCTTTACATACAGCTCGGTGTCCATGCGATGGTTAAGGAACATATCCACCTTGACAACATCCGTGCCGACGCCGACGCCGCGCTCCCGTACCGCTTCAACCAGCTCTCTCATGCGGGAAAGCCCTCCTTGATCTTTGGTATACGGTGATATTGTAAACTTGTTGGGGGGTAAAATCAAGAGCAGGGTGGTGGGAATGCCGGGGAAATTTGGGGGATACAAGTCAGGATTGGAACAGGTGGTTTCTCTAATGCGAATCCAACTGTCAGTTGCATGAAATTCGCCCGATACGATGTGGACAAACAAGCGCGATGATTTTATGATAAGGGCAGAAAGGAGCGGTGATATGAATCTGATCGGCACGAAGATACAAACGCTGCGAAAAAACAAAAATATGACGCAGACCCAGTTAGCGGAGGTTTTGTCCGTTTCGCCCCAATCCGTCAGCAAATGGGAAAACCATCTTTCCGTCCCGGATATATCGCTGCTGCCGGTGATTGCCCGCTACTTCGGAATCACAATGGACGAGCTGTTCAACTACCGCCTGAACGCGCTCAATTATCGGGAACGGTTTATACGGTTCATGGCGGATAACGGGGTTCTTCAGTTCGGCGAGTTTACACTGCAAAGCGGACGGGTCTCTCCATACTTCATCAATACGGGAAACTACAAATCCGCAAGTCAGCTCTCCAAGCTGGGCGAATTCTACGCAGAGTGCATCCGCGAAAACAACGTGGAGACGAATCTGCTTGTTGGAAATACCCATCAGGAGATTCCCATCATGCTTTCCACAAGCATGGTTCTGTTCAACAGATACGGCATCGATATCCATTACAACATTGACGGCACTGTGGGGAAACAACTGGATGCAAACGATCGGGTCACATTGATCAAAGATACCCTGACTTCGGGCAACACCCTGAGAACCAGTCTGCAGCATTTGGAAAGCGAGGCCGGCCAGCGAGTCTCCCATGTCATTGTATCTGTGGACAGAATGGAACGCAGCAACGGCTCCGGTCTGTCCGCACGCTCCCAGATCGAGAAAGCTTTCGGCGTAAAAATCCATGCAATCGCAACGCTGGATGACATTATCCGGGCAATGGAAAAGGGAATCATAGGCGGCGCGGACTATTTGGACGCGGTCAAACGATATCGAGAAGTATACGGAGCGGATGAAAATGGTGATCGATAAGCTCATCGCACAAATCAAAGCGAAGCAGAATCCCTGCATTGTGGGCATTGACCCTGAATGGAGCAAAATCCCTGAATGCTACCAATCTGAAGGGCTTTCCTCTCCCAATGCCATCCTGCAGTGGGCGAGGGATGTGATCGACGCCGTAGCGGATATCGTTCCTGCCATAAAGCCACAGATGGGCTTTTTTGAAGTCTTTGGCGCAGAAGGTGTGCGTGTTCACCAAGAGGTTGTCCGTTATGCCCATAACAAGGGGTTGCTTGTCGTGGATGACAGCAAGCGAAATGACATTGGGAATACTGCCAGAGCCTACGCTTACGCCCATCTGGCAAAGGCCGGGCCCATCAATGCGGATTTTCTGACCGTCTCTCCCTTTCTGGGTACGGACAGCATTCAGCCCTTTGTCGATGTGGCCCTACGGGACGGAAAAGGCCTGTTTGTGCTTGTGAAAACCTCCAATCCCAGTTCGGTTGAAATTTCCGAAGCCACCAATATCCATGGTGAAAGAATCCGCGACTGGTTGGCAAACTACGTACATACCGCCGGGCGGCATTGTACGGGACAAGCCGGATACGCCTCCATCGGCGCAGTGGTGGGTGCCACATTCCCGCAAGAAGCAAAACAGCTTCGAGAAATCATGAAAAACAACTTTTTCCTTGTCCCCGGCTTTGGCGCACAGGGCGGCAGCGCAAAGGATATCGTTGATTGCTTCAACGACGACGGCCTTGGCGCCATTGTCAGTTCCTCAAGAGGCGTGCTCTATCATCATCTGGAGCTTACGGCCTATGACGGTTCCAGAGAGATGTACAGGCAGATTGTGAAGAAACAGGCGCAAGAGATGCAGACATCCGTTTATGATGCGCTACGCCTCTCCTGCAGTCGATTGAGCTATTAATTCGTTATCGAATGGCCAGCATATGAAAGCAAAGATGTCGTGTATTTTTTCCGATACACGACATCTTGCTGTTATACGAATGCCGCCGATAGGCGAATGCTTGTCGATGGTATGGGTCAGATCAAAATCATACCCTGACCCACTTCCAGCTTGACCTTCACCATGCCGTCGCTGACCGGCAGATTTTCGCCGCTGTACAGGTCGGTCACTTCGGCGCGGTCTGCCATGGCTTCCGGCAGCTGGATCATGCCGCTGACCGGCTCCAGGGCGGTATTGATCAGGCACAGGGCCAGCTGGTCGTCGCTCTGGCGCAGGTAGGCGTAGAGGCCGTTTTCGCTCACACTGTGGGTGCGGAAGGAACCCACCCTGAGGGCGCTGTTTTCCGCGCGCAGGTGCGCCAGCTTCCGGTAATGGGCGTGGGTCTCGTTTCCTTCCACATTGTGCCACTCCATGGGG
The DNA here is from genome assembly GCA_015056365.1 of Clostridiales bacterium. GTDB lineage: Bacteria > Bacillota > Clostridia > Christensenellales > Aristaeellaceae > Limiplasma. Next base: position 80,995 of record SVGM01000011.1, on the reverse strand, counting down.
AAGCGGCAGAAGGGATCGTCGCCGCCCTGCATGCCCAGCTCGTCGCCATAGTAGATGATGGGCGCGCCGGGAACGGTAAACTGGAAGAAGGAGGCGGCATGCAGCATACGCAGGTCACCGCCGGCACGGGTGCGCAGGCGGGCGGTGTCGTGGCTGCCCAGGAAGGTCCACAGCACCTGATTGATGCGCTCAGGATAGAGCATCAGGGAGCGGTTGAGGCAGGCATCGAACTGCTTGAGGCTGATCTTGTGGTGGCAGAAGCGGTTCCAGATGTTGCGGGAGAGCACATAGTGCATGGTGGCGTCGAACATGTCGCCTTGGGTGAGCCATTCACGGCTGTCGTCCCAGCATTCGGCAATCATGATGGCTTCTGGGTTGGCGGTTTTAATCATCTTGCGGTACTGCCGCCAGAAATCCGGCCACACTTCGGGGCTTACGTCCAAACGCCAGCCGTCGATGTGGCATTTCTCGATCCAGTAGCGGCCCACATTAAGGAAATACTCGGCGCAGTCCGGGTTGCGCAGGTTCAGCTTGGGCATGTAGGGCCAGTGGCCGAAGGTCTGGTAGCCGCATTCCTCGGTGTTATCGAAGAAGAACCAGTTGTAGTACTTGGAGCCCTTGCCCTTCTCCTTGGCGTCCTTGAAGGGGGCAAACTCGATGCCGCTGTGGTTGAACACGCCGTCCATGATCAGCTTCATGCCGTTTTTGTGCAGTTCGTCGCACAGCTCCCGAAGGTCGTCCTCGGTGCCCAGCAGGGGGTCGATCTGGAAATAATCGAAGGTGTTGTAGCGGTGGGAGGAATCGCTGAGGAACATGGGGGTGGAATAAACCATCTCAACGCCCAGTTCCTTCAGATAGGGCACGGCCTTGATCATACCCCGCAGATTGCCGCCGTAGCGGAACTCGTTCTGCACCCGGTCGCTGGTCCAGGGCTCCAGACCGGGTTCCATCTCGCCCTCCCGGCGGAAGCGGTCGGGGAAGATCTGGTAGCCCACGCAGCCCTTTGCCCATTCAGGCATACCGGGGGCAGGCCAGGCATAGGCAAAGGCGAAGGCTTCGCTGACGTCCTCGTAGTAGTCCGCGCCGAAATGAATGCCCGCAGCGTCCAGCTTGAACACCTGCTCATCGCTTTCCAGCTGGAACAGGTACTTCACGCGCACATCTTCCGGAGTGAAAACGCACTCGTACCAATCATGAAACTCGTCCCGGTACGCCACCTTCATCTCCACCAGCATGGCGTTGGCAAAGTAGTCGGGATAGTTGTAGTTGCTGGTCACCTTGGCGGTCACCTTGCTGAAATCGTCCCGGCCGGTCTGGAGGCGCAGGCAGACCCGACCGTCGGGCAGGGCGTGGCGGTACTCCAGCCAGGGCATATGATATACGGTGTCAAAATGGATATTGCGCATGGGATTTGTCCTCCTGAACTTACATTTGAGCAGGGTCATTCGTCCTTGGTCAGATCGCGTACGCTTTCCCGTTCCATCAGCGTAAAGGGCACGAAAACGGCGGAAGACTCTGCATCGGGCTTTTTCACCAGCTGGAGCACCAGCTCCATGGCCTGCACACCCAGCTGATAGGGATTAACGTTGACGGAGGTCAGGGGCGGGTTATGATACCGGCCCGCAGGGGTATCGTTAAAGCTGATCAGACTCACGTCCCTGGGAACGTTCAGACCCATGGCATTGAGGCTGTTGCTGAGTGCAATGGCCTGCGCGTCATCCAGACAGACAACTGCCGTGGGATGATCCTCCTGCTGGAACAGGCTCAGCAATTGTTCTTCATCGGTAGTATTGTACAAAAACCGGCTGGGTACCACGTCTTCCTCACGGAAAGGAATGCCGGCTTCCTCCAGCGCCTGCCGGTAGCCCTTGCGGCGGTCCACGGTGACCATGAACTGCTTATCATAGCCCAGCAGCGCGATGCGGCGGTGGCCCCGGTCCAGTAGATACCGGGTAACCGTTTTGCCGGCAGCCACGTTGTCGTTATCCACATAATAACCGTTTTCAGTATTGGCGGGATGACCCAGCGTGACCACAGGCAGCCCGGCGCTGTCGGCGGCAGGCACGTCCTCGGCGGCCAGCAGGATAAGCCCTTCCGCATAACCGCTATCCGTCAGCTGACGGACGGCCTCCTGCACAGATGCCCCCTCCGCGCCGGTGCCCAGCAGCATATGATAATGGCGCGCGCCGGCCACGTGACCCAATCCCTGCAAAACGGAGGGATAGAAGGAGTGGTTCAGGCTCTCGCCATTTTCGCCAGGAAACACCACGCCGATGATGCGGCTCTTCCGGCTGACCAGGCTGCGAGCCATTTGATTGGGATGAAAATCCATCTCCTGCGCGATCTGCTTCACCCGCATCCGCATTTCTTCACTGATGCGGGGATTATCCCTCAACGCACGACTTACCGTGGACGGCGAAACACCAGCCGCCCTGGCCACATCTTTAATCGTAGCTTTCATAAACGAACTCCTAACCGTTTGCGAAGAACGTGCAAACGTTTGTGCTTACCAAATGTATCATTTTTCCGAAAAAATGTCAAGGGCAGAGGCGCAGACGGACCAGAAAGCGACAACAGCAGAAAAGCCGACCGCTATTGCGGTCGGCTTTCATCAATACATTGGTTTATTTTACTTCGTAGAGCACTTCAAGGCCCTTGTCGGGATGATAGGTCCAGGTGACGATGTACTTGTCCGTACTCTCGGTCTGACGGCCCATGCTCCAGGTGGTGTGGTCCATCTTATTGGCGATGGAAGAGGGGAAACCAAGCTTTTCGTTGACGGTGTTGACGGCGCCGCTTGCAGCGAGGACCGTGGTATAGTCGCTATAATCATCGCTATCGAGATTATTGGGGTTGGTGTCGATCCGCATCCAGGTTCCGTCAGAGGCGAAGGACGCCCACTTGTTGCCCACCATATCAGGGAAGATCTCACGGAAATCCACCGTTGCATTGCCCAAAACAATACCCAGCACGATAGCGGCGATGATCAGCAGCGCTACCACGGCAGGAATGATAATCTGCAGGGGCTTGCTCAGACCCTTGTACGCCTTGCCGACTTTGGCAAAAGCTTTCTGAAGGCCGGATTCAGCGGCAGGGGCAGCGACCTTCTGGCCGCAGAAGGCGCAGAACTCCTGACCGGGAGCCAGGTCACGGCCGCACTTGGTGCACACAAGCGCAGGATTCTTGCCCTTGGGCGTACCGCACTTGGGGCAGAAGAGCTGCTCGTCGTCAAGAACGTAGCCGCACTTCAGGCAAGCGTTAGGATTCACTTCTTCAGGCTCCTCAACAACTTCCTCAACGGTCTCTTCAGCCGTTTCGATGACGTCGTCGATGCTCTCTTCGATAGCAGGAATGCTTTCGGCGGTTTCCACCACAGCGTCCACTTCTGCTTCGATCTCCTGGGTGACCTGTTCGAATTCATTCATGGGGTTGTTTTCACTCATTGGAATTCTCCTTTGTGTGTAATGGTAACATCCAAAAGCGGGACAGACCGGCGGCTTGCTGGTCTGTATTCTCCGGCGGCATGAGCGCGTCGGTTTCCGTTTTCTTCAGTTTTTATTCATTTATGAATATAGTGTAACATACCCAAAGGAAAAAGACAAGGGCAGCATGGAAAACGCGCAGTCCATTACCGGTGCGGCGTTCATCCGCCGATCTTCTCCCGGATCAGCCGGAACTGCCTGTCCAGCATCTCCGTATCCACTGCACCTGTCTGGTCAAAGGCGGTGGCTTCCACGGTAAAATCACCGGCATAGCCGGTCTGACGAACGAAGGCAAAAAAAGGAGCGAAATCGACGTGTCCCTCCCCGATGGGCAGGGTACGCAGATTCTGCCAGTCCATATGGCCGCCGCCGTAGTCGTTCACGTGGTAGTGGCGGATGTGTCCTTCCTGCCACAGCCAGTCATATTCCGGCTGATACAGCAATTCCAGCTGACTGTGAAATGCAGCCATCTTGGTATCGAATACGAAATGCACATCCGGATACAGCTGCCTGAGCTCACACAGATGCTTCATGGGGTCTTCCCGGTTGCAGACCACGTTTTCCACCAGCAGGTCAAGGCAATAGCGGTCGGCTGTCTCTCGAAGGGCAGGGTAGGCGTTGAGGTTGTTCTCGATCTGCCCGTCGGACGCATGGCCGCCCCACAGGTGCAGCACCAGCCGGTCAGCCCCGGCGGCACAGGCAATGCGGCAGTTGCATTCAAAATCGGAAAACGCCTTGGCGGTCAGTTCCTCCCCGCCGATGCTCAGGCTTTCGCCGATGCCCTTCTCGCAATGAAGCACCGGGATGTTCAGCTTTGCCTGCGCAAGGAAGCCAAGCAGACCGTCCAGGTCAGCGTACCAGTCCCGGTAGATCATCAGCTCGTAACCGTCGCACTGAAGCTGTGGGACCAGGGCCGTCAGCAGGCGGTAGTCCCACCCATTGGGGCGGCCCAGCAACGCGCCGGTGGAACAAAGGATATGGCCCATCATTGATCAGCCCTTCATGTTTCGGTAGAGGATGCCCTTGAACAGCTTTTTCACCGTTGCGCCCAGCTGATCACATTTGTAATCGGTGTGCTGGTGGGCGGGGGCAGCCATGATGGCCTCAAAGGCCTCATCGCTGAGGGAAAGCCGCTGCTTGATCTCTGCCACATACTTATCCATCAGGGCGGGGTCAACGAGGGGCTTTTCCAGCTCACGGAGCGCCGCCTCCCGACTCAGCTGCCCGGATACGATCATGCTGGAAAGGTGGGAGGTGCGCTTGTCCACACCGAATTTCTCCGGCAGCCACCGGAGCTGGATAAAGGCGGTCAGCATGTTTTCCAAATGCTTGGCGCCGTAGTACTGGAAGCCGCAGAACTGGTACAGCTCCTCAAAAGCCCTGTCCCGGTTGTAATCGATCAGGTTGAGGGGGCGCAGGGTGACCACCTTGCCCAGCTTGCTCAGCAGGAACTTGCGATAGGAAGAAACAAACCGGAGCTTGTTCAGCTTTGTGGTGCCGAAGCGGCGGTTGATATCCCTCAGGTTCACCAGATCCATAGGGTTGTGGGTGTTGCCCCTTTGCAGGATGCTCTCCAGCGCAAAATTGCCACCGGTCAGGAAATACTTCACTCCGTGCTTCTGCGCCATATCATAGAGGAACGCAAAGAGGATGTTGTCCTGCGGCACTGCCAGATTGGGCACGCCCGCCTTCAGGTAGGCAAGGGTCAGGGCATCGTACTGCTCCCGGTCAGGGGCGATCACCTTCAGATCGATGCCCGCTGCCTTGCACAGCCGCTTGATGTTCTCTTTGGAAATATCGGTGTCGTAGCCATCGTCAATGTGCACCGCCAGGATGCGCAGTCCCCATCGATACCCCAGATAGGCCAGATAGGCGGAATCCAGTCCGCCGCTGATGCCCATCAGGCAGTCGTAGGGCTTGCCCGCCCCTTCCTTTTTCAGCATGGCGATCATCTCTTCCAGCTGTTTGTTTCCATCAGGCTGGTAGACGGTGCCGATCTGGCTGAGGGCTTCGGTGCAGTAGTTGCAGCGGCCTTCTGCGTCAAAGGTGATGGTGGGGTCGGCTTCGCTGGACATAACGCAGCGGGTACAGCGGATGGTTTCCATAGGGCACCTCCAGAACAGGATGGGGATCTAACGCAATGTATTGTAGCACGTTTTGACGGCGGAGAAAAGCGGCAGTGCATCCCAGGCGGAAACGGCGGTATACCGCTGGAAGATTGACATTCCCTGTGCATTTTGATACAGTAAACTTGGTTTGGTCCGCACCTGTCACAAAGGAAGGATGCACATGAAAACATTTTTGTATGTCATAAAATATCCGCTGGATGACCACTACTCCATCAAGAAGAAGGTGGACGGGCAGACGGCGACCGCTGCTGCCCTGGGGCTGGATGTATGGCAGACGGCGTATGACCGGCAGCAGACCTATCTGCTGCATCAGGGCGAAAAGAAGCCTGTGAAGCGTATCTGGTTCGGGCGCATGCCGGGCTACATCCACACCAAGGCCTTTCTGGACCTGTTTGACAGCGTGACGCGCACCCTGCGCAGCCAGTCTTTTGATGCGGTGTACATGCGGCACTGTCCCATCGGGATGAGCGGCGTGCGCATGATGCGCCGCATTGCCAAAGCGGGCAGCCAGCTGGTGGTGGAGATCCCCTCCTTTCCGCTGGAAAACGAGGGCAAGAAAAACCTTTTACGCCGCCTGTACTGGGCCTATTCCCAGTTCTGCTGGAAACGCGCCGCCCGGTATGTAACCCGGTTTGTGGTCATTGGCGGGCCTGCGGACAGCTATCTGGGTCGTCCTGCCCTGAACATCGACAACGGCGTGGATGTGGATGCCATTCCCCTGCGGCAGCATCAGCCGGCAGAGGATGGCAAGACGCATTTTCTGGCGTTGGCCACCATGGCTCGCTGGCACGGGTTTGACCGGCTTATTCAAGGCGTAGCCCAGATGCCGCAGGAAGCTCGACAGCAGGTGGTGGTGGATATGGTGGGCTCGGAGGGCGACGGTTCGCTGGCCCGCTGGCAGCAACTGGTACAGGATTTGGGCATGCAGGATTTCATCCGTTTCCACAGCTACCAGACCGGCAAAGCGCTGGATCAGGTATTTGCCACGGCGGATGTGGGCATATGCTCGCTGGGTTTGCACCGCCACGGCTATCAGGTGACTTCCCATCTGAAGCTGCGGGAATACACAGCCCGCGGCCTGCCCTTTGTGTATGCAGGCGATGATCCCTCCCTGGCAGCGGGGATGCCCTTTTGCCTGAAAATCCCGGCGGATGATTCACCCGTCCCCATGGAGGAGGCGGTGGCCTTCGCCCTGCGCATGAAGGAAAAGCCAGAAATCCCTGCAGAAATGCGTCGTTATGCCCGGGATCATATGTCGTGGGAAGCGCCCATGAAAAAGGCGCTGAACCTGCAATGATTTTTTGATATCAGGCGGTAATGCTATGAAGATTGTCACCGTAGTTGGGGCAAGACCCCAGTTTATCAAAGCAGCGGCGGGTTCCCGCCAGCTGCGCAGGGAACATCAGGAAATCCTGGTGCACACCGGCCAGCACTTTGACGATAATATGTCGGCGGTCTTTTTCCGGGAGATGGGCATTCCTCAGCCGGACTACAATCTGGGCGTATCGGGCGGCAGCCACGGACAGATGACCGCCCGCATGCTCGCCGGTATTGAGGAGATCCTGCAAAAAGAGATGCCGGATGCGCTGCTGGTGTACGGCGATACCAACTCCACCCTGGCGGCGGCACTGGCGGCGGCCAAGCTGCGCATTCCCGTGCTCCATGTGGAGGCGGGCAACCGGCTGGGCACGCTGGACAACCCAGAGGAAATCAACCGTAAATTGACCGACCACTGCTCCACGCTGCTGTTCTGCGCCACCGAGGACGCAAAGCAGAAGCTGGTGGCGGAAGGGCTGGGGCATCGCACCCATTGCGTGGGCAATATCATGTATGACTCCTTCCTGTACTTTGCCGGTCAACCGTGGGACAGCCCGAACATCCTTGCGCTGGATGGGAGCCCGGTCACAGTACCGGACAGCTACTACTACATGACCTGCCACCGGCAGGAGAACACCTACAGCGACGAGCCCCTCACCGCCATTCTGGCAGCCATGAACCAGCTGGATGCCAAGACCCTCTACCCGGTGCATCCCCGCAACCGGGAACGGGCAGAGCGAGTATGTAGGGTGCATGGCTTTGACAACATCATTCTGACCCAGCCGGTGGGCTACTCCGATTCCGTCCACCTGACTCAGCATGCCAAAAAGATCGTCACCGACTCCGGCGGGCTGCAGTGCGAAGCCTTCTATGCAGGCGTGCAGTGCGTGTTCGTGCTGGACTATGTAGTCTGGCCGGAAACCATGGTGGGCAACCGCAACCAGCTGGCCAAGGCGGATACCGCCGATATTCTGGAAAAACTGTCGGCGCAGCAGTGCATCGACCCGGATTATCAACCCTTTGGCGATGGTCACGCCGCGGAGAAGATCTGCGATGTGATCCGGGTGTGGGAGAAAGAACGGTAAGGGACGCCGATGGAATGATGCGCCGGCACCGTTGTGAATTATGCAACTGCGTGCGCGGCAAGATGTATGGTCTGTTCGGAAACAGGTGCATTCCATCAAGGCGGAATGTGACCGTTATAGAAAGGATGAGTTTTCGATGAAGAAGTTTGTTGCGTTGGTTCTGGCAGCATTGCTGCTGATGGGATCTGCTTTTGCGCTGGCAGAGACCGCCCAGGCAACCCCTGAAAGTAACTTTGCCGATCTGCTTGCCGCCGCTGAAGCCGGCTCTGTGAACGATCAGCTGGCGGTTGCGGTCATGTATTTCACGGGCGACGGGGTGGACAAGGATCTCCAGGCTGCCTATGACTGGTTCCTGAAGGCTTCCGAATCCGGCAACGCTACCGCCCAGTACAATTTGGGTGTGTTCTGCTACGCCGGCTATCTGGGCGAGCAGGATTACGCCGCAGCAGCGCAGTGGTTTGAAAAGGCCGCCCAGCAGGATCACACCGGCGCAATGATCAATCTGGGCACCTTCTATCGTCTGGGCATGGGCGTTGAGCAGAACAGCTCCGAGGCCATGGCGCTGTATCAGCGCGCTGCCGAACTGGGTGAAAGCGAAGGCCTGCTGCGCCTGGGCATCATGCATTACAACGGCGAAGGCGTGGAGCAGAGCTACGAAACCGCCTATGAATACTTCGTCAATGCTGCTGAGCAGGGCAATGCGGAAGCCGCCTACGATCTGGGCGTGATGACCGCTGCCGGTCAGGGTGTGCCCGCCAGCATCGAGGATTCCCTTCAGTGGTACCTCACCTCCGCCGATATGGGCTACGCCAAGGCACAGACCACCGTGGGCGCCTACTATCTGGGCGCAAGCGGCGTGGAGGAGGACTTCGATAAGGCCTTCTATTACTTCTCTCTGGCTACCCAGCAGGGTGACCTGGACGCCATGTATTTCCTGGGCATGTGCTATGAAAGCGGCATGGGTACGGAGACCAACCCGGAATCTGCCATGAACTGCTACGAAGTGGCCTCCATGCTGGGCCACCAGGGCGCAAAAGAGCGCCTGGATCTGCTCAAGCAGCTGGAAGGCTACGGCGTGACCCAAGATCCCCAGTAAACCTCTTGCAAAGCGATTTTGTCCGTGCTATAATACCCCCAATCGCATCTGCGATCACGGCGATGACGAAGAACAACGCCCGGTAAACGGTAGTCTGTCAGAGAAGGCGGTATGCGCTCCGCGCATGCTGAAAGCCGCCCCAGAACACCGCGGGAAATTCGCTTCCGAGCTTTTCCTCCGAAACAGCAGTAAGAGGAAACGGGTGGCTCCGTTAACGGCGATAAGCGCATCGGGAAAGCTGTTTCCCCGTGCGGAATTTGGGTGGTAACACGCGGCATCATGCCTTCGTCCCATGCGGACGGAGGCTTTTTCTTTAGAGGAAAACGCTGTTCTCAAATTCGATCACAACAAGGGATACACATCAAAAGGAGGAACTCACATGGCAATCGTGGATACCCTGCGGGAGCTGACCCAACGGGTGGAAAGTGAACTGAAAGCCACCGACACCTCTGCCGCGCTGGACAGCCTGCGCGTGAAGGTGCTGGGCAAGAAGGGCGAACTGACCGCGCTGCTCAAGGGCATGGGTCAGCTGGCCCCCGAAGAGCGTCCCAAGGTAGGCGCCCAGATCAACGAGGTGCGCGAGCACCTGACCGGCCTCATGGCTGAGCGGGAAACCGCCATCAAGCTGGCCGAGCGGGAAGCCGCCATCAAGGCCGAAACCATCGACGTGACTGAACCCCGCAAGCTGCCCGGCGTAGGCAGCGCCCATCCCATCACCCTGGTGATGGACGAACTGATCGAGTGCTTCTCCGGCATGGGCTTCGAAGTGATGGAAGGCCCCGAGGTGGAGCTGGATCACTACAATTTTGAGCTGATGAACCTGCCCAAGAATCATCCTGCCCGCGATGCGCAGGATACCTTCTACATGGACGACAACATCGTGCTCCGTACTCACACCAGCCCCATGCAGGCCCGCGCCATGCTCACCCGCAAGCCCCCCATCCGCATCATCTGCCCCGGCCGCGTGTACCGCGCCGATGAGCTGGACGCCACCCACAGCCCCGTGTTCCATCAGATGGAGGGCCTGGTGGTGGATGAAAACATGAGCATGTCCGACCTGCGCGGCACCCTGGAGGCCTTCGCCAAGAAGCTCTACGGCAACGATGTTTCCACCCGCTTCCGTCCCAGCTTCTTCCCCTTCACCGAGCCCAGCGCAGAAGTCGACCTGACCTGCACCGCCTGCCACGGCAAGGGCTGCCGCATCTGCAAGGATACCGGCTGGGTCGAGGTTCTCGGCTGCGGCATGGTCAACCCCAAGGTGCTGGAGATGTGCGGTATCGACTCCACCAAGTATTCCGGCTTTGCCTTCGGCATCGGTCTGGAGCGCATCGCCATGAAGCGCTTCGGCATCACTGACCTGCGCGTGCTCTACGAGGGCGACGCACGTCTGCTGGGACAGCTGAGATAACGGGGGTTTTGTGGGGCTCCGCCCCACACCCCGGCAGGAGGCAGTGCCTCCTGCACCTCCAGTCTGCGCTCATTGCATGAGCGCAGGTGAGGGATGATCGATGGCTGGGTTGGAGCCTGAAAGGTTGGCTCCTTACAATTTGTCAGCCAACCCATCTTCAAAACGCAATCTGCAAATCCATATAGGAGGAAATTCCTGTGAAACTTGCAATGAATATGATCCGGGAGTATGCGGACATTCCCGTCACTCCCAAGGAATACGAAAGCCGGATGATCATGTCCGGTACGGCCGTTGAGGGCGTGGATGACGTCTCCGGCGGCATGGAAAAGGTCGTTGTGGGTCGCGTGTTGACCTGCGAGGACGTGGAAGGCACCCATCTGCACCAGTGCACCGTGGACGTAGGCGGCGAAGAACCCCTGCACATCGTCTGCGGCGCGCCCAACGTAAAAGTGGGCGTGCTGGTGCCCGTTGCACTGGACGGCTCCAAGCTTCCCGGCGGCATCAAGATCAAGAAAGGCAAGCTGCGCGGCATGGTGTCCGAGGGTATGCTCTGCGCCGCCACCGAGCTGAAGGTGCCTCAGGAGCTGTACCCCAGCGTGGGCGACGAAGGCCTGCTCATCTTCAACGAGGACTACCCCGTGGGCAGCGATGTGCGCCCCATTCTGGGCATTGACGACTACGCCGTGGATTTCGAGATCCTGGCCAACCGTCCCGACTGCCTCAGCGCCATCGGTATCGCTCGCGAGACCGCCGCTGCGCTGGGCACCACCTTCAAGAAGCCCGATACCACCGTGGTGGAAGCTGGCGGCAACATCAACGATGAAGTCAGCGTCCGTGTAGACGACTACGAGGGCTGCCCCCGCTACGCTGCCCGCGTGATCAAGAATGTGCGCATTGCCCCCTCTCCCATGTGGATGCGCAAGTACCTGCACGCCGCCGGTCTGCGCTCCATCAACAACATCGTGGACATCACCAACTATATCATGCTGGAGTATGGCCATCCCATGCACGCCTTCGACCTGAGCAAGGTACGCGGCCGTCAGATCATTGTGCGCCGGGCTGCTGAGGGCGAAAAGCTGACCACCCTGGACGGCGTGGAGCGTGACCTGCGCGTCAGCGATCTGGTCATCTGCGATGCGGAAGCCCCCACCGGTTTCGCCGGCATTATGGGCGGCGAGGAGAGCGAGATCACCGAGGGTACCACCGAAGTCATGTTCGAATGTGCCTGCTTCGACCGCACCGGCATCCGTCTTTCCGGCCGTGCCCACGGCATGCGCACTGAGTCCAGTGGCCGCTTCGAGCGTGGCGTTTGCGCTGCCACTGTCATGGAAGCCCTCGACCGTGCCTGCCACCTGATCAATCAGCTGGACGCCGGCGATGTGGTCTCCGGCTGCATCGACCTGTATCCCAGCCCCAAGCCCCAGCAGACCATCGTGGCCGATCCCGAGCGCATCCGCATCCGCGCCGGCGTGCAGATTCCCGATCAGGCCATGCTGGACATCCTGAACAAGCTGTTCTTCGAAGCTACGATGGAAGACGGCAAGATCGTCGCCAAGGTGCCCGCCTACCGTGAGGATCTGGACGGCGAAGCCGACATCTGCGAGGAATGCCTGCGCATGTACGGCTACGAGCACATCGGTGCAACGCCTCTCCATGGCCTGACCACCCAGGGCGGCGTCAGCCCCATGAAGGCCATGAAGAACCGCATCGGCAAGATCCTGCAAGGTCTGAACTATCTGGAGATCATGAACTTCAGCTTCGTGGGCGTGAAGGAGATCGCCAAGCTGGAGCTTCCTGCCGACGACTGGCGCATGGATCCCATGCCCATCCGCAACCCCCTGGGCGAGGATACCGCCGTCATGCGTCCCACGCTGGTGGGCAGCATGTGCAAGACCCTTTCCTACAACATGAACCATGCCACCGAAGCCGCCAATCTCTATGAGATGGCCGCCGTGTTCGATCATCACAACCTGACCGAGGAAGGTCTGCCCACCGAGACCCAGACCCTGTGCATGGGCTCCTACGGCGAGAATGCGGACTTCTTCAGCGTACGTACTGCTGTGGAAGCGCTGCTCCACGCCTACGGCATCCATTGCGAAGTGGAAGCCGGCGGTGAAGTGTACCATCATCCCGGCCGCTGCGCCAAGCTGGTACGCGGCCGTCAGGTGTTCGCGGTCATCGGCGAGGTGCATCCCACCGTCCGTGAAAACTTCGACATGCCCAAGCGCGCCGTCATCGCCGAGATCAACCTGCAGCAGCTTTTGGAGATGGGCAAGCCCATGGGCGAAATGAAGCCTCTGCCCCGCTTCCCCGCCATGACCCGCGACCTGGCCCTCGTGATGAAGGAAACCGTCCTGGTCGGCCCCCTGATGGCCGATATGCGCAAGGCTGCCGGCAACCTGCTGGAGAACATTGAGATGTTCGACGTATATCGCGGCGCCCAGATCGGCGAGGGCAACAAGTCCGTTGCCTTCTCCCTCACCTTCCGCGCCGCCGACCGTACCCTCACCGATGAGGAAGTGCAGAAGGCCGTGGACAAGGTCATGAAGGTCTGCGCTGAGAAGTACGAAGCGGTTATCCGCGGGTAAGAGAGGGAACGTGCCAAGGGCTCTGCCCTTGGATCCCGCAAGGGGCATTGCCCCTTGACCCGTTTCTGTGCCCGCTACACGGGCACAGAGAGAAACAAACATATCATATGCCCCGAACTGCGCTGTGCAGTTCGGGGCTTTCTCTTTGGTAATATCCCGTCACACAAAACGATCCCCCAGTCTGCAGCGCAGCTTGGGGGATCGTTCATATGTGACTGCGCCCTCCCTTGCGCCCATAAAATGAGCGCAAACCGGAGAGGGAACGTCCCAAGGGCTCTGCCCTTGAATCCCGCAAGGGGTATTGCCCCTTGACCCGTTTCTGTGCCCGCTACACGGGCACAGAGAGAAACAAGCATATCATATGTCCCGGACTGCGCTGTGCGGTTCGAGGCTTTCATTTTTCGATATTCACACACAAAAAACGCTCCCCCAGTCTGCAATGCAGTTTGAGGGAGCGTTCATATGTGACTGTACTCTCCCTTGCGCCCATAAAATGAGCGCAAACCGGAGAGGGAACGTCCCAAGGGCTCTGCCCTTGAATCCCGCAAGGGGTATTGCCCCTTGACCCGTTTCTGTGCCCGCTACACGGGCACAGAGAGAAACAAGCATATCATATGTCCCGGACTGCGCTGTGCGGTTCGAGGCTTTCATTTTTCGATATTCACACACAAAAAACGCTCCCCCAGTCTGCAATGCAGTTTGAGGGAGCGTTCATATGTGACTGTACTCTCCCTTGCGCCCATAAAATGGGCGCAAACCGGAGGTGCAGGAGGCACTGCCTCCTGCCGGGTCAAGGGCAGAGCCCTTGAAACAGAGCCCTTGAAAACCGTTACTTAGCAAACTCGGTGGAACGGGTCTCGCGGATCACGTTGACGCGGATCTGACCGGGATACTCCAGTTCCTTCTCGATACGCTTAGCCACTTCCTTGGCCAGCACCTTGGTGCCCTCGTCGGTGACGTCCTCAGGCTTAACCATGATGCGCACCTCGCGGCCGGACTGAATGGCGAAGCACTTTTCAACGCCCTGGAAGCTGTTGGCGATCTCCTCCAGCTTCTCCAGACGCTTGATGTAGTTCTCCAGGCTCTCGCGGCGGGCGCCGGGACGGGCAGCGGAGATAGCGTCTGCGGCCTGAACCAGCACGGCTTCGATGGTCTGGGGTTCCACGTCGTTATGGTGAGCCAGAATGGCGTGGATCACGTCGGGGCTCTCACGGTACTTACGGGCGAGCTCGGCGCCAAGGGTCACGTGGGTGCCTTCAGCCTCGTGGTCGACGCCCTTACCGATATCGTGCAGGAGACCTGCGCGCTTGGCCAGCGCCACGTCGGCGCCCAGCTCAGCGGCCATCATACCGGCCAGATGGCTGACCTCGATGGAGTGCTTCAGCACGTTCTGGCCGTAGGAGGTACGATAACGCAGACGGCCGAGAATCTTGACCAGTTCGTGGTGAATACCATGCTGATGCGTCTCGAACACAGCCTGTTCACCGGCTTCGCGGATCTGCTGATCCACTTCCTTGCGGGCCTTTTCCACCATTTCCTCGATGCGGGCGGGGTGGATGCGGCCGTCCATAATGAGACGTTCCACGGCAACGCGGGCGATCTCACGGCGCACCGGGTCAAAAGCGCTGACGATGACGGCCTCGGGGGTATCATCGATGATCAGATCAACGCCAGTGGCAGTTTCCAGGGAGCGGATGTTGCGGCCCTCGCGGCCGATAATGCGGCCCTTCATATCATCGTTGGGCAGGCTGATGACGCTGACGGTGGTTTCAGCCACGTGATCGGCAGCGCACTTCTGAATGGCCAGGGCGATAATATTGCGGGCTTTCTTTTCGCCCTCTTCACGGGCGCGGGTCTCAATCTCGCGCACCATAGCGGCGGCGGAGTGATAGGCGTCCTTCTGGATGCGGCTGACCAGCATCTGGCAGGCCTCGTCCTGCGTCATGCCGGCGATGCGCTCCATCTCCTGAACCTGCTTTTCCTTGCCCTTTTCAAGCTCCTCCCACTCGCGCTGCAGTTCAGCCTGCTTCTGGCTGATGCTTTCTTCACGGGATTCCAGGTTGTCCTGTTTCTTGTCCAGGGTTTCCTCGCGCTGGAGGATGCGACGTTCGCTTCGCTGCACTTCGGCGCGGCGTTCCTTGCACTCACGGTCCAGCTCGGTCTTAAGGCGGAGAACCTCTTCTTTGGCTTCCAGAATCGTTTCTTTTTTCTTCTCGTCTGCTTTTCGCTGCGCGTCTTCCAACAGATTGCGCGCATATTCCTCGGTACGGCCAATGCGTTTTTCGCCGGCCTGTTTCCGATACTGATATCCGCCTGCGACGCCAACTACGGCGGCTACGGCGGCGATAAGAATCGTCCACAAGATCTGCATATACCTTGACTGCTCCTTTCTTCATAGTTATTGTTGTACACTTTTACAAAGGGAATACATACTGCCTGCCACGGACTTTTCCCAATGGAAAAAAGCCGTCGAGCCAAGCTCGTCCGGCTGCTGTTTCTCGAGATGGGTATGCGCCTAACAAGCGTACCGCTAAAAAGCGACACGACCCGCCGACAGCGCAATCACTGTCTATATCCTTGAAATGCCCCATAGAGGGCATACACAATATGCGAAGACCGCTACAACTCCGCACAGACGCCTCCGTGCGGCAACAATCAATGCCAATTCGTGGGATATATCTGAAAAACAGCAGGCTTTTGATACTCACAATAAGCCTATTTGCCGACTTAATCATTATAGATGGATCCCCCCTGTCTGTCAAGTGCATACAGCCACAGCAAAAACGGCTTGACACAACGTTTGTTTCGAACTGACGCCCATGCCAGAAAACACAAAACTGCCCCGCATACGCGGGGCAGCCTGCATTTAGCGCGGACACATCACATCCGACAAATAAAAAATTTATTAATGAAATTGTTCGGTTTTTTTAACCGGAAGATCCGTCATTTTTCGTAAATCCGGGGAGACAGCACACCGATATCCGGCAGGTTGCGGTAGCGCTCGGCGTAGTCCAGGCCGTAGCCCACCACGAAAGCGTCGGGGATCTCGAAGCAGGAGTAGTCCACCGAGAGTGGCACCCGGCGGCGGGCGGGCTTATCCAGCAGGGAGCAGATGCGCAGGCTGGCAACGCCCTTGCTGTCCATCCACTTTTTCAGCGAGCTGAGGGTAACGCCCGAATCCACGATATCCTCCACGATGATCACATCCCGACCGTTGACAGGACGCCCCAGATCCTTCTTGATGTTCACTTCGCCGGTGGTGGCGGTGCCGCTGCCGTAGCTGGACACCACCATAAAATCGATCTCCACCGGCAGGTCGATCTGCCGGATCAGGTCGCAGAAGAACACGCTGGCTCCCTTGAGGATACAGACCATCACGGGCTTTTTGCCCTGATAATCCCGGGTGATACGCTCGCCCAGCTTAGCGACGGCCTCCGCCAGCTGCTCCCTGGTATACAGAATGCTATCCAGATCCTCGTACAGTTTCCATTGCTTATCCATGGTTTCAGTCTCCTTTGCGGGTCGTGATGGGAAGATAGGGCGGTTCAGCGGTCAGGATCAGGCACAGGCAGGGCTGACCGGGGGTAACGGCCAGCTGCTGGGATGTGCACAGCCCGGGAATCCACAGGATGGTATCGTCCTGCGCCACCACCGGCAGCAAGGGCCGGAAAGGCGCGTCGATTTTGCGGTCGGTGAGCCAGCGGCGCAAAGGCTTGCTTCCGGGCGCACCCAAGGGATGGATCTGATCGCCGGGGCACGGCGTACGGAGCACGCAGCGGGACAGCCATTCAAGGGGAACGTAGGCCGTCATGGCGGTCTGGGGAGGCAGTTCCGGGGTGGCTGCGCTCAACGTCATGGTCAGCCGGGAAGAAGCGCCGTCTCCGCACCAGCCAGGCAAGGGGGCTTCTCCGACGGGAAGGGTAGAGACAGCAGGGTTCATCAGCTCGCTCAAGGGCGTTTCCTGCTGATGCATCCCGCACAGCGGCGAGCCATCCTGCCGCTGTAGATGCAGCCAGCACGATCCCATGAACGCCCTAAGCTGATGGGGCAGGTTCAGCACTGATGCGCTCTGACTGCTGTCGGACATGTCTCTGCCGCCCAGCAGCGCAAAGGTCAGCAGCTTATCGCTCACCTCCGCGGACAACTGCCGCTCGTCCGGGTTGATCTGGGCGCGGCGCAGCCCCTCGGCGTACCAAAGGCGCAGGGCACGAATGGCGATAGCCTCGTGCGCCTGGCGAAGCGCATCGGTTCGGACAGCATGCAGGCCGGGCACATACAGGGTGTTCTCATGCACAAGCCGAATGGCCTGCCTCTCCAGCGCATCCTCGTCCCGGCGCAACAGCCGGGCGGTATGGGCCATGTGGGCGGTGCATCCGGGGTATAGTTCCTCCAAAAGGGGCAGCACCTGCAAACGCAGGGCATTCCGGGGCGTAAGCGCCTCCCGGTTGCTGCCGTCCTCCCGATAGGGAACCTTCCACTCGGTCAGGGCATTGCGCAGGTCGGTTTTGCTCAGCCCAAGAAGGGGACGAAGCATGCTGCCGCCGGTGCAGGGCACAGCTTCCTGCATTCCGCTCAGACCATTGCCGCCTGCACCGCGCAAAAGATGCATCAGCACCGTTTCCGTCTGGTCGTCCTGATGATGCGCCAGCAGCAGCGCTTGCGCACCAAGCTGCCGCATGGTTTCGCTAAAAAACTTACGCCTGCTCTCACGGGCACGGGTCTCCATGCCGGGCAGGTGGATATCGCCGCCCAGCTGCGCCGTATGCACCGTGAGTGGAATCTCCCAGCGGGCGCAGCACTCCCTGACCAGTTGTTCGTCGGCAAGGGAATCCGCACCCCGCAGGCCATGCTGTACATGGCAGGCGTTGAGGGAAAAACCGGTTTCCTTTTGCAAAAGGTGCAATCCGTACAGCAACGCCATGCTATCGCTTCCGCCGCTGACAGCCGCCAACAGGACAGCCTGCGGCTTTAGCAGATCCCGGAGCGCAAGGCTGTCTCGCAGGACTTGCAGCACACGGGCGGCGCTCACGGCTCTTCCTCCCGGGTCAGCAGGTCAAGAATATCGTTGTACAGGTCCGGGTCGTTCATGGCGGCGTGGGCCCATTGGAACGCCTCGCTCCGCCCCGGCAACAGCAGGGCCAGATGCATCCGGGTCTGGCCGCCGGGCAGGCAAATGGCAGCCAGCTGTTCCCTGAGGCCATAGGGGCATAGATACGCCTGATCCGGCGTGACCGCTGCCAGCGCGTCCTCGGCGCTGCTCATTTGAGGCAGCGACGGCGCCGGGGACTTTAGGGTCTGCGCCTGCTCCACATTCAGCATCAGACCGCGGGTATACAGCATCAGTAAAAGCCGGGACGCACGATCCCGGAAATGGGCTGCTACGCTGTCGGCTACCTTGCGGTCGCTGGTGATCAGCCGGAGCATCATCGTGGGCAGATCGCCGTCGCGCACGGTACAAAGCAGGCCGCGGCGGCCTTCCTCCGCCAGTTCCCACATCACCCGCAGCTGCTGACGCTCCCGGAGCGCCTGCAAAAAGGCCGGGGCTTCCGCGTCGATGCGCTCCCGCTCGCTCAGGGGCATCCGCTCCTGAAACAGGTTCAGCTGGCCATGGCCCTCCGCCGTCAGGTACAGCTTGCCGCTGAGGGCATGGCTGCCCTCAGCCAGCGCGCCGCTCTGGCGCAGTTCATCCAGGAACAGGCACATGGATACATACTCCATCAGTTCCAGCTGCGCCACAAAGGGCCAGAGCTGGTCATTGGACACAGGCTCCAGCCACTTGATGCAATACAACAGCCGCAGACGGTTCTCCAGATCGGATACCCGTGTGCGGGAAAAATCTACAGGCATGCGCCCTCCTCATCTCGCAATCGAAAAAAGCGCCGCAGCGGGCAAGCCGCCTCCCACGCAGGGATGCCGTGCCGCGCAGCGACGCTCCGTTTCATGCCGTCAAGGCAAATGCTTCAGGTCAGTTTGCCTGTCAGCAGACAGGCAGTTTCCCCTCACGCCATGAAGGGCTTGAGCTCCTCCAGCAGATCGTCGCACTCGTCGGCGTAGATCTCCATGGTGACGGGCTTGCTCAGGTCAAGGCTGAAGATGCCCAGAATGGACTTGGCGTCCACCACATGACGACCCGCGCGCAGATCCACGTCGTAGGGGAAGCGGCAGACGATGTTCACAAAGGACTTCACGTTCTCCGCAAGACTAAGTTTGATGTTGACGGATTTCATCAGCAAACATCCTCCTTTTTCGCTGTCAAACATTTAACGCCGATATTATACAACAGCGAAATCGTTTTTGCAAGCGGAGAAGACAGTTGCTGTATCAGAAATTCTCCACGCTGATATCGCCGCTGACGGTGTTGAGCTGCATCCTGCTTACGGATGCTTCGCTGGTGATGCACCCGATGGATACGTCGCCTGAGGTGGTATTGCTGCGCACGGCCGGAACGACGTCGACGGGCAGGGTAACGGTGATATCGCCGCTGGTGGTGTTCATTTGCAGCATGTCAAAGGCGCCCTGCAAACAGAGATCCAGATCACCGCTGACAGCATTGACCCTGATCTGCCTGATATCGCCTTCCAGATCGGTGTCGCCGCTGACATTGTTGGCTGTCAGCTGCCGGGCGCTGCCGCCAAAATTGATATCTCCGGAGGTGGAGTTGAGGGCCACGCTGTCGGCAAAGGTGCATCCGTCCACGTCCACGTCGCCGGAGGTGCTGCTGAGCCGCGCCATGCCGCTGATCCGGCAAGCTTGCATATCGATATCGCCACTGACAGTAGATACGGCCAGCGCCTTCTGGTTCAGCCCGGAGAGATCAATATCGCCGGCTGCGGTTTGCAGGGTGATCTGCTCCAGCTGGTCAGGCAGCTGCAGGCGTACGGTGTCGCCGCTAGTATGGGCCATCTGGAATACTCCCTTGAGCGCCTTGCCGATGCCGCTAAAGATCCCTGAGAGGCCGTTCAGCTCTTCGGGAATGGATTCTTCCACGATGGTTTCCGTACCGGCAGAGAGATCACGGCGAAGGGTCAGACAGCCGTCAGCGACCTCCACCAGATACAGATGCTCGTCCTCCTTGCTGATCTCCACATGGATGAGGCCGTCAGGGGAGGGTTCAACCTCGATGTCCTCGCCGATCAGCTGTACGTTGATGCGGTTGACCTGGTCAATGCGGAAGGTGGCGGTGAGCATGTCGTCATCCTCAAAGACGCCGGCAGGCTGCCAGATGCGCTGAAACGAGCCCGTTCCGCTCATGTGTCCTGCATCGGTATACCCATAGGCTGTGGTGGTTCTGCTTTCGGTATGAAACACGCCCTTCAGGCTGTCCATGGCGGAACGAAGGCCCTCCACGGCGCTGCTTACCGCATGCTTGGCGGTACTTTCCGCCTTGTCGGCAATGCGCTCAAAGCCCTCAAAGGGATTGCGGCTGGTTTGCTCGCGGCGGTATTCATCCAGCACGTCCTCCATACCCCGCAGGCTGTCCAGTACCTGTCCCAGCGCATCGTCCGCGCGCACGCCGGAGGCGATCAGGTCGTCATAGCGAGCCTGACTGTTAGTAAGCAGTTCCTCCCGCATGGCGGCGGTTTCTTCATTTTCGGGCATACCCCTAAACATCATGTCGATGATCTTTACGATGGTGGAATTCATTGCATATCCTCCTCTAAGAGCTGCGAGAGCAGCTGTTTTGTTTCCTTCCAGTTTTCCAGATCCCGCGAAAGCCTCTCCTCCCCCTCAGGGGTGATGGCATAGTACCGCCGCCGGGCGCCGCTTTGCGCATCGCCCCAGTAGGAACGGATGCAGCCTGCCTGCTCCAACCGCCGAAACGCCGTGTAAAGGGTGGCTTCTTTCAGCTCCAGCCCGCCCTGACTGAGCTGAGCCACCTGCTTGCCCAGCTGATAGCCGTAGCTGTCGCCCCGGCTGAGCTGCCTGAGGATAATGGTATCCGTATAACCACGCAGGATGTCTGCTGATATCGCCATGTGGCCCACCTCCTGATTGCATTGTACATCACAGTACCTCGTCTGTCAAGGTACTGTGCAAAGCATGGCATTGTCGTATTCACGGCAGTTGACTTTCTTACGGAATGCCTCCATAATAAAAGATACGCCTCAGTTTTTTGCGGGAAAGGAAGAGGAGCATGCTTCAAAGCACGTCACGCAAGATCAGCTATCTGCAGTTTGCCTGCGCGCTGCTGGTCATCGCGCTGCATACGGTCTTCTCCTCGTATTTTGTGATTTCCGCGCCCTGGCTTGCCCGTTTTCACCAATGGATGCGCGATATTGCCGATGCTGCGATCCCCACATTTTTCTTTCTGTCCGCCGTGCTGCTAATGCACAGCGTCCGGGAGCGAAGCTGGAAGCAGATCATGCTGCGCAAACTGCAGACCCTGGCCGTCCCCTATGTGCTGTGGACGGTGGTTTATCTGCTCGTCCGCTTTGTTCGCACGTCCCTGACCGATGGCCGGGTGGTGATCCCCTCCCTTGCGCAGCTTTGGACGTGGATCCAAACCGGGCCGGAATTCTATATCTTCTGGTTTCTGCGCACCCTGTTTCTTTTGACGATGCTCTATCCGGTGCTGATGTGGTGCGTGCGCAAGCGCTGGCCGGCGCTGCTGGCTGCAGCGGTGCTGATGGCACTGAACGCCATTACTGCTGCAAATCTGCCCTATACCTCGGTGCTTTACTGGCTGCCCGTCTTTCTGGCAGGCTGCTACGTAGGCATGGATCAGATGCCCCGGTTTGAAAAGGTGCCGGGAAAAAGGTACTGGTGGATCTACGCAGCCGCAGTCGGGCTGTTGCTCCTTCTTGGCTGGCTCAGGCGCATCCATCCCTTCTTTTATTCTTTCTTCTGGATTCTTTCGCCGTTTCTGTTGTGGATGCTGGCTGATATCTTCATCCGCTTTTCCGATCCTCCCTGGTGGATCGGCGCTGCCTTTTTCCTGTACTGTTCCCACCTGCTGGTGGAGCGCTACGCCGTGAAGATATACCTGTGGATCTTCGGGCAGGGCCAGCGCGCCTTTGTGCTCTCCCATTTGCTGCTGCCGATCCTTTGCGCCGCCATGGCGCTGCTTATGGCGGCTGTGCTGCGCTGGCTTACGCCCTGGCTCTACCATGCGCTGACCGGGCTGCGCAAGCCCACCCACCTCAGCCGATCCGTGCCGCCATCCGGCGCTGCCTGACGCGCATCCGAAATACTGAAAGGAGGGGGATCCCATGCAACAGGAACTGGAACAGCTTGTCGCCGTGGTGCAGGATACCACCTTCCGCAACGAGGATAACGGCTACACCGTGCTGCATGCGGTGGTCGGCCGCACGGAGCATACCGTGGTAGGCGTGATGCCGGAGCTGAGCCCCGGCGAAAACGTCACCTTTGAAGGCCGCTGGACAGAGCATCCGGTCTACGGGCGGCAGTTCAGCGCCACCCGTTGTACCATCACACCGCCCACCGGCAAAACCGCCATCGAAAAGTACCTGGGTTCCGGCCTCATCCGCGGCATCGGGCCCGCCACCGCCAAGCTGATCGTGCAGCATTTTGGCGAGAGCGCCATGGACGTGCTGGACGAGCACCCCGAGCGCCTGACGGAGATCTCCGGCATAGGCCCCAAAAAGGCCGCCATGATCATCGAAAGCTACACCGAGCAGATGGGCATGCGCCGGGTGATGGTCTTTTTGCAAAACTACGGCATCAGCCCCAATCTGGCCATGCGCATCGGCAAATACTACGGCGAAAACACCGTTGAATTGATCCGCCAGAACCCCTACCGCATGGTCACCGACATCGACGGCGTGGGTTTCCTCACCGCCGACCGCATCGCCCTGAGCATGGGCGTCGATCCCATGAGCGAGCACCGTATTCGCGCCGCGCTGTTCTATCTGCTGTCCGAGTCCGCAGGCGGCGCAGGCCATACCTACCTGCCCCACCCCGTCCTTCGGGAACGCGCTGCGGCTATGCTGCGCGCGGATGAGGATCTGGTGGACCGGCAGATCACCCAAGCGCTGCTTGAGAAAATGCTCATCGGCTTCACCATGCCCGGCTGCGAAGACGGCGTGTGCCTGCCGCTGTATTTCCACGCGGAAAACGAGATCGCCCTTCGGCTGCACTACCTGATGGAGGCGCGCCCCTACAAAAAGGTCACCGGCCTGCCCCAGCGCATCGCCGCCTATGAAAACGAGCAGGGCGTTACCTTCAGCGCCATGCAGAAGAAGGCCATCCGCAGCGCCGTGGAGGAGGGCGTGCTGGTCATCACCGGCGGCCCCGGCACCGGTAAAACCACCATTATCCGCTGCATCCTCTCCCTGCTCAAGGAGGACAACGACATCCTGCTCTGCGCCCCCACCGGTCGCGCCGCCAAGCGCATGAGTGAAGCCACGGGCGAGGAAGCAAAGACCATTCACCGCCTTCTGGAATACGGCGGCGATTCCGAAACCTTTGCCCGAAGCCAGGACTATCCCCTGGAATGCGACTGCCTGATTGTGGACGAGATGAGCATGGTGGACGTGGTACTGATGCGCGGCCTTTTGCGCGCCATTCTCCCGGGCACCCGCCTGATCCTGGTGGGCGACGCCGATCAGCTGCCCAGCGTGGGCGCCGGCAATGTGCTCCACGATATTCTGGAAAGCGACGCCGTGCCCTGCGTTCGCCTGTGCGACATCTTCCGTCAGGACGAAAGCAGCATGATCGTCCTCAACGCCCACCGCATCAACAACGGTGAGCTGCCCGTACTCAAAACCCGGGAAACCGACTTTTTCTTTGAGCGCAAGGTTGCCCAGAGCGAAGCCGCCCAGACCATCTGTCAGCTGCTTCAAACCCGCCTGCCCAAGTACCTGCGCTTTCCCGAGGGCCAATGGCGCAGCGAGGCGGTGCGCACCATCCAGGTGCTGACCCCCACCAAAAAAGGCGACTGCGGCGCGCTTAATCTCAACAAGCTGCTTCAGGCTGCCCTCAACCCGGAACGCCCCGGCCAGGACAGTATCCTTCACGGGGATACCGAGTTCCGCGTGGGCGACAAAGTGATCCAGACCAAGAACGACTATCAGCTGGAATACAAGCGCAAAACCCCTTACGGCTTTGACGACGGCGCAGGCGTATTCAACGGCGACGTGGGCTACATCGAGCATATCGACCCTGCGGAGCATATGCTTACCGTGTGCTTTGACGACGACCGCTACGCCACCTACCAAAAGCAGCAGCTGGATTCCCTGGAGCTGGCCTACTGCCTCACCGTACACAAAAGCCAGGGCAGCGAGTTCCCTGTGGTGGTGATGCCCGTGGTGGGTGGCCCGCCCATGCTGCTGGTTCGCAACCTGCTCTACACCGCCCTCACCCGCGCCCGTCACCTGGTGGTACTGGTAGGCCGGGAGGAAGTCATCAAACAAATGGTGGACAACAACCACATCGCCGCCCGCTACACCACCCTCAAGCAGCGGCTGATGACCACTAACGTATAAAAGGAGACTGCATGATGGAACTGCACCGCTGCGAAAAACCCGCCTTTGCCGTCATTGGTAGGGAGGGCTCCACCCTGGATGGCGAGGGATTCGTTCAGCGCCTGTGGGCAGACGCCAACGCCCGTTTCCCGGAGGTAGAACCCCTGGCCAAGCGGATGGAAAACGGCCAGCCTGCCGGCTTCTGGGGCGCCATGACCGACATGAACCGCCAATTCTGCCCCTGGGAGGACAACTTCACCCGCGGTCTGTATCTGGCCGGGGTGGAAACGGAGCTGGACGCAGAGCCGCCTGCCGGATGGGTGAAATGGATCGTGCCGGCCTTTGCCTACCTCTACACCGAAGCCGATCAGCCGGACGCCTTTGCCAATGGGATTGCCCAGCTGGAGCAGGAGCAGATCCCTCTGGCAGGCGCGGTACAGGATTTCATCTGTCCCGAGACCGGAAAGAGCTATCTGTTCTTCCCCATCTCCCGGCTGTAATGGAACACACACAGGAGGGAAACACCATGAGCAAAGTGATCGCATTTCTAGGCAGCCCCCGCAGGGGCGGCTTTACTGCGCAGCTGATCGAGCAGGTGCTTCAGGGCGCAAGGTCCGCCGGCGCGGAAACCATCGTTTACGATCTGAACGAAGAGGGCGTAAAGGGCTGTCAGGGCTGTTTCTACTGCCGCACCCACGAAGGCTGTCAGACCCGTGACAAACTCGCCCCCATGTATGAGGACATCCGGGAAGCAGACGGCGTGGTCGCCGGATTTCCCATCTATTTCGGCGCCATCAGCGGCCAGGGCAAGCTGTGGCTGGACCGGATGTATCCCATGTACGGCGACGGCTTTGTTCCCCGCCTGCCCGGCAAGCGCGCGGTAACGGTCTATGCCCAGGCCAATCCAGACGATACCCGCTTCCGCAGCGCCATCGACTCCACCGACGGCTTCCTGCGCGGCATCGGCTGGGAGCTGGTGGACAGTCTGCTGGTCTACGGCGACGTGGAGCCCGGCTATACCATTCCCAAAGAGATGCTGGAGCGAGCCTTTGAGGCAGGCAAGCAGCTGGTGAAATAAGCGCATGGGCGCTCCCCCTAAGAGCGACGCCCTGCAATGCAAAAAGCGCCCCCGGCGGCAGTGTTCATTCTGCCGCCGGGGGCGTTTTTGATGATGTGCGTTTGGCGCGGAAATTCTCCCGGCCGTTTGTTTACTTGGCAGGCACGGTGCCGATGTACTCGTAACCGTCCAGCTGGGGCGCATCCGCCAGGCGGATCAGCGCAAATTCGCTCTCCCCGGTGAGGGCCAGATGGCACAGGCCGATGCCCATATCGATGCAGTTCATCTTGCCCAGGGTCATGCGCTTCAGCGGCCCCTGAATGACCTGATACACATGGAGCTGATCGCCCGCATGGGTGAAATACCAGGGCTGGGAATTGGTGGCCGAGGGAGCCAGACGCACCGGCTCCAGCCGAGGATCGGCCTGATCGGCGATCTCTGCAAGGGGCTTTCGGCTGAACTGATCCAGGCTGTCGCGCCACACCTCGGTTTGACCATGGCCGAAGGGCAGCAGAATGGCAAAGGTCAGGCCGGCGGCATTGGCGGCTTCGGAGTCCTTGCGGGGCTTGCCCATGCCTACCCAGCATACGCCCAGCCCCAGGGACTGGATGTACAGATCCACCTGCTGGAACAGAAAGCCCACGTTGATGAGCGCATCCTTGCTGTCCTCGGTATACACAGCGATAAAATGCGGCGTTTTCCACGGCTGCATGCAGCGCACTTCCGACGCGTCCACGATCTCGGCGTGCACCTTAATTTCCGGGAACAGGGGCTTGGCCTGATCCATAAAGGCACGGATCTTGGCAAGGATTTCCCCGCTCACCGGCTCATCGGTGAGATTACGGGTGGATTTGCGCTTCGTGATCATCTCTTTCAGTTCCATGGTGTTCTCCTTTCGTCACGCAAGACAGCCGCCGCAGGGCAGCTTATGAAAACAGGCCGGCGAGTTGCGCCGGCCCATAGATTATCAGTCGTTGGTATAGTTATCAAAGTAGCCCTGAATGTACACGATGGGAGTGCCCTTGTCGCCGGAGCCGCTGGTCAGGTCACACAGAGAACCGATCAGGTCGGTCAGGCGGCGGGGGGTGGTACCCTGAGCGGCCATCTTGCCCACCAGGCTGGAGCCGTCCTTCTGCTGGATCGCGCCGCGGATGGCGTCTCGGAGCGCTTCGCCGGAGAGGCCTGCGAAGTCGTTGTCGGCCAGGTACTTAAGCTTCAGCTCGTTGGGGGTGCCCTCCAGACCGGCGGTGTAAGCCGGGGAGACCACCGGGTCAGCCAGCTCCCAGATCTTGCCCACAGGATCCTTGAACGCGCCGTCGCCGTAGACCATGACCTCGATGTGCTTGCCGGTGAGGGTCAGCAGACGGGCCTGAATATCCTCCACCAGATCCTGGCACTCCCGGGGGAACAGCTTGACGGTGTCCTCGGTGGACTTGTTGGAGCCCAGGAGGCCGTAGCGGGCGTTGAAACCGCTGCCATTCACAGATTCAGTCATGATCTCATCCAGACCGAAAACACGCTCAGCACCGGCGGCCTTGAGCAGACGCTTGGTGCGCTGGCGGGTGTGAATGTCGCAGTTGAGCACATTCTTGGTATAGCTGAGGATGGCGCGGGGATCGTTGGCAAAGACGATCTCGCACTCGGCGCCGCACTCACGGATCAGGTTGCCGTAGTATTCCACATAGTCAACGCCCGTGAAGGGATGCTTGATGTAGCCGAACATGGCGCGGTACTGCTCCTCGGAGAGCACGTCCTTGTAGGGGTCTACGTTGTTCTTGTCCATCAGATCCCAATCGATGAGGTGGTTGCCCACTTCGTCGGAGGGGTAGGACAGCATCAGCACGATCTTTTTGCAGCCCTTGGCGATGCCGCGCAGGCAAATAGCAAAACGGTTGCGGCTCAAAATGGGGAAGATCACGCCCACGGTTTCGCCGCCCAGCTTCTGACGCACGTCCTCAGCGATGGCGTCCACGGAGGCATAGTTGCCCTGAGCGCGGGCTACGATGGCCTCGGTCATGGCGACCACGTCCCGGTCACGGGGGGTGATGCTACCCTCAGCGATGGCCTGCTGGATGGAATCCACCACGATAGCAGCCAGGTCGTCGCCCTGGCGAATGATAGGCGCGCGCACGCCCATGGAGACAGTTCCGATCATACGGCTCATGAAAAACCACTCCTTAGGGAAAAAGAGTTAACGGAAAATCCCGTTTGGTTTTTTCCCGAAATATTATACAGCATATTAGGCCTTTGGCAAAGAAAAATTTTTGGAACTTGAGCAACAAAACAATGAAAATACTGTTTGTGCTGCTCAGCCGACGGGGTTCCTGAAACAAGGAAATTCCATGCAACGCTTGACATCCCTCCAAAATCTGCTATACTGTAATCGAAGGTCAAAGATAGTCAGACAAATTTCTCCCTGATTTGACTTTCACAAAAACACGCAATGCCTGTTTTGTTGTTTGTAAAGGAGGCTGACCATATGAACAACCAGCAATTCACCGAAAAGAGCCGGGAAGCCCTTCAGCTAGCCCAGCAGCTGACAGTGACGTACCAGAATCAAGAGGTATCCCAGGAGCATTTGGCCTGTGCTTTGCTCAGCGATCCCCAGGGCTTGATTCCCCAGCTTCTGACCAAGATGGGCAAGCAGCCCGAGGAGATCCGCGCCCGGCTGGAAACCGCCGTCGCCCGCCTGCCCAAGGTCATGGGCGCAGGCCGAGAGATGGACAAGATCTATATCAACAACGATACAGAAAAAGCCCTTGCCCAAGCCCGGGAGCGGGCTGTGCAGATGAAGGATGAGTACCTGAGCGTGGAGCACCTGTTCCTGGGTCTGCTGGACAAGCCCAGCCGTACCATGGCGGAGATCTGGAAAAGCTACGCCATCACGGAAAAGACCTTCCTGCCCGTGCTCAAGAGCGTCCGCGGCAACGCCCGGGTCACTGGTGAAACCCCGGAGGAGACCTACGACGTGCTGACCAAATACGGTCAGGATCTCACCGCACAGGCCAAGAAGCAAAAGCTGGACCCGGTGATCGGCCGGGATAACGAGATTCGGTCCGTCATCCGTATTCTGTCCCGAAAAACGAAGAATAACCCTGTGCTTATCGGCGAACCGGGCGTGGGCAAAACGGCCATCGCCGAAGGACTGGCCCAGCGTATCGTCCGGGGAGACGTGCCGGAAAGCCTGAAAGGACGCACGGTGTTCTGTCTGGACATGGGTAGCCTGATCGCGGGCGCCAAGTTCCGTGGAGAATTCGAAGAACGGCTGAAAGCCGTGCTGGCGGAGATCAAAAAGAGTGAAGGACAGATTCTGCTCTTTATCGACGAGTTGCATACCATCGTGGGCGCAGGCAAGACCGAGGGCAGCATGGATGCGGGTAACCTGCTCAAGCCCATGCTGGCAAGGGGCGAGCTGCACCTGATCGGCGCGACTACGCTGGACGAGTACCGTAAGTATATCGAAAAAGATGCTGCGCTGGAACGCCGCTTTCAGCCGGTGATGGTCACCGAGCCCACCGTGGAGGACACCATTTCCATCCTGCGCGGCCTGAAGGAACGCTACGAGGTGTTCCACGGCGTAAAGATTCAGGATGGCGCGCTGATTGCCGCCGCCACCCTTTCCAACCGCTATATCACCGACCGCTTCCTGCCGGACAAGGCCATCGACCTGGTGGACGAGGCCTGCGCCATGATCCGCACGGAGATCGACTCCATGCCCGCCGAGCTGGACCAGGTCAGCCGCCGCATCATGCAGCTGGAAATCGAACAGGCGGCACTGAAAAAAGAAACCGATGAAGGCAGCCGCCGCCGTCTGGAAATGCTGGAAGGCGAGCTCAGCCAGCAGCGCAGCGAGATGGTGGAAATGAAAGCTCGCTGGGAGAACGAAAAAGACGCCATCGGACGGGTGCAGAAGCTGCGCGAGGAACTGGAGCAGGTCAACGCAGACATCGCCACCGCCGAACGGGAATACGATCTGGGCAAGGCCGCCGAGCTGAAATACGGCCGTCTGCCCCAGCTTCAGCAGGAATTGCAGCTGCTGGAAGAGGAAGCCGACCAAAAATCCGCCACCCTGCTTCGGGACAAGGTGACCGACGAGGAGATCGCCCGGATCATCAGCCGCTGGACGGGCATCCCTGTCACCCGCCTCAAGGAAGGCGAGCGGGAGAAGCTGCTTCGTCTGCCCGAGCAGCTGCACCAGCGGGTCATCGGTCAGGACGAGGCGGTGCGCAAGGTCTCCGAGGCCATTCTGCGCAGCCGGGCTGGCATCGCCGACGAAAACCGCCCCATCGGTTCCTTCCTGTTCCTGGGCCCCACCGGCGTGGGCAAGACCGAGCTGGCCAAAGCCCTTGCCCAGGCCCTGTTCGACGATGAAAAGAACATGGTGCGCATCGACATGAGCGAGTACATGGAGAAGTTCTCCGTCAGCCGTCTCATTGGTGCACCTCCCGGATACGTGGGCTATGACGAGGGTGGTCAGCTGACCGAGGCCGTACGCCGCAAGCCCTACTGCGTGGTGCTTTTGGACGAGGTGGAAAAAGCCCACCCGGACGTGTTCAACATTCTTTTGCAGGTGCTGGACGACGGCCGCATCACCGACAGCCAGGGTCGCACCGTGGATTTTAAAAACACCATTATCATCATGACCTCCAATCTGGGCAGCCAGTTCCTTCTGGAGGGCATCGAGGGCGGCCAGATTACTCAGGAAGCCCGGGACAACGTGATGCGCCTTCTGCGCAGCCAGTTCCGCCCTGAGTTCATCAACCGCATCGACGACATCGTCTTCTACAAGCCGCTGGAGCAAAGCGAGATCCGCTCCATCGTGGGCCTGATGCTGAAGGGGCTGCAGGCCCGGCTGGCAGCCAGGGAGATCACCATCGACCTGACCGACGCCGCCATCGATGCCATCGCCGAAGCAGGCTTCGACCCAGTCTACGGCGCCCGTCCCCTCAAGCGGTACATGCAGAGCCAGCTGGAAACCATGCTTGCCAGAGCCATCGTCGCCGGCGAGGTACTGCCGGGGCAGCAGGTTATGGTGGATCATAACGGGAATGAACTGGTGCTCCGGTAACGGGTGCAGCAGCCGAAACAACACAAGCAAGCCATGACGACGCGTCTGGCTTGCTGTTTTGATATGGTTGTGATAGTGTATATGGAATCCGTTTGATTTACTTGAGATGCTTTTTGGGCAAGGAGGGACAGCAATGATGGAAACCAGCAGGCAAAACAAAGAAGCATGGGAATTTGACGCTTACGATTTCTGGATCAAACAGGCAGGGCAGCCGCAGGAAAGGGCAAAGATGATCCTTGCCGATCCTGTTCGTTCGCTGCGGTTTCATGTTTCCTACTTTGATACTTTTCAGGGGATCAAAGTTGCCAACATCTGTGGTTCCTGCGGCAAAAAAGCCGTTCCTCTGGCAGCTCTTGGCGCCCAGGTGACTGTATTTGACATTTCAGAAGCAAACAAAAAGTATGCTATGGAACTTGCAGATGCCGCTCAGGTTGCCATCTGTTACGAGGTATGTGATGTTCTGGAGATTGATCTGCAAAAATACGCAGGTGCTTTTGATGCTGTGTTTATGGAAGGCGGAATTCTTCATTATTTCCACAACATTGATGCTTTCATGCAGATGATGCATGCGCTGCTGAAACCCGAGGGATACATGATTTGCAGCGATTTTCATCCTTTCACAAAAATCTCTGATGTGCTGGACTTTCAGCAACCGGCGATGGGATACTTTTCAACAGAAGTCATTGAGAGAGAAATGCCCCATGCCCGTTTTTATGATGAAGAAACGAGAAAGCATTTCCCCAAATGCAGCTTGAGAAAATACACCATCAGCGAGATCATCAATGCGGTGATCGGTTCGGGTTTTATTTTGACCAGATTTGACGAACACCCTGCCTGGACTGATTCTGATCTGCCCGGCGAGTTCACCATCGTTGCAAGCAAATGATCATGCCTGCATCGCCAGCGCGCAAAAGCGCATCTGCCCATCGCCCTCAGGCCGGTGAGCAGGTGTGCTTTTTTGTTCTATGCTGTTTATCTGCGGCTTCTGAGATGTTCCATAAACCCGCGTATCATCTCCCGCGCGCTTTCCCAATTCCGCTGCGGATTTTCCACCACCAACTGCCGCACCGGCAGCCGTTGCAAGATGTCTAATTCCCGCTTCTGCCGCGCTTCAAGGCAGCGGATATAGCCGTCAAAACCTTCTGCGCCGATGCTTTTGCCGTATGCGCCGTTTACGTGATAGTCGATCACGCCCTCCAGCCAACCTGTACGTTCCTCGGCGGTTTTGCGTACCGACTCAGCGATATCGTCGTTTTTCAGGTAAATGACCACCGGCTCCATGGGCTGGATGATATCAGCGATCTTTCGGATATAGCCCTCCGATTGCGAAGGGGGAAAACCAAAGCGCATCATGGTTTCGCACATAGGATTCTGCAAAAGAACGCAGTTGAACACATAGGTGGCGTCTTCCCTTGCGCCTGCAGCGAACTGACGCCATTTATCCAGCATCAGCGGCATCTCTGTTTCCCACGGAAGGAAATCATAGATCTTGTACGGCAGCAGCCGATCGAACATCTCGCCGCTGCATTGGGACAGGGGAACGATCCGGCTATCCTCGCTCAGCATCCCTGCCGGGGCAAAGGCATGAAACTCGTAATCCGCCGGATGATCCCCTGTGCCCTCGTCTACAAAACAAACCGGCTGGGGCAGCAGGGACGCCACATAGGCGGACGTGGTGCTTTTGCCTGAGCAGGGCAGACCCTCGATCACAAACAAACGATTCACGCAAGCACTCCTTTCCGCAGTCCTTCTGGCGGTATCATATCACAGGAAAAACAAGAGATACAAGCCGCCTTCGCCTTACCTGCACACAAACACGGACCGCACCATTTTCCCAGTGCAGTCCGTGTTTGTGTTTATTTGTGGTACCGCTCTCCGGCGTTGAGCTTGGCTGCCCGGTAGAGCTGCTCCATCAGCATCACCCGGGCCAGCTGGTGGGGAAAGGTCATGGCGCTCATACTCATGTGCTCCTGCGCCCGCCGGGTGACGGCCTCGTCCAGCCCCAGTGACCCGCCGATCACAAATACGATCTCGCTCTTTCCGTCCACAAAGAGATTTTTCAGTTTCTTGGCCAGGCCTTCGCTGGTGACGCCCTTGCCTTCGATGCACAGGGCGATCACATAGGCGCTCTGGGGGATCTTGGCAAGGATCTTCTCCCCCTCCCGCCGCTTCACAGCGTCGCACAGCGCCGGGCTAGGATTCTGCGGCTCTCGTTCGTCCGGCAGCTCAATGATGCTGACCGGCATCAGCCGGGAAAGACGCTTCTGATATTCCTTCACCGCATCGGCAAAATAGCTCTCCTTGAGCTTGCCCACACAAAGTATCGATACGCTCACCGGCTCATTCTCCTTCCCCGGTCACTTTGACCAGTGTGGCGTCCACCAGCACGTTGCGGAACAGGCGCTCGAAATACGCGGCGTCGCCCTCGGGCAGGTAGAGCAGAAACAGCCCGTCCTGCCGGGTCACCTGCGCCACCTGATGCTGCCTGCCCAGCGCATCGGTCAGGATAACGCCGTCGCGAAGGCAGTCCGCCCGCTCCTCGTCCATGCTCAGCAGCATCACGCCCATCGCGGGCAGCGCCATCACTTCGTCCAGCAAACGCAGCTCCATGAAACCCTCCTACACCATCCGGTACAGGTAACCGGTCTGATAACGCCCTGCCACATGCAGGCTCACGTCCCGTCCCACCACGGCGCCAGCATTGGTCAGCGCTGCATGGGTAGTTCTGTACGCCAATTCAGGCGTGTTATTCTCTCCACTCAAATGTCCCAAAAGCAGGTGCTTCGTACCCCGTGAGGCCAACTGCAGCGCAGCCTGCGCGCCGCTTTCGTTGCTCAGGTGTCCCTTTTTGCCCAAAATACGGTTTTTTAGCACCGTGGGGTAATGGGGATTCTGCCGAAGCATGTCCGGGTCGTGGTTGCTCTCCAGCAATACCAGCTCCGCACCCTCCAGCGCCGCCTGCACCCCGGGCGCAAAATAGCCAAGGTCGGTGGCCACCGCAATGGACGTACGATCCAGAAAGAACCGGTACCCCACCGGATCGGCGGCGTCGTGGGGCGTGGAAAAAGAAGCAATCTCCATGCCGCACAGGAAAAAGCTCTCCCCCGGATCGATCATCATCCGCTGGGCAGCAGGAATCGCGCCCACCGTATGTTCCATCCCCGTCCAGGTTCCCTCGGTGGCGCATACCGTCAGCCCCAGCTTCCGGGCCAGCACCCCCACGCCTTTGACGTGGTCGCTGTGCTCATGGGTCACCAGTACGGCCTTCAGCTGCGCAGGATCCAGCCCGGCAGTCTGCAGGGAGTCCAGCACCTGACGGCCGCTCATGCCACAATCAATGAGCACCGCACCTTCGTCTGTGCCCAGATAGGCGGCATTGCCGCTGGATCCGCTGAACAGGGTACAAAATGTAATCAAGAGAGCGTTTCTCCTTCCGTATCTTACAGCTTTCGGTTCATGATGGATATGATCAGGCTGCCATTGCTGAAGTATCCTGCCAATGTACTTTGCTCCACCGTCTCCCTGAAGCCGGGTATGGGCACCACGCTCTCCAGAAGGGGCAGCAACGTAAAGACGGCAAAGCAGATCAATACGCCCAGCAGCAGGCCGAACACGCCCCCCGCCAGCATATCCAGATGCTTGAGCACCGGAAAGCGGAACACGGCGCGGATCAGGTTGGTGATGATCAGCAGCGCCACAAAGCACAGCACAAAGCACAGCAGGAAGCAGATCACATTGATGCTGACGCTGACCACGGTCTGGTTCACATAGTCGCCCACATTGGTGGCCAGATCACCCAGGGGGCTGAACACCTGCCCCGTCAGGTTATGCTTGAGCAGCGTGCCGATGGGCACAGGCAGGTCAGCCTTCTCCACAACGGAGGCGATGCCGGCGGGATTCAGCCCAGCCACCGCCTGGCTGCTCAGATCCAGATCGCCCAGCAGGCTTTCTGAGTCGGTATAGGTGGAAATGAAGCGGATGATCTCCGGGTTGCCGCTGACCACGTCCGCCAGCTTAGGATAGAGCGAAAACGAAGCAATAAAAGCGATCAGGCCGCTTCCCAGATTCAGCACCGACTGGATAAAGCCGCGGTAAAGACCGAAAAGCAGCCCGCAGCCCAGAATCACCAGGATCAGAATATCAAAAATATTCAGAGGACATTACCTCCCTTCATTGCCCACGTTGTAGCCCTGGGGCAGGGTGATCACATACACCTCATCGCCACAGCCGATCACCGCCTTGCCATCGGTGAGCGTACCGATCAGTACGCTGGCCTGGCTGCTCAGCGGCAGGTCATAGGTAGTAAAGCGGTTGTCGTTCATGCCGGCGCGCAGCAGCTGCGTGCCGGAGAGAGCATAGATGGTTTTGTTCCACACCGTTGCGCCCACACAGCTGTCCGGCAGGCTGTAGCGGCGGTCCCTGCTGCCGGAGAGGAGCCGCAGTTCCCGGATGTCGAAAATGTTCTCCGTCTGGGTGGTAGGCGCGAACAGCATCAGCGCATCGCCGCGTTCCGGCACCTCGGTCTCCAGAAGCCGCCAGCCGTACACCAGCGCGCTGGCACTGATATCCTCGGTGCCCCGGTAGTCAAAGGTGCGCATCTTGCGGGTGTTGATCACACGAAGCTTGTTGTTTTCATAGACCACCGCATAGGTGATGGGTTCGCCCAGGGAAACCTCGCCGGTATTCATCTTGCCCACTTCAAAGGTGTTCATGATGGTGTTGGCCGCGGTGCCGAACACGTCCAGCGCCAGCGTCCACATATACTGTCCGTTGGGGCCGTAGAAGCCAAGATCCAGAAGGATCAGGTTATTATAGGCGTCGGCTTCCTCATCCATGTGAGAGCCGTGGTGATCCTTGACCACCAGGCGGGGGGTGGTAGAGTCGCCGATGACAGCGCCCACATACTGCTTGCCCGCCCGGGCAAACTGGATCTCCTCGCCCAGGTTGTCGTTATAGCTGGAGTTGCCGTTCTGATCCAGAATGAAGATGGTGCTGCCCTCCCAGGCGGCCACCACCTCATCGGTGCAGTCAAAGCCTGCGTTGGGGCCCAGCTGATACGACCACCGCACCGAACCCGAAGAGGACATACAGTGCAGGTTCAAGCCGTCGTAATACAGCACGTTCTTGCCAAAGGGGCGGATGTTGTCGCTGTAGGGGCA
This sequence comes from Clostridiales bacterium, assembly GCA_015056365.1. Classification (GTDB taxonomy): domain Bacteria; phylum Bacillota; class Clostridia; order Christensenellales; family Aristaeellaceae; genus Limiplasma. The sequence continues at coordinate 45,183 of SVGM01000011.1, read as the reverse complement.
GGGCAGCTGAGTGGCGCTAACGCCTGTGGCAGGCTTGGTATTCAGCGCGGAAAGCAACAGCCAGATCAGCAGCACGATCACCACCACGCCCACCACCAGCAGGGTAATGGCGCGCTTCTGGGACATTTTGGGTTTCATTCTTTGCATATCGGCTCTCCATTCGGATGATATCAGAAAGTTCCGGAAAACAGGGGCGCCGCCGGGCGTTTACGAATCGGTTTTCATTATATCCCGACGCATAAGCAGGCGCAAGCTGCAAAGGCTTTGCAGCTGTAACAACTGCCCAGCCGGCGTCAGTCAGCTGCCGGCGCGGGGGTCTGATAGAGCAGCGCCGGGGTGGGCATGGGGGTCATGGTGGGCGCGGGGCTGGGGGTCTGCTCCGGGTCGGGAGAAGGCGTGGGCGTGTTTGCCGCCAGCACATCCGCATAGATGCTCTCCAGCGTACGCACGCCGGCCACGCCGTCGGCGGAGATGCCGTGATCCTTCTGGTAGGCCTTGACCGCCTTGGTGGTGCCGCCGTAGTAGGAGCCGGTCACCGTACCGGTGTAGTAGCCCAGTTCCTTGAGCTTGCATTGCAGCCAGTACACGTCCTCGCCGGTGGACTTGCGCTGCAGCTTGCGGAAAGGCTGCGGCGGCATGGCGTTGCCGTCGTATTCCGGCGCCATCGTGGGCACCGGCGTGGTGACGGGCCACATGTTGTCCTTATTCAGCGGCGGCGCTTTCACCGCCATGCGCAGTTCCTCGTCGGTGGGCAGATCCTCGGTGATATGCACCGTGGTGCCCGCCCGGATGTTGTCATAGATCCACTCCGCGTCGCTCACCAGAAGCCGGATGCAGCCATGGGATGCACGGGAACCCAGCATATTATAGGACTTCTTGTTCAGCGCCATATAATCCACTTCGTTATAGATCACGCTGTGGAAGGCGATGTATTCATTGATCCGGGTCCAGTAGCGGGCATGGCTGCCGTACAGGCTGAAGTATGCCCACTGGGCACGCCTGCCATTGGTGACCCAGTCGCCCACGTCGCTGGGGGTGCCCACCATACCGGTGGAGCAGACCATCTGGCGGACGATGTTGCTGTATTCGCCCGCTTCGTCCAGGCCGTACACCGTGGTCACCTGGTTCTGCACGTCCACCACCACATAATAGGGTACCACCGTAGGCACGGGGGTGGGTCTGGGGGTGGCCTGGGCATTCACCACGTCTGCAGTGTTGAACAGCGCGTTCCAGGTCTCCTCGTCCATTTCGCCGTCGCCGACTTGCAGGCCGTTGTACTCCTGAAACACCTTCACCGAAGCCATGGTCTGGTTCATATAATAGCCGCTGATGGGGCCGTCAAAGAAGCCCAGTTCCTTGAGACGGGTCTGCACCCGCTTTACGTCCTCTCCCTCAGAGCCGCGCACCAGCTTCTTGCGATAGGCCACATCCGCACGGCTGTCCTCGGTGCCCTGGCCGTCCTCCACCATGACCACGTCGTTGATGTCACCCACGTCCATATCCGGGCCGGGGGTGGGAGTGGGCTGTGCGCCCTTGGCCAGCGCCAGGGTGGAAAACAGCCGCTGCTGGGTGGTCACATCCGCAACGCCGGTGGCGTCCAGGCCGTTATGCTTCTGAAACGCCCGGACCGCGCCCTCCGTTGCCGAACGGAACTTACCGGTGGCGTTGGTGTTCAGATAGCCCAGCGCGATCAAATGCTCCTGCAGGCGGGTGACGCCATCGCCGTTATCGCCGTTGCGCAGCACCCGGTACTGGGCTTCCATCAGCAGCTGATACGTTTGCTCATCCAGCTGCCCGGTTTGCTCCAGCCCGTAATCCTTCTGGAAGCGCTTCACTGCAGCGAAGGTACCATCCAGGAAATTGCCGCTGACCTTGCCAGTATAGTAGCCCAGATCCTTGAGCTGCTGCTGGATGGCGGTGACCGTCTCTCCCTGCATACCGTAGACCACGGTCTCAAAGGAATCCTCTGCCGCGGCGGCAGGTTCGGCGGTCTCTGCGCCGCTTACCACGCCCAGCGTCAGGCACAGACACATCAGGATGCAAATCACTGCGGTGATCATTCTGGATAGAAGCTGTTTCATTTGCATTCACCTCACAGATAGGGGTTCATGTCGCTGAGTCTCTCAAAGATCAGGTCGGGCTTCACGGGCCCGTCCTCCGCGTCCTGACGGGTGCTTTCGCCGGTGAGTACCAGCACGCTCAGCATCCCGAAATTGACGCCGGTGGCGATATCCGTATACAGCCGGTCGCCCACCATGGCCAGCTGGCTTTTGTCCAGCCCGGTCAATGCCAGCGCATCCTCCACGATGCCGCCGTAGGGCTTGCCCAGGATCAGGTCGGGTCTGCGCCCTGCGCTGGCTTCAATAAACGCGATGATGGCCCCGATATCCGGCGCAAAGCCCGTCTCCGTGGGGCAGTTAAAGTCCGGGTGGGTAGCGATATAGGGCAGGCCTGCCCTGACAAAGTCGCACACGGCGGTCATTTTGGCATAATCCAGCGTGGTATCGTAGGCAATGAGCACATAGTCGGGGTTTTCATCGTCCATGGGCAGGCCCATCTGTGCAAGCTCCGCCTTGTACAGGTCGTTGCCAAGCACGAACGCCTTCTTGCCGGGGAACGCCTTCATGCAGTACCTTCCCGCCGTCTGCCCGGAGGTAAGCACCCGCAGGAAGGGCTCCTCCACCCCCATGCGGCGCAACTTTTCCACATACACCTGCCCGGATTTGGAGGAGTTATTGGTCACGAACAGGGCGCTGCGGCCGGTCTCACGGAGTTTGTTGAGAAAATCGAGAGAGCCTTCCAGCAGCTTGTCGCCCAGATAGAACGTGCCGTCCATATCCAGCATAAAGCAACGGATGGGGGCGAGGGTCTCACGGAGGTTGGGGATGTTGGGCATAGCTGGCGGGCTCCTTTGCGGGGTGTCGTTTATGGAGGGATTGTCCGCCTGCCGGTGCGCAAAAGCACCAAATGCAGACAATCCACCCATCATATATATCTATTGTAGCATATGCAGGCTTGGGGAACAAGCATTGGGAGCGTAACAAATGCGGTTTTCCGGCGCATAAAGTCGCTTCCAAGACGATTCCCCCACACGCCGGATCAGCACGCAATTTCAGCCGTTCCGCGCCGGGCTGCGTTCTTTTCCTGTACCTCTGGTCCCAGTCATATTGACATCCCCCATATTTTTCCGTACAATATTTCCTGTTAATAGGAAGAAAACTCTTGAGGGAGTAGTTCGCGCACAGCGTGGCATGTCAACACACGGCGACCTTCGGGAAGTCTGGCCTGCCTTAATGAACGAGACTCAGGTACGTGAGAAAAACGTTTCTCTTGTGCCCGGGTTTTCTTTTTTGGAAAGGAGTCTGCCTCATGAAACCCTATCTGACCTCATCCGAAGAAACCCTTACGCAGCTGGGCGTTACCGCCGAGGGTCTAAGCACGCAGGAAGCAACCGCGCGTCTTTCGCAGCACGGCCCCAACAAGCTGGCCGAGGGCAAGAAAACCACCTTGCTTCAGCGTTTCCTCAAGCAGCTGGCGGATCCCATGATCATCGTGCTGCTGGTGGCAGCCGTGCTCAGCGCCATCACCTCCGTGTATTCCGGCGAAGGCCTGACCGACGTGTTCATTATTCTGGCTGTTGTCATCCTGAACGCCGTGATGGGCGTGGTTCAGGAGAGCAAGGCCGAGGAAGCCATCGAGGCTCTGAAAACCATGACAGCCGCCACCTCCAAGGTGATGCGCGACGGCAAGCTGCACTTCCTCAAGAGCGAAGAGCTGGTGCCCGGCGACGTGATCCATCTGGAAGCCGGCGACTCGGTGCCTGCCGACGCCCGCATCATCGAGTGCGCCTCCCTCAAAATCGAGGAAGCCGCCCTCACCGGCGAGAGCGTGCCTGTGCAGAAGGAAGCCGACACCCTCGAAGGCGATGAAGTGCCGCTGGGCGACCGCAAGAACATGATCTACATGGGCTCCACCGTGGTGTATGGCCGCGGTAGCGCCGTGGTCACCGGCACCGGCATGAACACCGAAATGGGCAAAATCGCCGATGCGCTCACCCAGGCCGAGGACGAAGCCACACCCCTGCAGCGCAAGTTGTCCGCCCTCAGCCGCATTTTGACCTGGCTGGTGCTGGGCATCTGCATTCTGATCTTTGCGGTGGGCATCGTTCGTGAGGGCAGGTTCACCTTTGATGTAGCCATCAACACCTTCATGATGGCTGTTTCTCTGGCCGTGGCTGCCATTCCCGAGGGTCTGGCCGCCGTGGTCACCATCGTGCTCTCCATCGGCGTGACCAAAATGAGCAAGCGCAACGCCGTCATCCGCCGCCTCACCGCCGTGGAAACCCTGGGCTGCGCACAGGTCATCTGCTCCGACAAGACCGGCACCCTGACCCAGAACCGCATGACCGTGGTGGACAGCTATACTGCCGACAAAGCTTTGCTGGCCCGGGGCATGTGCCTGTGCTCTGACGCCGAGCCCGACGAAAACGACGAAGCCGTGGGCGAGCCTACCGAGTGCGCGTTGGTCAATTTTGCCACCGCCGAGGGGCTGCGCAAGGCGGAGATGGTCAAAGAGACCCCCCGCATTGCCGAAGCGCCCTTTGATTCCCTGCGCAAAATGATGTCTACCCTGCACCAGACCGGCAGCACCGTGACCCAGTACACCAAGGGCGCGCCGGACGAGATCCTTGCCCGCTGCACCAAGATGCTCACCGCTGACGGCATCAAGCCCATGGAGCTGGTGGACAAGGCCGAGGTCATGGCGCAGAACAAGGCCATGGCGGACAAGGCCCTGCGTGTGCTGGCCTGCGCCATGAAAGAATATGACGCTCTGCCTGCTGACGTAAGCCCCGAATCCATCGAAAACGAGCTGGTTTTCATCGGCCTCACCGGCATGATCGACCCCGTGCGCCCCGAAGTGAAGGCCGCCGTGGACAAGTGCCGCGACGCGGGCATCCGTGCCGTGATGATCACTGGCGACCACATCGACACCGCCATCGCCATCGCCCGGGATCTGGGCCTGCTCACCGAGCCGGATCAGGCCATCATGGGCAGCCGTCTGGACGACCTGAGCGACGACGAGCTGGACATGGCCATCGAGCACTACTCCGTCTACGCCCGCGTGCAGCCTGAGCATAAGGTGCGCATTGTGGAGGCGTGGAAGCGCAAGGGCAAGATCGTCGCCATGACCGGCGACGGCGTTAATGACGCGCCCTCCATCAAGGCTGCCGACATCGGCGTGGGCATGGGCATCACCGGCACGGACGTGACCAAGAACGTGGCCGACATGATCCTTGCCGACGACAACTTTGCCACCATCGTCGCCGCTGTGGAGGAAGGCCGCCGCATCTATGCCAACATCCGCAAGGCCATCCAGTTCCTGCTTAGCTCCAACCTGAGCGAGGTCATCGCCATCTTTACCGCCACCATGCTGGGCTTTACCATTTTGAAGCCCGCCCACATCCTGTGGATCAACCTCATCACTGACTCTCTGCCCGCCCTGGCCCTGGGTATGGAGCCCGGCGAAAGCGACAGCATGAAGCGCAAGCCCCGCTCCTCCAAGGCTGGTGTGTTCGCCGGCGGTGTGGGCGGCGACATCGCCTATCAGGGCTTCTTCGTTGCCCTGCTGACCCTGATCGCCTACTTCGTGGGTCACTACATCGAAAGTGGCGTTCTGGAGATCCCCTCCGCCTTCAGCCCAGACGGCGTGACCATGGCCTTCCTGACCATGTCCATCGCCGAGGTGTTCCAGTCCTTCAATATGCGCAGCCGCCGGGGCAGCATCTTCACCATGAAGACCACCAACTGGTGGCTGTGGGGCGCCGGCGCAGCCGCCTTCCTGCTGACCACCATGGTCATCTACGTACCCTTCCTGCGCAATCTGTTCGGCTTTACCACCATTTCGCTGGCTGAGTACGGCATCGCCATCGTGCTGGCCTTCCTGATCATCCCGCTGGTGGAGCTGGTCAAGCTGATCCAGCGCAAGACCGGCCATAGCGACCGGGAAGAAGACGAGAAGGAGCTGAGCAAGTGAGCCGTTCCACCCGTGCGGCGCTGCTGCTGCTCCTGACAGCGATGATCTGGGGTGTAGCCTTTGTGGCGCAGGACGTGGCAGCCGACGTACTGGAGCCGTTCTCTTTTAACGGCATCCGCATGGCGCTGGCTGCCCTGACCCTGGTGCCGGTGATCCTTTTGCGTCACCGCAAACAATGTAAAGACGCTGTCCAGAGCGCTGATAACGCCAAGCCCACGCTTCTCCCCGCAGACCCGTCCCAGCGGCGTTTCCTGCTGCTGGGCGGGGCAGCCTGCGGCCTGATGCTTGCCCTTGGCTCCGGCTTCCAGCAGATGGGCATTGATGCCGGTGTGCAAGCCGGCAAGGCAGGCTTCCTTACCGCTCTGTACATCGTGCTGGTGCCCCTCACCGGACTGTTTCTGGGCAAGCGTCCCCAGCCGCTGGTCTGGGTGGCCGTCGTCCTCAGCGCTGTGGGTCTGTACCTTCTGTGCATGCAGGGCAGCTTCGTCCTGGAGGCCGGCGACCTTCTCCTGCTCCTGTGCGCCCTCAGCTTCACCGGCCACATTCTGGTCATTGACTACGTAGGCGCCAAGGTAGACGGCGTCAAGCTCAGCTGCTTCCAGTTTGCCGTCACCTCTCTGATCTGCCTTGTCATCGCAGCCTTTACCGAGTATCCCACCTGGGAGGCCGTCAAAACCGCCGCGATCCCCATCCTCTATGCCGGTATCCTCTCCGGCGGCGTGGGCTATACCCTGCAAATCGTCGCTCAGAAGGACATCGACCCCACCATTGCGTCCCTCATCATGTGCCTGGAGAGCGTCTTTGCCGTCCTGGCCGGATGGCTCATTCTGGGCGACACCATGACCCTCCGGGAATACTTGGGCTGCGCTGCCATGATGGGCGGCATCGTGCTGGCTCAGCTGCCGGGGAAGGAGACCGGTGAAGCCGTGGAGGCGTGACTTAAGGGAAACGTTGGGGCTCCGCCCCAAACCCTGCCAAGGGCAGTGCCCTTGGGATCCGGATTGCGTCCATTCCATGGGCACAAAGGAGAACAAGCACATCTATCCCGGCAATCACCTACCCGTCGTTTTAGGCCGAGCCTGCCCAAGTTCACGAAAAACAAAAACGCCTCCTGATGTAGAAAGAATTTACATCAGGAGGCGTTTTTCGTAGACAGGCAATAGGCATACACACAATAGATACGTCTTGGGAAATCCAAGCCCTGGTCATCGAATGTGTTTATTTCAATAGCTTGATACGTACCCCTCGAAAAACGGCCTTACTCCTGATACGTTCAGGAGCAAGGCCGAAAAACTGTGCTTTTTTCCTTCAGGAATCAGAGTACAGTTCTGTTGCCCCCATGTAAATGGGGCTTTTTTGATGCAATTACTTGCCGTTCTTGCGGCTGGAGACCACGTCGAAGATAACGGCAACCAGCAGAACCAGACCCTTAACCACGTACTGCCAGGAGTCGGTGATACCCATGATGGACATACCCATGTTGATAACACCCAGCAGCAGAGCGCCGATTACAACGCCGCCCACGGAACCAACGCCGCCGTAAGCGGAAGCGCCGCCGATGAAGCAGGAGCCGATGGCGTCCATTTCGAAGGAGGTACCGGTCTGACCGGACACGGAGCCGACGCGGGCAAGGCACAGAAGGCCGCACAGACCAGCCAGCAGACCCATGTTGGCATAAGCCAGGAAGTACACCTTGTTGGTGTTGATACCGGACAGACGGGTGGCCTTCTCATTGCCGCCCACGGCGTAGAAGTAACGGCCGAAGGAGGTCTTGGAGGTAATGAAGTGGTAGATCAGGCAGATGGCCAGCACCCACACCAGCATAACGGAAATGCCCTTGTACTGGCTGAGCATGAAGCAGTACCACAGGATGATCACACCGATGATGGCGTTTCTGCCGTAGTCCAGCAGCGCGCTGTTCTGATGGTAGCCGTTCTTTTTCTTGTTGGAGCGGCTCACGGCGCACATCACAAACAGCGCCACGATCACCAGAACGCCCACGATCAGGGGAGAGAGAGCCTTGATGGTGCCGATGGGGGTTTCGATGCTCTGATACACCCACTTGGCCACTTCTTCGCCCTTCTTGTTCAGCTCAGTCACCATGCTGCCGTCCAGGCCGGGGATGGTGATGTAGGAGGTGAACAGGTTGGTGAATGCCTTGTCCTGAATGGCCACGGTCTTACTGTCCAGAATCAGACGGCCGATGCCACGGAACACGAACATACCCGACAGGGTGGTAATGAAGGGAGGAATGCGGACATAGCCGATCCAGTAGCCCTGCCAGATACCCACTGCCAGACCGATGAGCAGACACAGGCCAATGGTCAGGTACACATTCCAGCCCAGGTTGGTGATCAGCACAGCGGCCATACCGCCGGTAAGGCAGATGACGGAACCCACGGACAGGTCGATGTTACCGCCGGTGAGGATACACAGCAGCATACCGCAGGCCATGATCAGCACGTAGCCGTTCTGCAGCATCAGGTTGGACATGTTCTGTGCCAGCAGCAGGCGGCCGTCAGTGAGGAAGTAGAACAGGATGAAAACCACCACCAGAGCGATGGTCATGGAGTTTTTGGTCAGGAACTTGAGAATATCAAACTTTGGCTTTTCCCGGGAAACAGCGGGTTCCATCGGTGTAGTCGTCATGAGACGTCACTCCTTTATTGTATTTTCACATGCTGCGGATGCAACGCATCACTTGCTGTCTCTCAAAATGTAACCCATGATGGCTTCCTGGGTCGCATCCTTCGTTTCCAGCTCAGCAAGCATTTTACCCTCGTTCATAACATAGATGCGGTCGGTCATACCGAGCAGCTCGGGCAATTCGGACGAAATCATGATGACGCACTTGCCCTGCTCCACCATCTGATTGATCAGACAGTAGATATCGAACTTTGCGCCAACGTCGATGCCGCGGGTAGGCTCATCCAGAATCAGGATGTCGGGCTCGGTGAACATCCACTTGCCCAGCAGCGCCTTTTGCTGGTTACCGCCGGACAGGTTGCCGATCTTCTGCTCGATGGTGGGGGTCTTGGTGCCCATCTCATCCTTCATCTGCTCGGCATAAATGTTTTCCTTCTCCCGGTCGATAATGCCGTTCTTGGATACCTTATCCAAGCGGGCCAACGTGGTGTTCATGCGGATGCTCTCGTTGAGCAACAGACCGTTGGTTTTGCGGTCCTCGGTCACATAAGCCAGACCGGACCGGATGGCTTCCACGGGGCTCTTGAGCACCTTGGGCTGACCGCCGATCTCCAACTCGCCGCTGATGCCCTGTCCGTAGCTCTTGCCGAAGATGGACATGGCCAGCTCGGTACGTCCTGCGCCCTGCAAGCCGGAGAAGCCGATAACCTCGCCCTTATGCACCTTGAAGGACACATTATCCACAACCACCTTTTCCGGGTAGAGGGGATGGTGGACTGTCCAGTTCTTCACTTCCAGACCCACTTCCGGCTGCACATTGTGCTGACGCTCGGGGTAGCGGTCGTCCATGGAGCGGCCTACCATGCCCTTGATGATGCGGTCCTCGCTCAGGTCGTCCACGCCCTTGACCAAAGTCTCGATGGTGGCGCCGTCGCGGAGGATGGTGGCCTTATCGGCGCAATAAATGATCTCGTTCAGCTTATGAGTGATAATGATAGAAGTAAGACCCTGCTTTTTGAACTCCATCAGAAGATCCAGCAGCATCTTGGCGTCCTCGTCGTTGAGGGAGGACGTAGGCTCATCCAGAATCAGCAGCTTTACGTTCTTGGAGAACGCCTTGGCAATTTCCACCAGCTGCTGCTTGCCGGTACCGATGTCCTTGATCAGCGAATGGGCGGATTCTTTCAGACCCACCTGCTGCATGTGCTTTTCGGCCTCAGAATAGGTTTTGTCCCAGTCGATGATGCCGGCACTATTTTTGAATTCGTTGCCCAGGAACATATTCTCACCGATGGTGAGCAGCGGGATCAACGCCAGCTCCTGGTGGATAATCACGATGTTTTCTGCCTCGGAATCCTTCAGCGTTTTGAACTGGCAGAGCTTTCCGTTGTAGTAGATCTCGCCTTCGTAGGTGCCGTAGGGATAAATACCGCTCAGCACGTTCATCAGCGTAGATTTACCTGCACCGTTCTCACCGATCAGTGCATGGATTTCGCCCCGCTCTACGACCAGATTAACGTTATCCAGCGCTTTGACGCCAGGAAATTCCTTGGTGATTGACTTCATCTCCAGAATGATGTCTGCCAAGTTCGTTTCCCCCTTTCAAATACGCTGTTTTCAAGAAAAAGGCGGGGCGTTATGCCCCGCCCAAACAGCGTAACTGTTTTCATCAGCGACCCCTCAGGGTCAGCATGACGTTGTTAGATTACTTAGCCAGCAGGTAGCCATCCTCGCCCATCTCGTACAGGCCGATGTCAACCAGATACTGGAGGTTGTCCTTGGTCACAGTGGTGGGAACCAGCAGGAAGGACTCAACCTTGTTGCCAGGGGTGGTCTCGTAGGACTCGGTGTCGTAAGCGCAGGGCACGCCGAAGGAAGCAGCCAGAGCAGCGCCGTCCACGTCGCCAGCGAACATGGCCTGAACCAGAGACAGAGTAACAACGGCTTCGTCAGCAACGTTCTTGTAAACGGTCATGGTCTGCTTGCCATCCACGATGTTAGCCAGGTTGGCAACGTCGCCGTCCTGACCGGTCACGATGATGGGGTTGGTGCCAGCATAGTCGGACTCGATGGCCTGAGCAACGCCCAGAGCGGTGGAGTCGTTGGAGCACAGCCACACATCCAGCACGGTGCCATCAGCATAGAAGGAGGACAGCACGGTCTGAGCGCGGTTGAGAGCGTTGTCGGTGTTCCACTGAGCGGTAGCAACCTGCTGGAACTCAGTCTGGCCGGACACAACGTTCAGGGTGCCAGCGTCGATGTAGGGCTTCAGGGTGTCGAAAGCACCGTTGAAGAAGTAGGTGGCGTTGGTGTCAGCGGGGTCACCAGCGGTGAACTCGATGTTGTACACCTTGTCACCGGCGTTAGCCAGATCCAGAGCGGTCTCAACATACTGGCCCTGCAGCACGCCGACGGTGTAGTTGTCGAAAGATACGTAGTAGGACACGGCGTCGTTGGAGATGAGGCGGTCGTAAGCGACGACGGGCACGCCCAGCTCAGCAGCTTCGTCCATAACGGTGTTCAGAGCGCCGTCATCGATGGCAGAGATGACGAGAACGTCAACGCCGTCAGCCAGCATGTTCTGAATGTCGTTGACCTGACGGCCAGCGTCGTTGTCGGAGTAGGTCAGGACAGCTTCGAAGCCAGCCTTCTCAAACTCTTCCTTCAGGTAGGAACCGTCGCGATTCCAGCGCTCGAGGGACTGGGTGGGCATGGAGATACCGACCTTCTTGGTTTCGGTTTCAGCGGTCGCCACGGCGAACATGCTCAGAACCATAACCAGAGCAAGGAACAGAGATACGAACTTTTTCATGCGAAATACAACTCCTTTTTTATGAATTTGCGAAAAGTTCTGCAAGCATTATACACAACCAACCCCCATTTGTAAATGGGTTTTGTAAGGAAAATTGGTAAGGGTGACCGTTTCCGACAAAAGACGTGCTTGTAAACCCTTGAAAAAAACGTTTTCACCACCTATATATCCTATTTTTCTTTTCATGATCTTTTTTGTGATATAGACGAAGCGCTGACGCAAAAAGACGACCCACGGCTGTCAGCAGCCATGGATCGTCCCTTCATGCAGGCGAATTTCCGCAATCCTTCACCCCAAAGCAGGCGATTTGCTTATTTTATCTGATCCTCCTGCTCCGGGCCTTCCTTGTCCGCCTTGTCGTCCTTGCGCCAGGTCTTCCACGCGTACAGCAGCACGCCCAAGCCTGCCAGCGCAAAGAACGCGATGGCGGCGATGTTGAGCGCCGGCGGCATCTCCTGGGCGCCGCTGCGCATCTTGTCAAAGAGCATATAGGCAATATAAAGGATGTAACCGCCCACCAGTACCAGCAGGGTGGCATGAGTATTCTTGTTTTTCATATGCAGCCTCCTGTATCCTATTGTTGGATCGCATGACCAGCATAGCATAACGGATAAGGGTATGTCAAAGCAGGCGTTTTTTCATTGTTTACACCATATAACATTTCCCGAACATTTCACCCAAATTTCTTTACATGCCCTATGATTTTCGTGTATAGTGATCATAGTTTTTGATACCCCAACGCACCCATCGCTACGGAGGTGTTCCCATTGACCCCAATGATCGAAATGCGCGGCATTACCAAGCGCTTTGGTAAGGTCGTCGCCAATGAAAACGTGGATTTCGTCGTACAGAAAGGCGAGATCCTGTCTGTGCTGGGCGAAAACGGCAGCGGCAAGACCACGCTGATGAACATGCTGGCGGGCATCTACTACCCGGACGAAGGCCAGATCTTCGTCGATGGCCAGGAAGTAGTCATCCGTTCCCCCAGGGACGCCTTTGAGCTGGGCATCGGCATGATTCATCAGCACTTCAAGCTGGTGGATGTGCTGACCGCTGCGGAGAATATCATTCTTGGCCTGCCGGGCAAGCTGCGGCTGGACATGAAGAAGATCACCGCCGATATTCAGGCGCTGACGGATAAGTACGGCTTTGAGATTGACCTCAGCAAGAAGATCTACGAGATGAGCGTCAGCCAGAAGCAGACGGTGGAGATCGTCAAGATGCTCTACCGCGGCGCGAATATCCTCATTCTGGACGAGCCCACCGCCGTGCTCACCCCCCAGGAGACGGACAAGCTGTTCACTGTTTTGCGCAACATGCGCGATCAGGGGCATTCGATCATTATCATCACTCACAAGCTCCACGAGGTGCTGGCCCTGAGCGACCGGGTCGCGGTTCTGCGCAAGGGTATGAGCATCGGCACCGTGGAGACCGCCTCCGCCACTGAAATGAGCCTGACCGAAATGATGGTAGGCGAAAAGGTGGTGCTGGATATCGAGCGGCCCGAGCCGGAGAACCAGCAGCTGCGCCTGAAGATGGAAGGCGTGAACTGCATCAACCGGGAAGGCCTGACCGTGCTGAAGGACGCCAGCTTTGAATGCTACAGCGGCGAGATCCTTGGCATTGCCGGCATTGCGGGCAGCGGCCAGCGCGAGCTGCTGGAAAGCATCGCCGGTCTGCAGGCGGTCACCGAGGGCAGCATCCTCTACAAGCCCAAGACCCGCGACTGGGTGGAGCTGACCCACCATACCCCCGAGGAGATCCGCCAATTTGGCGTGCGTCTGAGCTTTGTCCCTGAAGATCGCCTGGGCATGGGTCTGGTGGCGGCCATGGGCACCACCGACAATATGATGCTCCGTACCTACCGGGATGGCTTCGGCGGTCTGCTCCGCCGCAAAAAGCCCATGGAGATGTCCGAGCGGATCATCCGGGAGCTGAGCATCGTCACCCCCGGTCCGGATGCGCCTGTGGGCCGTATGAGCGGCGGTAACGTACAAAAGGTGCTGGTGGGCCGCGAGATCGCCTCCCGCCCCCGGGTGTTGATGGTGGCGTATCCCGTGCGCGGTCTGGATATCCATTCCTCCCATACCATCTACCGCCTGCTCAATGAGCAGAAAAAGAACGGCGCAGCCGTCATCTGCGTGGGTGAGGACCTGGACGTGCTGCTGGCTCTGTGCGACAGAATCATGGTACTCAGCGGCGGCCGCATTACCGGTATCGTGGACGGACGCACCGCAACCAAGGAAGAGATCGGTCTGTTGATGACCAAATCCAGCAGTATCGCGGAGGAGGTGGCTGCCAATGAGTAATCCGAAGGTACGGGAACCTTTGATGCACATCGTTAAGCGGGATCCCATGCCCTTTTGGAAGAGCATGCTGATCCGCCTGATCGCCGTGGTGCTGGCGCTGGTGGTGTGCGGCGGCGTGATCGTGCTGCTCACCAGCATGATCCCCGGCAAGACGGCGCTGAACCCCCTGCAGGTATACGCCGGCATCTGGGACGGCGCCATGGGCACCAACCGCCGCATGTGGGTCACCTTCCGTGACGCAGCGGTGCTGCTGTGCGTGGGTCTGGCCATTCTGCCTGCCTTCCGTATGCGCTTTTGGAACATCGGCGCGGAAGGTCAGGTGCTGATGGGTGCGCTGGGTACCGCCGCCGTGATGATTTACGGCAAGGGACTGCCCCCGGTGCTGCTGTATACCCTGATGGCGCTGGCCGGCATCCTGCTGGGCGCGATCTGGGGCATCATCCCCGCCTTCTTTAAGGCCAGATGGAACACCAACGAGACCCTGTTCACCCTGATGATGAACTACGTAGCCACCCAGGTGGTCACCTTCTGCATCATCTTCTGGGAAAACCCCAAGGGCTCCAACAAAGTGGGCTCGCTGGACAAGGCCGTCTGGCTGCCCAACATCGCCGGTAACAAATACCTGCTCACCATCTCTTTGGTGCTGTTCATCGCTGTGGCGCTGTACTTCTATATGCGCTATACCAAGCAAGGCTACGAGATCGCTGTGGTGGGCGAAAGCGAGAACACCGCCCGCTACAGCGGCATCAACGTAAGCAAGGTTATCATGCGCACCATGGCGCTCTCCGGCGCTATCGCGGGCGTGTGCGGCTTCCTGCTGGCAGGCGATGTGGGCCATACCATCTCCACCGGTCTGGCCGGCGGCCGCGGCTTTACTGCCATTACGGTGGCATGGCTTGGTAAGCTGAACCCCTTCGCCATGATCGTGGTGGCGTTCTTCCTGGTGTTCATGGAGCGCGGCAGCAGTCAGATCGCTACCGACTTTAACCTCAGCGAAAGCGCCAGCGAGATTTTGACCGGTATCATCCTGTTCTTTATTCTCGGTTGTGAATTTTTCATCAACTATCGCCTGGAGTTCCGCTCCCGCAAGCATACAGAGGAGGTCGTGAAGGCATGAACATTTGGCTGACATTTCTCTCCAAAGCATTCACCATGGGCATGACCATCCTCTACGGCGCCAACGGCGAAATTCTCACCGAAAAGAGCGGCAACCTGAACCTGGGCGTGCCCGGCATGATGTACATGGGCGGCATCGGCGGCCTGATGGGAGCGTTCCTCTATGAGCGCGCCGTAGAAACCCCCGTCCCCATTGTGGGCGTGGTCCTGAGCCTGCTGTGCGCGCTGCTGTTCTCCGGTCTGGGCGCGCTGATCTACTCCGTGCTCACCATCAGCCTCCGCGCCAACCAGAACGTGACCGGTCTGGCGCTGACCACCTTCGGCGTCGGCTTCGGCAACTTCTTCGGCGGCAGCCTGAGCACCATGGCCGGCGGCGTGGGTCAGATCTCCACCGCTGCTACCTCCGGCCTCTTCCGCGCCAAGATCCCCTTCCTGAGCGATCTGCCCGTGGTTGGCGAGCTGCTCTTCGGCTACGGTGCGTTGGTGTATGGCGGCATCCTCATCACCATCGTACTGCACTGGTTCCTCTACAAGTCCCGCCCCGGCCTGAACCTGCGCTCCGTTGGTGAAAGCGCCGCTACCGCCGACGCTGCCGGCATCAACGTGAACCGCTACAAGTACATGGCTACCATCATCGGCGGCATGATCGCTGGTCTGGGCGGCTTGTACTTCGTCATGGATTACTCCACCGGCGGCTGGAACAACAACGGCTTCGGCGATCTGGGCTGGCTGGCTGTGGCGCTGGTTATCTTCGCTCGCTGGCGTCCCCTGAACGTCATCTGGGGCAGCTGGCTCTTCGGCGGCCTGTGCATCCTTTACTTGTACATCGGCGGCCTCAGCCGTCATGCCCTGGAGGTCTTCCGCGCCCTGCCCTATCTGGTCACCATCATCGTGCTGGTCATTACCTCCCTTCGCAAAAAGCGCGAGGATCAGCCTCCCGCCGCGCTGGGTCTGCCGTATTTCCGCGAGGAGCGGTGATGTGGCAGGGTGCTGCCCCTGTATTAGGCCAAGGGCTTTGCCCTTGGATCCCGCCAGGGCCTGAGGCCCTGGACCCACATACTGCGCCGTTTCACGGCGCAGGAGTCGGGCTTGCATTATTGACTGCGGGGTTGTAAATGGACAGGCCGGTTGGTTTGTTCGTAAAATCAAAATCGAAAAAGGCAAGGTGCTGCATGGGCACCTTGCCTTTTATGCTGTTTGGGTAGAAAAATGCCTTTCAAGCTTGGGAATGATTTGGCCCATGCGGGAAGGCATTTCCTTTCGCCGGGGTTTACACTGTTGACTGCGGGGTTGTAAGTGGACAGGCCGATTGGTTTCTTCGTAAAATCAAAAAAAGGCAAGGTGCTGCATTGGCACCTTGCCTTTAATGTTGTTTGGATAGAAAATGCCTTTCAAGCTTGGGAATCGCTCGGCCCCGGCAGGAAGGCATTCCCTCCCCGGAGACAGCCGGGAGGGCCGTATCCCGACCGGCGGTTGCTTTAGTCAACAACCCGTTCTATCACCCAACCCCCGCGCCCCATAGGGCGCGGTCCGGGGGTCCAGGGGGTCACCCCCTGGTCAGCCTCTGGCAGCGAAGCCGATCTTCTTCTGGACTTTGCGCAGGGTACGGGTGGCGATAGCGTTGGCGCGCTGGGCGTTCTCGTCCAGGATGCCCTGCAGGTAGGCCTTGTCGGCCATGAGGCGCTTGTGCTCCTCCTGGATGGGGGTCAAGGTCTCAATGATGCAGTCGCTGACGCGGTTCTTAAGGGCGCCGTAGCCCTGGCCGGACAGGTCGTTGACCACGTTTTCTATGCTGTCGCCGGTCATGGCGGCGATGATGGACAGCAGGTTGCTGACGCCGGGCTTGTTTTCCGGATCGAAGCGGATCTCGGCGTCGCTGTCGGTGACGGCGCGCTTCACCTTGCGGCGGATCACGTCGGCGGGGTCAAGGATGGCGATGTAGCAATCCTCGGGGTCGGACTTGCTCATCTTGCGGGTGGGATCCTGCAGGCTCATCACGCGGCTGCCCACCTTGCCGAAGTAGCCCTCGGGCACGGTGAACACGTCGCCGTAGACGCCGTTGAAGCGCTGGGCGATGTCGCGGGTCAGCTCCAGGTGCTGCTTCTGGTCTGCGCCGATGGGCACCAGATCCGCCTGATAGAGCAGGATGTCAGCAGCCATCAGTACGGGATAGGTGAACAGACCGGCGTTGATGTTGTCGGCGTGCTTGGCGGACTTGTCCTTGTACTGGGTCATGCGGTTGAGCTCGCCCATGTAGGTATAACAGTTCAGGATCCAGCTCAGTTCGGCATGGCCGCTGACGTGGCTCTGGCAGTAGATGATGTTCTTTTTGGGATCCAGGCCGCAGGCAATGTAGGTGGCGGCCAGCTCCAGGCAGCGGCGGCGCAGGTCGGCGGGGTTCTGGCGCACGGTGATGGCATGCATGTCCACCACGCAGTAGATGCAGTTGTATTCATCCTGCAAAAGGGTGAAGTTTCGCAGCGCGCCGATATAGTTGCCCAGCGTCAGGGTGCCGGAGGGCTGAATGCCGGAGAAGATCGTTTTTTTGGGGGTGATGATCTGGGTTTCCATGGGGGATTCCTCCTTTATGGTTGAAGCGGGTCATCCGCAGTTGTTACGGTTTTTTGGGGTTGACGATCCCTGCCAAGGGCGCTGGCCTTTGGAAAGCTGCGCATTGCGCTGCTTCATGGTGCAAAGGCCGGGTTTGGCTTTGTTGGGGGCGGGAGGAGACAGAGAGAAGGCTTTTTACAGCGTCAGCGTCAGGATAATGCCCAGGATGATCAGGCCGTTGCCGATGAGCTTGCGCCGGGTCAGCTTTTCCTTGAGGATCAGCCAGCTGAGAATCATTACGTAGATGTAGCTGGAGGCTTCCAGGACGCTGGCGGTGCTCAATTCAAGGGTGCGCAGGGCGACCACGTTGAGCAGCATGCAGCCGAAGAACAGCCCGTAGGCGAGGATCACCAGCCAGTTGAGGTAGAACCGGATGCCGGTGTAGCGTGTATCGTCGGCGGCGCGCTTGAGCATCAGCTGACTGAGGGCCGACAAAAGCGGGGTGATCAGATAGATAAGAACACCGCTATTCATGGTCGCTCACCACGAGATACACTCCGCCGAGCACCAGCAGCATGCCCAGCGCCTTTCCGATAGTGAGGGGCTCCTGAAAGAGCAGAATGCCGAACAGACAGGTCCATAGGGTACACACGCCCTTGCTGGAATAGGCCACGTTCAGCGGCATACGCTTGAGCACCTGCTGCCACAGCAGGCTGTACAGCGCCAGCGCGAAAAACTCCAGAGACAGAAAGATCAGCGTGCCGGAGAAGTCCTCGCCGGCCATGCGGACGCCTGCCACCTTGGCAAGGACGCTGCTGAGCGAATACAAAAGCAACGTGCCGTGCAACAGCAGCAGCTTTTTAGGGGACATGGGTGTTTCCTGTGCCACGGCAAAGTCTCCTTTTCATAGAGGATGGGAAGGATCGGCGGCTTATTGCAGCCTGCGAATCGCGCCCAGAATGGGGCTGTCTCCCAGCTGACACTTATTGGGCGGCAGCAGGGTATAACGGAAGGGCTGGTCGCAGTAGTCGATCAGGCCCAGCTGATGGAAGGCATGCAGAGCGGTACGCGCCTGCAGCGTGGTAATGCCGGCGGCCTGAGCAGCTTCGGCGGCGGTGCGGAAAGCACAGGTGCGCAGGGCACGGTACAGGCTGCGATAGAGGTCATCGCCGGCATCCAGCGCGGAAGCCAGCGTTCGCAGCTCCTCAGAGGGGGGCAGCACGTGCACTTGGCACTGAGGCAGCTGCCGGGTCAGCAGTTCTGCCTGGCCGGGGAAGGCCTCGCCGTCCGCCAGCCAGACCTCACGCCAGTGGCCGGTGAGGGTTTCCCACTGGGGCGCAGTCATCAGGGTGGCAAAGCATCTGGCGTCGGGCAGGCCTCGCTGGCACAGCTGCAAGTCGCCTGCGGAAAGCACCGCATGGGCGGAGGCGTTGGTATGGGTCAGCACCAGCAGACCACGCCGGCCCGCCTTGACGGCGGCCAGCAGCTCCGTGCGGTCTGCATGGCGGATAACATTCATTACTTCGTTTTCGGTAGGCGCTTTTCCTGCCATCAGGGCAAAAGCACCAAGGAAATGCAATAGCAGCGCTTCCTGCTCAGCTGTCCCGTCGGGCTGCCTGAGGGCGCTGAGTTGCTCCTGACGCACCGGCTGGAGAGCTTTCACCTGCGCCTGCAGGGTGGTTTCTCCCCGGAAGGTGTTTACATCCAGCGCAAAGACCGCATCCACCTGCTGGGGCATACGGCTGGCCATGTGACCCATGGAAAAGGCGATGCCCGGTAGCACCCGCTGCTCCTGGCGGAGGGTCAGCTTCAGGTGGGCGCCGTCCGTGCCCACCGCCCGGTGCTCCACAGGAATGGCGCCCCGTACCAGCAAAAGGGGCGCGGGGTTGTCGCAGCCGAAGGGCGCCAGCTGCGCGATCTGCCGCTGCAACTCCATGGTGCATTCCTGCAGGGTCACTTCCGCGTCATAGACCTGCCGAGGCAGGAAGCAGCTTTCATCTGCTTCGGAGACAGCCTGCTGGAGGCGCTGGCGGAAGGCCGCTTCGTTTTCGGCGGGAAGGGTCACGCCGGCGGCCTGTTCATGGCCGCCGTAGCGGGTGAGCAGGTCGTCGCAGGTTTTGAGACAGTTGTGGATGTGCACGCCGGGGACGCTGCGCAGGCTTCCGTGGAGCACGCCGTCCTCCCGGCTGAGGACGCACACCGGGCAGCTGTATTTCTGGCACAGCCGTCCTGCCGCCAGACCGATCACGCCCACGTGCCAGCCGTCGCCGGAGACAACGAGGGCCTTTTCGGCAGTAAAATCATGCTGGCTGGCGGCTTCCTCTGCGGCGCGGACCAGCCGGGTCTCCTCGGCTTTGCGGGCAGCGTTCAGGTCGTCCAGCTCCCGGGCCAGCTGATGGGCGCGTGCCAGGCTGTCGGTCAGCAGCAATTCCACCGCATCCCCGGCGTTGCCCAGTCGGCCGGCAGCGTTCAGCCGGGGCCCCAGTTGGTAGCCCAGCGTGTCGGAGGTAATGGCAGCCGGACTGCCGCTGACCTCCAGCAGCGCCTTGATGCCCGGGCGCTCCGCCTTGGCGATGCAGGGCAGGCCGAGTGCCACCAGTACGCGGTTTTCGTCTGTCAGGGGCACGATGTCCGCCACCGTGGCCAGCGCCGCCAAATCCAGATAGTCCTCACAGGCGCTCAGCCCCAGCAGCGCTTGCGCCAGCTTGAAGGCCACGCCGGTACCGCACAGGCGGCGGAAGGGGTAATCCCCCAGGAGAGGGTTCATCACGGCGTCGGCGGGGCTCATTTCCAGCCCCAGGCCGTGGTGGTCGGTGACGATGACCTTCATGCCCAGGCTTTGCGCCAGGCGCACTTCTTCATGATTGGTGATGCCCAGATCCACTGTGACCATCAGGCCGAACTGCCCTGCCAGCTCCTGCACTGCGGCGCAGTTGAGCCCATAGCCTTCTGCCCGAAGGGGCACATGAGGGGTCACGTTCAGCCCATAGCGGCGCAGAGCCAGCGTCAGCAGGGTGCTGGCGCAGATGCCGTCCACATCGTAGTCGCCGTACACCACAGTCGGTGTCTGGTTGGCCTTTGCCTCGGCCAGAATGGCCAGCGCATCCGCCATGCCATGCATCAGCATGGGATCGTGGAGCATGCTTAGGGATGGGTGCAGGAAGGCGTCCGCTTCCTTGGCGGTGCGGATGCCCCGGGCATATAAAAGCCGCGCCACGACCCCTTCGTAAGGGTGCAGGGCAGCGGCCGGAAAATCAATTTGCTGTCGGGGTATGAACTGCATGGCGGAGCTCCTCTTGGGCGGCGTGTCTGGGAAGGTGCAGGGCGGCGAAAACACGCCGCCCCTGTCTTTACGCTTCTTTCTTTTCTTCGTGATACTCCTGCTCGGTGTTCACGTTCCAGATGTTGGTTTTGTCGGTGACCCCGGCAAGGATGTTATCCACGGCCTCAAAAGAGGTGGCCATGGAGTGGTCCATGTTGTTGTAGCGATGCTGGCCGTTGCGGCCCACGCAGTAGAGATTTTCAAAGCCGCTGAGGTAGCTGACCAGCTTATCCATCTCGTCGTAGGTGTCAAAGTAGGCGGGGTAGGCCTTCTGGATGCGCTCCCGGTGGCTGTCGCGTACGCAGGAGGCGTCCCGGATCACGCCCATGGAGATCAGCTCGCGGATGGCCATGGCCACGCAGTCCTCCTCGGACATGTTCCAGAAATCGTCGCCTTCATTGCAGAAGTACTCCAGACCCACCCACACAGTGTTCTCCGGATCGGCCACCAAATAGGGGGACCAGTTGTTGAAAATCTGGATGCGGCCCAGCTTCACGCCGGTGTCCTGCACGTAGATCCAGCAGTCGGGCACGATGTTGCCCAGGGTTTTGAGCTTGGTTTCGTTTTTCAGCTCCAGCTTGTCCACCAGAAGACCCACGGTGACGAAATCGCGATAGGGCAGACCCTCGGCCACCCGGGCGATGTCGGCGGGCACGTCGTTCATGCCGGCCACCAGATCCTTCACAGGCATGGAGGAGAAGAACAGGTCGGCGTTTTCGGTGTGCTGCCCGTGTGCATCCTTGTAGGTGACCGCGGTGACCCGATCGCCTTCGGTAACAACGCCCAGCACTTCGGACTCCATGATCACCTTGCCGCCCAGCTTCTGAATCTCATCAGCCACCGTCTCCCACAGCTGGCCAGGGCCGAACTTGGGATAGCGGAACTCCTCGATCAGGGAGGTCTGCACCTGCTTCTGGCGCTGTTCCTTGGTGAGGAACACCTTGCCCAGCATATCCTTGAGGATGCCGAAGATGCTCAGCTCCTTGGTGCGCTGCTTGCCCCAGCTGGCGTCGATCTCGCTGGGATGGCGGCCCCACAGCTTTTCGGTGTAGCCCTCAAAGAACATCCCGTACAGCTTTTTGCCAAAAGAGTTGATGTAGTAATTCTCCAGATTGTCGTTGGGCTTTTTCATCAGCGTGGCCTTGAGGAAGCTGAAGCCTACCTTCATGGTGGTGGCAAAACCCATGGTTTTCAGGGTCTCCCACTTCAGGCTGATGGGATAATCAAAGAAATGGTGCTGGTAATAGATCCGGCTGACCCGGTTGCGCACCAGCATGACCCGATCCTCTTTCTCCGGGTCGGGGCCGCCTTCCGTCAGGGACACTTCCCGGTTAAGGGTCTTGTCGTCAAAGGAGGGCGCGCCCTGCAGGGGCATCATGTCCGCCCACCATTTCATCACCCGCTGATCCTTGGAAAAGAAGCGGTGACCGCCGATGTCCATCCGGTTGCCGCCGTGGCGCACCGTCTGGGAGATGCCGCCGATGCGGTCGGTTTTCTCCAGGATGGTCACGTCGAACTCGCCCCGCTTGAGCAGCTCATAGGCAGCCGTCAGACCTGCAGGACCTGCGCCAATGATGAAAACCTTTTTCATGGGGAACACCTCTGTATCTTCGGATTGATCGTAAATGTATGACATACAAAACTTAGTATACAATAATCGACGTTCCCGGTCAACCTAAGGAAGCAGACGGCAGCCGGGAGAAAAAAGTCACCTGTCAGGGAAAAACCCTTGACAAGGCGGCAGAAATCGGGTATCATAGCAAGGCTGTCAGGGAAAATATCCTGACACCCAAGTCCGAAAGGAGCCACTCCCCATGAGCACGTCCCAGATCCCCGCGCCTGAAAACAGGCTGGAAACCAGCGTGGAGATGGGTACCCTGTGCGCCTTCTACGGCGGTCTTTTGACAGGGAAGCAGCTGGAGGCGGTCACCCTGTACTATCAGGAGGATCTGTCTCTGGGGGAGATCGCAGAGCAGCTGGGCTGCACCCGGCAGAGCGTGCATGAGCTGATCGTCCGTTCCGGCGAAAAGCTCCGGGCCTATGAAGCCGCCGTCGGCGCTGCCGCAAGGATGCGGGGCGTAGCGGAGCAGCTGGAAAAAGCCGCCGCGCTGCTGGAGGGCGTATGCGCGCAGGCACTGCCCCAGCAGGCCCGGGCCGATGTGGAACAGGCCCTCGGACTGATCCGAGAAACCATCGAACAGGAGGAGAACGACCATGGCATTTGAAGGGCTGAGCCAAAAGCTTTCCGGGGCGCTCTCCAAGCTGACCAGCCGCGGCAAGCTTACCGAGCAGACCGTGAAGGAAGGCATGCGCGAGGTGCGCCTGGCACTTCTGGAAGCTGACGTCAACTACATGGTGGTCAAGGATTTCTGCAAAAAGGTCACCGAACGCTGCGTAGGCCAGAAGGTGCTGGACAGCCTCTCTCCTGCCCAGCAGGTCATCAAGATCGTCAACGAGGAAATGACCGCCCTCATGGGCACCGAGCATTCCCGCCTGACCTGGTCCAGCTCCGTTCCTACTATCTATATGCTGTGCGGCCTGCAGGGCGCTGGTAAAACAACCATGTGCGGCAAGCTGGCCAACCACCTGAAAAAGCAGGGCAAGAAGCCCATGCTGGCCGCCTGCGACATCTACCGTCCCGCCGCCATCAAGCAGCTGGAAGTGGTAGGCTCCCAGATCGACGTGCCTGTGTACCAAAACGGCACCCAGGATCCGGTCAAGACTGCCAAAGAGGCCATCGAGTACGCCCATCACTACGGCCGCGACGTGCTCATCATCGATACCGCCGGCCGCCTGCACATCGACGAAGCCCTCATGGAGGAGCTGCGCCGCATCAAGGCGGAGATCAAGCCCCAGGAGATCCTCTTCACCGTGGACGCCATGACCGGCCAGGATGCGGTGAACGTGGCCAAGACCTTCGATGAAAACCTGGGCATCGACGGCGTCATTCTCACCAAGCTGGACGGCGACACCCGCGGCGGTGCTGCCCTGTCCATCAAGGCTGTGGTGGGCAAGCCCATCAAGTTCTGCGGTATCGGTGAAAAGCTCTCCGATATCGAGCTGTTCCACCCCGACCGCATGGCCAGCCGAATCCTGGGCATGGGCGATGTGATGACCCTCATCGAAAAGGCGCAGGATGCCTTTGACGAGAAGGACGTGGAGCGTCTCTCCCACAAGAAGGGTCAGGATTTGACCCTGGAGGACTTCCTGGCTCAGATGCAGCAGATGAAGAAAATGGGCGGCATCTCCAGCATGATCAGCATGCTGCCCGGTGCAAACCGCCTGGGCGATGTGGAGATCGACGACGACGCTATGAAAAAGCCCGAAGCCATCATCCGCAGCATGACCCCCCGGGAACGCCGTAACCCCGGCATTCTCAACGCCAGCCGCCGCAAGCGCATCGCCGCCGGCAGCGGCACCACCGTGCAGGACGTCAACGCCCTCATCCGCCAGTTTGATCAGGCCAAGAGCATGATGAAGCAGATGATGAGCCGCAAGGGCAAGTTTGGCAAGATGCGCATGCCTTTCTGATGCAGGCGCTGCCCCAACCGCCTCCAAGGGCGGTGACAGATTCCTACGCTGATAAACCCATCCCCAACGGGAGCCATGGTTTACAGATACATCAACCAAATCCAACCAAAGCAGGAGGAATACCAAAATGGTCAAGATTCGTCTGAAGAGAATGGGTATGAAGAAAAAGCCTTTCTATCGTGTTGTCGTCGCTGACGAGCGCAGCCCCCGCGATGGCCGCAACATCGCCGAGATCGGCTACTACAATCCCATGACTGAGCCCGCCACCATTCAGATCGATGCCGAAGCCGCCAAGCAGTGGCTGGCCAATGGCGCTCAGCCCACCGATACCGTGAAGGTTCTGCTCAAGAAGAGCGGCGTCATCGAGGGCTAAGCCGGATGAAAGAGCTGGTGGAATACGTCGCCCGGTCGCTGGTGGACAACAAGGACGCCGTGACTGTGGAAGAAACCGTCGGCCCTGAGGCTACCATTCTGGAGCTTCATGTGGCGCCCGAGGATATGGGCAAGGTCATCGGCAAGCAGGGACGCATCGCCAAGGCCATCCGTGCCGTGGTGCGCGCCGCTACCGCCAAGAACCAGAAGCCCGTTTTCGTGGAGATTCAATAAGTTGGCATTCAGGGGGAACCAGCCGTGGTACGCCGTTCAGCGGCCTTTGCGGCGGTTCCCTTTTGCCATGTAAAGGAGCAGCACATGAAACAGGAGCATTTGCTCATTGGAGAGATCACCAAGCCCCAGGGCATCCGCGGCGAGGTGAAAGTACGCCACTATACTGACGACCCGGAGCGCTTTTACGATCTGGAGGAGGCGCTGATGCCCGCCGGCAATGGCTTTGCCCCCATCAAGGTGCTGGGCGCGCGGGTCAATGGCGACGATGTTTATTTGCAGCTGGAAGGCGTTGATGACCGCAACGAAGCTGAGAAGCTGCGCGGCGTGAAGCTGTATGTGGATCGCGCCCATGCCCGGGAACTGCCCGAGGACGAGGTCTTTATCGCCGACATCCTTGGTCTGCCCGCCTTTGACACCAAGGGTAATCCCATCGGCAAGCTGACCGACGTGCTCACCCCCGGCGGTGTGGACGTGTTCGTGTTCCAGACCCCCAAGGGTACCCTGATGACCCCCGGTCTCAAGGACGTGCTGCTGGAGGTCAACGTGGACGAAGGCCGCATTGTGCTCAATGAGGATCGGCTGGCCGAAGTTTCCCTCTACCAATGATGGGCGTCCGATCCGCCTGAGGCAGATCGTTCGCCCCGGTGTGGACAGACAGAAGCCGCGGCTTTCGTGGCAGGGTCCCTTCCCTGCCACACGCCGCTGGCGTAGGGGCACGTCCTCGCGCTTCGCGCTGCGTTGCGTGCCCCCGCTGTGCGGGCGTTGGCTGCGGGGATGATATTTGCACAGCCAAGCCAGGCAACCCGCAACCAAGCACACTTCCTCAACACCCCGCCCCCATACCACAGCCACCTTCCGGCAACCCGTGGCGGCGTTAGCGAACGGAGGGCAAAACCCCGGCGTAGCGAGGCGCGAAAAGGGGCGAAGCCGTCCGGCGCGTTGCGCCAGCCAAGAAACTTCTATCTGTCCACTGCCTGCGCAGCGCGGACAATCTGCAGCCCCCGCGCAGAGCGAAGCTATTTTGGGGTTTTGCCCGGAGGTAGCGTGCCGCGCTTTCTGCCTACTCTTTCCAGAAAGAGTAGGCACGGGGTGCAGGGGCGTGCAGCGCCCTGCCCTGCCCCACGCAGCGCCAGCCGCGAGAAACCCACGGCGACGTTAGCAAGCGCAGGACAGCGCCTTGGCGCTCCGCAGCCGCGTAGCCGCGACACGAAGCGGCCGAAAAAGACTAGGCACGGGGTGCAGGGGCGTGCAGCGCCCTGCCCTGCCCCACGCAGCGCCAGCCGCGAGAAACCCACGGCGACGTTAGCAAGCGCAGGACAGCGCCTTGGCGCTCCGCAGCCGCGTAGCCGCGACACGAAGCGGCCGAAAAAGA
>SVGM01000011.1:0-18876 GCA_015056365.1 Clostridiales bacterium | reverse complement strand
CGTGCAGCGCCCTGCCCTGCCCCACGCAGCGCCAGCCGCGAGAAACCCACGGCGACGTTAGCAAGCGCAGGACAGCGCCTTGGCGCTCCGCAGCCGCGTAGCCGCGACACGAAGCGGCCGAAAAAGAGTAGGCACGGGGTGCAGGGGCGTGCAGCGCCCTGCCCTGCCCCACGCAGCGCCAGCCGCGAGAAACCCACGGCGACGTTAGCAAGCGCAGGACAGCGCCTTGGCGCTCCGCAGCCGCGTAGCCGCGACACGAAGCGGCCGAAAAAGACTAGGCACGGGGTGCAGGGGCGTGCAGCGCCCTGCCCTGTCCCTCGCAGCGCCAGCCGCGAGAAACCCACGGCGACGTAAGAAGCGCAGGACAGCGCCTTGGCGCTCCGCAGCCGCGTAGCCGCGACACGAAGCGGCCGAAAAAGACTAGGCACGGGGTGCAGGGGCGTGCAGCGCCCTGCCCTGTCCCTCGCAGCGCCAGCCGCGAAAAACCACGCACAGTGCCAGCCACAAACCAGCACCCCTACCCCTCCTATCGTAACCATCCTACGCATACAAGGAGTCCTCCCCCAATGAAGATCGCTATCCTGACCATCTTTCCGGAAATGTTTGAAAGCGTGCTGAGAAGCAGCATCCTCGGCCGGGCCATCAACGAAGGCCTGCTCACCGTCACGCCCTGTGATATTCGCCCATACAGCACCCTCAAGCACAAGAATACGGACGACTATCCCTTCGGCGGCGGTGCGGGCATGGTAATGCTGGCCCAGCCCATTGTGGATGCGGTGCGTGATCTGCGCGCTCAGGGCTACGACGGCCCCTGTATCTACATGAGCCCCCGGGGAAAGACCTTCAATCAGCAGAAGGTGGAACAGCTGGCCAAACTGGACAACATGATCATCCTGTGCGGCCACTACGAAGGCGTGGATCAGCGAGCCCTCGACCTGGTGGTGGATGAGGAGATCTCGCTGGGTGATTTTGTTTTGACCGGCGGCGAGCTGGCCGCCATGACCATCTGCGATGCGGTAGCCCGCTATGTACCCGGCGTGCTGGGCAGCGCAGGCAGCACCGACGAGGAGAGCTTCACCAACGGTCTGCTGGAGTACCCCCAGTACACCCGTCCCCGGGAATTTGAGGGGCTGGAAGTACCGGAGGTGCTGCTCAGCGGCGACCATGCCAAGATCAATAAATGGCGGCGGGAGCAGGCTCTGGACGTGACCCTGCGTATGCGCCCCGACCTGTTCGAGACCGCGCCCATGACCGATAAGGAACGGGCGGCTGCGCTGGAACGCAGGGGATGACCACGGGCGTTGGTTCCGTGGGTCCGTTCCGCGTCCGTTTCGCAGGAACCCCAGCCAGCAACGAAAAAGCCCGATGCGTACTAGGCGTCTCAGACGCGGCTTTTCGGCGCATCGGGACGAAAGATTCGCTGCCGCCTGCGCATTCCATCTTTTTATCAACATCCGATACCTGAGAGGAGATCAAACATGCTGCTTCGGAAATTGGTAGCCGCTCTGTGTCCGCTGCTGTACTGCGCCCTGTTGAGCATCGTCTTCCGCTGGCTGGATGGACTCGGCGGCCTGAACAGCTTCTGGGCATTTGCCATCAAAGGCCTGCTGCTGGGCGCGGCGGTTTCGCTGGTGCTGCCCGCGGCTGGGGTAAAAA
The DNA here is from genome assembly GCA_015056365.1 of Clostridiales bacterium. Lineage (GTDB taxonomy): Bacteria > Bacillota > Clostridia > Christensenellales > Aristaeellaceae > Limiplasma. The sequence goes on along the minus strand of SVGM01000011.1, from coordinate 17,220 downwards.
GCCGCATGAACGGGCTGCAGCCCTGGCTCTATATCGGCGCAGGGCTGCTGATGGTCGTGGTGTTTTTGCAGTTTTTAGCGTCCACCGGCGCACTGCACCTGACGGTACTGGAACTGATCGGCGTCAACGGTCAGGTGGTGCTGGTAGAAAGCACCATGGCGGGCTTTATGCTGGTGACGGCGCTGATGAACCGCCGCCGGTAAGCGGCCTTCATCCGGACGCAGATTCCTTCGGGGCGGCTGCGCGGGGTGCGAATGTTTGAGATCAGCCCTGCGGGCATGGGTCATTCCTGATGGGACGGAGGATTGACTTGCGACTTTTGCGTCAGCAACCGCTGGATATACTCGCCGCTGGTGATGCCCAGCCTTCCGGATTCGCTGAGTACCTGCTGGTAGGCGGCCTTATCCATCCGCAGGCAGATGCTCACCTTGTCGGGGGCACAGCGGGTATATAGCTCGTCGAGACCCTGTGTATCCTTGAAAAACTTGCTTTTCATAGCGCGTTCCCTCCGCATCATCCTATGCAAAATGCACAGGTGTGTTCGGTGGCTGCGCTACATGATTCCCCGGCGGGCGCATGGCTATGCACCCACGGGGAAGTATGATATAATAAGACCTTAGAAACCAGAAACGGGAGGGCAACGAATTGTTTGCATCTTTGCTTCGTTTTGGCATTACGGTAGCCGCAATTCCTTTTTGCGCCAATCTGATGGACGGCGTACACCTGATTGATATGGGCAATGCCATCGTGCTGGGCCTGATCCTGGCGGTGATCTACACCGTGCTGCGTCCGGTGATGCGCCTGATCCTGAAGGTGTTCAACTTCTGCACCCTGGGATTGCTGTACGTGCTGGTGGACGCCTGCATCGTGGATGTGGCGGCGGAGCTGGTGAAAAGCAGCGTCTCCTTTGACAGCTTCTGGTGGGCGCTGGCTGTATCGCTGGTGATCAACGCCGCCCGGATGCTGGTGGACGTGGTTACTGGAAAGACCAAATGATGCTGACCGCCTGAGAAAGGGAGGAACGCTATGCATATTTTGCTGGTGAATGACGACGGCGCAGGTTCCGTGGGAATCATGGCGCTGCTCAGGGAAGCGACGCGCCGCGGGCATCGGGTGACCATGTGCGCCCCTGCCAGCCAACAGAGCGCTACCAGCCATCGCATCACCCTGACGGAGCCGATTTTTGTTCAGCCCTACGAAACGGATATCCCCGGTGCGGAGTGCTATGCAGTGCGCGGCACTCCGGCGGATTGTGTGCGCATTGCACTGCTGGGCGGCCTGGTCACCGAACCGGTGGACGTGGTGGTCTCCGGCATCAACAACGGTCTGAACGCCGGCATCGACACCCATTACAGCGGCACCTTTGCCGCGGCCATGGAAGCTTCGATGAACGGCTACCGGGCCATCGCCTCCTCCATTGAATGGAAGGCAGGGGACAAGCCTCTGCGCGCCCTTGCTGCGCTGACCATCGATATGGCGGAGCGCTACAGCCGCATCCCGCCGCTGCCCATGTGCGTGATGAACATCAACGGCCCGGGTATCGATCCGGCAGAGTGGCAGCCCACGGTCTATGCGCCCCTGAACATGAGCCGCTATACCGACGGCTATGAGCGCCGTGAGTCCCCCTTCCATCAGGTCTACTACTGGCTCACCGGCATCGCCGAGGTGGAGGAGCACTACGAAGGCACCGATCAATGGTACCTGGCCCGCGGTCACGTTACCGTAAGCATGATCGGCACGTTCTCCTGCCTTTCCACCCAGCAGTGGAACGGCCTGGGGCTGTAAGGGAGCGTTTTCTGCCTGTCCGCCTTTTGCCGCAAACAATCCATTGATTTTGTCGCAGCCCATCAACACGGTTATTCCGCATATGTCGCAACCGCACCCTATCTCCGCAACACCCCACCCCCATACCACGGCCACCTTCTGGCAAGCAGGGGGCGGCGTTAGCGAACGGAGGGCAAAACCCCGGCGTAGCGAGGCGCGAAAAGGGGCGAAGCCGTCCGGCGCGTCGCGCCAGCCAAGAAACTTCTATCTGTCCGCTGCCTGCGCAGCGCGGACAATCTGCAGCCCCCGCGCAGAGCGGAGCCATTCTGGGGTTTTGCCCGGAGGTAGCGTGCCGCGCTTTCTGCCTACTCTTTCCAGAAAGAGTAGGCACGGGGTGCAGGGGCGTGCAGCGCCCTGCCCTGCCCCTCGCAGCGCCAGCCGCGAGAAAACCTCGCGCAGCGCCACTGCGAGACAAACCCCTTCACTGGAGGTACCCACCTTGCAAGATTCACAACAGCTTCTTCAGCGCCTGAACCGCCGCGGCGAACCGCTGAGCAAAGGCCAAAAGCGCATCGCAGAATACATCGCCCAGAACTACGACAAAGCCGTATCCATGACGGCGGGCATGCTGGGCAAGGCCTGCGGCGTCAGCGAAAGCACCGTGGTGCGCTTCGCCGGCGCGCTGGGCTACGAGGGCTATCCAGAAATGCAGGCCACCCTGCGCTCGCTGGTGCGCCAGCGCCTGACGGCGGAGCAGCGCTTCGCCATTGCGTCGGCCATCGACCCTCATAACCTGATGGCCACTGTGCTGCGCAACGACATGCAGAACATCCGTAAAACCGTGGACGCCCTCAGCCAGGACGAATTTGAGAAGGCTGTAGCCGCCATCACCGGCGCGCGCCGCTTGTATGTGATGGGTCTGCGCTCCGCAGCGCCCCTGGCCCAGTTCATGTATCACTATCTGCATCAGATCTGCGACGATGTGGTGCTGGTAGGCCATACCACGGTGGACGTATACGAAGAAGTGGAGCGCATCGGAAGCGAGGACGTGTTCATCGGCATCAGCTTCCCGCGCTACTCCAGCAGCACGCTGGAATGCATGCGCTTTGCCCGGGAGGGCGGCGCCACGGTCATCGGGCTGACGGACGGCGAGATGTCCCCGGTGATGGGCGCGTCGGATATCTGCCTGTGCGCCGCAACGGACATGGCAGGCTTTGTGGACAGTCTGGCGGCTCCCCTTTCCCTGATCAACGCGCTGGTGCTGGCGGCCGGTCTGAGCCGCAGCGCCGAGCTGACGGAACATTTTAAACGGCTGGAGGATATATGGGACGCCCACAGCGTCTACATTGGGAAAACAAATGAATGAGATCATTGTGATTGGCGGCGGCGCCGCCGGACTGCTGGCCGCGTATGGCGCGGCAAAGGCTGGCGCGCGGGTAACGCTGCTAGAGAAGAACGAAAAACTGGGCAAAAAAATCTACATCACCGGCAAGGGCCGCTGCAATGTGACCAATGCCTGTGAGCCGGAAAGCTTCCGCAGCCATGTGGTAAAGAATCCCCGGTTTCTGTTCAGTGCATTGAACGCCTTTGCGCCGTCGGATATGATGGCGCTGCTGGAGCAGCTGGGCTGTCCGGTAAAGGTGGAGCGGGGCAACCGGGTATTCCCGGAAAGTGACAAAGCCAGCGACGTGACCCGTGCGCTGGAGAAGGAACTGCGCCGTCTGGGCGTGACCATCCGGCTGAATACGGAGATCCAGCGGATCCATACCGCTGAGGGCCGCGTCACCGGCGTTACGGTGCAGGACGGCCGGACGCTGCCTGCTGATGCGGTGATCGTGGCCACCGGCGGCATGAGCTATCCCACCACCGGCTCTACCGGCGATGGCTTTCACTGGCTTGCGGCCATGGACCACACGGTTTTCCCCGCCATGCCCACGCTGATCCCTCTCACCAGCGACGCCCAGTGGGTTCACGCGCTGCAGGGGCTTAGCCTGCGCAATGTGCGGCTCAGCCTGCAAAACGGCAAAAAGAAGCTGTACACCGAACTGGGCGAAATGCTGTTCACGCACTTCGGCATTACGGGCCCGCTGGTGCTCAGCGCGTCCGCTTACATGGCGGAGCTGCCCCCCGAGGAGGTCAGCCTGACCATCGACCTCAAGCCCGCCCTGACCCCGGAACAGCTGGACGCGCGCATTCTGCGCGATGTGGGGCAGGCAGGCAAAAAGCAGCTGGGCACCGTGCTTGGCGGCCTGTACCCCGCCCGGCTGGCGGAGACCATGGCGCAGCTGTGCGCACTGGATGATACCGTGCCCGCCTGCGAACTGACCCGCGAAGGCCGCGCCGCGCTGGTGGAGCGCACCAAGGCGCTGCGTATTCCCCTGTCTGGTACCCGCCCCCTGACCGAAGCGGTGGTGACACGTGGCGGCGTGAGCGTGAAGGAGATCAACCCGGCCACTATGGAAAGCAAGCTGGTGTCCGGTTTGTACATCGCAGGCGAGCTGCTGGACGTGGACGCCCTCACCGGCGGCTATAACCTGCAGATCGCGTTCTCCACCGGCATTCTGGCGGGCAAATCCGCAGCGGAAGCCGCCGGGTACTGAGCCTGTCTTCTTTCGTCCCTATCACTCATAAGTTTGGAGTAATCAGTCATATGCAATTTATCGTATTGGATTTGGAATGGAACCAGCCGGTCAGCTACCAGAGCGCGGCATACCGCAAGGTAGGCGACAGCCTGCTGTTTGAAGTGATCCAGATCGGCGCGGCCAAGCTGAACGAAAAACTGGAGATCGTGGACACCATCAGCGTGCTCATCTGTCCCACCCACTATCTCACCATCCATCCCCGGGTAAAGCGGATGACCGGCCTGAGCATGGACGTGCTGGGGGACGCCCCTGCCTTCCCGGAGGCAATGACCGCCTTTGCGGACTGGTGCGGCGGTGACTGCGCGTTCCTGACCTGGGGCTGCGACGATGTGAGCGTGCTCAAGCAGAACATGGACTTTTTCCGTGTGGAGCAGGAACTGCCCAAAATGTATGATATCCAGCGGCTGTATGCGGACGCCATGAAGCTGTCCGGTCAGACGGCGCTGAAGACCGCCATGGAAGCGCTGGGCATCGAGCCGGATGAGCAGCGCAGCTTTCACAATGCGGAAAATGACGCATATTATACCGCGCAGGTGCTGCAGAAGCTGCCGGATCCCATGGCCGTGCTCAAGTATGAGGAGCAGCCCCGCAAGCTGAGCCATAACGACCGCCGCAGCCGCTTCCGTGCCACCAGTATGGTGCCGTCGGTCAAGGCGGCGCTGGAGAGCGACGCGCTGACGGCGCCCCGCTGCCCCACCTGCAACCAGCCCACGGAGCTGAGCACCGAGCTGGTGCCCCAGGCGGTGGGCAAGTATGTGGCGCTGAGCCGCTGTAAGCATCATGGTCTGATGTTTGTCAAAGCGCGCTTTGCCCTCTTGCCCGATGGCCAGAAGGGCATGCACCTGAGCGTGCTGCCCGCCAACCGCCAGACCAAGGCCTATGTGCATACCAAGGAGCTGCAGTATCAGCTCAAGCGCAAGCGGGGCGACTATGACAGCGTGGACGTTGAAAACCTGGAGGGCGCACTGAGCACCAATATGCCCTTTGAAGACGCCTGAGAAGCGCACCGATCACCGCACCACCGTCCGACGCCGAAGGAGGCAGACCGAATGAGTCAGCAGCAAACCACGGTACGCATCACTGCAGGGAATCAGACGGCGGCGCTGCCCGCAGGCACGACAGTGGCGGACGCACTGGACGCTTTGCTCCCGCCCGGGCAGGCGGAGGGCGCGCTGGCGGCCATGTGCGCAGGCCAGTGCCTTGAGCTGACCCAGCCGCTGCATAAGGACTGCGTGCTGGAGCCGGTCAGCTATCAGCAGGAGGAAGGCCGCCGCATTTACGAGCGCTCCCTTCGGCTTTTGTTCCTGGCCAGCATGAAGCGGCTGTTTCCCGGCCGCCGGGTGCGGATGCTGCATTCCGTGGGCCACGGGCTGTATATCCGTCCTCAGGAGGGCTTTTTGACCCACGAGGATGTGCGGGCGCTGGAAAATGATATGCGCGAGCTGATCCGTCAGGACCTGCCCTATCTGCGCCAGGAATGGACCCGTCAGCAGGCCATCGCATATTTTGAGAGCGAGGGCTGGCATGACAAGGCGGAGCTGCTTCGCTACCGCCCCAAGGAAAAGATGACCATGTACCGCATGGCGGATGTATGCGAATATTTTTACGGCGCGATGCTGCCCACCAGCGGCAGGATCACCGCCTTTGGCCTCAAGCCCCACTATCCGGGGCTGGTGCTGTGCGCGCCTGCGCCGGAAAACCCGGAAGCGCCTGCGCCCTACGTCTCGCGCAACAAGTTTTTGCGGGTGTTTGACGAAAGCCAGCGCTGGTGCAGCATTCTGGGCGCCCGGAACGTTGCGGATGTGAACCGGATGATCCGGGAGGGCGATATCCGCGAGTTTATCCGGGTCAGCGAAGCGCTGCACGATAAGTCCATCGCCCGTATCGCTGATGAGATCACGGCGCGCCGGGCGCGGATCGTAATGATCTTCGGCCCGTCCTCCAGCGGCAAGACCACCTTTGCCAACCGGCTGGCGGTACACCTTCGGGTGCTGGGCCAAAAGCCGCACCTGATCTCCCTGGACGACTTTTATCGCAACCGCGCCGACCTGCCCCTGGAAGCCGACGGCACGCCGGATCTGGAAAGCGTGGACGCGCTGGATGTGCCGCTGCTGACCAGCTGTCTGGAGGGGCTTTTGTCCGGGCAGCCGGTGCAGATGCCCCAGTTTGATTTCAAAGTGGCCAGACGCTCTCCGGAAAGCCGGCTGATGCAGCTGGGTCAAGAGGATATCCTGCTGGTGGAAGGCATCCACGGCATGAACGACCGCATCGTGTCGGAGATCCCCGAGCAGCTGATGTACGGCGTGTACGTCAGCGCCCTGGGCTGCATCAATCTGGACGATCACAACCGTATCCGCACCACAGATGTGCGGCTTTTGCGCCGGATCGTGCGGGATATGCGCAAGCGCAACACCACCCCTGCCCAGACCATCGATATGTGGCCCAAGGTGCGTCAGGGGGAGGAAAAGTGGATCTTCCCCTATCAGGAGCGCGCGGATGTGATGTTCAACACCTCTCTACACTATGAGCTGCCTGTGCTGAAAACCATGGCCTACGAGCTGCTGTTGCAGATTCCCTCCTCCGCGCCCCAGCATTTGGTGGCGCACCGTCTGCTGAAGGTGCTGCATTATTTTTTGCCAGTCAGCGGCGCGGTAATGGATGAAATCCCCCCGCTTTCCATCCTTCGCGAGTTTGTGGGCGATTCTGCTTTTTACGACATCCATTGACAGAAACAATACAATATAGTATAAGTAAATACTGTGTACAAATGTGTACAAATTCCCATCGACCCGGATGAAAGGGAGTCATTTTGTGAAAATCGCGGTTGGAATCATTGAAGGTTTGATGATCCTGCTGAGCGCATGGCTCATGGCGCTGATGATCTATCAGCTGGCGCTGAGCGTATTCGGCTTCAAGCGCAAGACCAAGGATTATGAGGATCACGAGCCGGAAGCGCGCTTTTTGGTTCTGGTGCCTGCGCATAACGAGGAAAAGGTTATCGCCAATATGATCGATAACCTGAATCGTATGGACTACCCCAAGGAACTGTACGATTTTATCATCCTTGCAGATAACTGCACCGACCGCACGGAAGAAGTGTGCCGCGAGCTGGGCGCTCAGGTGCTGGTTTCCCGCCGGGAAAGCCCCGACGAACCCACCGGCAAGCCCATCGTGCTTCAGAAAGCGCTCAAGGCGCTGGAAGGCTACGAAAAGAACTACGACCTGGTGATGTTCTTTGACGCGGATAACCTGATCGACCTGAATATGTTCAGGGAAGTCAACAGCCAGTATATCCATTCCGAGCGTAAGGCGGACATCATCCAGTGCTACCTGGGCTGCAAAAACAACCGGGGTCTGGTGGCATTTTCCGACTATGTGTCCTACACCATCACCAACCGCTTCATGCAGTACGCCAAGTACCGCACCGGCCTGAACGCCTCCATCGGCGGCACGGGCTTCTGCGTATCCGCCCAGTATCTGGCAGAGCGCGGCGGCTGGACCTCCCTCAGCCTGACGGAGGACTTTGAGCTGCAGATCGAAGCCATTTGCGAGGGCCGCAGGCTTCTGTGGAACAACGAAGTGCGCATCCACGACGAAAAGCCCACCAAGCTCCGCGCCTGCATGCGTCAGCGCCTGCGCTGGGCACAGGGCCGCTGGTTCGTCTCCTTCAAAAACACCCCCAAGCTGGTCAAGACTCTTTTCAAGGGCGAGATCTCCTTCTGGGAGTTCCTGTCCACCTTCTGGTCCATGTACAACATGTCCCCCTTCGCGGTGCTGACGCTGGAATTGATCCTTGGCATCATCCTGGAGATCATCCGCGTCGTGTCGCCTGACGCCGTCGGTACGGCCGCGATTACCGTGGGCAGCATGTTCAGCATGAACGTGGTCAGCATTTTGATCCTGTTCTACAGCATTTATGTCCTCTTCTATGTGGGCGACTATCTGGACAACGGTGAAAAGCCTAAGCTGAAGCAGGTTGTGCCCGTCTTTATCACGATTCTGATCAACGTGGGTCTGGGCGGTCTGGTGAATCTGATCGGTCTGTTCAAGTACCGTCAGCAGAGCAGCTGGGCCAAAACCGAGCACAGCATCAACCGCGCCGAGGATATGACCAGCACCCTGGTCACCGCCGGCATGACCGCCGAGGAGCAGCCCGCTCAGGAAGCGGAGCAGGTTTCTGCCGATCTGTAATTACAAACACAAAAGCCCCCGCTGATAAGCCAACGGGGGCTTTTTTATGTCTCCAACTGATCCAAAAACGCCCCTCGCCAAGCCGTACCGGTGAGGGGCGTTGATTGTGTTTTTAGCCTACCTTGGCTTCGTCGGCTGCTTTCAGCCGGGCGAAGATCATCCGACCGGCGCTGGTCTGCAATACGGTGGTGACCACCACGGGAATCTGCTCGCCTACGAAGCGCTTGCCGTTTTCGATGACGATCATGGTGCCGTCATCCAGATAGCTTACGCCTTGCCCCGGCTCCTTGCCCTCGCGCACCACCTGCACGTTCAGTTCTTCACCGGCGATGAGCATGGGCTTGACCGCGTTGGCCAGGTCGTTGATGTTTAACACGCGGATGCCGGTAACGCCGGCCACTTTGTTGAGGTTGTAGTCGTTGGTGACCACCACGCCACCCTTGTCGCGGCACAGGCGCAGCAGCTTCACATCCACTTCCTCCACATCGGCATAGTCGGTGTCGTCTACGGTAACAGTGCAGCCCTCCTGCTTTTGCAGCCTGTTCAGCACGTCCAGTCCCCGGCGGCCCCGGGCGCGGCGCAGGTTGTCTGCGCTGTCGGCGATGTGGCGAAGCTCCGCCAGCACGAAGCCGGGGATCACAATTTCGCCCTCCAGGAAACCGGTGTGCACGATGTCGGCGATGCGGCCGTCAATGATCACGGAAGTATCCAGCAGCTTGCGGCTGGCAGCGGCGGAAGTGGGAGTCTGACGGGAGGTGAACGCGGCTTCGACGTCCTCTTCATCGGCCAGGATCTCCCCGTCCATGAAGTCATCCGCCATCTGAAGCAGCATGGGTTCTTGCTTGCGGTTGCGTTGCTTGCGGCTGCGGGAATAGCCGAGGCGCATGCCGATGAAACCAAGCACCACATAGGTCAGCGCAGACAGGCTGACGGTGAGCAGGCTGGGGCCTGCGGTCAGGATCAGCTGGGTCAGCAGCGCCGCGATGATCAAGCCGGTAACCAGACCGGCGCTGGTCATGAAGATCTGCCGGGTGGACAGCTTGGACCAGCGGCGCTCGATGGTAACGGCTGCGCGCATGGTTCGGTCGATGATCCATCCGGAAAGAAGGAAGAATACCAGCGCCAGCAACAGGCTCAGGCCCGTATACAGCACGGCCACCCACCGCGTATGACCAAAGACGTCCGGCCACAGCCGGGAAAAAAGAGGGGTCAGTACGGCAGCCAGCGCGGCGCCTGCGCCTGCGCCCAGCAGCGTAATGAGCACCTTCATCATTCGCACGATCATTCTGCTCTTTTTCATCAATATCATTCCTGCCTATTCATTGCTCAATTGACCACGGCCAGCGCCTGCATCAGGGTATCCACGCCGGTCACGTGCACGCCCTCGATGGGGCGAAGACTTTTCAGGTTCTGCTTTGGTACCAGCAGCTCGGTAAAGCCAAGCCGCACGCATTCGGCCACCCGGCGTTCCACCTGGGATACGGGGCGGACTTCGCCGCACAGGCCGATCTCGCCCATCACGCTCAGGTTGGTGGGCAGGGCGAAACCCTGCAGGCTGCTGGCTACTGCGATGCATACCGCCAGATCGGCGGCGGGGTCGTTCAGGGCCAGACCGCCTGCTACATTGATGTAAACGTCCTGGTTGAACAATTTCTTGCCGGCACGCTTCTCCATCACCGCCAGCAGCAGCGCCACGCGGCCGGAGTCCATGCCGCCCACCGTGCGCTTGGGCACGGAGTAGAAGGATTGGGACGCCAGCGCCTGCAAGTCGCACAGGATGGGGCGGCTGCCCTGCAGGGTGCAGAACACGACGCTGCCGCCGGTGCCGCGGGCACGCTGGCTGAGCAGGGTCTCGCTGGGGTTGGGGACGGGCACCATGCCCTCGGAACGCATCTCAAACACGCCCAGTTCATTGACTGAACCAAAGCGGTTCTTTACCGCGCGCAAAAGGCGGTATTCATGCTGCCGGTCGCCTTCGAAGTACAGCACCGCGTCCACCATGTGCTCCAGCACACGGGGACCGGCCAGGCTGCCTTCCTTGGTCACATGACCCACGATAAAGGTGGCGGTGCCGGTTTCTTTGGCATAGCGCACAATGGCGCCGGCGCTCTGCCGCACCTGACTTACGCTGCCCGGGGCGCTGCCGCTGTCCTCGGATACCATGGTCTGAATACTGTCGATGATCAGCACATCGGGCTGCATACCCTGGCATTTTTCCAGAATGCTTTCCACGTCATTCTCTGCCAGCACATACAGCTTGTCCTGGGGTACTTTCAGGCGCACGGCGCGCATCTTGATCTGACGCGCGCTTTCCTCGCCGCTGACGTACAGCACACGCATACGCTGGCTCAGGCTTGCCGCTACCTGCAGCAGCAGCGTGGATTTACCAATGCCGGGGTCGCCGCCCAGCAAGATAGCACTGCCCTGTACCAGGCCGCCGCCCAGCACTCGGTCCAGCTCCTCGTTGCCGGTGGACATGCGCGGTTCGTTTTTTTCTTCCACCTGGGACAGAGCAACGATCTCCGTCTTGCGGGTGGTCTGGTATCGCGCAGCTTTCTCAGCAGTCTTGCTGGGGGCTGCGGTAACGGCCTTTCGCTCCTCAAAGGTATTCCACTGGCCGCAGTCCGGGCAGCAGCCCAGCCAGCGCGCAGATTCGTACCCGCAGGATTGGCACGCGTAAAGGGTCTTTTCCTTGGCCAAGGTGAAGCTCCTTCTCCGCTACCGTATATGTATACGGTTTGCGGCTATGATGATCATACGATAAACAGGCCGCATTTGCCATGTCTATCTTCGGCGACAGGTGTCGAAGGGGGCAAAAATCGTTCGACATGAGCCGCAAAAAAATGGAAACATGCTCAGTATAGCACAGGATCCGCCGTTTTCCCACACGAACGAAGGAAATTTACACGGAATTCATGATGTGGGGAGGCGTGTATTGTGGCTCCGCCCCAAACCCCAGGCAGGAACAGTGCCCCTGCAACCCGGTTCGTGTCCATTCCATGGGCACAGAGGAATGACAGATCATATTTGCACCCATGAAATGGGTGCAATAGAGGGTCCAGGGGCGATGCCCCTGGCGGGTGCAGGGCGGAGCCCTGCGTATGCACCCCCCTGGCGGGTGCAGGGCGGAGCCCTGCGTAATCAAAAACCTCCCGGTCAGCGCCTGGCTGCCGGGAGGTGAGGGTTACTTTTGTTCTTTGGTAATGTAGATCGGGCGGTTTTTGGTTTCCAGATAAGTCTTGCTGAGGTACTGACCCAGAATGCCGATGCAGAAGAGCTGGATGCCGCCCAAAAGCAGGATGATGCAGATGGTGGCAGGGAAGCCGGCAACCGGATCACCCCAGATGAGGGCCTTGACGAAGAAGAAAATCAACAGAAGGAAGGCCAGTATGCAGAACAGCACGCCCGCCACCGAGGCGATGGCCAGGGGCACGGTCGAAAAGCCGATGATACCGTCGATGGAGTAGATCAGAAGCTTCCAGAAGCTCCACTTGGTTTCTCCGGCGCTGCGTTCCACGTTTTCGTATTCCAGCCACTTGGTCTGAAAGCCCACCCAGGAGAAGATGCCCTTGGAAAAGCGGCTGTACTCCTTCAGGGAGAGGATCGCGTCCACCATCTGGCGGGTCATGAGGCGGAAGTCCCGTGCGCCGTCCACGATCTCCGTGCGGGAGATCTTGCCCATGAGCTTGTAAAACCCGCGGGCGAACAGGCTGCGGATCTTGGGTTCGCCTTTGCGGGTGACCCGGCGGGTAGCCACGCAGTCGAAGCCTTCCTTCTCAATACCGCTGAGCATTTCCGGCAAAAGGGAGGGCGGATCCTGCAGGTCCACGTCCATGATGGCTACATAGTCGCCGGTAGCAGCTTCCAGCCCGGCGTACATGGCGCTTTCCTTGCCGAAATTCCGGGAAAAGCTGATGTAATGCACCCGCTCGTCCTTCTGGTGCAGGGCACGGAAACCTTCCAGCGTCTTGTCCCGGGAGCCGTCGTCCACGAAAATGAACTCCCACTCCACATCCATATCGGCGGTTTCCCTAAGGAAGGTCTCATAGAAAATCGGGAGCGCTTCCTCTTCGTTATAGCAGGGGATGACCACGCTCAGCTTCTTCATTGGCGGTAGCTCCTTTGCTTGTTACAGCTGGGATTGGGGCAGATAATCCAGGGTGTCCATCATAGTCACTACGGTATTAACCGCGGCGTCCTGATCCATGTCTTCGGTGATGAAGAGATACGCATCCAGTTCATAGAGGTACTGGTCATCGGCGGCGGCCAGCACATAGGAGAGCAGATTGGCGTCTTTGTGCTCGATCCAATAGGTGAGCCAGGCATGATCCAGACCGTCCATTTCGGCTTCCGTGGCTTCATCGCTGACTTCCGCGCTTTCATAGGACTGCTGCATCAGCGCAAGCACGGGCTGCTCCATCTGCTTGAAATCATCCACAGTAAAGCCGGCAAAGTCGCCCGCGCCGCTGACAAAGACCTGGGCAACAACGCCCTGATCGGGACAGATGATCAGGGTGCAGTTCTGATCCAGCACTTCTGCGTACCACTGGTCGAAGCAGTCCTGACTGCCGTTGATGTGGGCGAATGCATTGCGGCCGGCGGCTACGATATCCGCATCGGAGCCGGAGGTGATGATGAGGGTATTGCCGGGCACTTCCATGGAGAAGAGGCCGTCGGGGGCAACGTAGACAAAACTTTCAGCAACGGGTTGCGCTTCGGGTTCGTCGGGCTCATTGGTCAGACCGGCGATCAGAGCATCCAGCCCGGAAGCCAGAGGATCGGCAGGCTTGGTTTCGGGCTCGGGCTCGTTGCCGGAGGTTTCCTCGGGGATGGAGAAGTCCAGGGAATCAATCAGCGAAACCAGCGCATTCTGGTCGCTCTCCAGCTCGGCGGCGGCAGCGGAATCAGCTGCATAGTAAGAGGGCTCTACCGCTACTGCCCATACTTCCATCAGGTCGGTATCGCGGAAGAAAAGACCGCTTTCCACTTCTACCGGCAGGTCGCCGTTCTGGCCAAACTGCAGGGTGGTGGAAAAACCAAGGCCGTCGTACCCGCAGACGACCTCCTGCTCAAGCTCAGGACGCTCAGGCATGGCGGTGCCGAACTGCTCGCACAGACCGTCGGCGATGCTGTCCCGCATGGCGTAAAGCTCGTCGCCGGTCATGACCATATCGGTCTCCAGGCAGCTGACGCTCAGCAAAGCGCGGCCATTGGGCATGCGGAAGATATAGACGGTGGCGTCGGTGTTGCCGTCGGCGAACATGGCGTACATATCCTCCAGCCCTTCAGGGATCTCCAGCTGATCAAAGTCCCGAATGGACACCAGCTGGGAGCCTTCCGGCAGGAGGTAGGAAACAATATGATCCGTTGCCTGTGCGCAGGGAAGCCATAGCATCATCAGCGCAAGAATCAGCGCAAAAAAACGGTTTTTCTTCACGGTGTATCCTCCTTACTTTATCGATAGGTGTTTCAAATATTGTAGCATGAAAACGCCAGTGGACGCAATGGCTGTGCACAGTTTGCACAATGGATGACGGGCGGCGCCGTTGCCGGCGTTCCGGCGGGCGAAGGGATGGACAAAATCAAGGTTTTGGCCGTTCTTTTATTGACATTCCGTGCCTGTGCGGATATAATACAGCGGTACGCTTATGGGCTTTTTTGGATTGCTGCGCGCTCCGGGAGGCGGAAAGCACGGCAAAAGAAGGTCTTTGAGCGTTTGTTCATTGTCCGTTTGAACGGCGGCAGCCGGATGCCGCTTGAAAGGAGCAATTCACCATGTCTGAAGAAAAAAAGGTCATTCTTACCCGCGAGGGGTATGACAAACTGGTGGCAGAACTGGATTATTACATCAGCGTTCGCCGCAACGAAGTGTCCGAGCAGATCGCTATCGCCCGCGGCTTTGGCGACCTGAGTGAAAATGCCGAATACGATGAGGCCAAGAATGAGCAGAGCCGCATTGAGGCCAAGATCGTCGAGATGGAAAACACCCTGCGCAACTGCGTCATCGTCGAGGACGATGATGTGGATACCGAGACCGTAGGCGTTGGCAACACCATCAAAGTGAAGAACATGACCAAAAAGATGGAGCAGGTGCTCACCATTGTTGGCGCCAACGAAACCGATCCCCTTCACGGCAAAATTTCCAGCGAAAGCCCCATCGGCGCCGCCCTGCTTGGCAAGAAAGTGGGTCAGACCGTGACTGTGGAAGTGCCCATCGGCGAAATGAAGCTGAAGGTGCTGGAGATCACCCGCTAATCGTAGCAACTCTTGAAGGCCGGGCAGAGGGCAGAGGCTGCCTGCCCGGCTTTTTCAAACTCGAATCCATGTACAGGAGGCAGAACGCATGACCCCCGAAGAAATGATGAACGAAGTATCCGCGCAGGACCTGAGCGAGCAGGAGCAGATCCGCCGCGAAAAGCTGCAGAAGCTGGTGGAGGCGGGCAACGATCCCTATACCATCACCCGCTATGACCGTACCCATACCTCCCAGCAGATCATCGACAACTACGATGCGCTGGAAAACCAGGAAGTGTGCATTGCCGGCCGTATGATGGCCCGCCGCATCATGGGCAAGGCTTCCTTTGCCCATCTGCAGGACAACGACGGCAAGATCCAGATCTACGTCAAGCGCGACGACGTGGGCGAGGAAGCCTATGCCGCCTTCAAGCAGGATGATATCGGCGATATTTTCGGCGTGAAGGGCTTTGTGTTCAAGACCCGCACCGGCGAAGTCAGCGTTCATGCCCAGGAGATCGTGCTGCTCTCCAAGTCTCTCAAGCCCCTGCCCGAGAAGTTCCACGGCCTGACCAATACTGATATGCGTTACCGTCAGCGCTATGTGGACCTGATCATGAACCCCGAATCCAAGGATGCGCTGGTGAAGCGTTCCAAGGTGATCAGCGCCATCCGCCGCTACCTGGATACCCAGAACTTTATCGAGGTGGAGACCCCCGTGCTGGTGCACAATGCCGGCGGCGCGGCTGCCCGTCCCTTCATGACTCACTTCAACGCCCTTGACGTGGACATGAAGCTGCGCATCTCCCTGGAGCTGTACCTCAAGCGCCTCATCGTGGGCGGCATGGAGCGGGTGTACGAGATCGGCCGCGTGTTCCGCAACGAGGGTATCGATACCCGTCACAACCCCGAGTTCACCCTGATGGAGCTCTATCAGGCCTACACCGACTACCACGGCATGATGGACCTGACCGAGAACATGTACCGTTACGTGGCGCAGGAAGTGCTGGGCACCACCACCATCGTCTACAACGGCGTGGAGATGGATCTGGGCAAGCCCTTTGCCCGCATCACCATGGTGGACGCCGTCAAGCAGTACTCCGGCGTGGACTTCAACGAGATCCACACCCTGGAGGAAGCCCGTGCCGTCGCCAAGGAGCACAACATTGAGTTTGAGAAGCGCCACAAGAAGGGCGACATCCTTAACCTGTTCTTCGAGACCTACGTGGAGGAGCACCTGATCCAGCCCACCTTCGTAATGGATCATCCCATCGAGATCTCTCCCCTGACCAAGAAGAAGCCCTCCAACCCTGAATACGTGGAGCGTTTCGAGTTCTTCATGAACGGCTGGGAGATGGCCAACGCCTACTCCGAGCTGAACGATCCCATCGACCAGCGCGAGCGCTTCGCCGCCCAGGAGGAGCAGTTCAAGCAAGGCGACGAGGAAGCCAACCACACAGATGAGGACTTCCTGAATGCCCTGGAGATCGGCATGCCGCCTACCGGTGGTATCGGCTATGGTATTGACCGTATGGTGATGCTGATGACGGATAGCAGTAGTATCCGTGATGTGCTGCTGTTCCCCACCATGAAGCCGGTGGAGTGAGGAAACCGTTGTTGAACAAGGGTTTGAAGCACCCGAAGCCACAAAAGGTACACCAAGTACACCAATTGGTACACCATTTTACAACTTAGTACATGCCGAAAAGGCATAAAGGACTAAAGAGCTTTCAGAATCAGCATCCTTGAAAAGGGATGCTGATTTTTTGCATAAAACAAGAGACCGGGCTTGCCGGTCTCCGCTCAAAATCAATCTTCATAGCTTGCCGTAATATCCGCAAGTGCTTTTTTCATACCTTCCTTTACCTTCTCTGGCCCGACGATCCGCACGGTCTTTCCAAGGCCGAACACCCAGCCATAAAACTGTTCACTGACGGCAACGGGGACGGTGATCCGGAAATGGTCGTCATCCTCTTTGATAGCCACCACATTGCGCCCAAATCGATCCATCACCACACCCATCATGCGGTTTTGGAATACCATCGTCACAGGCGTAACTTCGCCGCCGAACATGCTGAAGGTGTATTTGGAGTATGCGGACATATCCACCTTCTCAAACTCGTCTCTGCCTTCGCTCTCGATCACCACGCCGATCTGCGTTGTCAGTTCCTGCACATCCTCCATCTTGTCTACGCGGAAGTGCTTGAACTTGCCGTTTTCGTAGGCCAGGAGGTAGTAATTATCATCGGTGTAGATCATTGCCCAGGGGCTTGCGGTATAGCGCGCGCCCTTTCGAAGATACTGCCGCTGCTTCTTCTGATCGTAGTAGAAATACCGGAAGCTGATCTGCGCATTGGCTGTGATAGCATTATGAAGCGCATCCACATTA
>SVGM01000010.1 GCA_015056365.1 Clostridiales bacterium | reverse complement strand
TGGCAAACAAACGGTTGTAGAATCTCAAACATGAACAAACCTCCCGCATTTGGCAGGAGGTTTGTCCGTGTTTCTTGATGAATTGTTTACTAATTGGATAAATTTATCCTTGACAAATCGCTTCCCAAGGAGAAGCTTGTTTTTCAAACATTTGAGCATAGACTGAAATCATACATACGGAGGAAGAATGATGAACATCCGAATGCTGCTGTTTGATCTTGACGGAACCTTGCTGCGCACTGACAAAACCATATCCTCGCCTACGCTGGACGCACTCCAGCGCTGTCGTGAGAAGGGGCTTCTGATCGGCGTCGCCACTTCCCGAGGCGAGCAGAATGCACTGGGGTTCCTTGCTGAACTCAAGCCAGATGCCGTAATCTCAAGCGCAGGCGCTCTGACTCGCTGCAACGGGTCCATCGTTCACACAAACGGTTTTACCGGTGAGGAGACTCATCAGCTGATTGCAACGCTTCGTGCCTGCGGCGGTGCCGGTATCCTGATCACAGTAGACGGGCTCGAAGAATACTTCCGCAACTACCAAGTGCCGCCGGACGCAGAGGATCAAAGCTGGGGGTCAAGTACTTTCACCGACTTTTCCGATTTCCACCTGCCCAGTTTGAAAATCTGCTTCGAAACAACCGATGCGACGGTTGCTGAACGCATTGCTACTGCCCTCCCCCACTGCGACTGCATCCATTTTTCGGACGGTCCTTGGTACAAACTGACCCCTAAAACTGCCACAAAAGAAAACGCCATTCTGCATATGTGCCGTCATCTTGCCATTTCACCTGATCAAATCATTGCATTTGGCGACGATCTGGCCGATATTGGCATGCTTCGGCTCTGCGGTGTAGG
This sequence comes from Clostridiales bacterium, assembly GCA_015056365.1. Taxonomy (GTDB): domain Bacteria; phylum Bacillota; class Clostridia; order Christensenellales; family Aristaeellaceae; genus Limiplasma. The sequence goes on along the minus strand of SVGM01000010.1, from coordinate 115,469 downwards.
CGTAGCCATGGGCAACGCCATCGACCCGGTTAAGGCAATCGCTGACCGCATCATCGGCACCAACGACGAAGACGGCATCGCCGTCTATTTAGACGATACTTTCCACAAGTGATTTGAAGGGCCATCGTACTACGATGGCCCTTCTTTCGTTTGCACCAAAAAAGAGGGCTGCCGCATCTCTGCGGTAGCCCTCTTTGGGGTTGTGCTTAGAAATTCTCCACCAGATTGATATCGGTATAACGCTTCATACCGGTACCGGCGGGGATCAGCTTGCCGATGATGACGTTCTCCTTCAGGCCCAGCAGCGGGTCGACCTTGCCCTTGATGGCGGCGTCGGTCAGCACGCGAGTGGTCTCCTGGAAAGAGGCGGCAGACAGGAAGCTTTCGGTGGCCAGAGAGGCCTTGGTGATGCCCAGAAGCACGCGCTTGGCGATGGCGGGACGGCCACCGGCCATGATGGTGTCGCGGTTGGCTTCCTCGAAGCGGTAGATATCCACCAGGGAGCCGGGCAGCAGCGTGGTATCGCCGCTGTCTTCCACGCGAACCTTACGCAACATCTGCTTGACGATCACTTCGATATGCTTATCGCTGATGTTAACGCCCTGCTGACGGTATACGCTGAGAACCTCGCGCAGCAGATAATCCTGCACGGCCTTGACGCCCAGAATGCGGAGCAGGTCGTGGGGATTGATGGAGCCTTCAATCAGCTCGTCGCCGGCCTCAACCATCTGGCCATCCTGAACCTTCAGGCGGCTGCCATAGTTGATCTGGTAGGTCTTCTGCTCGTGACCGTCCTCGGTAGAGGTAACGGTGATCTCGCGCTTTTTCTTGTTCTCGCCCAGAGCGACCTTACCGCTGATCTCACTGAGGATCGCATCACGTTTGGGCTTGCGAGCCTCGAACAGTTCCTCAACGCGGGGAAGACCCTGCGTGATGTCGTCGCCGCTGGCGATACCGCCGGTATGGAAGGTACGCATGGTCAGCTGGGTACCGGGTTCACCGATTGCCTGAGCAGCGATGATACCGACCGCTTCGCCAACGTCCACAGCGCCGCCGGTAGCAAGGTTCATGCCGTAGCAGCGGGCGCAAACGCCGGTTTCGTTGCGGCAGGTCAGCACAGAGCGCACCTGCGCCTTCTTGATGCCGGCCTTGCTGACCAGCTTGGCTTTATCGTGCGTGATGGTTTCATTGAGAGCCACCAGAATTTCACCGGTTTCGGGATGGATGATATCTTCAGCGGCAACACGGCCGATGAGACGATCCTCCAGGCTTTCAATGACCTGATTGCCGATGGTGATTTCCTGAATGGTGATGCCGCGAACCTTTTCGCCACGGGTGGCAAAGCAGTCTTCCTCGCGGACGATGACTTCCTGAGAAACGTCCACCAGACGGCGGGTGAGGTAACCAGAGTCAGCCGTACGCAGAGCGGTATCAGCCAGAGACTTACGGCTACCGTGAGAGGACAGGAAGAACTCCAGCACGCCCAGACCTTCACGGAAGTTAGCGCGAATGGGCAGTTCCAGGGTTCGGCCGCTGGGAGAGGCCATCAGACCGCGCATACCGGCCAGCTGGGAGACCTGAGCAGCGCTACCACGAGCACCGGAGTCGGTCATCATGCGAATGGGGTTGAACTTGCTCAAGCCGGGCAAAATCATGCCGCGCAGCTTGGCAGTGGTGTTGTTCCAGATATCGACGACCATGCTGTAGCGCTCGTCCTCGGATACCATACCCATGCGGTACATGTCGTTGATCTCAGACACGTGCTTGTCGGCTTCTTCCATGATCTCGGGCTTATCCTTGGGCACGATGATGTCGCTGACGGACACCGTGACCGCGCCGCGGGTGGAGTAGCGGAAGCCAAGAGCCTTGATGTTATCCAACACCTGCGCGGTCTTGTGGATGCCGTGCTTGAGGTAGACCTCATCAACGATCTTGCCCAGTTCCTTCTTGCCAACCAGGGTGTCGATCTCCAGCGGGAACATCTCATCCAGGCAGGTGCGGGGCTTACGGCCAATGTCCTGCGGAATCACTTCGTTAAACAGAATACGGCCGAGGGTGCAATCCACCAGTTTCTGGCCCTTCTCGCCGTTGAACTCGCGCTCCATGCGCACACGGATGGGCGCCTGCAGGCTGAGCTGGCCGGTCTGATAAGCGATCATGGCTTCCTCGGGGCTGACGAAGCAGCGGCCCGCGCCCAGCGCTTCCTCGTTGTCGATGGTCAGGTAATAGCAACCGATAACCATGTCCTGAGAGGGAGACATAACAGGCTTACCATCCTGAGGCTTCAGGATATTGTTGTGAGCCAGCATCAGGAAGCGGGCTTCCGCCTGAGCCTCCAGGCTCAGCGGCACGTGGATAGCCATCTGGTCACCGTCGAAGTCGGCGTTGTAAGCAGTACATACCAGCGGGTGCAGCTTCAGGGCCTTGCCTTCCACCAGTACGGGCTCGAAGGCCTGGATACCCAGACGGTGCAGCGTGGGGGCACGGTTCAGCAGAACCGGATGCTCCTTGATGACCTCTTCCAGGATGTCCCAAACCTCGGGGCGGCCCTTTTCCACCATACGCTTGGCGTTCTTGCCGTGGTGCGCCTTGTTCAGCGCCACCAGGCGCTCGATGACGAAGGGCTTGAACAGCTCCAGCGCCATCTCCTTGGGCACGCCGCACTGATACAGCTTCAGTTCGGGACCCACAACGATAACAGAACGGCCGGAGTAGTCAACGCGCTTACCCAGCAGGTTCTGACGGAAACGACCCTGCTTACCGCGCAGGAAATCGCTCAGGGACTTGAGGGCACGGTTACCGGGACCCGTCACAGGACGGCCGCGGCGGCCGTTATCGATCAGCGCGTCAACCGCTTCCTGCAGCATGCGCTTTTCGTTGCGGACGATGATGTCCGGCGCGCCCAGCTCAACCAGTCTCTTCAGACGGTTGTTGCGGTTGATGACGCGGCGGTACAGATCATTCAGGTCGGAGGTGGCGAAGCGGCCGCCGTCCAGCTGCACCATGGGGCGCAGATCCGGGGGCATAACAGGGATGACATCCAGGATCATCCACTCAGGCTTGTTGTTGGACAGGCGGAAAGCCTCCACAACTTCCAGACGCTTCACAGCGCGGGCACGCTTCTGGCCTTCGGTATCGCGGTCGCGTTCCTTCTCGGCCAGTTCGGCAATCTCCTTCTTGAGCTGCTGGCTGAGCTGATCCAGATCCAGAGACTGGAGCATTTCCTTCACAGCCTCAGCGCCCATACCGGCGCGGAAGCTGCCCTTACCGCACTTAGCTTCCACATCGCGGTACTTGGCGTCGGTGATCAGCTCGTACTTCTTCAGACCGGTCTCGGCAGAATCGCCGGGATCGAGAACGATGAAGTTAGCGAAATACAGCACTTTTTCAAGGGTGCGGGGGCTAATGTCCAGCAGCATGCCCATACGGCTGGGGATGCCCTTGAAATACCAGATATGGCTTACAGGGGCAGCCAGCTCAATGTGACCCATGCGCTCACGGCGCACCTTGGCGCGGGTGACCTGCACGCCGCACTTGTCACAGACTTTGTTCTTATCCTTGTACTTGATGCGCTTATACTTGCCGCAGCTGCACTCCCAGTCCTTGGTAGGTCCAAAGATGCGCTCGCAGTACAGGCCTTCGCGCTCAGGCTTCAGGGTACGATAGTTGATGGTTTCAGGCTTGGAAACCTCACCGTAGCTCCAGGCACGGATCTGTTCCGGCGAAGCCATACCGATCTGGATGGAATCAAGGTTGTTCAGATCAAACAAAACACGGCACTTCCTTTCGGTGTAACGGCTTGTCGGGTGTTATTCTTCGTCAATAGAATCGCTGTCGTCCAGATCGATGGCGCTGAAATCATCGCCCAGATCCATATCAAAGTCGACCAGATCATCGTCCATGCTGAAGTCAACATCCATGTCCACATCGGAAGCGGCTTCCTGCTCGGCAACGCCTTCTTCGTCAGTGATTTCGTCTTCCTTCTCCTCCAGACGGCCGGCGGAAGAAGTATCCATCTCGAAGTCATCGTCATCCAGCTCGCGGATGATGATCTCTTCCTTGTTGGCATCCAGCACGCGGATATCCAGTGCCAGGGACTGCAGTTCCTTGATGAGTACCTTAAAGCTCTCCGGCACGCCGGGGGCAGGAATGTTGGTACCCTTGACGATGGCTTCGTAGGTCTTGACACGGCCCACGATATCGTCGGACTTCACGGTGAGGATCTCCTGCAGGGTATTGGCGGCGCCATAGGCCTCCAGCGCCCAGACTTCCATCTCACCAAAGCGCTGACCGCCGAACTGGGCCTTACCGCCCAGAGGCTGCTGGGTGACCAGAGAGTACGGACCCACGGAGCGGGCGTGCATCTTGTCATCAACCAGGTGGTGCAGCTTGAGGAAGTACATATAACCGACAGTAACGGGATTTTCGAAGGGTTCGCCGGTACGTCCGTCATAGAGGATGGTTTTGCCGCTGGGATCCTTGCCGGCCATTTCCAGACACTTGGCAATATCGTCCATGGTCGCGCCGTCGAACACGGGAGTGGCCACGTGCCAGCCAAGGGTCTTGGCTGCCATGCCCAAGTGCACTTCCAGCACCTGACCGATGTTCATACGGGAGGGAACGCCCAGGGGATTCAGCACGATCTGCAGGGGCGTACCGTCGGGCATGAAGGGCATATCCTCTTCACGCAGGATGCGGGAAACAACACCCTTGTTACCGTGACGGCCGGCCATCTTGTCGCCCACGCTGATCTTACGCTTCTGGGCGATGTAAACGCGAACCATCATGTTCACGCCGGGGGACAGCTCGTCCTTGTTCTCGCGGGTGAAGACCTTCACGTCAACGACGATACCGCCTTCGCCGTGAGGCACGCGCAGAGAGGTATCGCGGACTTCGCGGGCCTTCTCGCCGAAGATGGCGCGCAGCAGGCGTTCTTCAGCGGTCAGGTCAGTCTCACCCTTGGGGGTGACCTTGCCCACCAGGATGTCGCCTGCACGGACCTCAGCGCCGATACGGATGATACCGTCTTCGTCCAGATCCTTCACAGCGTCATCGCCGATGTTGGGAATATCACGGGTGATCTCTTCCGGTCCCAGCTTAGTTTCGCGGGCTTCGGATTCGAACTCCTCGATGTGGATGGAGGTATAGATGTCTTCTTTGACCAGCTTTTCGCTGATGAGGACGGCGTCTTCGTAGTTGTAGCCTTCCCAGGTCATGAAGCCGATGAGCACGTTACGGCCCAGGCCGATCTCGCCGTTTTCAGTGGAGGGACCGTCAGCCAGCAGATCGCCCTTTTCGACGCGCTGACCGGCCTTGACGCGGGGATGCTGGTTGATGCAGGTGCCCTGATTGGAGCGGGCAAACTTACTCAGCTTGTAGGTATGGGCTTCGCGGTTGTCGTCACGGACCACGATCTCGTCGCCAGCGACCTTTTCGACCACACCGCTTTCCTTGCTCAGCAGCACAACGCCGCTGTCATGGGCAGCCTTGAACTCCATACCGGTACCCACGATGGGAGCTTCCGGCACCAGCAGCGGCACAGCCTGACGCTGCATGTTGGAACCCATCAGAGCGCGGGTAGCGTCGTCGTTCTCCAGGAAGGGGATCATGGCGGTGGCTACGGACACGATCTGGCGGGGGCTGACGTCGATCAGATCCACGTTCTCGCGGGGCACCTGCACGATCTCGGCCTTGTCGCGGACGGTGACGTATTCGTTGGTGAAGGAACCGTCGGACTCCAGAGGCTCCTTGGCCTGAGCCACAACGTAGAAGTCCTCTTCGTCAGCGGTCAGGTAAACGATCTCGTCGGTGACCTTGTGAGTCTTGGGATCCACAATACGGTAAGGGGCCTCAATGAAGCCGTACTCGTTGATACGGGCGTAGGTAGCCAGAGAACCGATCAGACCGATGTTGGGACCTTCAGGAGTCTCAATGGGGCAGATACGGGCATAGTGGCTGTAGTGAACGTCGCGGACCTCGAAAGAGGCGCGGTCACGGTTCAGACCGCCGGGGCCCAGAGCGGACAGGCGGCGCTTGTGGGTCAGCTCAGCCAAGGGGTTGGGCTGATCCATGAACTGGGAAAGCTGGGAGGAGCCAAAGAACTCCTTGATGGCGGCGCTGACGGGACGGATGTTGATCAGCTCGCCAGGGCGGACTTCATCGGCATCCTGAATGGCCATGCGCTCGCGCACCACGCGCTCCAGACGGCTCAGACCGATGCGGATCTGATTCTGCAGAAGCTCGCCCACGGAGCGCAGACGGCGGTTGCCCAGATGGTCGATATCATCGGTGAAGCCGATGCCATAGGGCAGGCCCAGCAGATAGCTGATAGACGCCACGATATCCTCAGTGATGATATGCTTGGGCATCAGATCATGCAGACGGGCGCTGACCATCTCGCGCAGCTGTTCCTCGCCCTCGCAGGCGGCAAGGATTTCCTTGAGCACGGGATAGAGCACCTGCTCCTGCACGCCGGCTTCCTTGGGATCGAAGGGCAGGTAGCAGGCGGCATCCACAAAGTGGTTGCCCACAACCTTGTGATTCTTACCGTCAACCTCAACGTAGGCTTCGTTGATACCGGCATTCTGAATGGCGCGGGCAACGTCCTTTTCGATGACTTCGCCCTGCTTGACCATCACTTCGCCGGTTTCGGGGTTGACAATATCCTCGCCGGCGACCCGATCCTGAATACGGGTGGCCAGAGAGAGCTTTTTGTTGAACTTGTAGCGGCCAACGCGCATGAGGTCATAGCGCTTGGCATCAAAGAAGAGAGAATTGAACAGATTGGTGGCGCTCTCCTTCGTGGGGGGTTCGCCAGGCTTCTGCTTCTTGTAGATCTCGATCAGACCTTCGTCCTTGCTCTTAGCGTTGTCACCCTTCTGGATGGTCGCCATCAGGCGCTCGTCCTCGCCCAGCAGGTCGATGATCTGTGCGTCGGTGCCGTAGCCCAGAGCGCGCAGGATCAGCGTGATGGGTAGCTTGCGGGCACGGTCAATACGCACCCACAGCACGTTGTTGGAGTCGGTTTCATACTCCAGCCAGGCGCCGCGGTTGGGGATCACCGTGGTAGAGAACAGATGCTTGCCGGTCTTGTCGATCTGATCGCCATAATAAACGCCGGGCGAACGAACCAGCTGGCTGACGATGACGCGCTCAGCGCCGTTGATGATAAAGGTACCGTGCTCGGTCATCAGGGGGAAATCGCCCATGAAAACGTCAGATTCCTTGATTTCGCCCGTTTCGCGGTTCTTCAGGCGCACAAAGACCTTCAGCGGCGCGGCATAGGTCATGTCGCGCTCCTTGCAGCGTTCCACGCTGTTCTTGGGCTCTTCCAAAGAATAGTCCACAAATTCCAGCGAGAGATTTTCAGTATAGTCGACGATTGGCGACACGTCGTCCAGCACTTCACGAAGGTCGACCTTCAGAAAGCGCTGGTATGAGTTCTTCTGCACCTCAATGAGATCGGGCATATCCAGAATCTCATCGATATGAGAAAAGCTCTGGCGCGTTCTCAGCTTCCCCATTTGAACCTCATGCACCATAAATGCCATCACCCCTTATGTTCCTCGCACCTGACCAAAATGCAGTACGCTTTGCCGTGGAATGCGCCAAGAATTTCTTGTTGCATTTTTCGCGCTGGGCATGTAAAATACCTATCAAACGCTACGGCGCAGCGATGCACAGTTTCGATACTGATGCAATTCTATATTATAGCGCCTCTATACAGTTCTGTCAATACAACGAGTGAATTTCTCTTTCTTTTTTATATGAGGGGGAAACGTCGCCCGACGCCAGGAGGAACCATGATTAAATTTGGACAGGTAACCGCTTATGACGAGCATCGCCGCACCGCTACCATCAGCTATATTCGGCCTGATGCATGCGAAAAATGCCGGGGCTGCGGCAGCATGAGCCAAACCGGCAGCATCACCCTCAAGGCCGAATGCAAAGTAGGCGACTGGGTGAAAGTAGAGCTGCCGGACGGACGTTTCCTCAGCGCCACTGTGATGGCCTACGCGGTTCCGCTGGTCACCTTTTTGGCGGGTCTGCTGCTTGGCTACCAGCTTTCCGGACAGAATGAGCTGATCGCGCTTCTGGCCAGCCTTGGCGGACTGGGCGCAGGCGTTGTATGCATACGGCTTTGCGAAAAGCATATCTCCGGCAAGCCGGAATGGACCCCTCGAATTACACAGACTTATGACCACAAGCCCGATATTGGCGACCTAGGCTGTGGCGGCGAATGATCTTTTCAACGGGTGCAGGATATTGCGCCCGTTTTTTGCATGAAAATCCCCAAAATTTCTCCAATTCTCCCCTGTTCAAAACCGCTTGATTGTGGTATACTAAACAGTGTTAGATGGGGCCGTTTGATTAATCCATCGACAAATCCATTTCCGTGGTACTGTGCATGCATGGCGGCGCTTTTGTCTGCTTTTGGATGCATACCTTTTCTATATGGTTTTTTGACTAGTTTGCGCACCCTGCGCTGAAGGAGGCCGACATGGCAGATAGCGTTCAGAAACTACGCATTATCCCTCTGGGAGGTGTGGACGAATTTGGCAAGAACATCACAGTCGTTGAATACGGCGAAGATATGCTGGTGATTGACTGTGGTTCGATTTTTCCCAAGGAAGATATGCTGGGCGTTGACCTTGTCATCCCGGATGTGACGTATCTGATCAAAAACCGTCACCGCATCCGCGGTATGCTGCTTACTCACGGCCATGAGGACCACATTGGCGCCACCCCCTATGTACTCCGTCAGGTTCCCATGCCGCTCTACGGCACCAAGCTGACGCTGGCGCTGGTGGATCTGAAGCTGAAGGAGCATCGCGTGGCCGGTATTCCGCTGAACGTAATCAAGCCCCGGGATGAGCTTGACCTGGGCTGCTTCCACATCAAGTTCATCCATGTGAATCACTCCATCGCCGGCGCTGTGGCGATCGCCATCACCTGCCCGGCAGGCACCATTGTGTTCAGCGGCGACTTTAAGGTGGACTTCACCCCCATCGACGGCGAAGTGGCTGATTTGGCCAGCTTTGCCATGCTGGGCAACGAAGGCGTCATGGCATTCCTGTGCGAAAGCACCAACGTGGAACGCAAAGGCCACACCATGAGCGAAACCAAGATCGGTCAGACCTTTATCGATCTGTTCCAGCAGGCCAAGGGTCGCGTCATCGTGGCCATGTTTGCCTCCAACATCCACCGTGTGCAAATGGTGGTGGACTCCGCCGCCATGTTTGGCCGCAAGGTCTGCTTTGTCGGCCGCAGCATGGTCAACGTCACCCGCGTGGCTATGTCCATCGGCGAATTGAAGATCCCCGAAGAAAACATCATCGACGTGGATGACATCGACAACTACGCCGATGAGGAGATCCTGGTAGTCACCACCGGCAGCCAGGGCGAAGCCATGGCCGGCCTGACCCGCATGGCCTACGGCGAGCACCGTAAGCTGCAGATCCGCCCCACGGACATGGTGGTCCTCTCCGCTCACCCCATCCCTGGCAACGAAAAGCCCGTCGCCCGTGTAATCAACCAGCTCTACCGTTGCGGCGCCAACGTGATGTACGGCCAGCTGGGCGAGGTTCACGTTTCCGGCCACGCCTGCGAGGAAGAGATCAAGCTGCTGCACGTTCTGTGCAAACCCCAATACTTCATTCCCATCCACGGTGAATACGCCAAGCTGTGGCAGCACGCCGAGCTGGCTGAGTCCCTGGGCACTCCCAGCCAGAACATTGTAATCCCTGAAATCGGTCAGGTGATCGAAATGAGCCGCGACAGTCTGGCGATTGCCGGCACCGTGCCCACCGGCGGCGTGCTGGTAGACGGCCTGGGCATCGGCGACGTTGGCAACGTAGTGCTCCGTGACCGCAAGCACCTGAGCCAGGATGGTCTGATCATCGTGGTCATGGCCATCGACCGCGACAGCGGAACGCTGGTTTCCGGTCCCGACCTGATCAGCCGCGGTTTCGTCTACGTCCGCGAAAACGAAGATATCATTGAAAACAGCCGCGAGCTTGCCCGCAGCATCATCGCCAGCTATGGCTGCATCGACGGCAGCGAATGGCAGAACATGAAAAACCGGCTCAAGGATGAGCTTCACCGCTACATCTTCGACCAGATCAAGCGCAATCCCATGATCCTGCCGATTATTATGGAGATTTAATAGCTGCACAAAGGCAGCCGGACGCTAACGTCTGTAACAGTGACGAACACAAACAACGACCCAACCGAGCACATATGCCTCTGTTGGGTCTTTGTTTATTTGTTTTTTGCAATACAGTAGCACACTTCCCCTTCCGGACGGATCCCAGCAATACGGAAGCGCTGGATGGTGTCTGTTACCCGCATCTGCGACTTCTCCAGCACACGTCCGGATTTTCTGTTTTCTTCCCGATGAAAAGCCTCTAGCATTTCCAGGCCCGTATGCTCAAAAGCAAAACCAATCAATGCAGAGAGTGCTTCGTTTGCATAGCCTCTGCCCCATCGGGATCTCCCGATACAGTATTCGATCTCGGCTATTTTTTCTTCGGAATACACCCTGCAAAACGCGATTTGACCGATACAGACCGCTGTTTCCTTTTCGATGATCGCCCAGCGATAAAAATCCGGTTCCTTGTACTGGGCGATCCATTGAGCCAGCAAGACGCTGACCTCCTCGAGCGTCCGGTAGACCGGCTCTCCATACTCGAATTGAATGCCAGGATCTGCGATCCAGTTATCCAGCATGCTTTCACCGTCGCCGACCTCAAAGGAACGGAGCAGAAGTCGAGGGGTTTCAATGGGCTTTGTGCCGCAATGCAACATGTTTTCATCTCCCGCTATTGAGACAGCATTCATGGCCGTCACACTTCATACCCGCTGTTGATGTCATACGGGGCAATCAGCAGCTTCGACAGCTCTTTGTAGTGGTTCTCCATCAGCCATCCATTAGCCTTGCCGCAATTCTCAATGGTGTCGAACTGCCACAGGGCAAAGTATTTCACGCACTTGACGATCTTCGTGAGCTCACGGGGCGGCTGACCCAGCTCCACCCCATCAAAGGTGTAGAAGCGTTTGAAGCAAGTGAGGTTCGTGCAGCCGGCGCGGGAAACCATTTCGGGTTTCAGGGCTGCCCAGAGGCTTTCAAAATCGGTAAGCTTATCAGACTTGACCTGAAAAAGAAAATGTTCCACAAATGCTCGTGTCATTGGAAATCCCCCCATAGCTATCAGGCATCCACAGGAATATGCTCAAAGGCAACGCCATACTCATTCGCTTCAATCACAAGATAGGAAGCCCCTTCCAACCCCAATGCCGAAACAGAAACCACATTGTCTTTCACGAAATTCTGATGAGAATGGCCAATGACGACCAGGTCATATTGGATTACATTCTCACTTTTGCAGGCCTGATCAAACACGCCGTTTTTCAGGTCTGACAGCTGAAAAAACGGATATGACGAATGAAGATCCGAAAACAGAAAATGTGAAAAATGAATTCTGTGTCCATGACATTCTTTCTCGTAGAACAGCGGCATCTGCCTGATGAACTGCATTTGTTCTCTCGTCAGTTTTTTTCTTCTTTCGTCATAATAATCCCGTAAATATTCCACATCGGGATCAATATCAACCCCCTGCTCCATATACAATTCGCAATTGCCTTTCAAACAGATGATTTCATTGGTTCTTAACAAATCCAGGCATTCTGTTTCTTCGTTCCCGCGTTGAAAAACATCGCCCAAAAAGACCGTCAAATCCACATTATGTACTTTGATCTGTTCAAGTACTTCCCGCAACGCTTTCAGGTTCCCATGAACATCGGAAAATGCTGCAATCTTCATAACGGTTCCTTTCTTACCCTTTTCATAGTACATTACCTGCGTTTTTTGCATCAAAATACAAGCAGCAACAAGTCATCATCTGTCTGGCCTGCTGCTGCTTTCTGACTGATTTCCTTGGCGAGATGCCTCCCTTTACACAAGAGAGGCTGGTTTCTTTACAGCGTCGCCGCCATAACCGCCTTGATGGTATGCATACGGTTCTCCGCCTCGTCGAACACGATGGACTGCTCGGATTCGAACACCTCGTCCGTCACTTCCATGCAGTCGATGCCGAACTTATCATAGATTTCCTTGCCCACAGTGGTATTCAGGTCGTGGAAAGCGGGCAGACAGTGCATGAAACGGCACTGGGGCCCTGCATTGTCCATCAGCTGCTTGGTAACCCGGTAGGGGGTCAGCTCGCTGATGCGCTCCGACCAGACGGAATCCGGCTCACCCATGGAGACCCACACATCGGTGTAGATCACATCGGCAGCCTTGGTGGCCACCATGGGATCTTCGATAAACTCCAGCGTTGCGCCGGTCTCATCGGCAATTGCCTGACACTCAGCCACCAGCTCTGCGCCGGGGAAATACTTGGCTGGAGCGCAGGCGACGAAGTGCATGCCCATCTTGGCGCAGCCCACCATCAGGGAGTTGCCCATGTTGTAGCGGGCATCGCCCATGTAAACCAGCTTACGGCCCTTCAGGCTGCCAAAATGCTCCTGAATAGTCAAAAAGTCCGCAAGGATCTGGGTGGGATGAAACTCGTTGGTCAGACCGTTCCAAACCGGCACGCCGGCGTACTTGGCCAGTGCTTCCACCCTCTCCTGACCGAAGCCACGGTACTCAATGCCGTCATACATGCGGCCCAGCACACGGGCGGTGTCGGCGATGGATTCCTTCTTGCCGATCTGGCTGCCGGAAGGGTCCAGATAAGTGGGGTGCATGCCCAAATCCGCCGCCGCCACCTCAAAGGCGCAGCGGGTGCGGGTGGAGGTCTTCTCGAAAATCAGGGCGATGCTCTTGCCCTCGCACATCCGGTGGGGCGTACCCGCCTTCTTCTGCTTCTTCAGTTCGTAGGCCATATCGATCAGCCCCTGAATCTCCTCGGGGGTGAAATCCAGCAGCTTCAGAAAACTTCTGCCTTTCAGGTTCATGGGGGTCATCCTCCTTATTCTGCGCAAACTTCTTTGATGGCATCGATAGCCTTTGCCAACACATCCATGGGGATGTTCAGGGCGGGCAGCAGACGCACCTTGTCCTTGGCGGTGAGGCAGAGCACACCTTTGTCCAGCAGGGCTTTGACCAGCTGACCAGCGGGCTTTTCGGTCTTGATGCCCACCATCAGGCCCATGCCGCTCAGGCCGGTGATGCCCTTGGCGCCATCCAGCTGCTGACGGATGTACTCGCCCTTCCGGCGCACTTCTGCCAGCAGATTTTCGTCGATGCGCTGCAAAATGCTCAGCGCACCGGCACAGCAAACCGGGTTACCGCCAAAGGTGGAACCATGGTCGCCAAAACCGAGCACATTCTGTACTTTCTCGCTCAGGAGAGCTGCGCCCAGCGGCAGACCGCCGCCCAGGCCCTTGGCAGTGGACACCACATCGGGCTGGATGCCGTAGTTCATGTAGGCGTACAGCTGACCGGTACGGCCGTTGCCGGTCTGGACCTCGTCCACCATGAGTAAAATATCCTGCTCCTTGCAGAAAGCCGCCAGCCCTTTGACAAAATCAGGCTCCATGGCAATCACGCCGCCTTCGCCCTGCACGCACTCGATCAGGATGGCGGCAGCCTTGCTGCTGAGAGCCAGCTTGGTGATGCCCTCCAGATCGCCCGCATCCCCGTGGACAAAGCCGGGGGTCAGGGGCTGGAACAGCTCGTGATAATGCTCCTGACCGGTAGCGGACAGGGTGGTCAGTGTGCGACCGTGGAAGCTGTTTTTCAGGGTAATAATGGTGCTGTACTCGAGGCCTTTCTTATCGGCGGCGTACTTACGCGCCACCTTGATAGCGCACTCGTTAGCCTCTGCGCCGGAATTGGCGAAGAAGACCTTCGCCATGCCGGTACGGTTACACATCTCCTGCGCCAAAAGGGCACAGGGCTCGGTGTAGTACAGGTTGGACATGTGCTGCACTTTATTCAGCTGCGCCGTAACGGCAGCCACCCATTCTTCATCGGCGATGCCGAAGCCAGTCACGCCGATGCCGGTGCCCATGTCTATGTATTCCTTGCCATTTTCATCATATACCAGCGAGCCTTTGCCGGAGACGATTTCAACCGGAAAGCGGTTGTAGGTGCCGGCTACATACTGCTGGTCGATTTGTTTCAGATTGTTCATTTGCGTTCCTCCCCCATCACCATGGTGCCTGCGCCCTCATCGGTGAGGATCTCCATCAGAATGGAGTGAGGCACACGGCCGTCCATGATGACCACATTCTTCACGCCCTTGTGGATGGCTTCGATGCAGCAATTCACCTTGGGGATCATGCCGCCGTTGATGATGCCTTCCTCAAAAAGCTTCTCGGCTTCGCTGAGGGTCACGTTGGGGATGAGGGTGGTGGGATCGTCCTTATCCCGAAGAATACCTGCCACGTCGGTCATCATAATAAGGCGTTCGGCGTTGAGCGCACCGGCGATAAAGGCAGCGGCGGTGTCGCCGTTGATGTTGTAGGCGTTGCCCTCCCGGTCGCAGCCGATGGTTGAGACCACGGGAATGTAGCCTTTCTCCAGAAGGTCCATCACAGGACGGATGTGCACCTTGGTGATATCGCCCACATAGCCCAGCCGCTCGTCCTTTGGCTTGGATTCGATCAGGCGGCCATCCATGCCGGAGATACCCATGGCCTTGCCGCCCTTCATTTCCAGCAGGTTGACCAGCGTTTTGTTCACCTTGCCCGCCAGCACCATCTGGACGATGTCCATGGTTTCCTTGTCGGTGACCCTAAGACCGTCCACAAATTCGGGTTTCTTGCCCATTACCTTCATCAAGTCACTGATTTCGGGCCCGCCGCCGTGCACCAGCACAATCTTCACGCCGATCAGCCACAGAAGGACGATGTCCTCCATGACCTGCTGCTTGAGTTGCTCGTTGATCATGGCGTTGCCGCCGTACTTGACCACGACGATCTTGCCGTTGTACCGCTTGATGTATGGCAGCGCCGCAGTGAGCACTTCCGCCCGCTGAGCGTTGGTAAATTCACAGTGAATCATGTGTTTCTCCTCCCATCAGGTGCGGTAGTCGCCGTTGATCTTCACGTAGTCGTAGGTCAGATCACAGCCCCATGCAGTGGCGGCACATTCGCCATTGCCAAGGGAAACCAGAATCTCGATTTCCTTCTCCAAAAGAATCTCCTTGGCGAGTTCCTCAGAGAAGTCGATGCCTGCGCCGTCCTTGCAGACGGGGATCTCGCCCTTGGCAGAACGGAAAGCTACATCCACCTTGGTCACATCCACCTTTGCGCCGCTATAGCCGATGGCGCAAAGGATGCGGCCCCAGTTGGCATCTGCGCCAAACATGGCAGCCTTGACCAGACTGGAGCAGATGACGCTCTTGGCAGCAGTGCGGGCAACGTCCATGCTGTCCGCACCGGTCACCTTGCACTCGATGAGCCGGGTTGCACCCTCGCCGTCGCCGGCGATCATGCGGCACAGATGCATGGTGACGGTGTTGAGAGCCTTCATAAAGATAGCGAAGTCCTCGTTTTCCTCGGTGATCTCCGCATTGCCCGCCAGACCGTTGGCCAGCAGGGTGACCATATCGTTGGTGGAGGTATCCCCGTCCACGCTGGTCATGTTGAAGGTGTCCTGCACATCGCAGCGGAGGGCTTTCTGGATCATATCGGCAGAGATAGCGGCATCGGTGGTGATGAACACCAGCATGGTGGCCATGTTGGGATGAATCATGCCGCTGCCCTTGGCCATACCGCCCATGCGGCAAACTTTACCGCCCAGCTCAAACTCCACCGCCACCTGCTTGTCGATGGTATCGGTAGTCATGATGGCCTTGGCGGCAGCGTCTGCACCTTCGACGGACAGCCCGGCGGCCAGCTGAGGCAGACCCGCTTCGATGGGAGCCACATTTAGCCGCTGGCCGATGACACCAGTGGAGGCCACCACCACGTTGTCGGCGGAAATGTCCAGCTGGTCGGCGGCCAGCTGGCTCATCTTCTCGGCAATCTCGATGCCGTCAGCGTTGCAGGTGTTGGCGTTGCCGCTGTTGCAAATGACGGCCTGCGCCTTGCCATTGCTCAGATGGGCCTTGGTCACCAGCAGGGGCGCGCCCTTGACCAGATTGGTGGTATAGATAGCGGCAGCATTGGCCGGTACTTGGCTCAGCACCAGCGCCAGATCAGCCTTGGTGGTGTTCTTGCGGATGCCGCAATGGATGCCGTTGGCGGTAAAACCCTGTGCGGCGCAAACGCCGCCGTTGATCAGCTGCATAGTCGTGTACCTCCGTTATACGTTCAGGCCGGTGGTCTCGTCGAGACCCAGCATAATGTTCATGTTCTGAATGGCTGCTCCGGAAGCGCCCTTGCCAAGGTTGTCAAAACGGGCAATCAGCAGGATTCGCTCCTCGTTGCCGCAGACGGTGATCTGCATGTCATCCCGTCCGCTGAGGGCGTTGGCCGACAGGAAGCCGCTTTCGTCGGCGGCCTCTTCGTAGTGCACCATGGCGGTGTGGTAGCGGTTCTTGTACAGCTGCTTCACATCCTCGGGCGTACCCTTCAAATCCTTTCGGAACAGGGTCACCACCACTTCCATGCCGCTGTAGTAGTCCGCTACGATGGGGCAGAACACCGGTGTGGTAGCAAGGCCGCACAGCTTCACCATCTCCTTGAGGTGCTTGTGCTGCTGGGTCAGGCCGTACTGCCGGGGTGCATCCAGCAAAGGATTGCGGCCCTCGGCCTGATAATCGGCGATCATGCCCTTGCCGCCGCCGGAATAGCCGGTGAGGGAGAAGCTCTGCAAACCAAGCTCAGGAGCGATCAGCCCTTCCCGAACCAGCGGCTCCACCAGCGCCACAAAACCGCTGGCATGGCAGCCGGGATTGGCTACACGTTTGGCCTTTGCCAGTGCTTCCCGCTTGCCGGGCAACTCTGCAAAACCATACACCCAGCCATCTGCCGTGCGGTGCGCCGTGGAGGTGTCGATAATGGCAGCCTTGCTGCCCTCCGCCAAGGCTACCGCCTGCACCGCCGCTGCATCCGGCAGGCAAAGGAAAGCAATATCCGCTTCATGCAGGGCTTCCTTTCGGGCATTGTCATCCTTTCGCACCTCATCGGGCAGGATGATGAGCTGAAGGTCGCTGCGATCCTGCAAACGCTCGTGAATGCGAAGCCCAGTGGTGCCTGCACTGCCGTCAATAAACACTTTGGTCATGGCTGAATGCTCCTTTTTTCGAAAACAGCCCCCGACGTTTCGACTTGCGAAGCGCCGAAGGGCTGTATGTTTTTTGTACTTAGCAGATTACTTGCCGTCCACGATGGCCTGCACCTTGATCGGCAGACCGAACAGGTTGATGAAGCCTTCCGCATCCTTCTGGTTGTAGTCGCTCTCGCCGAAGGTAGCGATCTCTTCGCTGTAGAGGGAGTAGGGGCTCCACACGCCAGCGTTGATCATGTTGCCCTTGTACAGCTTCAGGCGAACCTTACCGGTGACCCGCTCCTGGGTCTTATCCACGAAGGCGCTAAGAGCCTCGCGAAGGGGGGTGAACCACTGGCCGTTGTAGACCAGATCGGCGAAGGTAATGGACAGCTTCTGCTTCTCGTGCAGGGTCAGCTTATCCAGGCAGATGCTTTCCAGCACGCTGTGGGCCTTGTAGAGGATGCTGCCGCCGGGAGTTTCGTACACGCCGCGGCACTTCATGCCCACAAGGCGGTTCTCCACGATGTCCAAAAGGCCGATGCCGTTGGCGCCGCCGATCTCGTTGAGCTTGAGGATGATCTCCTTGGCGGTCATCTTCTCATCGTTCAGAGCAACAGGCACACCCTGTTCGAAATCGAGAGTGATATAGGTGGGCTGATCGGGAGCCTGAATGGGAGATACGCCCATCTCCAGGAAGCCGGGCTTCTCGTACTGGGGCTCGTTGCCGGTATCTTCCAGATCCAGACCCTCGTGGGACAGGTGCCACAGGTTCTTGTCCTTGGAATAGTTGGTTTCCCGGTTGATCTTCAGGGGGATGTTGTGAGCCTCGGCGTAGTCGATTTCTTCTTCACGGGACTTAATATCCCACTCACGCCAGGGAGCGATGATGGGCATGTTGGGCGCAAAATGCTTGATGGCCAGCTCAAAACGCACCTGATCGTTGCCCTTGCCGGTGCAGCCGTGCACGATGGCGTCTGCGCCTTCCTTCAGGGCGATCTCCACCAGACCCTTGGCAATGCAGGGACGGGCGTGGCTGGTGCCCAGCAGGTACTCTTCGTAGATGGCGCCGGCTTTCATGGTGGGGATGATGAAATCGTCCACATATTCGTCGGTCAGATCCAGCACATACAGCTTGGAAGCGCCGGTCTTGAGGGCCTTCTCCTCGAGGCCTTCCAGCTCGTCAGCCTGACCTACGTTACCGGAAACGGCGATCACTTCGCAATTATTATAGTTCTCCTTCAACCACGGAATGATGATAGACGTATCCAGACCGCCGGAGTAAGCAAGCACAACTTTCTTGATCTGATCCTTATTCATGAGTAGGCCTCCCGAAAAAGTGTTAGTAATCATTGGAACGCGCATAATTATACATCCGTCCATAGTGGTTGTCAATGGTTTTTGGAAAGAAATTTTCGAAGAACTTTATCATGCGGGCGTGTATCGACGTTTCTTTGGCAGATATGCAGTTTTCATATTTTATGCATCCGTTCTGCATAATCCATGCATCCAGTAAGGCTGGCAGACCAGCAGACAAACCATGTCAAATCATCCAATATCCAATATGTATCAGGCGTTGACATCCGGCCGGTATGGCGCGTATAATCGATAATGCTTGGATAGAAGAACATCGTTTTATACATTCACCAGCACAATACAGACGAACCCTTCGTTAATAAAGGAGATATCATCCATGACGGATACGATGCACAAAGCGGTTCGCATCCCCACGCTTGAGAATATCCCCGTCTTTTCAGCGCCTGACAACGAGGCTCTTCGCTTCGTTCGCCAGATCAGGCTGGGCTGGAATTTGGGCAATACGTTGGACGCAACCCGCCGGGGCCAGTTTCGTGACGAAATGGCCATCGAAGCCAGCTGGTGCGGCTGTTTCACCACCCCGGAAATGATTCAGCAGGTCAAGGATGCCGGCTTCAACGCCATCCGCGTACCCGTATCCTGGCATAACCATGTGAACTCCCAAGACTTCACCATCAGCCCCCGCTGGCTGGATCGGGTACAGGAAGTGGTGGATTATGCCATTTCCCGGGATCTGTATGTGATCATCAATACCCATCACGACGAATCACCGGATTATTTCTATCCCGCCCAGCAGCACATGGAAACCTCCCGCAGGTTTGTGGCTGCCATCTGGGCTCAGCTGGCGCAGCGTTTTCAGGCATATGATCACAAGCTGATCTTTGAATGCCTGAACGAGCCGCGGCAGACGGGTACGCCTTACGAATGGGGCTTCAAAGAAGGCGTTGCGGAATACAGCGAGGCTGTCGGCTGTATCAACGAGCTGAACCAGCTCTTCGTGGACACCATCCGCGCTGCCGACGGCTATAATGCGGATCGTTTCCTGATGGTCTCCTCCTACGCCGCCACGCCCGACGCCACCATTTCGGAACAGTTTGTGCTCCCCAAGGACGCCCTCCCCCATCGTCTCATCGTATCGGCGCATGCCTATACGCCTTACCCCTTTGCGTTGCAGGGCGCCGGCGGCGTATCTGTTTTCCGTCTGGACGAACGCAGCTCCACCACTCCTATTGACAAGTTCATGGACGGTTTGTTCAACCGGTTCGTCGCCAACGGTGTTCCGGTCATTCTGGGAGAATTCGGCGCCCGCAACAAGGACAATCTGCAGGATCGTGTGGATTTCGCGGCTTACTATATCGCCAACGCCACAGCCCGCAGCATGCCCTGCTTCTGGTGGGACAACAACGCCTTCACCGGCCAGGGCGAAACCTTTGGCCTGCTGAACCGGCGCAGCCTGAGCTGGACATGGCCGGAAATCGTGCAAGCCATGCTGCAGTATTGCGGCTTTGATGAGGTTGCCGAATAATCGCTATTGCCAATCGATAGATGACGCAACCGCCCGCAGGATCATCTCATCCTGCGGGCGGTTGCTGTTTGATTTCAGTTTTGTTGCCGTGCAGGATTCCTACAGCGTCATCGTTCCTGTTATGCTTTCTGCACCTTCCACCTCGGCGAAGCCGAGTTTATGCGCTGCTTTCTGTGCAGGGAGTTCCTCTTCGCCGCACAGCAGCATCAGACCGCTTTGACCGTTCAGACAGACCGCAGCGTCCAGCAGCGCCGTTCCGATCCCGCGATTGCGGTACTCTTCCTGGACCCGCCAGTCATACACCTCATTCTCTGCAAAGCCCTTGGTCACGTCCAGATAGCCAATCACTCGTTCCTCGGACAATGCGACCAGCGCATGGAAGCGTTCGGGCGCAGCCAGCACCCGCTCCGCCGTCCAGTAACAGTCCGTTTCATGCATGGCGACATAAGCCTGCCGATGTGCTTCATCGCAGGGAACGATCCGGTGAGCATGGGGATACAGGCGGTGCTGCCCAAGGCGCAGTTTTCGCTGTGCCGGATACCACAAGCCGGCCGCTTCCGTGAAGGCTTTTCTCATCGCCATACAGGATGGGTGGATCACACAATCCAGCACATAACCGGGTGCATGCCGTCTCAGAAAAGCCAGTACCTTTGTGCACGCGCTCTCGTTCTCAGACAGCGCCAACATGATTTCCAGATATTTATCCTCCGGCGCTGCCGCCAGAGAAAACACGCCTGTCAATACGCCGTCCTCTTCGCAGCCCAGCACAAAATTCCGTGGATGATCAAAACCGTTCAGAAAGTTCAGGGTCAACTGCTCCTGGGTTTCCAGCATGGGAGCGCGGAAGCCGCTCTCCAGCAGCTGCCTAACAAACGGCATGGCCTCCTCCGCCCTTGGAAGTCTGCGGATCATTCCTCTCCCTGCTTTCTGTGCATATTACTGTAAGAATTCTTCCCGAATCTGCACGCCGCAGCCTTCAGCAATGGCGCGGATCTCATCGTCCGTAATCAACTGCCGGGCTCCGCCGCAGCTTCTGACCAGCGTCCAGACCTGCGCTGCCTTCTCCACGGTATGCATCAGGCCAAAGGCAGTATCCAGATCCGGACCGGAGCAGAACAGTCCGTGATGCGCCCAGACCACCGCGTCGTATTCCTTCATCTTTTCGCTACTGGCCCACGCCAGCTCGATGCTGCCCGGCACCATGCAGCCCACCACGCCCACGCCGCCAGGAAAAACCATTGGCGCTTCGGTTTCGCTCTGCCACAGTGCACGGGAAATCTCCCTGTCGGTCAGAGGCAAGAGGAAGGACATGGCCACAATATGCGCCGGATGCGCATGATACATCACCCGGCACGCGCCGCCAGTGGCTTCTTTGCGTACGCTGTGATTGATCAGATGGGCAGCCAGCTCGCTGGTGGGTTTGCCGCCGCCGCTAAGACCCCAACGCAGACGCCAGCAATCCCCTGCATCGTTCAGCTCCACCAGGCAGAGCGCATCCACCGGATCCAGGGGCACATTGCGGAAATACTTCCCGCTGCCTGTGGCCAGAAACCATTCGCCACCCAGATTGGGCGCAGAGATGCCCAGAGGCGTCCAGGGGCCGGAGGGCTGTGCCAGGCAGGAGATGGCCGCTTCCTGCTCCTCCCGGGTGAGCCGGTAGGTCACGTTGCCGCCGTTGCGCTCATGCCAGCCCTGCAGCCAGCCATCTTCGCACAGGCGCACCATTCCCTGAACCGCAGGCAGTTCGGTCATCATCATGAAGCATTCCTCCTTCAGCCCGTGGATTTACAGGCCGTAGATCGCGGAGAATTTCTCCTCCAGATAGTCCAGATAATACTTCACATTCAGGCCCTCGCCGGTAATGTGGCGGATCCACTCGTCGGGGGTCATGATGGAGGCGCAGTTGAACACATGCTCCCTGAGCCAGGTAAGAATGCCGCTGAGATCGCCGCTGCGCACTGCGCCAAACACGTCGATATCCTTTTCCATGCAGCGCAGGATCTGCGCGCCGTAGGCATTGCCCAGAGCATAGGAGGGGAAATAGCCCATGCTCATGGTCCAGTGCACATCCTGCAGACAGCCCTCGCTGTCGCTGGGAACATCCACGCCAAGGTACTCCTTGTACTTGGCGTTCCACATCTCCGGCACCTGTTCCACGGTGATGTCGCCGTTCATCATGGCCTTTTCCAGTTCGTAGCGCACCATGATATGCAGGCAATAGGAAAGCTCGTCGGATTCAATGCGGATCAGGCTGGGGCGGGCGATGTTGACCGCTTCATACAGTTCGCGCTCGCTCACGTCGGCAAAGGTATCGCCGCTAAGCTCCTGTAGCTTGGGATACACCGCATGGATGAAAGCCTCGCTGCGGCCAATGATGTTCTCGTAGAAGCGGGAGATGGTCTCATGCATGGCGTTGGACATGCCGTTATCCACATGATTCTTGTGGAACTCCTCAGGCTCGTACTGCATGAACAGGGCATGGCCACCCTCGTGCAAGGTGGAGAAAATATTCGAGATAAAGTTTTCTTCGAAATAATGAGTGGTGACTCGCACATCCTTGGGACCAAAGTTGGTGGTAAAGGGATGCTCGGTAGTCATCAGCACCAGCGCGCTCTTACGCAGCCCCTGCATTTCCAGCAGATAACGGGAGAAGGCCTCCTGCTGCGGGATGGGACAGGGACGAGTGAGAAAATCCTCCCGCAGGGCCTTGCCGCTCTCCTGGATGCGCTTGAGCAGGGGTACGATGCGTTCCTTCAATGCGGCAAAAAAGGCGTCCATCTCTTCGATGCTTGCGCCCTTCTCGTTATCGTCCAGGCAAGCCAGATAATAGCTGTCGTATTTGCGGTCCCGCAGATCGATAGCCTTGCGGGTATAGCTGATCACGTCACTCAGGCTGTCCGCAAAAGCGGAAAACGCATTGCTTTTCTTAGCCTTGAGCCATGCGCCGTAGGCCTTGTTGAATGCCATATCCATTTCGTAGGAGAACTCCGCAGACAGGTTCTTGCTTTTCTCGTAGCTTTCATACAGGCGCTCCACCAGCTTCTTTTCCAGGTGGGACAGACCCTCACTGTCCTCATGCAGTTCGCAAACCAGCGTCTGATAGGTTTCGGAATGGGTGAGTTCATGGATGTGCTTGCCCAGAATGGCCATATCCTCACCGGCCTGCTCCAGGCCTTCTTCGGGCGCACAGCATTCCATGTCAAAGTTCAGCTTTCCCACGCTGCGTCCGTAGGCTTCCACCTCTGCCAGAATATCGAAGAGCTTCTCCAGCTTTTCCCGGTTTGTCATATGAAAATCCCCTTTGTTTATGTTTTTTCCTGTTCTTTCAATATAGGCCAAGGGATGCAGATTGTCAAGTTGGCAGCAGGAGTTGGCTGTGCTATACTGAGAGCGTCTTCGCATGGTCGGACGCTTTACTTTTCGTATGAAAGAAGATGAGCGCTTGCAACCCAAGCATCCTGTGCAAAGCCGTGGCAAGGTGATCCTGACATTGTTCACCAGCATGCTATCTATCAGTGCCTTTACCTTTGGCGGAGGCTTTGTGATCGTTTCCCTGATGAAAAAGAAATTCGTGGGGCAGCTGGGCTGGCTGGACGAAGGCGAGATGCTGGACCTGACCGCCATTGCCCAGACAGCTCCCGGCCCCATTGCGGTGAACGCTGCTGTGCTGGTGGGTTGGCGAATGGGCGGTTTTCTTGGCATGTTGGCAGCGGTGCTGGGCACCATTCTGCCGCCCATGGCCGTATTGCTGGCGCTGAGCGCCTGCTACGAGCGGTTTGCAGAGAATCGCTATGTAGCGCTGATGCTCAAGGGTATGCAGGCCGGCGTTGCAGCGGTGATCCTGGATGTAGTCTGGGGGCTGGCTGGAAAAGTCGTGGGCAGCCGTTCCGCCCTCCGCATCGGGCTGATGGTCGCGGCCTTTGTGGCTGCATATTTCTTCAAGGTGAACGTGATTCTGATCATTCTGGCAGCCGTTCTGCTCAGTCTGGTGGCTTCGCTTATCCAGCAAAGGAGGGAGAAGCATGCTGCTTGATCTGTTTCTGAGTTTTTTGCAGGTAGGTCTGTTCAGCGTAGGCGGCGGCTATGTTGCCATTCCGCTGATCCAGCAGCAGGTGGTCGCCCTGCACGGATGGATTCCTATGGCTATCTTTAATGACCTGGTGACCATCGCTGAAATGACCCCCGGCCCCATCGGCATCAATGCCGCAACCTTTGTGGGCGTTCGGGTTGCCGGACTACCGGGAGCCATTGTCGCCTCCCTGGGGTTCATCCTGCCGTCGCTGCTCATCGTGTCTTTGCTGGGCTGGCTGTATTACCGTTACCAGAAGGTGCAGATGATGCAGAGCATCCTGGGCGGTTTGCGCCCAGCGGTGGTAGCGCTAATTGCCTCGGCAGCGCTTGGCATCGCCATGCAGGCGGTGTTTGGCAGCGCAAAACTGCTTTTGTCTGAACTTGACTGGCTGGCGCTGGTGCTGATGACCGCCGCGTTCCTTGCGCTGCGGCTGCTGAAGTGGAACCCCATCCTCACCATGCTGCTATGCGGCGTTGCCTATTTACTCCTTGGGATCGTCATCGGTCTATGACCACTTACTATGCAAAACAGACACGGACTCCGCGATTATCGCTCGCAGAGGCGTGTCTGTTTTTTCATTGAGAAAATGTGAGCCATTCGCAAAAGCTTTGGAACAAGCCCTTCAAAGGGCAATCGGATTTATCTTCTGCCGATCTCGGTATCCGTTTCGGTGATCCGGCTGTGCTCTTTGATGTAGTCGATGATCTCGTCCACATGGCCGAAGGCCAGACCCACGTAGCTGTCCGCAGCGCCGTAGTAAACGGCGATACGACCGGTCTCGGAGTCGTGGATGGTGGCGCAGGGGAAGGTCACATTGGGCACAAAGCCGCGCTCCTCGTACCACTCTTCGGGGGTAAGAAGGAAATTTTCGCAGCGGTACTTGACCTTGGAGGGCTCGTCGATATCCAGGATCGCTCCGCCGATGGAGTACACATAGCCGTTGCAGGTGCCGCTAACGCCGTGGTACAGCAGCAGCCAGCCTTCGCTGGTCTCAATGGGGGCTGAACCGCCGCCAATCTTGAGGCTCTCCCACCACTCGCTGCCGCGGCTCATCACGTGACGGTGCTTGCCCCAGTAGACCAGATCCGGGCTCTCGCTGAGGAAGATATCGCCAAAAGGCGTATGACCGCTGTCGGAGGGTCGGGACATCATCACAAAGTTGCCGTTGATTTTACGGGGGAAGAGCACGGCGTTACGGTTGAAGGGCAGGAAGGGATTTTCCACGCGGACAAAGGACTGGAAGTCCTGGGTCTTGGCCATACCTATGGCAGCGCCATAGAAATCCTGGCACCAGATGATGTAATAGGTATCCTCCACCTTTACCAGGCGGGGGTCGTAGGCGTAAATGGGCATGAAAGGTTCGCCGTTCTCATCCACAAAGGGGATCTTCTGTTGATCGAATTCCCAATGGATGGCATCCTTGCTGCGGCCAAGATAGATATGCGGAATGCCGTTGGTCTGCTCACCGCGGAATACGCCGATAAAGCCGTCCTCGTAGGGCATGACAGCGCTGTTAAAGATGCGGGCCACGCCGGGGATGGGATTGCGGTCAATGATGGGATTTTCGGTGTAACGCCAGAGGGGGCCGCCCAGAATTTTTCCTTCGGGCTTGTCCTGCCACGGCACATTAGGAACTGCGGGGGCCTTGATCTGATACTTGGTCATTACGATCATACCTCTTTCGTGGTTTTTTGCGGGCAGCAGGTTCGCGCCCGGCGGTTGAATCAATCAATGGCAGCCAAGTTTCGCGCAGGAATCGGATTGCAGCACCAGCAGATGCTTCGCAATGGCAAAAGCGGTCCTTTTTTCCGTATCCAGCACTTAATTCTCTTGTTGTCTGCCTTTTCGTACTTTCATTGTAGCGCAGATCGTTCCCATTTACAATGGTTCATCCGCACTTTTTCGATAAGCCCAGCAGCGAAGCTGTCAATCGATTTTGAGATAGCTTAGCAAGCCCTGATGAAGGATCACCGACGAAGGAGTCTCTTTCCGCATTTGCTTCAGTGTCTCCAGATCGACCCAGCGATACCCCACCGTTTCTCCCTCCTGCAGGGTCACGCTGTCCTTTGAGCAGTCGGTGAGGCACAGAAAGCAATGATATATTCTCCCCGGCGCAGACTCTTCATACAGCGGTTTCAACTCGCCTGCCCGGATCCCGGTTTCCTCCTGCAGTTCCCGCCGCGCCGCTTCCATGGCGGTCTCGCCGCTGAGAACGCTGCCGCCTGCGCTGGCTTCATAGACTCCGGGATGGTTGGGCTTGTCGGGGTGACGCTTCATGAGCAGATAGGTGCCGTCCGTATGCTGAACCAACACGGAAGCCACCAGATGATAGACCCCTTCCGGGATCTCCTCCCCTCTTACCAATATGCCTCCGGTGGGATTTCCCTGCGCGTCATAGGCGTCCCAATATTCCATACGTTACTCCTTCGCATCCAGAATCATCTGGTAATACGGCAGTTCCTCAAAGCCCAGCCGCTGATACAGCGCGATGGCGCGGGTATTGTCCGGCTCCACTTCCAGACGAAAACGGCGGCAGTGGGGATAAAGCTCTTGCAGTTTCTTCAACACCTGCGTACCCACCCCCTGCCCCTGATACCGGGGCAGTACATAGAGCTCCTCCACCCAGATGGACTGCCCGCCCGGTTCCTGGGAGAAGGTTTTGCTGAGCAGCACATACCCCATACATTCCTGATGCTGATTCATCATGAAATACCCGGCGGCGTATACGTCTGAGCGGATCATTTCCTCATAGGTGCTCTCCATATAGCTCAGGGGAATCGGATGCAGCACCGCCGGCGAGCGATAAAACGCCTGTGCCATTTCCAGATAAAGCCGGCGATCCTCCGGCCCAACGGGACGGAGGATCAGCGTATTGTTAACGGTTTCCATACATTCTCTCATAGTAATCCTGAAACTCTCCTGCCAGAATGCGCTCCCACCAGCCGCGATTGTCCAGATACCACTGAATGGTGCGGCGGATACCGTCTTCGAAGCGGGTCTTGGGCAGCCAGCCCAGCTCGGTAGAGATCTTGGTGGGGTCGATGGCATAGCGGCGGTCATGGCCAGGGCGATCGGTCACGAAGGTGATCAGGTCCTCAGACTTGCCCAGTTCACAAACAATGGTCTTGACCACGTCCAGATTGGTGCGCTCGTTATGGCCGCCCACGTTGTAGATCTCTCCGGCGCGGCCCTTGCGCATCACCAGATCAATGGCAGCGCAGTGATCCTCCACATACAGCCAGTCGCGGATGTTTTCGCCGGTGCCATACACGGGCAGGGGCTTATCATTCAGCGCGTTGGTGATCATCAGGGGAATCAGCTTCTCCGGGAAGTGATACGGACCATAGTTATTGGAGCAGCGGGTGATGCTCACCGGCAGCTTGAACGTACGGGCATAGGACAGCACCAGAAGATCCGCGCCCGCCTTGCTGGCGGAGTAAGGCGACGATGTGTGCAGCGGGGTCTTCTCCGTGAAGAACAGATCCGGGCGGTCAAGGGGCAGATCGCCGTAGACCTCGTCGGTGCCCACCTGATGGAAGCGACCTACACCGTGACGGCGGCTGGCGTCCAGCAGAATCTGCGTACCCAGCACATTGGTGCGCACAAAGATGCCCGGATCCTCCACGCAGCGGTCCACATGGCTTTCCGCAGCAAAGTTCACCACGATGTCGGGCTTTTCTTCGCTGAAGAGCTGCTCCACGCAGTCCATATCTGCGATGTCGCCGCGGACAAAGCGGAAGTTATCGCATTCAAAGGCGTCCTTCAGGGTTTCCAGATTGCCTGCATAGGTCAGCTTATCCAGACAGACCACCCGATCCTCGGGATGGTTCTGAAGCTGATAATGAATAAAGTTGCCGCCAATAAATCCGGCGCCGCCGGTAACCAGAATCGTCATGTGATTGCCTCCTTAGTCAGGATTGCTTTTGTCGTAGATAATGCGCCCTTCCGCCACGCGCTTGAGGTGCTCGCCATAGGGGCTCTTGCCGTAGCGCTCGGCGGCGGCAAGCAGTTTTTCCTTGTCGATCCAGCCCTTGTTATAGGCGATCTCCTCCAGCGCAGCGATCTTCACGCTCTGACGCTTCTCGATCAGCTGGACGAAGTTTGCTGCATCGATCAGGCTGTCCATGGTGCCGGTATCCAGCCAGGCAAACCCGCGGCCCATCACCTTGGCGCACAGGGAACCGTCCTGGAGATACAGGTCGTTGAGGCTTGTAATCTCCAATTCCCCGCGTGCGCTGGGCCGCACCTGCTTGGCCAGCTGGCACACCCGCTTGTCGTAGAAGTACAGGCCGGTGATGGCATAGTTGCTCTTGGGCTTGGCAGGCTTTTCCTCTACGGAAAGCACCTTGCCGTTGCCGTCGAATTCCACGATGCCGAAGCGTTCCGGGTCGTTGACATAGTAGCCGAAGATGGTGGCCTTGCCGTTGTGCGCATTCTGCACCGCCTCCCGGAGCATACCGGAGAAGCCGTTGCCGTAGAAGATGTTGTCGCCCAGCACCATGGCGCAGGGTTCGTCGCCGATGAATTCCTCACCGATGAGGAAAGCCTGCGCCAGCCCGTCCGGGGAGGGCTGAACAGCATAGCTGAGGGAAATGCCGTAGCGGCTGCCGTCCCCCAGCAGGCTCTCAAAACGAGGGGTATCCTCCGGGGTAGAAATCACCAGAATATCCCGGATACCCGCCAGCATCAGTGTGCTCAGAGGATAGTAGATCATCGGCTTATCATACACCGGCAAAAGTTGCTTGCTGGTGACCATGGTGAGCGGATAAAGCCGGGTTCCCGCGCCGCCTGCCAAAATAATACCCTTCATAGGAAACACTCCTTACTTTCAGGAATTTATCATCCGTTGTTTCAGCCGGTCATAGCCGCTGCGAATCCAGCGAGCACACGGCTGTTCCAAACCGTAGGTAAAGGCCATCGCCACGACGATCGCAGCGGCGTAGCACAGCGCCGTACAGGCATACTGAAGGTTCACGTCGCTGTGCAGCGTATCCGGGAACCAGTACCGCACAAACTGCACCGCCAGCACCTGATGCCAGATGTAAAGGTTATAGGAGATCACCGACAAAAAACGCATCATACGGTTGCTCAAAAGCCAGCGCAGCACTCCGGGCATCAGTGTCGCACCCAGCATGCAACACATCAGCGAAAGCGCCAGCGGCAGGCGATGACGAAGCTGCCCAAGGCGGAGGGATTCATAGCTGATCACACCGGCTGCGGACTGAGCTTTAAGGATGACCAGCACCAGCACGATGCCAGCCGCAAAGCCACACAGACCAGCGATCCGGATCAGTACCGGCTGCGTGCTATCGGGATCGCCAAAGGCTTTGCGCATGTGGCAATAGCACACCGCGCCCAGCATGCCGATGGCGTACACGTCCAGGAATGCCGGCAGCTGATTGATCCACATAGAGGTGTCCTTCACCCGGTAGTAGACAAACAAGCGGTATGCCCATCCCAGCACAGCCATTACGCCCATGGTCAAGGTTGGTTTACGCCTGGCAATGCGCGCCAGCAACGGAAAGAGCAGATAAAACTGCATCTCGATCACCACCGTCCACAGCACGCCATTCAGCGGTGTATTCTGATACGGCCCGCGAAAGAAGGTGTGTGTAAACGTCAAGTGAGACCAAAGATCCAGCTGCAGGGCGCCGGGGGTACGATAGCTGCCCTGGGGAAGGGCAAAGCACACCATTGCAAGCAGCACCGCCGCCACATAGGAAGGTACAATGCGTGCCAGACGGTTCACATAGAACGTGTCCGCCGCAGGCACGGGCGTGTCCTCAGTCATGGCACGGGCATGAGGCAAAAACAACAGGAAACCGCTAAGCAGTATCATTCCGTCCACAAACACATAGCTGGAGCGGGTCACATAGTCAAAGTTGATCTTGTACCCGAACAGCGTCACCGACTGCCACAGCCAGCTTTGCTGCCAGATGTGAAAGTTTGCCACCAGCAGTACCATCAGCGCCCGGAACCCATGCAACACCCCGATGTCCCATTTAGTCCCAGCGGAATCACGGCTCATTGCCATCCTCCACCACCGGCTCCTCCGCCTGGATCCCATCCAGATTCATAGGCGGGATCTCGGCTTCCGCCACCTTGTCCAGCTTATAGTTCACTTCCGTTTTGCCGCGTAGTTCCTCAATGCTCATACCCTTGCTGGTCATGCTGTTGATCCGGTGGGTCACGGTCAACTCGTCTGGTTCTTCACCGGTGAGCAGGCTGAAGTTATCCACCTTGAAATAGCCTTCCTTGCCCATCAAATTGCAGGTACCGTCCGCACGGAAGATCGCAGTCCTGCCGCTGTTGGATTCCCAGGTACCCAGGATCAGATAGGCACGGCGGCTCAGCTTTTCCTGGGCTGCCGGAGCATCGGCCACTGCCAGATAGAAGGGCAGCGCCTCGTAACGGCGGTCGGTGCGGTACAGCTCGTCCGCGTGGGTCAGGCAAGCTTCCTGATAGAGCTGATGCAGCTCCTCGTAGCTTTCCGGCAGGTTGCCCTGGCTGATCACAGGATGGAGCAAAGCGATGGTGCCAAGATAGTCCTTTGCTTCCTGCGTGTTCTTGGCCTGGGCCAGCAGCCCGCCGTAGAGGGAGTCAAAGCAGCTCTGGGCCTGAAGCTCGGCGTCCTGATAGTCGCCCGCAGCCAGGAACCCCTCAGCGGCCGCCTGATATTCGCCGTTTTGCATCAGCTTCAGCGCTGCCTGATACCGACTGGCACGATAACGCTCCAGCGCTGCATCCTGCTCGCCCAGCGACGCATACCACTCAGCCGCCGCATCATATTCACCTGCGTCTTCCAGCCGCTTGCCTTCTGCCAAAAGCGCCTCCAGCGCACGATCCCTGGCCGCCTGCGGCACGTCTTCGCGTACCAGCAGCGCCCGAACACCCTCCAGATCGTTATTGGACTGGCAGAGCTCTACCAGCTTGATGGCGGCGTTCTCCCGTGCTTCCTGGCTGCCTTCGCGGTCACCGGCAGCGGCAAAGCTGTCCATGGCGTCCTCATAGAGACCTACTTCCATCTGCTGATTGCCCAGTTCAAAATAGCAATCCTGAATACGCTTGCCGTAGGTTTCCTCGTCATTCAGCAGGAGATAGTAATCCAGTGCCTTCTGGTAATCCTTTTGATCAAAGGCCTTTTCTGCCAGCTGATAGCGGACGCTGATAAGCTGCGCAGAGGGCTCGCCCTCTGCCTCCAGAGAGGACAGCAGGGTCTCCGCGGCAGCAAAATCGCCGTTTTCGATGGCCTGCACGGCCATGAGATAGTTGCATTCATCAATACACTCCAGCGAGTCGCCGTAGCCATTGATGGAGCGGTACAGCAGCACGGCGCTGGCGTAGTCGCCCTGTTCGCGGGCGCTTTCCGCCTGCTGATACATACATATCGTGAGTCGCTCCTGGGTATCCTGATAATCCGGAATGCGGCGGAAGGTCTGAGCGGCAGCTTCATAGTTGCCGGCTTCCTCCTGCTCCACGCCATACAGATAGAGACATTCCTTGCCCTTCTCCTGCGCATCTTCATACTCGCCACAGGAAAGGTACAATGAACCAGCCTTTTCCAGATCGCCATTCTCCCGGGTCTGACCTGCCACGCGATAGAGACAGGCAGCGCGGCGTTCCGGCGCGTCTTCGTATTCGCCGGCCTGCAGATACAGCTGGGCAGCGGACTCATCGTCGCCCGCCTCTTCACTCAGCTTAGCCTGGGCATACTGACAGCCGCGAACGCGGTCGGCGGCGTCGCTGTAGTCGGCAATGGTGGCAAAGAGCGCCTGAGCCAGCGAAATCTGACCATTGCTGAACAGTTCGTCAGCCTGGGCATAGACGCACTGCTTGAGCTTGTCCGCGCTGTCCTCATACTCGCCCAGAGACTGGAAACGATCCGCAGCCTGATCGTACAGACCGTCCTGATAGTACAATTCACCCAGCGCATACCGGGCTTTCTGGTAGCGCTCGGTGGAATCCTCATACCCATCCAAGCTTTCAAAGATCGCCCCTGCCTTTTCCAAACTTTCCCGATCGCCGGCTTCGGCAAGGGATACGGCGTACTGATAATCACAGAGCCTCGCCTTCTCGGCCGCATCGCGATAATCGCCCATGCCTGCAAAGGCGGCCTGCGCCTTCTCATACTGTCCGCTTCCCATCAGCTGATTGGCATTGTGATAGCTGATGGTGGGTACGCCCCAGAAAACGGCCACTGCCGCCACCGCCAGCACGCACACCGCTGTGATGGCGATGCGCGCAAAGCTTTTCTGCTTACGCTTTTTGGCGCTTCGGCGCTTGCTTTCTTCTTCGTTGAGGCGGCTGTTATCCTCACGGGCACGGCGGGAGTCATCTGACAGTTTCCGCTCGTGTACCGCGATAATAGCTTCCACGTTTTCCCGGTTGTAGCTGGCAAACACGGTCTCGCGACCACGCTCACAGCGGCAGCAGCGGTCGCTGTCCAGCGCGTTGGCGCGTCCGCAAACGCATACCCATGCTTCCTGCTGAACCTGGGGATAGCCCATTGCGTCCCGGCCGGCAACAAAGCGAAGGTGATCCAGCGCACGGCCGTTGCTCAGCGCGTTGGGCGTGTACGTGGTCAGGGGCGCGTTACCGCGGCGCCAGACAGAGGCGTCGTCAAACCAGACCTTTTCCACCACCAGATCCATGCCTTCTACGCCCTCCCACTGAGAGGGAAGGATGACCAGGCTGAACCTTTCGCCCACGCCGGCGTTCAGGCCCTGAACACGCTCGGACTGGCGAAACAGCAGCTGATCCTGCTTGTTATAGCAGTTCAGGGTGACCATTACCGAGGTAACCACCTTGCTGCTGAGGTTGTTCATCACAAAGGTACATTCCGAAGTGTTTTCCTGCGGCATCGCGTATTGCCACAGTTCCACGGGGCATGTTAAATCAATTCGCATACAACCGCCCTCCTATCGTCTTGCCTCACCAGGCATACATCATCATTTCTGTCAATTGACCCTCAACGAAACTCAACTGCAGCGTTACGGTCATCAGGCCGCGTTCACTCTCCGCCTCAGCCAGATAACGAAGCACAATGCCGCCCATACCGTCGGGCTCTTCCAGGCCGTAGGGCGCTCCCATGCCGTCTCCATAAAGCAGGTTGGCGCTGCCCAGTACGGCGCCGCTACCATCGCAGCGGAAGCAAGCGATCACGTCCTCGAGAGACATCCCGATCCGGATGCCTCGAGGGCCCTCCAGCGCGAAAGAGGTGATCAGAATCGTCTGCGGGATCATCTGCTGTCCATCGGCGCTTTGCAGATAGTCAATACTCAGCCCATCCCGCTCCACGGACAGATAGACGGCATCCTCGCCATAAGGAATACTGCTTTGAGAGACAGGCCGACCAAACAGCGACGTCGCCTTTGTTTCGTCAAGAGTGACAAAGTCAATGCTGCCAAACTGCAAATCCGCCGCTCCAAAGGGCTCCGCGGCACTGACCATCAGCCGGCCGGCGGCGGCAGGCAGCAGATCGCCTGTCATGCCCACGCTTTCCACAGCGCTCAGGTTGGCATAGACGTCTGCTTCTCCAACCAGCGCATCGCCCAGGCCGTATACCCGGATGGATGTGACTACGCCTTCCTGCAGCTGATACTGCAGCCCCATATCGGTGTACATTCCATCGCCCATGGCAATATGCAGTGCGCACTGTACAGACATCAGCTGTCCGCCGTCATGCAGCGCCCAGCTCCACAGTGCCGTAGCAGGCATTTCATCCATGGCATAGAGCGCAGCAAAGGTTCCGTCGCCCAGCAGCATTGGATTCTGCCAGCCATAGGCTTCCATCAGCAAGCTCTGGTCGCTGCCGATGGCAATGCCCCGGGGGCCGGAGAAACTTTCTTCCGTAAGGGAGACACCCCGCAGCGCGCTGCTGCTGTCAGGCATGGTATAGTACAAGGTGGCTACGTCGTACAAAAATGCGTAGCCGTCCTCAGTCAGGGACTCCTCCCCCACCGGATCATTCAGCGGCGCTTGCGCAGCGCAATGCTGCTCAAGCGTGCGAAGCCACTGTTCAAATTCTTCCAGCGTCAGGGGACCGGGCTGTGCGACATCCTGTGCGTAAGCAACAGGATGTATACTGAACATCAAAAGGATCAAAAGCAATCCAGCGAGCAAACGATTGGTTTTCATTGTCGCCTCCTGTTGATTCAAGGTTGTTGGGATATGATGCGAATCGTCAGGCATAAACTCTATCTATTTTATCATGCCTATTGTACATGAAATGCGGCAGAAAGTACAGACTTTTCATGAGGATTTACGTCTATGGCAATCCGGAGGACAACTCTTTTTTGTGAATCGCTTGTACTTTGCCGTCGGATTTGCTATAATCCAATTACCTATTTTGGAAAGGGGTTTCTAAACAATGAAGTTTCTCTCTCTGCTTGCTATGGAAAGCGCCACTGTTGACGCTGCTGCCGATGCCGCTGTTGCCACCGAAGAGATGGGCGCGGGTGCCGGCATTCTGGGCACTCTGATTTCTCTGCTGCCCATGATTCTGATCTTCGTGGTATTCTACTTCATGCTGATCCGTCCCCAGCGCAAGAAGGAAAAGAAGGTCCAGGAAATGCTGGCTGCGCTGAAGGTTGGCGACCGCGTCTCCACCATCGGCGGCGTTTACGGCACCATCACCGCCATCAAGGATGACACCCTGGAGCTGTCTGTTGGCAAGGACAACGTGAAGCTGATGTTTGCCCGCTGGGCCATTCGTCAGGTGGAAGACGTTGCCATCGAGAACGACGCCGAAGTGCTCAACTAATTCCTATTGAAAACATAAACCCTTCCTTGTCCGCATATGGTATACAAAGCGTTCAAGGGAGGGTTTTTTCTATGTCTGGCTATTCTTCATCCGTAGGGAAAAACGTGCGCCGCCGCAGCGCACGAAACCGCAAAACGGTCTGGTCCCGGCTTTTGCGCGGTCTTCTCAGCGCCATCGGCGTCACGCTAGCAGGCGTGCTGCTTTTTGCCTTGCTGATGCAATGGCTGAAACCTTCTGATGCCGTCATCCGCGTGGTCAATCAGATCATCAAGCTGGCAAGCATCTTCGTCGGCGCATACGTGACCATCGGCCGTGGCGGCGACAACGGTCTGCTCTATGGCGCTGGAGTTGGGCTCAGCTACATGCTTCTGGGCGTGGTGCTGTACGCCCTGCTTTCCGGGCAGCAGCTGCCCTTTACTGCCTACCTGAGTGACATCGCCATGGGCGTGGCCGGCGGCGGAATCGCCGGTGCAATTGTGGCAGGGATGCGGAAGCGGTAAGAGGAACGGGCAGCGCCCATGATATGAGCACAGAAAAGCATACGTAACGCATCTGTCAGAACCGCTTAGTCATGAAAAAGTGTAGCAAGAATCTGTTCCGCACATTCTGACGGAGAATGACAGCTGGTATCTACCCGCATGCTGTAGTGGATATCCTTTGCCATCAGAGCTGCCTGTTCCTCGGACTGTGTCTCGTAGCGGTCGCCCCGGGCGATATTCCGTTGGCGACAAACCTCCAGCGGGCAGTAGACTTCCACCACATCCAGCGGATTTTCCTTCAGGATCTCCAGCAATTGCTGATAATGGGGTCTGATCTGCGCTCTTTCCACAAGGATCCCATCAATAAGCACGTTTTTCCCCATGTCGGAATACAGTTTTGCCGTGTGATACATCAGGATGATGACTTCACTGAGGTACTTCCAGTAATCTTCCCGAAGGAAACGTTCACCGATCATCTGTTCAAACAAGTCGTTGGCGACCACATAAAAAAACGGTTCCTTCCGCTCCTGCAGAGCGTCCACAATGGAGGTTTTTCCAGAACTGGTTATGCCATTGAGAAAAAGAATACGACCTTTCTGCATAATGATCATCCCCTTCAGCGTGTGAAAATCCAAAACAGAGACAAGGGAAGTGAATCCCCCGTCTCTGTTTTTTATTTCTACCCGCGCAGTTGATCCCCCAATGGGGACGCGACCGTCCGAAACCGGCGTCTTTCGCAGCAGTCCCGGACAGCCGTCAAGCCCGGCGGGCTTTCCCCGGATCAATCGCCCAGATAGGCGTTCTTGACGCTGTCGTCGTTGAGCAGCTCAGACGCAGGGCCTTCCTTGACAATGCTGCCGGTCTCCAGCACGTATGCGCGGTCGGCGACGCTCAGTGCCATCTGCGCGTTCTGTTCCACCAGCAAAATGGTGGTGCCGGCTTCATGCAACTCCTTGATGATATCGAAGATCTGCTCCACCAGAATGGGGGCCAGACCCATGGAGGGCTCATCCAGCATAAGCAGCTTGGGCTTGCTCATCAGGGCGCGGCCCATGGCCAGCATCTGTTGCTCGCCGCCGGACAGGGTGCCCGCCACCTGCTTGTAGCGTTCCTTCAGGCGGGGGAAGCGCTGGTACACATCCTCGATGGACGCGGCAATTTCATTAGCCGGACGGGTAAAGCCGCCCATTTCAAGATTTTCTTTGACGGTCATCTGCAAAAACACGCGACGGCCTTCCGGGCACAGCGCCATGCCCTTGGAGACGATCTTGTCCGCAGGCACGCCCGCGATGCTCTGATCGTGCAAAAGGATGCTGCCGCTGCGGGGCTTGAGCAGACCGGCGACGGTATTCAGCGTAGTGCTCTTGCCAGCGCCGTTTGCGCCGATCAGGGTTACGATCTCGCCCTCGTTGACCTCGAAGGAAACGCCCTTGATGGCATGGATGCTGCCGTAGTACACATGCAGGTTTTCAACCTTCAGCAGATTGCTCATCCTCAGCCCTCCTTCTTCTTGCCCAGATAGGCTTCCACAACGGTGGGGTTGTTCTGGATCTCGCTGGGCGTACCCTTGGCGATGATGCGGCCGTAGTTCAGCACGGCGATGCCCTCACAGATGCCCATCACCAGCTTCATATCGTGCTCAATAAGCATGATGGCGATCTGGAAGGTATCACGAATCTTCACGATGTTCTCCATCAGCTCGGCGGTTTCAGCAGGGTTCATACCGGCGGCGGGCTCGTCCAGAAGCAGCAGCTTGGGATTGGTAGCCAGTGCCCGGACGATCTCCAACCGACGCTGGGCGCCGTAGGGCAGAGAACCCGCCTCGTGATCCGCCAGATCCTGCATATCGAAGATGCTCAGCAAATCCAGTGCCTTCTCGTGCATCCGTTTCTCCTGCTTCCAGTAGCCGGGCAGGCGCAGCACGCCGGTGCCAGCGGAGTACTTCATCTGATTGTGCAGGCCGATCTTGACGTTGTCCTCCACCGTCAGCTTGTCGAACAGGCGGATGTTCTGGAAGGTGCGGGCGATGCCCAGCTTGTTGATCTGGATGGTATTCATGCCGGCGGTGTCCTTGCCATCCAGCAGGATGGTGCCCATGGTGGGCTGGTACACCTTGGTGATCAGGTTGAAGATGGTGGTCTTGCCTGCGCCGTTGGGGCCGATGAGACCGGCAATCTCGGTGGCGCCGATAATCAGGTTGAAATCGTCAACCGCTTTCAGGCCGCCGAATTCCACGCCCAAATGACGGGCTTCCAGCACAGGTTTCTTGTCTACGTCACGCTCAGGAACAATGGCATGACTGGGATAGGGCACCATGGTGGTCTGTTTCTTCTCACTCATTTGCCGCATCCCCCTTTCCATCCTTCTTGCCGAAGAGACTTACGATCTTTTCCTTGGCGATGTCAAACCACTGCTTGAACGCCGGACTGTTGGTGGCCAGCATGACCAGAATCAGCACGATGGCGTAGATCAGCATGCGGTAATCGCTGAATTCACGCAGCATTTCCGGCAGCACGGTCAGCACCGTAGCTGCAATGATGGAGCCGCGGATGTTGCCGATGCCGCCCAACACCACGAAGACCAGCACCAGAATGGACGTATCAAACTTAAACTTGGCGCCGGTAACGGTGGAGTAGTTCATGGCATAGAGTGCGCCAGCCATACCGGCCAGTGCGGCAGAGGTGACGAATGCCATCAGCTTGTACTTAGTGGCGCTGATGCCCACGGATTCCGCAGCGATGCGGTTGTCACGCAGGGCCATCATGGCGCGTCCGGCCCGGCTGTTGGTCATGTTCAGCACTACGATCAGGGTGAAAATGATCAGCGCAAAACCGATGGGGAACGTGGAGATGCGAGTGATGCCCTGCACGCCCTGGGGGCCATTGACGATCAGCTTGCCGGGCAGGCTGGGGTTGTTGAAGCCGAAGGACAGCGCACCGGTGGTGGCATCCATGCCCACATACACGCAGTTGAGCACGTTGCGGATGATTTCGCCAAAAGCCAGCGTAACGATAGCCAGATAGTCGCCCCGAAGA
Source organism: Clostridiales bacterium (assembly GCA_015056365.1). Classification (GTDB taxonomy): domain Bacteria; phylum Bacillota; class Clostridia; order Christensenellales; family Aristaeellaceae; genus Limiplasma. Next base: position 77,115 of record SVGM01000010.1, on the reverse strand, counting down.
CGGAGCACGGGCACGCCCACGATCACACCAGTAATACCGGCAGCCACGCCGCCCACGATCATGGCGATAATCAGTCGCAGGGCCTCGTTTTCAACGGGCTGCTTCAGCACCGTAGCAATCACTGCACCCACGAAAGCGCCCACGCACATAAAGCCCGCATGGCCAAGGCTCAACTCGCCGGAGATGCCGACAGTCAGATTCAGGGAAACCGCCATGACAATCCACACGCAGATGGGGATCAGCAGACCCTTGGTGGAGCGGCTCAGCATGCCCGCATTCATCAGGGAGAACATGATCACAAAAGCGATAATGACCATGGCATAGGTGATCAGGTTGCTGATGAAAACTTTGTTATTCTTCTTTTTCATTTCCGCAACCCCCTTACACCTTTTCGTTGATCTTCTTGCCCAGCAGGCCCGTAGGCTTGACCAGCAAGAGGATGATCAGAATGGCGAAAACAATGGCATCGCCCAGTTCAGTGGAGATGTAGGACTTGCCGAAGATCTCAATGATGCCCAGCAGGATGCCGCCCAGCATGGCGCCGGGGATGGAGCCGATACCGCCGAACACAGCTGCGGTAAACGCCTTGATACCGGGCATGGAACCGGTGGTGGGCATCAGTGCGGGATAGGTGGAGCACAGCAGCACACCGGCAATAGCGGCCAGTGCGGAGCCAATGGCGAAGGTGACCGAAATGGTCATGTTCACATTGATACCCATCAGCTGGGCAGCGCCCTTGTCCTCGCTGACAGCGCGCATGGCTTTGCCCATCTTGGTCTTCTCGGTGAAAAGGGTCAGGCAGATCATGATCACAACGCAGCTCAGCACCGTTACAAGAGCCTCGTCGGTGATGATCAGCTGGCCGCCGAAAAGGCGCAGAGGCTCCATTTCCACAACGGAGTTGAAGCTCTTGGGGTTGGCACCCCAGATCAGCTGAGCGATATTCTGCAGGAAATAGCTCATGCCGATGGCGGTGATCAGAACCGCCAGAGAGGGCGCGCTGCGCAGCGGCTTGTAAGCCAGACGCTCAATGGTCATGCCCAGAAGGGTGCATACCAGCATGGATGCCAGAACAGAAACCCATGCAGGCAACCCCAGATAGTGGGTAACGCAAAAAGAAATGTATGCGCCGATCATGATCACATCGCCATGGGCGAAGTTGAGCATCTTGGCGATACCATACACCATGGTATAACCCAGTGCGATGATGGCATACACGCTTCCAAGACTGATGCCGTTGATCAGGTTGGAGAGGAAGGACACGCGGATCAACCCCAATTCTCAAGTAGTCGGATACCCGCAATCAGCATTGCGAATGAATGAAATTCAAAATACGGAAAATGGGAGAGTGCTCATTTGGGCAGGCACTCTCCCGATGGTTACCTTAACAAGGCAGCAAATTACTTGCCGACATACACGCCGTTTTCAATGACCACGGCCATGGGGGTCTTGGAAACTTCGCCCTTTTCGTTCCAGGTCATGGGGCTGCCGGTGATGCCATTGTAGCTGTAGGTGGGCATGAAGGCGATCAGAGCCTCGCAGACTTCCTCGTAGGAGCTGTCAGCGGTGAGGCCTGCGGCCTGCATGGCTTCGTAAACGATGTAGATGCAGTCGTAGGTATCAGCGGCAAACTGGGTGGGAGTCTCGTTGTAAGCAGCCTGATAGGCAGCAACGAAGTTAGCGCTGCGCTCATCCTCAGCATCAGCAGAGAAGGGGGTCAGCAGCATAACACCCTCGGCCAGAGAGGTGTCGAAGCCTTCCATGGTCAGGATGCCGTCCATACCGTCCACACCGAAGAACTGGCAGTTGTATTCCATGCTGGCAGCCTGCTTCAGGATCATGGAAGCGGGGGTGTAGTAGATGGGCAGGAAGATCAGCTCAGCGCCGGCATCCTTGGCAGCAGCCACCTGAACGGAGAAGTCGGTGGTGTCGTCGGTGAAGGTGGTTTCGGAAACAACCTCGAAGGGCTGGTTGGCAGCTTCGGCCATGAAGGTCTGGTAGATGCCGGTGGAGTAAGCATCGGCGTTGTTGTAGATGACGGCGACCTTGGTAGCCAGACCGTTCATGCCGATGTACTGAGCAGAGGCAGCGCCCTGAGCAGGATCGGAGAAGCAGACCTGATACACATTGTCGCGGCCTTCGGTAACAGCGGTGGAGGAAGCGGAGGGAGTCAGCATGAACACGCGATCCTCGTAGGCATAGTCAGCAACGGCTACGCAGGGGGAGGAAGTAACGCAGCCAACGATCACCTGAACGTTCTGGTCCATCAGGTACTCATAAGCGTTCACGGACTTGTCGGGAGCATGCTCGTCGTCCTGAGGCAGGAACTCAATCTGCAGACCGCCCAGAGCGTTGATCTCGTCAACAGCGATCTGGCCGCCCTGCATAGCAGAGGTGCCGTATACAGCAGCAGCGCCGGTCAGGGGGCCGATAAAGCCAATTTTCAGAGCGCCCTCAGCAGCGGCAACGCTGCCCATGGAAAGTACCAGCATCATGGCAAGCGCGATAGATACAAACTTGGTCATTTTCTTCATGGGAATGTCCTCCTTGTTCCATACTGAACGATACATATATGAATACGTATCAGTCGTTGTTCTGAAATAGTACGACGCCAAACCATTTGTGTCAAGCCTTTTGTTTGTTTCTGTTTTGTTTCTTGAAGCCTGTCTGATATCGTTGGACGGCCGTACCGGCGACCAGCGCGGATCAAAACAGCCGAACCCCATGCAATTCGGGATTCGGCTGTCATTCAGGAGTTGCTTTCGTCCTCTTCCTGGTACAGGGTAACACTTTGAAAATAATGCTCGTTGAGCATATACCATCCGCCGCTGGCGTTGAGGCTGAACAGGTCGGACTGATCGTAGCCGACCTCAAAGGGAATGCCCTGAGGATAATAACGGAACGTACGCATATATTCCTTCAGTTGCTGATCAAAATAGCCGCCTGCGTGGCCGACGCTTCCCTGGAAAACCACCAGATCCGGATTGTAGGTAACTGCCAGATTATGCAGTGCGTAGCTGTAGCAGCGGGCCAGATAGTCGGTCAGTTCCTGTGCGCGCAGGTCACCTGCCTCCGCAGCGGCAAACAACGCAGCAAAGTCCAGCCTGCCGCCGACTTCCGCCAGAGGCGAGCCAGCCTGCGCCGGATTTTCGGCAAGCAGCTTCTTCAGCCGTTCCAGACTGACCAACCGCTCCAGACAGCCGGTACGACCGCAGCCGCAGCGTTCCTGATCCGTGATGTCAACGGTAATATGTCCCACTTCGCCGATCAGTGCCTGCGGGCCACTGAGGATGCGACCATTCTCCAGCATGCAGGCTGAAATGCCCCAGGCTGTGAACATTGTCACGATCCTTTTCTGCTCGGGCATATGATCCTTCAGCAGGACGGCACGTCCTGCCATTTTTCCTGCGTTTTCTACCAACAGCACCGGCGCGTCTCCAACGATCCGTGCCAAGTAGCTGCGGATGGGAATATTCTCGCCCCATTCCGGGGAATGGGCGCTGTAGCGCAGGGTGCCGGTTTCATAATCCACCGTACCGGCCGTAGACAGTGCTACACCGTAAAGTCCTTCGCAGGACAGTTCGTGCTCCGCCAGGAAGCAGTTCACATCCTTGGCCAGCTCATCAAAGACATCCTTGATAGGACGGCGCAGATCGGTGGCAAAATAGCTTTCGCCCAGCGGCTGACCGGCGATGCTGTACAGCGACAGCTGCGTACGCTGCGGCCACAGAGCGATGCACAACAACCGCCGCTCATCTGCCAGCGCAAAGCGCTCGGGCTTTTTTCCTCCCATATTGCTGCTTTCGCCCAGTCCCATCGAGCCAAGCACACCCTGTTGCATAAAGAACTGAATGGCGCGCATGACGGTCAAACGGCTGATTCCCGTCAATGCAGATATGTCGGCAACCGTGCATTCCTGTCCGTAGCGGAATGCCTCCAGCACCTTGCGCCGGTTCTCATACTTCAAATCTGCCGGCAGCGCCGCCATGCGGCTTTGTTGTCGTTCATGCTGATTGCGTATCATGTTTTCCTCCCGTTGGTTCGTTTCCCTCTTTCCAAAAAAGAGCAAAGGAGCTTTTGTGCAGATGCGTATCTTTGTTAATAAACTACATTAACAAACCGTTGGTTTCATCATAGCAACTCGTATGGAAAAAGTCAATCGTTTTGTCCATATCAACGCAAAAGACGCCCGAGGATTCCCTTCAGGCGTCTTTTGTTGCAGCTAATTTTCCCATCGCCGGATGAACCAACCGGCGGTCTTATTCCATCCATGCTTCTTCTTCAATAGCGCCGCCAAGGCACACATCGTCACGGTAAAATACCACGCTCTGCCCAGGCGTGATGGCGCGCTGTTTTTCATCAGAAACAATCAACAGTTCATCTCCCTGCCTGGTCACCGTTGTCATCTGATCAGCCTGACGATAACGGAAACGGGCGGTCAAGCGGATGCTCTCCCCCTCCGCCATGGGCGGCTTGCCGGCGATCCACGTGGGCTGGCTGGCGCGAATATGGTTGGCGTAGAGGCGGGGACTGTCCTCGCCCTGAGAAACCACCAGCACATTGCGCTTGAGATCCTTCTCCACCACAAACCAGCTGCGCCCATCGCCGCGCCCACCGATGCCAAGGCCGCGGCGCTGCCCCAGTGTATAGTACATCAAGCCCATATGCTCGCCCACTTTTTCGCCTTCCTCGGTGCGCATATCCCCCGGCTGGGTGGGCAGATAGCCCTGCAAAAACTGGCGGAAATTGCGCTCGCCGATAAAGCACACGCCGGTGGAGTCCTTTTTCTTGAACACTGGCAGGCCGTTTTCCTCAGCGATCCTGCGCACCTCCTGTTTGGTCATGCCGCCCACGGGAAAGAGCGCCTTCTCCAGCTGATGTTCCTTAAGCATATAAAGAAAATAGCTTTGATCCTTGTTAGGATCGTCACCCTTAAGCAGTACGGTGCGTCCGTGCCGCACGTCGCTGCGCACGAAATGACCCGTCGCCATCCGGGTAGCGCCCAGCTGCTGGGCATAGTGCAGGAAAGATTTGAACTTAATTTCCCGATTGCACAGCACATCCGGATTCGGGGTGCGTCCCCTGCGGTATTCGTCCAGAAAGTAGGAAAAAACACGTTCCTGATACTCCTGGGCGAAGTTGACCGAGTAGTATGGAATACCGATCACGTCGCACACGGCCTGCACATCGTGCCAGTCGTCCACCGCGGGACACACACCGTTCTCGTCCTTTTCCTCCCAGTTGTTCATGAACACACCCACCACGTCGTACCCCTGCTGCTTAAGCAGCAGGGCAGCCACTGAGCTGTCCACGCCTCCGGACATCCCTACAACAACGCGTTCCATTTTTATGCCTCCCACTTGGCCTCAGGCTCCAAGCGCTCCAGCACGGCCAAAAGCACGTCCTTGGCAATGCTGTCGATATCCCGTTCCGCATCCACAGCAATAAACCGCTTGCGGTTTTCTTTGATCAGGCGCTCGTAGGCCTTCTGTACCCGCTCGAAAAATTCGATGTTCTCAAGCTCCAGCCGGTCCGGCGTGGAAGCGTCCAGCCTGCGGCGGATGGCCGTGCGATGGTCGATCGCCAGATAAATGGTGGCGTCGGGCAGCATATCTGCCACTGCTGGAGCATTGATCTGCTGAATGGTCTCCACGCCCAGCTGACGGCCGCCGCCCTGATAGGCCACAGAGCTGTCCACAAAGCGGTCGCAAAGCACCACGCGGCCCTCTTCCACAGCCGGTCTGATCCGCTGATGCACATGCTGGGCACGGGAGGCCGCGTACAGCAACGCTTCCGTGGTAGAGCTCATTTCCATGTTATCGGTATCCAAAATAATGTTTCGGATGTCCTCGCTGATGTCGCAACCGCCGGGTTCCCGTGTACGCAGCACGGAATACCCCAGTTGGCGCAGCTTCTTTTCCAGCAACTCCATCTGGGTGGTCTTGCCACTGCCGTCCAGGCCCTCCATGCTCAGGAAAAAGCCGCGGGGAATATCGGCGCCCGGGCACAGCAGCGCGCGCAGGGATTCAGTATCCGGTACGATATGGTCTGCGCCTGCGTCCTGTAGTTCCTCTTCAGAACCGCAGCCGTAACTCACGCCCACGCTTTCGATGCCTGCGCCAATAGCGCCCTTCACGTCAAAGCAGCGGTCGCCCACCATGGCAGCGCAGTGGTATTTTTCAGGCAGCGCGCGGCGGATCAATTCCGGCTTACCCAACTTGGTATAGGCGCTGTCCTCACCGATGATGGCGTTAAAGTACTGGCTCATGCCGAAGTAATCCATCACGCGCTTAGCAATGCGGTAATCCTTGCTGGTGGCCAGGCCCACGTGCACGTCGCCTTCCCTAAGCATCTGAAGAATGCTGCGGATATGCGGATAAACCGTGTAACGATACATGCCTTCGTCAGCAAAATGCTTTTTGTACAGTTCCACCGCTTCCTCCAGCTTGTCCTCCGGCACTTTCAGCAAATTGCGGAAGGAATCCAGCAGGGGCGGTCCTACCACCTGGCGCAGGTCGGCGTCAGCAGGGATAGGCAGACCCAGATCCTCCATGGCGCTCTCCACAGAGGAAACGATGCCTTCCTCCGCGTCAAACAGCGTGCCGTCAAGGTCAAAAACCACCGCATCATAAGGAAACTCGTTCATGGATTCATACTCCTTCTTTCACACAGATCAGCATACCGTTTTCATCCAGTCCAAAAAGCCGGTTCCGGGGCATGGCAGAAAGCCAGCCCGCAATCTCCGGGGTAATCGTTTCACCAGCGGTGAGCACCGCAACGCCCGGGGGATACAGCCCCACCTGACCGGCGCTGACCCGCCCAGCCGCCTGAGCGATCGTCACAGCTTCCGTAGGCGCAAATGCCGCCTGATCAAGAGGCATGGCCCGGGGCGGGATCGCCGGAGGCGTAGGCGCCTTGGCAGTAGCATCCGCCGTTGCGGGAATGCGTTCAAGGGCGCTAAGCAACCGCTCCAGCCGATGCGCACCGTCCCTGAGGGACAGAATGCAGCCTACGCCGCAGGCGTCGCTCAGTTCCACATCGATGCCCATTTCTTCCAGTTGTTCTTCCAGCCGGAAACCTCCCTGAGGCGCATCCAGCACCAAACGCAGAGGATCGCTTTTCACAGCCTTTGGCAGGCCGGCCTGTCCGTCGGTATAGCCCAGTCCGGCTGCTTTGATCCGAAAATCTTTCAGGGCTTGGAGAAGGTCAGCGCCCGCTTGCCTGCCATGCTCGTCCATCCATGCCCGGGCATCGTCCAGCGACAGCATGGTAATAAAGGAAGGGCTGCTGGTCTGTACCATACGCAGTCTTCTGAGCAACAGCGCGTGGTCGATGGTATCCGCTGCGTGCAGCCATGCACCCGCCGTCAATGCAGGCAGGGTTTTGTGAGCGGACTGCACCACCAGATCCGCCCCCTGACGAATCGCGCTGTTTTCCGGATGAATCCAGTTCATGGCAGCGCCGTGAGCTTCGTCGCACAGAAGCAGCATGCCCCGCTCATGGGCCAGCTTGGCGGTCTCCCCCACTGTGCCCAGTGTACCGTAGTAATCCGGACTTAACACAAGCACAGCCTTGGCGTCTGGATGTTCTTCCATCGTGCGTTCGTATTGCTCCGCAGTCAGGTAGGGTCTTCCCTGAGGCGTATAGGAGACCGGCACGAACACCGGCGTAAGCCCGGCAACGGCGCACAGATGAACGGCACTGATATGCACATTCCTGGGCAAAATCACTTTTTCGCCTTTGCAAGCGGCATAGAGCAGCATGGCATGCATGCCGGCGGTGCTGCCGCCGGAAAGCATCAGCGTGTGTGCCGCCCCGGCGCTTTTTGCTGCCAGCTCTTGCGCCCTTTGAATAGCGCCTGTGGGCTTGTAGAGATCGTCCGTCAGAGAGATCTCCGTGGTGTCCAGTTCATAGGGATCTATGCTGCCGAAAGGCCCTTGCCCCTGCGCGCCCGGCATATGCAGAGACAATCTGCCGGATGCGTTCTGCAGCATCTCCATCATCGGTCTCATCAAAGGTATTCCTCTCCTTGCGCGGCTGTCATCAACAGCTATACGCCGTTTCAGTATACCTACCCTTGGCTTGATATGCAAGACCTGTAAAGATACAATTTTTCCGTAGGTTTTTTCAACAGCATATGGTATAATAAAGCAATCCATTTGTTAGGAGGCATGTTCAATGAAAAAGATGCAAAAACGTATTGCGTTGCTGCTTTCGCTGGTGCTCTGCTTTATTCTGGCAACTGCCGGTGCAGCCGAATACAACGCCATGAACATCTTCACCATTTCCTACGACGAAAACGTGTATCTGCTGGACAATCAGTCCTATGCCAATGAAAGCACGGACTCCTATCTGTGGCTGTTTCTGATGTACGACGAAGCCAACGAAGTGATCATCGACGTGTTCATGGAGCAGTACGAGCAGTATCAGGGACTGAGCCTGTTCACCGCCACCACGGAAGAACGCACCGCCTACGTTGACGCCACGCTGGACAGCCTCTCCGATATGAATGTCAAGCTGCTGGATACCGTAACGGTCAGCGATATGGATATCCCCTTCTATCTGTATTACCTGGAAGATGAAGACGGCCCCTACCTGCTGGCAGAGACCATCGTGGGCGGTTATGCCATTGATTTCAGCTGCTACTACGGCGACTATGCCGGGGTGGATCTGGAACTGCTGAACACGCTGGACAGCGTGCTGGCTACTTTCACCCCCGTGGTGTAGGCAATTGTTATTTGAAAAGCGACCAAAGCTACTTGCTTTGATCGCTTTTTTCATGTATCGATCCTCTCCAGTTCGTGGATCGCTTGGTTACGGTAGATCAGATCCTCCCGGCTGGTGAACCCCATACGCTCCCAGAATTGATTGCCCTGCTGATTCCGGGCAAAGACTACCAGCGCCACCTTGTGGATGCCTTCCTTTTCCAGCGCATCCATGGCGCATTCCACCAGTCTGCGCCCAATGCCCCTGCCACGGTAGGCCATGCTGACACAGGTATGGTGGATAAATCCTCTTCTGCCGTCATGCCCGGAAAGAATGACGCCCACCACCTGTTCCCCGTCTGCAGCCACAAAACAGGTATCCGGGTTGCGTTTCAGGTATTTTTCGATCCCTTCCCGGCTGTCATCCGTGGTATTCAGGCCCATGCCGGGCGTGGAGATCCAAAGCTGATATACCGCGTCATAATCCCGGATGTTCATCGGTCTGATGGTCATATTCTCCACCTCCACAATGCAGCAACCGTCCAATCCGAAAGGAAAAGGACGGTTGATCGGTTTGTCTGTCTTACGCCGGATACTGGGCGCGGCTGCCACCGATGAAGGGAAGACGGCTGTACGCCATGGTCACATGGGCCTCGCCAACCCGGGGCGCCTGTCCGTTCATGCGCAGCGGAACCGCCACCGGACGGATGTGCATGCCTACCAGCGTGTCGCCCACGTCGATGGCTGCATCCGCCTGGATGCTCTCCGCAACGGCGGGATGCTCAAAGCGCAGGTACGCCGCAGCGCCTGCGCTGCCGCCCGCCTTGGGGACGGGCATGGCGTTGACCTGGCGCAGACGCAAGCTGTCCAGAGTCTCCTGTTCCATGACCAGCGCACGGTTCAGATGTTCACAGCACTGGAATACCGGGCGCAGTCCTAATTCACGACAGGTTTCGATCATGGTCTGGGCAATGGCGTCGCCCAGCTCGGGCACGCTGTTTTTGCCGATCAGACCACCGGCCACTTCGCTGGTGGAGCAGCCCAATACCATCACTGCTCCGGGCTTCAGGCCGCCTTCTTTGGCCAGATAACGGATGCAGCTACTCAGCTGCGCCGCGATGTTTTCATATTCAGGATTCATCCTCACGCCTCCTTCTTGCCTGCATGCACAAAGGCATACGCGCCTATACCCACCGCAATGGACAGGTTCAGCGAGTCGATTTCGTTGTTGTGGGGGATACGCACCGCCTGCCCGAGCTGGGCAAAGGAAGCGGGCAGACCGCTGCCCTCGTTGCCAAACACCAGCGCGTAGGGGCTTTGTACGCTGCTCACCGCTTCCTCCAGCAGCACCGACCCATCCAGCATGAATGGATACAGGGCATGGTCCGGATATTCGGCGCGGTAGGCCTCAAAGCTATCGTATTGCTTGAGCCGGAGGCTGAACAGCGCCCCCATGGTAGCTCTGACTACCTTGGGATCAAAAGCATCGGCCGCAGGACGGATCACCGCGATATCCCGCAGATCCAGCCCCAGCAGCGTGCGCTGAATGGTGCCCAGATTGCCTTCATCCATGGGATGATGGAGCACCACGTGGGGCCTGGTTGCATCCAACTCCGCCTGCCATTTTTCAAATACCACAGCCGCGAAGCAATTGTCCTTGCTGCTGATGCGGCGAAGCGCCTTGTCGGCGATTTCTTCCCGCACACCGTGCTCCCGGCAGACCTGACGCAGCTTTTCCACACCTTCGCCCTGGGCGCGCTCGCTCAAAAGAAGCCTGAGCGCTCGCTGGGGCGCAACCCGCATCAATTCCAGCGAAGGGAATACGCCTGGCGCATAGCTGTAAGTCAAATCAGCACTGTATGGCTTTAAGGGGGGCATAGGCTACCTCCGTTCCGTTAGTCCAGTTTGTCGTCATCATCATCATCGTAGCTCGAATTGTATGCCTGATAATACATATCTTCCAGGTCTTTGGACATTTTCTCCCGGGCGTCCTCCTGCATTCGGGCACGAGTCTTCATCTCATCCAGCGTGTCCGGATCCATGCCCATCTGCTCAAACTGAGAAAACATTTCGCGATGCGCCTTCTCAATGCCCTTTTCCTGGCTTACCGTCAGGAAGAACACCGCACAGGCAGCCTCCATGTAGGTGGTGACCCAAACCTGGGCAAACAGACCCGCAACCGTCCCCAGTACATAGTTGACGTCGACCAGCAGCGTTTGCAGAAGCGTGGCGGCCAGCGTCCAGCCAAGAAAGCTGAGGGAGAGCGAAAAATAGCTCATCTTCATATTGGCCATGGCATTCTTGCTGCGATTGATGGCCTCGCCGGCGGAGATGTCCGAATTCTCAGCCAGATAATACGGCGCCATGCTATAACGAATGGCAGCGATAATACCCGGCACGATTAGCAAAAGCGACCACAGGAAGATACGCACCGCCATGCACAGACTCAGCCACAGCGCCTTGCCGAAATAGCGCATACGGCTCAGCAAGCCTTGGAAGCCCAGTTCGTTGCCGCGGACACGCTCCACGAAATAGTGATAGCGTCCCAGGGAAAGGGCAGGGCTGACGAGCAGGGTCACAAGGCTCAGCACCAGCAAGCTGTTCCAGGTGCTTTGCGGCACTTCCATGGCTGCCTGCAGGTACGTTTCGACAGACAGATACTCCGCCTGATTGGGCAGCATCAATAGTTGCGCCACCTGCAGTACTGTTCCCAGCACACCGGCGAAGAACACCACCAGCAACGCAGTTTGCCAGTTGCCGCTCAGTGCCTGCTTGGCTTTGTTTTTGAAATAAAATGAACCCAGCATCATTGTCCGATTCCTCCATCGTCTGTCGGCGTTACACAAACAACGCGTCCACAAACTCCTTGGCGTCAAAAGCCTGCAGATCTTCGATGCCTTCGCCCACACCAACGTACATCACCGGCACCTTCAGTTCACGCACAATGCCAAACGCGATACCGCCCTTGGCAGTACCATCCAGCTTTGTAAGCACGATGCCGTTGATACCGGCGGCCTCCCGGAAGGCGCGGGCCTGCTGCAGGCCGTTCTGACCGGTGGTGGCGTCCACCACCAGCAGGCAGCGCACCTTGGCTTCCGGGTATTCCCGGTCGATGACGCGGCGCATCTTTTCCATCTCGTCCATAAGATTCTTCTTGTTATGCAGACGTCCGGCGGTATCCACGATCAGCAGATCCGCCTTCTGACCCTTGGCGGCCTTCACGCCGTCAAACACAACGCCGGCGGGGTCAGCGCCTTCCTTATGCTTGACGATGGGGCAGCGCGCACGCTCAGCCCATACCGTGAGCTGCTCGGCAGCGGCGGCGCGGAAGGTATCGGCAGCGCAGAGAATGATGGTACGGCCAAGGCCCTGAAAACGCAGCGCCAGCTTGCCGATGGTGGTGGTTTTACCAACGCCGTTCACGCCTACCACCAGGGTGACCATGGGCCAGCTCAGCGGCTCCTTGGGCACGTCCAGCATACGCACCAAAATGGCTTTCAGCTCTTCCTTAGCCTGCGCGCCGTTTTTCAGTTTCTTCTCCGCCACCACCTTGCGAAGGCCATCGATGGCCTCCTGGGCACAGGCGGCGCCCATATCGGAGAGGATCAGCGCGTCCATAAGTTCGTCATAGAGATCCTCATCAATGGGGCGATCCTCGCGCACAGCATCGTCCATGGCCTGCGCCATATGCTCACGGCTCTTGAACAGACCATCCCTGAGACGGGAAAACAGGTTTTTCTTTTCGCTCATTTCGGGTATCCCCCTTATTCATAGTCGGTCAGGTTCACGCTGACCATGCTGCTGATGCCTCTTTCCTCCATGGCCACGCCAAAGAGGGTGTCGCAGCGCTCCATGGTGCCCTTGCGGTGGGTCACCACGATAAACTGAGTATCGATACTGAATTCCTTAAGATAATCGGCAAAATAGCTGATATTTGCGTCATCCAGCGCCGCTTCGATCTCGTCCAGGATGCAAAAGGGCGTGGGTTTAAGCTTGAGCATGGCAAAGAGAATGGCGATGGCCGTCAGGGCGCGTTCACCGCCAGAGAACAGGCTCAGGATCTGCCGTTTCTTTCCTGGGGGCTGCACGATGATGTCAATGCCGCAATCCAGCGGATGCTCCGGGTCGCTCAGACTAATCTCGCCCCTGCCGCCGCCGAACAGACGGGTGAAAGTCTGGGCAAAATAGTCCTGCAAAAGCCCAAACTGGCTGACAAACACCGTCTCCATCTGTCCCAGCAGCTGGGTGATCAGCTCCTGAAGATCCTTTTTGGCCTTCTCCAGATCGTTCCGCTGCTCGGTAAGCTGGGTATAGCGCTGGTTCATCTGGGCGTATTCTTCGATGGCGCCCACATTGACCGACCCCATGGCACGGATTCGCTCCCGAATGCCCTGCGCCTGTCCCTCCGCTTCGCTTTCCTTGAAGGGTTTCTCCTGCTGCGGATAAGTGAGCATCTGCTCCATTGCACCTGCGTAGCTCAGCTCATAGGTATCCCACAGCCGGTCACAGATCAGGGAAACATCGTTTTTCATGCGTCCCAGCGCCATCTCCTGCCGATGCAACCGCTCGGTTTCCCGACCGGTCACCTGCTGTGCGGCGTCGATCTCGCTCTGGATCTCCTTCAGACTTCGCTGGCATTCATCCCGAAGCTGCTCGGTGTCCTCCACGGCTCTGCGAGAATCATCCACCGCTGTTTCTGCCTGGGCGATGGACCCCAGCACCGCTTCCTTGGCCTTGCGGTTTCGTTCCATCTCCTGCAGGGTTTGGGTGCGGCGGTTCTGCAATTCGAACAGTTCCTTGCGGCAGGCATGGCTGTCATGCTCCAGACGGCTGCGATCCCGCTGAATACGATCCAAATCGTGCTGGGCATTCTGCAAGGTCAGCATGGCGCCGGTAAGCGCCTCCTGCGCCTTCTCCCGCTCGCGCCGCGCCAAATTCAACTGTCCGGACAGTTCTACTGTAATGGCACTGAGTTCCTCGTCGCTCACATCGTCCTGCTGTTCCATCTGGCGGATCCGCTGCGCTTCTGCTTCAATCTCTTCCAGCGTTTCGTCCAGCTGCGCGATCGCTTCTTCCAATGCCTTGCGCCGGAGCAGGTGGGCGTCCCTGTCCGCCGTCGCGGATTTCAGGCGCTCACTGTCGCGTACCACCGCGATCTCCTGCTGATGCACCTCGTACAGGGCGCTTTCGCCCAGCTTTTTTTCTTCGGCGCGCTGGCGTTCCAGCTCTTCAATCAGCTTCTGGGCGTCGCTGACCCGCTGGTTGATCTCCTTAAGCTGGTTTCCCAGCTCCTTCATCTCCCGTTCGCGGCCCAGCAGGTTTTGCGCTTTCTGCTGAATGCTGCCGCCGGTAATACTGCCGCCGGAATGCATCACGTCGCCGGTGAGGGTCACCAACCGGAAGGCGTGTCCCCCTGCGCGCATGATCGCAATACCGCTGTCCAGATCTCTTGCGACCACCGTGCGGCCCAGCAAATTTTCCACAATGCCGCGGTAGCGCTCCTCATAAGAACACAGCTCGCTGGCAACGCCAATGCAGCCCTCCATGCTCAGCACTTGACGTTCCTTGTCGCTGAGGGTACGTCCGCGCACCGTATTCACCGGCAAAAATGTAGCGCGACCCATGCGGTTTTCACGCAGATACTCAACCAGCTGCTTGGCTTCCTGTTCCGTTTCGGTAACGATATTCTGCATGCCTGCGCCCAGTGCCATGTCCATGGCGGTTTCGTATTCTCTGGGCACATGAAGCAGCATCGCCACCACGTCCACCACGCCTGTCATCTTTTCCCGGCGGGCATAGGTGAGCGCGTTTTTGACCGCGTATTGGTAGCCCTCGTAGCCGTCCTGCAATTCCTTCAGGGTGCGCAGTCGCATATCCGCCGCACGAGCGTTCTGCGCATCCTCCTGCATTTCCTTCTGTTTGGCCAGGATCTGCTGAAGCATCCGCTTGGGCGCTTCCTCCCGCTCCTGTGCAGCGGCTTTGAGTTCTTCCAGCCGCTTTTCTTCGCCCTGCAGATTGTCTCTGGCGGCATTGACAGCAGCCAGGAGTTCTTCATCCTTCAGCGCTTCTTGCTCCTGCTGAGTGATCAATTCGCTGCGGCGCGCAGCCATCTGCTGCTGCATGGCGGCATTGCGCGCCTGGGACGCCCGCACGTTCTGCATCCGGTTCATACGTTCCATCATGCGGTTCTTGTGCGCGTCCAGTTTTTCTTCCAGTGCTTCGGCAGCTTCGGAGGCACGGGTCTGGTTTTCCCGGCACTTGTCCAATTCTGCCTGTGCCAACTCCTGCAAACGGGTTGCTTCACTCAGGCCGCCGTCGCTCTGGGTCATGGTGGCCTCGATCAGGCGAAGGCGATTGTTCAGGCTGTTTTCTTCCTTATCCAGCCGATCGAGCGTCTCCTGACCGCTAATGAGCCGATTTTCGATGGTGGCCGCATTTTCCTTCACGCCATGCAGGCTGTCCGTTGCACGGAGCAGCGCCTCATGCGCCTGGCTCAACGCCTGCTGCAGTTCTTCCTGGTGGGCTTCGCCCTGGGTACGCCGGTCAATGGCCTGCGTCAGCTGCTTTTCTGCTTCTGCCAGCGAGTCCTTGAGCCTCAGCAGCGCCTGCTCGGCTTCCACCTCTTTCTGATGCAGGCGGTCATACCGGTAAATAAACAAACGAATATCCAGTTCCTTGAGAGCTTCGCTCAGGCTCAGATATTCCCTGGCTACCTCTGCCTGCCGCTTCAGCGGCGCCAGATGGGTTTCCAGTTCATCCAGAACATCCACTACGCGCACCAAATTTTCATCGGCGCGCTTCAACCGGGTTTCCGCTTCTTCCTTGCGGCTGCGGAAACGGTTAATACCCACCGCTTCCTCAAAAACGATACGTCGATCCTCTCCCCGCTGGCTGAGGATCTCGTCAATACGGCCCTGACCGATAATGGAGTATCCTTCTTTGCCAACGCCGGTATCCCGGAACAGATCCACAATGTCCTTCAGGCGGCAGTTGCTGCCGTTCATCAGGTATTCACTGTCGCCGCTGCGGTATACCCTGCGGGTGATGCTGACCTCCTGGTACTCCACCGGAAGCTGCAGATCGCTGTTATCGAACACCAGCGTCACTTCGCAGTAGTTCATGGGCTTGCGCTTTTCGGTGCCGTTGAAGATCACATCGGCCATGCTGTTTCCGCGCAGGGTCTTGGCGCTCTGCTCGCCCAGTACCCAGCGCACAGCGTCGCTGATGTTGCTCTTGCCGCTGCCGTTGGGGCCCACAATGCCCGTTACGTTTTGAGGAAATACGATCTCCGTCCTCTTGGCAAAGGACTTGAATCCATAGATCTCAAGCTTGGTAAGGCGCATCTGCACCCTCCTTATTCATTGGAATGCCGGCAGCGTACCAAAGCCGCCCGCGCCGCCATCTGCTCGGCGCTTTTTTTGCTGGCGCCTTCGCCCACGGCAAAGCGCTGTCCCTGAATGCATACTTCGGCCACAAAATGCCGGTTATGATCCGGGCCGGTAGCTTCGATGATGCGGTAGGCAGGCAGACCCATATCATGCGCCTGGGTATATTCCTGCAAACTGCTCTTGTCATCCTTGACCCTGGGTGAGACCAGCTTATCTTCATCCTGGAACAGTCGGAAAATAACCTCTCGAACCGCTTCGTAGCCGCCGTCCAGATAGATGGCAGCCAGCACGGCTTCCACGGCGTCAGCCAGAATGCTGGGCTTTTCACGGCCACCGGTCATTTCCTCGCCGTTGCCCATGATCAGACACTTCCCCAGCTCCATGGACCGGGCCAGCACGCTCAATGTGCGCTCACACACCAACGCCGCGCGCCGCGCCGTCAACTGCCCCTCCGGAAAATCTGTATACTTGTGATAGAGCATGTCGCTGACGCAAAACTCCAATATGGCGTCGCCCAAAAACTCCAGACGCTGGTTATCGGGCTGCTTGGTGGAGGGATGCGTCAACGCCCTGCGCAGATGGGATTCGTCCCGGAATGTATATCCCAGGGCCTTTTGCAAAGCCTGCATTGCTTTGTCTCCTTTCAGGCTGAGGCAAGAAAGGCAAGGGGCGCGGAAAAGCAACGCTCTTCCAGCACCCCTCGCCGTCACGTCAGCTTACTGCTTGCTTTCGATGTACTTGACCACGTCGCCCACAGTCTTGAGCTGCATGATCACTTCATCTTCCACTTCCATACCGAACTGGGTTTCCAGTTCCAGGATCATGACCATCACGTTGGCGCTGTCTGCCTTGAGGTCTTCCACCAAACGGCTCTCGGCGGTGATGGTGGAGGCGTCTGCCTGCAGCTGCTCAGCGATCATATCGCGTACCTTTTCAAAAACCATCGTTCATTCATCCTTTCATTAATGCAAATCAAATTTTATCTATTCGGCGGCTTCAAAAGCCTCCGCACAGACCAGACCCTGTTCGATCTTGCCCACAACGTCGCTGCTGACCATCTGGATTGCCTGCTTGACAGCGCAGGCGACGGCATGGGCGTTGCAGGAACCATGGGCTTTGATCACGCAGCCGCGCACGCCCAGCAGGGGCGCGCCGCCCACCTCGTGGTAGTCCATGGTCTTCTTCACGCGCTTGAAGGCGGGCTTTGCCAGCAAGCCGCCGATCTTGCTCTTGAAATCGCTGTAGATTTCCTTTTTGATGATGCCCATCAGCGTATCGGCGACGCCCTCCATGAACTTGAGGATCACATTGCCCACGAAGCCGTCACATACGATCACGTCGGCGGCGTCATGGGTGATCTCGCGGGCTTCGATGTTGCCAACGAAATTCAGCGACTTGTCATTAGACAGCAGCTCATAGGTCTCCTTGGTGAGGGCGCAACCCTTTTCGGCTTCGGCGCCGTTGTTCACCAGACCGATGCGGGGATTCTCGATGCTGCGCATGCCCTGCATATAGGCCTTGCCCATGGTGGCAAACTGATGCAGGTATTCCGGACGGCAGTCCACGTTTGCGCCGCAGTCGATGAGCAGGAAGAAATCTTTACCGTTGGGCAGGAGAGGCGCAAGCGCAGGGCGGTCGATGCCCTGAATGCGGCCCAGACGGAACATACCGCCAGCCAGCACCGCGCCGGTGCTTCCTGCAGATACAAAAGCATCCACCTGACCGTCGCGCAGTTTAAGCATACCGTCCACGATGGCGCTTGCCTTCTTTTTGCGCACGGCCATCACAGGGGATTCGCAGTTGGTGATCACTTCGGGGCAGTCCGTCAGCGTCAACCGTTCTCTGACGCCGGCAGGAGCAGCAGCAAAGGCTTCATCCACCACAGGGGTTACCTGATCCAGCGGGCCAGCAAGCTCAATCTCAATCTCCGGATGAAGGGAGAGCGCTTCCAGCGCGCCCTCTACCGTTGCACGGGGAGCGTTGTCGCCGCCCATAGCGTCCAGATAAATCTTCATGTGCATTCCTCTTTCGTCACTCAAGCTCGATCTTAAAGCAGTAGATGGCGCTCTTTCCCTTGCCGGTGGTACCAATGACCAGCATGTCATCGTACACAGCGGGAGAGGCTTCGATTTCAGCATCGATGGTGGTGGTACCGATCACCGTACCGGTTTTGCCTTCCAGTACGTTGATCTTGCCGTCCATCTCCGCCTGAATGATCCAGGCGTCGCCGTCTTTGTTATACACGGCCACAGGGCTGGAAACGGTGGTGCAGGGCAGCGCAGTCTGCCAGGCGACGGTACCGTCGGCCTTGTTCATTGCGATCACCACAGAGCCGTCCTTGCCTGCGGATGCGGTGAAGATCACCAGATCAGAAATGCTTTCCTGACCCACCACAGGGCTGGCTTCCAGACCCAGATCGTAATCGGTGTGGTACTCTACCTCAGGCACGTCATAGCTCCATACCACAGCGCCAGTGAGGGCATCGATGCGGCGCAGGGTGCACTTTCCTTCGCGGCGCATGCTGAAGACGGTGGTACCGGTGTAGAGGGAAAGGTCACCGTTGGCATCCAGATCCAGCGCGGGCGTGGCGTCCATGTTGTCGCCGGTGTTGAAGGACCAGACAGGGGTCATGGTGTTTACGTCCACGCACTGCAGCAGGCCGGACTCATCGCCGAAATACACATAGCTGCCGTACATGGCAACGCTGGCATCGATATTGCTCTTTTTCTTGTCCTGGCTCTTGGTGGTTGCCTTATACTTCTGCAGCTCGGTCTTGAGCTTGATCTTTCCGGTCTGATAGTCGTAAACCTCAGCCTGGGGACCCAGTTCGGCGGTGTAAAGCACGCCGCCCTGACTGCCGAAGATCATGGTGCCGGTCACATTGTCAAACAGCGCAGCGCCAAGCACACCGGAATAGTTGCTGTTGCGTTCCTTGCCGTCGGTTTCCACCAGCATGATCTCCTTGTTGTTCAGCAGGTTGATCAGATGATAGCCGCTTTTCACGGTCTTGTTGGCCAGTTTGCTGTGGCTCTGGCCAACGCCCAAGATGGGGGTACCGTTGGTGGCCAGGGACAAACCGCCGGCGCTGGGCGCGCCCAGATCAAAGGGATCGCGGGTCATTTCGCCAGTGAGCAGGTTCATGAAGTAGACCTTGCCGTCCTGACCGGCGACAATGACTTCCTTCAGCGCGGTCACTTCGCGCATTTCATCCTTGATTCCCATAAAGTCACGCAGACTCTTGGGCCACTTGACAATCAGCGGCTGGCCCGGCGCGTTGACACCGTACAGGGTGCCGCTGCTGACCTTCATGCTGCCCACTTCCTGGGACCACACCTGGCTCAGTTCGCCGGTAACGTTCATGGCGCTTTCCTGCGAACGGTCCACGGTGCCAAAGGCGGCATTCTGACGCATATTGCCGTTGCGGAAGGTGAGTACGCCGGCCTGCGCCCACACAGCATAACCGGTATCGCCGTTGTTCATGCCAATGAAAGGGCTGTACAGAGCGACTTTTTCCTTGCGGGTAAAGGTCTCAACAGTCTTGGTGCCGCTGTAAATAGTGCTGGTAAGAACCGCTTCGCCCTCGTAAGGATCCGTGCTGGCGTCCGCCGCCGCCGTCAGGCTGGGCAGCATGGTGTTCAGCGGAACGGTAGGCGTGGGTTCGGGGGTGGGTTCCGGAGTGGGTTCAGGCGTCGGCTCGGGGGTGGGTTCCGGAGTGGGCTCCGGAGTAGGTTCGGGAGTGGGTTCCTCCGTCGCTTCCACCACGGGCTCCTGCGTGGGTTCCGGGGTGGGAACTTCGGTCACTTCGGGTTCCAACATACCGATCTGGGTGGTCACGCCAAAGCCGGAATCAACATAGTTCAGCATATCGCTTTCCGTCTGATAGCTGATGGCATAACGGCCTTCGTAGGGCTCTTCCACCGTATGGGGAATCGTCCAGCGGAGGGTATCGCCCTCCATGACAACCATACCCTGCTCAGCGGCTTCCACAGCGGACAGGCTGATGACAGGAGAACCGTACGTATCATCGATGCGCACGCTGGTCACATCGGCGGAGGTGACGGCCGTAAAGGTGATATGGGCAGGCAAAGTCTCCACTTCACCGTCAAAGGTAAAGTCCTGCATCGGAGGCGCGATCTCCTTGGGAGCGGCGATCTCCACCACAGAGGAGGTGCGCACGCCCTCGTACTCGGTGGCGTCGCTCTTCTGGGCGTACACGGTAAAGCCGCCGCTGTAGGCGTCCTCGATGGTGCAGGAAGGCGTCCAGATATAGGCGTTGCTGTTATCGATCACTTCGCCGGTCAGGGTAAGCTGATCGGAAAACTGCTTGCTGTAGATGGTATATCCGGCGTCATCCTCAATGCGGATACCAGCCACGTTCTTGGAGGTTTGTACGGTGAAACGTACATCCGCGGGGGCAGTGACATCGGAAGTGGACACCGTAAAGCTGCTCACCGGTTCATCCTCAGGCAGAATACGATTCTTGAGGTTGGAGAAGGCAGAAACAACGGTGGACTTAAGGCCGGTCATGGTGGTACCGAAAGTGCCCTCCACGCTGCCCCAGTCAGGCAGACAGATGGCAGCCAGCAGCGCGCCGATCACCAGCAGCACGATCACCAGCGGCAGAAGAAAGCCGCCGCCGCGGCGCTCGTCATCATCGTCATCCTCAAAATGGTAGCGTTCCCGTTCCACGGTAGCGCTGGGCCGACGGTCATCATAGGGAGACCTGGTGGGCTGGCGATATTCATAGCCGCGGTCATCGCCATACTCAGCGGGCTGACGGCGGGCATAGGCAGAGCGTTCGTCCGCGGCACCATTCATCTGCGGATTGCGCTGGGGCATGGGACGCTGGGGGCGGCCCTGGTCAAACGGTTCCTGGGACACAGGGCGTTCCTGCGGCATAGGGCGCTGAGGGCGGCCCTGGGGACGCTGCGCGGGGCCTGCGGGATGCTGCTGCGGCATGGGACGGCGCTCAAACTGCGGCTCCTGCTGGGCAGGACGCTGCATCTGTGGACGCCGCTGAGCGACAAAGCCGTCAGCCGGTTCATCATCAAAGCCCATTTGGTTGCGAACGCGTTCCTTGGCCTGCGCAGCACGCTCAGCAACGCTGGCGCCGCGCTGCACGCCGCCGGCAGGCATCGCCGTGCGGGCACCGGTATATACGCCGCCTTCCACAGCCGTACGGCGGGAGGCAAACGGCGAATCCTGCGCCTCATTGATCTCGCTGTCGCCCGCGCTGAAGGGATCAAAGGATACAGGCTCCCGCTCAGGCATGATCTCCTGCGGCTGCGGACGGACAAAAGGCTCGGGCATGGCATCCTGCTCGGGCGCAGGTGCGGGGACAGCTGCTGCGGCTTCCGCTTCCTGATTCTGGCTTACCCGGCTGCGGCGGCGGCGCACAGGCGCGGCGCTGGGCGCAGCTTCTTCGGGCTGGGCGGTTACGACGGGTTGCGCGGGCTGCTGAACGGCAGGCTGTGCCTCTGCCTCAGGCGCAGCGGGACGCTGGAAGGGAGAACTTTCGACCGCAGTGGTGGTGCGGCGCGAAACCATCTGCACGGGTGCCGCGACGCGGGTAGGCGCATCGTCGCCAAACGGCAGGAAAGAATCCGCAGGTGCAGAAGAGAACAGCGGCGCTCCGCCCTGCTGCAATTCTGCGCCATAGGGATGCTGTCCCTCCGCCAGGAAGGGGTTCGCACCAGGCGCACCGGCAGGCTTACGCCATGCAGCAAACGGATCGCCGGGCTGTCCATTCTGCTGCTGATCGTAAGGGTTATTCAGATCGGGCTGACGAGTGTTGTAATCGCTCAAGGTTTTGCACTCCTTATTCGATTTCGTTCCTTTAGTGGGGGCCTGCCCAAAAGCAGGCAGAAACTACGCTTGCCTTGTTTCAGGCGCATCAAAGAGCATCTGAGGATACAGGTATCGCATCATGCACATACCTTTTTTTATTATACCAATTTTCGTGCAACTCTACAAGTCCTAACTCCATTGTTTTACGTTTTCCTCTGTTTGCAGGGTTTTTCATTTCGTACGTCGAATTGTTTTTTAGATATACTGCGGTTTTCGTCTCCGCAGTCGTGAGGAGGATATCATGCAGAAACCGGTTTTGATTTTATGCAAAGATACATCCATGTCGTGGCTGATCGCCCGGCTTCTGCGCTGGCGCCAGGTATACAGCCTTGCGCTGCCCTTTGACACGCCCCTGGACGCCCTGCTTTCCCACGCGCCTAAGGGGATCATTCTTTCTGCGCCGCTGGATGAACCCGGCGCGCTGGACAGCCTCGATCCTGCGATCCTGGATGCCGGTATCCCGCTGCTAGCGCTGGGCGGAGCGGCTGTCGCCATCTGCGTGCGTCACGGTGGTCAGGCGGCTCCTGCGGTATATTCCACCTCGCCCTTTTCGCTGGAACTGGCTGACCATGCGCTTTTCCAGGAGATGGATGACGCCAGATGCGTACTTCGGTCGCTGGCTGCCCTCACCCCTGACGAGCCTCTCATCTCCATTGCTATGGCCGACGGAGAAACCATTGGTTTTGCCCATGAGGAAAAGCAACTCTACGGTCTGGAATATCCCATTGAGCGCAACGATCCGGACGCTGCGCAGATCCTGACCAATTTCGCATATAATATCTGCGGCTGTCATGCTTCGTGGAACGAGGATACAATGATCGATCAGGCCATTGCCACCATCCGTGAGCAGATCCCTGACCAGGGCCGAGTGCTGTGCGCCGTATCCGGTGGCGTGGACAGCGCTGTATGCGCCAAACTGGCCAGCATGGCGCTGGGCGACCGGCTGGACTGCCTGTTTGTGGATACCGGCCTGTTCCGGCTCAACGAGCCCCAGAACGTGATCAACGAATTCCAGGAAACGCTTGGAATCAGCGTGTCCTACCTGAATGCCCGGGAGACCTTCCTTCAGGCTCTGGCAGCCGAAACCGATTCTTCCGCCAGGGAGCGCCGTGCCTCCCGCCTGATGCGCAAGATGCTGGCCGAATACCTGCGCGAACATCCTGAACTGTGCGCCATTGTCATGGGTACCAACTACAACGACCGTTTTTACAGCGGCGACGATGCAACGCCCCTTCGCTTGGATCCCTCCCTCATGATTCTGGAGCCCATCCATAACCTGTTCAAGGACGAAGTCCGCCGCCTGGCCAACGCCCTGGGGATGCCGGCCTCCATCAGCGAGCGGCAGTCCTTCCCTTCCAGCGGACTGGCGCTGCGCATCTTTGGCCAGATCACTGAAGAAAAGCTCAACCTGCTGCGCGCCGCCGACGCCTGCCTGATGGACGAAATCTGTGAAGCCGGCCTTGACAAGCGCCTGTGGCAGTATTACGCCACGCTGATTGAAAGCCCGGATCGCCCGGACCAACACACCATCTGCCTGCGGTGCATCCAGGCGTCCCAGAACAGCGGTCTTGCCGCCCGCCTTCCCTTCGACCTGCTGGAGCGCACCACCACGCGTCTGCTTCATGAACTGCAGGGCATCTCCCGCGTGGTATATGACCTGACGCCCAGCAGACAATACGGCATGCTGGAGTAAAGGAGCCCTGTTATGCTGATCTGCGACACCCATGCCGACACCCTGTACGCTATGCAATCCCCACGTCGCCAGCCGGACGAACCGCTGGATGTGACCCTTGAGCAGCTCTGCGCCGGTGAGGACGTGCGGGTGCAGGCTATGGCACTCTTTGTAGGTGCGCATGGTCTGGCCGGTGAGGATCGCGGGCTGGTTCAACGGGAACTTACCATGCTGGAGCGCCTCAAAGCGCAGGGAGCCAGGCAGATCACTGAGATCTCCCAGGCTATGCCCGGTACAGCCAATCTCCTGCTTACCATCGAAGGCGGCGAAGCCTTTGGCAGTGATGTTTCTTCCGTAGCGGACTTCGCCCGGATGGGCGTTCGCGCTGCTGCGTTGGTCTGGAACAACGAAAACCTGCTGGCGCACCCTGCCAAGGGTGGTTCCCGCAAAGGACTGAAACCCTTTGGCAGGGAAATCGTTCAGCAAATGCGAAGCCATCGCATAGCGGTGGATGTCTCTCACCTGAATGAACGCGGTGCTGAGGAAGTGATGGACAGCCACGTGCCTTCCATGGCCTCTCACAGCTGCGCCCGCGGTCTGTGCGACCATTTTCGCAACCTGACAGACCATCAGCTGCGCACCCTGTTTGCTTCAGGCGGCTATGTAGGCGTGAATTTCTACGTCCCCTTCCTTACCGCAAAAGGTACTGCCACGCTGGACACGGTGATCGACCACATGGCGTACATGTGCGACCTGGGCGGCGAAAACCATGTGGGCCTGGGGAGTGATTTCGACGGCATTGACGAATACCCGACGGGGCTCCGTAACGCCGGCGACATTCCTGCACTGCTTGACAGAATGAGCCAGCGCGGCTTTTCCCACGCCCTGATCGAAAAAATCGCCGGGCAAAATTTTGCCGCTTATCTGGGGCGGCTGTAGTAGCACGGTGCCCGTCTTTTTCTCCAAAGGAAAATGAAAGAAGAAGCATCCCTATATACGGCTGCTCCTATAACAGTAAACGCCAGACGGTGTATACCGTCTGGCGTTTCGCACTTTGATTCGTGCAACAAATTTCAAAGGTGTGTAAACAACATTTGGAATACCGTCCGTTTTTGTGTTATTGCACAGGGCTGATAACAATGGTTACCTCGCCATCGCCGGTTTCATCCACTAGCGACGTATCCAGGCTGGAAGGAGAGGCGTTTTCTGCGGCTTGGGTTTCCTCGATATCGTCAGTTTCCTCCGGCACCGGTTCTTCCACCAGCGGCTCTACGCCGCGGGCACGATTTTGCTCGTCGATCTGGGTCTTTCGAAGAGCCGGCAGGCAGGTGGAGCAGCGCTCCAGCTTCATATACGCCTGGTCGGTATCCAGCTCGCTGTACGCAAAACCCGCTAGAGGCAGATATTTGCTGCGCACGCTGGTGCAGTCCTCAATAGCATGGTAATAGCTGCCGCCGTTGGGGTTGTAATAGATCATCATGGAATCGTCCGGATAGGGGGCGCGGCGTCCGTAATCATCCCAGACGACCACCTTGGTGTTACGCTTGATGTTGTCCCACAGCCAGCGCATATTCAGGCCGTCCTCGTTGGCGATGCGTGCCGTACGGACGCAGCCGTGGCTGGCCTTCTGCCCCAGGAGCGCCTCCCACTTGGTGAAACGCTTGGTGCCGTCGGCAAGAACCGTGTAGGGTACCTGATGGATCATGTCGCCGCCGTTGAAGCGCAGCGCCATGGCGCAGATCATACCCTCGCTGTCAAAGTCACCCACCCAGCTGACCACCAAATATTCCCCTGCCGCCGTTTCATTATAGGGCTGGGAATCATTGACCAGGCCGGTAGAGATCGCACAGCTGGACCACAGCTTTCCATCAATGAACACATAGAGCCGCTGGGTCAGTTTATCGATAATAATACCGTACTTTTCGTTAGGGGTAACGGTTTTGAGAATGTTGGTCTTCACGTAGCCGCGGATGATGCGGTTGTAATAGTCCACACCCTCAATGAGCGTCCAGCCGTTCTCATCCTCGCCAAGCACATGCACTGCCGCAGAATCGCCGTTGATGGTACCGCCCAGCTTATCCTCGTTGACTTTGGGACTGTCGGAGCTGGGGCCTGTGCGCGGGTAGACCACTTCCTTCTGGCCCACGTCCAGCACCGTGATAGGCTTCATCAGCAACTCCCAGCAGGCTTCCTCATCCGTAATATCATAGGCAAAGTCCTCGCCGAACCAAATAGCGCCCGTATCGTAGCCTTCCAGCCACTCCTCCACGGTCTTGGCGCTTGCGCCAAAGGGCAGCAGCAGGATCAGCAAAACAGTCACGGTTAACAGTGCAGCTGTTCTCAGGGATCTCATAACTGGCTTATACCTCCAATAAGTCTGGTTATTTTTCCGGGAAGGCGGGCTGCGCATGGTACCGCCGGTATGCCGCCTGAACGCAGCGCTACAGGCGGGCAAAATCGCACAAATTCTATATTTCGACACTCAACGGAGGATATCCTCCGGCACAGCGCAGTCAAACTCGTAAACAAATCGCCGTTTTCGTTCAGCGAATGGGCACGCCGATACCCATGGTCTGCCGCCAGGCGGGCGCCGGGCCGTCATCTGCCCAGTATTCGTCAAGGGATTCGATGCGTCCGTCGCGCAGGGTGAAAAAAGACGTGACATGAAACGATGCAGTGCCGTCCTGCGGAAACACCCGCATCACCGTGATCTGTAAATCGCCCAGATCCTCATGCCGCTCCATCTCCCCCGCCCAGCTGCCGGGGTATTCGCAGTTGGCGCGAACAAACTCAGCGGCGGTGAAGCGCTCATTGGAACAATGCCACCTCACCACGGCATCCTGCGAAAAGAACGCCGGTAGCGCCCGTTCATCCTGACGCAAAACTGCATCCCAGAAAGCAACGATATCCACTGGCATTTCCCTCCGCCTGTCGAATTTACCCAATTCTGATGATACCATCCGCCGCGTTCCGTGTAAAGGGTTTTCAAAACCCCGATATACCTTGACAATTCGCGCCTGTCGTGCTATCCTTTCAACCGCTGCCGGGCGGCCTGACGATCGCGTGGCGCAAGTCATGAGGAAAGTCCGAGCATCGCAGGGCAGGGTGCCGGTTAACGGCCGGTGGAGGCAACTCCAAGGAAAGTGCAACAGAAATAGACCGCCTGCCGCTTCGGCAGCAGGTAAGGATGGAAAGGCGAGGTAAGAGCTCACCCGCGTACCGGTAACGGATACGCGCTGTAAACCCCACCTGATGCAAGATCCGATCAAGGGCAATGCGGCGGCCCGTCGCGCTCTTAAAGAGATCGCTGGAGCCGTGCGGCAACGTACGGCGTAGATAGATGATCGTCCAACGACAGAACTCGGCTTATGACCGCACCGGCAGCATTGAAAAGCGCTTACGCAGCACCGTTCTCCCACTTCAGCGGAGGACGGCGCTGCTGTTTTTTGCACAGGATTTCTTCATCAAATCCCATATTCCGCATACAATGAAATCACTCCCCCGCAACCATTCTCTATGAGATAGGAGCTGAAGACATGACCCTTTCCGAGCTTCGGCAAAAGGAAGTCATCGACGTACAGGACGGCAGACGGCTGGGGCGGGTGATGGACCTGGAGTTCTGTCTCAGCGACAGCCGGATTACCGCACTGGTGGTGCCTGCGGATACCAGCTTTCTGCAATCCCTGCGCGGCGAAAAATGCGGGCTGGTGATCCCCTGGCAGGACGTGTGCCGGATCGGAGACGACGTGGTGCTGGTGACCATTGAACACAACGGACGGAAAAACACCTGTGACCGAAAATGATCCACATTTCCACAGAATGTGCATATCTTTCCACATTTTCTCCACAAAACCCTTGAATTTCGATGTTTGCTTTGCTATACTAAACCCAGTGGAGTCGTTGATTCATGCAACGGGTGGTTCGAACGTCCCGCTGTCACAAAAGGAGGAATATCTCTATGAGATGCCAGTATTGCGGCTATTTGGACAGCCGCGTGATCGACAGTCGCCCTACCGAGGAGGGCAGTTCCATCCGTCGCCGCAGAGAATGCCTGCATTGCGGCCGCCGCTTCACCACCTACGAAAAAATTGAAACCTCACCCGTGATGGTGGTCAAAAAGGATATGCGCCGCGAGCCCTTCAATGCGTCCAAGATCAAGCAAGGTCTGATTCACGCATGCCAGAAGCGTCCCGTTAGTATCACGCAGATCGATACCATCGTGGAAAAGATCGAAAAACTCGTCCACTCCACTGGCGATGATGAATTCTCCTCCCGCCGGATCGGCGAAGCTGTTATGGAAGAGCTGAAGATGCTGGATGAAGTGGCCTATGTGCGCTTTGCGTCGGTATACCGCCAGTTCACAGACGTATCCAGTTTCATGGACGAGCTGAACAAGCTGGTCCATGAGAGCCACAACCGCAAAAGCACCGACAACTGATCGCATTCATACCAGAGAACCTGAAAAACCGGGTTCTCTGTTTTTTGTCTGTACCAAAACATGCCTGTACGCCTCCTGCGCTGCGGGCAGGTTGTTTGCTGCTTCCCTTCTGTGATATAATAAGGATAAGATGGGCAGGCGTTTGCCAATCCGCCCGATGGAGGACACATGAACCAACGCAAGATTTCCAGCGTCATGCTGGTAGACGGTTACAGCTTGATTTTCCGCGCATTCCATGCCCTGCCGCTGCTGACCTCACCAGACGGCGTGTACACCAATGCGGTACACGGTTTTTTCAGCATGCTGCTGCGGGCCCTGTCGGATTTTCGCCCGGACGCGCTGTGCGTAATGCTGGACGTCCACGCGCCCACCTTCCGTCATACCCTCTACGAAGATTACAAAGGCACCCGCAAGCCCATGCCTGAGGAGCTGCGACCCCAGCTGCCGCTGCTTCGGGAGATCCTCGGCGCGATGCACATCCGCACCTTCGAGTTGGAAGGCTACGAGGCGGATGACCTGCTGGGCACGGCTTCGCGGCTGGCCAATGAACAGGGCATTTCCGCTTACATTCTTACCGGCGACCGGGACAGCCTGCAGCTGGTAGGAGGCCTGACCCAGGTGATCCTGACCAAAACCGGCGTCAGCGAAAGCCTGCTGCTGGACGCTCAAGGCGTGAAGGACACCTATGGTTACACCCCTGAGCAGGTGCCGGACATGAAGGGTCTCATGGGCGACAGCAGCGACAACATCCCCGGCATCGCTGGCGTGGGCGAAAAAACCGCGCTGAAACTGATCACCCAGTACGGAACGCTGGACAATGTGCTGGCCCACGCGGACGAGGTCAAGGGTAAGCTGGGCGAAAAGCTCCGTGCCGGCAAGGAAGTAGCGCTGCTCAGCCGTGACCTGGGCACGATCCGCCGCACCGCCCCCATCACGCCTGATTTTGCCGAGTGTACATGGCAGGAGATGAACGCAGGCGTTCCCCTGCTTACCCAGTACGGGCTCATTCAGACCAGCAAGAACGTGGAGCAGCTGCTTTCCGGCGGCAGCGTCAGCTCAGCTGCCGCCCCCCGCGGAACCGCTGCATCCCGGCGTGCCGCAGGCAAGGGAGCGCCTGCCAGCAAAGGCACCGCTGCTGCGCCCATGACGACTGAGGATGACGCCGCCTTGCCCAAAGCGCCCGCTATTGCCGCCGAAACCGTCTATACTGACACAGCCCTGCTGCGCCAGGCTGCACAGGCGCTGGCGGACAGCGACACCCCGTGGGCTGTCCTGTGTCCCCATACGGACGCCTTTACCCTGCTGACTCCCGCCATGGAGCTGTGGCGTATGCCCATCGTGGTGGATCTCATGGGCGGCGGTCTGTATCCGGATCAGATTCTGGCGGCTCTCAGCCCTGTGCTGGAGCGGGTGCCGCTGATCCTTCACGGCGCCAAGACGCTGATGCACGAGCTCGCCCGTTACCGTCTGCCTCTGCCTCAGGTCTGCTGGGATACCATGCTGGCCGCATACCTGCTTCATACTGCCCAGAAGGATTATTCCCTCAAGCTGTCACTCGCCGCGGAATACGGTCTTGACGAAAGCGACGTCCCGTCCGCGCCCGGCGCCTATGAACTCTACGGTATGTATATACGCCAGAAGGAGCGTATCCAGCTCCGCGGAATGAACGACCTGCTGCTTCAGATGGAGCTGCCGCTGACCCGCGTACTGTTTGACATTGAGCGGGAGGGGTTCTATGTGGACGCCCAGGTGCTGGATGACCTGAGCCAGCTGTTTACCGAAGAAATCGAACAGTGCCGCAGCAATTTCCTCACCTTCACCAATGCCCCCGAGGGCTTTAACCTGAACAGTCCCCGCCAATTGGGCGAGCTGCTCTTTGATAAGCTGGGGCTGCCCGCCCCCAAGAAGACCAAGACCGGCTCCTATACCACCACCGCAGAGGTGCTGGAAGGGCTGGCGCCCTATCACCCCGCTATCGAACCGCTCCTGCGCTACCGCAAGCTGACCAAGCTGCAAAGCACCTACGTGGACGGTCTGCGAAAGCTCCGGGGCAAAGACGGCCGTGTCCACACCACCTTTGACCAGACCGCCGCCGTTACCGGGCGCATCTCCAGCCTGGAGCCCAACCTGCAGAACATCCCCATCCGTACCGAAGAGGGCCGTGAAATTCGCCGCGCTTTTGTGGCGGGTGAGGGAAACATCCTGCTGGATGCCGACTACAGCCAGATCGAGCTGCGCGTGCTTGCCCATCTCAGCGGCGACGAAGCCATGTGCGATGCTTTCCAGAAAGATCAGGACATCCACACCCGTACCGCAGCGGAGATTCACGGCGTATCCATGGAAGAGGTCACCGCGGATATGCGCCGCGCTGCCAAGGCCACCAACTTCGGCATCGTCTACGGCATCAGCGGCTTCGGCCTGGCCAGAAACGCCGGCATCACCCGCAAGGACGCCGATCATTTCATTCAGACCTATTTCCAGCGGTATCCCGGCGTGCGCGTCTTCATGGACGAATCCGTGCAACAGGGCTACCAAAAGGGATATGCCCAAACCATGTTCGGCCGTCGCCGGGAACTGTACGAGCTGCGGTCGGACAACCGCAACGTGCGTAACTTCGGCGAGCGGGCCGCCATGAACACCCCTGTGCAGGGCACTGCCGCCGATATCATCAAGCTGGCGATGGTGCGCGTCAGCCAGCGCCTTGCCCAGGAAGGCTACCAAGCACGGCTGATCCTGCAGGTGCACGACGAACTGGTGGTGGAATGCCCCATCAGCGAAGCGGACGCCGTTGCCAAACTGCTCAAGGAAACCATGGAAAGCGTTGTGTCCCTGCGTGTGCCGCTGGTGGCGGAAGTATCCAGCGGCAAGGACTGGGATGCAGCCCACTAAATCCATTAGCAAGGAGGAATCCCCATGAAGATCATCGGATTGACCGGAGGAATCGCATGCGGCAAAACCACCGTAGCCGAAATGCTGGAGGAGCTGGGCGCTACGATTATCGACGCCGACGCCATCAGCCATGAGCTGACAGCCCCGGGCGGCGAAGCGCTGCCCCTGATCCATGAGGCGTTCGGCCGTCTTGTGTTCTTCCCAGACGGTACCCTGAACCGGGAAGTGCTCTCGGCGCTGGTGTTCTCCAACGAGGAAGAGCGGAAAACCCTCAACGCCATTACCCACCCGATGATTCTCGCCCGGCTGGAGGAGCGCATCGCTACCTGCCGGAAAATGGGTAGCCTAATCGTTGTATTGGATGTGCCTCTGCTCTTTGAAGTGGGCGCGGAACGCCTGGCGGACGTGACCGTTTGCACCACCTCGCCCCAAGAGGTGCAGATCGAACGCATGCGTACCCGTAGCGGCCTGAACCGCGAGCAAGCTCTCAAGCGCATCGCCAGTCAGATGCCCCTGAGCGAAAAGGAATCCCGCAGCGATGTGGTGCTGGATACCAACAAACCCCTTCAGGAGCTGCAAAAAGAGGTACAGAAGCTGTATAACGTCTGGGTCGCCGAGGCGATCTAAGACGGGAAGGAGCCCTCATGATCCCCAGACTCTCCCCCATGCGCAGCCAGCGGGATGATTCCGCGCCCAACGACTGGTCCTATGTCCGGTCGGTTGAGCAGGAGCGGCGCAGACGGCAGTCCGAACAGACAGAACAGCGGCGCACCCCTAATGTACGCCACCGGGCGGATCCGTTTCAGCACATGAAACCCGTGCTGGGCGAGATCACGCCTGTTTCCCAATCCGTCATTCCGGACGATCCCTTTGATCTGGAGGCCGTGCAGGCTCCTTTTGAACCGCCGAAACCGGAGCAGCCAGTCAGGCAGGAACAGCAGCCCAACCCTGCCGCGCCCCGCCGGCGTGCTGCCCGCATCGTCACCCAGGACGGCTCACAATTTGACAGCCCGGGTCAGGCGCAAATGCCCGAATGGATGCGGATCGCTCAGCAGAACACCATGCCCTCCAGCGAGTCACGACCCGTCGCTCCCGTGGTAAGGGCAGCCCCCGCACCTATGCAGGAGGATGTTTCCGACCGCAGAGATTTTGCTCCGGTTCGCCAGGCCGATCGATACGCCGCCGCAGGCTATCCCCCGGAACTGCTTGCAGCGCAGCAGCGCATCGACGCCCAGCAGGAGGCCATCGCCCAGCGTAAGCGGCACGGCGCTCAGGCAGCGGTTCCCATGAGCAGAACGCAGCCTTTGGCAGAGCACGCGAACCAAGCCCTCCACCCAAACAGCTACCTGAACCGAAGGCCGCTGACGGAAGAGGAGCGCGCCGCACGCCTTGCTGCTGTTCAGCAGCATGCTGGGCACGGCGCGGCCTATGCAGCAACAACACAGGCTCCCTCCCGGCCCCAACGCCAAAACCCCTACGCTGTGCAGCAGCCCCAGCAGGGCCCATCCGCTGTCCGACAATGGAACAACCCCTATGCGCGCCCTCTCGAGAGCGTGCCCTCTGTCGATCAGGAGGAGGTACAGTCCCGCTTTTCCATTCCCTGGCTGGGTATCCTAACCACCCTGGTGCTGCTTGCGGCCATTGGTCTGTGGATCGCTAAGACCAACCTTCACAAACAGATCGATCAGGTTTTCCTCGACCGGCACCAGGCGCAGACCGCCATTGCGGACGGCCATCCCTACCGCTACCGAGAGCTGATCGAGCAGCAGGCAGACCGAAACAATCTGCATCCTGCGTTTGTGGCTGCCATTGTCTTCAATGAAAGTTCCTTCCGCCCCGAGGTGGAAAGCAACGTAGGCGCTCGCGGACTGATGCAGGTCATGTCCGACACCGCCGAATATGTCAATGACGATCTGAATATCCCCAACTATTCCTTTGACAGGCTTTACGAGCCGGAGATCAACCTTCAGTTTGGTTGCTATTATCTGGGTGAGTTGAGCCGGCGCTTCTGGGGTGACCCGGTGCTGGTGGCGGCGGCATACCATGCAGGCCCCACCACCGTGCAAAACTGGCTGAACAACTCTCAGTATTCCAACGACCGGCGCACCCTGATTCTGGACAACCTGATGGAAGGCCCCACCAAGCAATACGCTACCCGTGTTCTGCGCGACTTTTCCATCTACAAACGCCTGTATTACGAAATCCCGGAGGCTGGCCTATGAAACGTTTCTTCTCTCTGCTGCTGGTACTGATGCTGCTGCCCGTGTCCGTCCTTGGCGAAAACGTGCAGGACACCCTGATGCTGGGTCTGGTCAGCAGCAGAACCTATGAAATCCGCCCTCTGGTGCCCCAGGAGCGGGATCTGGTATCGCTGTACGGCCTGGTATACGAGAGCCTTGTCACCATCGACGACAATGGCCTGCCCCAGCCGCTTTTGGCCGAGAACTGGACGGAAACCGGCGGCGGCAGCACCTGGACCTTTACCCTGCGTGAGAATGTGACGTTTTCCGACGGCACGCCGCTGACCGCTGAAGACGTAGCGGCATCCGGCAACTGGATCCTGGCTCTGGCCAACAATAGCGACGCTGCGGATCAGGGCTTCTACCAGAACATGAAGTGGACGGTGTCCAGCTTCAAGGCGCTGGACGAGCGCACGGTGGAAGTCAAAGCTAAGCGTGACTATTACGGCGTTTTGTACAGCATGACCTTCCCCGTGGTACACGCCACCCAGGTGGACATTCCGGCGCCGCTGGGAACAGGTCCCTACGTCATCAGCGCCTTTGAGCCGGGTAGCTATATGTGGCTGGACGTCAATCCCAACTGGTGGCAGACCGAACCTCAGGTCAAAGAGATCATGGCGTCCTTCTTTCCCAACAACAAAGACCTGATCACCGCCTACGAATACGGCCGTGTGGACTCCGCCATTACCCGCTCCGTCGCCGCAGCACAGTACAAAAGCGGTATCAGTTCCCTGTCCATCGCCTACTCCACCCGCCAGCTGGAAGTGCTGCTGCTAAACAACGGTGCCTTTGAGTTTGAGGATGTGCGTGTGCGTCAGGCGATACGCTATGCCATCAACAAGGACCTGATCGCCCAGAACGTTTATATGGGCATGACCATCGATGCCGACACTCCCGTCCCCTCCGACAGCTGGCTGTATTACGATCAGGAGCATATCTTTGTTTATAATCCTGAGAAAGCCATCGAGCTGCTGGAGGAAGCCGGCTGGACGGACAGCGACGGCGACAACATCATGGACCGGGTCGTTGATGGCAAAAAACGCAATCTGCACGTGCGACTCTTTGTCTACGAAGATCCTGAGAACGACGTACGCTTTGAAACCGCCAACATGATCGTGGACATGCTTGCCGAGGTCAAGATCGAAGTGAAGGTGACCACAATGACCTACGGCGAGGAACGGGAAGCTCTGGAATCCGGCGCGTACGATATGGCGCTGTGCGCTTTCCAGATGGACGTGGTGCCGGATTATGGTTTCTTCCTGCGCAAGGGCAACAGTCAGAATTATTGCCGCTATGTGAGCTCGGAGATGACCAGCCTAATCGACAGCCTGCGCACCCAGGAGAACCAGACGGACTTCGCCTATACCAGCCAGACCATCCAGCAGCAATTCGCCAACGACACGCCCTTCATCTGTCTGTTCTACCGTTCCGGCGCTATCCTCACCCGTAAGATGTTCACCACTGTTCGTACCCTGCGCGAATTTGAATTGCTGCGCGGCATCGAAGCATTCGGGCGCTAAGGAGGCGGTTTGAATGAAAAAGCTGATCTGTTTCCTGATCGCGGCCGTGATGATGCTTTCCTGCTTCCCTGTGCTTGGCGAGACCCAGGCTTGCAAGGAAGCGGCGTACGAAACCCGGATTGACGAGCCGGAGCGGCCTGCCTTTGTAGCCCTTTTGCTGGCCATTGCAGAAAGCGAGCTGGGCTACGTGGAAGGGACAAACAACGAAACCAAATTCGGCCAATGGGCAGGCGATCCCTACGCTGCCTGGTGTGCAGAGTTTATCTGCTGGTGCGTGGATCAGACGGATGAACGCCATGAGCTGGAGCTGCTCAACCAGGTCTATCCCCGCTACAGCGGCCAGAACACCGGCAGAGACTGGTACATTGCCAGAGGCCGCTTCGTCTACCGCAAGGGCGTCTGCCCGGACTGGGGCCCTCAATGGTTGCTGGGCGCCCAGCGGCCGCTGGCGAAAAACGAGTACATCCCCCGCTCCGGCGACCTGATGTTTTTCAGCTACAATGAGGCGGGAGACACCGAGCATGTGGCGCTGGTGGAATACAGCGCCCGCCACAGCGACGGTCAGGTGTATGTTCACGTCATCGAGGGCAACAACCCCGACCGGGTACAGCGCAACCAGTACCTGCTGGACGACAGCCAGATCTTGGGCTTCGGCGTATGCGAGGACGTGGTGGGCACTACCATGCGCTTTGGCAATACCGGCGACAAAGTGCTAGCCTTCCAGCAGGCGCTGAACCAGCTGGGTTACCTGGAGGAGAGACACATCACCGGCACCTTCGGCAGCAATACCCGCGCCGCCGTTTACGCATTTCAGGCACAAGAGATGGGCAACCCCACCCCCAACGGTCTGGCTGACCTTGCCACGCAGCTTTTGGTGGAAGAGATGCTCAGGGACAAGCTCTTCCATTCTCCGGAAAGCTGGCTGGTGACCGAATAACCATTCCCAGCAATGGTACCTTCTTCCCAGGGCCCGGTCAGGCTATGCGAATCAAAGAAAATGGTGTACAATAGTGCCCGGCTGATCCCGAGGTGGGAAAGGAGTGTGAGAAAGGATGCGCAGCAAAGCATGCTGGCTTGTCTGCCTGATGCTGCTGTTTTCATGCGCATCCGCCCTTGCACAGGAGACTGATGTTCCCCGGCGGCAGGAGAGAGCGCTGCTCATCGGCGTGGACGAGTTCGTGTCCAAGCCAAGCGCCGCCCCCAGCTCCACCAACAACGTCTATGCCATGCAGGAGATGTTTCAGGCTGCGGCTACTCCGCTGAGCGCCATTCTCCTGCCGGACGAGCCTGTCACCTCTGCCGCGCAGCTGACGCAACTGATCCAGTCCTCCTTTGCCGGTGCCGCAGAAGGCGATGTAAGCTATCTCTATATCAGCACTCATGGGATCTACGATCCAGAAAACGGCGTGGATCCGCAGCTGCTGCTCAGCGACGGCGTGGTGGAAGGAACCATCAGTCCTGCGCAGCTGGAGGCTGCCTTTGACGGCATCGGCGGCACCAAGGTCATTATCCTGGACGCCTGCAACAGTGGCGCTTTTATCGGCAAAGGCATGGCGCAGCAGCCTGAAAGTCTCTGCTTTCTGGGCGACGACTTCAAGGTGCTCACCTCAAGCGGCGCGCTGGAAGAAAGCTGGTATTGGAACAGCGGCACTACCACCGAGCAGGGCCAAGGTGCCTTTTATTTCACCCAGGCGCTGACCCAGGCGCTCAGCCCGTCCTTCGGCTACCCCGCCGATCAGAATCGCGACGGCAGCGTTACCCTGCGCGAGCTATACGAGCACTTGCTTCAGGGGCATGCAGCCTCCACGCCGCAGGTTTATCCTCAAGCCGACGAGTTCGTCCTCTTTCGATATAACACGGACGAATCCAGCCCGGCAGGCAGCCTTCGTTCCCCCATCATGGACGTGACCTTCTCCGGCAACATTCTCAGCCGTTCCAACCGGGATATCACCATTGAATTCATCGCCGTACGACCTGTACAGGTGGGCTATCAGGTGGTATATCAGCGGGAAGGCAAATGGAAATTCGACGAAGCCCAGCTGATCTACGATGAAGCGGAACGCTTCACCGTGTTCGGCGACCAGGAGGGCGCCGTATCCCCCGGCCGTAAAGTGCGTACCCTGACCATCGGGGACCTGCCTGCGGATGCCAGCGGATACGCGCTGGTGCAGCTGGTTTCCATCGAAGAGGGCAAACTGATGGTACACGCCGGTCGCGTACTGTGCGTGCTGCCGGAAACCGGCGTACCCAGCCTGCAGATCTCAGCGCCTGCAGCCTTTTCTGCGGAGGGTGGACGGGAGATGAGCATCTTTGTGGCACATGACATCCCCTGCGCGCTGAGCCTGAACGTGATCGACGAAGAGGGTGCTACCGTCCACCGTATCTGTCACAAACGTTCCACCCGCCCCATGCAGCTCATCCCCGAAGGCAGCGTCTTTTACTGGGACGGGCGCACGAAAGACGGCCAGTTCCTTGCCCCGGGTACCTATCGGGTGCAAGTGGAGGCATATACCAACGGACAATCCGTCAAAACGGTGTCCGATCCCTTTACTTATGAACCAAGGAGGTAATATATCCATGGCCAATCAATTGATGGTGGTTATCCCCTGCTATAACGAGGAAGAGGTGCTGCCCGAAACGTCCAAACGGCTGGTGGACAAGATGAACAGCCTGATGGAGCGGGGCTTGATCACCGAAGACAGCCGGGTTTTGCTGGTTGACGACGGCAGCAAGGACCGCACCTGGGAGATGATCTCGGAGCTGCATAAGGAGAATCCCCTGTTTGAAGGCCTGAAGCTCAGCCGGAACCGGGGCCATCAGAACGCGCTGCTTGCCGGTCTCATGACCGCTCGCAACCGCTGTGATATCAGTATCTCCATGGACGCCGATCTGCAGGATGATATGGACGCCATGGATCGCTTCATTGAGAAATACAATGAAGGCTGCGAGATCGTGTACGGCGTGCGCAACAAGCGCGAAACGGACACCTTCTTCAAGCGGGAAACTGCCCTGTTCTTCTACCGTCTGATGAAGGCGCTGGGGGTGGATATCACCTACAACCATGCGGACTACCGCCTGATGTCAAACCGGGCGCTGAATGCCCTTGCAGAGTTCCGCGAGGTCAATCTGTTCCTGCGCGGCCTGGCGCCCCTGGTGGGCTTCCAGAGCGACGTGGTGTACTACGACCGCAGCGAGCGCTTTGCCGGGGAGAGCAAATACCCTCTGAAAAAAATGCTGGCCTTTGCCATCGATGGCATTACCAGCTTCTCCGTCAAGCCCCT
Source organism: Clostridiales bacterium (assembly GCA_015056365.1). GTDB lineage: Bacteria > Bacillota > Clostridia > Christensenellales > Aristaeellaceae > Limiplasma. The sequence continues at coordinate 39,135 of SVGM01000010.1, read as the reverse complement.
TCGCCTCATTACCACAGTCGGCATTGTGATCTTCCTCGTATCCATTCTGATGCTGCTTTACGCGCTGATCGCTTGGCTCACCGGCAATACTGTGGCCGGCTGGACCAGTATGCTGGGCTCCATCTGGCTCATCGGCGGCATCCAGTTGCTTTCGCTGGGAATCATCGGTGAATACATCGGCAAGATCTACAACGAAACCAAGAACCGTCCCCGTTTCATCATTGATCGTTACCTCAACCGCCGCGGTGACGATCCGGTGATCGACCAGTAACTACGCCACATCATTCCCGCATGGACGCCATATCCTTTCCCAAGGAAAGGAGGGCGAATATGCGGGATTTTTTCTTGCACACCGTTGATCTGCTGCTGAAAGGCGGGGCTGCTGCAGTGGGCTTTCTCGTAGGAATGACCAGCCTGGAACGCCGATGGGCTGTCTTACTCCTGCTTTTGATGGCGGCGGACTGCATCCTGGGCATCATCGCAGCGGTCAAGGACGGCAGACACGGTAAACGCATTGCCGCTGCAGGCGCAAAGAACGCTTTGTCCAAGTCAGCCATGCTACTGATCCTCATGCTTGCCTATGCCATGGACTGGCTGGTACACGAAGGCAACGCCATGTTTTTTACCGCCGTTTGCTGGTTCGGCCTGTGCAGTGAAAGTCTATCTCTGCTCAAAAACCTCACCCTGTGCGGGTTTCCCATGCCCCGTATCGCCCGGGTGCTGGCCAAGCAGCTGGCGTATGCGGAGCCGGAAGCCTGACAATACAATCAAAAACAGCCGCTGCCGCCCTCCCGGGGCGGTAACGGCTGTTTTACATTATGTCAGTTCGATCACGTCCAGATCGTCCGGCACATACAGATCACCGGTGTAGGCCTGCCGCCCCTCCAGGGTGTATAGCTGGCGTCGGTCAGGCAGATTCTTGTCCTCGGTGTGCCACAGCACCAAGTGCGGAATGTCCAGCTCCTGGGCCAGGCGGCATGCATCCAGCACAGTGCTGTGATGCTTCTCGTAAGGCTTAAAGCGTTCCCGCTGGCTGTAGAGACAGAACGCCTCGCTCAGCAACCATGCGCTGCCCTCCACCTGTTCCCGGCAGTCTGGATTGAAGGGTTCATCCCCCATGCAGCACAATTTTCGTCCGTCTGCCAGCGTCATTGTAAAGCCAAACTGGAGCATTTTGGTGGAACCAATATCAAAAAACGTCACCGAACGGCCCAGCATCTCCCGCTGAACCCCATCCTCTGTGGCAAGGAACAGAATCCGTTCATCAAACAGGGCGCAGATCTTTGCAGGAAGCATCAGCGCCGCCATAGCGCGCAACCCCTCCGATACGGTACGATGGCAGTAGATCCTTAGCCGGCCGTCATACTTGCCTGCATTCATTGCCGTGCCGATCATCCGCAACAGCCATACAGCCCCCAGCAAATGGTCGCAATGCGCATGGGTAATAATGAAGTGATGGATGCTGCCAAGAGTAATGCCTGCATCCTCCAGCTGGCGCAGAATGCCGTTGCCGCCGCCTGCATCACACAGGATATGCTCCTCCCCCACCTGGATGGTAAAGCAGGTATTATAGCAGCGGGTGACGGCGGCGTTTCCCGTTCCCAGCACATGAAGTCGTTCCATGGTCGGCGTTCCCCTTTCGTAAATGGCTGACAGACGAAACCGAGCGGGACATGCCCGCTCGGCTAATTCCTATGCAATTTTCCTGCCTGCTCGAATCCGGGCTTACCAATGTATCGAAACGGCGCCGTGCCGAAAAGATGGATAGGAAAGTCCAAATCCGCAAACCAGCGGGACAAATGTCAGTCCTCGTCGAATTGTTCGTCAGCTTCAAAATCAGCTTGTACTACCTGAATGAGCTTTTCGAGCAGGGCTTCGTCCTCTACGGGCTCGAAGGACTCCATTTCTTCGCCGTCTTCCTCGGTTTCCACAACCTTCATGATGTAGACGTCGACAACTTCCTCGTCCTCGTCGTCAGCCGCGCAGCCTTCACAATGCTCGCATTCACAGTCGCAGTCGCCTTCGTGGGCGTCGCCCAAAACAACGTACTCTTCACCGTTGTAGAAGAAATAGCGTACCACTTCCAGCAGAACATTGTTGCCATCCTCATCGATACCTTCGATGAGATCCCTGGTTTCTTCCTCGGGGATACCGGTGTTGTTCTGATCTTCACTGTACAATGGAACCGCCTCTTTTCTGTAAAGATACGGGCTTGTCTGCCCTTCCGATGCCGCTAAAGGGGAGCAGGATGGTGGCACCGGCGCATCGTGAGCGTATCACCGCCGTGTCATCACAGCTTGCGGCTGTACCACGCCGCGATGCCTTTTTACTTATCTCTTCCCTTTGGCTCGTCCTTATTATACCCGATGAAAGCCTTTTGTACAAGGGCTTTTTCGCAAATTTTCTTGTTGAATATTCCTCGTTTTTGTTGTAAAATAAGACTGTTGGGCAGGCTTTAGGAACGCTTGTCCTCTTTCTTTTGAAGCGGATGCAGGGTACCGTCCGGCTCCTGAATCTTGACCCCCTGTAAAATGGCTTCCATATTCTCGCGGAAGCCTGCAATATACTCCTTGCGCAGGGCAGTCTGCTCCGCCAGTTCTGCCTCGGTCAGCGGGCGGATCTTCTTGATTCGTGCCAGCTCGTTGATCCGGTCAATCTTTTCCTTTTCCATATTCATTCCATTCCTTTCTATCGAGGAGGTTTATCTGATGGTACAGGGCAAATGGTTTCCCATGGGCAGTGATATTTCCGAAGCTGTTTTTGTGCGTGAGGCAGTCTTCGGCACAGGCGCGGATGAACTGGACGCAGCCGCCCAGCAGGTGGTGGTCTACCGCGAGGGGCGGCCAGTAGGCGCCGCACGCCTGTGGTGGGCGGATGGTGCGTTCCGGCTGGGCATGCTGGGCGTACTGCCGCAGGAACGGGGCAAGGGCTACGGCGATCTGCTGATTCGCCTGCTTCTGTTCAAGGCGCTGACTCACAATGCCCCGGTCATTGCGCTGGAAACCCCTGCCGAAACGATGCCTTTCTTCGCCAAATACGGTTTTCTGGACGGCGGCGCACAGGAAAATCTTCACCAGATGCATATTCTGGGCGAAAATGTGCAGCTGAGCCACTGTGGCGGCAACTGCGCCCAGTGCACCAACCGTTCGGAGGAGTGCGTGCCCAAGGCCCTGCGGTGACGCGATCCGTGGGGCGCTGCCCCCACTCCGCAAGGGGCAATGCCCCTTGACCTTTTACTGCGCCCTCTTTGAGGGCGCAGAAGGGGAAGCAAATATCAATTGGGATGTTAAGCGCAAATGCTGTTTTCAAGCATCTGCGCTTTCTTTTTTCTTCGGCGCAAACACCCAGTTCTGCTGCAGTTTATAGCTCAGGAAGAACAGCAGGATATCCACGGGAATCTTGATCAACTGATCGCTCACGCCGAACCACAGATGCAGACTGCTGGTGAGCGCGGCAGAGAGGATCATGTTCAGGAAGAACACGCACAGATACCGGGGAATGCTTTTGCCGACCCCTTCCTTGTCCTGGAACACCACGCTGCGGTTGAGCAGGAAGTTCGCCGTGCCGGAGAAAAGACGTGCCAGCACAACAGCCAGACCAATGCGCGCAATGATGGAAAAGAACAGGAACTTGAACTCATGCTCCAGCGCAGGCACAAACTTCTGAAACAGAAAGTTCAGCAGCACAAACAGCAGATAGTCGATCACAAAGCTACCAACCGAAACGCTGACATAACGCAGGAAATTGCCGAGAATGACCTTATAGATCCGTACGCTGTCCTGGAAGGGGCGGAAATGCGAGCCCTCGTTGTTGTTCTCGTATACGGTTTCAATGGGCAGCGCACGCATGGGCTGCTTCTGCCGCGCGCACTCGATGAGCATATTCATCTCGTACTCATAGCGCTCACCCTTGGCAGCGATCATCATGGGCAGCAACTTGCGGCTGAAGCCGCGAAGACCGGTCTGGGTATCCGTGACCCACTGGCCGTAAAACAGCTTGAATACCACAGTCGTGATCCGGTTGCCCCAGAAGCTCTTACGAGGCACGTCCGGCTGATCGAAATCACGGCTGCCCAAAAGCAATCCGCTGTCGTCCTCGTGCAGGCTGTCCGTCATGCGCAGCACATCCGCGACAGTATGCTGGCCGTCGCTGTCCGCGGTGATGATATACGCTTGCTCCGGGCACTCATCCAGTAGATACTGCATGGCTCTCTTCAGCGCTACACCCTTGCCGGCGTTGGGCACATAGGAGATGATATGCACCGTTTCATCCTGCGGAATAGCGGCAAACAGCGGTGCATAATCATCGCCGCTGCCGTCGTCGACAATGACGATCTTTCCAAGTCCGGCTTCTTTCAGCGCAGCAACATAGGGCGGCAGACGATCATCAGGTTTGTAGGCAGGAATGATGACCGCACTGTGCTTGTACAGTTCCATCAAAACCATCCTTTCGTATCGCAGAGTCTCTTAGTTCATCAGGTAGGTATCCAGGTAATCCACCATCAGCGGTTCCAGATCCATTCCGATAACCTCTGAAAGCAGCTTTGAAAACGTATCACGATCCACAAAGGAAAACGCGCAGCGTTGATAATATTCGCTAAGGAAGACGTTCAATCCTCCATGAAGCATATCATCCATAGCGCACAGCAGCGACGTAGCACGGCCGTATACCAGGATGCTGTATTCGTTCATGGATGCGAAATAGCCAAGGGGGGCGCCGGGGGTGGCCCCCTTGGGAACCGTTACACGCATGGACGTTTCCACCCTGCTTTGCCTAAGTTCCTCCCGGGCATTTGCGCCGCGGTAGGCTTCCACATACTCCAGCAGACTATATTCACACAGCGCTTCATCCATCCAGGGGTGATTCACGCTGTCGCTGCCCACCACCGCATACCACCACTGATGGGCCGTTTCGTGCACGACGGTATATTCCAGCTGATCATCCTGCCGTGCCATCAGGGCCGAAGACAGCATTACCATGCCCGGGTACTCCATGCCGCTCTGGGGCAGATGGGTCTCGCACAGGGTGAAGGTCTGATAGGGATAGGCTCCGTAAAGCTGCGAAAAGCAGCGCAGAGCCTTTTTCGCATAGGTCAGCATTCGCTGGGCATCTTTTGGATGGTAGGCGTATGCCTCCACCAGGACGTCGCCCTCCCGGCCGGCTGCACGGTGATACGCCGGGCTGATGGAAAGGCCTACTTCCCGCACCGCCGGGGCTTGGATGGTGTAAACAGACCAGCCATCCCGCCCCTCGTTGACACCCGCATCGGTCACCACGCCGGTGGCCGCACACTGATACCCCTTGGGAAGGGTAAGGCTGAGGGAATAATTCGCCACGTCGCCCGCCAATGGGTCGCCCACCGGCTCATAGGGATCGGCACGGTATGCGCCATCCTGCCACACGGCCGGGATAGCAAATGCATTCCCCAGCGCGAAGGTGTTTTCCCACACGCCGAAACGATACTTGGCCCTGGGGACAGTCACGCTGTAGCGCAGGGTGACCGTCAGGGTTTCGCCGCTGTCCCAGGTTTCAGGCAGCGGCAGCATCAGCACAGTTTTGGCTTCGTCCAGATAGCGGTAATAGACCGGCTGCTCGCTGCCGTCAAAGCCTGCCTTTGCCTCCGCCATCACCAGCGAACCGGAGGAAAAGCCGTCCGGGTAATACACGACCCGATCCTTCTCGCCGCCAATGGGCGACGTATCCAGATTTTGAAACGCATTGGGCCAGGTACGCAGCACCAGCTGATCACGGCTCTCCTCAACGCGGGACGTCATCGTCAGCCGCTGGGTCACAGTGAGGGTACGCGCGTCAGGGTTCAGCTGCGCCTCGATCACAATATCGTCCAATCCCCGGGACGCCTCCGCGAGCGCTGCTGAAGCCGCAGGCACAGCCGTCAACCCCGTGCCCAGCGCAAGCCACAGTCCACAGCCTGCCGCCAGAAGCGCTGCCAGCAGTGCCGGCAACAACCATCGTTTCTTCTTCATAGCCATCAGATGAGGGAACCCGCGCCGCCCAGCAGCTGCAACATCCGCTGCAAAAGGCCGCCGGCCATTGCACTGCCGACCAGACCTACGATCACCAGCGTCAGAAACAGGCTGATAGGAATGCAGATCATCTTCACAGGCAGCATCTGGGCCTCACTGCGGCCGGTAACCAGGCACATCATAGACCCCAGCTGGATATAGGCGATGGCCATTCCGCACAGCATCGCCACCACAGCAAGCCAGGGAGAAAGCAGCGACAGCAGCATCGTAACCAGCGCCACTGCCACCGTGGGCAGTGTAGTCACGGTGATCATGCCCAGCACCACGTTCCAGGAGAACGGCGCTTTGCAGATGCCGTAAGCGTATACCAGCGCCACTGCCACCGGGATGAGCATGGCAAGCACCTGACACAGCACCGCAATGCCGCCTGCACCAGGAGCCACCTGACCGGCAAGATAGTTGATGCCCTGATTCATTGCGCTTCTGTCCATTGCCAGACTGACTCCGGTCAGCATGGAGATTAGGGACAACAGCTGGCCTACCAGCCCGCGCATCACCGTCATGCCGCCCAGGAACGTGACCACCAGCACAACCGCCACCACAATGGGGCAAGAGAAAACGTCACCCCGCTCCACCAGCCCCCGAAGGGTGTCGGCAGGGCGCAGAAAGCTTTCCACAAACAGCCTTGGCAGTTGCGAAAGCACACCCATCAGCTGCGCGCCGATGGAAGGCTGCCGGGGCTGACCGTACACAGGATAATTCTGCTGCTGATAGCCCGTGGGGTATCCCTGCTGCTGATAGCCAGCGTACGGCTGGGCAGGCTGCGTCGGCTGGGCATAGCCCGCATACGCACCCATGGTGGGATCCTGCACAGACTGGGCAGCATAGTCCTGCTGGGGAATATAGCCCTGAGTCTGCATATAGCCCTGCTGAGGGACATAGCCCTGCTGCCACTGCTGCTGGGGCGGGTATGCATTCCCCTGCTGAAGAGCCGCATTGCACAGGGGGCAGTACGGCGTTCCCGGAGTTACTACATTTCCACAATTGGGACAGTTCATCATCGTCCTCCTTACCTAGTGGGCAGGTCAAAACGCCTCATTCTCAGGCGCATGTACTGCCAGCCAATCCTGCGCATACGCAGCCAGCCGGGGATCCAGCAGATAGTATCTCATTCCGCCATGCTCGATCCTCTGTTCCTGCGGCAGAGCCTCCAGATAGGCGGCCAGCGTGCTGGCAGGATAGTAACGGTTATCCCAGAACGCGCTCTCCGTAGCCAGCATGGCCACGTTCATATGCTCCAATTCGCCCGGCACCTCTTCCAGCGTCAGATTCATGACCGGTACGATGGGGTTGGCATCCAACACGTGCCCCCGTCCATGGAGCGGGTATTGATAGCCCGTGCGAGGGATCAGGATCATCTGATCCTCGTCTGTCTCTTCCGCCAGCGCCATCAGCAGTGCAAACTTCTCCTGAAAACCGTTGTCCAGAAGCAGGGTTTCACTCTCCATCACATGACGGCTGGTACGGTAGAAGCTATCGGCGTAGCCGGTCTGTTTGGTGCCCTGCACAACGCCCAGCAGGCATAGCAGAACACACAGCCATGCAGGCAAAGCGCGTAGGTTCTGCATCAGGCCTTCTGATACCTTGGCCGGGTGCTTGCTTCTGAGCCAGTCAAGCAGCTTGGGCCACAAATCGTGCAGCGCGGCCAGCACGGTGCAGATCATGACCGCTGCCATCAGGAACCATTGCAGGGTATACCGGGGCATGCTGGCAAAGGTACCGGAGAAGCTGTAAAAGCTGGTATCCAGAATGCCGGTCATGGGTGCCAGCAGCATCAACGTCATCAGCGCGGCATACAGCAGATCGTCTGCCAGATGAACAGACGCTTCGTCCTGCTTGAAAATCACGGCCACCGGGCCGTCGCTGGGATGCTCCACCATGACAGCCTTCACCTGACGGTGCAGCTTCAGACGGCGGATCACCAGCGCAATGCCCACACCCAGCAGCGCAATCAGCGCCAGCCGCAGGCCCCACGGACCCACCGGCGAGGCATGGGCGTAGAGGATTCCGTCCACGTCTGCAAAGAAATTCAACTGGGTGGTTGTTTCCTCGATGCGGTAGTCCTGCAGCATATAACCCTGGTACCAGGGAGCCTCCGTAAAGGTGGTCATCAGTCGCCACGGGGACAGCTCGCCCCAGCGGAAGTAGCACCACAAGTTGCCGGAGAAGGCAATCAGTGTACCCATCGCGCCGCCGACGGCGACCACGATGCTGCGCAGCAATGTCCTGCCTGCCTGTTTATCACGGGCGTACAGGCTTGAGAGCCACTGCCAGATCACCCACGCCACTACGATAAAGGGCAGCTGCACAAAACACACCACGTGGGCGCTCATCACCACGAAGCAGACAAGCAGTGTTGCAGCCGCCTTGCCAAGGGTGCGAAGCCATCCCTGACTGCGTACATTGAGTCCCAGGAAATATACCACTGCCAGCATAAGCGCCAGCATGCGCCACAGGTCGCGGGGCGCGCCTGACACGCTGTCGTACAGGTTGGGGATCAGGTTCAGCAGCACCACCCCCAGCAGGATGTAGGGTTTCTTCTCCCGGCAAAGCGTCAAAAGCAGCGCACCGTAGGCAGCGATCACATAAAACGTGAGCATGCCCAGGCCGCTGACGGCGGGTTTGTCGTAAGGGTAGCCGAAATCCTCCGACGTATGGAACAAGCCGTAGCTCATATACATCTCCAGCGACGGAAAATGGCTGTGGCCCCGGAAGCGGCCTTCCAGTTCTTCCTTTTCCAGCAGATGCTGGAGGCTGCGGTCGTTGCAGTACCGTTCCGCCAACGCCATGTACTCGCCACTGTCGCCGCTGAGCACAAGGCTGTTCATGCTGGAACAGAAGCGCACGCACACAGGCGCGATCAAAACGACAATGCACAGGGCAAAGCACAGGCACATGAGCGCCGGCTTGTCAAAGCGGAAAATCCGGCGGACAAACTCCCATCCTTTGCGGAAAAGCGCCGGGATCCGGCGCAGATTCAGCACAGCCAACACCGCCAGATACAGCACGCTCAGTGCAGGTAGTACGCCGATGTACACCCACTTGGACGCCATGGGCCACAGGATGGACAAAATCAGCGTCCACAAATACTGCACGAAGGGCGTGGCCGCCACACCGGTCAAAAAACAGGCTGCCCGGCTACGCTTTGCAAACAAACGATGCACCGAGAACAGCACGCCCAGCGCAAAGGCCGTCAGCATACAGCTAAGCAGATAGAGGTTCCGCCAGCCGTTGCCCAGATCCAGCCACGTCATCAGCCTTTCCTCCCAGCCTTGATCAGTCTGTCCATTTCCTCAAGATAGTAACGGTTGATATCCACTTTTTCTGTCAGCAGCTTCTCCAGCTTCTGTGCGCCCTGCTCCTCCAGATCGGGGGTCTCCAGCAGCTCGATGGCTTTCGCAGTCGCTTTGTCGTAGCGATCCTCGCCCTCGTTGAAGTTGTACAAAAGATGGAAGCGTTCGCTCTGCTCCTGGGTTGAGCCGCTCTTGATCACGTTCACATACAGGGCGTGTGTGCCCAGCATGACGGCTTCAGAAGCCATGGTGGCGCCCTCGCTGTACACCAGCTTCGCAAAGGCCAGCACATGATGGATCAGCTCATAGGGGGTCTTCAGCAGATGAGACTTCAGTTCCTCAGGCACATTGCCCTCTGCGCTGACGTAAACTTTGCCGTACTGGCTCAGCTTCTTCACCAGCGCGATCTTGCCGGCATCGTCCAGCCCCTTCTTGCCGATGTCGTGACTGGCGTTCCACGCCACGAAGCGCACAAGGATGTAGGGCTCGTCCGGATTGAAGCCCACGTCCCGGAGCACCTGCTTGTCCGGCGTGAACACGGAGGGATGCAGATAAAACAGCTCCTTGTAGGTATCCACCCGCTCCTGACACTTGCCAAGGTTGGTCAGGAAGGTGCGGGGGGTGATGATCTTGGTGGTGAGCCGCTTGCAGATGCGCAGACTGAACTTGCTCACCTCGGTATCTTCGTAGATGATATGGGGCTTGCGGCTGATCCAGGCCGCCACCGCCATCATAGGGGATGCGCGTCCGATGAGGATATCGGGTTTATAGCGCAGGGCATGCAGGGTATGGTCGATGCACATGGCAAAGAACAGGAAGCCCTTTTCGATAATATTCTTACCCGTGGAGCGGGCGCTAAGCTCGTAGGGGATACCAAAGGAGTCCAGCAGCTTGGTGTCGCCGTCCTTTTCGATGGCGAGGGTGCGCACCTCATCGCCCCGCTCGTTCAAAAGCTTGATGATATGGCGGAACTGATGCGCCCACGCCGGATGGTCGATGGAAATCATGACTTTGCTCATTTGTAGATTACCTCCCCGATCTTCTCAGGCGTAGTGTGCGCGTTCTTGCGCAGCTGGTAGAGGATGCGATCCTCGTTACGGTTGATACGAACCATGCTTTCCATGGCGATGCCGAAGCAGAACATCAATACGGCAATCAGCGTGCAGAAGGCGCAGATCAGCCCGGCGAACAGGTAGCCGCTGAAATAGCCCACCTTGATATAGTGGATCAGGAACATCAGCCCGAAGATCACAGCGGGAATCATAAACAGCCCGCCGATGAAGCCGAAGAACTTCATGGGATAATAGTCCCGCATGAGACCCGTGATGATGCCCAGCGTGCGCTTCATGTACTTCATGATGCTGCCGGCGATACGGCTTTTGCGCTCCTTGAAGTAGGTCACATCAATGGGCACTTCCTTCATGCTTAATCCGTTGAAGCGGAAGGAGATGAAACTTTCCTGAGTATAGGTGAAGCGGCCGTGGAAGTTGATCTTCAGCAAGGTTTCCCGGCTGTAGGCACGGAAGCCGCAGCTTACGTCGGAGAATTTCTGCCCGCACAGGGCGCTGACCAGCTGGTTCATCCGGGCATTGCCCCAGCGCTTGACCGGGGGCATGTTCTCGATCTTCTTGCCCTCCATAAAGCGGGAGCCGGTGACGAAATCCGCCTCGTGGTTCAGAATGGGGGCAATGAGCCGGGCGATATTATCGGCATTGAACTGCCCGTCGCCGTCCATGTTGACCATGATGTCGTAGCCGTGCTCGATGGCATAGTCTACCGCGCTGCGGAACGCCATACCCAGTCCCTTGTTCTGCATATGCCGGATGACCGTTGCGCCGGCTTCTTTGGCATAGGCGGTTGTATCGTCGGCGCTGCCGTCGTCTACCACAAGAATATGGACCTGATCGATGCCTTCATAGGTGCGGGGAATGTCTCCGATCACCTTTTTGATGGTCTCGCCTTCGTTGAAACAGGGCAATGCAATGAGCATCTTCATACTGAATCCCTCCCGGAATTGGGTTTGGCCAGCGCGCACAGCCAAAGCAGCATGGGCACGCACAGATACAGGGGCATGGAGTAGCGGAAATATCCGTTCACGGCGGACAGCATACAGCCCGCCAGCGTAAACAGCATGGGCACAGCGGCAATCAGATAACGGCCTTTGCGCCGCCCAACCAGCAGCGCAACCCCGAACAAGGTCAGCCATCCGTACAGTCCCGGCGCGATAATGACCCGGTACAGTGGGTTCTTTGCCAGCTCATTGGTAAAGCGGATGAGCACATCGCTGTTTGGATTGACAGAGAACTGGAAGTAAGGATCCAGCAGCGTGGTGGTTTTCTGCTTGCCGATGAGCAGCGTGGGCTTGATTTGACTCATATAGCCGGGATATACATAGCCGTAGGTATTGTGGAAGGTGGCGGACAAGCAGGTGCCGGGGTGCTTGACCGCCAGCCCAAGCCACGTGCGGAAGAAGGCGGATTTCTGCTCTGCTGTTGCAGCTTCCTTCCACAGGAACTTGACGGGGTCGCTGAGCTCACCGTTGTAGTCGGCGGCAACTTGATCCAGCTCCAATACACCATCAATGGCCTGCGCTTCCTCAGGGGTCAGTTCATGGGTGGCCACCACGCGAGCCACCTGCTGCAGCGGCACGGAATACTCCTCCGTCTCCGGCATGGGGGCGACCCCCAGCACCGGCAGCATCAGCCGGATGCCGATGAACACGCACACCGCGCAGAGGATCGCCAGTACCGGCGCAAACCACAGCCTGGCTGCTCGCCGGGACTTATGCAGCGTCCAAAGCAGCAGCACGAAAAGCGTCAGCACCGCCAGATACATACCCGGGTTGCGAAGCAGCACGCACAGCACCGCCGATGCGCACATGAACAGGCTGTTCTTCAAGCTGGCCTTTTCCTGATCGCACAGCTCGTGGCAGCAGAGCATCAGCCACAAAACCGCCATGGCAAAGTTGGTATCCTTGCCGATACAGAAGGCATACAGCGGAAAAATGGGATTAACTGCAAAGAAGATCAGCGAACCAATGCCCAACCAACGGGGCGCGGAGCTTTTCATCATCCGCTCCACCAAAACACCCAGCAGCCAGGCCATCAGCACGGACTGGATGGCGCAGTACAGTACCACGGTGATATCGCCGTTGCCCAGTTTCACGCCCAGCCAGCGGAAGCAGTGCAGCACGAAGGTCTGGAAGATGGGGTTGCCATTGGCCAGCTTTTCCAGCCCGATGGCCTCCATGATCATGGTCACGCTGTCGTTGGACACTGTGCCGGGATAGATGAAAAACAGATAGGGGCACCAGCAGGCAAACAGGATCAAGGCGTATTGCCAGTGACGAAGGGATTGGCGCGGCGCCGCCTTTCCAGCCTGCCTCTCTTCCCCATCGCAGTCAGACAGCGCGCTGTGCGGGCAGGAGGATTGTCCGCCCCATAGCGCGCAGGTCAGCAGCGCCATCCCGGCAGCATACAGCGGCACACGTCCAACAAAATACAGACTTGCCAGCAAGGGCTGACCGATGACCAGCGCAGAGGAGCCCACCGCGCCGTAGCTCTGCCCCAGCGTCATCACCGCTGAAAAGAACGCTGCCAGTGTCCACAGGCGTTTCATGCCGAAATATGTATGCTGGCGAATGGCTTTCCGATACAAAAGCCACAGCGCGGCCGCGCCCAGTGCCCACACTGCACCGCCCTGCAAAATCGAGCCAGGAGCTTCCACGGGCACAAGGGTAACGCCCAGCCCAATCAGCGTTAACAGACAAAGAGCAAGGGCCAGCCAATTCCTTACGGCAGACAGCGGGTGTTTCATCGGCATTCGTCCCTTCCTCCTTGACATAAGTATTCAGTTTATTTTAGTGTTTTTTGGCGTTTCTGTCAACGGAGCAGGCGTTCTGCCTCTTCATGTGAACGTTCCCAAAGCCATTGCTTTTCACAACCTGTAGCTCATCCCTCTACATCCCGTCCATTTCGAGCCAAAAAATCTCCTCGCTGTGCTGCCTCCTCAGGCCCCTTTTCAAGGGAGCAACAGGTTTTTTCCATGGTTTTCATTGACACTGCGCCCCTGTTTCCTCTATAATATTTTGGCGTGTGTATGTCCGCCTGTGCGGTTCCTTATACATTCAATGCAGCTATTGCAAAAGGAGAGACTTTACCATGAAGACCTACAAAGCCGCTGAGCTTCGTGCCATGTTCCAGCAGTTCTTCAAGGACCATGGTCACGCGGTGATCTCCAGCGCCAGCCTGATCCCCGAGAATGACCCCACCGTGCTGTTCACCACCGCCGGCATGCATCCCCTGGTGCCCTACCTGATGGGCGCCAAGCATCCCGCCGGCACCCGCCTGACTGACGTACAGAAGTGCGTCCGTACCGGCGATATTGATGACGTAGGCGATTTCAGCCACCTGACCTTCTTTGAAATGATGGGCAACTGGTCTCTGGGCGACTATTTCAAGCAGGAAATGATCCCCTGGAGCTGGGAGTTCCTCACCAGCGAAAAGTATCTGGGCCTGCCCAAGGACAAACTGGCCTTCTCCGTCTTTGCCGGCGACGAAGACTGTCCCCGCGACGAAGAAAGCGCTCAGCTGTGGCGCGACTGCGGCGTAGCTGATGATCACATCTTCTTCCTGCCCAAGGAAAACAACTGGTGGGGTCCCGCCGGCCTGACCGGTCCCTGCGGTCCCGACACCGAAATGTTCATCATCACCGACAAGGAGCCCTGCGGCCCCGACTGCTCCCCCGCCTGTTCCTGCGGCCGTTATCTGGAGATCTGGAACGACGTGTTCATGCAGTACAACAAGCTGGCCGACGGCACTTTCGAGCCCCTGAGCCAGAAGAACGTGGATACCGGCATGGGTCTGGAGCGCACCATCTGCGTGCTCAACGGCAAGAAGTCCGTCTACGAGACCGAACTGTTTGAAAACATCCTGAACAAGATCGCTGAGCTGTCCGGCAAGACCTACGGTCAGGACGAGGAGACCACCAAGGCCTTCCGCATCATCGGCGACCATATGCGTACCTCCACCTTCATCATGGGTGACGACCGCGGCGTCAGCCCCTCCAACATGGACCAGGGCTACGTACTGCGCCGCCTCATCCGCCGCGCTGTCCGCTACGGTATGAGCATCGGTATGCCCGATGGCTTCACCGGCCAAATCGCCAAGGTGATCATCGACCAGTACAAGGACGTATACCCCGAGCTGGAGCGCAACGAAGCCTTCGTCATGGAGCAGCTTTCTCTGGAAGAGACCCGCTTTGCCAAGACCCTGCGCCAGGGTGAAAAGGAATTCGACAAGATCTACAACAACATCCAGAATACCCGCGCTACCCTGAACGCCATTCTGGCCACCGAAGACAAGGTGGCGCTGGCGCAGGAGTACGCCCAGATCAAGAAGCTGCGCCCCTCCCCCGACATGATGCCCATCATTGAGGCTGCCAAGGCCGGTGACGAAGCCGCTCTCGTGGCTGCCGTGAACGCCCGTCTGGAGACCCTCACCACCATGGACGGCCGCAGCGCCTTCAAGCTGTACGACACCTACGGCTTCCCCATTGAAATGACCATCGAGCTGGCCACTGAAAAGGGTCTCAAGGTGGACGAGGCTGATTTCGCCGAGCGCTTCAAGCAGCACCAGGCCACCTCTCAGGCCGGCGCCGAGCAGCGCTTCAAGGGCGGTCTGGCTGACCACAGCGCCCAGACGGCCCGTCTGCACACCGCCACCCACCTGATGCACACTGCCCTGCGCAAGGTGCTGGGCGACGAAGTGGCTCAGAAGGGCTCCAACATCACCGCCGAGCGTCTCCGCTTCGACTTCTCCTTCGGCCGCAAGATGACCAAGGAAGAAATCGAGCAGGTTGAAAAGCTGGTCAACGAAGCCATCGAGGCCAAGGCTCCCATCACCTGCCGCGAGATGACCGTGCCCGAAGCCAAGGCTGAAGGCGCCATCGGTCTGTTCGAGAGCAAGTACGGCGAGCAGGTCAAGGTGTACACCATGGGCGAGTTCTCCAAGGAAATCTGCGGCGGCCCCCATGCCGAAAACACCGGTGACCTCAAGTCCTTCAAAATCCTCAAGGAAGAAAGTTCCTCTGCCGGCGTGCGCCGCATCAAGGCGGTTATCGGTACCACGGCGGACGAATAATTAGAGGAACGATTTGGGGCGCTGCCCCAAACCCTACCTAGGGCAATGCCCTTGGAACCCATATTGCACGCCTACGGCGTGCAATATGGGAATGGGTATGGCTTGGTTGAAAGCTTACAACCGCTTTCAACACTACAAATATTGCTTTCCTTTTGCCCGTGCAAAGCACGGACAATAAAGGAACAAGGGGCATTGCCCCTTGTCAGGGATTCGGGGGTGCCCCCCCGATACATCCCTCCCCCATTTTCCAAAACCTCTGCGCCACCGCATGTTTTGTTACCGGCAAACGACTCACCCTTGCCGGACAAGCATCGGTGGCTTTTGCATCCCTTTTTTCCGCTGGGCGCATGCTCCGCGCCGTATGAAACAAAGGGCGCTGCATCCTATCAAAGACGGAGGTGAAAAAGAACATGGAAACCAACCAGGGAACCAAAAACAGGACAGATCAGCCATGGGTGGAAGAGGAAGAGCATCTTGCACAGACGCTGGATGTGGTCGCCTCGGAAAAGCAAAAGCTGGAGGACCGGCTGGGCATCGTGGACGGCAACGACCGATTCATCAACGTGCTGGATGACAGCAGCAGCGACGCTGTGGTGCAGCAATTTCTCATCCGCAGTCAGCTTCGGCAGCTGCATCAGTTGCGCTTGAGTCAGCGGCAGCCATATTTCGCAAGGCTGGACTTCACGCCCGACCAAGACGCGCCCAAGGTGGACTGGCTGCCGCCAGGCAAATGCAGCCAGGTATACGTGGGCCGCTGGGGCGTCATTCAGACGCCGGAATACCGCGTATGCGTCGCGGACTGGCGAAGCCCGGTGGCCAACCTGTATTACTCCGGTCAGATCGGCCGGGTAAGCTATGACGCGCCCGACGGCAGTGTACAGGGCGAGCTCAGCCTGAAGCGCATGCTGACGGTGGAGGAAGGACGCCTCACCGACATGCAGGATACCGGACTGGCTGGACAGGAAAAATACCTGACCGACGCCTTGAGCCAGCTGACCTCCTCCCGCCTCAAGGAGGTAGTCACCACCATTCAGGCGGAGCAAAACGCGGTCATCCGCCACGACCCCATGCTGCCACTGTGCGTGCAGGGCGTGGCCGGCAGCGGCAAGACCACCATCGCCCTGCACCGCATCGCATGGATCCTGTACCGGCTGCAAAAGACGCTGTCACCTCAGCAATTGCTGATTCTTGCACCCAACCCGCTGTTTTTGAGCTATATCAGCCGGGTTCTGCCGGATCTGGGCGTGGACGAAGTGCGTCAGACCACCTTTGAGGGGCTGTGCGGCTTGCTGCTGGGCAAGCATATGCCCAAGATGGACCAAAGTCCGCAGCTGAGGCAGCGGCTGAACATGACCAAACCTCAGCGCGACGAACTGGATCACGTGCTGCACAGAAAAGGCGCGCTTTCCCTGTCGGGCGACCTACAGGCATTCTTGCAATACTGGGAAGAAGCCTGCCTGCCCAAGGAAGACATCCTGTTGGGCAGCACCGTGCTGATGACGCGGGATGAAATCCGCCGCTATTGTCTGACCGATTTCCGGCATTTCCCGCTGGCAGTCCGCGTACAGGAGCTGCTCAAGGTGGTCAAGCGTCGCCTGAAAACCGTCACGGAAAAGGCACACGACGCGATCCTCTCCGCGGCAGAAAAACGGATCGAGCAGTTGCTTCACGCCATGCCCGACAGCCCGGAGCGACGCCAGAAAGCACGTGTGCTGCTGGACAGCCGAGATCAGCGCCTGAAGGAACTGAGCGAGCTTGGCAAGACCTTCCCCAAGCAGGTGGAAAAACGCTTTGGCAGCATGAAACTGCTGGAGGTATACCAATTGTTCTGGAAACGCATGGCGGAAGCGGACGAAGCCTGCCAGCCGGTATACGAGACTGTACAACGTTTGAGTACAAAAGGCCGGGCAGCCCGGGAAGATCTTCCGGCTTTACTCGCCCTTGCCAAAGGCCTCTACGGCCTCAATACCCCCGATGTACGCCATGTGATCATCGACGAAGCGCAGGACGTGCCGCCCATGCTGGTCAAGATTCTCAGGGACATTTTCGGCCACGACGCCTTTACGCTGGTGGGCGACCTGTGTCAGGGTATCTGCGGCGACGGCGGCATCCGTCAATGGAGCGATTTGTCGGAAGGAATCTTCCGCAAGCCGGTCAATGTGGTCGCTCTCAGCACGGCATACCGCAGCACCGCTGAAATCACCGAGGCGGCGCTGTCCGTTATCGCACGGCATCCAGTAGTGGGCGTAGGCCACACCCAGCCGGTGCTGCGTCACGGCGACAAGCCCGTCCTGATGCAATGCCAAAACCAGACACAGCAAGTGAGCGCTGTGCTGGCTGCGATCCGTGGGTGGCAGAGCGAGGGATTCCGTGGCATCGGCGTCGTTGCTAAGGACCCGAAAAGCGCCAAAAAGCTGCACAAAGCACTGGCAGATGCAGGCCTCAGCGAAGCCCGGCTGGTGAGCGAGGGCGACGAGTCCTTTGAAAGCGGCGTACAGGTCATGGACGCAGGCGTGGTCAAGGGACTGGAATTCGACTGCACGCTCATCGCAGATGCGGACGCGGAAACCTATCCCGATCAACGATTCTATGCCAAGCTGTTTTATGTGCTGTGCACCCGTCCTCTCCACCGGCTGGCCCTGTGCTGCATCGGGCAGCCCACGGCGCATCTGGAGCATGCAGGGATCTTGCGGCAGGAATATGGGCAGCATACCTGATATCGACACTTTCTGCGGGTTATGTCATTGTTATGAAATCCGGGAGGTACGAAAATGAACACCTTTACGCTGATCTACGAACAGGTACGGCGCATTCCCGCGGGAAAAGTGAGTACCTACGGACAGATTGCCCGAATGATCGGCAATCCAAGGCTGTCAAGGGTTGTGGGGTATGCCCTGAAAGCGGCGCCGGAGGGGTTGCCCTGCCACCGGGTGGTGACCAAAGACGGTGACCTGTCAGATGCCTTCACACCCATGGGGAAGGAAACTCACCGTATGCTGCTGGAACTGGAAGGTGTGGGATTTACTGAAGACGGAAGAGTCGATATGGAAGCCTTCTTCTGGCGTGGATAAAAACCGTCAGCTGGTCTACCATTGATCGTGGTTTGCCCCTTTCCAAGCCAGCCAGATGTCCGTAAAACAGCCAAACCGACCTGTGATTGTTTCACAGGTCGGTTTTTCATGGAATATCCTTGCGCAAGAGCAGCCGGCTGGCTGCAGAGCTGTACGCCGCACCATACGCCCAACAGGAGCGTATATAGGTGCATTTTGAGTTTTCTCAACGTATGGGCGTTTACACTTTTCGATATTCAAACATTCGATACAGTTTTTTCGAAAGGTTACCTGCATACAGTTTCCCGAAAATATGCTTCTCGATGCCGCTCAACTCATCAATGAATTCCTGCGGTATCATCGTGTGCTCTTTTACATAACTAAACTTGCCGTGCTGAAGCGACTCCGGACGATCTATACCATAAACCTCCGAAACACCTACATCATTGATGGGATTTCGATACTTTGACATCTTGGCTGCCAAAGTTGTATAGCAATCCATCAAAAACGCGACTTGATCAAAATGGGCGCACAGACTTGCCGTTAATGCGTGCAATTCCTTGGAGGTCAAGTACATACTCACGCCCTCCATCACAACAATGGCGCGCTTTTTTTCTGGAATATTTGTCAGCCAGCTGCACTCCCGCACATCCCCAGCAATCATCTGATAGTCGGCAGATTCGCAATAATATCGTTTTCTTTCCCCGATAACCTCAGCAAAATCCACATCGTACCACTTATGATTCATCGTACCGACTCGCAGAATTCTGCTGTCCATGCCGCACCCAATGTGAATGACCACGGCATCTTCTGTGCCAGCAATCTGCTGCCTTACCCAGGCGTCAAAAACAGCCGAACGGATTCCCATATAGTAGGCAAGCCATTTCGACTTGGATTTCCCCTTGAGTGCAAATCCTTCTGCTGCCCAGATTTCCTCTGCCTTTTGATCATCAAGAATGATGCCTTTTCTGCTCACATATGCCTTGCCGTACAAAGGAATATATAATGTTTGATTCACGCCGTTCATATGCTCACCCTATCAATTCAAGTTTATCATTCTCTCGCTTGAAGCATAACACAGAAAAAGCCTGGGCCTGTGAACTCCGTCGGATCGCCTTTGGGCGGTAGTTCCTTTCATCTGCCAGCTTTTCCCGCCAGTAGACCGCCGGCGAAGGCAAACATCAGGTTATAGCCGCCGCAATCGCCGTCCACATCCAATACTTCCCCGGCAGCATACAGCCCGGGAACCAGCCTGCTTTCCATCGTGGACGGATCGAACTGGGCAGCGTCCAATCCTCCGGCAGTCACCTGTGCCTGATCGAAGTCTCGGGTGCCTGCCACAGGGATGGCATAGTCGGCCAGCACCGCTGCCAAGGCGCACAGCGCCTTCTCATCCACAGGCAGTGACCGGTCGATGCCCGCCATACGGCACAGCGCCGCCTGAAGCGCGGCGTTTGCACAGCCGATGAGCAGCTGCGTAGGTGTAGCAGTGCCGCCCAACCGTTCCAGACGGCTGGTCAAAATCGCCAGCGCGTCCCCGTGGGCGTCGCCCAGCAACCCTTCCCGCAAATCCATGTGCAGCACGCAGCCAGGCTCCACAAACCGTGCCAGCTGCATGGCTGCAATGCCACTGACGCCATCGTCAGCGAAAAGAGCCTCTCCTCTGCTTTTTGCAAGCACCGCGCCATGGGCGGCAACAAGGGTCAGCTGTGCTCGTACCCGCTGGCCGGAAAGTCCCTGCAACGGTGTTTTGGCGGTCACCAGCGCGCACAGGGCAGGCCGAGGCGGGATCAGATGGTGTCCTAGCGCCGTCAGGAGCGAATAAATGCTGCCATCGGTGCCATGAACCGGCGCAGCCGCACCGCCTGCGGTCACGATCACGCGCCGGGCAGAAAAGGCCGTTTCCCACTGACGCAGTGCTTCGCCTTTCTTTACCTTGCCATTTGGTTTGACAAAATCCGGAGCGTACTCGGTGGTGACGGCGTCCACCACAAACTGATCGCCACAGTGGCGAATCGCCGTCGCTTGTGCGCCGCAAACAATCCGGATACCCAGCTGCTCCATCCTGCTCAGCAACGCGTCGACCGCCACGGAAGCCTGATAGGCAGCAGGGTAGATACGCCCCTCATCCTCTTCCGTCAGGGTCAGTCCGCAGCTTTCCAGGAAGGCTTTCACCTGCGCATAAGGCATCTTCTCCAGCACCTGATGAGCGAAGGCCGTATCGCCATAATACCGCAGCTGGCCGCAATTGAGCAGATTGCCCCGGCCATTGCCGGTGACTCCCAGCTTTTTCAAGGGCTTTCGGTTGCGCTCAATGACCGTAACCTGCTCCCCTTGCTCCGCAGCTGCGATCGCAGCCGCCACACCCGCCGCGCCGCAGCCGATGATCAGGGTATCCATGGGCATATCCTCCTTACAGGCTGGTCAGCTCGTTTAGCAGGCGCTGCTCGTTGTAGAGTGCCTCCAGCATATGGACGTTCTTGATCAGGCACTCGCCTGCCAGCCGAACCGCCTCAATAAAATCGCTGCTCATGGCGCGCATGCCGCCCTGCTCCAGAATAGGGCAGCACCACCAGCCCCTGGGGTCGATCTCTGGCTTGGCATATGCGTCGCCGTTTTCATCCACCATCACCCGGATATGCAGCGGAAATAGTCTGCACGCCAGCGGACGATGCTCCCGTGGGCAGGTTCCCTCGCATACCAGCCGCTTGCCGCCCTTGAACAGGGTATCGTCGTCTGCCAGATGGAAGGGAAAGCCCTCGATGGTCTTTTCATAGAAAGTCTCTTCAAAGGGGAACAGCAGCATGCCATTTTCCCCGCTTTCATCACTCTGACAGCAGGCCGCATCACAAAGCCGCCCGCAATTTTTCTTCAGTGGCGTGACCTCCCGCAGGATCTCCCGGGCTTCCTCCAGGGTGCGAACTGCGCCGGGCTTGGCCAGCATATTCATCACAACTGCCATTCGTATCCCCTCCATGGGCTTGATAGGGCTATCTTATCAAAGGTTCGGACGGTTTGCAATACACCCCGAAAACCCATTGACATTCCCCGGCAAAACTCCTATAATGCGGGCGATATGCCATCACAAAGGAGCCTTGCCATGCCTGCCTATGAACTGATCATCCCTCCGGAGCTGGACGGCGCTGCCATCCGCAGAGCCGCTACCGGTGCATTGGGGCTTTCTTCACGGCAGTTCAAGCGGTGTAAATTCCAGGGCGAGATGCGTCTGGACGGCGAGCTGGTTCACGCAGACGTCCGCCTGCGTACAGGTCAGCGACTGTGGCTCTACGCTCCGGAAAGGGATGTGCCGCAACCCGAGGCCAGCGAAATCCCGTTGAAGGTGCACTACGAGGACGAGTACCTGCTCATCGTGGATAAACCGGCTCCACTTCCCTCCGCCTCCTCCCAGAAGCAGACCGGCGCAACGCTGGAAAACGCGGTCTACGCCTATCTGGGCTGCCAGTCAGGCTTTGTGTACCGACCGGTGAACCGGCTGGACAAGGGGACCAGCGGCCTGATGGTGGTGGCTAAGGAAGCCCACGCCCAGCATCTTTTGCAAAAGCTGCTCCATACCGACCAGTTCCAGCGCACCTATCTGGCCGTGGCCGAAGGAACATTGCCTGAGCCGGAGGGACTGATCGACCTGCCCATCGCAAAGGAAGACAGCGCCAGCATCCGGCGCATCGTCAGCCCAGAGGGCAAGGAGGCCCGTACCTTTTACCGGGTAGCGAAGGTGCAGAACGGACGCTCGCTCATTCGTCTCCAGCTGGACACCGGACGCACTCACCAGATTCGGGTCCATCTGTCTGCCAGCGGATGCCCTATCTGCGGCGATTTCCTCTACGGAAGGGAGCTGGAGGCGCTCCCCGGACGCTTCGCGCTGCACAGTACGGCCATCCGACTGTGGCACCCCCTGAAGCGATGCTGGCTGGAAGCAGAAAGCCCGCTTCCGGAGCAACTTGAAACGCTGCTGGCTGACTCGCCGCAAGTCGATTACAGCTCCCCGGCAGGAAAATGATCCGCCTGCATCCCCCGCTTATTCCAACGCTCCGCGGCTGCAAAACGCCTGCCACCCCATCCCATTCCCGTTTGATCATACCAACGAGGTGACCATGCCATGACTCAGACCGCTCCCCGGAAACTGCTCAGCCATCGCCATACCATCTATGCCAGCTACATCGGCTACATCGTACAGGCCATCGGCAACAATTTCGCTCCGCTTCTGTTTCTGACCTTTGCCAGCGCCTATGACCTGGCTTTGGACCGCATCACCCTGCTAGTCACCATCAACTTTATGGTGCAGTTGGGCGTGGATCTGATCTGTGCCAAGGCCATCGACAAGATGGGCTACCGCCTGGCCATGGTCTTTGCCCATCTGTTTGCCGCGCTGGGGCTGATCTCCATGGCCGTGCTGCCCAATGTGCTGCCCGACCCCTACGTAGGCCTGCTGGCGGCTGTGGTGCTGTATGCCATCGGCGGAGGCATTCTGGAGGTCTGCGTCAGCCCCATCGTGGAAGCATCCCCCTCCGACAACAAAGAAGCCGCCATGAGCCTGCTCCATTCCTTCTACTGCTGGGGGCATGTGGGTGTGGTTGTGCTCTCCACCGCCTTCTTCCACTTCTTCGGCATTGAGAACTGGCCGGTTCTCGCGTGTATCTGGGCGCTGATCCCCCTGTTCAACCTGTTCTACTTCCAGCGTGTGCCCATTGAGTCCGTCACTGGCGGCCACGAGCCCCTTGCCCTTGGCAAGCTGCTCAAGCAGAAAGTATTCTGGCTGCTCATCGTGCTGATGGTGTGCGCCGGTGCGTCCGAGCAGGGTATGAGCCAGTGGGCCTCCGCCTTTGCAGAAAAGGGGCTGGGCGTGAGCAAGACCGTCGGCGATCTGATGGGTCCCTGCCTGTTTGCTGTCTTTATGGGTACCGCGCGAGCCATTTACGGCAATTTCAGTGAAAAACTGCCCCTGCGCATGACCATGGCAGGCAGCGCCATCCTGTGCATCGCCTGCTATCTGCTGGCGGCACTGACTCAGCTGCCTGTTCTGGGACTCGTAGGCTGCGCGCTTTGCGGCTTCTCCGTAGGCATCTTCTGGCCCGGTACCTTCAGCGTGGCTGCGCTGAAGTTGCCCACCGGCGGCACGGCCATGTACGCCCTACTGGCCCTTGCCGGCGACCTGGGATGCTCCTCCGGCCCCACCACCGTGGGCATGGTGGCCAACGCCGCCTCCGGCGATTTGAAAGCCGGCCTGCTGGTCGCCCTGGTTTTCCCTGTCATGATGCTGATCGGGCTCATGCTACTCAAAGACCGGAAAGAAACGAAGTAACAGAATTAGGGCTATGCCCCGCACCCTGTGATGCCGGACAGCGGAATTCCCCCGTCCGGCTTTTTCATGCCCAAAACAAAGAAAAATGCCCGCTTTTGTTGCCCAACTATTGATGAAACCCATGCCCATAGCGTATAATAGATGGAAGGCCGAACCAATCGGCCGGCTTTGCTTTGCCTGCCCTACAGGCGAACCCATACAAGGAGTGCTATCAATGATGAATACGCCTCACATCCGGGACTACGTGGGAAAACGCGTCCACATGATCGGCATCGGAGGCAGCAGCATGAGCGGTCTGGCACAGCTGCTGCTGGAGAAGGGGTGCCTCCTCACCGGCTCGGATAATCTGGAGACCTACGCCACCAAGAAGCTGCGGGATGAATTCGGCGTGCCGGTGACCATTGGTCACAAGGCCGAAAACGTTCACGGTGCGGATCTGGTCATCTACACCATCGCCATCCTGCCGGATAATCCGGAACGGGTGGAGCTGGAGCGGCTCGGCATTCCCTGCATTGAGCGCGCAACCCTTCTGGGACAGCTGATGGAGGGCTACTCCAATGCCATCGGCGTTTGCGGCGCCCACGGCAAAACCTCCACCACCGCCATGCTTTCCCAGGTGCTGATGGCTGCCGATCTTGATCCCAGCATCCACATCGGCGGCACGCTGGACTTTATCGGCGGCAGTACCCGCGTGGGCAAGAGCGATACCTTCCTTGCAGAGGCCTGCGAATTCAATGCCAGTTTCCTGCATATGCGTCCCACGGTAGCAGTTGTGCTGAATATCGACGCGGATCATCTGGATTTCTATCGGGATATCGACCACATTCAGGAGACCTTCGGCAAGTTCCTTGCCCTTTTGCCGCAAGACGGCATCGCCATCGGCAACGGCGAGGATGAGCGCATCATGCAGCTGTTTGAGGAGCTTTCCTGCCACCGTTATACTTTCGGCCTGACAGACATGTGCGACTATCACCCGGTCAACCTGAGCTACAACGAGCTGGGTATGGGCCGCTTCGACCTGTACCTTGGCGCTGAAAAGCTGGGGCATGTGGAAATGAAGGTTCCCGGGGAGTTCAATGTAGCCAATGCTCTGGCGGCGCTGGCCTGCGCCCACACCCAGGGCGCCGATATGCAGAAAGCATGCGAGGCCATCTCCGATTTTGCCGGCGCCCACCGCCGCTTTGAGCTGACCTCCGTCATCGATGGCGTAAAACTGTACCACGACTACGGCCATAACCCTGCCGAGATGAAGAATGCCCTGTCGGTGGCTCATATGCAGCCCCACAACCGTCTCTGGGCCGTGATGCAGCCCCACACCTACAGCCGGGTCAAGCGCCTGTTTGACGACTACCTGACCTGCACCGCCATTGCTGATATCACACTGGTGACGGATATCTACGCCGCCCGTGAAAAGGATCCCGGCGACATCAAAGCCGAGATGGTGGTGGAGGGCATGCGCAAAAACGGCATCAACGCCATCCACACCCCCTCCTTCAACGACACCGAGGCCTATCTGCGTCAGAACTGGCAGCCCGGCGACTTGGTGCTGACCATGGGCTGCGGCAACATCAACCAGCTCAACGACCAGATCTGGGAGAACGAGCAGAAGAAGGGATAAACGATGTGGGCTCTGCCCACACCCGCCAGGGGAACTGAGTCCCCCCGGATCCCTACACATTGCGCGGTTTCACGGCGCAAAGATTGCCTGGATACATACCCCTGCGCCCATGAAATGGGCGCAGTACCGGGATTCCAAAAGGATGAAATCCCTTTGGCGGGGTGCAGGGGTGGAACCCCTGCCTCCGTCCCCAACTACTACACACGAAAAGGAGTCCATCATGCTTCAGCTTAACGACATCAGCCTCCAGTTTGCCGGCGACCTGCTCTACAAGCACGTTGACCTGCTGTTCCAGCCCGACCATTGCTACGGCATCATTGGCGCCAACGGCGCGGGCAAATCCACCCTGCTGCGCATCATCTCAGGCGAACTGCAGCCCACCACCGGCACCGTTTCCATGCGCAAAGAAGACCGCATGAGCGTGCTGGAGCAGAACCACTTCAAATACGACGAATTCTCCGTCATGGATACGGTCATCATGGGCAACAAGCGCCTGTATGAGATCATGAAGGAAAAGGACGCGCTGTATGCCAAGCCGGACTTTTCGGACGAGGACGGCGAACGCGCTGCTGAGCTGGAAGGTGAATTTGCCGAGCTGAACGGCTGGGACGCTGAAACCGAGGCTGCGCAGCTGCTCAATGGCATCGGCATCCCCACCGAGTTGCACTACGCCCAGATGGAAAGCTTGGACGGTCGCCAGAAGGTGAAGGTGCTGCTGGCGCAGGCTTTGTTCGGCCAGCCCAACATCATCCTGCTGGACGAGCCCACCAACGGCCTGGACGTGGAAAGCACCGAGTGGCTGGAAAACTTCCTGGTGGACTGCAATGCTATCGTCATCGTGGTCAGCCACGACCGCCACTTCCTCAACGCCGTATGCACCAACATCGTGGACGTTGACCACGAGACCTGCAAGATGTACTCCGGTAACTACGACTTCTGGTACGAATCCTCCACGCTGATGCAGCAGTTGATCCGCAACCAGAACAAGAAGCGCGAAGAGAAGATCCGCGATCTGCAGGAGTTTATCCGCCGCTTTGCCGCCAACAAGTCCAAGAGCCGCCAGGCCACCAGCCGCAAGAAGGTGCTGGACAGCCTGCAGATCGAACAGATGCCCGCCTCCAGCCGCAAGTATCCCTTCGTTGGCTTCGAGCCTGAGCGCGAAGCCGGCAAGGACATTCTTTCCGTGGAAGGCATCTCCAAGACCATCGACGGCGTAAAGGTGCTGGATAACGTCTCCTTCACCGTCAAGAAGGGCGATAAGATCGCCTTTGTAGGCGACAATGAAGCCGGCGCTACGGCTCTGTTCCGCATCCTCGTAGGCGAGATGAACCCCGACGAAGGCAGCTTCAAGTGGGGCGTGACCATCAGCCAGAGCTACTTTCCCAAGGACAACACCCGCTTCTTTGAGGACTTCGATGGCAACCTGGTGGACTGGATGCGTCAGTTTGCCCCCGATCCCACCGAGACCTACATCCGTGGCTTCCTTGGCCGCATGCTGTTCAGTGGTGATGAAGTGTACAAGCCTGCCAAGGTGCTCTCCGGCGGCGAGAAGGTGCGCTGCATGCTTAGCCGCCTGATGATGTCCAAGGCCAACGCGCTCCTGCTGGATCAGCCCACCGACCACCTGGATCTGGAAAGCATCACCGCCCTGTCCAACGGCTTGCAGGCCTATCCGGGCAACCTGTTCTTCGCCTCCCACGACCACCAGTTCATCGATGAAATCGCCAACCGCATCATTGAGTTCCCTGTTGGCCGCGAGGGCTGCCTGGACTACGAAGGCAAGTTCGACGATTATCTGGAATGGAAGCGTAGCCGTGTATGAGTGAGTTGAAGCCCGGCGTATATCGTCATTTCAAGGGGAATCTCTACCGGCTGATCGCCGTTGCTCGCCACTCCGAAACCCTGGAGGAGATGGTGGTCTATCAGGCGCTCTACGGCGAAGGCGGCTGGTGGGTTCGCCCTGCCGCTATGTGGAGCGAGCACGTGGAAAAAGACGGCTACTCCGGCCCGCGTTTTGCTTGGGCCGATGAAAACCTGTAACAAACAACACACCCCGGTCGCAAGAATACGACCGGGGTGTGTGTTTATTTTCGATGGTTCTTTGCAGCAACTGCTATGAGATACATTGGGCTTTCCCTGCGGGATTGCTCTTACTGGGCGCCGGTCCACAAATCACCAAAATACTGCACCATCTCCTCATCGCTGAGACGGAAGACGCGCTTGGCGTTGTTCATCATGTCCTGAACACGGCTGGATTTGTCTGTCTGGACGAAGTCGCGCATGAATTGCAGATGTTCCTCCCACTTATCCATGGACTGGTTCCAACGTTCCTGATTGTAGGGCATGTCATGGCGAATCTCGTCTGCCATAGCGTCCAGAATGCCGATGACCCGATCAGGTGCGTAGGTGGTGCGCAGGTGATGCGCCAGGCGCTGCAGAAACTGTTCGCGGAAGGTGGGGTTTTCCATCAGGGCGTTGATGATGACGGTATTGTTGGCAGAGGAATCGCTGACCTGCCCGATAAAATTCGACAGGTTGGCGGGCTGGGTGCCAAAGCCCCAGTCCAGATCAAAGTTGACGATTCGCCACAAGCCATCGCCGCCGGCGGAACGGCAGTGACGGATATTGGGATAATCCCGGTCGCCGGTATAGGCACGGGCGATATAGTAATCCATGAAGCTTTCCAGATGGATCTGCTGCGCTACCTGCTGATAGTTTTCCTCGATGGACAGATCCTTGTTGCGGCAGAACTTCAGCAGCGCCTTGAAATCGGCAACATCGCCATGCTCCTGGATGCTCCATCCCTTGACCATGTCCACGTCCTTTTCCCCGCCGCCCAGATGAGAGGCCACATAGCTGTCGGTAAGGCGTTCGCGGATGAAATAGATGCCGTAGTACTCGCCGTTGATCAACAGATTCACCGGGCGATAGGACTGGTACAACACCTCGGGCATGGTCTGCGCCGTGATGGAGGTCATGAACTCATCACGGATCATGGCGCGGTTGCCGTCCTCGGAACCAGAGCGCAGAATCAGCGCATTATAGGAGGTATAGGGCAGGTTGTCAAACACTGGATATTCCAGCGTGGAAGCGCCGTATTTTCCGCGGAAGCGTACCTGGAAGCTCTTCTTTTTCAGGTTCCGGCTGCCCTGACCGTGGATTTTCAGACCGCAGTCAATATTGAACTTTTCCTGACCATCCTCGATAAGCACCATATTGGCGGCATCTTCGCGGTTTTTGTATTTAAAATTCTCGTAGATGCTGCCCCGGCCGATTACTTTTCCCGGCGCTGCGGAAATGGACACAATGGGCAGTTCATACTTTTCAGCGTCAAAGAGGTAATGATACGTGACGATACTGGAGGTGAGTTCGCCCTCCCGTGCAGCCATGATGCGCAGGAAGGTGGTGCCCCCCACCGAAATGGGCGTGCCGTCATAGCATACGCTTTCCGTAGTGGGGTCACTGCCGTCCAGGGTATAGAAGATCTGGCCGTCGCCGGAAAGGCTCACCTGAAACGGTTGACTGTAAAAGCCCGTGGCTGCATCCGCGACAGGCGCAGGCGCAACGCCGGTATAACCGGCGGTATTCTCCTTGCCCATGGTAGGCTGGTCGTAGTAGTACAGGAGCCCCTCGTAGCGACCATAACTCACATCCGGCGGAACGTCGGGGATGGAGAGCATATCCACACAGTGCCCTTTGGCAGTGGAAAGGAAGATTTCCTCTCCGTCAGAGGACAGCTTGAAGCTGGCTTCCTTGCCGCCGTTTCCGGAGGCATAAACGATATAATACGCGCCCGGTTCCAGCGTTTCCTCCGGCAGCTGCCACTGAGTCAGGTCTTTTTTCTTGTCGGACAAGCAGTATTCGCTGAGCAGCACCGGCTCCGTGCCGGGATTATACAGCTCGATCAGGTCGTAGTATTCCTCTTCCTCCCCAACCGGGCACAGGGTGCTGTTGGAGGTCATCACTTCCGTGATCATCAGCGGCTGGGTAAGGGACGCCGCATAGGCCTGCGCTCCCTCGACCGTATTGGGGAAACCGGGGCTGGGCTGATCTGTCACGCCATGTTCCCGCTGCCATGCATTGCTGCCCATGGCAGGATAGGCTGCCTGATCCACCAGTTGCCCATCCTTCCTGAACAGATACAATTCGCCTTTGCCCTTCCCTAGCTTCATATGCAGGGTCTTTCCATCGCAAGGCAGAACGATATATTCCCCGGCCTTCAGTTCCGTCTTCGGCAACCGGCTATCCTTGGGCTTGTCCGGGTCATCCGTCAGGTAATACTCGGAGAGCAGCACTGTTTCCTCGCTGCCGTTGTACACCTCTACGTAGTCCTGAAAATCCAGCGACCACACGGTTTCGTTGTCGGTCATCAGCTCGGTGATGCACAAGGTTTGAGGCAGTGAACTGGTTTCCTGAGCCCATGCCCAGGGCAGGCACAGCATCAGCGCCATGAACAGTCCCAGTCCGATCAAGCCTTTCCTCCAGCGACTCATACGGGCCCTCCTCTCATTCTTCTGCTTCCAGAACCGCCATTTCCGCCGCCTCCAATGCGTCATACAGACCAGCGGTCTTCTCCTGCTCCTTGGCGTATTCCTCCGTCAGGCTGCGCATCAATGCCTGATCCGCATAGGTTTCAGGGTCGGCCAGGCGTGCTTCCAGCTCCGCGATACGCTGCTCGTTCAGTTCAATGGCTTCCTCGGCCTTTTTCACCTGTGCCTTCAGTTCACGCAGCATGGCGCTGTACTTGCGATCCCGTTTCTTCTCTTTGATCTGCTCGGTCTTGGTCATCTCTTGACCGGCAGGCTGCACCGGAGGCCTTGGCCGATCCCGCTTCTCGATGTAATCATCGAAATTGCCCAGATATTCCCGGACACCATCCTGCTCCATCACCATGACCCGGTCGGCGAAACGGTTGATGAAATAGCGGTCGTGGCTGATGGCCAGAATGGTGCCGGGGAAGTCGCGAAGGGCATCCTCCAGCACCTCACGGCTGTCCATATCCAGATGGTTGGTGGGCTCGTCCAACAGCAGCAGATTGTCCTTTTTCAGCATCAGCTTGGTCAGGGCAACGCGACCCCGTTCACCGCCGGACAGCTTGCTGATCTGTTCAAACACCTCGTCCCCGGTAAAAAGGAACAAACCCAGCGCGCCGCGCACCTTGGACTGCTCCATGGTGGGAAAATCGTTCCATACCTCGTCCAGAATGGTATTGCCCGGATTGAGGGACTGCTGATGCTGATCGTAGTA
Organism: Clostridiales bacterium; assembly: GCA_015056365.1. GTDB lineage: Bacteria > Bacillota > Clostridia > Christensenellales > Aristaeellaceae > Limiplasma. The sequence continues at coordinate 8,423 of SVGM01000010.1, read as the reverse complement.
GCCCACGTCGATATTCACGCCGTAGCGCACAGCGCCGGTATCCGGTGTCAGCTGATTCATTAGGATCTTGAACAGGGTACTCTTGCCCACGCCATTGGGGCCGATCAGCGCTACCCGGTCGCCGGTGCGTAGCTTGAACGAGACATTTTCAAACACCGGCTGGTCATCAAAACGCTTGGAGAGGCGTTCCACCTCCAGCGCGTCCTCGCCGCTGCGGCGCCTGGCATCGAAGCTGAAGCGTACGTGCTGTTCCTCTACAGGCTTATCCAGCCGTTCGATGCGATCCAGCCGCTTCTGACGGCTCTCTGCAGCCTTGATGCTCTTTTCCCGATTGAAGCTGCGATACCGCTCGATAATGGCCATCTCGCGCTGAATCTCCTTCTGCTGGAGCTGATAGGCCTTCATCCGGGTTTCGAAATCCGCGGTACGCTTCTGCATATACTGGGTGTAGTTGCCGGTGAACTTGATCATCTTTCCGCCCAGCAATTCTCCCATGGTGTTGCACACATGATCCAAAAAATAACGGTCGTGGCTGATGAGCAGCAGCGAGCCCTTGAACGCGGTCAGGTATTCCTGCAGCCATTCGATGGCTTCCAGATCCAGGTGGTTGGTGGGTTCGTCCATCAACAGCACATCCGGCTTCTGAAGCAGCAGTTTGGCCAGGGACAAGCGGGTACGCTCGCCGCCGGAAAGGGTACTCACCTGCCGCTGATGCATCTCTTGGGGCAATCCCAGGCCATTGAGCACACCCAGCATTTCGCCTTCATAGGCGTAGCCCTCGGCCTCGTTGAAGCGTTCCAGCAGCCGCTGATGCTCCATGGACAACCGAACCGCCCGGTCAGGATCGGTTTCGCCAGCCATTTCGTTCTCCAGCTCCGACAGGCGGCGCTCCATGGCCAGTACCGGCTCGAACACACGCAGCAACGCGCCCCAGACCGTATCGGTCAACGCAATATCGTCCACCTGTGCCAGATAGCCAATTCGCAGATCTTTGTTTTTATGAACCTGGCCCCCGTCGGACTCCAATTCACCGGTGAGAATGCGCATCAATGTGGACTTGCCACAGCCGTTCACGCCCACAAGGCCCATTTTTTCTCCCTTTTGCAGGCTGAAGCTAACGCCGCGCAGCACCTCGTGGGTACCGAAGCTCTTCTCCAGGTCCTGTACGGAAATCAATATCATCAGTCGTTACTCCTCTATCATTTGCCCTCTACGCCCATGCGGCGCAGATCCTGTGCTGCATCCATAAGTTCCTGCGCTGTCATTCCGCACAGCGTCAGTGCTTTTTCTCCTGCTCTGGAGGCCTTCTCCAGCATGCCGCACCCCAGCCTGACCCGCAGCGCTCGTTCGCTCGCTTCTGCGGTCCCCTCCACTGCCTGAAACAGGGCGTCTTCCATCTCATCATACAGCTCCGCTTCCTCGTAGAAACGGGCGCAGGCCAAAAAATCTTCTCCGGTCAGCATTGGGAGGCATTCTGCCTTGAGTTCCTTCATGCGCGGGGCGCGGATCTCGCACAGGATGCTTTCCTCTTCAAGCGAAGCCAACAGCCGGAGGCTCTTAAGCAGAAAATCCTGCCGCTCCTCCCATACCGCCCGACCTTCCACGGCTCTGAGATACAGCAGCTCGCTGGCGTACAGCCTTGATTCAGGCCCAAGCATATCCTTGAGGCTATCCGCGCTCAAACTCTCCAACGCGTTCAGCGGCAAGCCGCAATGCAGCCTGCTTGCGTCATCCAGCTGGTGCAGGTATTCCAGCTGTTCCATCAGCTCCGCCACCCTGCGCGCCAGGTCGCCCATCATCTCGATCATCCGCAGAATATAGTCTCGCTGGAACATGCTTTCACCCCCTGCTTTGGCAAGTATAGCACACTTTTTCTCCATTGGAAAGCCGTTTGCACATACCAAAAAGCGCCCCGGCAGATGCCGGAGCGTCTTGGGAAATGATGCGTCAGATCTTTCGAACAGTCATCAACAATTCAGTATGGCTTTCCTCATACCAGTGGTATTCCACATGCCGCTTACCTACGGTAGACGTATATTCATAGCTATAGGTACCATCGTTCTTTTCCAGCTGCTCCAGAATCGTGGAAAGCGGGGCGATCCGTGCAAATTGCTCTCTTTCCTCCGGAACGATATAGTGATCCCGCAGAAGTGCATGAAGGTCATCAAAGATGGCTGTCTGGGGAATGGTCCGCTCGTACTGCTTGTTGCTGAGATACATGTTATACCGTCCGCTGGCCACGTCGATCAGGCCCACGTACTCAAAGGCGTAGGTCAATGCCAGATCCGACAGCTTACGCAGTCTGAGCAGATCCAGCTCCTGTTCCCGCTCCCTGGCCCATCTGGCCAGGATGAACGCGCATACGTCACCTTCCGGATTGGTATCGAATATCACGATGTATTTCAGCCAGCTGAACGCTCCCTGCGTATCCTTGTGGCGCAAGAAGCGCTGCACGTTGCTCTGGCCGCTTTCGTATGCCTTCAGCAACGCTTTTCGCGTCAGTTTTGTTTCTGCGCCATCCACATCGTCAGGATGAATATACTGTTTTGCATTTTTCGTGAACAAATCAAACTTGCCTGTGGTTGGATACTGGCTGAATACTTCGGTTTCCTCAGCTTCCATGATGTAGAAACTGTTCAGCGTCAGATTGGCGGAGATGACCAACGGATAGAAGATGGACAAGCTCTCCAGGAAGCGCTGCAGTTCGCCCCACTCGAAGACCTTGGCGTCTCTCAGCGACATGGCCTTGCTGCGGAATTGATAATTCGCCTGTTCCATCTGCTCCTGATAGAAGGCAAAGTTGTTTTTCCCGCTGCGTTTGACATGATACAGCGCCAAGTCCGCCCGCTTATAGAGCGACTCGAAATCGTCCTGCCCTACCACCTCAGCTGCGCAGCCGATACTGCAATGGATCTGCTTCTCCTGCTCATCGCCTACGGAAATCATGGACAGCTTGCGCAGCAGCATATTCAGCGACTGCCCGATGACCTCCTGATGCGGCGCGGCCTTCGGCAGGAAGATCATGTATTCGTCGCCGCCGATACGTCCGATCATATCGCTTTCGCGGAAATGGTTTTTCAACGTATCAGCGACTGCTCGAATGGCACGGTCGCCCTGTTCGTGTCCGAAGGTATCGTTGATTCCCTTCAAATCATCCAGGTCCAGCAGGATCAAAATACCGCCAGCCTTTTCCTCGCTGTGCACGGCGATGCTTGCAGCGATACGCTCTTCGCAGGTAGCGCGGTTCAGAAGGCCGGTGAGACCGTCCTTTTCCGCCCGTTTCTGCACTTCCATCTGCTGAAGCACTTCGCTGTTGATATCCACAAAGCGGAAGATGCCCTTGAGATGATTGCTGTACGGGTCATTGATCAGCTCCACAACGCTCTTGATCCAGCGCTTTTCACCGCTGCGGAAGCGAAGGTTCCAAGTGGCCTCCAGATGCCGCCTGCCTTCGTTGTACTGCGCCTGCAGCCGATCTTTGGAATAATACTGACTGGCTGACTCCCGTGCTTCGCCGGAAAAATGGCTCAGCAGCATACGGGCATAGAACGCGGTGTAATTTTCACCTGCAAGATCTTGATCGGCCAGCAACACGCCATGCTGCCGCTGGATCAGGTCTTCTGTCAAGTCGCATTCAAAGACCAGCAGATCATTCTGTATTTCCTCTTCCAGCGCCTGCATCTGCCTGACATAGGCCATTTCTCGCTCGTACTCTTCGGTTACGTCGCGGTGGGAAATCAATGCCAGAGCGGGTTTGCCATCCTTACCATAAACTGTGGAGAACTTGAAATCATACCACAGCCATTCGCCCTTGGCAGACTTTACGCGAACCTTGCATCCGCCATTAGGCGTACCGTTATGGATATCAGCAAACATATGCGTGATCGTACCAATATTCGACTCCATCAGGGTTCCGTTCTGAGCAGACTGACGTGCGTTTTGATTCATGCAAATCCCCGCAAGGCTGCAACGCTCGCAGTTTTCAGCATTCCAGGGGCGCAGGCTACGATTCACAACGTCATAATAGCACAATTCACGATCGGAGTGCTGCGCTACCATGCTGAACAGCTGCTCGTTTTCCTTCAGACGGCGGTTTTCCAGCGTCTGTTCGTGAGCATCAGTCACGTCATCCGTTGAAATCACAGCACGGCGCGCTTTTCCTTCGGCATCATAGATGTTGGCGAATTCCAGGCGTGTCCAGCGCACCTCACCGCTGCGCAATCTAATCTGAAACTCTACTGCGCCCGTGGAATCACCGTTTGCGATCCTGATAAACGCTTCGCTCAGCGTTCTCTGAGCTTCGTCATCCAGATATTGACCAAAACGCTCCTGCACACATTCCGGGAAATCGGGGATATCCTCGGGCAATCCGTTGGCCACGGCGAACGCCGGTGGAATCGTAAGCGTTCTTGCCTGGATGTCGTAATAGTTCAGCGTCTTGCCAAGCCGCGTCATGGACAGGCGAATCTCCTCGCCTTTGAGATACACTTCCTGCTGCAGACGGATCTCCTCTGCCTTTTGCGCGTCTACGTTGCGCGACATCGCTACGGCCATTACATCCCCGTCAAAGGGGTTCCGCTGGCGCATGGCAATGGTCTCGAACCAGAAACGATGGCCGTCGTTATTGATGCGGCGGTAGACCAGCTGAACAGTATCCTTTTTCTCATCTGCAAAAGTGCGCAGCAGATTCTCACGGGAGAAGGCTTGAACAAACGCCTCTCTGTCCTCTTCAGCGATGCCGACCAGACGACGATCGATCATATCATCCATGACGCCTTCCTGCGGCGTATGACGTGTGGTCACGCTGTCGTATTGGATCATACGATAGCTGTTTTTAGACAGGTTAATGGTCAGCAGTTCCGGGAACACCTTTTTGGTGCTCTGGAGAAGGCCGTGAATGTCAAGCGTCACCAGCTTGTTACGCTCGTATTCTTCTGTGATATCCTCATAGGAAACAACGGCCGATACAGGAATACCGTGCTGATTGGCAATGCTGCTGAACAGCGCACGATACCGGCTGACCCGCTGTCCGCGGCAGATCATAATCTCCGCAGTACCGTTCTTTTCGCCCCGGTCGATGGCGTCAAAGAATCGATTCCAGTCTTCAAGGCTACTGGGGTGAATGATTCCGTTCTTAACACACCATTCCGGCATATTCTCCAGCACCGAGGGAGCGCCAAACCGTCTGGTCAGGGAGGCTGGCAATATGGCACGGCGATTCTTGATAAAGTATTTGTGAATTGCCATTCCGCTCTGTTCCAGCGCAACGGCGTTCTGATCTTCCTGAATCCGCGCCTCTTCCTTCCAACCTTCCACCAGATCGGACACGTCGATGGCAACGCCATAGACTCTCAGCGCGTCCTCTGCCTCGCTCAGTCTGCGCAGCAAAAGCCGCACATACCGAGTGCGGCCCTCGCTACGGTTCACCTTCACGTCGCAAGCCGCTCTGCTGCTCTCTGTGAGCAGCTTTTTCAGTGCTGCGCTGAGCTTTTCAGATCCGGAGCGCCACTTTGTAATCGTTGCTTTTTCATTGGCACAATCTGCGATCTCATCAGCGGTCACTTTCAAAAGCCGCAGACATTCCTCGTCCGCCTGTTCTACATGCCATTCATCTTTGTATGCCAGCAACAAAAAACCATCCGGCACGATGGCGTCCAGCATTTTTTCAGGCATAATACATCATCTCCGCAAAAAATGGACTATCAATCATCAAAGCATTTTACTTGGATTGTTTTTTGTGAAGTCCTGTTTGTTAATTATATCACGATCAAAACCGCCTGAAAAGCTATTTTCAACAAAAACTTGCAACATATGAAAACAGCCGCCCTGCAAATGCAGGACGGCTGTTTATCAGCCTATGAAGCTTAGAACTTCAGAGGATTGACCTTCACGGCGGGGCCCATGGTGGAGCTCAGGTACACGCTCTTGACGTAAGTACCCTTGGCAGCAGCGGGCTTGGCCTTGATGATGGCCTCCATCAGAGTGCTCAGGTTATCAACCAGCTTCTCAGTACCGAAGGAAGCCTTGCCCATGGGGCAGTGGATGATAGCGCCCTTGTCAACGCGATACTCAACCTTACCGGCCTTGATATCGCTGATGGCCTTGGCAACATCCATGGTCACGGTGCCGCTCTTGGGGTTGGGCATGAGGCCCTTGGGGCCCAGGATACGACCGATGCGACCGACAACACCCATCATGTCGGGGGTAGCGATCATGACATCGAAACCGAACCAGCCTTCAGTCTGGATCTTCTGGATCATTTCCTCGCCGCCGACGAAATCGGCACCGGCAGCTTCGGCTTCCTTCTGCTTGTCGCCCTTGGTCACGACCAGCACGCGAACGGTACGGCCGGTACCATGAGGCAGAACCACGGCACCGCGGACCTGCTGGTCAGCGTGGCGGGGGTCAACGCCCAGGCGAACGGAGATTTCAATGGTCTCGTCAAACTTGGCTTTGCTGGTCTTGCAAACGAGATCGCAAGCATCAGCGGGATCGTAAGCCATCATGGAGTCGATCAGCTTCGCGCTGTCAACATACTTCTTTCCGTGTTTCATGTTACGTCCTTCCTGTGGTACTAGCGGCACAATGTCCTCCCACACTCAATCATCGTTATTCCTCGACGGTGATGCCCATGGAGCGAGCGGTACCCTTAACCATGCTCATGATGGACTCGATGTCCGTAGCGTTGGTATCGGGCTTCTTGATCTCGGCGATCTTGCGAACCTGATCCTGAGTCAGCATGCCGACCTTGTCACGGTTGGGACGGCCGGAAGCGGTCTGCAGGTTCAGTTCCTTCTTGATCAGAACGGGCACGGGCGGAGTCTTGGTGATGAAGGTGAAGGTGTTGTCCGTGTACACCGTGATGACGACGGGGATGATCATGCCGGCGTCCTTCTGGGTGCGCTCGTTAAACTCCTTACAGAAACCGGGGATGTTCACGCCGTGCTGACCCAGCGCGGGACCGATAGGCGGCGCGGGAGTTGCCTTGGCGGCGGGAACCTGAAGCTTAATCATGGATTTAACCTTTTTTGCCATTGGTATGGACCTCCTTCAATGTGGTCATGGCGGAATGACGATGCATTCCTCCCACTGCGCCCTTGAGGGCGCTGCCGGAAAATCAGATCTTTTCGACGTCAGCCAGATCGACTTCCACGGGCATTTCGCGGCCAAGGAACATTTTGACCTTGACCGTCAATTTCTGACGGACGGTATCTACATCTTCCACGGTACCGGTGAAGTTCTCCAGGGCACCGTTGAGAATGCGAACCTCCTCGCCGATGGCGATGCCGAATTCCACGCTGTTTTCCTGCGTAGAAAGCATCATTTCCACTTCGGCGGGCGTCAGCGGTACAGGCTTGGAGTCAGGACCCACAAAACCGGTAACGCCGCGCGTGTTGCGTACCAGATACCAGCTTTCGCTGGTCTCAATCATGTGCACCAGCACATAACCGGGATACACCTTGCGCTGAGACTTGACACGACGGTTGTTTTTGATCTCCACAACGTCCTCAACGGGGACGCGTACGTCAAAAATCAGATCCTGCATGCCGTTGTTCTCAACAGATTTTTCGATGTTATCCTTGACCTTGTTTTCGTAACCGGAATAGGTATGGACTACATACCAACAAGGCTCCTTACGATTCTCGGCCATGGTGTTCTCCTTACAGCTTCATGATCAGGTTCACCAGCTGGGTAGCACCCAGGTCCAGCAAGCCGATCACAACCATCATAAACACCATGAACAGCAGGACGATCACCGAATAGTTCACGAGCTTTTCGCGGGTAGGCCAGGTGACCTTCTTAAGCTCATGCCACATGTTCTTGAACGCATTGCCGATCTTCTTGAAGAAGTTCACGAAGCCATTGGCGAACCGCTGGAAGAAGTTGGGCTTATTGTTCTTGGCGGCCTTCTTTTCAGTCATGGTTTACACATCCTTCCGAAATCCGGCAAGCACCAGGGCAGAAACTGCCCTATTGCTTACTTGGTCTCGCGGTGAGCCGTGTGCTTCTTGCAGAAACGGCAGTACTTGTTCAGCTCGATACGATCGGGGGTGTTCTTCTTGTTCTTCATGGAATTGTAGTTACGCTGCTTGCACTCGGTGCAGGCCAGCATCACTTTGTTACGGGCAACGCTTGCCACGTTCGCCACCTCCTACTTAAGTGTGGGCAAACCCTGCCGCCCGCCCATGATGACAGGCGGCAGGAATAGTAAGTAACCTTACACCCAAGCTACACGCGTAGCTGTTCCGGTGTGGAATCCAACTGGAACGCGAGCTGGGTGCAGGGGCGATGCCCCTGCTTATTCGATCACGGAAGCAACAACGCCGGAACCGACGGTACGGCCGCCTTCACGGATAGCGAAGCGGAGACCCTGCTCGATAGCGATGGGGGTGATCAGGGTGATTTCCATGTCGATGTTGTCG
>SVGM01000029.1 GCA_015056365.1 Clostridiales bacterium | reverse complement strand
CATACTTCATGGCGGCAGCGCTGCCCAGAGTAGACAGAGTCATGGTGATAGCAGCGGTCAGAGTGGTCTTACCGTGGTCAACGTGACCGATGGTGCCGATGTTAACGTGCGGCTTGTTACGTTCAAATTTCGCCTTAGCCATGGGGAACGACCTCCTGTTTCAATCATCGTGTAGTTATCCGGCAGAGGTTCTGCGGGTTGGAGCGGGTGATGGGAATCGAACCCACGTAGCCAGCTTGGGAAGCTGGAACTCTACCATTGAGTTACACCCGCATATCCGCATCTACCGATTACCAGACAAAAGATATTGTATCGTTTTTATTTTGTATTGTCAACCGCTTTTTTCTTGCTCCGCCAGATCCGACGTTTTTTCTCATGTTTTACAAACGAATAACCTTTGCCGGCTCCGAAGCGCCAATGAAGTTTTTTCCATTCATACGCGCAATCGGTATTTTTGTCTTTGGTTGACAGTCCCAGCGTTCGTACATATAATGAACACAGCTTGTGAAAGGAGGAGGGGACGCCATGCGCTTTCGAAAAAAGAACATTGACGACCGCAGCGCTGAATCTTCGGTAACAGAACAGCCTCAGGATCCCTTTTACCCTACAGCCTATACCTCCCCCGCCTTTCAGCGCAAAAACACCAAAGGCAACCTAGGAATCTATTTAGGGATGGTGGCATGCTCCGTTGTGTTCATCGTCTCTGCTATCCTGCTGATCAATTATCTCGGCAATATCCATTCTGCCGAGAATGCTACTGCGCAGCTCAGAGTACTGTATCAGCCTCCCGAGCCGACAGACAACGTACATACGACGGCTGCGACGTCTGCGCCTGATCCTGTGCTTCCGCAGGCCACCGCATACCCGGTCACTGAGCGGACCAGCGCCACTGTACCAGTTCTCGCTCCCGATGTTACCGGAGCTGATTTTCTTACTGCCTGGCCCAATAAATATCCTGGCAATGAGCAGTTTTTTATTTCCGAACGTTTTAGGCCCCTGCGGCAGCAAAACCGCGACATCGTTGCCTGGCTGACCATCGACGGCGTGGTGGACGAGCCGGTATTTCAGCGCGACAATTCCTATTACCTCACCCACGACGCCACCGGCAAAAAGAACCCTACCGGCGCTTTGTTTCTTGATGAGAACTGTGATCTGCGCACCGTTCCCATGCAGATCCTGATCCACGGACACAACATGAAAGAAGGCGCTATGTTTGGATCGCTGAAAAAGTACAAGGTAAAAGACGCTGCCTTCTACCGAGAGCATCCTTACATTCACCTGGATACGCTGTATGAAAGCGCGACATACGTGATTTTTGCCGTAGCTGACGTCAATATCATTCCGGGAAAACCGCACTATTTCCCCTTCTGGAATCAATTCAGCTTCAGCAACTATCATGATTTTCATCACTATGTGTCGCTGATCAAAGAGTATTCCCGCTACAAAACAACCATTGATGTTCAACCTGGCGACCGGTTGCTGACGCTGGCCACCTGCAGCGGTGACGACAATGACCTTCGTCTGGTGGTGATGGCCCGTATGCTTCGTCCTGACGAGGATACCATTGCGCTGACCAACCAGATCTACAGTGCTACTGCGAAATGAGGAGAAACGGATGAAAACCATCGAAGTCGTAGCCGCTTTGCTTTGCGAGGGTTCCTGCTTTCTGATCTGCCGCCGTCCTCCTCATAAGTCCCGTGGCGGTTTATACGAGTTTGTGGGCGGAAAAGTGGAGCCTGGCGAAACACCTCAGGCTGCGCTGGTGCGGGAATGCAAGGAAGAACTCGGTGTAACAGTTTCGGTAGGCGCTCCTGTAGCGGACGTAGTGCATGCTTATCCGGACTTGACCATCCACCTGCAACTGTTTCGGTGTGCGATTGCCGAAGGGGCACCTCAACTGCTGGAGCATGACGATATGCAGTGGATCTCCACCGAAGCACTAAACAATTATCCGTTCTGTCCTGCGGATATTGCTTTTCATGACCCGATCAGGCAAGCGCTTGGCTGAACTACAAATCAAAAGCCGCTGATACCAAGCTGTATCAGCGGCTTTTTCATAAAAAAGTTTTCGAAAGGGCATCATTCTTCCTGGGGCATTACCGGAATATCCTCGAAATCCTCTTCCATCTCCGGCATATCCTGACACACCATCAGCAGTGCGTCTTCACCATTGTCTTCATAATAGCGTTTTCGATAGCCAAGCTCAATAAATCCAAGGGAGCGATACATCTGCTGCGCCACCAGATTGCTGCGGCGAACCTCCAGCGTCATATACTGCACGCCAAGATTGGCGGCGTATTGCATCAGTGCAGTGGTAACGGCCTTACCGATGCCCCTGCCCCTTTCCTCCTTGGTAACGGCGATGTTGGTAATGTGACCTTCCTCCAGGATCATCCATGCGCCTGCAAAGGCAAGAATACGGCCGTCTTCCTCTGCGACCATATATCTGGCGCAGACATTCTTGGTCATTTCGTCCTCGAAGCTTTGGATAGACCAAGGCGTGGGAAAGGTAGCTTCCTCAATCGCATGAACCTGCGGTACGTCTGCCATGGTCATCCTTCGGATGAGATAGCTCATGCCTGCTTTCCCTCCTTGGCAGCGCGGGCGCGCTCGGCCTGGGGTGCCCGCAGGTACACCGGCGCCAGCGCCAGATAATCCACGGCATCCTGCTGATGGGCGTCGGCCAGAGCAGCTACCGCTGCGGGCCGCAGATAGGCACAATGAGCAGGCGCGAAAAGTGCTCTTTCCCCCAAGGCTTCTTCGATTGCGGTGCGATATGTGGCAACGCCGTCTCCCACAAAGCAGAGCTTCTCTTCAGGCTGCGCAACGCTCAGCACTCGCTCCAGATAATCCCCCAGCTTCTCCGCCATGTCCGGCAGCAAACGCTGGGGCGGGAAATCTCCTCGGAATGCAGCGCCGTATACCTGTCCAGCACGTGCGTCCTGAATCGGACAAATCACAGCCTTTGTCTGATACAATCCTGCTGCAAGCGCCTCCAGGGCATCCACGCCGACACAAGGTTTCCCCGCACCGTGCGCCATGCCCTTGATGGCGCTGACACCGATGCGAACGCCGGTAAAGGAGCCGGGGCCTGTCACAGCAGCATACAGATCAATCTCGCTTATGTCCAAACCACTTCGACTGAGCGCTTCTTCGATCATGGGCATCATATTGACGGAATGCGTCATGCGATTGACAGCTGCGCCTTCATAGGCAAGCCGTCCATCCTGAAATACTGCCACGCCTGCTACCGGCCCGGAGGTATCCACCGCCAAAAGCTTCATGCCTCTGTGCTCCCTTCTTTTTCTTGCGTCATCTGTTGTACGTCCAGCGAATGAAACCCGCCGACCGGACGAAAAGCAATCTCTCTGGTGGAATCATCCACAGGGGTCAGCGTGACCTCCAGATAGCATTCCGGAATCGCTTCTTCCGCCCGCGAAGGCCATTCCACCACCGATACGCCGTTGCCATACAGGTACTCGTCCATAGACAGCTCATAGAGCTCCTCCACATCGGACAAACGATACCAGTCAAAATGATACAGCGGCATCCGCCCCTCATCATGCACCTGCAAAATGGTGAAGGTCGGGCTGGTTACGTAGCCCGTAATCCCTAATCCGCGGGCAATCCCGCGGGTCAGTTCACTTTTTCCGGCACCCATATCCCCTATCATCAGCAGGACGTCGCCAGGATGCAGCTGAGCGGCCAATCTCTTGCCGATCTGATGGGTTTCTTCAACGCTGTGACTGAAGAGTTTCAACGTTATTCTGCCTCCCACTTTTTCGCCTTTCGACCATGAAGAATCGGAGAGAGCGGCTTATAGATGATATATCCAACCACGCTGATCGCAACGAACTTGATCAGGTTGAACAGCGCAGTAACATACAGCACAAACGTCCACATATCCTTGACAGCAGGAATCAGTTTGCTTCCCATGCCCACAAGGGCTTCTTCCGTGATGCCGAAGGCTGGAAACAGAATAAAATAATTCGCAAGGATCGCAGCGATGATGGCGCACAGCGTGCCCACCAGCATGGCAAACAATGCGCCGCCACGGGATTTTTTCTTGTGATAGATCAGACCGGCGGGCACGACCATCGCACAGCCAACCAGAAAATCAGCTAATTCGCCTACACCGCCGGAGGTGGTATGCAAAAGTCCCAACAGGCTTTTCAGACCAAGGATCAGAACGCCTTGCACAGGGCCCATGGCAAAAGCCCCAAGCAATACCGGAAGATTGCTGAAATCCAATTTGTAAAAAGGAACAGCAGGAAAAATAGGAATTTCGATCATGAACAGAATGGCGGCAATGGCCGACAGGATCGCCATGGTGGCCAGATCACGGGTAGTGGTTTTCTTTCTACGCGCGGCGGGTTTGTTTCCGTCGATGGTGACCACTGTTTGGATACCGTTGTTTTCATTGCGTGTTTCCTGGTCGTTCTTCATCATGTTGAGAACCTCCTCAAAATAAATGCCCCCGATGGCTACTTAGCATCAGGGGCAATCACGCATCAATCATGCGGCTGCTCTTCTCTCATCCGGACTGAGATCGAACGATCAACACCGTCGGTTCCGGAATCTCACCGGATCAGAGAAGCACAGCCTGTGTGCTTCTGTCGCGGACTATACCGCCGGTGGGGAATTACACCCCGCCCCGAAGAAGCCATCTGGATAACCACCAGTATATTAGCACCCACAGGGAGATGTGTCAATGTTTGAAAATGGAATGTACAAAGACTGATCAATCAAGGTGCAACGAAAGGAAGGTAGCATCGAAGGTTTCGCTGCCATCAAACCGTGAATACTGGCCGTAACGGACAAATTGAAAACCGCATTTACGCAGCACATTACCGGAAGCTGCATTGGCAGTTGCATGACTGGCGGCAAATTCCCTTGCTCCTAATTGCTGATAGGCCCATTGGATCATTGCCTTGGCTGCCTCTGTAGCATAACCTTTGCCCCAATAACTGCGATTCAGATTATAGCCAATCTCGTAAACGCGTTCCTCATTCAAACCAATGCTGCCAGCACCAATGACCTTGCCGGTAGATTTAAGAGAAAACGCAAACTCGTGATCTTCAGGCTTAATCTGTGCAATCCACTCCCGCGCCTGTTCCTCTGTCTGGTAAAGCGGATAAGGCATGTAACGGTTGACAACAGGATCACCGACCCATTCAAATACATCGGCTGAATCGCTTACCTGCAGTGGTCTGAGAATAAGACGTTCTGTTTCGATTCTGTAATCCATGATTGCCACGCTCCTGTACATAAATCTGTTGTGCGCTTGTGTAAAAGAAAAGCCCGACCAGCAATTGCTGATCGGGAATGGGAATGCGGCAGCGACCTACTCTCCCGGGCCGTCTCCAGCCAAGTACCATCGGCGTGCTGAGGCTTAACTTCTGTGTTCGGAATGGGAACAGGTGGAACCCTCAGGCCAT
>SVGM01000028.1 GCA_015056365.1 Clostridiales bacterium | reverse complement strand
ATCTGAAGGCATAAGAAAGCCGCGCATCAGTCAATCTGGTGCGCGGCCGGATTCATCAGGTGGAACGGAGATAGGAACGAAGAATGTCTATGGCGCTGGAACGAACGTGATCGGATGCATTGGACAGGACCTCAATCAGCCAGTCCAATTCGCTGTCACTTGTCTTCGCGTCGGGAAGCAGCAGATCATTGGGCGTGGTCTTGAGCGCCTCGCAAATACACATGAGGGTTTCAATGGACATGCCCACGGCGCCGCGTTCTATCTCGGTAATCAAGCGAAGGGATTTCTCCGTCTTTTCTGCTACTTTCTCCTGCGTCATATGCAAAGCCAACCGCTTCTCGCGAATGCGTATACCAACAGCAACTTTATCATATATGAAGTCTGACATCATTTCACACCTACCTTCACAATGTATTATCTCGTATCTTCGACTTGCTTAGAAGGAAGGTGCAATGTATAATAAAACTACATTGTAAATGTATATCGAAAGTACATTGTGGGAGTGATTTTGATGCAGAAGAAGGCGGTTGCATTTACTGGACACAGACCGGAATCTTTACCATTCGGCAGAGACATGCATTCCGGCAGATATGATGATTTTGAACTCATTCTCTGGAAGGAGATCGGGCGCTGCATTGATGAAGGTTATGACACCTTTTATTGCGGTGGAGCACGCGGTGCAGATATCGTCTGCGGAGAAATAATCATCGCAGAGAAAATGACCAAGTCCCCGCATCTACAGTTGATCTGCGCCATTCCCTATAAGGAGCAGGCAGACAAATGGGGCTGGATGTGGAGGTCTCGTTACTTTGATCTTTTGCGTGCTGCTGATAAGATCAAGCAACTGTGCGACGGATACCAGCGCGGTTGCTTCCACATCAGAAACCGGTACATGGTTGACAACTGCGATTTGCTGATAGCAATCTACAACGGAGAAGAGAAAGGCGGAACTGCCTACACAGTCAATTATGCCCGCCAACAGGGAAAAGAAATCCTGATCATCGATCCCAATACGCTGGAAAAGATACACATTCCGGCGAAAGAATAACGAGTCTACTGAAAGCGCAGCTGAAAGGCTGCGTTTTTTCATTGCCAAGGTGGTGAATGATATGTCAACGATTATGGGCATCGACATTGAAACATACAGTTCGGCGCCGCTGCCCAAATGCGGTGTGTACCGCTATACCGATGCACCTGATTTTGAGGTGCTTCTTTTTTCCTATGCCTACGATGACGAACCGGTCGTAACCATTGACCTTGCCTGCGGAGAAAAACTGCCGGAAGATGTAATCGCCGCGTTGAATGATCCTACAGTCATCAAAGCTGCCTACAACGCACAGTTTGAGCGTGTCTGCCTTTCACGGCATCTGGGGCATTGGCTCGATCCGCACCAATGGCGCTGCACAGCGGTTATGGCAGCATACCTGACGCTGCCTTCCCGACTGGCTGACGTTGCTGTTGCTTTGAAGCTCAGTCAGCAGAAGATGGAGGAAGGCAAAGATCTCATCCGATACTTCTCCGTTCCCTGTAAACCCACCAAGATCAACGGCGGCAGAACCCGGAATATGCCTGCGGATGCGCCTGAGAAGTGGGCGCTGTACAAGCAGTACAATGCGCAGGACGTAGAGACCGAGCGCGCCGTTCGCAAGGCGCTGGAAGCGTGGCTGCTGCCGGAGCATGAATGGAAACTGTACGCGCTGGATCAGCAGATCAACGACCGGGGCGTGCGGGTGGATAAGAAGCTCGTCAAAAACGCCATCGCTGTCGATGAAGTGTTTACGGAAGCTGCCTATCAGCAGGCAAAGGAACTGACCGGACTTGAAAACCCAGGCAGCGTGAATCAGCTGAAAGCATGGCTGGCAGACCAGGACATGCCCATGGAATCCCTCGCCAAGAAGATTGTACAGGAAAAGGCTTCGCAGTCGGACGGCATCGTAGCAGAGCTTCTGAACCTCCGCCTGGAACTGAGCAAGACCAGCGTAAAGAAGTATGAGGCTATGGCGCGCACGGTATGCAGGGATGGTCGCATTCACGGCCTCCTGCAGTTCGGCGGCGCCTCTCGCACGTTCAGATGGGCTGGCAGATTGGTTCAAATCCAAAATCTCCCCCAGAACCACCTTCCTGACCTCGATCTGGCAAGAGAGATCGTAAAGGCCGGTGATGAAGAAATGCTCGACTCGCTCTTTGGCTCCGTCCCCGGCACGCTCTCTGAACTCATACGCACGGCGTTCATCCCGAAGGAAGGATGTCGATTCATTGTCGCTGACTTCTCGGCCATCGAAGCTCGTGTCCTCGCGTGGCTTGCCGGAGAAGATTGGGTGCTGGATGAGTTCCGTGGAAAAGGAAAGATCTACGAAGCAACTGCCAGCCGCATGTTCCATATTCCCCAGGAGACCATCGTGAAAGGCCATCCAAATTACGAATATCGACAGAAAGGTAAGCAGGCCACTTTGTCCTGCGGTTACGGTGGCGGTGTCGGCGCACTGAAGGCCATGGGAGCGAAGATGCCCGAGGAGGAGATGCAGCCGCTGGTGGACGCCTGGCGCGCAGCTAACCCCAATATTGTGGCTTTCTGGAACGCCATGGACCGCGCCGCCCGGAAGGTGATCCGCAGTAAAACCTCCGCCCGCGTCGGAAAAGTCACACTCTACTGGCAGGACGACAAGATGCTTATGCGGCTTCCTTCCGGCAGAAACCTCTGCTACCAATCGCCGCACTTCACCATGAACCGTTTCGGCAGCGACGCCATTGGGTACTACGCGCCCAACTCTGCCGGGCAGATGGTGGAGCAGGAGACGTTCGGCGGAAAGCTGGCTGAAAATGCAACCCAGGCGATTGCGCGGGATATTTTGGCCCATGCCATGCTGAATCTGGATGCTGCCGGGTATCCCATCGTATTTCATGTGCATGACGAAGCCGTCATGGAAATGCCCATAGGCGAAGGCTCCATGGAAGATGCCTGCGCTGTCATGGGACAGCCTCCGGATTGGGCCTTGGACCTTCCGCTCAGAGCAGACGGCTATGAATGCGCCTACTACCGAAAGGACTAAGAGTTATCTGTTTTGTCGCCACTAAGTAAGGGAATGTTACTTGCTATGTGCGCCAATCAGAGCGAATATGTCCTCGGTAATCAATATCAAGGAGGGTATTCTCATGATTCTCTATGAAAACGATAAGCCGCGCTACTTCGACAAGAACGGCAAGGAAATTACCGATGGCTGCACCATTCGGTACGCAGACGGTCATACCGAGAAGGTTTACCGCACCACGGATGACCAGCTCGGTACCGACGCCACAAACCCCAGCTGGATCAAGTCCGGCAGAGCGATCGCCTGTGAGTACGGCATCTATCCCCTCGGCAGTCTGGAGACAGACGAGGTCGAGGTGGTGGAAGAAAGGAGCGGCAATGAATAGGAATAAGCAGCCAGTAGTCCGAGTCTATGCACGAGTCGCAACCAGAGAACAGATTACGGGACCTAATAGGTTCGACATACATAGAGAAACCGTTGCCCGCGTACGTGCTGAGTTTCCGCCCGGTACCCGTGTAGAGCTGGTGAAAATGGATGATCTCCAGGCCCCGCCCATCGGGACGAAGGGTACCGTCTTGTATGTCGACGATATTGCTTCGCTGTGTATGCGCTGGGACAACGGTTCCTCCCTGCATGTAGCATACGGCGAGGATGTTGTGAGGAAGATTGGTGGAACGGAGGAATGAACATGGGTGCAATATGTGAACTGTGCGGCAGAGATATGCTGGAAAGCAAGGGCTGCGCTATTTCCAAGATCCATATTGCCGGAAAGGTCTTCAAGCGCATCCCCGTTGGCGGTCAGGGAGATTTCCTTGAAGGAAGCCTGGCTGATGCACGATGTCATGACTGCGGCGCCCTGATGGGTCACTACCACCATTGGGGCTGCGATTGCGAACGATGCCCGGCGTGCGGTCTGCAGCTGATCGGCTGCGACTGCGAAGATGTGTACGCCCAGGGAAAGAAGTAACAAAAAATGGTCTGCTCCTACATTTTAGGAGAGACCACTCAATATCGATTCATTTGAGGTTATGCCCACATTTTGGGCAAAACCTCTTTTTTCATTCACAGGTGGTTTCCCCTACATTTCAGGGGAAACCTCTTCTCGCTTCAGAGAGGAATTGCCTATATTATACGCTTTTTGTCTATAAATGTCAATCTACCGAAGGAGGAAGAATCCATGCAGGTGAAGCACGACCGCAAGCTCCTGATCGCCATTGGCAGGAGCAGAAAGGCATCCCAATGGCAGAACAAGGAGATGCTGTGGAGCGAGTTCCTGGACAAGCTCGCCACCACCACCCGCACCCGTGAGACCGTAACCGACTACGCTGCCATGTCCAAGGCTGACCGCGATACCATCAAGGATGTGGGCGGCTTCGTTGGTGGCTACCTCAAGAACGGCAAGCGCAACAACGCCAGCGTGGTCAACCGCTGCATGCTGTGTCTGGATGCGGATAACGCCGACCCGGGTCTTATGGATGATCTGGACATGATGTTCATCAACGCCTACGCGCTGTACAGTACCCACAGCCATACGCCTGAGAAGATGCGCCTGCGCCTGATCATTCCGCTGACGCGCACGGTCACCCCGGATGAGTATGCCGCCGTTGCCCGCCGCGTGGCCGACGATCTGAACCTCAAGCGTTTCGATCCCACGACCTTTGAACCCGCCCGCCTGATGTACTGGCCCAGCACGCCCGAGGACGGCGAGTTCTTTTTCCACTATGCAGATGAACCCTTCCTTGATCCGGACGAAGTGCTGAATACCTATGCCGACTGGCGTGACGCTTCCCTCTGGCCGACTACCCAGCCGGTGGAGGAACGCATCCGTCATACTGCCGGCAAGCAGGAAGATCCAACCGAGAAGCGCGGCATCATCGGAGCCTTCTGTCGTGCGCACTCCATCACCGATGTGCTGGAGCATATTCTCTCTGACCGTTACACACCTACCGAGCAGGACGACCGCTTCACCTTCATCGGCGGCAGCACCACGGGCGGTCTGGTGATCTACAGTGACAAGTACGCTTTTTCCCATCATGCCACCGACCCTGCAGGCGGCAAACTGTGTAACGCCTTTGATCTGGTGCGCTGGCACCTGTTCATGCCGGGCGGTACGGCGCCGGACGGATCGCTGGTTGGTGATGACGCCTCTTCCATGAAGCTCATGCAGGAATACGCTGCAAGGGATGAAGCTACCAAGCGTCAGCTGGCGGAGGAGCGCCGCGCCCAGGCCATGGAGGAGTTCAGCGATCTGGATGCGGATGCTGAGAAGAAAGCCGCAGCAGAAAACGTGAACTGGCAGGACGATCTGGACATCGACAAGCACGGTAAGGTGAAAGATACCCTGGGCAACCTCGCGCTCATTCTGCGCAACGATCCGAAGCTGAAGGACATCTCCTACAACATCCACCGCAGCGGCATTGATATCCGCAAGGACGCCGATGGAAAGACCACTATTCCCTGGACGCAGCTTAAGCCCGGCTGGAACGAATCCGACCTCGGCGCTGTGCAGATTTATCTGGAGCGTGTGTATGGCCTGTACACCCCCAGCAAGCTGAAGGGAATACTGCTGGCTATCGCAGCCGAGCGAAGCTATCATCCCATCCGTGATTACTTCGCCGCTTTGCCTGCCTGGGATGGTGTTCCCCGCGTGGAGACGCTGTTCATCGATTACCTTGGTTCCCCGGACACATCCTATATCCGCGCCATTGCCCGCAAGATGATGGTCGCTGCTGTCGCACGCATCTACGAGCCTGGCATCAAGTTCGACAGTGTTGTCGTTCTTAACGGTCCCCAGGGCATGGGCAAGAGTTCCTTTTTCGCCAAGCTGGGCGGAAAGTGGTTCTCGGACAGCCTGACCATCTCGGATATGAAAGATAAGGCGGCTCCTGAAAAG
>SVGM01000027.1 GCA_015056365.1 Clostridiales bacterium | reverse complement strand
CAGCAAGAGCGATGAAAAGGATGAAGTTATCCTACACTTTACATCATTCAAATAACAAAACCGCAAGCCTTGGCTGGCTTGCGGTTTTGCGTACTGTTGTGATAGAATGAAAGCACAAATATACAAACTGTGCCATATAATGATCCTGCATAAGGAAGCGAGAGAATATTATGAAAGTTGCTTTTTTAGATAGAGATGGAACGATTAACCGTGATTACCCAGATGATATTTGGAGCCAGATTCAGTGTCCGGAGATATTGCCGGGAGCAATTCGGGGAATGAAATGCTTAAAAGAAAAAGGGTATGAAATAATTATTGTAACCAATCAATATATCATTGGAGAGGGGATTATTTCGATAGAGCAATATCATGAATTTAATAGCAAGCTTTTGGCGTTACTCATAGACAATGATATTCGCATTTTGGATGTTTTTTATTGCCCTCATGCACGAGATGAACGATGTGATTGCTGCAAACCCCAAAATGGGCTAATAAAGCAGGCAATAAGAAAATATCCGGAAATCAATTTGGAGGAATCTTTTATGTGTGGAGATTCATTGGGCGATATGAAGTGTGCTGAAAGTGTTGGACTGAATTTTTGGGGTATAGGCATTGGAAAACAAAGAATTAGTGATTTGTCGGATTTGTGTAATCTGATTTAGAAAGAGCTTATTAGGTAAACCCCAATTTGTCGGGCTGGCAAATAACGCTTCTCCCTCATTGGGTGAGGGCGCAATTATACGCACGATGTTCGTGCATTGCGTTTATTGGGCCACATAAGCAAATGAGCATCCGAATGCCGGATGCTCATTTGTTCATTGTTGGATAAATTGTTCCTTAAGAACTCTCCCGCCATCAGGCGAGCCGCTTTTGAAATACAGTTTTTTATTTTCCTGCACGCTGCAGGGTGGCTTCCCAGCCCTGATCGATAGCCTTCTGGTGAGAGGTGGCGTAGGGACCGATGGACTCTACCTGCTTCTGGGTGCGCGGGAAATGGATACACAGGTGACCCGGGAAGTCGTTATTCTTGATATGGTATACTTCATGGGGCGTGTTGTGAGTGGAAGCAAGGTACACCGTGCCATCGCTGAAGACAACCCACACAGCCTTGGGCGTCCAGGTGGTCTTGCCGCCGAAGGCCCGGTTCATGTTGGCGGTATCCTGAGCGGTGATGGGCTCGGAGTCGGCATGAGCGCCGGTGGAGAACATATTCACCTGCCAGGAAATGCCGGTGGTAAAGTCATATACCGTTGCATTGGGGTACATACGGGCTTTGGCGCGGATTTCGTCATACCAGTTGGCATAGCGGACGCTGGCAGCGCTGATGCCGCCGGTACTGACCTGAGGCGCGCCGGCGATGGTGGTCTCGGTCTTCTGGCCGGAAGCGGACACCACATTGGTCTTGTTGAGCTTGGCGATGGTCTTGGTACCGGCGACGCCGTCGGCAGTCAGGCCGTTGGCCTTCTGGAAGGAGATCAGCGCCAGACTGGTCTTGGTGCCGAAGATACCGTCTGCCTTGCCGGTCAGATAGCCCAGCGCGATCAGGCGGCGTTGCAGATCGGCCACTGCATCGCTGGTGGAACCCATCTTCAGCGAAGTGCTGCTGGTGATCTTATTGGACTGGACGTTGCTGGAATCAAGGGCTGCCAGTGTCTTGGTACCGGCAATACCGTCACGTACCAGGCCATTGGCGCGCTGGAACTCGATCAGAGCCGCGCGGGTCTTGCTGCCAAACTTGCCGTCAGCCGTGCCTACCAGATAGCCCAGCGCAATCAGACGATTCTGCAGCGTGGTCACTTCGGGTCCTTCATCGCCGTAGTACAGCGTCTTGGAGGTGGTGACAGTCACATTGCCGCGAACGGCGCTGCTGCTATACAGCTTGGTCTGGGTATCGTAGCCAGCCTTGCCGTCCACCTTCAGGCCATTGGCCTTCTGGAAGTTACGAATTGCAGTAATGTCTTCGCTCAGGCACACGCCGTCCATACGGGAGGAATAGTAACCCAGCTCCTGCAGGCGCTTCTGGAGCTGCAGCACCATATCGCCGCGGCTGCCGGCCTGAATGATGACAACGTTTTCCTTGGTGATCACCGGGTAACCTGTGCTGCCGTCCACAGCAACGTTGCCATTGCTGACGGGCGGTGCGGTGGGCACGGCGTAAACCGGATGGGGAGCGAAAAGAACAGCACGGGTCTTCAAACCGTAAACGCCGTCGTCCTCCAGCCCGTTGGCCTTCTGGAAGGCCTGCATGGCTTTGACGCTGGCGGCGCCGTAGCTGCCGTCCACGCTGCCGGTGTAGTAGCCCAGTTCCTTCAGCCGCTCCTGCACCTTCTTAACGTCTTCGCTCTTGTCGCCCTGACGAATGGTGGCAATGGGGGGTTCAGGCGTAGCAGTGGGAGCAGGCGTCACAACAGCGGATGCGCTGAGCGCAGTCGCGCCATAGAGCACATTCTGATCGGCAGGATCCAGTTCACCGTCCTGCATCAGGCCGTGCTTGGCCTCGAAATTCTTGATGGAGGCCTGGGTGTTCTTATCGTTGACGGCAGTCAGATCGCCTGCATAGTAGCCCAGCTCCTTGAGCCGCTTCTGGGCACGTTCCACAGGTTCGCCCTTGGAATCCACGCGGATATAGGGCGTGCCCACGGGTGCCAGCGTCTTGATGACCTTGCGGTAGCCATCCTTGTTCTTGGGCTTGTCTTCGTACAGCAGATACTGGAGTTCCTGATCAGCAATGCCGTCCTGGGTCAGTCCGTTGCGCTTCTCCATTAGTTTCACGGCTGCCTCTGTCTTTGTGCCGAACTTGCCGTCTGCACTGCCTTCAGCCAGATAGCCCAGCTCGATCAATGCCTCCTGCAGGCTCTGGACGCTGCTGCCCCGGTCTCCCATGCCAACGGTAATATACTTCTGTGCTTCCGGCTTTACGGTGGGCGCAGGGGTGGGCGTGGGCAGGGGAATATCCGCCAAATTCAGATAGCCGGCTACCACGTAGCCAGTCTTGTTCTGATTCTTGATCTTGGCAAAGCCGTTGACGTCCACATCATAAACGGTGACGGAATCACCGGGCATCAGCGTACGGATGACCTCCGCATCGGCCTTGGCGGTCTTGCGCATCTTCACCCATCCGGCAACGGTGGTATCGTAAGGATAGGTGCTGATGGCCGGCGGCGGATTCAATACCATGCCGGGATCCGGACTGGGATCGGGGCTGGGATCCAGACCGTCGATATAGACGCACATGGCGTAGCCGGTTTTCCCGTCAAACTTTACCTTATAATAGGCGCCAGACTTGCCGAGAACGGTGACCGTATCACCCGCCTTGATCTTGCGCAGAACCACCGCACTGGTGCTGGCGCTCTTGCGCATATTCACATCGTCCATGCTGATGGTATCATACGGATAGGAAGCCGCCAGCGCAGGCATCATCAAAGAAAGCACCAGCACCAACGTGAGCACCGCGGACACCATTCGGATCAGAAACTTTGTATCCCTCATTGTACACCCTCCAGAAGGCATATCATGTCTACATTACCAGTCCCTATTGTATGTCAAACTGTTAAGGGTGTCAAGTATTTACGTCACATTTGCTTAACATTTTTGTGAGATTATTTTTGAGCGATAGCTTCAATCTCCACCAGTCCGCCCATGGGCAGCGCAGCAACCTGAACGCAGCTGCGGGCAGGGTACTGACCCTCGAAGTAGCTGGCATAGACTTCGTTCACGGCCTTAAAGTCCGCCAAATCCTTGACAAAGATGGTAGTCTTGACGATATCGCAATAATCCGCGCCTGCCTCTTTGAGAATCTGACCCAGGTTCTTCATGGCAGCGTGCGCCTGCGCCACTACACCCTCTGCCAGACCACCCTTTTCCATGTCGATGCCCAATTGACCGCTGGTGAAGATCATCTCCCCCACCTTCTGTGCCTGCACATAGGGGCCGATGGCTGCCGGGGCCTTGTCCGTATGAATGATCTGCTTCATTTGTCTTCCTCCTGTTTCTTTGCTGCGAAACCGCAGGCGTATTGGTGCCTGACGGCCTTCTTTGTTCCTCTGCTGATATTATCCTTGATTTCGTGCAAGGATGCAAGAGCAAATCCCAAAAGAACATAGGCAGCAAGTATCAATCAACAAAAAAAACGCAACCGCACCGGAAGGCGCCTCCCGAGCAGTCGCGTATATTTTTCTGATGCAGGTCAGGGCGCTACCGCCAGATCCAGCAGCTGGAACGTCTTGATTTCATCACCCTCCGCCATGCGAATCTCCACGGTATGCGCACCGTCGGAGCCAAAGGAAACCAGCTGCGTTTGCACATTTCCCCATGCATTGGAAGCATATCCGGGCAGCGTCAGTTTCCGTTCGCCGTCCACCCATACTTCCGCGCTTCCCCATTTCTGATCGTTCATCTGCTTGAACGCGATGGTCATGCGCGTGCCTTCCACCTGCAGCGTCAGGGGCTCTGTACCGTCGACCATGCCCCTGTGCCACCAGCCCTGCCGGTAACTGTAGCAGGAGACTGCGGCAAAGGGGAAAGCGCCCTCGGATACGATCCGGCTGTCGCCGCTGCGGATATTCTCCAGGTACTCGAGGTAATTGCCTACCCGGACGTTTGCGGGCATCACATAGGCCTGCGGCTGCTGCGCCGCTGCCAGATCAAAGTAGTGTCCTACAGCGTCAGCAATAAAAGCATGACCTTCGTTGGTGGGATGGGCGTAGTCAGTGGAATAGTCGCGCCATTGCATATTTCCCTGCTGGATCTCCGGCCAGATGGCGTCCTTCACGCTGATCATGCCCAGATCGTAGTACTTGCCCAGCATGGACATATGCGCCTGGCAGGAGTTGCCGCCGCTGAGTACCGTAAAGATCAAAATGACGGCAGGCTCACTCTCGCTGGTAAGAAGCTTACGCAACAGGCTTTCGTACACGCCCTGACTGAACAAATCGCCGTTGTCATTGACGGCAAACTCCACAAACACAATATCCGGCTGATGACGAAGCACATCCTGCTCCAGGCGGGTGATGCCCAGCAGCGACGGCGTACCGGAGATGCCGGCGTTCACATATTTCAGCTGAGCGGCGTCAGGCATGAATTTCTCCGCAAAAAGCTGCGCTGACAGATAGGCGTAGCAACGGGTAGTCTTCGGCGTCGCCAGGGAACCCTCAGTGATGGAACCGCCCAGATAGGCAATGGTGACAGTCTCCCCGTTGCGGGCTTTGTCAATCGCCTTGTGCAGCCGCTGCGTATTCCCCACAGACAGCAGCGAACGCTCGATCATGCTTTGCGTAAACACAGATTCCTTCCCTCCCGTAACCTCAGCTGCGGCGCAGGAAGCGCCAAGCAGCACTGCGCTGAGCAAAAGCGCAACGATGCGTATGCTTATCTGTTTCATAAGAAATCCCCTTCCGATGGTTTCAACAGTCATTTTCCGCGCTGGATGCAAATAAACCCCAGGGCGGCTTTGAGGCTGATCAGCAAGCACGTCAATTGTCCAGCAGACTGACAAAACGGATCAGGCCATTCGCCAGGAAGTCCATGTTCTTCTGGTCGCAGACGGTGTCCCTGACGGTGTGGATCTTGTTGATATAATACCCCAGCACCTTCATTTTGTTACAGGCACATACAGCGACGCCCTGTTTGAAACTGGACTGGTCAGAGGGATAAATGCATCTTTCCAGTCGATCCATGATCAGCGTGCGTCCTTCCTGCGCCGTCATCGCCTGCTCCAGAAGAGGATAGACGGACAGAGCGCGGGTCTTTTTGTTGGCGAAGAAAAAGATGTATTCGCCGTCCCCTACGCAGTCCAGGTTGATGATCAGCTTGTTCTTTTTCACATTCTTATGAACGCGGGCATAGGCTGAGGAACCCTGCATGCCTTTTTCCTCGTTGTCAAAAAGGATAAACGCCGCCTTGCTGCGTTCCTCCTCGGGCAAACGGTTCATCATTTCCATGACAGCTGCAACGCCGGAGGTATTATCGTTGACGTTGTTCTTGTTGGCCGGGCCAAACATCAACAGATAAAGAGCGGCGAAATACACCACAAGAAAGGCCAATCTGGCCGCATCGTCGCTTTGGACCAGTGAGTTGATCACCGCGGCAGCAACACCGCCCATCAACAGAAACACCAACACGATCCCGATCTGATAGACTATATACGCCAGCAAATTCTTCGGGGTAATGAAGTTGGGCACGGGCATCACCGCAGGAGTGTCGTAATGCGCGGTAAAGGTGACCTTGGCGGTCTCCGGATCGCCGACGACGATATTGTTGTTGCTTCCCTTGCTCTCCACGCTGGCAGTATAGCCCATCGCAGCGGCCTGCTCCGTGAACCATGCCCTGAAACTCTCCTTCTGGGCCTTGGTCTTGCGGATGGGATGATTCTGTACGAGGTTCTCAATCATGCTCATTGGTACATCACTCCTGAAAAAGCGCATCTGTAGCGTGTAGAACAGTAGCTCGTCACACTTTTGGATACTGTATACAACATTGTATGATACCATGAATCAACAGTCTTTGCAAGTTCGCCTAACCTTTCACGGCCTAATCGCACAAGACTGCGCCCAAAAAACGGAGCCCTTCACCTGGATCGTATTCTGTGGATGCAGTATCGGGAAGCCAGTCGTCATTCCAATTTCAAAAAGAGCGCAGCGCACATTCGCGCACATCGCTCGTATCATATGCAGTCAAAAGAGTGGAACAGCGCAAAAAGTTGCAAAAAAGCGTATCAAAACAAGAAAAACCCCTCTGGCAAATGCCAAAGGGGTTGAACGTACAAACCAGAGAAATCAGCGCTTGCTGAACTGGGGAGCACGACGGGCGGCCTTCAGACCGTACTTCT
>SVGM01000009.1 GCA_015056365.1 Clostridiales bacterium | reverse complement strand
AAGTGTATGATGAACGCATGGCACTTGCTGTGGATCATTCCGGCGGCGGCCGCGATGGGCTTTTGGTCGGCGGCGCTGGCAGGCGCGGCGAAGGATTGGAGGGAGCAAAAATGATTCTCAATATGGTTGGCGGCGGCAGGCAGGTAGGCCTGCCTGCGTATCAGTATACAGGCGAACACCTGCTGCTTGATGATGGCAGGGGCAACTGGCGCATCAAATTGCTGACCAGCGGCGTTCTGACCTTTACGAAGACGCCGGGCAGCATTGATGCGTTTCTGGTGGGTGGCGGCGGAGGCGGTTCGCAGTATGCGTATGAACAGGCATCCGGTGGCGGCGGTGGCGGCGGATACACCGCTACGGCGCAGGGCATTGTGGCGGCTGCGCAAACCCAGTACACCATTACCGTAGGGCAGGGTGGTCAGGCAGGCTCGATGGCCGGTTCACGGGGCGAAACCACCGCTGCCTTTGGCCAGTACGCCGAGGGCGGCTATGGCGGCGGCTCTGGCGAAAACGGCTTTTGCGGCGGCAACGGCGGCTCTGGCGGCGGCGGTGCAGGCTCAGGCGAGGGCAGCAACGGAAACAGCGGCGCGGGCGGCGCTGACGGAAGCGATGGCCAGGATGGTTTCAATCATGTAAACGGCACCGTCTATCCCGGCGGCAAGGGTCAGGGCTCAACCACCCGTGAATTCGGCGAGGAAGGAGCAACGCTCTACGGCGGCGGCGGCGCCGGTGCGCGCGCCTATTATGGGAACCATCAGTCCGGCGGTGACGGTGGCGGCGGCAGTGTTGTGGATGGCATTGGCGGCGACGGCCAGCCCAACACCGGCGGCGGTGGCGCAGGCAGCGGCCGCAACGATGGCAGCAACAAGGCCGGCAACGGCGGCAGCGGTATCGTGGTGATCCGGAACAGCCGCCGAAAGTAAAGAAATCTCCCGGGATTTGAACCGGGCGTCACCCGGAGCGGAACAGATGCTCCGGGTGACGTTTTTTGCGGGATTGCGGCTGCGGGTCAGCCGCCTGTTTGCTGTTGAAAGGATGAGAAACAAAGATGGAAAAGATCACGGCAGAGGCCTATGTTCAGGCGGCCCTTGAACTGCTGGCGGCAGCTGAGGAGAAGCCGGTTGCGTATGTGGCCGGCGGCATGAGCCTTGCGGGCATGGACTGTCAGGGTCTGTGCGAGTATCTGCTGATGGAGCTGGGTGTATCGGGCAGCCGGTGCAATCTGGCCGGCAGCAACGCCCACTACCGAGCCTGCCTGTGGACAGGCTCCCCGGAGGAATGCGCCGCCGTCATGGGCAGGATTCCTGCCGGCGCGTGGCTGTTCATCGTGGAGGACGATGGCGGTGAACCTGTCCAATACCGGGGAGATGGCGCGGGCAATGCCTCCCATATGGGCGTGTATCTGGGACGCGGCCAGGGTGCGCTTCATGCCAGCGCATCCAAAGGCTGCGTGTGCCGCAGCACCTTTGAGGAGAAAACCATTCCCGGCGGCTGGAACCGGGTGGGTCTGCCTGTGTGGGTGGAATACAGCGCTCCGGAGACGGATGCACCTGACCATCTGGCACAGGACCAGACGGCCGGCGGCGTAGGCGACGGATTATCCGCAGGCTGGGCGCTGGTGGATACGCCCGACGGCAACCCGGTGAAACTCCGGGATCAGCCCAGCAGACTGTGTACCTTGTACCACAAGGTGCCCTGCGGCGGCGCAGTCTGGGTGGAGAAACTGGTGCTGAAAAACGGCCGTACCTGGGCAAAAGTTCGCTGGGGTAACCGGCAGGGGTATATCATGTCTGAATATCTGAAAAGGAGGTGAGCAGGATGGAGAAGGTTTGGGACAAGGTGATCAAGGTGCTGGCAGCAGCCGGCGGCGCAGTGGCCGGCGCACTGGGAGGCTGGGACAAGCTGCTCATGGTGCTGATGAGCATGATGGCGGCGGACTACCTCAGCGGCGTTGCGGTGGCGTTGATGGGCAGAAGCCTCAAGACCGAATACGGCGGCCTGAGCAGCAAGGTAGGCGCCAGGGGCCTTGCCAAAAAGGGACTGATGCTGCTTTGTGTGCTGGTGGCGACTATGCTTGACCGGGTCATGGGGATGGATCATGCGGTATGCAGGGATTCTGTGTGCTGGTTCTATATCGCCAACGAGGGCCTGAGCCTGCTGGAAAATATGAGCTTGGCAGGGGTTCCGTTTCCCGAGCGGCTGAAGGAACTGCTGGGGCAGCGGATGGACAAAGAACGCCGGCAGCCGGAGGATGGCTGGGAGGATGCAGGATGGAGTGAGCCGGTGGAAGCTTTGGCACAGGAGAGCCTTTGGCAAACGCAGGATGCGGATGAAATCGACGACCGCGCATCGGGCGGTCTCCCTGTGGATCAGGACGAAAAAATGAATGGATAACAAAAGCCCCCGGGCTGCGTGAAAACGCAGCGCCGGGGGGTGTTGGTGTTGATGAGGAAAGCGGGATCAGCCCCGGGGGGCCGACAGCAGCGCCCTGCCTTTGCCTTTCAGCCACACATGGGGGCAGGAAGCAGGCAGCAGCACGCTTTCGCCGCTGCTCAGCGGCATCTCCGTACCCTGCCAGCACAGATGAAGGGCGTCCAGTGCAGTGAGCATCACAAAGCTGCCGGGGCGGTTCAGGGGAAGCTCGCCGTCCACGCAGGCGCAATTCAGCTTGAAGCAAGGCACGTCCAGAAGGCAGATGACAGCGTTGCCGCCTTCGGGCATCTGCGCCCTCTGTCCCTGCAGCCGGGCGTCGATCACATCCAGCGACTGCTGAATGTGCAGGGGGCGTTTTTCGCCCTTGGCATTGGTGCGGTTATAGTCCCACAGGCGGTAGGTTATATCGCTGCTCTGCTGGATCTCATAGAGCACAATACCACCGCTGACGGCGTGTACCATGCCGCTGGGCATATAGAACACATCGCCGGGGTTGACAAAGACCCGCCGGATCATGGGCTCGATATCGTCCCCGGCGGTCAGGGCTCGACGCAGGTCCTCGATGGTTACGCCCTCCCGGATACCGTAGAGGATACTGGCCCCTTCCTCCGCACTGAGAATGACCCACGCTTCGGTCTTGCCCAGCTTGTCTTCATGCGCTGCGGCGTATGCATCGTCCGGGTGTACCTGCACGCTGAGAGGTTCCCGGGTGCAGAGCAGCTTGAGCAAAAGAGGAAAGGGCTTTTCCGGATCGGTGCCGGTAAGGGCGGTGCTTTCCAGATTGATCAGCTCCGTCAGGGTCTCTCCGAAGGGAGACACGCTCTCCAGCCCCGGGATGGCGCTGATTTCCAGCGCTTCGCCGGTGCGGGGGTCGGGGATGGCCTTGCCGAACAGGCTGCCCAGCTTGTCGCCGCCCCAGGGGGTCATCTCGCCGAAACGGTAGGCAGGATGCATGGGGATGGGCAGCAGGGGGCAGTCGCCCAGGGTCAGCTCGAAGCACAGGCTGCCATCGGCGGTTTTGCCGGCCAGATGGGCATAGTCGGTCTCCAGCAGGGCGGCGGTGGCGGTATCTTCGGCGGATACCAGCATGCGTACGCAGTCGTAGCCATCGTCATAGGCGCAGCCATCCAAAGTGACCAGCTCGTCCCACGTCAGGTTCTCCGCCTGCACATACAGGGGATTCACGCCGTACAGCCAGCAGCCGTGGGAGGGAAAGAAGGGCGTCTGATGGGCGGTATACATGGCCTTACGCCTCCTCGGTGTACATTTGGTACAGCTGATAATACTTGCCCTTTTTCTCCATCAGTTCCTTGTGTGTGCCCTGTTCCTCGATGCCGTTCTCCGTCAGTACCCAGATGGTGCTGGCGCCGCGGATGGTGGTGAGACGGTGGGCGATGGTGAAGGTGGTGCGACCTACGCTAAGCTTTTCAAGGGACTGCTGCACCAGGCGTTCGCTTTCGTTGTCCAGGGCGCTGGTGGCCTCGTCCAGAATGAGAATGGGCGGGTTTTTCAGGAATACGCGGGCGATGGAAATGCGCTGCTTCTGGCCGCCGGAGAGCTTCACACCCCGCTCGCCTACAAAGGTGTTGTAGCCGTCCTTCAGCTCGCTGATGAAATCGTGAGCGCCGGCCAACTTTGCGGCTTCTTCAATCTGTTCCTGGGTTGCGCCGGGCAGGCCGTAGGCGATGTTCTCGCCGATGGTGCCGGAGAACATATAGACCTCCTGCTGCACCATGCCGATGCTCTCGCGCAGGCTGCGCTGAGTGAGGGTGGTAATGTCCTTGCCGTCGATGAGGATGCGGCCGCCGGTCAGGTTGTAGAACCGGGGGATCAGGTTGCACAGGGTGGTCTTGCCGGAGCCGCTGGGGCCCACCAGCGCCACCCGCTCGCCTGCGGGTACGTGTACGTTTATGTCCGCCAGTACGGTTTTGTCGTTGTCGCTGTAATGGAAGCTGACATGGTCGAAAGTTACGTCGCCCTTTACGTCGGTCAGCGGGGTGGCGTCAGGAGCGTCCACTACGTCGGGTTCGTCATCCATGATCTCGATGAAGCGCTCAATGCCGGTCATGCCCCGCTGGAACTGCTCCAAAAACTCCACTATGCGGCGGATGGAAGTCAGAAGGGTGCTTACGTAGAGCAGGTACGCCATGTAATCCGGTGCGGTGAGCTTGCCGGCGATCATGAACAGCGCGCCTGCCACCACCACCACGATGTACATCAGGCCGTCGAACACGCGGGTTGTGGTGTGGAAGCCGCCCATGTAGATGTAGCTTTTGTTTTTGACCTTGACGAACTTTTCATTGCCTTCGTCGAATTTTTCCATTTCGATGGGCTCGTTGGCGAAGCTCTTGACCACGCGGATGCCAAGCAGGCTGTCCTCCACCTGCGCGTTGATCTCGCCCACCTGATGGTTGCGCTCCTTGAAGGTCTGGCGCATCTTCTTGTTAAAGAAACGGGTGCACAGAATCATCAGGGGCAGCATGGCAAAGACGATCAGCGTCAGGATGGGGTTCATGCCCATGAGGATCACAAAGGGCACGGTGATCTTGATGGCGGCGATGAAGAATTCCTCCGGGCAGTGGTGGGCGAACTCGGTCACCTCGAACAGGTCGCTGGTGATGCGCGCCATCAGCTGACCGATCTTGGCGGAGGAATAGTAAGCGAAGCCCAGCTTCTGCAGATGCTCAAACAGGTCATGCCGCATGTCGCTTTCGATGAAGGTGCCCATGTGGTGGCCGCGGGTGGTCATGTAGAAGTTGGCAAGCGCGTCGATGATGCGCAGCAGCACGTACAAGCCGCCGATCTTGAGCACAAAATCCACGGTGAGGGCGGCGGCCTCAGAGGTTGCCCGGTCGGTAATGGCCCGGACGATCATGGGCAGCACCAGCTCGCACAGGGTGGTCAGCGCAGCACAGAATAGGTCAAAGGCCAAAATGGGCAGGTATTTTTTGAAATAGGGCAGAAAACGGCGGATCAATACGCTGGTTTTCTGGGTGCGGATCGTGGTCTGCATGGGTGGGACCTTCCTTTTGTGTTATTGCGGCTGATCGGCGCTGACCAGCAGGGTTTGCTTCAGCAGGGCTTCCAGCTCCCCTTCGTGGGCAGTGGGCAGAAGAATGGCGTACACCGCCCGGTCGCTTTGGGCGAACATACAGATGAAGTCATCGCTGTGCATCCGCGCGGCGTCCAGCCCAGCCAT
Source organism: Clostridiales bacterium (assembly GCA_015056365.1). GTDB lineage: Bacteria > Bacillota > Clostridia > Christensenellales > Aristaeellaceae > Limiplasma. Next base: position 142,149 of record SVGM01000009.1, on the reverse strand, counting down.
GGCGTAGAGTCGGTCGGCCTGCAGGCGGTAGTCGCCGCCCAGCAGGGAGATGGCGTCGATGGGGCGGATGCTTTCCAAAAGCAGCTCCATGCCGTCGCTGAACTGATAGCTCAGCGTGACGCGGCGGGCATATTCACCGCCGAAAGCGCTGTCATACACGCGGGCGCGCTGCATGGGCAGGGCATTGCCGTAAAGGGCCAGCACCGGCTCGCCGAAGGTTTCGGCCAGGGAGGGGATGTTGGCCTCGCCGGGGGCTTCCAGCGCGTTCATGGGCAGCGTGATGGGCTCGGCAGTGGCTGCAGGCGCGGCTTCCTGGGGGTGTTCCTCAGGCTCGCCCATAAGCAGGAACAGATAGGCAAACACCAGCAAAACAATGACCAGCAGCACAGTCAGGACGCGAACCAGCGCCTTTTTCCATTTGGGCGTTTCTTTGATCTGGGGCGCGTCATCGTCGATGGGTTTCTGCACAGGCAGGGGCTGGGGCGTGCCTGGCTTTTGGCTGTGCAGGGGCCTGGGCTGAGAGGCAGAGCCGGGAATGCGGCGGTTGTCGGGCGCGGCGGCGCGGGGACGGCCGTTGGGATTGGACATGGATGGGTTTCCTCCTCATTCTGGGAAACAAAGGGTTCGGATGGTCAGACAGAATGCATTATACCATATTCCGCCGGTACGTGCCACCACGGCGCCCGGAGGAAAGGTAACAAATCATCGGGCGGTAAAGGCAAAAAAACCGCCGCTGCGGAGTGTATCCGAAACGGCGGTTAAACAACGGGTCAATGAGAGACAGCGTTAGCCCACCAGCCCCAGGCTCTTGAGCACGAATACCCAGAAAAACACGGTGATGACGGAGAACGTGGTGGTGAAAACCACCTGTGCGCCTGCCAGATCGTCGTTGCCGCCCATTTGCTGGGCCATGGGGAAGCTGGAAACCGAGCAGGGGGAGGCATATACCGCCACCAGGGAGGCCATGGCCACATCCCGGATGCCGATGAGCGCCGCGCCGGTGAGGAACAGACCGGGCACAAACACCAGCCTGCCCAGCACGCTCCATGTGAGAAGCTTTGCGTTTGCCTTGGCCTTGGAAAAGTCCAGCGATGCGCCCAGCACAAACAGCGCAAGGGGCGAGGAGATGTTGGCCAGGTTACGAAGGGGTTTATCCAGCACGGTGGGCAGGGTTATGTTCAGCGTCCACAAAAGGAAGCCGGCTACCGTGGCGATGATCAGGGGATTGGTGACCACGCCTTTCAAAATGCGCTTGACGTCGGGCTTCTGATTGCTGCCGTTTACCATCAGGGCGATGGTGCTCATCACGTTGAACACCGGCACCACGATGGCCACCATCATGGCGGCAATGGACACGTCCGCGTTGGGGTACATCATGTTCACCAGCGGAATGCCGAAGATGGCGTAGTTGCTGCGGGCGATGCACTGGATCACCACGCCCCGGTCACGGCGCTCCCTCACCAGCTTCGGCACGGTCAGAAACAGCACGCCGAAGCACAGCAGGGTGGTGATGAGGGCGTAGATCAGGGTGCGTCCGTCCACGACCGCATCCCGGGGAGTATCGATGATGTTAAAACAGAGCAGCAGCGGCAGGAAGATTTTGAATACGCAGGCGTTGATCTGTTTGGTGGCGTGGCTGTCCACCCAGGAGAGCCTTCGTGCGGCAAAGCCCACCGCCATCATGATCAGCAGCGGCAGCACTGTATTGACCGAAAACAATAGATTCTCCATGGAATCACCTCGTTTTGACAGGTTACCGCTTCATTATAGCACAGCAAGGGCGCTCAGTCCAAGAAAAAGCTGCGCGCCCGCAGCCGCCGGCAGGACAGCTGGAACAGGACTTAAAGGGAATGGCGCAAAATGAAAACCAGTCCGGCTGGACTGCCGGGCTGGCAGAGAGATCAGGCCTTGCCCTCGGAGCCGAACAGGCGCATCTTTTTCATGGTTTCGGCCTTGACGGCTTCCACCTGCAGGTTCATCAGGTCGGTCATGGCGCATTTCTCCGCTTGCACCGCTTCCCGGATAGCTTTTGCGCCGGCAACGTTGATATCGGTAAAGATGTTCACCTTGGCGATGCCGCAGCGGATGGCCTGACGGAAATCTTCGTCGCTCAGGCCGCTGCCGCCGTGCAGTACCAGCGGCGTTTCCGGGATGGCATGACGGATGGCAACGATACGGTCAAAATCCAGCTTCGGAGTGAAACGGTACGCGCCGTGCGCTGTGCCCACGGCAATGGCCAGCGCGTCCACATGGGTCTTGTCCACAAATTCCTTCGCCTGCACCGGGTCGGTGTAGAAGGCGGAAGGATCCTGCGCGGAGGGATCCTCCTCCATGCGGTCATTATCGCCCACATGCCCCAGCTCCGCTTCCACCGTAGCGCCGAAGGCATGGGCGATCTTTGTCAGCTCGGCCAGCTTGCGCACGTTTTCTTCATAGGGGTCGGTGGAACAGTCGTACATCAGGGAGGTGAAGCCCAGCTTGAGCGCTTCCATGCACTTTTCAAAGGTGAGACCGTGATCGTAATGGAGAACCACAGGCACGTCTGTGCGCTCTGCCATGTACTTGAGAGCGTCGCAGACGCATTCCAGCGGAGAGAAGGGCAGCAGGATCTCCGCCGTGCCCACGATGACCGGGCTGCGCAGGGCTTGTGCTGCGCCGATTACGCCCCGCGACATCTCGGTGTTGAGAGCGTTGAACAGACCTACGGCGTATTGTTCTCTTTGTGCCTTGTGAAGAACCTGATTGAAGTTGACCAGCATACGGATTTAACACTCCTTTGACGGACGGATTGCCGCTGATGATGTTTTGATTACACGTGTTCCCATCCCTGGGCAATGCGCTGGCGCAGCTCCTCCAGCGGCTGAAGGCCGCTGAGGGCGTCATAGGCCTGGACGCAGCAGGCGCCGGTGGCAGCAGCCAGCTGCACGCATTCGTCAGGAGGGCAGCCCTCCAGCATGGCCAGCAGGAAGGCGGCAATGCTGGTGTCGCCTGCGCCGGTGCCGGAGAGGATTCTGCCGGGTTTGTAGCTGCGATGGAAGGACCGGTGGTTTGCCCATGCGGCAGCATCAAGACCTGCCCGGCGGCCTGCGCTGGATAGCGCGCCGGCGTCAGCGGTGCACAGGTACATCCCGGGCGCGCCGCATTTCAGCAGAACAGCCTTTGCACCAAGGGCGAGGCATTTCTCGGCAAGGGGAGCGATATCTTCCTGCGGATCGAGAACACGGGTGATCTCGCTGCCGTCAGCCCGGCGCAGCCAGTCGTCGTATCGGGGCCGGTCCAGCATAAAGCAAAGCTCCTCGATGCTGGGGACGAAAAAGTCCACCAGCGGCAGAATGCGGCTCAAGATGGTCTGCCAGTCCAGCTGTCCGGCTTCAGAGGCCGGGTCCATGGCCGCCATATCCAGCGAGGTGGAAAGCCCCAGCAGCTTGGCCCGCCTGAGGAGGGAGAAAAGTTCCTCACCGTCATTTTCGTACATGCGACGCATCAGGGGCGGGTAGCCGAAGTGCAGGTGATCGGCGGCTTCCAGCATGGCTTCGGGAATGTCCCGGGAGATAAAGGTGTCGTTGACCCCGGGATGGTGCAGAAAGATGCGGTCCACGCCGGGGGGCGCAATGACGATGGAATAGGAGGTGGAGCCGGATTTGTCCACCAACAGGCCGCTTTCAGCGCCGTACTTGCGCAGGCGGTCTGCGATCATGGCGCCGAAGGGATCATCGCCCACCTTGCCGGCCAGCTGAACATCCGCCCCCAAAAGCTTGAGGGCAAGGCCGGTATTGGCGACGCTGCCGCCGGTGTGGATATCGGCAGCGTCCACATGGGTTAGTTTGCCGGGAGACAGGGCTTCGGCAAAGGACAGGTGGGCATGGGGGAAAACAGGGGTCACGTCGATGCAGATGTGCCCTGCGGCGAGAATCCGTTTGGGTTGTTGATTCATGGGCATTCGCTCCTGTCGGCGGAGAAGGATTGTGGAAGGAAAAGCCCGGTGGGGAAGACCCTGCCGGGCTTTGTTTCATTGGGATCAGGGCGGAGGAGGAATCAGGTGCCGAGGATCATTCTAGACCCATCAGCAGGCGCAGGGTGTACATTTCCAGTCCCTCGAAATCGCGCTTTGCCACCAGCTCGTCCCTGAGGGCATAGTCGAAGCGCTCGGCCTTTTCTTCCAGCGCCTTGAAAATGGCAAGGCTGTTTTCCAGATGCTTGTAGCTGTCCTCGTTGGTGGTGGTGCGCATGGCCTTCACATCCAGGCCCACGTACTCGCCGTTTTTGCCGTAGCCGTTTTCCAGCAGGACACGTACCTGATTGAAGGCAACGCGCAGGTTTTCCACGCCGAAGGACTTGTCCTGATCGAATTTGATACCGTTCTGGTCGTTCAGGTGAACGGTGAACAGCTTGTCAAAGGCCATGGCAAAGCCAATCTCATGGGCAGGATCCAGGCCTGCCAGCATGGCATGGGCGCTTTCCAGATTGCCGCCCACACGCTTTGGATCCTTGGTGGCAGCGGACACGGCCAGCACATGACCCATGGTGCCGCAGATGGAGCGATCGATGGGCTCGTTGGGCTTGGGCTCGATGCAGATACGGATGGTGGGATCATAATCCAGCATCTCGTCAATGGCGCTGACCAGCTGCTTGGTGGCCCATACGGGGCTCTTGCTTTCGGCGCAGAGGGTGCCTTCGCGGGCCAGCCACAGCACGATCAGATCGCAGCCCAGCTCCCGGGCGATATCGATGGAGCGGAAGGAACGCCACATGGCGAATTCCCGGTCCTCTTTACGGGTGGACATGTAGCCGCCGTCGATGGTATGGGGATCCATCCACAGCCGGGGAGCCACAAACTCGGCCTTGAGACCGTATTTGTCGAGCAGAGCCTTCACCTTGCGGGCTTCGGCCTTGATCTCCTCTTCGGTCAGATCATTCATGTTCGGCACGGCGTCGTCATCATGGAACTGGATGGCAGAAAAACCGATCTCGGCAAAACGCTTGATCTTCTCCTCGAAGGAGATTTCATCCCGGGTGGCGGGACCATAGGAGTCTGCGCCGGAATGGACGTTCCACGGACCAACGGAAAATTTGAATTTGGACATAGCTGGTTTCCTCCCTGTTGTTGTGGTGGGGTGTTATGGACTTTTTTCTTCAAAGGGAACGGTGAGCATCGCACCGTCTGTTATCCTTATTATAGGATGAAACATCTTATTTGGCAAGTGAGGGACTGGATACAATGCAAAGAAAAAGAACCCTGATCCCAGGGCGTTGGTATGGCAGGAAACGCCGGACTGTGTTCACAGCCCGGCGTTTTGTACTGCACGGAGGGAGCTTGAAATGCTATGATCCATTCGACCAATCGGAATTGAGCAAATTCATTGCTTGTCATGGAGCTCTGCCAGCAAAGCCACGGTGATTTCTTTTGCGATGATAGAGGCCTTTTTGCAGTTTTCTTCAAAATGATCGGAGCCGCTGTGTGTTGCGGTGTCAGTAACGGTTCTGATGGAAATGAACGGTATATGGTTTGCATGGCAAACCTGAGCAATGCTTGCTGTTTCCATATCCACGGTCAGGGGCGCGAATTGTTCATTGATTTTACTTCGTCCCTCATCGGCAATAAACGCCTCGCCCGTCACCATTCGTCCCCAATATACGTTCCCTTCCACGTCGATTTTATCCACTGCTTGTCTGCTCAGATTCAGCAATTCCTGGTCGGCTTTGAAATACACATTCTCCAGCCAGGGATGGAATTCTGTTAAGATGTTGGAAGCGACGTCATGATGTGCAACCTCTGTAGAAATCACGGTATCGAATATTTGAAGTTCATCGTTCATTCCGCCAGCTGTGCCGGCGTTGATGATCACATCCACTCCATACCTGTCGATTACTATCTGTGTTGCAATGGCAGCGTTTACTTTGCAGACCCCTGAAAACAAAGCGACAACTTCGACGCCGTTGATTTTACCATGATGGAATTTGAGCATCGCTTTTTCGGTTGTTCTCCATTCGTCTATCACAGGCAGAAAGGGAGCTACTTCTCTGTCGCCTGCACATACAATACCAACTTTCATCAATTGCCTCCCAAATACAAATTATGCATCATCACAATCCTATCACAATGCATGCGGCAAAACAATCCGCGGCGGCAAAGGCAGCCGTAGAGACTTTTGTGCCAAGACATACAAGAAAACACGGCGGGGATCATGTCCCTGCCGTGCTTTTTTTGTATGGGCAATTCGCTGATCGGTTCCGTTTCGTGGGGCGCACGACCAGACGACCCGGCCCTTCCGGGAAATGCCGAGCGTGTCAGTCCTTGAAGATCATGGGCAGGAAGTCGTGGATGCAGCGCCGCCACACGCTCCAGTCGTGACCGCCGGGGAAGGTGCGCCGGATCATGGTGACGGGCTTATCCTTGAGCATTTCGTCATCGCTTTCAAAACTGTTATAGAACTGGTCCTCCGTGCCCATGGCCCGGTAGAAGACGCGGAAGCTTTCGTTGAATTTCGCGCCATCGTCCAGAAGGGCCAGGTGCTTTTCTTCGCCGCCCCGGGGGAAGCGCAAAAAGCCGCTGAACACGCCGGCATAGCCGAATTTGTCCGGGTTGGAGAGGGTGACGATGCTGGTCTGATAGCTGCCCATGCTCAGACCCGCCATGGCCCGGTGCCATTTATCGGTGTACACGTTGTAGCGGTTTTCGATGTAGGGGATCAGGTCTTGCAGCAGCACCTGAGGGAAGAGCATCCGCTCGCTTTTGGCAAAGTCGATCTGGGTCATGCCGTTGCCCATGACGATGATCATTTCCTGCATTTCGCCTTTGCTGAGCAGCTGATCTGCAATGCGGGCCACGTGGCCCTGGTACACCCAGCCCGTTTCGTTTTCGCCGTAGCCGTGCTGTAGATAAAGCACCGGGTATTTCTTTGCCGCGTCAAAGAAAGGCGGCGTATATACCAGGCAGCTTTCCATTTTGCCTGTTACAGTGGAAGGGAAATAATGCCGGGCAACGCTGCCGTGGGGCACGCCTTCCAGCCCGTCCCAGTCCTCGTTTGCCACCGGAATATCCACAAAATTCATGGGCCGGCAGCAGCCGTAGCCGATGGGCAAATAGGGATTCAGCACATCTGCGCCGTCAATCTTCAGGAAGAAATACTTGAAGCCTTCCCCGAAGGAAACCGTGCCTTCCCACATTTCCTCGTCCACTTTTTTCAGCATCTGCATATTGCCGAACTGATCAATGGCCACTTCCCGGGCATTGGGAGCCTTGATGCGGAAAAATACGTTTCCGCCATCCAGAATTTCATATCCCTGATCGCCGTCCCGATCGGGTTCACCGGCATAGGGGTCAAAAGAAACCGCCGTATCCAAAGGCCATTGCTTTTTCATTTCATTCTCCTCCGTTCCATATTGAATTGAACATTTTTCTCATTATATCACGGATCACCGGCCTTTTGATATACTAACCCGTTTTTTTCATAAGCAAAAAATATCCGTCATTGTGCAGAAGCAAGAACAAACGCAGGCGGCGCCTGGTCACAAAACCAAGTGCCACCTGCTTTTGATCATTTGCAGTTTTGCCTGCGATTGTGCAGCGCGTCGTAGGGCAGCCGCGCCTTGAGGATGCGCAGTTATCCGTTCACGATTACCCGGGAAGCATCCACGGTCAGACCTTTCCCATCGGCAAAGGCTCTGCCGTCCTTTACGCCGCACAGGATCGCATTCAGGCCGTCCGCCAGCACTGGTTGGGTAGTGGTGCCGTCGTCGTCATACAGCTCATAGGAAGCAGCGCCGTCCAGCCAGCCCAGCAGCGTCAGGTCGGTGAAGTCCACGGCTTCCACCCATTCGCCGCCGCGGCTCAGGGGGATGATGCAGCCCTTGCGGATGAACAGGGGCATTTCGTTCAGCTGGAGGTCGATCCAGTGATGGCCCTGTTCCATGGGCAAGAGGTCGTAGTCGGCGGCGGAGCGGAAGCGTACCAGCAGCATATCTTCCGGCAGGTAGACGTAGCGTCCCCGGGCGTTCTGCTGGTAAACGGGGGCGATCATGCACTCCTTGCCCAGCATGATCTGATCCTCCACTCTAAGGGCGGTCTGATCCGCCGGATAGTCAAAGGCCAGGGGACGGAACATGCTCTCCTGGGTGAGGGCGCATTTCATGAATTCGCTGTACAGATAGGGCAGCAGGGCATAGCGCACGGTGAGAATGTTCCGCATATCCTCCTGCATCCCAAAGCGGTAGATCTCCTGATCCCGGGTGTGGAGCGCGGAATGGTTGCGCATCAGGGGCGTGAACGCGCCCAGCTGAAGCCAGCGCAGAAGCAAATCCTCGGTGGTGTTGCTGGAAAAGCCGCCCAGATCTGCGCCGGTATAAAGGAAACCACACATGTTCAGGGAGGGCAGCATTTTCAGGTTCAGCAGGATATGGCTCCACCAGGAGGAGTTGTCGCCCTGCCACACGCCGCCGTGGCGGTGCGCGCCTACATAAGAGGCACGGGAGAAGAGCAGGAAGCGCTTGTCCGGGTCGTAGCTGCGCAGACCTTCGGCGGCGGCCTGGGTCATGTATGCGCCGTAGAGGTTGTGTACCTTGTCGTGGCGCATCCGCTTGCCATGATGCTGATGGTAGAAGCTGCGGTAATCGTCCCGGTTGTTGGCCATGCCCAGCACCACATCCTTGAGATGGAAGAAGGCGTCCAGACCGATGTTGGTGGTCAGCAGGCGGTTTAGTTCCTCGTGAGCGGCCTTAAGACCGTTTTCGGAGTAGAATAGGGCGGGCTCGTTCATATCGTTCCAGAAGCCCTCGATGCCCTGATCCAGTAGGGCGTGGTACTTGTCGCCGAACCAGCGGCGTACCTCGGGCCGGAAGAAATCCGGGAAATAGCTGCGCCCCGGCCATACCGCGCCCACAAAGGGCGAGCCGTCTTCGTAGGTGCAGAAGTAGCCGTTTGCAACGCCTTCATCGCACACGTCGTAGCCGGACTGTTCCTTCACGCCAGCATCGATGATGGGGATCAGGCGGATATGGTCTTCTTTCATATCCTTGCTGAGCTTTTTCAGGTCGGGGAAGGATTCCCTGTTCCAGCTGAAATCCTTGTAGTCCACCATGTAGTCGATGTCCAGGCACACGCCGTCCAGGGGAATGTGACGGTCACGGTGCTCCCGGACGATGGCGCGCACCTCGCTGTCGGCGGCGTAGCCCCAGCGGGACTGAATGTAGCCGAAGGCCCACTTGGGCGGGAGGTAGCTCTGGCCGATCAGGCTGCGGAAGGCGCGGACAATGGCGTTCAGCTCGTCCTCTTCGATGAGAATGACGCTCACGTTTCCGTTCACAGAGGTGATGGCGGCGGTATTTGCGTCGGTGTAGCCCAGGTCGAAGACTACTTCGCCGGGGTCGTCAAAAAAGACGCCGAAGGGGCTGCCCTGGCCGGAGAAGATCAGCAGATTATGAGAGGCATAGAGGGACTCCTTGCTTTCCAGATGGGAAAACTCGTCGGTATTCCAGCTGCGGTAGAGATGGCCGCGCTTGTTGATGCCGCGTACGGTTTCCCCCAAACCGAAGATGAGATCATCCTTGCCCAGCGCGTGCGTAAAGCACACGCCGCCGTCCGTTTCGGTCACGGTAAAATAGGGAAGCGCGTCTGCGGACAGCGGTACGTCTTTTACCAGCGCATCGGTTTTCAGGGGAGCGCCGTAGTCAAATCTGCGGATCATCCATATCACGCCTTTCAATATAAGAATGATAAAATGCGGCTTTTATCCATCTATGATCGTGAGATCATTATACATCCAATACAGCGTGGATTTCAACGGAGAAAAACATGGATTTCTGCCATTTGTCCGTGCTTTTTTGACTGAGCGGTGCAGCGGATGGTACGGCTCGTTCGTTCCTATATAAAATAAAAAATGCTCTGCCCTTGACAACCTATCTGTGTGCGGATAGCATAAGAGAGCCAAAACCAACCAATGATAGAAATGAGGGTTCGATTCATGCTTCATTTTGAATGTGACTACGCCTGCGGCGCGCATCCTGCTGTGCTCAAGGCCCTGATGGAGACCAACGAAGAACAGCACTGCGGCTACAGCGAGGACGAACGCTGTGAAAAAGCCCGGGAGATCATCCGCGAGCAGTGCGCCTGCCCCGATGCGGCAGTTCATTTTGTGGTGGGCGGCACTCAGGCCAACCTGCTGGTGATCGAAGCGGGACTGCGCTCCTTCGAGGGTGTGCTGTGCGCCGACACCGGCCACATCAACGTGCATGAGACCGGCGCGGTGGAAGCCACCGGTCATAAGGTACTGCCGCTGCCCCCCACTGACGGCAAAATCAGCGCCGATCAGGTGCGGGAAGCCGTACTTCTCCAGCGGGGCGATTCCTCTCACGAGCATATCGTCCGTCCGGCAATGGTGTATATCAGCCATCCCACGGAGATCGGCACCCTGTACTCCGCCGATGAGCTGACCGCGCTGTCGGAGACCTGCCATGAGCTGGGCCTGACCCTCTTTGTGGACGGCGCCCGCCTGGGCTATGGTCTGGCGGCCATGCCTGAGGTGGATCTGCCCTTCCTTGCCAGAACCTGCGACGCTTTCACCATCGGCGGCACCAAGGTAGGCCTTCTCTTCGGCGAGGCGATCGTGATGCCCGGCAAGGCGCTAAGGGATTGCTTCCGTTATCATATGAAGCAACGGGGCGCCATGCTGGCCAAGGGGCGGCTGTTGGGCGTTCAGTTTGAAGCCATGATGCAGGACGGGCTGTATGTGAAGGCCTCCCGCAAGGCCAACCAGCAGGCGCAGGCCATCAAACAGGCGTTCGTGGACGCCGGCTTCCCGCTGTATTGCGATACGCTGGCCAATCAGATCTTTATCACTATGCCCAATGAAGCCTACGAGGCCCTGAGCCGGAAGCACGCCATCACCTACTGGGGCAAAGTGGACGAGCAGCGCTGCGCTGTGCGGTTGGTTACCTCTGTCTGCACCCGGGACGAGGACGTGGCTGTATTGCTCAAAGACATCGCCGGGTTGGCATCCTTTGCTTGATTGGGAAAAAATCACGGCAAAAAGATGAAGAAAACGCATGATTTTCTTTCAAAATTTCTACAAAAGGCGTTGACAATGTAATAAAGTTGTAATATTATAAACATGCCCAATTAGCGTTGCCCGTGTGCGAAGCTGCCTTTTCAGCCCAGTGCACGCAAGAAATATGGAGGTCTGCGGCATGGATATCAGGAACGAAACAGTTAAAGGAGTTGGCGTTTTGCGCCGGATCATCGCGCTTGTGCTGGTGCTCTGCTTTACGGCAGGGTTGATGCCTGCTGCGCTGGGTGCGGATAACGTAGGCACTTCGTCTGCGTCCCTGACGCGTTCTGCCAAGAAATATTTTGTGCAGGTTCCTGCTGCAGGCGCTGTGTTCTTTACCGGCGATACCTATGGCTCGGGCTCCCAGGTGACCGTACCCGCCGGTACGGTATGCCAGCTGGTGACCGATAACTATTACACCGCCACCGGCAGCGACGCCATTACCTCCAACTATTACAGCCTTTATTACAACAACACCCAGTATCAGGTGCGCTGCACCGACGTGGTGATGCTCAGCGATGATCAGCTCCAGAGCTACATTGAGAACTCCATCTGGCGTGCCGGTACCCATGCGACCCTGAAGCAGACGCTGAACCTGGTGGGTGACGTGCGCGTTTACGCCCTGCAGCTGGCCCTGAGCAAGCTGGGTTATTACAGCATCTCTCTGGACGGCGACTACGGCAAGAAGACCGACGACGCGGTTTATAAGTTCCAGCAGGCCAACGGCCTGTCCCGCGACGGCGACGCCGGCCCCATTACCCAGGCCGCGCTTTATGCACTGGTCACCGGTACCAGCGCTCCCACCACCCCTTCCACCGGCATGACCGGCTCCACCGGTACGGTCACCACTCCCAGCGGTACGGTCTCTTCCACCACCGGCACGCTGCGCACCCGCGTATCCGTGAACCTGCGTGAAAAGGCCTCCCAGAAATCCGGCAAGATCGGCGTGGTGCCCATCAACGTCAACCTGACCTATTTCGATACCTCCACCAACGACAACGTTACCTGGTACAAGGTCGTCTACGGCGATCAGACCGGCTGGCTGATGGGAACCTATGTCAACGCCACCGCTGCCGGCAGCAGTTCCGGCGCCGGCGCGCTGACCACCACCGACAGCGTTAACCTGCGCAAGTACGCCAGCAAGTCTTCCGCCCGACTGGGATCTGTGCCCAAGGGCGTTTCCCTGGCCTTCTCCGATACCGCCACCTCCGGCGGCGTTACCTGGTACAAGGTCGTCTACGGCAACAATACCGGCTGGATCATGGGTACCTATACCAGCCTGGGCAACACTGGTTCTTCCGGTTCTACCATTGTTGATACCAACACTGTCACCGGCAGCGTGACCATCACCAAGCCCGGCACCGTCGTGCGCCTGACCCCCGGCGGCAAGCGCTCCGGCACCCTGCTGGCCAAGGGCAGCATCGTGGATATGATCGGCTCGCCGGTCACCAGCGGCAGCTACACCTGGTACGGCGTCAAGCTGGTCAGCGGCCTGACCGGATATGTGCGCGGTGACTGCGCCAGTGCTTCTACCGGCGTGATCGGCGGCACCGGCTCCGGCTCCACCGGCGGCACGATCGGCGGTGTATCTCCCACCAGCACCAAGCGATTCATCCGTTTGCCCGTCAACACCACCCTGTTCGCCAGCGTCGGCACCAATTCTGGCGCTGTGACCGCTCCTGCGGGCACGGTTGTGCAGATGGTGGACGGCACCACCTTTGTGGGTAGCGACGGCGTGGTCTACTGCCGTGTGTATTACCAGAGCAAGGCCTACAATGCTGTGTATTCCAATATTTCCGCCGGCCTTCTGGACGATGCGGCGCTGGCTGCCTACGTCCTCAACCTGTGGAACAGCCCCCTGAACGCCAAGTTCTACGACGACGATACCCTGGTGGGCGACGTCCGTGTGTACGCCATGCAGGTGGCCCTGTACGTGCTGGGCTACTATACCGGCGAGCTGGACGGCACCTATGGCAGCGGCAGCGAAGCTGCGGTTAAGAACTTCCAGCGCAAGCAGAGCGGCATTGACCGCGACGGCGTCATGGGCGACCAGACCTGGCCGCTGCTGACCGCTCAGGCCAAGCAGGTGTCCAACGGTTCCACCACCTATGTGCCCGGTTTGGGCGGCACCACCGGCGGCTCCGGCTCCACTGGCTCCGGCTCTACCGGTTCTGGCTCCACCGGCATCGTGGATAAGGACTTCGGCACGGTCTACCGTGTGCAGAAAGCCAACTGGAACTTCGATGACAACGGCGCTGCGCTCTTCCCCAAGAGCACCACGGCTCAGGTGATGGATGTGGAAACCGGCAAGGTGTTCACCATCTACCGCTGGTCCGGCGGCAACCACGCTGACTGCGTGCCCATGACCGCCGCGGATACCCGCATCATGTGTGAGATCGTGGGCGCCCGTTATCAGAGTCAGTCTCCCTCCAGCTCGCAGCTGGATCTGATCAAGGGCGACATCAAGAACGATAACGCCAACTACTGCTGGCCTGACTTTAACGGCAATATGGGCGGCACCAACATCGGCAGCGCCTGGGACCGCCGCGCCGCATGGCTCAATGTCAACGGCACCGTCTACTGCGTCAGTATCTACGGCTATCCCCATGGCTGGATGGATACCCGCAACGGCAGCCTGGTGGAGTCCTCCTTCACCAAGGAGCACTACGAGAAGAACAACAACTACTACGGCATGATGTGTATCCACTTCTCCGGCAGTAAGACCCACAGCGGTTCCGGTGTTGACAGCGCTCACAACGACGCCATCAACAAGGCTTACAACGAGGCAAAGAAGCGTTGGGGCACGCTGGTTCAGTAATCGATCAAAGACACTTTACGCCGCACGCAAAACGCGTGCGGCGTTTTTTGTTGTGAAAACGCTTTTTCAAAAAACAGAGCGCGGGACGCAGGAACGGTGAATTTCTCAGGCAGCAGGGAGGCATCCGTCGAAAATAGGATCATTTTGTCCATAAATACATCAGGATGTTCTGCTGAGAAAAGGAAATTGTACCTTGCATCCTGCAACGGATTTCCGTACAATAAAATCAATCATCAGCAATATGACAATCAGCCAAAATGCCTGCCAATGACGATTTCATCATAACATGAGAAAGGAACGTGCAAGATGAAAAAACTCGGCTTCAATCCTTATCTGCCCTCCTGGGAATACATCCCTGACGGTGAACCCTATGTTTTCGGCGATCGTGTGTATGTGTACGGCTCCCATGACCTCTTTAACGGCTATGTGTTCTGCATGGGCGACTATGTGTGCTGGTCTGCGCCGGTGGATGATCTGACTGACTGGCGCTATGAAGGCGTGATCTATCCCCGCAACGAGGACCCCATGAACAAGGACGGCTCCATGTGCCTGTATGCTCCCGACGTGACCGTCGGTCCGGACGGACGCTACTACCTGTACTATGTGCTGGATCATTTGGATATCGTGTCCGTTGCGGTGTGCGATACCCCTGCCGGCCGGTATCAGTTCTACGGCAATGTGCATTATCCGGATGGTACGCTGTACGGCCGGAAGGCAGGCGACGAGCCTCAGTTTGACCCTGGCGTGCTCACCGAGGGCGATACCACCTACCTGTACACCGGCTTCTGCGCCCGGGGCGACAAGAGCCGCCATGGCGCGATGCTGGTTGAGCTTGGCCCCGATATGCTCACCATTCGGGAGGATATGCGCTTCGTGGTTCCCGGTGTGGAATACGCTGAGGGCACCGGCTACGAAGGTCATGCCTTCTTTGAGGCGCCCTCCATTCGTAAGAACGGCGATACCTACTATTTCGTCTACTCTTCCACGCCCATGCACGAATTGTGCTACGCCACCAGCAAGGATCCCCGGCAGGGCTTCACTTATGGCGGCGTGATCGTCAGCAACTGTGACCTGCACATCGGTGATGAGCCGGAATTGCCCAAGGCCTACGGCGGCAACAACCATGGCAGCATTATTGAGATCAACGGCAAATGGTATATCTTCTACCATCGCCAGACCAACGGCACCTGGTACAGCCGTCAGGGCTGTCTGGAACCCATCGAGATCCTGGAGGACGGCAGCATTCCGCAGGTAGAGATGACCTCCTGCGGCCCCAATGGCGGCCCCCTGCCCGGCAAGGGCGAGTATCCCGCCTACATCGCCTGCCATATCTTCGACAAGGAACGCCACATGATCACCGGCGCGCCCAACTCTGCCCGCGTGACCCAGGACGGCAGGGATGGCGATGAAGAGCCTGGCTATGTGGCCAATATCCACGACGGCACCGTGGTGGGCTTCAAGTACTTCGATTTTGAGGACGTGAATACCGTTACCCTGATGGTGCGCGGCTACGGCTGGGGCGGCACCCTCCATGTGAAGACCAGCAAGTTCGGCCCTGCGCTGGCCTCCATGAAGCTGGAAAACACCAACATCTGGACGCCCTACACTGCGCCCATCACCCTGCCCAAAGGCAAGTCTCCGCTGTACATCACCTATGAAGGCGGCGGCAGCGTCATGCTCAAATCTGTCATCTTTGAATGATGCTTCACGAATGCGCGGGAGAGGCGTTCTCTTCCCGCGCATTCATTGATTTTGATTCTGAAAGGATGTTCACGATGAAAAAAGCTACATTGACGATCCATCCCAGCTATCGGATCGGCGAGATTTCCGAGCGCTTGTTCGGCGCATTTCTTGAGCCCATCGGTTCCATGGTCAACGGCAGCATGTACAACCCCAAGCATCCCACCGCGGATGAGCAGGGCTTCCGGCAGGATTTTATCAACGGCCTGAAGGAAAGCGGCCTGCCCTGCGTGCGCATGCCCGGCGGAAACTTTGTCTCCGGCTGGAACTGGAAGGACTCCATCGGTCCCAAGGACCAGCGCAAGACCCGTCTGGACACCGCCTGGTTCCAGTACGTGCCCAATGACGTGGGCCACGACGAGTACCTGCAATGGGCGGAAAAGTGCGGCGCAGAAGCCATGTACACGGTCAATTTGGGCACCGGCACCCTGCAGGACGCCATGGACGTGGTGGAGTACACCAACTTTGAAGGCGGTACCTACTGGTCGGATCTGCGCCGCAAAAACGGACATCAGAAGCCCTACAAGGTGAAGACCTGGTATCTGGGTAACGAGATGGATGGGCCGTGGCAGATCGCATCCTACCAGAAAGACCCCAAGGCGTACGGCGTGCTGGCCCACGAGACCACCAAGGTGATGAAGTGGATCGACCCCACCATCGAAACCGTTGCCTGTGTGTCTTCCTCGCCTTTCCTGAATCATTATCCGGACTGGGATCTGCAGGTGCTGCAGGAATGCTACGAGACCGTGGACATGATTTCCCTGCACCATTACCACTCCGCCCCTCCCGGCAACGTGCCTGCGCTGATGGCAGGTTACAAAGCCTTTGAGGAGTACATCCGTACGGAGATCGCTCTGTGCGACTTCCTGAAGACCAAGCTGCGGGTGAACAAGACCATGATGCTCTCGCTGGACGAATATGCCTGCTCCTACCGGCCCGCCAGCGGTGCCCATCTGGGCTTGGGCGGACGCCAACCCGCCATGGGCTTCTTCAGCTTTGATCCGGAGCGCAAGTACGTCCGCCACGATCCGGACGACTGGTCCACCCGCCGCAGCTTCCCCCTCAGCGGCGAAATGCCCCGGACGCTGGCCAGCGCCGCAGTGATGCTTACCATGCTGCGTCATGCTGACCGTATTCGGATCGGCTGCGCCACCAGTGGAATCAATCTGCTGTGCGCCAACGACCGGGAGCACGTGTGGAAGAGCGCGGGGTACTATCCCTTCACCCAGATGATTCGCTACGCCCGCGGCATTGCGCTGAACACGGTGGTGGAGTGCGAGCATTTCGACGTGGAAGGCTACGCCATTGATGACATGAATCAGTACGGCGGCTTTGAGAAGGTGGAATACATCCAGTCCGCTGCAGCCCTTAACGAGGAAGCAGGCGAGCTGACTGTGTTCGTTATCAATGCGGATGAACAGGACTGCCATGAGCTGACGCTGGACGCCCGCGGTTTTGAAGGCTGGACGTTCTGCGAGCATATCGCCATGTACAGCAGTGACCCGGAAGCCTTCAATCATTACGATCATCCTGACGTGATCAAACCGGCGACGGTAAGTGAGACCAAAGCCGAGGCAGGAAAGGTACAGGCAGTGTTGCAGCCCTTGAGCTGGAATGTGCTCAGGTTTACCAGATAAGGCGGCCGTCAGATGATCGGACGGAAAGAGGACAGATTTCAGATCTGTCCTCTTTTTGATATGGAAAGAAACTGTTACATGGCTTTTGAGGAAGCAACAGTAACGAAATGACAATTCTTGCAGCTACTGATTGGAAACAATTTCCAGAAAATGCACTGGAAAAACAATGAAAACAAGAAAACGATTGCACATCATGGAATCCAGCCTACATAACAAACTTACGAAACGTCTTTACCAAAGTAAATTGGCGAAGGATATTTTTGTCCTAAAATTTACGAAAAAAAGCATTGCTGAGAGGTGCCTTGGCATCTATAATTGTATTAAATGGGAAAGAGATTCCCAAATTAAACTTTAGGAGGAAACCAACATGCGGAAAATTATTGCTGCCATTCTGGCTCTGGCAATGATTCTGTCTCTGTGCAGCTTTGCTGTGGCTGAGCAGGAACCCATCACCGTCACCGTTTTCCGTGGCGATCCCGGCGATCAGCCCACTGAAGACAACAAGATCTACAAGATGATCGAAGAACAGTTCGGCATCAAGTTCGAGATCGAATTCCTGGCTGGCGACCTGGACGAAACTCTGGGCACCAAGATTGCCGGTGAAGACTATCCGGACCTGTTCGACGGCGGCAACAGCGCTGAGAAGCTCATCAACGCTGGCGCTCTGATCAACCTGCTGGACTACATCAACGAAGAGTCCACCCCCAACCTGTGGAACCACATCAAGGATCTGCTGCCCCAGCTGGTCAATGAGAACGGCGAACTGTTCATCATCCCCAACTACGGCATCAACTACAACGCTCAGATCCAGATGGCCTGCAACGGCCCCGCTTTCTTCATCCAGAAGCAGGTTCTGGCTTGGGACAACTATCCCCAGATCAAGACCCTGGATCAGTACTTCGATCTGATCGAGCGCTTCATCGCTGCTAACCCCACCGATGAAAACGGCGCTAAGTACGAAGGCTTCGCCATCCTGTGCGAAGACTGGCGTCACTTCTGCCTGATCAACCCCGTGCAGCACCTGATGGGCCAGCCCAACGAAGGCGAAGTCTACATCAACCGCACCGCGGATGAGAACGGCATCTACGCTGTTGAAACCTTCATCGACAAGCCCTACGCCAAGGCTTACTATGCCAAGCTGAACGAGGCTTACAACAAGGGCCTGATCAATCCCGACACCTTCACCATGACCTATGACCAGTACATCGCCAAGCTGTCTGCCGGCACCGTGCTGGGCATGTTCGACCAGACCTGGGACTTCGGTACCGCTACCGCTGCCCTGGAGACCGCCGGCATGTACAAGAACACCTACATCGCTCTGCCCCTGGTGTACGATGAGTCCTACGGCTTCGGCACCATCAGCGAGCAGTACCTCAACGGCGCTGTGCCCAACAAGGACCGCGGCTTTGGTATCTCCGTCAACTGCGAATATCCCGAGCGCATGATCCAGCTGTTCGAAGCTCTGCTGAGCGACGAGTGGCAGAAGATCCTGCAGTGGGGTATCGAAGGCGAAGACTACTACGTTGAGAATGGCCGTATGCTGATGACTCAGGAACAGTACAGCCAGCGCAACGATGCTACCTGGAAGATGGCCAACACCGCTCTCACCATCTGGGAATCTGCTCCCAAGAAGCAGGGCACCCAGGATGACGGCAACGCTTGGGCTCCCGCTGACCAGGGCGAAAACTACTTCGCTTTGATGAGCGACTACGACAAGGAGTTCCTGACTGCTTACGGCTACCTGAAGCCCGCCGACTTCTTCAACGCTCCCTGCGAACTGGCTCCCTGGGGCGAAGCTTGGCAGATCGACAAGGCTCCCATCCAGGATGACTATGACAAGTTCCTCCTCATCCAGGACCAGCAGCTGCCCAAGATCATCATGAGCGCTGATCAGGCTGAACTGGACACCAACTGGGATGCTTTCGTCACCGAAATCGCTCCCTATGCCCAGATCTACACTGATTTCATGCAGGCTGAAGTGACCAAGCTGGTCGAGCAGACCGCCGAGTAATTCAGAATCTCTCATGCCATGGGGAGAGCTTGTCTCTCCCCATGGTTTTTTCGGAAAGGGGTAACATCTATGACCGGTGCGGCTACCAACATCAAACCGATGCAGCCCGCTAAGAAAAAGAGCATCTGGAAAACACTCTGGGATCAGAAATGGCTGATGGTCATGTCTATTCCGGTGCTTTTGTATGTCATGCTCTTTAACTATTATCCCCTGTGGGGCTGGCGCTATGCATTCCAGAACCTTGACATTTCCACCATTAAAAAAGGTGCGGACTGGATCGGCTTTGGCAATTTCAAATGGCTCTTTAATGAGAAATATTTCTGGCTCGGTTTCAGAAACACGCTGGCCATGAGCGTGATCAACCTTGTCTTTGGCACTCTTGCTTCCATTCTGCTGGCCATTCTGCTTAACGAAGTCCGCAACCGTGGCTTTAAGCGTACGGTGCAGACGGTCACCTATCTGCCTCACTTCCTGAGTATGGTTATTGTCGTGGGTATGGCGCAGAACATGTTCGTATCCGACGGCCCCGTTAACCAGATGCTGTTGGCAGCCAAGATTATCGATCAGCCCGTCTGGTGGCTGGGTGAAGGCAAGTACTTCTGGTTCCTTGTTGGTCTTATCAACATCTGGAAGGAAGTTGGCTGGAACTCCATCATCTATATTTCCACCATGACCTCCATCGACCCCACGCTGTACGAAGCTGCCGCCATCGACGGCGCAGGTCGTTTCCAGCGCATTCTCAACGTTACGCTGCCCGGCATCAAGTCCACATTCGTGGTGCTGCTCATCATGAACATTGGCCACTTGATGGAGGCTGGTTTCGAACTCCAGTACTTGCTGGGCAACAAGCAAGTTTACGATTTCTCACAGACTCTTGATGTGTTTGTGCTGGAATATGGTATCCAGAACAACAAATACGGCCGTGCTATTGCGGCTGGTATGTTCAAGAGCGTGATTGGTATCATCCTGCTCTTCGCCGCCAATTTTGTGGCCAAGAAACTGGATGAAGATACGCTGCTGTAAAGGAGGGATATGCTGTGACTTCTGTTACGTACAACAAAAAGGCGAAAAAGCCTATGCAACAGGATGTGGTATTCCCCATTGTCAACGGCATCATCCTTTGCATTCTGATGTTTGTTACCCTTTTCCCGGTTGTGAATACTGTGGCCATCTCCTTCAACGACGGCATCGACGCAGTTCGCGGCGGTATCGGTCTGTGGCCCCGTAAGTTCAGCACCGAGGCCTACAATACCCTGCTCAGCGACAAGCTGACCTGGAATGCCTTCGGTATCTCCGTTGCCCGTACGGTTATCACCACCATCCTGAACCTGTTCTTTACCTCCATGCTGGCATTCGCCCTCAGCCGTAAGGAGTATGTGTTCCGCAAGTTCATCACGCTGGCTGTGGTTCTGACCATGTATGTTAACGCCGGTCTGATTCCCAACTTCCTGCTGATCCACCGCACGCTGAAGCTGAGCAAGACCTTCTGGGTGTACATTATCCCCACCATGTTCAGCTGCTTCAACATGATCGTTATCCGTACCTACATTCAGGGTCTGCCGGAAGCTCTGGCAGAATCTGCCCGTATCGACGGCGCTAACGACATGCGTATCTTCTGGCAGATCATCTTCCCCCTGTGCACCCCCGTGCTGGCCACGGTCGCGCTGTTCGTTGCCGTCGGCAGCTGGAACCAGTGGTTCGACACCCAGCTGTACAACGGTGGTAAGAAGTACCTGCACACCCTGCAGTACCTGCTGAAGATGAAGCTGGCTACATCCATGAACACCGCCAACGCAGCCAACGCTTCCGTTGACGCTCTGGCCAGTCAGGCAGCTGCCAAGTCCACGCCCGTGACCATCCGTTGCGCCATCACCGTGGTCTCTGCGCTGCCCATCCTGCTCGTCTACCCCTTCCTGCAGCGCTACTTCGTTACCGGTATGGTGCTGGGCGGCGTTAAGGGCTAATCCCAGCTGTATAGCGTAAGGAGCAGCGATCCTTTCCCGATGCAGATGAGTACATCGGAAAGAACAGCCGGCACGAGCACAGCATTGTTCAGACTGAGAGAGAACACATAACGCGGATTTCGGTCTGATTGTCGCAGTAACGAACTGCGGCTATGATCCTGAAGGTCTTGAAAGCCAGGGCATTTAGTTACCCCTGTGACCTGTGCTGAAGGATTAGGGTCCAGAGCGAGTATGCTTCACAGTGTATCGTTCCTCTGTGCCAGACAGTTTTCTGCTGTGCCTACAGCGACCGGTAAAACGCTGAACCGACGGAACCCAAACAGAGGGAATCCCTTGTTCCCGACACATCAACCCTGCCTCAAGTGCTACGCGCATTTGAGGCAGTTTTTTGTTCGTAGGCAGATTGCGGATGATGTGGAAATCTGCTACTATGATAAGCACAGGAGGGGAGAATATGTACGATTTGAAACCGTATCTGGAGAAAATTGATAAGGTCATCAGCCAGGGACCGTTTCAGGATACCTGGGAGTCGCTTTCCGCATTTCAGGTGCCTCAATGGTACCGCAATTCCAAGTTCGGTATCTTCATTCATTGGGGCGTTTACAGCGTACCCAGTTTCTGGTGCGAATGGTATCCCCGGAATATGTATCACAAAGAGCAGCCGGAATATGAGCATCATGTGAAAACCTATGGCGAGCATAAGGACTTCGGCTACAAGGATTTCATTCCCATGTTCAAGGCGGAGCAGTTTGATCCGGAGAAGTGGGCGGAGCTGTTTCGGCAGGCAGGCGCAAGGTATGTGGTGCCCGTAGCCGAGCATCACGACGGTTTCCAGATGTACCGAAGTGAGGTCTCTCATTGGAACGCCTATGAAAAGGGCCCCATGCGGGACGTACTGGGCGAGTTGAAAAAAAGCTGCGAAGACCGTGGGCTGACCGTGGGTGCGTCTTCCCATCGAGCAGAACACTGGTTCTTTATGGGCCATGGCAAGACCTTTGACAGCGATGTGAAAGAACCCCTGAAGCGCGGCGATCTGTACTGGCCGGCTATGCCAGAGCCTGATTTTCAGGATCTGTACAGCAAGCCCGAGCCTTCGGAGGAGTTTTTGCAGGATTGGTTGGTGAGAACCTGCGAGCTCATCGACCGCTACCAGCCGCGGCTATTGTATTTCGATTGGTGGATCCAGCACAGCGCCATGAAGCCGTACCTGAAAAAGCTGGCGGCTTATTACTATAACCGGGCTGCCCAGTGGGGCGTTGAGGTGGCCATCAACTACAAGCATGAGGCGTTTATGTTTGGCACCGCTGTGCCGGATGTGGAGCGGGGTCAGTTTGCAGAGGTAAAGCCCTACTTCTGGCAGACGGACACGGCCATTGCCCGCAACAGCTGGTGCTACACAGAGGGCAACAGCTATAAGTCTGCCAAGGGCCTGATTTGCGACCTGGTGGACATCGTGAGCAAGAATGGCACGCTGCTTTTGAATGTGGGCCCCAAACCTGACGGTACCATTGGTCCGGAGGATACGGCGGTGCTGCAGGAGATCGGTCAGTGGATGAGCGTCAACGGCGAGGCCATATACGGCACGAAGGTATGGCGCAAGGCGGCCGAAGGCCCCACGGCAGTGGAAGAGGGACAGTTCACCGACGCCAAGGAGAAGGTGTTCACATCCGAGGACATCCGCTTTACCGTCAACGGCAGCAATTTGTATGCAACGGTACTCTCCTGGCCGGAGGACGGCCGAGTGGTCATCCGTTCCCTTGCGGAAGCGGACGCTTCGCGCCTACCGGTATTCCATGGCATCGTCCGGAATGTGAGCGTGCTGGGCAGCGATGAGGCTCCGGCATGGAAGCGGGACGCAGAAGGACTTAACGTGGAAGCACCCTGGGTGCGTACGGACAAGCCCGTGGTCATCAAGATCCAAATCGATTGACAAGAAACACAAAGAAGCCGTCCAGATCGGTTGTCCGGGCGGCTTCTTTGTGTGAGAAGAATTACATATTGTTTTTGTAATTCGAGAGGAACTGGCGGGTGCGTTCCTTCTGCGGGTTCTCGAAAACTTCCTGAGGAGAGCCCATCTCGCAGATCTTTCCGCCGTCCATGAAGATGACCTTGCTGGCCACGTCCCGGGCAAAGCTCATCTCGTGAGTGACAATGATCATGGTGGTGTTCTTGTCAGCCAGCTCACGGATGACCTTGAGCACTTCGCCGGTGAGTTCAGGATCCAGCGCAGAGGTGGGTTCATCGAAGCAGAGGATATCAGGCTGCAGGTTCAGAGCACGGGCAATGGCCACGCGCTGACACTGACCGCCGGACAGCTGGTGGGGATAGTGCTTCATCTTGTCCTTCAGCCCCATTTGGATCAGCAGGTTTTGCGCGGCTTCCTCGATCTCGGCACGGATCTGATGCTTGTTTTTCTTGTAGTCCGGCTGTTCACGTGCCAGCAGTTCCTTGGCCAGCACCACATTCTGCAGCGCCGTATACTGGGGAAAAAGGTTGAAGTTCTGGAAAACCAGACCGAAATGCAGACGCTTTTTGCGAATCTCGCTTTCCCTCAGCGTTCGGGCGTCGGCAGCATCGAAGAGCACTTCGTCGCCCATGAGAATCCGGCCGCCGTTGGGCTTTTCCAGAAAGTTCAGGCAGCGCAGCAGCGTGGTTTTTCCGCTGCCGGAGGAACCGATCATGGAAAGCACCTCGCCCTGTTCCATGGTGAAGCTGATGCCATCCAGAACCTTTGTTGCACCAAAGCTCTTTTCCAATTGTTCCACTTGCAAAATTGACATTTGCTCCACCTCCTTACCTGAAATAGTCCATCTTTTTCTCCAGCTTACCCAGCAGCCAACTAAGCACGCCGTTCCATACCAGATAGTACACGCCGGTGAAGAACAGCGGCCAGATGGCGCCGGAGATGCCCTGACTGCCCTTCATAAAAGCCTGACCGGCCCAGATGATCTCCTGCAGCGCGATGATGCGCGCCAGGGAGGTATCCTTGACAAGGGTGATGATCTCGTTGGAAATGGGCGGCACGATACGCTTAATCATTTGCAGCAGCTTGACTTTGAAGAAGATCTGCGCGGGCTTCATGCCAAGCACCAGACCGGCTTCTTCCTGACCCACAGGAATGCCCTGAATGCCGCCGCGGTAGATTTCAGAAAAATAGCAGGCATAATTGATGATGAATGCAATGGACGCCGCCGTGAAGCGACCGGCTTCGCCGCTGCCCCAGATGTTGTTTTTGAGCACAAGGCCGGGGAAGTAAAAGAAAATCAGCAGCTGGATCATCAGCGGGGTACCGCGGATGATACCCACAAAGATGCGGGTGAGCCATTTCAGGGGTTTAAAGCGGCTCATGGAGCCAAAGGAGATCACCAGACCAAGAGGCAGAGCGCCCAGAAGGGTCACAAAAAACAGACGCAGCGTCTGCAGAAAGCCCTGGTTCAGGGAGCGGAAGACAATGGGCATCTGCTGGGTGATCTGTTCGAATAGTTGCTGCATAGTCGATCCAACTTTCTCGGAAAAAGCTTATAAGCGGAAACGGGGAAATCGCCGGCTGGCGATTTCCCCAATGATACGTTGCAAACAGGTTTACTGCTGATTGATCAGGGCAGCCTGCACCAGGTAGGCTTCAGCGATGGCCTGCAGGGAACCGTCGGCAGCAGCTTCCACCAGGAAAGCATTGAGCTCGGCAGCCAGATCGGAGCCCTTGCGGAAACCAACGCCGTACTCTTCGCTGTTCAGGCTCACGGTGTAGGTCAGGTCAGCGTAGTTGGTGCCTTCGCCGATCATGGCAGCGGCCATGAGAGCGTCGATAACGGCGGCGTCGGAGGTGCCGGAGGCAACTTCCATCAGCGCGTCAGCCTGAGTAGCCACGGGGGTGCAGTTGAGGCCCAGAGCGGTCACCTCAGCTTCGCCGGCACTGCCAGCTTCTGCGGCGAAGGCCAGGCCAGCAAGGCTTTCCACGGTCTGGTACTGGTCAGCCTTAGCGGCGGGAACGACCACGACCTGAGCATTGTTCATGTAGGGGTTGGAGCACTCCATGGCGGTCATCACAGCGTCGGTGAGGGTCATACCATTCCAGATGCAGTCAACGGCCTTGCCGTCCAGCTCCAGGATCTTGTTGTCCCAGTCGATCTCCACAAATTCAACATTGACGCCCAGCTTGGCAGCAAAGGCACGGGCCAGGTCAGCGTCGAAGCCGATCCATTCGCCGTTTTCATCCTTGTAATCCATGGGAGCGAAATCGGTGATACCAACAACCAGCACGCCCTTGTCGATTACGTACTGCTTATCACTGGCTTCCTCAGCAACCGCAGTCACCATGGTAAAAGCCATCATCAACGCCATCAGGACGACCAACAATTTCTTCATTTTCATTTCCTCCGCATAACAGTCTGTTTTCAGTTCAGCGCTTTAGCACGATGAACTGAAAACATCATAGCATGGCTCGCAGGGTTTGTCAACCAAGGAAAGCGCGTACAAGATGCAAAAAAATAAAGAAAACAAGGGATGAACAAAGCACGGCAGACCGCGGCCGGTGCAGGGTGATCTTTTCGAAAAAAACTTTGGCAAACCCCTTGCATTTTTCGCAGGGTGTGCTATAATAATCAAGCTGCTTGAGCAAAGCAGTATGTGGGCTCGTAGCTCAGCTGGATAGAGTGTTTGACTACGAATCAAAAGGTCGTGGGTTCGAATCCCGCCGGGCTCACCAAAACCCTGCAACTTCGTGTTGCAGGGTTTTTCCTTTTCCATTGCAATAGCATCCGAAATACAAAGGATATACAGAAATCGGTGCCATATCCCTTGACAGTCTTCGACAGAATCAGTAAAAAAGTCGCATCTCTACGAAGCCTGCAGGATTTGTCAGAGGACTGTGGGCGGAGGGAACTCCGGAGAATCTCATGTTGATGAGTGCCGAAGGTGCAAAGCCGACACCTAGTGATGGTTCTCTTCGGCGCGCTGCTGGCCTCCTCCCTGGCCTGGGACATCTCCGACACCTTCAACGGTCTGATGATGATCCCCAACCTGATCGGCGTCATCGCCCTGAGCGGTCTGGTGTGCAAGATCAACAAGAACTATCTGGACTGCCAGAAGGGTTTGGACGTTGCGCCCATACTGAGCGTTTTCCCCGAGGAAAACAAGGAGTGATCTGCTATCTGACATTTCAGAATGGTTGAAGACGCGATAAGCTGAATGTCAAAAAACATAGCCGTCCGCTCCTGATTGCGCGGAGCAGACGGCGTTTTTGATGCGATGACGCGGGAGGAACGCCATATCAATGGCAAGAACATAAAATCCAAAACCGGCACTGTTTTTCTCAAAAATCGGTTGCGAAGCCTTGATGATTATGCTATATTTTCACAGTTGCGTTTTCCAATCCGACGGACGTCCCGCCCGCCTACCACCATTCATCACGGGAGGCTGACCTCAATGCATATCGGACATAACCTGCACAAGCCCCACAAACCGGGCATGCGTACCATTAAAACGGCGCTGGCTGCGGCCATCTGCGCTCTGATTTACTATTTCCTGGATCGCAGCCCTGCCTTTGCCTGTATCGGCGCGATCTTCGGCATGGGGACGGACGTGGAGGACGGCTACCGGAATGGAGGCGGCAACCGTCTCTACGGTACCATTGTGGGCGGCTTGCTGGGTATGCTGCTGTTTCGGATCTATCTGGGGTTTGTGCCGGATGGCCACCATACGCTGCTGCTGGTGCTGCTGACCTTTGTGGGCGTGGTACTGCTGGTAATGCTTTGCCAGGTGTTCTGGATCGGCGGGGTGCAGCCCGGCGGCGTGGTGCTGTGCATCCTGCTGTTCAATACGCCGGTGGAAAGCTATGTTTCCTATGCTCTCAACCGCATTTTTGATACGGCGGTGGGTGTGCTGGTGGCACTGGTGCTGAGCTACCTGTTCCCCAGAGACTGCAAGGCGGTATGGAGCGAGCGGATCCGCTGGCTGAAGGCACATTTTAGCAAGCAGGAAGAAAAACAGGAGATGTGAGGAGAAGAACAGGCCCTGTCAGTCCATGGCTGGCCGGGCCTGTTGGCACTTGACCATCAACGGGGAAAGGACAGATGATCCTTATGCAAAAGAAGACGCGCCTGGGGATTGCCGCAGCGGCCATTGGCAACGGGATCTTCGGCTTCAGCTTTTTGTTTTCCAGGATCGCGCTTACGGTGGCGCATCCGTTTGTGATGCTGATGTACCGGTTTGCGACGGCCTTTGTGCTCATCAACGGCGTCGCCTGGTGGGCGGCGCACACCCGTCAGGAAGGCTGGCTCCGCTTTCGGCTGAAGATTCGGGAAATCGCGCCGCTGCTGGCGCTGGGGGCGTTTCAGCCGGTGGTGTATTTCCTGTGCGAGAGCTACGGTATCAACCTGACCAACGCCACCTTTTCCGGCGTGATCATTGCCCTGATCCCGATTGCCGCGCTGGCTTTCGGCGCACTGTTTCTCCGGGAGATCCCAAGGCTGGCGCAGGTGTTGTATGCGCTCATGTCCATCGCTGGCGTGGTGCTGATGACGCTGCAGCAAAGCGCGCAGGGCGAGGTGCAGCCGCTGGGCGTGATTCTGCTGCTGGGGGCGGTGCTGTCGGCGGTGGTGTTTAACCTTTTGAGCCGCAAGATCTCGGATCGTTTCTCGGCGCTGGAACGCACGTATGTGATGATGCTGGTAGGCGCGGTGGTGTTTACCGTGATGGCGGCGGCCAAGTGCGGCGGCCAGTGGCAGCAGCTGACGGCGCCTCTGGGCAGCCCTGCGTTTATTGGATCGATCGTTTATCTGTCCTGCCTGTCCTCCATCGTGGCGTTTTTGATGCTCAACTATGCCAATACGGAGCTGCCTGTGGCCAAAGCCACGGTGTTTTGCAACCTGACCACGGTAATCTCCCTTTTTGCAGGCGTGGTTTTCCTGGGCGAGCCCTTCGGGGTGGTATCGCTGCTTGCCTCGGTGATTATCGTGGTGGGCATCTGGGGCGTGCAAAAGGCCGGATGAGCAATGAAAGACAAAACAAAACAGCCCTTGAGACCTGCGGGTTTCGAGGGCTGTTTTGGCGCGTGGGTCAGCGGTAGTTGCGGCTGACGAAGGGGATCTCTTCAAAACCGTCCTGATGATTCAGCCAAAGGGCCAGATGGAAGAAGTAGCCGGAGAGCAGATTGGCAAAGTCGATCAGCAGCGGCGGCACCTCAGAGGACTGCTCCATGTGGCGGTAAATCAGGCGTACCAGCTGTTTGGTTTCCGTGCGCAGCAGGTGCGCTGCACAGGCGCGGGGCGTTCCGGCGGGCAGTACAAACACATGACACAGCCCGGCGGTTTCCTTGGCCAGGGTGTCCACAAGCTCTTTCAGCCAGGTCACTTCGTCCTCTGTGATGCTCAGGAAGGTGCGCAGGGTGGGGTTGGCGTGGTACACCAGCTCGTCAATGCGCAGAAGTTCTTCCCGTCGCTCAGGGCACAGGGACGCCAGCAGGCCGGCAGCGCTGGCAATGCGGTCTGTCATAATCTCAAAATCGCAGCGCTGATCCTCTCCGGGATCGGAAAGGAAGGGATAGGCTTCGTATGGGCTTCGATAGGGCTTCATTTGATGTTCCTCCATCTGTCAAAGGATGTTTGCATAAATCCCGCGATGTCCGCGTCGTACAACTGGCGTAGGAAGGCGGCGTCCGCTGTTTCGTGGAAAAGGCCGTGACGGACGATCTGTCCGTCCTTCATAAACAGCACATGGTCGGTGAGCTGTAGGGCCAGATTCACGTCGTGCAGTACACCGATCACCGTGTGCTGACCGTCGGAGGACCAGCGGCGCAGGTAGTCGATCAGTTCGATCTGGTGGCGCAGATCCAAGTGGTTGGTGGGCTCGTCCAGCAGGATGATCTCCGGATCCTGGGCCAGCGCCTGCGCCAGGAACACCCGCTGCCGTTGGCCGCCGGACAGCTGATCGATGGGCTTGTGACGAAGATCGCTCAGCCGAACTTGCTCCAGGCATTCCTCCACTTTTTGCCGATCCTGCGCATCAGGCGCGGAAAACAGGCGACGGCTCATGTGCTGATAGCGGCCCAGCATAACGGTATCGTAGACGGTATAGGGGAAGTAGATCTGGGTGGCCTGACTCATCACCGCCATGCTGGCTGCCAGCTGGCGGCGCTTCATCTGGCGGATGCTCTGCCCATGGAGAATGATCTCTCCCTCGGAAGGGATCAGTCCTGCCATGGCGCGGATCAGCGTGGTTTTGCCGCAGCCATTGGGGCCCAGGATGCAGTAATTCTGTCCGGGAAGGAAATCGAAGGTGATGCCGTGGAGCACCCGGGTGCTTCCATAGCCCGCGCAAATGTTGTGAAGGCTCAGCATCAGGCAGCACCCCGCTTTCTGTGGAAGTAAACCCAGGCAAAGAAGGGCGCGCCGATCAGCGCGGTCACAGCGCCCACGGGTAGCTCCAATGGCGAGAGGATCGTGCGGGCCAGCAGGTCCGCAAGCACCATGAACGTGCCGCCGAACAGCGCAGCCATGGGCGTTACCAGCCGGTGATTGGAACCGAACAGCCGGCGGATGATGTGGGGGGCGATCAGGTCAACGAAGCCGATCACGCCCACAAGGGAGACCGCGGTGCCGGTGAGCAGCGCGGAGAGGGCGATCAGAATCAGCTTGACCCGTCGCATCTCCACACCAGCGGACAGCGCCTGTTCCTCGCCGAAGGTCATCAGATCCATCTCACGGGCATACCGCTGCAGGATGCACAGCCCCAAGGCAAGTACCGTCAGCACCAGCCCGCAGTTCTGCCACGTTTCGCCGGAAAAACTGCCCATCTGCCAGAAGATCAGCTGGCTCAGCCGTTCCGAGGACAGGGCGGTCACCAGCGTGAGCAGAGCATTGACGAACAGGGATAGCACCATGCCCACCAGAATGATGGTGTGGTTTTCCATGCCCCGGTCAAAGCGCATACTCAGCGCCATGGCGAGGAACACCGTACCCAGACCGCCGATGAAGCCAAGGAAGGGCAGTGTATAGGAACCGATGACCGGCAGGGAGAACCCGGTGACCAGCACCACCGCAGCCAGCAGGGACGCTCCGGAGGAAACGCCCAGGGTGTAGGAGGAGGCCAACGGGTTGCGCAGTACGGACTGCATCACCGTGCCGCTGGCGGACAGCGCCGCGCCGATGAGAAAGGCCATCACGGCGCGGGGGAAGCGGATGCTCCACACAATGGAAGCCGTTACGCCGGTGACGCTTTCAGGCAGGGCTGTACCAAAGAGCTTGTGGCTCAGCACCGACAGCACCGTACCCAATGGAATACGGCTGCTGCCGATGCACACGCCTAGCGCCAGCGCGGCAAGCGCGGACGCAAGGAACAGAAGAAACTTGACTTTGTTTTTCATGGGTGATATCAGGTCGCGTCGGCAGGTAAAGCTGCATCGTCCGCGAAGGCGTCGGGGTAGAGGGCGACAGCCATCTGGATCATGGCGTCCACGATGTGATGGCTGGGCAGGGAGCTGGCGCCGTTGTCGATGTAGAAGACGTTGCCGGTGCTGATGGCGGTGACGTTTTCCCAGCCGGGCCGTGCCAGGATCTCGCCCACGGAATCCTCGATGTAGTTGACATTGGTCAGGATCACGTCAGGATTGGCGGCTACGGCGTGCTCTTCACTAACGGCAAGCCAGCCGCTTTGCCCGCCCAGCACGTTTTCCGCGCCCAGCAGCGTGAGCATCTCATGAAGGAAGGTACCCTGCCCGAAGCTGTAGATGTAGGGCAGCGCGCCGATCTCGAACAGCACGGTCTTTTTGGTTTCGATGGAGCCACCGATGGCAGCCAGCGCGTCAATCTTCGCCAGCATGTCGTCCACGATGGCCTGCCCCTGGGCGTCCATGCCAAGGCAGCCGGCGGTGAAGAGGATATCGTCGCAGATGCCGGCGATGCTGTCTGCAGAGGGGATATCCACTACACAAACGCCCATATCCATCAAAAGCTGGAAGGGGTTGCCGTCCAGGTAGCTCATGCCGGAGGCAAAGAGAATGTCGGGTTCCAGCGCTGCAATCGCCTCAATGTCGGGGGACATCAGGTCAAACTGGGGCAGATGCTCCACGCCCGCCACATACAGCGGAGTCTGGGTATCCACGCCCACCACCTTGTCCAGCAACCCCAGGGCATCCAGGATCTGCGTAGTGGCAGGGGCGAGGGATACGATGCGGTTGACCTGTGCAGGCACCTGGATGGGGTTGCCTGCACGGTCTGCGGCAGGGGGAGCTGCCAGCGCGGCGCTGCACAGCAGCACCATTGTCATGAGAAGACAGAAACATTTGATGAACCATTTCATTGCGGATTCCTACCTTTCGATGTTTTCTTGGAAAACTGGCCGGAAACGCACAAACGCCGCACAGCGAAAGGCCGTACGGCGTACCTGTGCATGCCAAAAAGGCGCTGCACACGGCAACACCGCCCTTGGATCGAAGGCGTATTCTGTGCCCATCTGCAAAGCCGTATTCTGACTTGGAGCTCAGGCGCCCTTGCCCGCCTTCTCAGGCCGAAGCCCAATGGCTGCGCTTTCGCGCGGGGGTCGGACATCGCTCTACACAGCAGCGTCACTGTCGGGGACTCTCACCCCTGTTCCTGCGGCATGGCCGCGCTTTGCAGATGCTGTTCTGGTTAGGTTCCGTTATTGAGTATAGCAGAGCGGATGGAAATGCACAAGCCGAAAACAACCGTCCTTGGCAGGGAACGAGATCCTGCATCCCGAATAAGCATAACCATGCCGCAACAAAGGAGGAGACAGCATGGAACATAAGCTGCATCTCTATACCGGGGATGGCAAGGGAAAAACCACTGCCGCCATGGGGTTGGCGCTGCGCGGACTGGGTCACGGCCAGCGGGTGCTGGTCGCGCAGTTTGTCAAGGATGGTCAATCCGGCGAGCTGAATGCCCTCAGGACTTTTGGCAATGCCTACGTTTTTGATGGGGCAAAGCTGGAGGGTTTCACCTGGCAGCTGTCCCCGGAGGAGCTGGAGGCTGCCAAAGCCGCCCACCGGCGAAGTGCCGGGGAACTGCTGGACAGGCTCAATGCCGAGAAGCCGCAGCTGATGATCTTTGACGAGTTGGCCATGGCGGTACAGCTTGGCCTTGTGGAAGAGGAGACCATGTGGCAGCTGATCCGCACAGGGCTTTCTCTGGGCGAGGTGGTGGTCACCGGCTATTCCGCGCCCCAGTCCCTCAGGGAGCAGGCGGACTATCTCAGCGAGATCCGCAAGCTCCGCCACCCCTACGATCAGGGGCTTGAGGCGCGTCCTGGCGTGGAATGGTAATGCAGGATTGACTTTTTCCTTCCTGCCGTGCTACAATAAGCCAGCGCTTCTATGGGCGCGAATTGATTTTGATGATAGAAACGGAGCTGAAAAGATGCGCAAATAATCCTGCCGCACCCTGAACTCATGAAGGGGAGAGTGTAAGCAAACGCCGCCGGGAAACGGGCGGTTTGTTGGCTTGCCATGGCGGGAGGAGAAGCGCATCAGTGGGCTTCGTTTTTTTGCTGTGGAAAAATGCTGTCCCCTTTGGTTTTTCCCAAGGAGGTATGCCCAATGAACATCACCATTCAACATTTGACTTATACCTACGACGGCAGCGCCGATCCGGTGTTTGAGGACCTGACGGCCCGTCTGGACAGCACCTGGCGGCTGGGACTTACCGGTCGCAACGGCCGTGGCAAGACCACGCTTTTGCGCCTGCTCAGCGGAGAACTGGACAGCAGCGGGCGCATTCATATGCCCCTGAGCGCGGTGTATTTTCCCTTTCCGGTGAAGGATCCCGGCATGACCACCATGGAGGTCATGCGCCAGGCTGCGCCGGATACCGAAGACTGGCGCTTCATCTGCGAATGGAACCAGCTCTTCGGCAGCGAAGAGGCATTGGAAAGGCCGTTTTCCACCTTGAGCAACGGCGAGCAGACCAAGGCGCAGCTGTGCGCGCTGTTTGCCAGGGACGACGTATATCCGCTTATCGACGAGCCCACCAATCACCTGGACCTGCACGGCCGTCAGCAAGTGGCGGACTATCTCAGCCGAAAGGACGGCTTTTTGCTGGTCAGCCATGACCGTGACTTCTTAAACCGCTGCATCGATCATGTAATGGCCATGGAACGGGCCAAGATTACTGTGATGCAGGGGGATTACGATACCTGGGAGCAGGCCTTTGACCTGCAGAACGAGAGCGAGGCAGCCCAGAACGAGACCCTACGTAAGGATATCGCCAGGCTGGGACAAAGCGCGCGCCGGGCCGCTGCATGGAGTGCCAACGCGGAGAAGGGCAAGTTCCATGTGGCAGAAAGCCAGGTGGCGGCGCTGGATCGCGGTTATGTGGGCGCACGCAGCGCGGCGATGATGAAACGCGCGAAAAGTATTGTCCGCCGCCGGGAAAAGGAAATGGCGGAGAAAAGCAAGCTGCTCAAGAACGTGGAGCAGGTGGGGGAATTGAAGCTAACCACCCTGCGTCACCCCAAGCAGACACTGGTCAGCGTACAGGACGGCGCGATCCGCTACGGCGAGCGCACCGTTTGTGACGGCATCCGCTTTGAGCTTCGGCAGGGTGACAGACTGGCGCTGATGGGGGCCAATGGCGCCGGAAAAAGCAGCGTGCTCAAGGCGCTGTGCGGCATAGGCAACGCACTCACCGGCAGCGTTTCCGTTGCTTCCGGGCTGACGGTGTCCTATGTGCCCCAGTCCACAGAAGGGCTGCGGGGCAGCATGAGCCAGTTCATCGCCGCCAACCAGCTGGACGAAACACTGCTGAAGGCTATTCTGCGCAACATGGGCCTGAGTCGGGAGCAGTTCGACAGGCCGCTGGAGTACTTCTCCCAGGGGCAGAAGAAGAAGGTGCTGCTGGCGGCAGGTTTGTGCAAGCCAGCCCACCTGTATGTATGGGATGAACCCCTGAATTACATTGATGTGCTGAGCAGACGTCAGGTGGAGGAATTGATCCTTGAGTATGCACCTACGCTGCTAATTGTGGAGCACGACCGTATGTTTTTGGATAAAATCTGCACGGGAGTGGTGGAGATAGGCTAATCATTCATATCCCAGCGTTCGCCTTTGCCGGAGAGGAGCAAAGGCGGGCGCTGCTTTCGTCGTCGGGTCTCCGGGAGCATTTGCCACAGGGGTCATGGCTGTGATAAGATACATAGTGGCTCTTACTTTTTTGCCAGAGGTGAATCCCCATGAATCAACGCGAACTTTCCGAGATCAAGCGCAGGCTGAACCCTGATAAGCGCAACCCCACCATGCTCCGGGGTTGCTACATTACCAATGCAGGTCAGGTGATCTCTACCTTTCAAAAGCCGGTGTACCACCTGCCTCAGGAAGAGAACGAAAAATACATGGCGATCTTTAAGCGTGTGCTTTCCGGCACCCTGGGCCAGAACCTGGTCGCGGTGGATTTTGACGCCCTGCAGGTGATGGAAGGCGAGGAACATCGTTTGCTCACCGCTCTTAGGGACAGTGGCCTCAAGGATGACGCGGCAGTGGATGCGGTTTTTCAGCGGGTCATCGGCGCCATCGCGGCGGAGCATGCCCACGAGACTCAGTCGGTCAATGAGCAGCAGCAGGCCGCCAACTACCTGATCCTGATGCTCCACGACGGCTACGATGTACCCTACAAAAATGCCAACGACGAGCTGGATCAGGAACAGTCCCAGAACGTATTTAGCTATGTCCTGCTGGGCGTGTGCCCGGTGAAGCAGACCAAGTCCGCCCTGTGCTATGAAACCGCCGACAACGACTTCCACAACCGCCCGGAGGACTGGGTCGTGGGCATGCCGGAGATGGGCTTCTTGTTCCCCGCCTTTGAGGAGCGCAGCGCCAATATCTACGCTTCCCTTTTCTATACCAAAAACAGTGCCGATCCCCATGAGGCTTTCATGCAGAATGTCTTTGGCATGGAGCCCATCATGCCGGCAGAGGAGCAGAAGGAAACCTTCCAGGCTTTGCTTCAGGAGACGCTGGAGGACGAGTGCAGCCTGGACGTGGTGCAGACGGTGCACGATACCGTTTGTACCATGATCGAGGAACGCAAGGCGGACAAGACCGCCGCGCCGCTGTGCCTGACAAAGAGCGACGTGAAAACCATGCTGGAGACCTGCGGCGTATCGCTGGAGCGACAGAACGCCTTTGAGGAAAAGTATGACCAGTCCTTTGGCAGCTACGCGGAGATCCCTGCCGTGAATATGGTTACGCCCCGTCAGTTTCAGGTGGAAACCCCCAGCGTGTCCATCCGGGTGGATCCCGCCCACAGCGATCTGGTGCAGACCCGTATGATCGATGGCAAGTGCTACATCATGGTACTGGCGGATGACAACGTAAAGGTCAACGGCGTCAGCGTGAAGATCCGCGGCTGAGCAAACACAAAGGGATTACCTTTCGGTTACACGTTGGAAAATGATTAAGTTCGGAATTGTAAATTTTTTTCGCTTGTGATATACTTTTTTTAATTGATTTTCATGATGCGGAGTGACAACCATGTCAAAGCGCAATGTATTTCTTTGTATCCTGGCGCTGCTTTTGGCGATGCTGCTTCCTGCGGCTTCGCTGGCGTCGTCTGCGCTGAATGAAACACAATATGTGGTTACCGTCTACAATGACCGAAATGGCCTGCCAACCGGCGAAGCCAACGTGGTATATCAAACCTCGGACAGCTACGTCTGGATCGGCAGCTACGGCGGTCTGATTCGCTATGACGGCACCAATTTCCGCAATTTCAGCCAGGAGGGCAAGATTGAGTCCTCTTCCATCCGTGCCTTGATGGAAGATGCTCAGGGACGGCTGTGGATCGGCACCAACGACGCAGGCGTTTACCTGTATGACGGGGAGCAGTTCATCCGCATCGTACAGGAGCAGGGGAATCCCTTCCTGAGCATCCGCGATTTTGCGCAGGGGAAGGACGGCACCATCTACGTGGCGTCCTCCGCAGGTCTGGGTGAAATCCGGGACGGCGTGCTCGTTCCCATTGATGATCCCCAGCTCAGCGGCGAAACCATCTATACCCTAGGTGTGGATCGCTACGGCCGGATCTGGGCGTCCCTAAACGACTGGAAATGCGCCGTGGTCAAAGACGGCGCGGTAGTGGGCATCGTGTTGTCGGAGAGCGTTTTTCCTAAGGGAGAGCAGATCTATGCCGTGGCTTCGGATGCCAGCGGCGTCATCTATCTGGGCACCTACCAGAACAAGGTGGCCAAGGTGACCTTCACCGGTGAAGCACTGGACGCTTCGGGCTTCACGGTGCAAATAATGGATACCGGCAACGTGACTATCCACAATCGACTCAGAATTACGCGGCAGGGAGATGTGCTGGTTTCCGGCCAGATGGGCTTTGCCTGGATCACGCTGGACGGCACGCTGCGACAGTTTGGCGAGGAATCCCACGTTGCCGCCCTCAACAGCGCTATACGCGACTACGAGGGCAATTTCTGGCTGGCGTCCTCCAGCTATGGCGTGATCAAATTCAGCAAGGGCTGCTATGTTTCCCCCAATGCAGTGGCCGGGCTTGATAATATTGCGGTCAATACCATTGCATTCCAAGCGGGTTGCTACTATCTGGGTCTGGACAGCGGCCTGATGGTGTTTGACGAAAACTGGCAACCTGTTCACAACGAACTGACCGAGATGCTCGCCGGCGTACGAATCCGGCAGATCGTCGCCAGCAACGACGGCAGCGTCTGGCTGGGCACGTACTCCGCTAACGGCGTGATCTGTTATGAACCCGCCACCGGAGCAATGGTTGCCTATAACGAGGAAAACGGCATGACCAACAGCTGGTCCCGTACCTTGCTGGAGCTTCAGGACGGCACGGTGGCGGCCGGTACGAACAGCGGCTTCTATCTGCTTAAGGACGGAAGCGTCCAGGCATTTTACGGTACAGAACACGGCATGAACAATGCCGCCATCCTCTGCTTTACCCAGACGGATGACGGTACGCTGTACATCGGTACCGATGGCGGCGGCATGTACACCCTCAGTAACGGGACCCTCACCGGCTACGGTGAGGCGGAGGGATTGACGGAAGGCGTAGTGCTGCGTCTTCTGCCGGACGGCGATGGCGGCATGTTCGTCAGTGCGGGCAGCAGCCTGTACTACTGGCAGGATGGCCATGCGCGTAAGCTGGACAATTTTGACAAGGCGGCAGGCAGCATCTTTGATTTCTACCTCAAGGACGAGCAATTGTGGGTTTTGCAAAACAGCGGCGTGCTGCAGGTGGACAAGGCCCGGCTTCTGGCCGGAGAGGACGCGGATACCACCCAGTACGGCTTTTCCTACGGCCTCACCGGCTCCCTGAACGCCAATACATGGAACTACCTATCATCCGACGGCAGACTCTATCTGGCAACCAGAAACGGCGTGAGCATCTTCGCCTTTGAAGGCATAATCAGCAGCTTGCCCAACGGTATCATCAATGACGTGTGGGTGGACGGCGACGTCTACGAGCATCCCACCAAGCTCACCCTGACCAGTGATACCCGCCGTATCACCATTGATTTTTCCATGCTGTCCTTCACCGATACCAGCCAAAGCCACATTGCTTACTGTCTGGAGGGTATCGACAGCGAAGAGACCATTGTGGACGGCAAGAAAAACGATAGCATCAGCTATACCAACCTGCCCGGCGGGGACTATACCTTCCGTATGCGTGTGTTCAATCCGGAGCATCCCGCTCAGGGCCGCACCTACAAAGTGGAGATCCACAAGGAAAAACGCCTGATGGAGCAGCCCTGGTTCTGGGTGCTGATCGGGCTGTGTACGGTAGCGGTCATCACCGCCCTGATTTACCTGATCAACCGGGCGCATATGAACAACCTGCGCAGGCGCAAGGAAGAATACCAGGCGATTCTGGATCAGTCCCTGAAGACCTTCGCCAGGGTCATCGACGCCAAGGATCCGTACACCAACGGCCATTCCATCCGCGTGGCAGAGTATGCCCGCGAACTGGCCAGACGCATGGATATGTCCGAGGAGGAGCAGGAGCGGATCTACTTTGTGGCCATGCTCCACGACATCGGCAAGATCGGCATCCCGGACAATATTCTCAACAAGGAAAGCTCGCTCACGCCTGAGGAACGCAAGATCATCCAGACGCATCCTGATGTGGGCGGCCGAGTGCTCAAGGACTTCACCTCGCTGGAGGGTATCAGCGAAGGCGCCCGCTACCATCACGAGCGCTATGACGGCGATGGCTACTGCGAAGGCAAGAAGGGCGAGGAGATTCCGCTGGTGGCGCGCATCATCGGCGTGGCGGACAGCTATGACGCCATGTCCAGCGACCGCTGCTACCGCGACGCCCTGTGCACGGAGGATATCATCCGCGAACTCAAGGAAGGAAGCGGTACCCAGTTCGATCCTCAGGTCATTCCCCATATGCTGAAGATGATTGAGGACGGCATAGGCCCCGCAACGCTTGCAGACAAATCACAAAACGACGCCAAGATGGCATGACCTACACCCCGCCGGCAGCAGTACCGGCGGGGTTCGTTTTTTCGTGCCGCTGCGAGCTTTCTCGCGGCTTGCTCCCAGCACAGCGATGTGTTATGATGGTTTTTGGCGGCGCTGGCGCTGCCCCAGAGCAAGAGAACGGGAGACGATATCCATGCATTTCAGAAAAGACCGACAGGGCAATGAACTTTCCATTCTGGGCTATGGCTGCATGCGTTTTCCCCAGACCATGGGCAAGATCAATCTGAAGGAGACCGAGCAGCAGATCATGGCCGCCATCAAGGCGGGGGTGAACTACTTCGACACCGCCTATGTCTACGGCGGCAGCGAAGCAGCGCTGGGTGAGGTCCTGGAGCGCAACGGCGTTCGCGGACAGGTGGCTATCGCCACCAAACTGCCCCATTATCTCATCAAGAGCAAGGCAGGCATGGAAAAGCTGTTTCAGGAGCAGCTCCGCCGCCTGAAAACCGACTATATCGACTATTATCTGATGCATATGCTCACCGACGTGGATACCTGGGAGCGGATGAAGGCGCTGGGCATTCAGGAATGGCTGGAGGAAAAGAAGGCCGCTGGCGTGATCCGTCAGGTGGGCTTCTCCTACCACGGCAATTCGGATATGTTCTGCAAGCTGCTGGACGCCTATGACTGGGATTTCTGCCAGATCCAGTACAATTACATGGACGAACACTCCCAGGCCGGACGCAAGGGGCTTCATTACGCCCACGCCAAGGGGCTGCCTGTTATCATCATGGAGCCTCTGCGCGGCGGCAAGCTTGTCAACCGCCTGCCTGAGGAGGCCAGGGAGATCTTTGCGGCGCATGCTGTGAAGCATACCCCTGCCCAGTGGGCGTTCCGCTGGCTGTGGAACCAGCCGGAGGTCACCTGCGTGTTGTCCGGCATGAACAGCATGGAGATGGTGGAGGACAATGCCCAGACCGCCAGCACCGCTTCCGTGGGCGAGCTTACCACGGAGGACGACGCGATGCTCAGGAAGGTGGCGGACGCCATCAATGCCAAGATGAAGGTGGGCTGTACCGGCTGCGGCTACTGTATGCCATGCCCCAAGAACGTGGACATTCCCGGCGCCTTTGCCGCGTACAACCGTCGCTACAGCGAGGGACGGTTTGCGGCGCTGCGGGAGTATGCCATGAATACCGTTATGCGTAAAACCTGCACCGCAGCCTCCAATTGTGTGGGCTGCGGCAAGTGCGAGCAGCACTGCCCACAGCACATCGCCATCCGGGAGGAGCTGCACAACGCCCAGAAGGAGCTGGAAGGCCCCATCTACCGCACCGCCCGCAAGGTGGTCTCCAAGCTGAAGCTCTTCGGCTGAGCCATGGATCAAGGGAGAGAAGACGACGGAAAAAAGAGAAGGTCCCCGGTAGACGGGTAGTCGTATAACAGTAACAGCCACGGAAACGTTTGTTGCCGTGGCTTGCTTTAGCGGATTCATCATGAACGTCGTGTAATGAATGAGAAATTTGAGTTGATGGAGGAAAAGAATGAGGTTTGAATCAAAAGAATTCAAGGATAAACTTGGCCGGACGATCGTTTTACGAAATGCAGAAACATCTGATGCAGCGGATTTGCTTGAATATCTGAAGATAACCACAAGTGAGACACCCTATTTAATTCGGGAACCGGATGAAGTAAACCTGACGATCGATCAACAAAAACGATTTTTGGAAGATAAAGTCGGGGCAGATCGAGAACTATTGCTTATTGCAACAATAGATGGAAAGCATATAGGCAATTGTTCATTGATGGGAAAAGCGCCTTACAAAAGATACTCTCACCGATGCGGGATTGCCATTGCACTATATCAAGAATACTGTGGTTTTGGTATTGGCAGGATGATGATTCAAACAATTCTGGATGTAGCAAAGGATTTGGGATATGAACAAGCGGAGTTGGAAGTGGTATCTGACAACAAAATAGCAATAGCATTGTATCAGAAATTAGGATTTGTAAAATATGGTTCTTTCCCCAATAATATAAAGTATTCCGATGGAACGTATGCTGATACTGATTGGATGATGAAAAGACTTTAACACCAGAAAATCGCTGTTTACTACGGAGATCATACCCAAAAAATCAAAAGGCGTACTTCTATACAGGACAACCGCTATGTAGTGCGAAACGCCAGACTGTATTGACAGTCTGGCGTTTCCTGTTTACAAATCTCTGCCCCTAGTGGAAGCAGCAGGGATATCAAGCAGGCAGTGAACCCCGCACAGGCCGCCGGAAAGGACCTCCGGACGTCTGATACAGCGTTCACTACCGTTTTTTACAGATCCAGACGGTAGAACCGTCTCAGGCGGCCGTCGTAGGCAGGGATGGTGCATTCCACCACGTAGCCCGCCCGCTCAAAGTTGCGGTAGGAAGGGCCGTTGCCCGGATCAACCGTGGCGTAGATGGTGTGGGCGCCATTCTCCCGAGCCAGCTTTTCAAAGCGGCGCAGGAAAGCGCTGTGGATTCCCCGGCGGCGCATTTCGGGTGCTACCATCACGTCGTGGAAGTCGTAGGTCTGCTGGGCAGGATGCCCCAACTTGGCGGCGTAGCTGTGTTCGCCGCGCTTTTCGCCCGGACTCATTTCGGCATATGCTACCAGCGTGTCGCCCTGGAAGTAGCCATAGGCTTCGCCGGCTTCCGTGGCCATGACAAACTCCCACTCCTCAGCGGGATAGTACCAGCTGGGATCGGGCAGCGCTGCCAGCACCTTGTCCTGCATTTCCATCATGGCGGGGATATCCTGGGGAGTCAGCTGGCGATGGGTCAGCCCTTCCAGCAGCAGCTCGTCATTCTTCATCGTGATCCTCTTCATTCGTATCGTTTTCAGGTACGGTTTTGGCGGCCTTGCGGCGGCGCACCAGCCAGATGACCAGCACAATGGCGGCTACAGGCAGGATCACCGGCAGCGCCATCACCAGGAACACCAGCAGGTTGCGGCCAAAGCGGCCCAGCCCCTGCAGCGACGCCTTGAAAGCCGCGGCAAGACGCTGCCCCAGGGTCATGTCCTCGTCATCGGCTGCCTCCTGGAGCACGGTTTCGTTTACCGTCACATAGACCTCGCTCATCTCCACCCGGCGGTCGATGTCGCGCTGGGTGGTTTCGTAGCTGTCCAGCTGATACTGGGTATCGGCAATGGCGCCTTCGATCTCAATGATATCCGCCACGTCCTGGGCCTCGGCCAGCAGGGCGTTGAGGCGGTCGAGCTTGGTGCGCAGGGTCTGGATGCGGGCTTCGTTGTCCGTATACTGAACCGTCATGTCCCGGGTGCTTTCCGAACGGGCGGTGACCCGTCCAAAGCCATCCAGTCCGCTAAGGAAATCGTCCAGCTGATCGGCGGGCACGCGCATGCTCATGCTGGCGCTGCGGCCGTACAGGCTGCCGGCCTCGCCGTTCTGGAAGAAGCTCTCCATGTAGCCGCCGTGCTGACTGAGCAGTTGCTGAATACCGCTGACATCCGCGTCAAAGCTCTCGGTACGCAGGGTGATATCCACCGTGCGGATCAGCTTGCGGTTGTCTGCGGCGGTGAGTTCCATGCCGGTGTTCACCGTCTCCTCCACCATGATGCCGCCAGCAGCGCTGTCGGCGCTGCTGCCCGTCATCCAGACGGCCGTTTCATTGGATGCGGCCATGGGAGTGGCGCTGTAGGAGACGCTTTTGGCGCTGCTCCGCTCGGCAGTGGTCATGCTGTTCTGGATCGTGGTATCGCCCAACTCCTGCTGCCCGGCCCAGCCTGCGCCAAGGATCAGTACCAGCGCAGCGGCTACCGGCAGGATGCCCCGGGTCCAGACTCGGGAGATATTCTTCTTTTTGTTCTGCATCATTTGTTGCTCCTCTCTTCTCACAGCGCCCTTCCATGCAAAGTCAAAGCGCTGGGGCGGCTCGGCCCCGTAGAATTGGGCAAGCGCCTGATCCAAAGCGTCGTTATGATCCATGTGACTCACCGGCGTTGCCCCCTTTCATTGAGAACAGACGAGAAATGTTGGTTCAAGGTTCCCACTTTATCCATTTTTGCTTTCCTCCGCCTCCAGCACCTTGCGCAGCGCGTCACGGGCGCGGCTCAGGCGGCTTTTTACCGTTCCGGTGCTGACGCCGGTGGCCTTGGCCATCTCCTCATAGCCCATCTGCTGGCCGTAGAACAGGTGCAAAAGGACCTGCTGATCCTCCTTGAGCTTGCTGACCGCCTGCCACAGCGCGTCGCTTTGCGCGTTTTGCAGGTACTGCTGCTCAGGATTAAGGGCGGGATCGGCGGTTTCTTCCCAGTTTTCCGGCATGGGTCGCTGGCGGCGCATGCGGGCGCTTTTGAGCACGTCCAAGCAGGTATTGTGCGCGATGCGGAAAAGCCAGGTGGCTACCCCGTTTCCGCTGAGGCTGTCAAAGGCGCGGAAGGCACGCAGCATGCTTTCCTGCGCTGCGTCCTCGGCCTCCTGCGGGTTTTTCAGCATATGCAGGCAATGCCGGTACACCATGGGCGCATAGGGCGCGCAGCGCTGGGTGAACAGCTCGGCACTGGTCGGCTTGCGGCGCATCGGCGGTCATCCTTTCTCCATACAGGCATAGGTTGGTACAGCCATTATACGATGAATCCTCCCCGGGCGCAAGGGAAGCGATACACGCATCTTTGCAATTGCTCCCCAAGTCGAACGATGGTATAATAGGTTGATTTTTGGAAGGATGGAGATGGGTGTTCCGATGCACAGGAAAGTGCCTCGCCCAGTGGTTTGGTATGTGATCGCGCCGGTATGTATGCTGCTGTTGCTGGAGGGGTTCAGCCGCAGCAATCCGATGAGCGTTTTTGGCTGGCTTTTTCAGTATCCGCTGGCCTTTTTGTACAGCCTTGGGCTGATGGCAGGTGTCTGTCTGCTGCCTGCGTGGATGAAAAGCACAAAGGCACACGACCTGACGCTGCTCGCATTGGCGTTTCTTTCGGCCCTGTACGGCATCGTGAACCATTACAAGCTGATTTTCCGCCTGGAGCCCATCCTGCTCACCGACGTGACCCAGATCCGGGACGCCATCGAGGTGACGGCGCTGGGCTTTGACATCAACTGGGTGATGATCGCGCTGGTGCTTTTGACGTTTGCAGCTGCGCTGATCATGCTGCTCAAGTTTTTGCCCCCCAAGCAGGTGAAGCGCAATTTTGTTTTGCCGGTGCTGGGCGTAGCGCTGATCCTGTGGCTTGTCAGCATGGGCCGCTTTTCCCTGTTCAGCTTTCACAACGCCACCGACATGAATGAACAGGCAAAGAAAAACGGCAGCCTGTTTACGCTTATCGCCATGGATCGCTACCGTACCTCGCTGATGAACATCGATTATCAGCAGCCGGAGGTGGAGGCAAGCTATGCCCGCCTCCAGCAGGAAGCACCTTTGGAGGATCCGGATGCGAAAAAGCCCAACATCATTTTGGTGCTGAGCGAATCCTTTACTGATGAAGCCATTCTGGGGGAGTATCTGGACCTGACTGAGCCGCTGATGCCCTTCTATCAGTCCCTGCTGCCGGAGTGTCAGCGCGGGCTTGTGTATGTGCCCAAGGCCGGCGGCGGCACCAGCGAAAGCGAATTCGAGGTGCTCAGCGCCCTTCGCAGCAAGTATGCGCTGAATCCCTATTCCATCGGCCTGCCGCCCATCCGTTCCATCGCCGATATTTTGGGCGACAAGGGTTATACCGCCTCCGCCATCCATTGGCACGTGGGCGTATTCTACAATCGTTACCACAACCTGCGCATGCAGGGCTTTGATTCCTTCAAGACGC
Source organism: Clostridiales bacterium (assembly GCA_015056365.1). Classification (GTDB taxonomy): domain Bacteria; phylum Bacillota; class Clostridia; order Christensenellales; family Aristaeellaceae; genus Limiplasma. The sequence continues at coordinate 97,730 of SVGM01000009.1, read as the reverse complement.
TGGACACGTCCTGCTATCCCTTTGAGCGCATCGGCTCCTATACCACCGACAGCGAGCACTACGCCTCCGCCATGGAGCAGCTGCGGCTGAGCGAGGGCAGGGATTTCGTTTTCCTGCTTACTATGCAGAACCACGGCGGCTATACCTATTTTGATTTCCGCGAGAAATACGGTGCCAATACGCCTTTTACCAATTCCCTCTCTGCGGAAAGCGAGAAGGTGGCGGCCAATTTTTGCTACCTGCTCAAGGAGAGCGACAAGGCGCTGGAGAAGTGGATCGAGGAACTGCGCGCTTTTGAGGAACCCACGGTGGTCATCTTCTTCAGCGATCATCTGGCGCCGCTGGGCACCAACGTTCTTCAGGAGCTGGGCCTGCCGGTGAGCGGCGACGCAGCCCATCAGGTGCCCTACTTTATCTGGAGCAACGACGATTCCATCCAGCCCGGTGAAACTGATCTGTACGCCTACGAGCTGTCGCCCTACGCCCTCTCGCTGCTGGGCCTGTGCGACGATCCGTTCTTTGCTTATGTGGAAAAGCTGCGCAGCCAGGGGATCCACAGCGATGAAACCTACGACCTGCTCAGTTATGATGCACTGTTCGGCCAGCAGTACGCCTACCAGATGGCAGGCTTTGCCCCGGCCACTGACACCTTCCATATCGGCGGCGACATGACCCTCAGCGGCTTTGACGCGGTGGAGGCGGGAGACCGGATTTGCGTCCGCCCCCGGCTGGCAGAGCCCTATCAGCGCTACACCCTCTACCTGAATGGAAAGGCCGTAGAAGGTAATCTGATCCCGGTCAGCGACAAGCCCTTCACCCTTGCCTGCATTATGCATTCCGATGGCGGCAAGGACTATAACCGCAGTCAGACCCTGACCTATGAAAACACCGATCAGCTGCTTCAAGGCTGCGATGGCTTGCATTGCGAGCCCCTGAACCTGGGCGAGCTAAGCTACTTTATGGTACGCAACGAAGCCTTGAACGGCTGCACGGTCTGGGCTACGGAGGAACCCATCGGCATGTGGACGCACACCGCGCTGCTCTCTGCGGAGGGCATCTGGCAGCAAAAGTCCAGCAATGCCCTGCACAAAACCCTGCAATACAGCATCGATACCGAAGGCAGACTGTGGGTATCCGTGCCCAATCAAGCCTTACCGGAGCTGCTGACCCAGAGGGTGCAGCAGTATCTCAGCAGCCAGCAGGCACAGCTGTACCTGCTGGACAAATGAGGCATGTTTTTTATCAAGCGACGATCTCAGCCGCCGGGCTTTCCGGCGGCTGTTTTGCCTATATATAAAGAAAAGACCGCCACTTAAGCGGCAGTCTGTGAAAGGTAAATGATTGGCAGCCCTTTCCTTCGTTAGTACTATGCCCTTCTAGGGCTTAATCAAACCACCGACTGAGTCGGTGGTCATGTCCGTATCGCGGGCGCAGAGCGCGATCCAAGGCGTTACTCAGCCTCTGGGGCGAGCCAGTATTCGTTCCTTTCGCGCTGCATGATACCCTCGGCGATCATCTCCCGGCGGAGGGTGCAGAAATCGTCGTGGAAATCAGCCAGAATCAGGTTGACCTCTTTCTCCGGGTACACACGGCCACGCTCAAAGCTCTCTGCCAGTTTTTCCAGCACGATGCGTCGCTTCTTGCGCTGCACGGGAATGGTTTTCAGCTTGCCGTATTCAAAGAGGTTTTTCAGCACATTGGCCCGGTATTGCTGCTCCTTGGCCGCCTGCGCGTCCAGTTGCTGACGGTCACCGCAGACCAGAGAGGACAGCTTGGCGTTTAGATACTGCTGTTTAAGGGTGTAGACGGTGTAGTACTGTTCCTTGCAGGATTCCACCAATCCGGCTTCCTCCATCTTTTTCAAGTGGAAGGAGATGGTGGACGGGCTGCGATCCAGGAGCTCCGCAAGCAGCTCCACGTACTTGGGGCTGTCATCCAGCGCCTTGATCAGCTGCAGCCGTGTGGTGTCGGAGAGGCACTTGAACAGTTGTGCGACCTGCTGTTCATTCATTTCAGTTCCCCCTTTGCTTTCAGGAACGCCGCCTGAAGCCGGGTGACGGTTTCCAGCTTGGCTTCTTCCACTGCTTGGGTCTGTATGTCGCGGTGAGCGATCGCCCTTGCCAGGCGCTGTTTCCAAGGGGCGGGGAGCGTGTCAAAGCGCTGCTGATAACGTTCGGCAAACGCCGGGGCCGATCCCTGGCACTGAGCAGCGTCTGCCGCTGCCAGCGTTTCAAATACCTGGACGATGTTCAGCCGCACCTTGTCCAGGTTGGCCTCATCCTGACGGCCGTCGTGCTCCTGGGCCTCGATGCGCTCGGTAAGCCGCTGCTTTTCCAGCGCGATTTGCTGCAGATAGGGCATGAGTTGATCGGTAATGTTCGGCATCGATTCGTTCTCCTTTGAAAAAACAAGGGGGTTGATTTGTTGTGTGCAATTTTATTATAGTTAACGAAATGAAATTGTCAATACTATTTCGATAAATATCAAAATAAAATGTTTTGGCATGCATTCAACGCACAGCATCGCGCGTCAGAAGGTTTGCCTGCTTGACACAGGCGGTGAATCTGCTATGATACATACATCGGAATGAACGATAGATTATATGCCAGCGCTGACCTGCCGCCGTCAGAACAGCACAGAACGAAGAAGGAGCGTGTTTGTATGGAATTGTTTGAGACCATCTTTGCCCGCCGCAGCTACCGCGGAATGTACGACCCCACCCCTGTGCCTAGAGAGGATCTGCAAAAGATCATGGAGGCAACCCTTGCTGCCCCTTCCGGCTGCAACAAGCAGACCACCAGCGTGATCGCCGTGGACGATCCGGAGCTGATCCGTCAGTTTGGCGAGCTGATGGAGGCTCGTAACTTCGGCTCTGCGCCGGCGGGTATTTGCATCCTCACCGAGAAGAAGATCGCCTACCGGGATCGCAGCTTTTACATTCAGGATTATTCCGCCGCTATCCAGAACGCGCTGCTGGCCATCTGCGCCCTCGGCTATGAAAGTTGCTGGGTGGAAGGCCATATCACCGACGCAGACCGCATTGGCCGCCGCATGGCCGACCTGATGGGCGTGCCGGAAAATCTGGATCTGGTGTGCTACCTGCCTGTGGGCAAGCCTGCCGACGAAGGCGGCCGCGTCAAGAAGCTACCCTTTGAGGAGCGGGCGTGGTTTAACGGGTACCGTAAGTGACGAGGGGACGGAGGCAGGGGCACTGCCCCTGCACCCTGCCAAAGGGTCTGAGGCCCTTTGGAATCCCACTATTGCACCCATTTCATGGGCGCAAGGGGAACAAAACGCATTTGAGAAACAAAAGGAGGCCCACACTATGGCACAACGCGCGATTATCAAGCAACTTCTTCCCCATCTGTATCTGATCGACGACGCGGGCGAAAGCACCTGTTACCTGATCGAAGGGAAGACCCACGCCATGGTCATCGACACCGCCAACGGATGGGAGGATCTTCGCGCCATCGTGGAAGGCCTGACCCAGCTGCCGGTGATCGTGGTCAATACCCATGGACATGGCGACCACATCCTCGGCAACGTGTATTTTGACGAAGCATGGATGCACCCGGCAGATTTTGAGCTGGCGGAGATGTTCATGGGCTATGCCAAGGAAGAGATGGAAAAGTACGGCCTGAAACCCTGTCCTCTCAAGCCCCTGAGCATCGGCCAGGTGTTCGATCTGGGTGGGCTTGAGCTGGAAGTGGTACCCTTGCAGGGGCATACCCCTGGCTCCATCGGCCTTTTGGATCGGCAGGATCGCATCCTGTTCACCGGCGACGGCGTGAACACCCATTTGTGGATGCAGCTGGATGGCTGCTCCTCCATCGCCGAGCTGCGGGAGATGCTGCTGGCATTGAAGGCCCAGCACGGCAGCGAGTTTGATTACATTCTCCATGGTCACGACAAGGGCCTTCGGGAAGCAGCGGTGGTGGATCAGCTGATTCAGGGCTGCGATGACCTGCTGGCAGGCAGGAGGGAGAAAGACAAGCCCTACCACTACTTCGACGGAGAGTGCCTGCAGCATCCCATCAGCGACGTAGAGGGACAGGTGATCGTGTATACGGAGGAAAGGCTGTAAAAAACCTTGTCCCTGAATGCGGACAGACAGAACAAAAGCCAGAGCCCTGAACGGCTCTGGCTTTTCATATTGCAAGCTGCAAAGGGCGCAGGCGCGCATGCGTTACACCTTCCGCCACTGCTTTTGCACCATCAGCACCTCTTCAAACCCGACCCTCTTGCCTGACTCGTCAAAATCCAGCCGGACCACATAGGGCATTACATCCAGAATGCGCATGAAGCTGTCATAGCCCCAGTTTGGATCGTAATAATTCAGGATGGTGCTCAGCGCCGTGCCGTGGGTGGCGATGGCGATGGTTTCCCCTGCATACTTACACAGCGCACGCTGCAAAGCTGCCACATTGCGCTGCTGTACCGAAGCAAGGCATTCTCCATCCATGATGTGGTAGGAAAAGTCTTCCCACTGGCTGCGGATGAAGGCAAGGAAGTTGTCTCCGTGCCAGCCGCCAGCCTCCCGCTCCCGGAAGTCCGCATCGGTTTCGATGGGCAGACCTAGTGTATCCGCCAGATGGGTGACGGTCTGGATGGTGCGCGTGTAGGGGCTGGACAGGATGCGCGAGACGCCCCTGCCAGACAGGCAGGCGGTGATCAGCCGGGTGTCCTGCAGCCCGGCAGCGGTCAGGGGACGGGTGCGGTCATCGCGGACAGTGTTGTCGGACTGGGCATGGCGGATGAAATAGACAGTGGTCATTGGATCACCTCCTGTGGGGAATGATCGCCGGGTGAACCGGCAGCACGGTCAGATCGGATGGCAAAGGCCGGAGGGGCAGCCTCCGGCCTTGTGCCTTTTTTACTTGGCAGCGTCCTTCATGAAGGCGGCATACGCCTTGACGGCCTCGTACAGGTCAGCCTTGCTGATGATCTCCTCGGGAGCATGCATGCTCAGCACGGCCACGCCGGAGTCGATGACTTCCATGCCGTGGAGGGCGCAGATGTAGGCGATGGTGCCGCCGCCGCCCACATCCACCTTGCCCAGCTCGGCGGTCTGCCAGCAGACGTTGTTGTCGTCCATGATCTTGCGCAGACGGGCGATGAACTCGGGGTTAGCGTCGTTGGAGCCGGACTTGCCGCGGCTGCCGGTAAACTTGTTGTAGCAAACGCCACGGCCCAGAATGGCGGCGTTCTTCTTTTCGAAAGCGGCAGCGTAGAGGGGATCGTAGCCGGCGCTGACGTCGCAGCTGAGCATACGGCTGCCCGCCAGGGCGCGGCGCAGGCGCAGGTCGCTGTAGTCGCCGGTGAGGGCAATCATCTCCGCCATGGCATTTTCGAAATAGTGAGCCTGCATACCGGTAGCGCCCACGCTGCCGATCTCTTCCTTATCGGCCAGCAGGCAGCAGCAGGTGTAGGCGGGGGTTGAGCTCAGGGAGAGGATGGCTTCCAGAGCGGCATAGGCGCAGACGCGGTCGTCGTGGCCATAGCCGAGGATCATGCTGCGGTCCAGACCGAAATCACGGGCGGGGCCGGCAGGCACGGCCTCGATCTCGGCGGAGAGCAGGTCTTCCTCTTCGATGTCGTACTTTTCCTTGAGGATCTGGAGCAGGGTCGCCTTTACCGGCTCCTTTTCCTCGTCCTTGAGGGGCTTGCCGCACAGGATGATGTCCAATCCTTCGCCGGTGATGACTTCGGCAGCCTTCTTGCTCATCTGCTCGGCGGACAGGTGGATCAGCAGATCGCTGACGCCCACCACCGGATCGTTCTCATCCTCGCCGATCACGATGTCCACGCGGGTGCCGTCCTTCTTGAACACCACGCCGTGCAGCGCCAGCGCGCGAGCCACCCACTGATACTTCTTGATGCCGCCGTAGTAATGGGTGTCGGCATACGCGAAGTCGGTGTCCTCGTAGAAGGGGTTCTGCTTCAGGTCGATGCGGGGGGAGTCGATGTGGGCGCCCACGATGTTGATGCCCTCATCCAGCGGCTTCTGACCGATGAGGAACAGCATGACAGCCTTGTCCATGCAGTTGACATAGACCTTGTCGCCGGGATTCAGGGACTTGCCTTCCTTTACTGCCTGATACAGGTCGGTGTAGCCGGCAGCCTTTGCCATGTCGATGGCGCGAAGGGCGCATTCACGCTCGGTCTTGCCGGCGTCCAGGAATGCCTTGTATTTCTTGCTGATATCCTCCACCGCAGTAAGGGCGGCGTCGTCATAGTTTTTCCATGCGTTGGGTCGTTCCATATTCAATTTCCTCCATTTGTGGTGGCGCAGTATGCGCATTGTTCTGTCTGATATGATACGCCTGTTTGGCAGGGGAGTCAACACGGGAGGCGGACTATTCCGTCAGCTCGATCAGATTTCCCTCCACCGCCACGATGCAGCTTTCGTAATAGCCGTCCCCGGTGGTGCGGGGGCCGCTGAGGATTTGATATCCATTCGCCTTCAGGCGCTCCGTCAGCGCATCCACCCCTGCCCGGCTGCCAAGGGAAAACGCCACATGGGCATAGCCTGTCCGGACAGGCGGCTTGGGCTGGTCTTCCATATCGGGCCGCTGCATGATCTCCAGCCTTGCGCCGCCGTCAAAGGCGAGAAAGTAGGAGCGGAAACCGGTGCGGGGATTATGATAGCCCTCGTTGGAGGCTGCGCCCAGGTAGTCCGTAAAGAAGAGGCGAGCAGCCTCCAGGTCGTTGACGTACAGGGCGATGTGTTCAATCAGCATCGAGAAAGGCCTCCTTTGAAAATAGGAGCCGCGCCCCATAGGGAGACGCGGCTTGAGGGTATGGGGGAAGGACGCGTTATGCCTCCGACGGCGCGGTAGCCTCCAGCTCACGGATATGCCTGATCCTTCTGAAAATCAAACACACCGCCACGCCGGCAAAGCCGATCACCATAAACAGAAACGCAGCGCCCGAGCCTTTGCCTGTACCGAAGAGGCGGAGAAGCAGCTGCGAATCCGTCTGCGCCATCAGCGGCTCAAACACGTGATCCACCAGCGCACCGCCCAGCAGATAGCCCAGCGGGATGGTGAAAAACTGCAGGCTGTTGCGCACCGAGTACACCCGGCCTTGCACCGCCGCCGGAATGCGGCTGCGCATCACCACGTCCAGGTTGGCGTTCATCAGGGGGATCATCAGCCAGCCCAGGATGGAACCTGCGTACCATACCCAGGGGCTGCGGCCCAGCGAAAGCAGGAAATTCTCCGTGCTCATGGAGATGAGCAGGGTGTTGCAGATGGTCTTGACCCGGCTTTTGGGCGCGGGCAGCACGGTAACGATCAGGCTGCCCAGCAGGGTGGCGATCCCTGTGGAGGCATTCAGCGTGCCCAGCACCGTTTCGCCGCCATAGGGACGGGACAGCACCAGCGCAGGCAGCGCCGCGTTGTAGATGGAGGCGATCAGGTTGATGGCCGCCAGGAACAGCATCAGCCACAGAATACCCGGATTTTTGCCCAGCCAGCTCAGCCCGGCTCTGGCAGCGCGAAGCATGCCCTCCCTCTGTTCCTGCGCTACCGCTGCCTTGGGGATACGGATCAGGAACAGCAACGACAGAAATGCAGCGCCAAAAGTGAACAAGTCAAAGGCGATGACCGCTTCCACGCCCACCAGCGTTACCAGTGCGGTGGCAAAGATCGGGGTCAGAATGGTCACCAGGGAGTTGGAGAATGAACGGAGACCGCTGGTTTTCTGATAGTGCTTTTCCGGCGTCAGCAGCGTGATGGACACGTCCGCTGCAGGTGACTGCACCGTGTTCATCAGGCCGTTGAGGGCGTTTAAAGCATACAGATGCCACGCCTCCAGCTGCTCTGTGCGCAGCAGGTACAATACCACTACCGTGCAAATAGCCGCCAGCGTGTCGCACACCAGCAGGATGGTCTTTTTGTTCCACCGGTCGCTGATGGCGCCGGCAAAGATGCTCATCATCACATAGGGCGCATAGGAACAGACCGTCAAAAGGGCGGTGGTCAGCGCCGAGCCGGTGCGCTCAAACAGCCAGATGACCAACGCGAAATTGGTCATGGCGCTGCCCAGGGCGGAAAACGACTGGGTCAGCCACAGCAGCAGAAAGGATCTCAGCTCATGAAAGGTTTGTTTGAAAGATTGTTTCATATGTCCTTGCTCCTTTTGTTTCGTTTGGGGATCCGTCAAAACAAGCAAGGCGGACGGCTCGATGTGTATTCTCCATGCAATACCGTCTTATGCCTTGCATGGAGCCGGGACAATGGCCAAAACCATCGAGAAAACCTCCTTTTGGTAGGGAGATGAGAGAAAACAGACAGAGGGAATCTTCGCTGCGAACGGGTCTCGGAACATGCGTAGAAGCGCTTCGGCTCTCCGACGCCTCCCGGGATCGATCGGACATCTGAAGCGGGCAGCATGGCTGCCTGCATGAGGAGTAGGCGATAATATCCGTTACCGGTTCATCAGATCATACATCATTACGGCGGCAGCAATGCCAGCATTCAGCGATTCCGCACCGCCGCGCATGGGCAGCTTGTAGCGGTGGGAGCAGGCAGCCTGCGCTTCGGGGGTGAGTCCCTGCCCTTCGTTGCCAATGAGCACACACACGCTTTCGCCAAGCGCCTCCCGCTCATAGAACGGCTGGCCGTCCAAAGAGGCGGCAATGGTGGCATAGCCCCGCTGATTCAGTGTTTTCACAGCCTGCGCCGCGCTGTCCGCAAAGGTAATGGGAATGCGCAGGGCGCTGCCCATGGTGGCGCGCAGGGCCTTGGGCGCATAGGGATCAGCACAGCCGGGGGTGAGAATACATCCGGCAAAACCGGCAGCGTCCAGCGTGCGCAGGATGGTGCCCACATTGCCCGGGTCCTGTACGTTTTCCAGCAGCATGAGCCGCCCCTGCTGATGATCCAGCGGCACGCTTTCCGGCAGCGCTACCACGGCGGCAATGCCCTGGGGCGTCTTCACCTGGGAGATAGCTTCCATCACACTTTCCGGCACGGCATAGACCTGCGCATCCACAGGGGCCTTGTGCAATAGGGCGGCAAACCGTTCCACACAGTCCTTGTCCACAAACAGGATGCGTACCCGCCCCGGGCAGACGCTGAGCGCCTCGGTGACCATGTGTTCCCCGTCGCAGAGGAACGCGCCCTGGCGGGCACGCTCTTTGGCGGTCTGCAGGGCGCGGGCAGCCTGCACCACGGGGTTTTTCAGGCTGGTAAGTTCCTTCATGTTACATCCTTTCCGGGGCTTCCATACCGATGAGGTACAGGCCGGTCTTGATGGTGTTCTTCACGGCACGGGTCAGGGCGATACGGGCAGCGCGCACGCCGGCTTCGTCCACGATGATGCGGTTTTCGTAGTAGAACTTGTTGTACGCCTTGCACAGCTCGGTGACAGCGCGGGTGATGATGCTGGGCTCGTAGCGGTTGGCGGCTTCCTTGACGGTGTCCGGGAAGCGGCTCAGCTGGCGCAGCAGCTCCTGAGCGTAGTCGTCGCTGAGGGCGGAATAGTCGATGGCGGCTTCCTCCAGACCCTCGGCCTTGCGCAGGGCGCTGCAGCAGCGGGCGTGGGTATACTGCACATAGGGGCCGGTCTCGCCGTCAAAGCTGAGCACTCGTTCCCAAGTGAAGTCGATATCCTTGATGCGACCGTTCTGCAGGTCGGCATAGACAACGGCGCCGATACCTATCTGCTTGGCCACTTCGTCCTTGTTTTCCAGATTGGGGCTCTTCTCTTCGATGATCTCCCGGGCCTTCTGGATGGCAGTGTTCAGCACATCCTCCAGGAACAGCACGTGACCCTTACGGGTGGACAGGCTCTGACCGCCCACGCTGATCATGCCGAAGGAGACGTGCACCAGGTCCTTGGCCCAGTCGTAGCCCATCTTTTCGATGACCTTGAAGAACTGGCGGAAGTGCAGATCCTGCTGATAGGCCACCACGTAGAGGCACTTGTCGAAGTCATAGGTTTCTTTGCGGTACAGAGCAGCGGCGATGTCGCGGGTGGCGTAGATGGTGGTACCGTCCTTCTTGAGGATCAGGCAGGGGGGCATGCCGCTGTTTTCCTCGTCCAGATCGACCACAGACGCGCCCTCGGACAAGGTCAGCAGGTTCTTCTCCCGAAGCTCGCTCACCACACGGTCGGTCTTGTCCACGTAGAAGGATTCGCCGTTGTAGCTGTCAAACTCCACGCCCAGCATGTCGTAGACGGGCTTGGCGTCGCGCAGGGTCAGATCCTTGAACCAATTGAACAGGCGCAGGGCTTCCTCGTCGCCGTCCTCAATGGCCTTGAACCAGCGGCGGCCTTCGTCGTCAAGAGAGGGATCCTTCTCGGCTTCCTCGTGGAACTTTACGTACAGGCGGGTCAGCTCCGGCACGCCCTGGGCTTCCACTTCGGATTCCTCGCCCCAGGTCTTGTAGGCGTAGATCAGCTTGCCGAACTGGGTGCCCCAGTCGCCCAAGTGGTTGATGCCAACGGTCTTGTAGCCCAGATGGCGGAAGATGCGGCCAAGGCTGTGGCCCAGCATGGTGGTGGACAGGTGACCAATATGGAAACGCTTGGCGATATTGATGGAGGAATAGTCGATGCAGACGGTCTTGCCTTCGCCCAAGGTATCCGCGCCGTAGGCTTCACCAGAGGCAAGCACATTGTCCAGCGTTTTCTTGGCAAAGTTGTCCCGGTTGAGGAAAAAGTTCAGGTAGCCGCCCAGCTGCTTGGCCTCGCACAGGTCGCCTGCATCGATGGCACTTGCCAGCGTGGAAGCGATCTGAGGGGGACCCATGCGCAGCGTGCGGCTCAATTTGAAGCAGGGGAAGGCGTAGTCGCCCATTTCCTTCTGGGGCGGGATCTCCAGAAAGCCGCCGATCTCCTCGGCAGTGGGCAGACCGTCGATGCCCATGTAGCAATTTTCAATCGTTTCTGCGATGAGCGCAGCAAGGCTCTGTTTGGTATCCATGGTTGGTTGCTCCCTTCGTCAAAGGTTGTATCAGGCAGGCTGGATGGTTTCATCCAGCTCGTTTTCGTCATTTTCTTCGGTGAGGGCTTTCTTGGTGCGCTTGCGCCATTTGCCCTTTACATAGAACAGGGTGGTCAGCAGGCAGCCGGAGCACCAGGCGATCAGCAGAGAGCCGTAGAGGCAGGTGGGATCGCCGTTGGGCCATGCGGGGCTCTTGGTCAGATGCGCCCACAGATAGGCCAGCGGCATGCGGATGATTACCGTCACGATAATGCTGATCCACATGGGAACAACCGTCTCGCCGCAGCCACGCATTACGCCCTGCAGCGTCTGGGTGACGGCAAAGGCGATGTAGCCCACAGCCAGCAGGCGCATCATGCTCACGCCCAGTTCCACGATCTCGGGGGTGGAGGTGAATACCTGCATCAGGTTGCGTCCGAAGAGCAGAATGCCGACCACCAGCACAGTGGCCGTGCCAACGGCAAGGATCAGCGTGGCTTTTGCGCCCTGCTTGACGCGATCCCATCGTCGAGCACCGATGTTTTGACCAGTAAAGGTGGTAGCAGCAATGCCGAAGGTAAAGTTGGGCATCATGGCAAAGCCGTCCACGCGCATGATGGCAGTGGTGGCGGTGACCACGTTATCGCCCAGAGAGGTAGTCAGGGACTGCACCAGAATATTGGACAGGGCGAAGATCATTTGGGTCATGCCCGCAGGTACGCCCAGCTTTACCACTCGTCGTACGATGGGTTTGTCCAGCCGCAGAGTTTGTCGGTTCAGATCCAGCAGGTTCTTCATCTTGCACAGCTTGATGACGCACAGCGAACCAGAGACTGCCTGCGCGATGATGGTCGCCCATGCCACGCCGTCGGTGGTCATGCCAAAAACGGCAACAAACAGAAGATCCAGCACGATGTTCAGGCCGCAAGCCACCAGCAGATAGATCAGCGGGCTGGTGGAGTCGCCCAGACCGCGCATCACGCCGCTCAAAATGTTGTACAGACCATTGCCCATCAGACCCAGCATGATGATGACCAGATAATCCGTGGCCAGACCGATCATGGCGTCGGAAGTGCCCAGCAGCTTCAGCAGCGGACGGCTCAAAAGCATGCCCACAACGGACATGATAATGCCGCTGATGACGGTGAGGGTAATGGTGGTACCCACCGCGTGGCTGAGACGTTCCCGGTCTTTTGCGCCGAAATACTGGCTGACTACAATGGTCGCGCCGGTGGAGATGCCCATGAACAACACCAGGATCAGGTTCAGCACTGCGCCGCCCAGACCTACTGCGCCCAGCGCAGCGTCGCCTACATACTGACCCACCACGATGGCGTCAACGGTGTTGTACATCTGCTGCGCTAAATTACCGATGAGCAGCGGAACGGCAAACATAGCAATCCCGCTCATGGGCTTGCCCACCGTCAGATCCCGGGGGGCAAACAAAGCTTGAATCTTCTTGAGCATAATTTCCTTTCTGAGGGGGGTGATGGTGGGAGGCTCTGCCTCCCACGCCCTCCGCTTAAGGAACTTCGTTCCTTAAGAATCCTGATATTGTCCGCATTTCATGCGGACAAGGGTGTGGCGATGGGGGATACAGATTTGAAAGTAACTTGGGCAATTTAGCGGCGATATGTAGGTTGCTACCGAAAGAATCACATCACCCAAGCGAGCCGTGACACCCGTCGTGTCACGGCGGTCTGAGAGCAGTCCTGAAACAAATTATAGCCACCCCTTGCGCCCATGAAATGGGCGCAAAGAGCGGGTCAAGGGGCTCAGCCCCTTGCGGGGTGCAGGGGTGGAACCCCTGCCGTTGGCCTTGGTTACGGATGCAGCACGGTGCCCATGGTGTCCCCGTTCAGGACTTTGATGATGTTCTCCGCAGGCTGGAGGCCGAAAACGCGGAGCTGGGGCACGTTGTTTTCCCGGAGCAGGCTGAAGGCGGCGGCGTCCATGACGCGCAGGTCACGGGCGGCGGCTTCGGCGTAGGAAATATCGGGAATGAGGGTGGCGGTGGGATCCACGTTGGGGTCGGCGGTGTAGACGCCGTCGATGTTCTTGGCCATCAGGAGGGCATCGCATTCCAGCTCGATGCCGCGGAGCACCACGGTGGTATCGGTGGAGAAGCAGGGGCTGCCGATGCCGCAGGCAAAGAGCACGATGTGGCCCTGAGCGAGCAGATCCAGCGCCTTGACGGTGTTGTAGGGCTCGGCAAAGCGGGGCATATCCACAGCGGTCATGACGACGGCCTTCGCACCCATGTGGGCGAGGGTGTCCCGCATATAGAGGCAGTTCTGCAGGGTGCCCAGCATGCCCATCTGGTCGGCAGCGACGGTACCCATGCGCATGGCGGCACCACGGCGGCCGCGCCACACGTTGCCGCCGCCAATGACCACAGCCAGCTCCACGCCGGTTTTCTGGATGTCGATGAGCATTTTGGCAGCTTCTTCGAATTTTTCGTGACAGAAACCCTTGCCGTTTTCGCCCAGGGCCTCGCCGCTGAGCTTGAGGATGACGCGTTTGTAGGTTACAGGCATGCTATCCTTCCTTTCGTCGAAAAAAGGCACGCAGGCAAAGCCTGCGTGCCACAAGGTCAATGCCTGACCGTTGAAACCGATGGGGTTGAATTACTTCATGGCAGCCATCTGGGCAGCGATTTCTTCAGCGAAGTTGTCCTTGCGCTTCTCGATGCCTTCGCCGCGCTCGAAACGCTCGAACTTGACCAGATCCAGGTTGGCGCCGATGGCCTTGGCGGTCTCGGTCATGACCTGCTTGATGCTCTTGTCGCCATCCTTGACGAAGGGCTGCTCCAGCAGGCAGACTTCCTTGTAGTACTTCTTGATACGGCCTTCCACCATGCGGTTGGCGATATCTTCGGGCTTGCCTTCTTCCATCGCCTGGGCGCGGAGGATCTTGCGCTCGTTCTCCAGGGTCTCGGCGGGCACTTCTTCGGGGCGCACGTAGGTGGGACGGGCAGCAGCGATCTGCAGAGCCACATCGTGATAGAAAGCCTTGAAGGCGTCGTTGGTCAGGGAGTCAGCGTTGTCGTTGGCAACCTGCAGCAGAACGCCGATCTTGCCGCCCATGTGGATGTAGGTTTCCACAGCGCCGGCTTCCACTTCGTAGCGGGCGAAGCGGCGGATGGAGATCTTTTCGCCGATGGACACGGTAGCGTCGCTCACCAGGTCGGTGATGGTCTTGCTCTCGTCGTCCACGAACTTCTGATTCATCAGCTCATCAACGTCAGCGGGGTTGGCAGCAGCGATGTGCTTGGCAACGTTCTTGGAGAAGTTGATGAAGTTGTCAGTCTTGGCAACGAAGTCGGTTTCGCAGTTGACTTCCACCACAACGCCGATCTTGGCGTCTTCGGAAACGTAGCTGGCGACAACGCCTTCGGCAGCAATACGGCCAGCCTTCTTGGCGGCGGCGGCGAGACCCTTCTCGCGCAGCCACTCAACGGCCTTGTCCATATCGCCATCGGCTTCAACCAGAGCCTTCTTGCAGTCCATCATGCCGGCCTGGGTCATTTCACGCAGTTCCTTAACCATCTGAGAAGTAATGTTGGCCATAGGAATTCTCGCTCCTTTTCTCAATCAGTCGGGGCAGGGCGCAGTTGCCTGCGCCCGTACCTGTATGTAAAAGTTTCGCTTGGAATTATTCTTCCACCTTGGCGGCTTCCTCTTCGGGAGCGGCTTCGTTAGCAGCATCCTGCTCGCCCTGCTTACCTTCCAGCACAGCGTCGGCCAGCTTGCCGGCGATCAGCTTGACAGCGCGGATAGCGTCGTCATTGCCGGGGATGACGTAGTCGATCTCGTCGGGATCGCAGTTGGTGTCAACGATAGCAACGATCGGGATGTTCAGGGCGCGGGCCTCGGCCACGGCGATGTGCTCCTTGCGGGGGTCAACCACGAACAGGGCACCGGGGAGCTTCTTCATCTCACGGATGCCGCCCAGGTTGGCTTCCAGCTTTTCGCGCTCGTGCTGCAGCTTGATAACTTCCTTCTTGGGCAGCAGCTCGAACTGGCCGTTGGCTTCCATCTTGTCGATCTGGTTCAGGCGCTCCACGCGGGTACGGATGGTGCGGAAGTTGGTCAGCATGCCGCCCAGCCAGCGGTTGTTGACGTAGTACATGTTGCAGCGCTGAGCCTCGGAAGCGATGGATTCCTGAGCCTGCTTCTTGGTGCCGACGAACAGGATGCTCTTGCCTTCCATGGCCAGGTCACGAACGAAGTTATAGGCTTCGTCGGCCTTGCGGACGGTCTTCTGCAGGTCGATGATGTAGATACCGTTGCGCTCGGTGAAGATGTACTGAGCCATTTTGGGGTTCCAGCGGCGGGTCTGGTGACCGAAGTGCACGCCCGCTTCCAGGAGCTGCTTCATAGAGATAACTGCCATTTTGGGTTTCCTCCTTGTTTTTTCCACCCCTTGGGTCACACCGCACAGCCACCGCCATCGGGCGGCACAAGCATGCGAACCGCAAAGGTGCGTAATCGGGTAGAAGTATAGCACAACCCCGTGGCATGTGCAAGGGGTCGGAGTGGTTTTTTGGGGAAAAGCGGCAAAAAAAGATGCGAGAGAAAAACAGTGCTTGAAGGCGTGTGATTTCTGTGCTAAGATACCCACCAATTTATCCGAAAGGGGCGTGGAGACATGTTCATCGCAGCAGGCAAACCCTATCTGACGGCAGCGCAGCTCAGGGCAAAGAAGGAAGGGGAACTGGACGGGGTGCTCTATCGGGGGTACAAGGTGCCGGTGTACCGGGATACCTTTGGCCGCAGGGTGCTGTATTTCCAGGAGCGTTTTCCCTGCTTTGACTCCTACGACCGGCTCCACGAAAATCGGTATTACCGCTGGTACGCCATTGAGGACGGCGAGAAGGTAACGCTGGTCTATACCGAGGATGAAAAGCCCGGCGCACAGGTGCATGAGGACTATCAGTACGATGCCCGCACGGCGTTTTACTCGCCTGAGTGGATCGACAGAGAACTGGCGGCCACGGGTCTGCTTACTGGCGAATCGTAAGCGGAGGGGTTGCCGCCGCAGTTTCCGAAAAAACTCACCTCACCGCTTGACAACGCTAAAGCGAGGGTGTATCATTCTGTCAACCGTTGAGGAAGAGTGAGTAGGCCACCCCTCTTCTCCTGCAGAGAGCCGCAGATAGTGGGATTGCGGCGGAGAATGCGCGACTGAATGGACTTCCGAGGGCAAACAGAAACGGCGCGGCCGGAGTATGTGAGACGGAGCTGGACTCTCCGTTATCAACCGTCAGCATATGTCAGTATGCGTTAAGTGGGCGTATCCGAAAGGGTACGTCAAGCCGGGTGGCACCGCAGGATTTGAGCATTCATCCTGTCCCAGCAGACAACCATTGTCTGAGGGGACAGGTTTTTTGTTACCGGAAATCTTCCTCTCAGCAACCAAAAACAGAGGAGGACAGAACCATGGCAAACAAGCAGATCCCTTACAAAATCTATCTGGACGAAAACGAGATGCCCAAGGCATGGTATAACCTGCGCGCCGATATGAAAAACAAGCCCGCGCCCCTGCTGAATCCCCAGACCCATGAGCCCATGACGGCGCAGGAATTGTCTGGTGTGTTCTGCGAGGAACTGGTGAAGCAGGAACTGGATACGGATACCGCCTACTATCCTATCCCTCAGGAAATTCTGGATTTCTATAAGATGTACCGTCCTGCGCCGCTGGTGAGGGCTTACTGTCTGGAAAAGAAGCTCCAGACCCCCGCCAAAATCTACTACAAGTTCGAAGGCAACAACACCTCCGGCAGCCATAAATTGAACTCCGCCATCGCCCAGGCCTACTACGCCAAGCAGCAGGGCCTGAAGGGCGTCACTACCGAAACCGGCGCGGGCCAGTGGGGCACGGCGCTGTCCATGGCGTGCGCCTATCTGGGGCTGGACTGCAAGGTGTACATGGTCAAGTGCAGCTACGAGCAGAAGCCCTACCGCCGGGAAGTGATGCGCACCTATGGCGCATCGGTCACCCCTTCGCCCTCCATGGAAACGGAAGTGGGCCGCAGAATTCTGGCGGAGCACCCCGGCACCAATGGCAGCCTTGGCTGCGCTATCTCCGAGGCGGTGGAGACCGCCGTGAAAACCGAGTGTTACCGCTACGTGCTGGGCAGCGTGCTCAATCAGGTGATGTTGCACCAGTCGGTGATCGGTCTGGAAACTAAGGCCGCCATGGATAAGTACGGCGTGAAGCCGGATATCATCATCGGCTGCGCTGGCGGCGGCTCCAATCTGGGCGGCTTGATCGCTCCCTTTATGGGCGAAAAACTCCGTGGGGAGGCCGATTACCGGTTCATCGCCGTGGAGCCCGCCTCCTGCCCCAGCCTGACCCGGGGCGTGTATGCCTACGACTACTGCGATACCGGCATGGTGTGCCCGCTGGCCAAGATGTACACCCTCGGCAGCGGCTTCATTCCCTCCCCCAGCCACGCAGGCGGTCTGCGGTACCACGGCATGAGTTCCACGCTGTCCCAGCTGTACGATGACGGCCTGATGGAAGCCACTTCCGTGGCGCAGACGGATGTGTTCGCCGCTGCGGAGGCATTTGCCCGGGTGGAGGGCATCCTGCCTGCGCCGGAAAGCTCCCACGCCATCCGGGTGGCTATTGACGAGGCCCTACGCTGCAAGGAGACCGGCGAGGAAAAGACCATCCTGTTCGGTTTGACCGGCACCGGCTACTTTGATATGATGAGCTATGAAAAGTTTCACGACGGAAAGATGAGCGACTACATCCCCACCGATGAGGAACTGGCGGCGGCTGTGGCAAAGCTGCCCAAAGTGGAATAAAGAGAAGCCCCGGAGAGCACGCTCTCCGGGGCAAATTCCGTTTTCTGGCTTATTTCAGGAACACAAACTCCTCCACATCGCAGATCACTCTGCCATCGAAGAAGTCCCGCATCCAGTCGCTCTTGGGCTGATTCATCTCGGCCACAAGGTACAGGGCATGGCGACCGGTCACATTCTGGACACGGGCACGGTATACGCCGTCGTTCAGGCCGATGGTGACCACGCCGATCTCGGTGCCGCCCGCTTCCTCGGTTGGGGCATCAATCAGTACATGCAGCTTGCCGTGCTGGCCTGCGCCGATCACCTTGATGGCGAATTCCATGGTCTTGGTGGCGGTGTCCTGACCAAAGTCGAAGTACTTGTAGCCCAACACGCAGCCGTCCGTCACCTTCATCACCACACGCCGGAACACATCCTTCTCAGTGACAAAGCAGCCACCGGTGAGCACGCAGGCGATCTCTGCCTTCACCGGCTCGTAGGGGGTGAGGGAGTCCTCAAAGCCCAGACTGGTCATCTCTACGGGCGGGATGGTGCCATCGGGCAGAATTTCGATCTTCTCCACGCAGGCCCGGCGGGAAGTGATGGAGTTGTTGGTCATGCGATGGTAGAACACGTACCACTGACCGTTGATCTGGCAGATGGAACCATGGTTGTTGCCGGCGGGGTAATCAACGCCGTTGTCGATGATGTAGCCCCGGTAAATGAAGGGGCCGGTGGGGGAATCCGAAGTGGCGTAGGCCAGACGGCTGCCCTTGCGGGGGGAGTAGATCAGGTAGTAGGTATCGCCCACCTTGCGGGGGGAGGAGGCCTCGTAGAAGCGGCGCTCGATGGGTTGGTTTTCGCTGGCATCCATCAGCGGGCTGATCAGGCTGCCGGGAATGACCTTGTACATGCTTTCCGGATCCAGCTCGTTCATGTGGGAGCCTTCGAAGCCGTAGTAGCAGTACACCTTGCCGTCGTCATCCACCAAAACGCCCACATCGTTGAAGATGCCGTCGTCGCCGCCATCCTCAGGGGCATAGTCGTAGGTGGACAGGAAGGTGAAGGGCCCTTCCGGCTTGTCGCTGACGCTGACGCAGCCTTTCGCGCCCACGATGTAGGTGTACAGGTAGTACTTGCCGTCTTTTTCCACCACATCGGGGGCGAAGAGCGCATGATCGGTATGGGGAACGCTGGAGGGATGGTCGGTATCCGGCAGGGTGTGGAAGCTGTGGCCGTGGCAGACCCAGCGATTCAAGTCGTGGATGGAAGCAGACCAGACCTTGAGTTTGTAATCACAGAATTCGGTGCCGCCGTAGCGGTCGTGGGAGCCATAGAGATAGATCCGGTCGCCGAAAAGGCGGGGTTCGCCGTCGGGGATGCATTCCCAAAGGGGCAGAATGGGATTGGGCATAGTGATTTTCTCCTTTTGTGCGGATATGGTTGGTATCTATCATGATAGCGGCGTGATATTCGCCCGTCAAGAGTCAATTGCCGTAATTTCTCCGTAGCAAAATGAATCGTGTAAACAAAAAAGGAACGCAATGAACGTTCCCTTCAATAAAACACGAACATCTCTAGACAAACCCATACTCATCCGCCGCGTTACGACAAAGTCCATACCCGGATAACCCCATTCGATCCAAGCGAGCCGTGACGCCCGTTGCGTCACGGCGGTATCTTCAGTCAACGGAATATACTTAACGCCAAGCCCTGCGCCCTGCCAGGGCGCAGTTCGGGGGTGCAGGGGGTCACCCCCTGCCAGGGCGCAGTCCGGGGGTGCAGGGGGTCACCCCCCTGCCAGGGCGCAGTCCGGGGGTGCAGGGGGTCACTCCCTGCCGAGCCATTGGTCCATGCCGCAGCCGGTGCCTTCGTAGGGGCGGCGGCGGAAGTTCAGCTTTTCGTAGAAGGGTTCCTTTCCTTCGGCGGCACTCAGGCTGAGCTTGATGCGCCAGCCGGGTTTGAGTTGGGACTGAAGCCAGTTTATCAACCGGGTGACCATTTCCTTGCCGATGCCCTGCCGCTGATAGGCAGGCAGAACCATCACGTCCGCCAGCTGCGCCTGATAGCCGCCGTCCCAAAGGATGCGGGCCATGGCAACCACCTGATCGCCGTCCTTGACACAGACGAGATGAGCCGTGTGCTGCAGGCCGTTCTCCACCTGTTCCATGGCGATGGGCGTCCAGCCCACGATGTTGCGAAGGCGCATAAAATCTTCAGGGGCAATGGTGTTGGTATAGGTAAGGTTCATGCCGGCCCTCCTTGATACGCAGGGAAAATGTAACAGTTGGCAGTATAGCACAGGCGGCGGCGCTGTGTAAATCTGCAGAAGTGAGTGTACACACAAAAAACAAAGTCTCATATGCCTGTTGTTCATCGAACCATTTTGTGCTATCATGCAATTGGCGGCGTTTGCCGTCAGATCCCCCCCTGTGTGTGGATGAAAGGAAACGACATGCTGAAAAGAGTTTTGATTTTGTGCTTGTGCCTTTGTCTGCTGACGTCCGTTTTCGCCCTGGCTGAGGACGTGACGCCGGAGGCGACGCCGCTGCCGGAAAATATCGAGATGGAAGGCTTCGCCAGCGAAGAGGACACCGCCATGGCAGACCTGACCGGTGAGGTGGCCAGCATCGAAGGGCTGGAGCCGTTGTATATTGCCACCATCAAGCCCTTTGCCGGCGGTAGCGCCATCCGCATGCGCGCCCAGCAGTCCAGCGAAAGCGAAGCGGTCTGCTCGGTCAATAAGGGCAAGCAGGTTAACGTGTACGCTGTGTATCCCAGCTATGTGCTGGCAGAGTACGAAGGCAACGTAGGCTATATCATCCGTACGTGGATTGATGAAGACGTGCATACCATCGACCCGGTGAAGACTCCGCCCTACGGAACGGTTCCCTCCCAGTTTGTGGCCACGGTCACCGAGGCGGCGAAGGTATATGCAAGCCCGTCGCTGGACGCGCCAGTGAACGATATCGTGGTGGGACCGGGCAGCAAGATCGCGGTGCTGGAGTTCGTGGACGGCTTTGCCAAGGTGCTCTATTGGCGCAGCTACGGCTACGTGGATGCCACGCTGCTGACCGACGTAACCGTGGTATCGCCCACAGAGACCCCCATGAGCAGTGATACGCCCATCGCAGCGTTTTGCAGCTTCTTCGAGTATAACACCGGCAAGGAAGGCAACGACGGCCGCTGCAAGAACATCGTGCGCAGCTGCGAGCTGATGACCCGCGTGATGCAGCCCGGCGAGGTGCTGGACTTCAACGCTCATATCGGTCCCTATAAGCGCTCCAACGGTTACCATGCCGCGCCGGTGCTCATCGACGGCGGCAGCCAGCTGGGCTACGGCGGCGGCACCTGCCAGAGCAGCTCCACCCTGTACAACACTGTGCGTCAGCTCAGCGGCATCACCATTTTGAAGCGCCGTCCCCACGGTCCCGGCTGTGCCCGCTACCTGCCCATGCACCAGGACGCCGCCGTGGGCAATACGGAGCTGAACTTCATCTTCCGTAACGACTATACCTTCCCCATCCGCATCCTGGCGGAAAGCACCGGTGAAGGAAGCCTCTGCATCCAGATTTTCCGCGGAGAATAATTTTGCCTGATCATAAAACGGCCTGTCAATCATGAACGCTCCTTGCGAGCGGTGATTGACAGGCCATTTTTGTTTTACGGATGATCCTCCGGGCAGCTTCTGTTTCCGTCCTCCCAGGCGCTTAACCTCTGCGCCAGAGGATCACCCGCTGTCCGTCGGGCACGGCGTCCCCTTCCAGAGACGGGTTCATGCGGCGCAGGCTGTCGCAGCTGACCCGGTAGCGCTTGGCGATATCCCACAGGCTTTCGCCGGGCTGGCTGAAATACAGAAGCAGCCCCTGCTCCTCCTCAGGCGCAGGCTCCCGGCTCAGGTCGCTGACCAAGGGCTCCTGCCCAAGGGTCACGTCGTAGCAACACAGGTGCAGGATGTACTTTACTTCCACCCGGTCGCTGGTGACCCCTGCTACCTCGATGCCGGTTGGCTGCAGCACCATGGCCTCGGGGCAGCTCAGGTCGCAGGCAAAGCTCATGCGGAAAGGCTCTTCGGTGCGGTAGCTCTGGGGAACGGCGGTGTCGTCGGTCATGTACAGGAGGCAGACCTCCATCATGCCCTCCACGTTCAGCTTGCCGCCGGTTTTGCTCAGGTCCGTGATGATGGGGCGGAGGGTGGCGGTCAGGGGCGTGCGGGCAGGCGGCTGCCCGTCCAGAAGGAGGGTCAGCTTGCCGCTTTCGGCGGTGTGTACCTGCCGCTGAGCGAGCACGCGCCGGGTAGGCTGGGTGGCAGGCTTGAGCAGATCGCCCTGGGTGGTGTAGGCGTCCAAAAGCAGGCATACGTCCCGGCTCTGGGTGGTCTGGGCGCTCAGGGACAGCAGCACTTCGGCGCGCAGGGTACGCTGCCCCTCCTCCTGCCCCTCCTGGGACAGGACCGCCACGTCCTTTACGATGGCGTCGGCGGTGAGCTGGTCGCCGTTCTCCCCGATGAGGGAAAGGGTTTCTTCAAAGGGGATGGAATGCCGGGTGATCACCAGCGGCCGGGAGGGCATGGCGCTGAGGTGCGTAACCTCCAGCTCAATGGAGCCGGAAATGGTGGCCCGCTCCTCGCCGCCCATCACCTCCTGCACATTGGCTGCCGCGGTGGCATAGAGTGTATCGGTGATCTGAAGTACATCGCTCAGCTCGCATTCGTCCCGTACCAGTACGTCCTGAACGCCGCTGGCCACGGTGCGGCTGGTTTTGAGCACTTCGGTCTTTTGCATCAGCCCGTCCTGCGCCCTCAGGCCGCTGACCACGCTGATGGGGTCATCGGAAAACAGGCGGGTAAACAGCCGGAGAATGGCCATCAGCTTCAGCCGCCCGCCTTGTGCGCTGGCTTCTACATGCTCCGGCATCAGGCTCACTGGGGCGTTCATGCCGGGGCGCGCGCCGGGCATCTCCACCGTCTGGCTGAAATCCGCCGCAGCCTCCAGCGAGCTGATATGCGTCGGGTCGCCCTGGGTGTAGAGCACATGAAAGATCACCTTGCCATCCACGTCCACCCGTCCGGTCTGGACGGCGGTTTTTTCAATGACAGCCATGGCTTCCGCTGAAAGGATCACCGTCTCTTCCCGAAGCCCGCCGGGCAGGGCAACTTCGCCCTCCACCACTGCCTGCCGCAGGCTTTCGCCCAGATACCGGGTCAGCGAAAGCTCCTCGCGCAGGACTTCCGGCTCTTTTGCGCTGATAGGGTTCATCTTGTCCGAATTTTCCTGTCTGATATCCATACATCATGCTCCTCCTGCTGGCTTTGTGGTAAGGTATGCGCCTCAAGAGTGCTTTATGAATATCTGCCGATGCGATGCGACATTTTTTCTGCATGAATTGACATTCCTTCGCGGGGGGAGTACAATGCACCGGGTATGAATAACGTTTCCTATTAAGTATGGGAAGGAAGCAAGGATATGCTGCTGATTTTGTTTGCCCTGTGGGTCTTGTTCAACGGACGGCTGACGCTGGAGGTGGCGCTGATCGGCCTTGTGCTGTCGGCGGTGCTGTGCTGGTTCAGCTACCGTTTTCTTGGCTATTCCTTCCGTGCGGAGAAAAAGGCGCTCCGGCTCATTCCTGCCATCGCGGGCTATGTTTGGCTGCTGATCTGCGAGATCGTGAAGTCCAACCTGTGCCTGTTGCGCATCATCTACCTGCGCAAAGAGACGCTGAAGCCTCAGTTGGTCACCTTCCGCACGCCGCTGAAGAGCAATATGGCGCGGATCGTCCTCTCCAATTCCATCACCCTCACGCCGGGCACCATCACCTGCACGCTGGAGGAGGATACCCTTACGGTGCACTGCCTGGATGCATCGATGGCAGAGGGACTGGAGGATCTGGCATTTCAAAAGAAGCTTCTGCGGATGGAGCAGATGCTGAGTGCAACAACCGAGAACGAAACAGAAAAGGAGGCGGGGAACCATGCAGGTAACGCAGGCGTATGAGCTGCTGTGGACAAGCGCTCTGGTGGTCATGGTGCTGCTTACGCTGGCATGTCTGATCCGCGCGATCATCGGCCCCCGCATCGCCGACCGCATTGTGTCCATCAACATGATCTCCACCCTGACCCTGGGCATGATCGCCGTGCTGGCGTTGGTGCTCCGCGAGGGCTATCTGGCTGATGTGGCGCTGATCTATTCCCTGCTGGGCTTCCTGGCGGTGGTGGTTCTGTGCAAGGTTTTTATGGGTATCGCGCTGGAGCGGAAAGAAAAAGAGCAGGAGGCGAAGAAGGATGCTTGAGTGGATTCGCTTCGGGCTGTCTGCGGTATTGATGCTGGGCGGTCTGTTTTTCCTGCTCAGCGGCGTGGTGGGTCAGTACCGGTTTCACTATGTGCTCAACCGAATGCATGCCGCTTCCATGGGAGATTCGCTGGGCCTGGGCCTGGTGCTTTTGTCCCTGTGTGTCAGCGCCGACAGCGGCTGGCTGATCGTCAAGTATCTGCTGGTGATTCTCTTTGTCTGGGTGACCAGCCCCACCGCCGGCCATCTGATCGGCCGACTGGAGATCGCTACCGATGAGCAGCACAAAGATGAGATGGAGATGACGCGCAAGTGAATGTGTTTATGATAGTCGTTCTGGGGCTGCTGGTGGTGTGCGCCATCGCCACGTCCGTTACCAAAAGTCTGCTGGCCAGCGTGGTCATTTTCATGGCCTACAGCCTGCTGATGTGCATGGTATGGATGTGCCTGCAGTCCCCCGATCTGGCCGTGACGGAGGCTGCGGTAGGTGCAGGCGTGACCAGCGTTCTGTTCTTTATCGCCCTGAAAAAGATCCACGCCATCCGGGGCGACGAGGAGGAGGATCACCATGAAGAAAAATAACGGCGCATCCTTCTGGCAAAAGCTCCGGGAGCTGGATCAGGTATCCTGGGACAATCCGCTGGACAAACAGCTTTGTCAAGCGGTTGGGGACGAGTCCGAAGACGAAAAGCGGGAGAGCGATCCCTTTGACTACGCCATGCATGAGGCGCAACTGGACGAACGCCGGGAGCGGCTGTATCTGGAGGAGCGGCTGCAGCTGGGCATGCTGCATGCCTGGTCGGGCCGGCAGGGTCTTCGTTGGCTGGAGATCGGCTACCGGGTGTTGAGTCTGCTGTTCTGCGTGGCGATCATCACCTTCCTGATGACCACCGTGCTGGCGCTGCCGCCCCTGGGTGCGGAGAACAACCCCACCAACAACGAAGTCAGCCAGCGTTACATCGAAAAAGGTGTTGCAGAGACCGGCTCGGTGAATATGGTCACCGGCATGATCCTGGACTACCGTGCCTTTGACACCTTCGGCGAGAGCACGGTGCTGTTTGTGGCGGCGTGCAGCGTGCTTCTTTTGCTCAAGCTGGGCGAGCACACCCCGGACGCGCCCTCCCTGTCCATGCTGGAAGCGGAGTATGACGATCGCCATCATGAGCCCAAGAATGACGCGATTTTGCAGATGGCGGCGCGCATTCTGGTGCCGGTGATCCTGCTCTATGGTATCTATATCGTCCTGGGCGGACACCTGGGCCCGGGCGGTGGCTTCAGCGGTGGCGCGGTGATGGGCGCCGGCCTGATTCTCTACCTGAACGCCTTTGGCTTTGAAAAGACCGGCCGCTTCTTCACCTACAAGACCTTCCGCTGGGTCACGTTCCTTTCGCTGATGACCTACGCGGGCCTGAAGAGCTATTCCTTCTTCATGGGCGCCAATCATCTCAACAGCGGCATTTCTCTGGGCACACCCGGCGCGATTTTGTCCTCCGGCCTGATTTTGCCGCTGAATATCTGCGTGGGTCTGATCGTGGCCTGTACCATGTACGCGTTCTACACGCTGTTCCGCAAGGGAGGGATGTGAGCATGAGAGAGCTTTTGTCCAGCCATCTGGAGGAAGTGGTGGCGGTGCTGCTCTTTGGCGTTGGTTTTACCACCCTTTTGCTCAACCGCAACCTGATCAAGAAAATCATCGGCCTGAACATCATGGATACGGCGATTTATTTGATGTTCACTTCCGTTGGCTATGTGACCGGCCGCACCGCCCCCATTTCCCAGGGCGGCGTGGACGTCATGCAGACCTACATCAACCCCGTGCCCAGCGGTCTGGTGCTTACGGGCATCGTGGTATCCGTCAGTGTGACGGCGCTGATGCTGTCGCTGACCATTCGCCTGTACCGCCGCTACCACACGCTGGATATTGACCGCATTACCCTGCTGATGAAGGGAGAGGACGAATAATGCCGTTTGTACGTAATGTGCCGTTCTTCTCTATCATGCTGTGCATGGTGTGCGGCATCTCTTCGGCCATGCTCCCCGGCAAGATCGCCCGGCGGCTGACAGTGATGCTGTCGCTGGCGGTGGCGGTGATGAACGCCTTCCTGCTGGCCCATCTGGTCAGCGCAGGGGAGAGTTACCACTATCTGATGGGACATTTTGAAGCGCCCTGGGGCAACGAGCTCAGAGCGGGCCCGCTGGAGGCGCTGCTGGCCGTGATGATGAGCGTGGTGTTGCTGCTCAGCGCGTTAGGTGGCATGCGCAAAATGGGCGAGCAGGTGGACGGCAAGAAGCAGAACATCGTCTGTACCATGCTGGATCTGATGCTGGCGGCGACCCTGTCCATGCTCTACACCAACGACCTGTTCACCGGCTATGTGTTTATCGAGATCATGACGCTGGGCTCCTGCGCCTTGATCATGTCCCGCCAGAACGGGCGTACCATGGTATCCGCCATGCGCTATATGATCATGAGCCTGCTGGGATCGGGCATGGTGCTGATCGCCATTATGCTTACCTACACCCTGACCGGACATCTGCTGATGGAAAATATCCGCGAGGCCATCACCGCACTGTATGCATCCGGGCAGTACCGTACGCCGCTAACGGTGACCATCGGTCTGTTCTTTGTGGGTCTGGGTATCAAGAGCGCCCTGTTCCCGTTCCATACCTGGCTGGCGGACGCCTACGGCTACTCCACGCCCTCTGCTTCGGCGGTGCTGAGCAGCATCGTCAGCAAGGCCTACATCCTGCTGCTGCTCAAGATCTTTGTGCGCATGGTGGGCATGGATGTGGTGCGCGGCCTGCACCTGAACGATCTCTTGTTCGGCTTTGGCGTCATCGCCATGGTGATGGGCAGCCTGAGCGCCATGCACAGCCATGACCTGCGCCGTATGGTGGCGTACAGCTCCGTTGCGCAAATCGGATACCTCTTTGCAGGCATGGGCCTGGGCATTGACGCGGGTCTGGTGGCCGCGCTGTACCACCTGATGGTGCACTCTGCCGCCAAAAGTTCCCTGTTTATCTCCTCTTCTGCGCTGGCGGATGCTTCCCAGGGCAGCAAGCGCTTCTCCGACCTGCGGGGCGCGGGCAAGCGAAACCCCGTGGCGGGCGTATGCTTCAGCATCAGCGCCATGAGCCTGGTGGGCATACCGGTGCTGGGCGGCTTTGTCAGCAAGCTGTACTTCAGCGAAGCGGCCTTTGCCTATGGCGGTGTGCATATGTGGGTGCTGCTGCTGGCACTGGTCATCAGCACGCTGCTGAACGTGCTTTATTTCATGAAAACGGTCATTACCCTCTATAGGGTTCCCCAGGAGGGACGGCTCTATGAGCCTGCCAACCACGGCGCTACCGCAACCGTCGCCATGTGCGGCTTTGTGGCGCTGAACCTGCTGATGGGCATTCTGGCACAGCCCATCGTCACCATCCTCAGGGATGGGCTTGGACTGTTTGTATAAGGAGGCTGCTGAGATGCAATCCATTCTTTTGTGGCTGACGCCGCTGTTTCCGGCGCTTTCGGCGCTGCTTGTGGGCGTGATCAAACCGCTGGAGGGCGGCAAAAAGCTGCACCTGACCGTGGCAGCTGCCATGGCGGTCAATTTCGCGCTGTGCGTGGGTCTGCTGTTTGTAGGTGATTTGGAAGTAACGCTGTTTTCGTTGGGGGAAAGCCTGCCTGTGGTGTTGCGTTCCGACCTGACGGCACGGCTGTTTTTACTGCTCTGCGGCGGCATGTGGCTCAATTCGGGCGTGTTCTCCTTCGGCTATCTGCCGCATGAGGGGCATGAACGCCGCTATTTTGTGTTCTATCTGCTCACCATCAGCGCCATCAACGCCATCTGCCTCAGCGCCACCTTGGTGACCATGTACCTGTTCTTTGAACTGATGACGCTGCTATCTGTGGCGCTGGTGCTGCACAACATGAGCAAGGAAGCGGTGGCTGCAGGTATCAAGTACCTGCTGTACTCCATCGCAGGCGCTATGATGGGCCTGTTCGGCATTTTCGTCTTCTCCGGCCAACTGCTCTCGCCGCTGTTTGCGGCAGGCGGTACGCTTGCAGGAGAGGCCGGCCCGCTGGTGCTGTGGGCAACCCTGCTGACGGTGATCGGCTTTGCCACCAAGGCGGGTATGTTCCCCATGCATGGCTGGCTGCCCACGGCGCACCCCATCGCTCCCGCGCCTGCCAGCGCGGTGCTCAGCGGCGTGATCACCAAGATGGGCGTTCTGTGCGTGGTGCGCGTGGTGTTTTTCACCGTGGGCGCTTCGAACCTGCAGGGCAGCTGGGTGCAGACGGTGCTGCTGACGCTGTCGCTGATCACGGTGTTCATGGGTTCCATGATGGCCTTCAAAACCAACGGCTTTAAGAAGCGTCTGGCGTATTCCACCGTTTCTCAGGTGAGCTACATCCTCTTCGGTCTGTTCCTGATGACTCCTCAGGCGTTTGTAGGCGCTGTGGAACACATGTATTTCCACAGCGTGATGAAGAACCTGCTGTTCCTGTGCGCAGGCGCTGTGATCCTCAAGACCGGCTATACCCAGGTCAGCCAGCTCAGGGGCATCGGCAAGCGGATGCCTGTGACGCTGTGGTGCTTCACCATCGCCAGTCTGGGTCTGGTGGGCGTTCCGCCTCTGGCTGGCTTTGTGAGCAAGTGGGATCTGGCGCAGGGTGCGCTGAGCAGCGGCGCAGCAGTGTTCAGCTGGCTTGGCCCGGTGGTGCTGCTGATCTCCGCCCTGCTGACGGCGGGCTATCTGGTGCCCATCAGCATCGACGGTTTCTTCCCCGGTCATGCCCACGGCGAGCAGCCGGAGGAACTGCCTCGCTGCGAGGCTGGCCCTGTGATGCTGGTGCCGCTGATCGTGCTGGCGGTGCTGACAGTCCTCATGGGCGTATGCCCGGGGCTTCTGAGCGGCGCGGCGCAGACGCTGGCTGCCGCCCTGATGTAAGGAGGCTGTTGTATGCTGCTGGTATCCCTTCTTTTGCCGGAGGTGGGCGCAGCGTTGCTGTTTTTGCTGCGCCCTGCCCGCGCCTGGGTGCGTAATTGGCTGGTGATGGCCTCCGCGCTGCTCACCAGTGCCTGCGTGGCTGTGTGCCTGTTGACCCCGGGCGATCATCAGCTGACGCTGCTGCGTTTGTCTTCCTACCTGTCGGTCAGCTTCCGGCTGGACGGTCTGGGCCGTGTCTTTGCCGGTCTGGTGGCGTTCCTGTGGCCGCTGGCAAGCCTGTACGGTATTGAGTACATGCGCCATGAGGGCGGCGAAAATCACTTTTTCGGTTTTTACCTCATCAGCTATTCCGTCACGCTGGGCATCGCCTTCAGCGAGGACCTGATGAGCCTGTATGTGTTTTATGAGCTGCTGACGCTGGCCACGCTGCCGCTGGTGATGCACGGCATGAAGGCCAAGGCGGTGCATGCGGGCCGTACCTACGTGTACTTCTCCCTCGGCGGCGCTGCGCTGGGTTTTCTGGCGCTGGTGACGGTAATCCATTACAGCGGCGCCAGCAACTTTACCGCCGGCGGTATTCCCCAGCTGGCGAGTGCACCGCTGAATGTGCTGCTGATGATGTATGTGCTGGGCTTTTTCGGCTTCGGCGTCAAGGCGGCGGTCTTTCCCTTCCACCACTGGTTGCCCAAGGCGGGCGTGGCGCCTACCCCGGTGACGGCGCTGCTGCACGCGGTGGCAGTGGTGAAGGCAGGCGTATTCGCGGTGATCCGACTGACTTACAGCTGCTTTGGCGCGGACCTGCTTCGGGGCACCTGGGCTCATACCCTGTGCCTGTGCGTTACGCTGGTAAGCATTCTCTTTGGCAGCGCCATGGCGGTCAAGGAACAGCACATGAAGCGCCGTTTGGCCTACTCCACCATGAGTAATCTGAGCTACGTGCTCTTTGGCGCTCTGTTGCTCACCGCTGACGGTTTGAGGGGCGGCCTTCTGCATATGTGCTACCATGCCCTGATGAAGATCGTGCTGTTCTGCTGCGTAGGCGCGGTGATGATCTATACCGGCAAGACCGACATCCGCGAGATGCGCGGCCTGGGCAAGCGGATGCCGTTTACCATGGCATTGTTCCTGATGTGCTCGGCGGCGCTGGTTGGCGTTCCGCCCCTGATCGGCTTTGGCAGCAAGTGGGCGCTGGCCACGGCAGGCGTTGCTTCCGGCAACTGGCTTGGTGTGGCAGGCGCAGCGGTGCTGCTGATCTCCGCCGTGCTGACCGCCATCTATGTGCTGGTGCCTGCTTTGTCCGCCTATGCGCTTCCCCTTTCGGCAGTTGCCGGTCTGGAGGAGCGCAGCTACGATCCCGGCCTTTGCATGAAGATCGCCCTGTCGGTGGTGGTATTCGTCATCCTGGTCCTGTGCTTTTTCTCCGCGCCGCTGAGCCGTTTCCTCGGTCAGGTGGCAGCGCAGCTCTGTTAAGAAAGGAGATCATGCCATGTTTGGAAACTGGCTATTGCCGCTGGCGGCGTTATTGCCCATGGCCAGCGCACCGCTGGTATGGGCGCTGGGGCGCGGCAAGCAAAGCCGCAGCCTGAATGCCATGGCGGGCGTATGCGCAGTAGAGCTGGCGCTTTTGTGCGCGGTGCTCGGGGTCTCCCTTTCCGGAGACGGCGCGCGCTTTTGGGTGGAAGGCTTCTGCGGCGTGGGGCTGTTCATGTGCGGCGATGGATTCCGCGGATTGTACGCCATGGTGGCCGGTATCATGTGGCTGGTCACGTCGGTGTTCAGCCGGGATTATCTGGCCCATGAGCACAGCGTGCCCCGGTATTGCTTCTTTACCCTGCTGACGCTGGGCGCGGTGGAGGGTATGTTCCTCTCCGACAGCCTGTTCAGTATCTTTATCTTCTTTGAAATCATGTCTCTTGCCAGCTACCCCTGGGTGGCGCATGAAGAGGATCCTGCAGCCATGCGGGCAGGCCAGACCTATCTGTACATCGCGGTGATCGGCGGTCTGACCATGCTGATGGGTCTGTTCCTTCTGCCCTCCGGGATGGCGGCGGCACGCCTTGGCGAACTGCCGGCCTTTGGGGCAGGCGCAGAGCTGTGGCTGCCCGCTGTGCTGATCCTGGTGGGCTTTGGCGCGAAAGCCGGCGCATTCCCGGTGCATATCTGGCTGCCCAAGGCGCACCCTGTGGCGCCCGCCCCGGCCAGCGCGCTGCTGAGCGGCCTGCTCACCAAGGCAGGCGTGTTCGGCGTACTGATCCTCAGTTGCCTTGTGATGCGGGAGGTCTCCGGCTTTGGCGACCTGCTGTTCCGTCTGGGCGTGATTACCATGCTGCTGGGTGCGGTGCTGGCGATCTTCTCGCTGAATCTCAAGCGTACCCTTGCCTGCTCCTCTCTGAGCCAGATCGGTTTTATTCTGATCGGCGCGGGGCTGTGCAATCTGCTGGGCGAGCACAACGGGCTGGCGTTGTACGGCACCATCGGTCACATGGTCAACCACAGTCTGTTCAAGCTGGTGCTGTTCCTCTGCGCCGGCGTGGTGGCCATGAATACCCATCGCCTCAACCTGAGCGACGTGCAGGGCTATGGCCGCAATAAACCCTTTCTGCATGCCTGCTTCCTGCTGGCGGCCGCAGGCATTGCCGGCGTACCCGGACTCAGCGGTTTCCTCAGCAAGTCCCTTTTGCACGAGGGCATCGTGGAGCTCATCGCTCATCTGGCGGAGCACGGCCACGATCCGCTGGTGTATCAGGTGTCGGAGTGGCTGTTCCTGCTGGCAGGCGGTATGACGCTGTGCTATATGCTGAAGCTGTACCTGTGCCTGTTCTGGATGAAGAACGACCGGTATCAGGCGGAGTATGACCAAAAAGGCAGCTATCTGAGCCTGCCTTCCCGGATCGGGCTGGGGGCTGCGGCGCTGCTGGTGCCGGTGATCGGCCTCTTCCCGGGCGCGACCATGAGCCGCTTTGGCGAGATGTCCCGCTCCTTCCTGCAGGGCGGCGCGCCTGCGCATCTGCCCATTCACTATTTCAGCCTGGAGAACCTCAAGGGCGCGGCCATTTCGCTGGCCATTGGCGCGGCGTTGTTCGGACTGCTGGTGCTGGCGCGGCGCATCGGCCTGCGCAAGCGGCTGTCGGTACACTTTGATCTGGAGGATATGGTCTATCGTCCCCTGATCAGCCTGTTGATCCTGATCGGCGGCGCCTTCGCCTCCTTGTGCGACCGGCTGATGGACTGGATTCGTTCCGGGATGACCGGCGTAGGCGGCGTATCGGCCAAGGTGCTGGACAACGCCATGGATAGCGCTGCCGCTGCCGTAGGCAGAGCGGCGTTTGCGCCGGCTGCCGAGCCTACGCCCGTTCCTGTGGGTACCCGGGCGACCTACACCATCGGCACCTGGATGGATCGCGCGTCCGCGGTCATCCACCATCGTAAGGAGCAGGACAGCTATGTGGTTACATTGGCTGCGGTGTGGGAGGAATGGGCAAGCCGCTGGCGTCAGTTGGCCCGCTCGATGAGCTATGGCCTGGTGCTGTTCTGTCTGGGTCTGATCGCTACGCTGGCCTATTTGTTCTGGTAAGCGCGAAAGTAACAATGTTTGGCAGATGATTGACAGATTGTATCCAAACGTGTAAGATAAGAATACATTCACTAAAGGAGGTACACACATGAAAAAGACGATCGTTAGCCTTTTCCTGGTTCTGGCCATGGTTCTGGGCCTCTGCTCCGGCGCTTCTGCCGCCATGAATTCTTTTGACTTCACCCTGCAGGAGTACGTGGACTCTTACGGCGAGTTCTGCTCCACTGTTCTGGGTAGCGAAGTGACTTGGGCTGCTCCTGTTGACACCGATGACGGCCTCACCGGCATCGGCGGTTCTGCTGAAGGTATGTCCGATGTTTACGCGTACAGCGTGACCGGCGAAACCGCCTGCGTGGGCATTGGTTCCCAGCTGAATGTGAACCTGAACGACAGCGCCGCGATTTCCACCGATGCTCAGGCCTTCGGCATGAGCGTGGCCGCCACCACCTTTGCTATCCGCTATCTGGAACTGGGCAACGATATCATCGCGCTGAGCGGTGAACTGTCTGACATCCAGGCTGCCTGCACCACGCTGGTTCAGGACTGTATGTCCTCCGATGCGCTGACTGCCGCTATGTCTGAGCCCTATGTGAAGACCATCGAAGTCGCTGGTCACACCGCCCAGATGACCGTGAGCGTCGATATCGATGCCATGACGATGCAGATCATGTTCATCCTCATTCCCTGAGTTTGAGCAATTGAAAAAGCACCCGGATAACCGGGTGCTTTTTTCATAAACAAACGGGTCCCGGGGTTGTCCCTGGGGCCCGTTTTGGTGTGCGAAAATCCGGCGCTATCCAGCGGAATGCCGGCAGCAAACGCCTGTGCGGCTGCATCTCAGATCTGCCGGCCGTTGATGAATACTGCCTTGACCTCCGTGCTCACCTCGAAGGGAGAGCCGTCGGTGATGACGATGTCCGCATCCTTGCCAACAGTCAGCGAACCTACCCGATCCGCTACACCTACATGCTCTGCCGGGTTGATAGTGATGGCCCTCAGGGCGTCAAAGGGATCCATGCCCGCCTTTACGGCCAGGCCTGCGCACAGGGGCAGATACTTCTGGGGGATTACGGGGGCGTCGGTGATGATGGAAACATGGCAGCCCGCTTTGGCCAGCACGCCGGGGGTTTCCCAGCTCTTGTTGCGCAATTCAAACTTGCTGGCATGGGTCAGGGTGGGGCCTACGGCAAGCATGACATTCTCCTTGGCCAGCTCATCGGGCACCAGATGGCCTTCCGTGACGTGTTCCAGGGTGATGTCCACGTCGAACTCCCGGGCGATGCGCAGCGCGGTGAAGAAGTCATCCGCCTGATGGGCATGAGCCTTCAGGGGTATCTCTTTGCGCATCACCGGCAGCAGGGCGTTCAGCTTCATGTCAAAGGCAGGAGCCTTTTCCGGGTCGCCGGCGGCGCGTTCCAGCTTCTGCTGGTATTCCCGTGCCTTGAATAGCATCTCCCTGAGCTTGGCGGCGGTGGTCATGCGGCTGGAGTCACCCTTGTCCCGGTAGCAGCGCTTGGGGTTTTCGCCAAAGGCGCATTTCATGGCCACTTCAGCCTTGATGATCATATCGTCGATCCGTACGCCTACGGGCTTGTAGGCCACGAAGGTGCCGCCCAGCACATTGGCGCTGCCGGGACCTGCGCACAGGGTGGTCACGCCTGCTTCCCGGGCTTCTTTGAGCATCTCGTCCCGAGGCTCGATGGCGTCGATACCCCGCAGGTGGCAGGCAATGATGTCGCCCATTTCGTTGTAGTCTGCGCCTTCGTAGCCGATGCCGTGGCCGTCCAGGCCGGTGTGGCAGTGGGCCTCCACAAAGCCGGGATACACCTCAAGTCCGGTTGCGTCAAACACCTGCGCATCCTCGCAGACGATGTCTTTTTCGATTTTGACGATTTTGGTTCCGTCCACCAGCAGGTCAGCCACAAAGGGTTCGCGGTCAATGGCGTTGTGAATCAGGCCGTTTTTGATCAGCAGCATGTAGGTTTCCTCCTTGTATGCAGATGGGGGGTGAAGAGAACGTTGGTTTTTCGCTTGTCCGATCGGCTCGCTTTTGCTGTGAGTATGTTTGATATCAGTATACGCCATGGGAAGGAAACAGTAAAGCAGAAACCTGAGCAAAAGCCAGCGGACAGAGGCTGCTGTCTGCTGGCTTGAGAGCGTTGATTTAAGGGCTGGTTCAGCCCGTGCGTGCCTTAGAGCAGATCCAGATGGATCTCTGCGGCCTCTTTAAGACGGATGCGTTCCGCTGTTTCACCGCAGAGCATTCCGTCGGTGAAGAGTTCGCCCAGGCCATCCTGCCAGATCACCCGGACATCCTGAACGGTATACTGACCGGGAATGTAAGCCTTGCCGGGTTGGATGTGGTAAAAGACCCGGGTCTTGCCCAGCAGGGTGGCCTCGATGGTGTCGCAGCCCTGGGTCAGATAGTCGGGCAGCATGGGGGAGAGGGTCAGGGTGAGCTGACCGTTCTGCACCGTAAACAGCTTCCGCCCCAGCATCATGATCTGCCAGATGGACAGGAACTCCGCCGTGGAGCCGGAGAGACGCGCCACGAAACCCTTGCCGTGGATGGCGGGATCCGGGTTGGCGCTGGAGGCAATAAAGGAGGAGTTTTCCAATGGGCTGCGGCCGTAGACCGCCGGATCGAGGAAGGGCACCGCCGCCTGATGGAAGTCACCGGCGAAGTCCTCATACAGCCCTGCCCGGAGTAGCTCCAGCAGGTACTTGTATTCCATGTGCAGCCAGACGGATTCGTTCTCCAGCCAGCCGGGAGTGAAGGCGTGGGCGCGTCCGATTTCGTAGGAGGCCTCGCCTAGCGCGGCGTTGACCTTATACATGTTCAGTTTTTGGTCATACAGGCGGCTTTGACGCACGTTCTGCACCAGCTGTTGCTGCAGGGCGAGGGGTTTTTCAAGGCGCAGCCAGCGTACCTGTCCCTCCAGGAAGGCAGGCATCCGGCGCAGGGCGATGGCTGTGGGATGCAGACCGTTTTCGTCCAGGGTATAGTCGGTCACGTCGTAGGCGAAGTAGGTGGGGCAGAGACCGTCGCCGAGCTTCATGGCTTTCTCCACTGCCTTCTGCACATAGCGCTTCCATACGCTCAGCATATGGTTGATTTCATCGGCGGAAAGCTCGACCTTCTCGCCGCTTGCGCCGTTCATGAGGCTGGCGCGGTAGGCCTCCCGGGCGTCGGACAGGGCATTCCAAATCGGAAGGGTCTCGCCCTCCTGCTGCCACATGGCTTCGTTTTCCTTCAATACGGCGGTCAGGGTGCGTGCCAGCTGCGCCGCCTCGCTCATCAGGCTGACGTTGCGCCCGAAGGCGGCGGCCCGGCGGGAGATATCCTCCAGCACCCGGCACAGTTCCAGCGTTTCCGCCATGGAGGAACCAAGCAGTCCCGGCAGGCCGTTCAGCGCATCGTACCAGCCGGGCTTCCCACCCTCCATCTCCACGCCCATGCCGTAGGGGTCAAGGGTGGCGGTTTTGGCTGCCAGCAGGGTCAGCAGCTTTTCCATCAGGGTGGCGCGCATGACGCTGCCGTCTTGCGCCTTCAGCTGAGAACCCGTCGCCTGCCGCTTTTCCAGATAGTTGTACTGGCGCACGCCCCGGTCGGTGACCACGTATCGCTTCGCCCGGGGCAGGATGCTCTCGGGGCTCTGGAACCAGGTGTAGCTGTTGTCGTCGTAGAGGAGCTCCTCCTCGGTTTCCGGGTAGATGCTCAGGTAGGCTTCGATCTGATCCAGATTATAGGTCCAGTGGTCGCTCCAATAGCCCTCGGTGAAGGTAGCGGTAACGCCCTGCTGCGACGCGGCGATGGCTTTGGCGAAGAAATCCTCCATGGGCAGGGTCAGCGTCCAGTCCTCCAGCGCCATGCGCAGCTGACCGGGGGTGAAAGAGCCGCTCAGTAGCTGTTGGACGGCGTCGCGGTCGTTTTCCGCTACCAGCGAAAGCAGCTCCGCCTGCACGTCCTTGGGCAGGGTGAACTGCACATAATCCACCACCAGAGGGTTGTAGCCGTCGGCCTGCAGCAGGTTATAGAACATATGCACATTACTGCGGGCAACCTGCGGGGCAAAGAGCACGTCGCAGCGGCGGTTCTGGTTTACGTCGCGGAAGTTGCCGTTGCCCTGGGAGTAATATTCTGGGCGCATGCGGAAGGCGTTGTAATCCCGCTCCGGGTCACCGTGCTTGCGGGAGTAGATGTACACTACCTTGCCGCCAGGCAGAGTGACGGGCGTGCCGCCGCGAAGCAGGTTGTCCAGATAGGTCTGGCGGCTGTACATATCAAAGACCGGGTCGCCGGTTTTACAGCCGATGGCGTCGGTGAGTTGATGAACCATTTCGTCTGCACATTGCAGCTTTGATTCAATCAAGCCGGCATCGTCCAGAAGGGTGCACAGACGAAGGGCCCGTTCCTTGCTTTCCGCCTGACCCACCACAATGGTATGGCTTGCGCGCTGGCCAGGGGCCAGGGTGAGCTGACGGCCGAAGAAACAGGCGGGGAGGATGTTCTGGGTGACTTCCTGATACCGGATCCATTCATCGTAAGGCGCGGACTGGAAGCCAAGGGGCTGCTGAAGGGAGGTGTCGTAGCTGAAGATGTGCCGGGGATCCACGAATACCTTCAGCACGCTGCCGTCATTGCCCCGAGCAGCAGCAAAGTTGACGCCTGTCACTTGATGGATGTCGCTGGTGTCCTCCATGCTGGCGCGTACCCGGAAGAAGGCCGCGCCCTCTTCTTTTTCCGCCTGCATCCAGGCCTTGGCGGTCTGGGTCATGTGCTTGGTGTTGTGCAGATTGATTCCGAAGGGGATCAGCGCAGGCATGCCGTCCAGCAGATCGATCTCCATGGGCGAGGCGCTTTCGTTGGTGAAGGTCACCATGCGCACCAGCGCCGCGCCGCGCTCCTTGGGCAGAGTGAAGTAGGTCACATCGGTTTTTACGCCTGCGCGCAAGTCGGAGATGTACAGATCATTCATGCCGATGTGCATTTCATGGGGCGTGGACGCGTCGGCAAAGGGCTCCACCAGCTGCCCGTTTACCCGCAGGAAGGTGCGCCAGCCGATGCGTCCGGTATACTGATAGGCCTGATGCGCCGGAAAAAATTCCATGATGGCGTGGTCCTTGTCCTCCACGCCAAAGCTGCATACCGCCTGGCCGCGGTTGACATAGTAGCACCACATGGGCACGCCCAGTTCACCGGCCACGCCGGGCAAAAAGCTGCAGAAGGGCTCCATTCGGGCATAGTTTTCCAGGGTATACCGTCCAGTCCGATCCAGCATTCCTAACACCTCTGTTGGTTTTTGTTCAAAAAGCGGATTCCGGGTGCGATCATTCCATGGGCAGCTCGGAGAACGTCATGATATCTACGTTTTCCTGACCGTTTGACCACACGGGGTTCAGCCTGCTCATGTCGTCCCGGAACATGAGCGCGCTGGAGGGACCGCCGTCCAGATTGTACGCCCATTCGGGAGAAAATTCGCTGAGCAGGAAGTCTACGCATTGCTGCATGCTCAGCCCGTTCTTAGTGCGGGTCACCGTCAGGAGCAGGTAGTTGTTTGCGTCCATTTTTGCCACAATGGTGCGCATAGCCCGAGAATGGGTGAAGCGCCATTCCGGGTCAAGGATGGACTGATGATCCGCGATCACCGGGCATTCCACATAGAACGACCAGGTCTGGCTGGGGTTTTCAGCCAGCACGGTCTGGGGATCGTCCCCCACATGAAGGCGCAGGCCGTCCTCGTTCAGCGTCAGTCCGTAGTAGGGCACGCCTTCCAGGCAGCGGTACACCACGCCGTCGGTCACCGTGACAGAGCCCAGGGGCGTGAAAAAATAGTCGCTGCTGACGCCGGGGTAGTTGTCCGGAATCCAGCTGTACACCCGGGTGACGTAGCCGCTGGCGTTGATGATCAGGGAAGCGTCAGGCTCCTGCAGGGCCAGCTGGGCGGTGTCCTGCACGTTCTGCTGCCAGTCGGAAGCAGCCTTGCCGATCTGCTTGCCCGGGTCGGCCATCCATACCTTGGTCAGGTAGCATTCCGCTTCTTCGTAGGCAAACTGTTCAATCTGCCACTTGAGCGTATCGGAATCGTGAGCCGCGATCAGCTCCCCGAAGAACGTATGGTCATACGGCGGCAGGGGCGCGGCGCCCTGCTGCGCCAGCGCGGACGAAGCTGTCAGAAGAAACAGACAGACAAGTAAGATCATCAGCTTACGCATGGCAAAAAATCCTTTCGTTTCGTTTTTTTGTATCATATCATATTCTTTCCGGGATGAAAAGCGAATCGCTCAAAGGAGGCTCTCCTTCGCCGGGCAGAAGGTGGCAATGCGTGATCCCCTGTGGGCAAAAAGACAGGAAGCGGTTGACATGGACGGCAGGTTCCTTGTATAATGTGTGTACATGAATGACGCCGAAAGAGCGTCCGATAACAACTTAAAAGGAGAAAAGAACCATGAAGAAACTGTTTTCTCTGCTTCTGGCTCTGGCGATGCTTCTGGGCTGCATGAGCTTCGCTTCTGCCGAAATCGACCCCGCGTTGATCGCTGCTGCTCAGGAAGAGGGCGAGCTGGTGGTCTACGGCTCCTGCGAAGAGCCCTACCTGGCCGCTGCTGCCAAGCACTTTGAAGAACTGTACGGCATCAAGACCCACTATCAGCGCCTCTCCACCGGCGAAGTGCAGGCCAAGATTTCCGAAGAAAAAGGCAATCCCTCCGGCGACGTCTGGTTTGGCGGCACCACCGACCCCTACAACGAGACTGCCAAGGAAGGCTGGCTGATGCCTTACGAAGCGCAGAACGCTGCTGACCTGGCCGACCCCATGTACCGTGACGCCGATGGTTACTGGTACGGCATCTACAAGGGCATCCTGGGCTTCATGGTCAACACCGAAGAACTGGACCGCCTGGGTCTGGAAGCTCCCAAGGGCTGGGACGACCTGCTCAAGCCTGAATACGCTGGCCTGATTTGGATGTCCAACCCCAACACCGCCGGCACCGCCAAGCTGATCATCAACACCATGGTGCAGATGAAGGGCCACGACGAAGCCATGCAGTACTTCGTGGAACTGGACAAGAACATCCAGCAGTACACCAAGTCCGGCTCCGGCCCCTCCAAGAAGGTCGGTATCGGCGAATGCGTCATCGGCGTTGGCTTCCTGCATGACGGCATCGCTCAGATCCTCTCCGGCTACGACAACATCGCCCTGATCATCCCCGAGGAAGGCACCAGCTTCGAAATCGGCGCCACCGCTATCTTCGAAGGCTGCGCTCATCCCAACGCTGCCAAGCTGTGGGTTGAGTACGCCCTGTCTCCCGAGTGCGTTGAGCTGGCTGACGACGCCGAGAGCTATCAGTTCCTGGTCATCAACTCCGCCCAGCAGCCCGCTGCTGTGGAGCCCTTCGGCCTGGATCCCAACAACGTGATTGATTACGACTTCGAAGATGCCAAGAACAACACCACCCAGTACGTGGAAGATTTCTTCAACGCCCTGGGCGCTGCTGCTGACAACCGCTTCAAGACCGAATAATCCATCATCAATAAGCATCTGAAGAAAACGTTCCGTTGAACGCTTTCTAAGGAGCATATACAGCCCAAGGGGATGGGAGCGATCCCATCCCCTTCCATTTTTTCCGCGACAACAAAGGGGTGAACGCCCATGAAAACACGACAGAGCGCGGCGTTGGAGCGCAAAAAGTTCTTTGGTGACCCGGTAATGGTAGGCACCATCGTGCTGCTTGTGGTTCTGCTGGCGCTGTTTATCCTCTATCCGCTGGCGATGCTGCTCATGGACAGCGTACACGTGACCAATACGGAGCTGATCTCTCTGGAGAGCGTGCGCGCCGGCGAAGAACGGATCCCCTATGAACAGGACGGGCAGGCCATCCGTGTGCTGGGCAGCAAGAATGCAGAATTCGTGATCCCGCTGGATGAGCTGGACACCGCCTACGGATGCCTGTACGCCAAAAATGGACGTGCGCTCAAGGAAGGCGATGAGGTCGATCCCGCCAACGCCTATGTCAAGGTAAAGCTGAACTACTGGACAGCTGAGGCCTTCCCGCGCATTTTCAAGGATTACACCTTTAATACGGCCTTCTTCAATACCCTGAAGCTGGGCTTTATCACCAGCTTCGGCGCGGTGGTGGTGGGCCTTTTGTTCGCCTATGTGGACTGCTATGTGAAGGTCCGCTCCCGGGTGGTCAAGAAGATGTTCGACGTGGTATCCACGCTGCCCGTGGTTTCGCCGCCGTTTGTGCTGTCCCTGTCCATGATCCTGCTTTTCGGCCGCGGCGGTCTTATCACTCGTCAACTGCTGCATATCTACGACAGCGACGTATACGGCCTCAGCGGCATTGCCATCGTGCAGATTCTCACCTTCTTCCCGGTGTGCTACATGATGCTCAAGGGCCTGCTCAAGAACATTGACCCCTCCATGGAGGAGGCGGCCCGCAACATGGGCGCCAGCCGCTGGAAGGTATTCACCACCGTGACTCTGCCGCTGATGCTGCCGGGTCTGGGCAACGCCTTCCTGGTCACGTTTATTGAGTCCGTGGCGGACTTTGCCAACCCCATGATGATCGGCGGCAGCTATGATACGCTGGCCACCACCATCTACCTGCGCATCACCGGCGGCAGCTACGATACCACCGGCGCAGCCGCCATGGCTGTGGTGCTGCTTTGCATCACGCTGGTGCTGTTCCTTGTGCAGAAGTACTATCTGGAAGCCAAGACGGCGGCCACCCTTACCGGCAAGGCTAGCCGCGCCCGCGCCCCCATCGAGGACAAGAGCGTGCGCGTGCCCCTGACGGCCATCTGCTCGGCCATCTCCGCCTTCGTTATCCTGATGTACATCGCCATTCCCTTCGGCGCCCTGTTCAAACTCTGGGGCCGGGACTACAGCCTGAGCCTGAAGTGGTTCCAGCAGCTGTTCCGCGACGACGGCTTCAAGGCCTTCACCGATTCCTTCGTGCTGTCGCTGATTGCCTCGCCCATTACGGCCTTGCTTTCCATGATCATCTCCTACCTGGTGGTCAAGAAGAAGTTCAAAGGCAAGGGCTTTATCGAGTTTGTCAGTATGCTGGCCATGGCCGTGCCCGGCACCGTTCTGGGCGTTGGCTTCATCCGCGGCTTCGCGGGCGGCGTGTTCCGTACCGGTTTCTTGCAGGGCATCTACGGCACAGGCATCATTCTGGTGATCGTTTTCGTAGTGCGCTCGCTGCCGGTGGGTACCCGCAGCGGTATCTCGGCGCTTCGGCAGATCGATAAGTCCATCGAGGAATCTGCCTACGACCTGGGCGCCGGCAGCGCCAAGGTGTTTACTTCCGTTACATTGCCGCTGATCAAGGATTCCTTCCTCAGCGGTCTGGTGACTACCTTCGTGCGCTCCATCACCGCCATCAGCGCCATCATCCTGCTGGTGACCCCGCGCTACCTGCTCATCACCTGCCGTATCAACGAGTTTGCTGAGAAGGGTGCCTATGGCGTTGCCTGCGCCTACGCCACCATCCTGATTGCCATCGTTTATGCGGCTATCGTGCTGATGAACCTGTGCATCAAGTACTTCGGAACCAGCAACCCGCGCGCACAGCGGCGTGCCAACAAGCTAATGATAGCGAAGGAGAGTGATTGATATGGCTGGTAAGGAAAAGAAAGGGGTTCGGCTGGATCATATCTCCAAGATCTATAACGACCCGAAAACCGGCAAGCAGTTTTATGCGGTCAACGACGTATCGCTGGAGATCGAGCCGGGCAGCTTTGTGACCCTGCTGGGTCCCTCCGGCTGCGGCAAGACCACCACCCTGCGCATGATCGCGGGCTTTGAAAGTCCCGACGAGGGCGAGATCTATCTGGGAGACGAGGCCATCAACGCCCTGACCCCCAACAAGCGCGATACCGCCATGGTATTCCAGAGCTACGCCCTCTTCCCGCACTACAATGTGTACGACAACGTCGCCTACGGCCTCAAGCTGCGCAAGGTGCCCAAGGCCGAGATGGACGAGCGTATCGAAAAGATCCTGGACCTGGTGGAGCTGACGGGCATGGAGACCCGCATGACCAACCAGCTCTCCGGCGGTCAGCAGCAGCGCGTGGCGCTGGCCCGCGCCATGGTGGTGGAACCCAGCGTGCTGCTCTTTGACGAGCCGCTGAGCAACCTGGACGCCAAGCTGCGCGTCAGCATGCGCACGGAGATCCGCCGCATTCAGCAGACGTTGGGCATCACGGCAGTATACGTGACTCACGATCAGGCGGAGGCCATGGCCATCTCCGACAATATCATCATCATGAACAAGGGCGTCATCGCACAGATGGGCACGCCTGAGGAGATCTACCACCATCCCAACAGCGAGTTCGTGGCGGACTTCATCGGCGAGGTCAACTTCCTTACCGGTGACATCACCGCGGTGGATGGCGGCAGCTGTACCCTCAGCATTGCCGGTCATCCCGTTCAGGTGCCCAACCCGGACGGCTTTGACGTGGGCAAGAACTGCAAGGTGGTGCTGCGTCCCGAAGCCGGCATTCTGGCAGATGAAGGCGCATTGCCCTGCAAAGTGGTGCTCAGCTGCTTCATGGGCGCATACCAGAACTATCATGTGATGGTGGGCGATACGCTGGTGAAGCTGGCGGACTACTGCCCTGTGGGCCGCAAGGTCTATCAGGTGGGCGACACCGCATACCTGAGCTTCCGCGAAGGCTGCGTGCATATGCTGTAAGCTTAAGCCATCCCCGAGAATACGACCTGACAGCGTCAGAGGGGTGAAAAGGTGGAAGGTGCAGGAAACTCAGTTTCCTGCCGGGGGTGGGCAGAGCCTACAAACCTTGCGCCGAAGTGCCTTGCTGCGAGCGCAGAGAGCATCGAAGGCGCAAGATGCACGGCTTTCATGAATACGTATGGATTTGGAAACCTCTCGCAGCGTCAGCAGGAATGCTGGCGCTGTTTTTGTTATTCTGCGCGGTTTTGCTTGCTAAGCTTTACTCCGCCATGCTATAATATAAGATGCGTAAAACTGACCGCATACGGGTCTGTCCCGGTTGCGGCATCTTTTGACGATAAGGAGAACAAGAGCCTTGGGTATGATGGATTTGATCAAGAAGATGTTTGGCCAGAGCAACGAAGCCGAGGTCAAGCGCCTGCAAAAGATAGCAGACAGCGTACTTGCGCTGGAGGATACCTATGCCGCGCTGAGCGACGAAGCGCTCCGGCGCAAAACCGACGAGTTCAGAAAGCGCTACCAGGACGGCGAAACGCTGGATCAGCTGCTGCCGGATGCCTTTGCCGCTTTCCGCGAGGCTGTGTGGCGCGTGGATGGCAAGCGCCTGTTCCCTGTGCAGATCATGGGCGGCATCTGTTTGCATCAGGGCCGTATCGCTGAAATGAAGACCGGTGAGGGCAAGACCCACACCGCCACTTTGCCTGCCTATTTGAACGCCATCACCGGCAAGGGCGTGCATATCGTTACCGTCAACGACTACCTGGCACGTTTCCAGGGCGAGTGGATGGGCAATATTTTCCGCTTTATGGGCATGTCCGTGGGCATCATCATCCACGATCTGGACAATGAGCAGCGCCGTGCTGCCTATGCCTGCGACATCACCTA
Organism: Clostridiales bacterium; assembly: GCA_015056365.1. Taxonomy (GTDB): domain Bacteria; phylum Bacillota; class Clostridia; order Christensenellales; family Aristaeellaceae; genus Limiplasma. Next base: position 53,614 of record SVGM01000009.1, on the reverse strand, counting down.
CGGCACCAACAATGAAATGGGCTTTGACTACCTGCGCGACAACATGGTCATCCATGAGAAGGACATGGTGCAGCGCGGTCACGTGTTCGCCGTGGTGGACGAAGTGGACTCCATCCTCATTGACGAGGCCCGTACGCCGCTGATCATTTCCGGCCAGGGCGACAAGTCCACCGACATGTACGAAAAGGCCGACCGCTTTGTTTCCCGCCTGCGCAACGAGGTGGATTACACCATCGCGGAGAAGGAAAAGGCCGTATCTCTCACCGACGAGGGCGTGACCAAGGCCCAGAATCATTTCAAGGTAGACAATATCGCCGATACCGAAAACAGCGAATTGTACCACCACGTGTTGGCCGCGCTGAAGGCGCACGCCATCATGAAGCGGGACGTGGACTATGTGGTGCAGAACGGCGAGGTCGTCATCGTGGACGAGTTCACCGGTCGTCTGATGGTGGGCCGCCGCTACTCCGACGGTCTCCATCAGGCCATCGAAGCCAAGGAGCATGTCAAGGTGGAGCGGGAGAGCAAGACCCTTGCCACCATCACCTTCCAGAACTACTTCCGTATGTACCAGAAGATCAGCGGTATGACCGGTACCGCCAAGACCGAAGAGGAAGAGTTCGAAGGAATCTATAACCTGGACGTTGTGCAGATTCCCACCAACCGGCCCATGATCCGCGACGATATGAACGACGTGGTCTACAAGACCAAGCGCGGAAAGTTCAACGCCGTGGTGGAGGAAATCGTTGCCCGCCACAAGACCGGTCAGCCCATTCTGGTAGGTACGGTGAACGTGGAGACCAGCGAAATGCTCAGCCGTATGATCAAGCTGCGGGGCATCCAGCACGAGGTGCTCAACGCCAAGAACCACCAGAAGGAAGCTGAGATCGTGGCGCAGGCAGGTCAGTTCGGCGCGGTGACCATCGCCACCAACATGGCCGGCCGCGGTACCGACATTCTGCTGGGCGGCAACCCGGACTTCCTGGCCCGCCGCAAGATGCGCCAGGAGGGCGTGCCCGAGGAAATCATCATGGAAGCCATCGGACACAATGAGGACGTGGCCCCCGAGGTACTCAGCGCCAGAGAAACCTACAACCGCTATTTCAGCGAGTTCAAGCAGGAAACCGACGCCGAGCATGAACGCGTCATGGCGGTGGGCGGCCTGCACATCATCGGTACGGAGCGCCACGAGAGCCGCCGTATCGACAACCAGCTCCGCGGCCGTGCCGGCCGTCAGGGCGATCCCGGTACCACGCAGTTCTTCATCTCGCTGGAAGACGACGTAATGCGCCTGTTCGGCAGCGAACGCATCACGCCCATGATCGAGCGCCTTGGCCTTGGGGAGGATCAGCCGCTGGAGGCCGGCATGCTCACCAAGCAGATCGAAGCGGCCCAGAAGCGTATCGAAGGCCGCAACTACGGCATCCGTAAGAGCGTGCTGCAGTACGACGATATCATGAACAAGCAGCGCGAACTGATTTACGGCCAGCGTAAGGATATCCTGATGGGCGGCAATGTGCGCTCCAACATCATCGGCATGGTGCACGCCCTCATCGATTCTACTGCCGAGCGGAACTTTGGCGGCGAGGGCAGCTTTGACTGGAGCGTGGACGACGCTGCCGCCTATCTGGAAAAGCTGTGCCTCAAGCCCGGAACCCTGGCCAAATATGCCGAACAGATCAAGGAAATGGATGAGGCGGACGAGCTGGTGCCCATGCTCAAGGAGGACGCGGAAGCCTTCTATCGGGAGCGCGAGGACATGCTGGCGGAGATCGGCGTGGATATGCGCGAGTTTGAGCGCGTGGTGCTGCTGACCGCCATCGACCGTCATTGGATGGATCATATCGACGCCATGGATAGCCTCCGGGACGGTATCGGCCTGCGCGCCTATGGTCAGCGTGATCCGGTGCAGGAGTACCGGATGGAAAGCTACGATATGTTCAACGATATGGTGCATTTCATCCGTGAGGAAACCGTTCGCCGTATCTATCAGAGCCGCATCGAGCGCCTGCCTGAACGCCGCCGCACCGTCGCTCCCGAAGCCACCACCGCCGGCCTGCAGGACAACGGCCAGGCCAAGAAGGGCGGCGCACCCACCAATAAATCCACCCCCGGTGCAGCAGGACGCAATCAGCCCTGTCCCTGCGGCAGCGGCAAGAAGTACAAGCACTGCTGCGGAGCCAAGGGATAAGATCCTTCTGGCAAGCCGTGACCCCCTCCCCGTCCGTTGCGGGGAACATCCTGAAAGGAGCTAATCCCGATGATTGATACCGAAGCCTATCGCGTGGAGCTTGGAAAGCTGCGTGACAAGATCGAAAAAGCCGCCGACGCCTTGAACCTGCCCCATCTGCAGGAGGAGCTGGTGGAGCTGAAAGAAGAAATGAACGCCCCCGAATTCTGGAACGATCTGGAGCGTTCCACCTCCGTCAACCGCAAGGTAAGCCAGATCGAGAATAAGCTGAACCATGTGGACAGCCTGCACAGCCGTGCCGACGATATCGAGGCCATGCTGATGCTGCTGGATGAAGAACCCGACGACGACATGGGCGCCGAGTGCGAGAATGAGCTCACCGCGCTCAACGATGACGCGGAAGCCCTGGAGCTGGAGACCCTGATGCGCGGCGAATACGATAACTGCGACGCCATCCTGAGCCTGCATGCGGGCGCAGGCGGCACCGAGGCCCAGGACTGGACCCAGATGCTCTACCGTATGTATACCCGCTATTGCGAGCGCCACGGCTACAAGGTCACCGTCAACGATATTCTGGACGGCGACGAAGCTGGCCTCAAGAGCGTAACCTTCCAGGTGGAAGGCGAAAACGCCTACGGCTTCCTGCGCTCCGAGCGCGGCGTGCACCGTCTGGTGCGCATCTCGCCCTTTGACTCCAACGCCCGCCGCCACACCTCCTTCTCCTCTCTGGACGTTGCGCCCATTATGGAGAACGACGGCGATATCGAGATCAACATGGAGGAAGTCCGCATCGACACCTATCGTGCCGGCGGCGCTGGCGGTCAGCACGTTAATCGTACCGACTCCGCCGTGCGTATGACCCATATTCCCACCGGCATCGTGGCCCAGTGCCAGAATGAGCGCAGCCAGATCCAGAACCGCGAGGTCTGTCTTCGCATTTTGAAGAGCCGCCTGCTGGAGCTTCGCGAACGCGAGAAGGAAGCCCAGATGGCGGATATCAAGGGCGAAATGAAGAAGATCGAGTGGGGCAGCCAGATCCGCTCCTACGTCTTCCAGCCCTACACCATGGTCAAGGATCACCGTACCAACTTTGAAAGCGGCAATGTGGATGACGTGATGGACGGCAACCTGGACGGCTTCATTACGGCGTTCCTGAAGATGCAGTAAGGGAGAAAACCATGCAAAAGACGGTAAAGATGCTCAAGAAGTCCCGCGGCGCGTTTCTGACCTGTTTCATTCTGGGTCTGCTGCTGGTGCTGCTGGCGGCTGCCTTCTCGCTGTACACCAACGCCACCAAGGTGGAGGTATTCGAAGCTGCCTTGGAAAAGGCGGACGTGGGCGAGCTTTTGCAGATCGTGCTGGGCAATGCAACCATTCCCGGTCTGCCTTCCGGGCTGACCAAGGGCGCCGGGCTGACCGACTCGCTGGCCACGCCTGAACTGCTCAGCCAGTTTGCTCAGGAGACCATCGACTATCTGGTGAACAAGACGGACGAGTGGAAGCCTGCTTTGTCCGTTATGGGCATTGAATTTCCCATCCCGATCTCTGATGACTTTATGGCCCATATGGATACCGTCAAGGGCTGGGTGGATATCGGTCAGAAGGCGTTCTATGCGCTGCTGGCGGTGGCAGGCGTCCTGCTTTTGCGGGTGATCACCAGCAGCCGAAAGGGCCGCAGCGGTTTTTCCGGTGCTGGCTACTATATCGGCGTGATTCTGCCGCTTGCTCTTGTCGGCGGCATCATCGGCTGGGCGTACTTTGATTTTGAAGGCTTCTGGATGTTCATCCATCAGCATTTCATCAAGGACGGCATTTTTTCCAACGGCGAAGTGATCATGCAGATCTTTACTACCGATATGTTCAAGGCCTTTATGCAGCCCATCGTGACTACGTTTGCCATGCTGCTGGGCGGCATCGTGCTGCTGCCGGTGGTGGTTGCGCCGCTGTGCAGCCTGCTCAAGGGCGGCAACAAGTAAGATTCAGGTGAGAGACATGAACACCCCACTGGAAATGCAACAAAAGCTGGAAAAACTGCAGGGCAAGGCTTCGGTACGGATCCTGGCACTTGAATCCAGCTGCGACGAAACGGCCGCCGCCATCATTGAGGACGGGCGGAAGATTCTCAGCTCAGTAATTTTTTCCCAGGTGGATACCCACGCCCTCTATGGCGGCGTAGTGCCGGAGATCGCCAGCCGCGCCCATGTGGACGCCTGCGACCGGGTGATTGATCAGGCGCTGAAGGAAGCGGACATGACGCTGCAGGATGTGGATGCGCTGGCGGTGACCTATGGCCCCGGCCTTGTGGGCGCGCTGCTCACCGGCGTCAACTGCATGAAGGGACTGAGCTACACCAGCCGTCTGCCGCTGATCCCGGTGCACCATATCGAGGGTCACGTCAGCGCCAACTGGCTCAGTCATCCCGATCTGGAGCCGCCCTTCATCTGTTTGGTGGTCAGCGGCGGCCACAGCCATATCATCCGAGTGAACGATTACGCTGACTATACCCTGCTGGGGCAGACGGTGGACGACGCTGCGGGCGAGGCCTTTGACAAGGCTGCCCGCGTGCTGGGGCTGAATTACCCCGGCGGCCCGTTGCTGTCCAAGCTGGCGCTGGAGGGCGACGACACCTATCTGCCGTTGCCCCGTCCCCATTTGGACGGGAAATACGATTTCAGCTTTTCCGGCCTGAAGACGGCATTCCTCAACGCATGCCACAAGATGGATCAGAAGGGTGAAACGCTGCCCCGGGCAGACCTGGCGGCTTCCTTTGAAAAGGCAGTGGTGGATACCCTGTGTGAAAAGGCCATGCTGGCGCTTCGGGACAGCGGCCTTGACACCCTGTGCATCGCCGGAGGCGTCAGCGCCAACCGGCGTCTGCGGGAGCAGCTGACCCGGCTGAGCGAGAAACGTCGCTTCCGCCTGTGCATGCCGGAACGATGGCTCTGTACGGACAATGCCGCCATGATCGGTTCGGCAGCGTACTATCGTCTGCGCAAGGGCGAGCTGGCAGAACTGAACCTGAATGCGGTGCCGTCGCTGCCGCTGTGCTGATGAACACAAGAAAACGGAGAGACTGAAATGAAAAAAACGTGGATTCTGGTACTGATTGTCGTGATGCTCTTTCCCGCCTTTGCTATGGCGCAGGGCAGCGTGATCAATCTGATCGACAACCCGGATGCGGAGTATGCTTTTGAGGAAGGCGTGACCTTGCTGGAGGTCTATTTTCCGGAGATTTTCGGCGCGGACGCCTGCATCATGCGCTTTGGCGATCAGACCATGCTGATCGACGCCGCCACCGTAGGCCAGGCACCAGTGGTGATGGAAACCATGGAAAAACTGGGTGTGGATCACCTGAACATCGCTTTCAATACCCATCCTCACGACGACCATATCATGGGCTTTCAGTACCTGCCTGAGGATATGCAGGTGGACAAGTTTGTCATCGCCTTCCCGGAGGACGAGAATCGCCAGATGCGCTCCACCCTGCGGGTGATCCGTGAGCGCGGTATCCCCATCGAACGGGTGAAAAACGGCGACGAAATGATGCTGGGCGATGTGCGCATGGTGATCATGCAGAAGGATTTTACCTCCTACACCGTCAACAACCGCTCTGCCGCCATGATGGTCTTCTACGGCGAGCGCCGCCTGCTGATGGGCGCGGATATCGAGACCCATGCGCAGGGCAGCCTGAATAAGAAGCCTCCGGAGTTCGGCCTGAAAGCGGATATCCTGAAGTATCCCCATCACGGCGTGGCCAAGGTCGGCTGGCGCTTTTTGGAGAATGTATCGCCGGAGCTGGCCATTGTTACCTCCAAGTTGGTATCCATCAAGGAAACGGTAGCGGACTGCGAGGAGAAAGGGCTGCCCCTGATCTCCAGCGTGCCGGGCATCGTCAGGCTGCGCACCGACGGCGTCATCTGGGTGGTTGACCGCATCGAACAGTGACCAGTACATATTTGATCTTTCTTTTGGGCATCCTGTTTCCATCCAAATCAGGAAAGGAACGGATGCGCATGAATCAACAGAATAACGGATCCTCATGGATCAAAAAGAACACCGTAGCGCTGCTGTTTGGCGCTGCGGTGCTTTTGCTCGTGCTGGCTGCGGCATTTCTGCCTATGAATGCAGCTTCGGATGGAGAAATTCCGTCCCAGGAGGTAGGTGCGGGGGATGAAAACCGGGTAGTGGACGGCGCAGAGCTGATGCAGACGCTTACCTATACCCGCTGTGAGCACGTGGTCACCAGAAGGGTCACGGCGCCTGTGGAGCTTTACGGCAAGACGCTGGAGGAGGTGGAACCGCTGTATCCGGAGTGGCAGATCACCGAGTTTGCGCCTTCGCAGATCAGCATGGTCAGGCGGCCGGATCTGTTCTGCCCGGATCATGTGGTGCTGATGTCCGACCCCAGCGGCAAACTGTGCGTATACCGCAACAAATATGGCGATGCGATGGCGTTGGAAAAGGAACTGGATACGGAGGTAAAGAGCCTGCCGGCTGCGGTTCAGGAGGAGCTGGAAGCGGGGGTAGGTTTTTCGTCTGATCTGGAATTGACAAACTGGCTGGAAAGCGTGGAGTCGTAAGGGATGCTGACGGTTCTTATCCGTAGTTTGATACTGGTAAGCGTTGCGGTGATCACTGTGCGCCTGATGGGCAAGCGGCAGGTGGGGCAACTGCAGCCCTTTGAGCTGGTGATCGCCATCATGATCGCCGACCTGGCGGCTACGCCCATGGAAAGCCCGGACACGCCCCTTTGGCGGGGCGTTGCGCCCATGGCGTCGCTGATTGTGCTTCATCAGCTATTCAGCCTCCTTTCCCTGAAAAGCCAACGCATGCGGGCTTTTTTCAGCGGACGTCCCACTGTGGTAATCCGCAATGGCCAGATTGATTACAAAGCGCTGAAAAAGCTGTGCTTTAACCTCAACGACCTGCTGGAGGAACTGCGCACCGGAGGGGTGCTCACCCCCACCGAGGTGGGCACGGCCATCATGGAGACCAGCGGTAAGCTTACCGTGTTCCCCAGCGGACGGTACAGGCCGGTCAGCCCCAACGATCTGGGGGTGAAAACTGGCTACGAAGGCGTGCCGCTGACGCTGGTGATGGACGGCAAACTGGAAAAAACCAATTTGGGTTTGTGTGGCAAGGGAGAAGCGTGGCTGAAGGAAAAGCTCGGGGAGATCGGGTTTGAGAAGTATGCAGACGTGCTTTTGTGCTATCTGGATACGGACGGCGTGATGAGCGCCTACGGCTTTCACGGGCAGCCGCCGCTGAGGCAGCAGGTGATGGCTGAGGACGAGGTGATGTGGTAATGCGCAGAGCCATTGTATTGATCACGGTCATGACGCTGTTGGGCGTTTCGCTGGGTATCTGGATGGAATACAGCCTGAATCGTTTCGTAGGGGAGTATTTGGAGCAGGCGGAGCAGGTACGCAGACTGACGGCAGAAAAGCGGCTGGATCAAGCGCTGGAAGAACAGGCATACATGCACGCTCGCTGGCAGGGAGAGGTAGGCTGGTTGAACTGCCTGATCAGTCACCATCACACCAGAGAGGTAAACGAGGCCCTGCTGAAGCTGACCACGTCGCTGGAGGAGGGTTGGCGCAAGGAGAGTCTGATGGCGCTGGATGAGCTGACAGACGCACTGGCAGACATCAGGGAGGGCGTTGCATTTCACTGGCAGAATATCTTGTAGTAAGAAAGAGCCAGGTGAAAACACCCTGGCTCAAATCATCGACAAGGTTTTTTGGGGGATAGAAGCCGCCCATCTTGCAATATCGGTAGTCGTTGCGTGTGGAGGTGTGCTGCCCAAAGCTTTCATTATTGATAAAAAACAAAGCCAAGGCTTTTTTGCCTTGGCTTGCTTGCTTTTTGTCATCTGCTGGGAATGGATTACCACAGCAGGGTGTTGGTTTCTTTCTTCTCCACGGAAGCGGCCAGGTTGTCCGCATGGTCGGCGATACGCTCCAGGTTGTTCATCATATCCAGATAAAGCATACCGTTCTTGGGGGTACACTTCTTGTTCTTGACGCGGTCCACATGATGGGCGGCAAGCTGTTCGCTCAGGTCATCCACCTTGCTTTCCAGCTGGATGACTTCGCCGATCACGTCTACGTCGGTGATCTGCGCCTTAACAATGCTGATACTCTTCTCCAGCATGGTGACCACCATGTCGGACAGCTGCTGGATTTCGGCTTCTGCTTTGGAGGAGAAGGCGGTTTTTTCCTTGGCGCGGGCGTCGGCGATGTCGATGATGTTAACGCAATGGTCGCCGATGCGTTCCAGGTCGTTGACCACATGGAACAGGGAACCGGCAAGACGGTTGTCGTTGTTGTTCAGGCTCAGACCTTTTGCTTCGATCAGATGCTGAGTGATCTCGGCGTTGAGGTAGTCCACAACTTCCTCTTGGTGGTTGAAGTCGTTGATGTCCTTATCTTTGGGATCGAAGAAGTAGTCCATGGCGAAGCGGAAGTTCTCCGTTACGATATCCGCCATACGCTGTACTTCGCGGAACAGCTGCTGCACCGCGACCGGGGGCGTGGAGAACAAACGGGTGTCGAAGTGGCACAGCTTCATGGGCTCCTGCAGATCGGCGTCGCCGCGCACGATGAGACAGGCCAGCTTTTCCAGCAAGGGAGCAGCAGGCAGGAGCAGCACGGTCATGGTGACGTTGAAGATGATATGCACCAGAGCGATCTGGAAGCGCTGATTGTCGCCCGCCATGGTCTGCACCCAGTCAGCCAAGGGCAGGAGGGAGGCAATCACCATAAAGACCAGCGTGCCGATGCAGTTAAACAGCAGGTGAACCACAGCTGCGCGCTTGGCGGTACGGTTGGTGCCCACGCTGGCCAGCATAGCGGTGATACAGGTACCGATGTTCTGACCGAACAGGATGTACATGCAGCCTTGCAGGCTGATGGCGCCTGTTGCAGCAACGGCCTGCAAAATACCGACGCTGGCGGAGCTGGACTGTACCACAGCAGTGACCACGGCGCCTACCAGCACGCCCACCACGGGATTGGAAGCTGCGGCCATCATATTGCGGAAGCCGTCCCAGTCACGCAGGGGCTTCATGGCTTCGGACATGGTGTCCATACCCACAAACAGCATGCCCAGACCGAGCATGATCTGGCCCAGCGTTTTCAGGCCGGAGCGGTTGCCTGCCAGCAGGCAGACGGCGCCGATGGCGCAGAAGATCATGCTGAAATCCAGATCGACTGACAGCATCAGCGAAGTAACCGTAGTACCGACGTTGGCGCCCATGATCACGCCGATGGCCTGCGCCAGCTGGAGCAGACCGGCATTGACGAAGCCCACCACCATAACCGTGGTGGCGGAGCTGGACTGGATGACAGCTGTAACAAAAAGACCTACCAGCATGCCGACGAAGCGGTTCTTGGTCAGCACCTCCAGCAGCTTTTTCATGCGGTTACCGGCGGCCTGCTCAAGGCCGTCGCCCATGATGTTGATACCAAATAGGAACAGTCCCAGACCGCCCATCAGCGAAAGTACCGTTGAGAAACTCATTGGTTGTTTCCTCCTTTTTCGCCATCCTTCGTGACGAAATCTCCATTCTTACCCATTATGTACGCATACAGTATACACGAAGAAAAAAAGGGTGTAAAGGGGAAATAACAAGGCGCTTTGTGTCCAGAAATCTCAAAAAATGGAAAGAAATGCAAGTTGGATACAGAAATACCCCTTGAATTTTACCACCCTGCGCCGTATAATGTTGCCGTTGCATTCGGGTCTGTGGTTGCAAGCCGATGCCAGACGCGGGCAAAGCGGTCCACGTAAGCCGGGCAAAAGTCCCGGTGAGCATGGCGCGTTCTAGAGGTAAGTCCGACCGCCGTACGCGGCGAGAGAGGGCGAGTAGGGCGCTGACGCGATGAGCAGACCCTCCAGTCGGCGAGTGTGGGGGCAAAGACCAGGTCAGCCGAATGCACAATTCATTGAAAATCGGAGGATCCCAACCATGTACGAAGACAAGACTTTGGTGTGCCGCGATTGTGGCGCTGAATTCGTATTCTCTGCCGGCGAGCAGGAGTTCTACGCTGAAAAGGGCTTCCAGAACGAGCCCACCCGCTGCAAGGAGTGCCGCGCTGCCCGCAAGGCCAACCGCGCCAACGCTCCCCGCGAGTCCTACGAAACCACCTGCGCTGCCTGCGGCGCTCCCACCACGGTGCCCTTCATTCCCAAGAGCGACCGTCCCATCTACTGTAGCGAGTGCTTTGCCGCCCATCGCCAGGCTTAATAGATGGAATCAAAAACCGTCATGCGCTTGCATGGCGGTTTTTGTATTTTGGGCAAGTGCCTGCCTAAGCGGGAGTGGGTGCGCTGCGGTTGTTCTTATGCTGGTCAAAAGCCTGGTTTTCCTTGACGAATCAGGCGTTTCAGGGTACAATAGGCCTGATTCATACGCTGAACGTTGCCTGATTCTCATATGTGCCATTATCTTTCGTTACCAGCAGGGCGGCGTGGCGCGGATCTTACGAAAGGAAGGATACTCATGTTTGGATTTCGTCCGGAAGGCCGCCGTGTAAAGGACATCGACCCCATTGTGCAGATTACCCCGTACCTGATGCCCATGCGCTGCGACGCGCAGGTGTTCCTGGATCATGAGGTGGAATACGAAACCCTGATGCGCTACATCGCCAAAAAGGCCCGTGAAGGCGTGAAGATCACCTTTATGGAGATCATCATCGCCGCTTTCGTGCGCGGCGTGTCCCAGGTGCCTGAGGTCAATCGCTTCATCATGAACAAGCAGTTTTACAACCGCAAGGAACTGACCGTCAGCTTCACCCTGCTGCTCAATACCCCCGACGGCAGCATCGAGGAGAATGCCGTCAAGATCTTCTTCGATCCCACCGATACCATCTACGACGTAAATGCCCGCGTGCAGAAGGCCATCAATAGCAACCGCGATCCCGTTGCGGGCAGCTTTGTGATCAAGCTGGCGTCCACGCTGTTGAAGGTGCCCGGCCTGGCCACTGCCGTGGTGGGCCTGGTGAAGCTGCTGGACCGCTACGGCCTGTGCCCCAAGGCGCTGCTGGATGAACTGCCCTTCCATACCAGCATGTTCATTACCAACAACGCTTCCATTGGCCTGATGAAGGTGTATCATCATATCTACAACTTCGGCAATACCAGCCTGTTCTTCGGCATGGGCAAGCCCCAGCGCTACAATACCGTTGACGCCCAGGGCAACCCCGTGCGCAAGTGTACGCTGCCCATCGGCATTACCGCTGACGAGCGCGTCTGCGGCGGCGCCATGTACGCCCGCTTCTTTGCGGCGATGAACAAGTGCCTGAAGAATCCCGAGCTGCTGGAAACGCCTCCGGAGCAGGTGTTCTACAACAACGGCTGCGAGTACCATGTGGACAAGCCGGACAACGTGTTCGTGCCCAAGACGGAGCAGGACACCGCCGTTCAGGCATAAAGGCCGACGGTAATCACCGATTGATTCAGGGGGTAATCTCTGCAGCTGCGGAGGTTGCCCCTTGCTTGATGAGCAGGAAGCGACAATCCGAATCTATAACACGGCCTCTTCCAATTGCGGAGTCGGCGCTTCTTCAGCGGGCGCTGATGGTCAAGGCAATGGCCATCACCCGGGGTCTTGCCAACTCGGAACAGCTGCAAATCTATCTTACGGAGGCACTATCAGAATGAGATTTATCGATACCCACGCCCATATTTATCCCGACGCCATCGCCCTGAAGGCGGCGGCCTCCATCGGTACGTTCTATGACATTCCCTGCCTGATGGACGGCACGCTGGCCGGGCTGTTTACCCATGGCGCCGCAGCCGGCGTGGAGCGCTTTCTGGTGCACAGCGTCGCCACTACCCAGGAGCGGGTGCATTCCATCAACGATTACCTGATGCGCACCGCCGCCGAGCACGGTGATAAGCTGATCGGCTTTGGTACGCTGCATCCGGACTATCCGGATGTGGAAGGCGAAGCAAAGCGCATCAAGGCGGGTGGTCTCCACGGCGTGAAGCTGCATCCGGATATTCAGCAGTTCCTCTCCGACGGCGACGGGGCAGTGCGTATGTTCCGCGTTTTGGCGGATCATGGGCTGCCGGTGCTGGTACACACCGGCGATATGCGCTATCCGTACAGCCAGCCCGAGCGCATCGCCCGGGTGCTGGATCAGGTGCCGCATCTGAAGATCATCTGTGCCCATCTGGGCGGCTGGTCGGTATGGCAGGAGGCATGGAAGGAGCTGGCAGGGCGTCCCGGTGTGTGGGTGGACACCTCCAGCAGCCTGTACGCCCTGGAGCCGGAGGCTGCGGCGGAGGTGATCCGCCACTATGGCGTGGATCGGGTGTTTTTCGGCACAGACTATCCCATGTGGAAGCCTGAGGAGGAGGTGCGTCGTTTCCTGAGCCTGCCCTTGACCGCCCAGGAACAGGAGAAAATCGCTCACGGAAACTTCGAGGCGTTTCTGGAAACGCTGGACTGAACCCAAATGCGGTTTTGCCTGAAGCAATACAACAAAAACCGGACTGCTGAAACAAAAAACAGTCCGGTTTTTTAAGTTTGGGGAGAAATCAGGCGCCTTCGCCTTGCCTGTCCATGGCGCGGATGCGGCCACAGATCAGGGTGCATACATCGCCGGCGATCTGAAGCAGCCGAGGGTCTTTGATCAGACCCAGGCGCTGTTGAAAACGGGTGCCGATGGCGCCGATGAGGAACGGACAGCCGGTGAGCGCCTGCTGGATGCGGTCAAACAGAGCGGCTTCCATAGCGTCCGAGAAGATGCGGGAGGCGCGGATGACGCCGTTTTCCCGCCACAGGAGCACGGTAACGTCGCCCCAGGGGAAGTGCTCGTCCACGGAGAAATTGTAGGGCAACGCCTCGGGATACACCCAGTCCGGGTTGGCGAATTGCAGGGTCAGCTGCTCGATGGTGCGCTCGTCCAGCATCTGCTCATCCAGAAAGACCGGCTGTGTGCCGAAGGTGGATGCAAATACATTGTATAGGGATTCTTCCAGCCCTTCGATGGTAATCTCCGGGCTGATCTCCCTTAGGTTGCCGTAGAGGGAGTCGATTTTGGGGCGTGCTTTGCCCTTGAGCCGTTTGCCGCCCGGGAGCAGGAAGCTTTCCATGGCATCGATGTTTGCATGAACCAGCAGGGAACCGTTGTGCAGGGCGGTGGAGCCTGCCTTGAAAAAAGCGTTCTGGGAGAAGATGCGGCCCAGAGAGGCAATGCTGCCGCCGGGAGCGGACTGCACCGGGATGCCCATGCGCTGGACGGCCGCTGCTGCCATATTCAGCTGCTGTTTGGTGTTGAAGTGGGTCTTTGGCAGGATGAAGCTGAAGTTCAGCACGCCGGGGTCCTGATATACCGTGCCGCCGCCGCTGAGTCTGCGGGTGAGCGTACCGCCGGATTCCAGGTAGGGTTCCACATTGCATTCATACCAGGGATTCTGGTTGCGTCCTACGGTAACGGCACAGTCGTTCTGATAGAGAAACAGAATGGCCGTATCTTCCGGCAGCGTATCCATCAGATGCTTCTCAATGGCCAGGTTGCGGCAGGGATCGCTGCTTCTGGCGATGATGCACGAGGTCCTTCGTATCATGGTGATAACGCCCTTTCGGAGGTAACTCGGATTTGCAGATAACAATCATCCATCTTATTTTCGTCATCAGACAGCTGGATTCCTGCCTGAGGGAAAACTTGCGCCCCGGGCAGCCGGGTGCTATGATGGAAGCACATTGAGTACGCACCAAGGAAGGAAACAGACTCATGCGATATGATACGGTTCTTTTTGATCTGGATGGGACGCTGCTGGATACGCTGGACGACTTGACCAATGCGGTGAACGCAGCCCTTGCGGAGCACGGTTATCCTGCCCGTTCCCGGGAGGAGGTTCGCACCTTTGTAGGCAACGGCATTCGGCTGCTCGTGGTGCGGGCGCTGCCGGAGGCGCAGCGGGAGAATCAGGTAGTCTGCGAGGAAGTGCTGGCTTCTTTCCGCCGGATCTACGCCCTGCATAACAACGATTGCACCGCGCCCTATCCGGGGATCCTGCCGCTGCTTCAACGGCTGAAAAAAGCTGGCGTTCGTATGGCGGTGGTTTCCAACAAGAACGACGAGAACGTGAAGAGCCTGTGTGAAGAACACTTTGCCGGTCTGCTGGACGAAGCCTGGGGCGGCAGGGATGATGTGCCGCTGAAGCCTGCGCCTGACAGCCTGCGGCTGGTGATGGCCGCCATGAGCGCTCACCCGGCACGTACCCTCTACGCAGGGGACAGCGACGTGGACGTGCTCACGGCGGCAAATGCCGGCGTGGATTGCGCAGCGGTCACCTGGGGATTTCGCACCCGGCAGCAGCTCCTGGAAGCAGGAGCCGAGCAGCTTTTTGCTACGCCGGATCAACTGGGCGACTGGATCGTGGGCCTCTGAACCAGCAGCTGATATACCTGCCCGTCCGCGCCGCGGCGCAGCTGGAAGGGCTGTCCGGCGGGGGGCGTGACCCCAGCAGGGATGGCATAGGCAACGCGGATCACCTGCGCATCCTGCTGCTGGTAGCCGATCCATAGCCTGTTGGGTTCCCCGGGGATGCGCACGAACCGCCAGCCCGGCCAGTCCATCAGCCGGCAGGGAGGCAGTTGCCGGAAGAGCTGCGCCAACCGCTCAAACCCGGCAGGCCAGCGCAGGGCAGGCAGTTCATCCACCGGAACCCCCGACGAAGAGTGAAACGGTACGGAAACGGGCGGTTCATGCATCGCTTCTGACGCAGATTCAGCCTGCGCAGGCAGCTCCCGATCACCATCGGGGGCTTTTTCTTTGGCCTGATACCGCTCCAGATAGGATCGCGGGTCAATGGCAGGCAAAAAGACCTCTCTGGGCGGATCGTCCGCCGGAGCATACCGGCTCCGGGTGTAAAGGGGCGCTTTTTTTTCGTGGGGGATCTGTTCCGGTTGGGGCGTGGGGTAGGCAGTGGGTATTTTTGCAGGACTTGCACTGTGCGCAGGTGCATCGGTGGCAGACGCTTTTGGATTCGGCGGCGTATCCTGCAAAGCTGGCATGCTTGGGGCGGATGTGGATGGAGGGGACATTTCAGCGGGAGCGCTGCGCTTGCGGTTTTCCTTTTTTAGCTTTTCACACAGTCCGAGCAGCGCGTTCTTGGCGTCCATCAGGCTGCCTGCGCTCTGGACGGTGCACAGCCCGATCATCAGCGGGCGGGGCTCGTCCGCGCCATCAGCGATGAGCAGCGCCATCAGCCTACTGGGCGCAAGCGGCTGGGCTGGCAGCTCCGTACTCAGGGCCGCTTCTCCCCGGCGATTGGCTGCGGCACGGCCTACCTCCCGTACCATGCCTTCCCCTGCGTACCAGAAGGCGCGGATCTCTTGCCCGCTCAGTCCCCGTACATTGATCTGGATCAGCATGGAGCCAGCCTCGGTCTGCAGGCGGGCGTATCCGCTCAGCCCGGTCTGCATGGGTCTGAGCATAATCATGCGGTGCATTGCAGCTTCCATCATGCCCTCACTCCTTTTTGTCAGCCTATGCCGGCAAGGGACGTGGATATGTCGGTTGTGCTGCCAGGCATGGACAGGCATACTCGGGCGTGCTATCATGAGGACAAGAAAGCATGGGAGGCGCCTATCTATGGAACGGACGGACTTTTCCCAGGTGACGGCCTGCGGTGAATGCTGCGCTGGCTGCGAGAAGAAGCTGGACGGCCGCTGTAGGGGCTGCCGGGAGACGGACGGGCACTGCGAGGAATGGAGCCAGAGCGGGCGCTGTCCGATCCATGCCTGTGTTCAGGAACACGGCGTGGCATTCTGCGGCGTATGTCCGCTGTTTCCCTGCGCTGATCTGGAGCAAAAGATCCCGTGGAATCCCCGCATTGTGGAGCACCTGACCGCGCTGGCAGGGAAGTTCCGGCAGGGGAAGCATGGCGGTTGAAAAACGCGGGGCGCAAGTTGCGCGACATCATCATACGTGGGTCGTGCCAATATAGCGACGAACGATCAACTTTCGTTGCGATGGTTTGAGAAAATCCAAGATATGTTGATATGGAGCTTTACAGCCTGACAAGTCGGTAGTTGTTGAAAAGGAGGGATATGGGTGAATTATCAAATTCAAGCATTGGATATCCTGCTGAATGAGGACTGTCTATTGCAACGATATTTTCCGCTAATTCAATACAAAGAAATACTGATGAAAAACTTTGTGAAAAATCATACCTTTTCTAAAACAGAATGCTTGGAGCTTCCGGATGAAATTTTGATTGAGATGGGGCTACCAAATGAAGAAATGGTAAGACTTTTTCAACGTTTTCTGGTCATGTATGACGTAAAAGATAGCAAGTTGAAAGAAATAGAAGAAATTGCCGCCAATGAAGCAGAAGCGGATTCTTTTCGGGAATTGTATCTACTACCCGGTGTAAAAGCGGTACGCGCAAAATTATATTATGATGCCAACTACAAAAGTCTGAGCCAAATCGCGTCCGCTTTTCCCGAACAGATCATCCACGATACCTCAAGAGTTATTCTTCAAAAGGGTCTGAAGTTGAAAGCTCCTTTACCCAAAGAAGTCAGAACACACATTGCTGTGGCGAAGGCTTTAACGATTTATGCGGCATAGCGACGAAGGGCGCACTTCTATACATGGCAATTGCCATGGTGTGTGAAAACGCCAGACTGTGAGTACAGTCTGGCGTTTCGTATTTTGCAAGCACCTGTATATGTCAGGCTTTTTTGATTGCTGCGTTTATCCCCGGAACACCGTTACGCTGAAGGCATTGAGCACGGTATCTCCCTGGGTGGTCTCTCCGGTGAGCAGATTTGTCAGCCCAGCAGGCAGTGCAGCGGACACAGGCTCGCGCTGGCTGTTGAGCAGGAACAGATACCGCTGTCCATCTGCGCCGTAGCGGGCAGTGGCGATCACGCCAGCGGGCAGACCGCCCACCAGCGGCTCGATGCCGTGGCTTTGGAGCAGATCCTGATAAACAGCGGTGAGACAATCAATGTGGGTACGCGCCTGCAGGGTATAGCAGTAGCCTTTTTCTACTGCATTCCGGGTCAGGGTGGGCATCCCCTTGTAGAACTGCTGCTGGTAGTCCGCCAGCACCTGGGCGGTGATGGGGGTGGAGAGCTGGGCCACTTCCTTGATGGGCCACTGCACATCCCGCCACAGGAAGCTGTTCTCGTGCCCGTGAGTGAAGGCGTCGCATTCATCCACCCGCACGCCGGTGAGGGCTTCCAGCGGCGGCGTATCCATATAGCGTAGATCTTCTTCGTCCACATAGCCGCTGAGGTAGGTGAGCATCACTACGCCGCCGGCCTTGGCAAAGTTGGTCAGACGCTGGGCAAAGCCGTCCCGGAGGAGGAACAGCATGGGCGCCACCACGGCCTTGTAGGGGGTCAGGTCGCTGAGCTGATCGATCACATCCACGCCGTAACCGGCAGCGGTGAGGGCAGTGTGATGCGCCTGCACAGTTTCTTCGTATTTCTGGTCGAAGCGGTGACCCAGCCAGGCATAATCCAGCGCCCAGCGGACGTGCCAGTCATACACCAGCGCCACTTTGTTGTCGGTTTTGCTGCCTGCGATTTCGTCCAGCTTCTCCAGCATGCGCCCCGTTTCACTCACTTCCCGGAAGGCGCGGGTCTGGTCGCTGCCGTCGGGGGAGAGGACGGCGCCATGGAACTGCTCGCTGCCGCCCCGGCCGGCGCGGAACTGGAAATACTGCACTGAATCCGAACCGTGAGCCAGCGCCTGCATGCCTTGATACAGCACCGTTCCCGGCGGGGGCAGGGTGTTGTGGTCGCCCCAGTTGACTGCGCCGGGGCAGGATTCCATCATTAGGAAGGGCTTTTGTCCGCCTGTGCCGCGCATCAGGTCGTGCTTGAAGGAGGTGGCAGCGCTGATAGCCACGTCCTCCTCGTCGCCCTTCCAGCGAGGATAGTTGTCCCAGCTGACCACATCCATCCTGCGGCCAAGATCGAAATAATCCAGTCCGGGGAAGGTGTGCATCAGATTGGCGGTCACGGGAATGTTGGGCGTGTACTTGTGCAGCGGTTCGCACTCCAGCTCAAAAAACGCCGCCAGGTGATCTGAGCAGAAACGCCGCCACGCCAAATTGTGGTTGGGTGATTCCCATTCGCCCAGCATGCTGGGGGTGGTGGGGCTTTCCACCTGAGAGAAGTCGGAGAAGCGGTGGGACCAGAAGGTATTCCACCAGGAATCATTCAGGTTGTCGATGGTATGGTACCGCGCACGGAGCCAGTCGCGGAAGGCTTCCTGGCAGCGGGGACAGTGGCATTCGTAGTTGTATTCGTTGGAGACATGCCACATATACAGCGCTGGATGATTGGCATAGCGCTTTGCCAGCTGGGTATTGATCTCCGTTACCTTGCGGCGGAAATCCGGGGAGGAGTAGCAGGCATTGTGGCGGCCGCCGAACACGTTGGGCTTGCGCTCGTGATCCATTCGAAGCACGGAAGGGTATTTTTTGGCCATCCACGGGGGACGTGCACCGCTGGGCGTGGCCAGAATGGCGCGGATGCCGTTTTCGTGGAGCATATCCATGACTTCGTCCAGCCAGCTGAAGTCGTAGACGCCGTCCTCCGGCTCCAGGAACGACCAGGAGAAAATGCCGACGCTCAGCTCGTTAACCCCAGCCTGCTTGGCACGCTCCATGTCCTGCTTCCATACCTCGCGTTTGTATTTGATCCATTGTTCAGGATTGTAGTCGGCACCATGAAGAAATCGTTTAGCTGCCATGGAAGATCCCTCACTTATGTAGTTTTGATTGTTATAGGAAGAGTTCCACACAGAAACGGTTTTTCCTGCCGAGGGAACGCAACGGGCCCAAAAACCCGACAGAGGAGAAAATGTGGAAAAGTGAAGACATCAGCTGTGGTGTGAAATATCTCAAAAAGGTATGTATGGAAAGAAAAATGCAGCGGTTTGTTTACAGATCAAACTGTGGAAAAGCATGCGGATCGGTCGCTGAAACCAGCCAAATCGGGGGCGGAAAAAGACCGCTTGGTGGAAGGGGTTTTCCACAGCGGAGGCTCAAACGCTGGAAAATCAAGAGGGGGCGTGTGGAAAAGCATAGACAAACCCAGTTTGTTTTGCGGAAAACCTGAGGAAAAAGCAGCGAAGTGCGGATAAATCAGGAATGGTGTGCGAGACGGGGGCATATGCTGTGGAAAAACAGGAGGCACAGAATGAGAGACTGGAAAGATCCGCTGCTGCGCAGCCGCATGGGCAGGCTGCGGATTTGTGCACTGCTGGTGCTTCTCTTCTTGGTCGCTGCGCTGTGCATGGGCGGTCAGGAGGTGTGCCCTGCAGAATCCGACGCTGCAAAGGCAGGAGCGCTCAGCGGCTTTGTGGTGGCGCTGGATCCGGGGCATGGCGGCTATGACGGCGGCGCCAGGGCGCATGACAGCGGCGTCTGGGAAAAGATCACCACCCTTGAGATCGCGCTGGCGGTGGAGAAGGAACTTACGGCAAGGGGCGCCACCGTGGTGCTGACCCGCCGGGAGGACGTGTGCCTTGCCGAGGGGGACACTGCCACCAAACAGCGCAAGCGGCAGGATCTGCAGCGCCGGGTGGACATCGCCCTTGAGGCGGGAGCAGATGTGTTTCTCAGCATTCATCTCAACGAATACCGCTCCCGCAGCGAAAGCGGCCCTCAGGTGTTTTATCAGAAGGGCGGAGAGGACGGACGGCTGCTGGCAGGGGTATTGCAGCAGGCGCTGATCGACGGGCTAATGCCCAAGAAGCAGCGAAAGGCCATGCCCGGTGATTATTATGTGCTGCGCAGCAAGCTGCCCTCGGCGCTGGTGGAGTGCGGCTTCATCAGCAACGCAGAAGAGGAAAAGCTGCTTTTGTCGCCGGATTACCATCAAAAGATCGCCGTTTCCCTGGCGGATGGGCTGACCGCCTACCGGCAGCTACTTGTCCGCCTGGCGGAGGGCGAAGAGACGAATACACAGGAATGAGATTGCCTTGCTATGCACCTTCATAGCACTTCGATTGCTTGTGAAACCTTGCGGCGTAATCGTTTCGGGCTCCGCAAGGGGCTTGAAAGGGATGATCTCCTGCATCCTCTTTGTCAATCACTTGAGAATTTGATTCTTTACCGCTTGAAACACAGCCTCCGTCATGCTATGATCAAACTGGGTCTTTATACGACACCAATGAAAAAGGACGGGACGGCATGCACGATTTGTTATCTCAAGCCACCATGAGCGTGACGGAAGCAAAACTGAAAAACCCGCTGTCTCTGGCCTTTATTGGCGATACCGTATGGGATCTGCTGGTGCGCAGGCGTCTTCTGGACAGCAGCGCCAACGCAGGCACGCTGCACAAGCGAGCAGTGGCCATGGTCAATGCTGGCGCACAGGCACAGGCCTGTCAACGGATCCAGCCCCATCTCACCGAGGCGGAGGCCGATGTGCTGCGCCGCGGCGGCAATGCACATTCGCACCACGCCGCCCCCAAAAACCAGGACCCTCTGGCCTACAGCCAGGCCACCGGACTGGAGGCGCTCTTCGGCTACCTCTACCTGTCTGGACAGATGGAAAGAATCGCCGAATTGTTTGACATTGCCTTGCCAAACCAGTAAAATAAATTGGTTATGCAAATGATATCCAAAGGGAGGAAAATGCCATGCCGGAACGTTCTCTTCGTGTGCAGCTGGTGAGGCATACCGACGCCAGTCAGGCGCTGGTGGCGCTGGGCGCGCGCCTGTGCTATGCGGGCGGCAACGTGGACTCGCTGGTAGAGCAGGTAAGCCTGAAAGATCAGCAGGCATTTGTAGAAAAAGTGATGGGCATGGGGCACGAAAGTGTGCTGGAGCATGCCTCCTTCAGTTTTTTGGTGGAGGGGGTAAGCCGGGTACTGCTGGCGCAGCTGACCCGTCACCGGATCGCCTCCTTCAGCGTGCAGAGCCAGCGCTACGTCAGCTATCAGAGCGGCTTTGGCTATATTGTGCCCCCCTCCATCCGCGAGCTGGGCGAGGACGCAGTGGCTGAATACGAGGCGCAGATGGCCCAAATGCAGTCCTGGTACGAGATGTGGCAGGAGCGGCTGGGCAACGCCGGCGAGAAGAGCAACGAGGATGCACGCTTCGTACTTCCTGGCGCGTGCGAGACACGTATTCTGTTCACCATGAACGCCCGCGAACTGCGGCATTTCTTCAGCCTGCGCATGTGCAACCGCGCCCAGTGGGAGATCCGCGCCATGGCGCAGAGCATGTACGAGCAGGTGTATCCCATTGCCCCGGCGCTGTTTGCCGACGCGGGCCCCGGCTGCATCAGCGGCGTCTGCCCCGAAGGCGGCAGAAGCTGCGGCAGGATGCTGGAGATGCGCAGCCAGCGCAAGGCATTTTTGGAACGCATGAAACAGGCGGACGCGCAGCCTGATCAGGACTGAGCGAACGCCCTAACCCATAGCAGATCAATGATTACGGAAAGAAAGTCAGGGGAAGAAAATGGCATTTTACGATCAGCACAAGAAGGTATCCCGCAAAGAAAAGCAGGAACGCGCCATGATGCGCGGCGGCTTTGACGATGAAGGCAGCCGTTATGGCGGCAAGGCGCCCCGCAGCGGCAACCGCAGTTTTGAGGAAGGCCGCCGTCCCCAGGGCAAGGGCGGCTACCGCAGCAATGACAACCGCAAGGGTGGCTTCCACGGTGAAGGCCGCAGCTTTGAGGAAGGCCGCCGTCCCCAGGGCAAGGGCAGCTTCCACGGCGAAGGCCGCAGCTTTGAGAACGGCCGCCGTCCCCAGGGCAAGGGCAGCTTCCACGGCGAAGGCCGCGGCTTTGAGAACGGCCGCCGTCCCCAGGGCAAGGGCGGGTACCGCGGCAACGAAAACCGCGGCTTCGAACGCGACCGCCGTCCCGCTCCCCAGCAGGAGGAGCGCGGCTACGACCGCTATCGCTACGACGCCCCCGTGGCCTATGACAATCCCGTCATGGGCGCAGAGGCGGAAGTGGTGCCCAACGAGAACCTGCTCTCCGGCCGTAATCCTATCCGCGAGGCCCTCAAGAGCGGCCGGGATATCGAAAAGCTGCTGGTGGCCCGTGGCGAGCTGAGCGGCTCTGCCCGGGAGATCGTGCAGATGGCCAAGGAACGCCGCATCCCCGTACAGGAAGTGGATCGTGTCCGTCTGGACGCCATCACCCACAATCATCAGGGCATGCTTGCCTTTGCGTCCGCCTATCAGTACGCCACCGTGGAGGACATGCTGGCTCTGGCTGAGGAGCGCGGCGAAGCGCCCTTCCTGGTGTTGCTGGACGGTATCACCGACCCCCACAATCTGGGCGCGATCATCCGTACCGCTGAGTGCGCTGGCGCCCACGGCGTCATCGTGCAGGAACGTCGGGCCGTTGGCCTGACCCCTGCAGCGGTGAAGGCCAGCGCAGGCGCGGTGGAGCATTTGCCTGTGGCTCGCGTCAGCAACCTGGGCAATACCATTATCGAGCTTCAGAATCAGAACATCTGGGTCTACGCCGCCGATATGGACGGCGAGGACTACGGCACCGCCGACCTGAGTGGCGCGCTGGCGCTGGTCATCGGCGCGGAGGGCGAAGGCGTTGGCCGCCGTGTGCTCTCCCTGTGCGACAAGACCTTGTCTCTGCCCATGCGGGGCAAGCTGGATAGCCTCAACGCCAGCGTGGCGGCAGGCATCCTGCTCTATGCCGCCATGCGTGCCCGTTAAGCCATGAAGCCGCTTTTGTACGTGGACGGCTACAACATCATCGGTGCGTGGCCTCAGGCGGACCGGGAAAACTGGCCGCTGGACGAGTGCCGGGACCGGCTGATCCACCTTCTGGAGGACTATGCCGGATATACTGGTCAGGAGGTCTGGCTTGTATTTGACGGCTACCGCACCGAACGTCCGCTGCGCACGGTGGAGACCCGCAAGGAGCTCACCGTGGTCTATACCCGGCACGGGGAAACCGCCGACCACTTCATCGAGCGGATGTGCCAGATGCTGCCCAAGTACAGGGAAGCGCGCGTGGCCACCAGCGACGGCGTGGAGCAAACGCTGATCCTGGGCAGGGGCGCTACCCGCGTCAGCGCCCGGGAACTGTGGCGCGAGATCCGCAGCGAACAAGATCGAGGCCGCGGACGGTATGTGGCAGCCGCAGGCAGCAAGGCGTCCGCCGCTCAGGGCGGTTCGTTGCGCAATGCCCTCAGCCGGGAGCAGTTTGAGATGCTGGACGAGCTGAGGCGGCAGAAATAAGTTTGTTTGAAAAGGCAGGTGAAAATCCGCTATGACGTATTCCGGAGAGGATCAGCTTCATCTTCATGACGAGGACATGCCCGTGGAGGGCGAAGAGCTTCTGGAGGATGAGGAGGCGCTGGAGGAAGCTGAAGTCAGCGACAGCACATCGGACAGCTGGCAGCTGTCCGGCCTGTTTGCCGATCGTACCGACGAGCAGGTGGTGGAACTGGCGCAGCAGGGGGACAGCATGGCGGTGGAATTCCTGCTGAGCAAATACAAGAATTTTGTGCGCTCCAAGGCGCGCAGCTACTTTCTCATCGGTGCGGATCATGAGGATATCGTGCAGGAGGGCATGATCGGTCTGTTCAAGGCGGTGCGGGACTATCAGCCCGAGCGCCTGAGCAGCTTCCGGGCGTTTGCGGAGTTGTGCATCACCCGGCAGATCATCACCGCCATCAAGACCGCCACCCGCCAAAAGCACGTTCCTCTTAACAGCTATGTGTCCCTGAACAAGCCCATCTACGACGAGGAAAGCGACCGCACCCTGATGGATGTGATCGTGGAGGGCCATGCTCAGAACCCGGAGGAACTGATCATCGGCAGGGAAGAGATCGTCAACATCCGAGACAAGGTGGATCAGGTGCTGTCCGGGCTGGAGCAGGACGTGCTCAACGCCTATCTGGACGGCAAGAGCTATCAGGAGATTGCAGACAAGCTGGGCCGGCACGTAAAATCCATCGACAACGCCCTGCAGAGAGTGAAGCGCAAGCTGGAAAAATCCCTTGCAGAAAGCAAGGCGCAGGAGGATGACTGATGCCTGCTGAGATTTATGAGGTCGTTGCGCTGGCAGCCCGGTTCTGGTTTTTGTTTCTCATGGCGCTGATCGTGTGGCGGAGCTACCGCTGGTATGCCCGCGAGCGCAAGCAGCGCAAAAAACGCCTGCGTCTTTTGCCGGACGCGGGCTATATCGGCGAGCTGGTGGTCGTTTCGGGAGCAGGTTCGCTCCGGGACGGCGATGTGCTTTCCGTTCCGTTTGAGGGTACGTTGGGGTCATTGCGCTCCAACGACCTTTGCGTTCCTGCCAATGGCGTGGAAAAGAAGCACCTGTGGTTCAGCTACGATGAAAAGAAAGGCCTTGTACTCACCCCCGTGAAAGGCAGCGGCTTTGCTGTGGACGGGATCGAGAGCACGGATGTGCCCTCCGGGCTTTGCATGGTGCACGGCTCCCGGTTGTATGTGGGCGAATGTCAGCTGCGGCTGAGGATGTTTGCCGGCTACGACGTGGGGCTGGATCTGATGGGCGGCGGCTATGCATTGCGCAGGGAAATGGACGCTGACGGTGAAGACGCGGCAGATTCCGCGCGTATGGCGGCGCCTGTCCAGGACGCCACGCCCCAGCAGATGCAGATGTGGCAGCAGTATCTGCAGTACCAGCAGGCGCAGCAACAGCAGTATATGCAGCAGATGGCATGGCAGCAGTGGATGGCCCAGCAATGGGCGCAGCAGCAGGCCGCTCAGAATGCAGCCCAGTGCGCCGCACAGAATAGCAGTGCCGCTGCTTTCCAGCGTCCTGCACAGCCGGTCAGCCAGCCTGCGCAGGAGGAAATCGTCCGACCCTCCGGCGATAGCAACCCCTATGCCCGGCCCAGCCGCCAGATCTCCTTTGAGGTGGATCAGCCCTTCTATCCCCCTGAAATGGAGGCGGAGGACGAAGACGCCTGGCCGCTTTTGCAGTGGCCGGAAGAGATGCAGGATGCGGAGCTCTTTGACGAGTACGGCGAGGACGAGGACCGCACGGATGCGTCCATGCCGCCCAAGAGCGCCTATGTGGGCCGGGACGAGGCTGCCAGAGCCAAGGAGCGCTTCTGGGACAAGTACCTGGGAGGTGGCGTGTAATGGGAAGAGCTGCCGACCGTAAAGCACAGCGTGAGAAGCAGAGGCTCCGCCGCCAGCCGGACAGGCGCATGGTATCGGTGATCATGCTGTTTTTCTGTAGCGCGTTTTTGCTGATTTCCTTTAAAGAAAAAATTGATTTGACGGGTATCGCTCTTGCGGTGATCGTTCCGGCGCTGATTTATGCGGCCACCATGTGGCTGCCCCGGTTCTTCCCGGCGGACAAGCTGCTGCTGGGCATTACCAATTTCCTGTGTGCGCTGGGCGTTTTGATCCTTTATTCCACCGACGTGGATGCGGGCACCAGCCGCGGTTTTCAGCAGGCTATGTACTATGGTCTGGGCATCGTGGCGATGCTGGCGTGCATCATGGTGGTGCGCTATGTGCGCCACTGGCGGGTGATGATCTGGCCGGTGATGATCGGCGCACTGCTGCTGATCGCGCTGCCGCTGGCCATCGGTACGGAGCAGAACGGCGCCACCAACTGGATCAATGTGGGCGGCACCAGCCTTCAGCCCAGCGAGGTGGTCAAGCTGGCGCTGGTGTTGATCCTCAGTTACTTCATGAGCCGCCGCAGGATCGTTCCGTGGCTGGGCTTTTCGTTGGTCTGTCTGGGCATTCTCATGCTGCAGAAGGACCTGGGAACCGCGCTGATCTATTACTTTACGGCGCTGATCCTCTTCTATGCCAACACCGGCAATCTGCTGCTCACCGGCGTGGGTCTGGTGGGCGCCGGCGGCGCGGCAGTGCTGGGCTACCAGATGTTTGCCCATGTCAAGAAGCGCGTCGCCATCTGGCAGAATCCGTGGCTGTACTATGAAACCTCCGGCTATCAGATTGCCCAGATTCTGATGGCCATCGCTTCCGGTGGGGTCTTTGGCGTGGGTCTGGGTCTGGGCGCGCCCCGGGTGATCCCTGTCTACTTCACGGACTGTATCTTCGCAGTCATCTGCGAGCAGTTCGGCATTGCCTTTGGCATCCTGACCCTGCTGATGTACGCCATTCTGATCATCCGTGGCGTGGGCATCGCGGTGTCGGCGCGGCGCGGCTTTTATGGGCTCATTGCCATGGGCGCCACCGCCATGATCGGCATCCAGACCTTTGTCATCATTGGCGGCGTGCTCAAGCTGATCCCCCTCACCGGCGTGACCATGCCCTTTGTCAGCTACGGCGGCACCTCCATGATCAGCTGCATGGGGTTGATCGGGCTTTTGCAGGGTGTGGACAGCCTGAACCGCGACGATCTGAGCTATGACTACGAGATCAGCCGCACCATGGCGCAGCAGGCTCATATGCAGCTTGCGGACGAAGAAAACTGACGATAGGAGAGAAACGGAATGAAGCAGCAGCGTGTGCGGTTTCGCCTGATGGCGTTTTTTCTCATCGCCCTGCTGGTGGTGGCGGGCGCCTACGGCGTATATTCCGTGTCTACCTACGGCAGCCGATGGTTTGGCTCAAGCTACAACACACGCTACCGCGCGGCGCGCAAGACCGTGATCCCCGGCGATATCATCGACCGCAACGGCGTGGTGCTTGCCACCACCGACGCAGAAGGCAAACGTACCTATGCATCCGATCCCTACACCCGCACGGCTATGGTGCATCTGGTGGGCGATGGAGAGGGTAATGTGGCCAATTCGGTGGACGCGTTTCAGGCGTCTTATCTGTGGGGTTTTGAAACCAGCCTGAAGGAACGGGTCATCGCCCTGTTTTCCGGCGAAAGCCGCCGGGGGGACAACGTGACCCTGACGGTGGATTCCAAGCTGCAGACCACCATTGCGGCGGTGTTTGACCGGGAGGAGAACAGCAAGGGAAAGGCCGGCGCTGCCGTGGTGATGAATTACCAGACCGGCGAGGTGCTGGCCCTGCTGAGTCTGCCAGCCTTTGACCCCATGAGCGACCTGAAAGCCGTTTCCAGCAATGCACAGCATCCTTTCTGGAACCGCGCGCTTCAGAGCGTTCTGCCTCCGGGCTCCACGTTCAAGATCGTTACGGCTGTGGCTGCGCTGAACCACCTGCCCCAGGCAGAGACCCGTACCTTTGACTGCTCCACAGGCGCCACCATGATCATGGAGCAGATCATCCGCGACTATGGCTATGAGCACCACGGGATGATCACGCTGGACAAGGCATTCAGGGTCAGCTGCAATAACTCCTTTGCCCAGGCGGCGCTGCTCATGGGCGACGAGGCTCTGCGCAAGACGGCGGAAGGCTTCGGATTTAATGATAATTTTCTCTTCCGCGATCTGGTGGTGGAGAACAGCGTCTATCCCACCAAGAACCGCAACGATTTTGAGATCGCATGGAGCGGCGCGGGACAGAGTCAGGTGGCTGCTACGCCGCTGCATATGTGCATGGTGGCGGCTTCCATCGCCAACGACGGCGTGATGATGGAGCCCCGTATACTCAAAGAGGTGGTCAGCCCCAAGGGCGTGCAGCGGATGACCTACTCCCAGAAGGTGTACCGGCAGGCCTGCGACAGCGCCACAGCAGCCAAACTGGAAACCTACATGAAGGATGTGGTGCTCAACGGCACCGGCAAGTCCGCTGCGGTGGAGGGCGTGTCCATTGCAGGCAAGACCGGCAGCGCAGAAAGCAGCCTGGACGGCAAGTATGTGACCCATGCCTGGTTTGTGGGCTACATTGACGACCCTGCCTATCCCTATGCGGTATCGGTCTTTGTGGAGGAAGGCAACAGCGGCGGTAAGGCGGCTGCGCCCATCGCCCGCGAGATCTTTGCCTACCTCATCCAGCAGTCAGGGAGGTAATTCCCCCTTTTTGATGCAGA
This sequence comes from Clostridiales bacterium, assembly GCA_015056365.1. Classification (GTDB taxonomy): domain Bacteria; phylum Bacillota; class Clostridia; order Christensenellales; family Aristaeellaceae; genus Limiplasma. The sequence continues at coordinate 25,553 of SVGM01000009.1, read as the reverse complement.
CACCCGGCGGTGTTCGCCCCTTGTGCGGGCGGGCGCCGCTTTTATGTTTTTTTGCTGCACTGAAACCTGTTCTTGTACTGCACTTTTTCCCTGTATCCATTGAAACAGACGCCCCCTGTCCGTATACTGGATAGCACAGGGGCTGCCTGACACGCATTCGCCATCAGCGGAATGTATGCCAAGGCGACCCCTTCGGAATGCAAAGAGACATTTGCCCGCCCACCTTTGCTGGGAACGGGCGGCAGTATCATGATTTTGGAGGAAGACAATGAACGTTACGCAAAAGATCCTCGCGGCGCATCTGGTATCCGGCGAGCTGAAACGCGGCACTGAGATCTCCATCCGCATCGACCAGACCCTGACCCAGGACTCCACCGGCACCATGGCCTATTTGCAGTTTGAGGCCATGGGTATTCCCCGGGTGAAGACCGAGAAAAGCATCGCATACATCGACCACAACACCCTGCAGACCGGCTTTGAAAACGCCGACGATCACAAGTACATCGCCACCGTGACCAAGAAGCATGGCGTGTACCTGTCCAAGCCTGGCAACGGCATCTGCCATCAGGTGCAGCTGGAGCGCATCGGAAAGCCCGGCAAGACTTTGCTGGGCAGCGACAGCCACACCCCCACCGGCGGCGCCCTGGGCATGATCGCCATCGGCGCAGGCGGCCTGGACGTGGCGGTGGCCATGGGCGGCGGCGCGTATTACCTGAGCTGCCCCGGCGTGGTTAATGTGCGCCTTACCGGCAGCCTTCAGCGTGGCGTTGCCGCCAAGGATGTTATCCTTGAGTTGCTGCGCCGCCTCAGCGTCAAGGGCGGCGTGGGCAAGGTAATGGAATACACCGGCCCCGGCGTTGCGACTTTGTCTATTCCTGAGCGCGCCACCATCACCAACATGGGCGCGGAACTGGGCGCTACCACCTCCGTGTTCCCCAGCGACGAAGTGACCCGCCAGTTCCTCAAGGCCCAGGGCCGCGAGGAGGACTTCATGCCCCTCACCGCCGACGAGGACGCAACCTACGACGAGACTGTGGAGATCGACCTGTCCCAGCTGGAGCCCATGGTGGCGCTGCCCCATATGCCCGACAATGTGAAGTCTGTTAAAGAAGCCGGCCAGATCAAGGTGGATCAGGTGTGCATCGGCTCCTGCACCAACTCCAGCTATCAGGACATGATGCGCGTGGCCGCCATTTTGAAGGGCAAGACCGTCCATCCCGACGTGTCGCTGGTCATTGCTCCCGGCAGCCGTCAGGTGCTGGCCATGCTGAGCCAGAACGGTGCGCTGCATGACATGATCCAGGCGGGCGCCCGTATCACCGAAACCGCCTGCGGCTTCTGCATCGGCATGGGCCAGAGCCCCAGCACCAACGCCGTCAGCGTCCGCACCAACAACCGCAACTTCTTCGGCCGCAGCGGCACCAAGAGCGCGGGCATCTATCTGGTTAGCTGCGAGACCGCTGCTATGACCGCCCTCACCGGCTATCTGGCCGATCCCCGGGACACCGATGCCGATCTGAACGTTGATATGCCCGATTTGTTCGACTACTGCGACAACCTGATCATCCCGCCCGCCTCCGCTGAGGAAGCCGCCGATGTAGAAGTTGTCCGCGGCCCCAACATCAAGCCCTTCCCCCAGGCAGATGCGCTGGCAGAGGATCTCTCCGGCGACGTGCTGCTGAAGATGGAGGACAACATCACCACCGACCACATCATGCCCAGCGATAGTTCCCTGCTGCCCTTCCGCAGCAACATCCCCAAGCTGAGCGAGCACTGCCTGGCTCCTGTAGACGCTACCTTCCCTGCCCGCGCAAAGGCAGCCGGCGGCGGCTTCCTGCTGGCTGGTCAGAACTACGGTCAGGGCTCCAGCCGCGAGCATGCGGCGCTGGTGCCCCTGTACCTGAAGATCCGCGGCGTGCTGGCCAAGGGCTTTGCCCGCATCCATCAGGCCAACCTGATCAACAACGGCATTCTGCCGCTGGTGTTTGTGAACGAAGCCGACTACGACCGCTTCGACCAGCAGGATACCATCGCCCTTCCCGGCATCCGTCAGCTGGTGGAAAGCGGCGCGACGGAAATTCCCGTAGAGAACAAGACCAAGGGCTTCACCGCTATGATGAAGCTGGAACTGACCGATCGTCAGCGCAAGATGATCCTTTTTGGCGGCCTGATCAACATGATCGCTCAGGAAGGCAAATAAATAACAGCAAGCGCTCCGGCTCCCGGGGCGCTTGCTTCGCTTAGACAGTCAGACATCTCCTGTTGGCTTTCATCATTTTCTAATGTATTTTTTAGCAGTTCCATAGCTGCTTTCAAACAGCTCCCGATCATTTTTTCCACCGGATGTGTTATCATATTTTCAGCGGGGATCGCCCAATCCCTGCCCTCGCCTCCGCGCCGCCCCTTTTCACCGGGGCAAAACTATGGTATAATTTATTTTGGCCACGTGTCACTGTTTGGCATGCGGACAGGCGATCACAGCATGTTGAAGGAGCATTGTAATGAGCAAAGGAAAGGACAAGAAGCAAAAAAGCGGGCTGGGGGCCGGAATCATCGCATTTGGCGCGATTTTCGCTCTGTATTCGGTGTTGTTCCATCCCCACACGCTGGGCAGCTATCTGCTGGCTGGGGCGCTGAGCTTTTTTGCTGGTTCCGTCATCCGGGTCATGGCGCAGGGACTGGACCTGACCACCCACAACAAGGAGCCGGAAAGCCTCAAAAAGGTGCTGGTAGATACCGGCAACCCCGAAGTGGATGAGCTGCTGACCCGCGGACGCGAGATGATTCTGGAGATCCGCGAGGAAAATGCCAAGATCCCGGACGAATCCCTTTCTGCCAAGCTGGATGAGCTGGAAAATCAGTGCGCGGAGATCTTCCGCGCGGTGTATGACAAGCCCGCCAAGGCCGCTCAGATTCGCAAGTTCATGGACTACTACCTACCCACCACCCTCAAGATGGTCAAAAGCTATCGTCTGCTGGGCGAGCGGGACTACGGCAGCGCCGAAAGCTTCAAGGCGCGCCAGCGCATCGACGAGGCGTTGGGCGTGGTGATCAAGGGCTGCCACAATATGCTGGATAATCTGTACCGCGACGATATGCTGGATATTGCCACGGATATCGACGTGCTGGAGCAGATGCTCAAGCGGGATGGACTTACCGAGAACGACCTGCGCAAGGCCGCTCAGCAGGCCCGGCAGGCTGCCATGCTGGACAACGAGATCAACCGGGCCCAGCGTCAGATTCAGCAGGCCGCCCAGGCGGTGCAGACACAGCCTGCGGCACAGCCTCAGTACCACGCCGCCCCTGTCATCACCCCAAGCAGTGGTGTGAATCAGGCGGTGGAGAGCGCCAAGCAGCAGGCCCAGCAGCATTTCCCCCAGGTGCCCACCCTTGACGGTCAGCTCTATCCCACCTACGGCGGTCAGGCCATGGCCCAGGCGCCGCAGAATCAAAAACAGCAACAGTAACGCAACGAAGTCTGAAACAATATGCGCGAGGAGGAAACACCATGTCTGAATTCAACAATACCCCTGTTACGCCCGCCGAGGGTACTCAAGCCGCCGCTCCCGTGCTGACGCTGGAGCCCGTTTCCGCCGTTGCCAGCCAGCAGGTGCTGGACGAGGCCAACGCCGCCATCGAGAGCGCAATGAACGCCGCCCCCAGGGCTGAAGCCGAGGCTGCCGCTGCCGCTCAGGCCGCCGCACAGGCCGTGCAGGCTGTCAAGGACATGGACAATGCCATGCTCACCGAGGAAGACAAGCGCAATATCGATGAGTTTGTCAAGAAGATCGACATCAACAACACCGACCATGTGCTGCTCTACGGCGCTGACGCCCAGAAGAAGATCGCCGATTTCAGCGAGAACGCTCTCTCCACCGTCCGCACCAACGACACCGGCGCCGTGGGCAATATGCTGGTGAACCTGGTCAACGAGATCAAGGGCTTTGGCTCCGCTGCCGAGAAGCCCAAGGGTCTGTCCGGCGTGTTCTGGAATGCCAAGAAGGCCATCAACGATATGCAGACCAAGTACCAGAAGGTGGACGCCAATGTGGATGTGATCTCCGGCGAACTGGAGAAGCATCAGGTGCAGCTGCTCAAGGACGTGAGCATGTTCAACCACCTCTACGATATGAATACCCAGTACTTCAAGGAACTGTCTATGTACATCATCGCGGGTGAGAAGAAACTGGAGCAGGTTCGCTCCAGCGACCTGGTGCAGCTCACCACCCGTGCCCAGCAGAGCGGCGACGCCATGGACGCCCAGCGTGCCAACGACCTGGCCGCGAACTGCGACCGCTTCGAAAAGAAGCTCCATGACCTGAAGCTGACCCGCCAGGTGGCGTTGCAGATGGCGCCTCAGATCCGCCTGTTGCAGAACAACGACAGCCTGCTGGTGGAGCGTATCCAGTCCACCCTGAGCAACACCCTGCCCCTGTGGAAGAGCCAGATCCTGATCGCTCTGGGTATGCACCGCAGCCAGGAGGCCCTCAAGGCCCAGTCCGCTGTGACCGATATGACCAACGATCTGCTGCGCAAGAACGCTGAAGCGCTCAAGGTTGGCACCATCGAGACGGCTCGGGAAGCTGAGCGCGGCATCATCGACCTGGACACCCTGCGCCAGACCAACCAGGATTTGATGGACACCATCACCGAAGTGATGCGCATTCAGGAGGAAGGCCGCAATCAGCGTCTGGCTGCCGAGCAGGAACTGGCCGGTATGGAAGTCGACCTCAAGAAGAAGCTGCTGGATCTGCGTGCTTGAGGTACGCCGTCTGAAGCAAAATAGCGGCTGCAGAGCCGCGTGATACAGATGTTTGCTTCCGCTCCGGCGCCTGTGCGTCGGAGCGGAACTCAAATCCCCGCAGAAGGAAAGGAACCGCAATGAAAAAAAGTTTACCCATCGGTGTGTGTATCCTTATTTCGCTGGTACTTGTGCTTTTTGGCGTGCTGTACGGCGCAGTCAGCGGCTATACGGACGAAAAGAAGCAGGTAGACGCGCTGCTCAACGGCGATAACGGCCTCATGGACGTGCTGGGTTACCGGGGCGCGGACGGACACAACCTCTGCGTCGTCGCTCGCCGTCACCTGGCCAACGATCCGGACGTAGAGAAACTGAGCCAGTGCGCGGCCATCCTCACGGATGAAAACCAGCCGCTTGCCGCCAAAAAGGCGGAGAACGACAACCTCGACGCTAATGTTGCGGCGGTCAAGGCCAAGTTGCTGGAAACCCCCAGTTTCCAGGAAAACCAGCGTGATCAGCAATATCTGAGTATGCTGGAAGGTGACCTGCGCAATTTGTCCGGCACGGACAAGATCAGCCTGTACAATCAGGCGGCGACGGAATTCAACCAGAGGTTGGAAGCACCGGGCATCGGCTATTTGGCCAGAATGCTGGGTGTAAGCCCGCTGGAGATGTACGAGTGAGGCGCTGACAGTGATGAACGCTAAAGGAGTTAACATGAAAAGATGGATCTGTGGGGTACTTTGCGTACTGATGGTGCTGATGAGCGCCGTGGCTGCGGCCGGCGCACGTATGCCCGCCCTGCGCGGTGCGCTGACCGATGATGCGGACGTGCTGAGCACAGACGTAAGCGCTGCATTGACCGAGTATGCCGAGGATGTGGAAGATGAGACCGATGTGGAAGTGCACGTGGCCATCGTTCATTTCCTGGATGGTCTGGACGCTCAGACCTATGCCAACGAGCTGTTCGCTCACTGGAAGCTGAGCGACAACGCTGTGCTGCTGCTGTGCGCTGCCGGCGAAGACAGCTTTGCCACGGCAGTGGGCAGCAAGGCGGAAAGCAAGCTGGGGAAGCAGAATCTGGACAACCTGATGTATACCTCCTCCGATTTTGCAACGCTGATCGCCGCTCAGCAGTACGACGCTGCTTTCGGCAAGTACTTTATTGCCTTTAACGATCTGCTCAATAAGCGCTATGACGAGAAGCTGAAGCTGCCCAAGGCGCTGGCCGCCTATGACGGTAACACCGCCGTTCAGCAGAATCCTGTGTCCTCCTTGATGGGTGCCGGTTACCATCTGTGGAGCGAAGTGATGGATAACGTCAATGACAACAGCGCTCACTACAACGATTATCATGCCAACCGCGATCAGCAGGATAACGGCCTGGGCGTGGGCGGCTGGATTGTGTTGATCATTCTGGTGATGATCATCTTCAGTCAGAGCACCCCCGTACGCAAGGCGCGCAATCAGGGCAAGGGCAACTACCGCCGCATTGGCTGCGGCTGTTCGCCTCTTGGCTGGATTCTGAGCCTGTTTGGCATCAACGCGCTGATTGATGCCCTGCGCGGAAAGCGGTAAGATACGATGCGATACTGGAAGGGTTTCAAGGACGGGATTCCCATTGCGCTGGGCTACCTGTCCGTGTCGTTCGCCTTTGGCATTCAAGCCACTGCACTGGGGCTTACCCCGGTGCAGGCTGTGCTGATCTCCCTGCTGAATGTGACCAGCGCCGGGCAGCTGGCCGGCCTGCAGCTGATGGCCGGCGGCGCCGGACTGGCGGAGATGGCACTGACACAGTTGACCATCAATCTGCGCTATGCGCTGATGAGCATCAGCCTGAGCCAGAAGCTGGATCATAGCATGACAACGCCTCATCGGTTGCTTGTTTCCTTTTGCAACACCGATGAGGTGTTCGCTGTGGCGTCGTCTCAGCCGGGCAAGGTAGGCAGGGCCTATCTCTATGGACTGACCAACGGCCCCTTTGCGGGCTGGGTGCTGGGTACGGCGCTGGGCGCGCTGGCAGGCGGCCTTTTGCCGGCTTCTGTCACCAGTGCGCTGGGCATCGCCATCTACGGTATGTTCATCGCCATCGTGCTGCCGCCGGTGCGCGCCATGCGCGAGGTGCGGGTGGTGGTGCTGATGGCAGTTATCATGAGCTGCCTGATTACCTTCCTGCCGGCGCTGAGCTTTATTTCCGACGGCTTCCGCATCATTATTTGTGCGGTTGTGGCTTCTGCGCTGGGTGCGTGGCTTCTGCCGCCGCCGGAAAACAGCCAGCCTGAGGACGGAGAGGAGGCGCTGAGCTGATGGAATGGAGCGCCTTCTTCAAATATGTGCTGGTGATGGCCGGGGTGACCTACCTGATCCGTATGCTGCCCCTGGCGGCCATTCGCGGCAAGGTGCGCAGTAAGTTTTTGCAGGCGTTTCTGTATTACGTGCCCTATGCAGTGCTGGGCGCCATGACCATCCCTGCGGTGTTTTCCTCCACAGGAAGTCTGCCGGGGGCCATTGCAGGCGTTGCAGCGGCAGTGGTGCTGGGCTGGATGGGTAAAGGACTGCTTACCGTGGCGGCAGCGGCCTGCCTGGCTGCCTATGTGGTGGCAATGATTTTACATTGAGACAAGGGTGCCGGGGATGTGTTCGTCCCCGGCCTTTATGTTTCTTGACAAGAAAATGTGGTTATGTTATACATTTTGATGATTAATGATTCAGAACATTCTATGTGAGAACAATAATGATAGAACGGGCTGACTTGTGGAAAAGGTGGCGGGGGTCATGGTTTTGCAGCGTGTGAAGAAGCATGCGAAAGCAGCAGTTGTTCTTTTCTTTTTATTCGTCTTGCTGGTGGGCATGCTGACTGTGGATGACTATGGCAACGGATGGGATGATCTGGGCGAAATGAACATCCTGCGAATGGCTCTGAAGGAATATGCTGTATTGATCCCTGCAAATACAAGCTATAGCGATGCGTTAGAGCGTATGGAACATATTCCTCGAATATCGGAAAGTGATGAACGGGACCACGGCATTTGTATGTATTATCCGCTGTTTTGGGCGGTGACGAATGACGCGCTTTCTTTGCGCCAACAGACGGTGATTTGGCGCTTATACACTTGGGCGATCTTTGTATTGGGACTATGGGCATTGTATGCAATTGGTCTTCATCTGGGCTTTTCCCGTCTGCTGTGCTGCGTTGGTGTTGTCATCATGTTGTGCTCGCCTCGTTTTTTTGCTGAGGGTCACTATAATAACAAGGACATTGCATTGATGACAGCTGTGCTGGTGCTTTTTTGGCAAGCGGTAAGGCTGATGGAAAAACCGGATTGGAAGCGTGGACTTGGTTTTGTGGTAGCTGCAGGGTTCTGTGCTGGCACACGGGTGATCGGCATAGCGTATTGCTGCTTATTTGGGTTGATGGTGATCCTCCATCTGAGGGCAACCTCTCAACTCAACCGTCGCAGTATCCTTTTGGGTGTAATGGTCCTGATGGGATCCTTCCTTATGTATGCTTTTTTGACCCCAAGTTTTTTGGCAGATCCCCCGGAGTTTCTTGCCTACTGTCTGCGCAACGCAGTGGGCTTTTCCAGATGGGGCAATAGCACTTTGTTTGTGGGCAGGATGTACCATGGTCCCAGCACCCATCCGCCCCGTATCTATCTGCCGGTGATGATTGTTGTGACGACGCCTTTGTGGATTCTTTTGTTGCTAGCAACAGGCGTGATACTCCTGCTGAAAAGATTTGCGGTATATCCGAAGATCGTTTTGGAAAACAGATCGTTTTTGGTGGCGTTAACGGCGCTGCTGGCGTGGGTATGTCCAGCGCTGGCATGCTTCGTAGCTCGTCCACTGTTGTACAACGGCTGGCGGCATATGTATTTTCTTTATGGTCCTATGGTGTTGTGCGCGATGCGGGGGCTTGCGCAGCTGTGGGAAGCCTGCAAGACCAGACGTAACAGGCAAAGGGTGTTAGCTGCTGCATTAAGCGGTTGTATGCTTTTTACCGGTGTTGGCATAGCAGTCAATCATCCCTACCAATATGGATATTTTAACCTGCTGGTTCCCGTGGAAAATCGCGCATCGCTGTTTGATATGGATTGGTGGAATCTGAGTTGCATGGATGCAATCAATGAATTGTTGGAGAGTACGCAAGGAGAAGTATACATCACGGCCAGCGATGGTAGCTCGATGTCGGGGTTGGAATCGGCGAAAAGGTATCTGGAGGAAGATCGTCTTGTGGTGGTACAAGATCGTGAACAGGCTCAGTATGTTTTGTCGAACCTAAGCTATGCTGCGCTGGCGGGTTTTGAAGCGGATGAGCGTATGGTGCCTGTGGTGTCTCTTGATTCTTATGGCTCTTCTATGATGGTGATTTATGCGATAGAAGGGGGAGAGGCTCAGTGAAGAGCTGTGGCTGGAGGCTACTTTTGAAAAGTTTTGCAATATTGATTTGTGGAATTATTTTGGGCTTTTTGCTGTTGCTGGCTGTGTACTCGCTGCCAATAGCGCCTATGGCGAAGAACGTAAAGGCGTCTATCCCTGCACTGAATGGTGAATGGGCGAGCGAAGGGCCCAATGAACAACTTGTGCCGGGTTATTTGACGACGCAGCTGGACAATTCCACCGATGCTGCCATGATGCTGCATGCGGTGCATGAGAGCGAACAAACGTTGACGATGCGTGCTGTACAGGGCAGTCGATACATTAGCGAAGGCAGCGCGTTCCATACATTGCAAATGTATGGAGAAGTTGGTTCTGAGGGTCTGGAATCCTTCCCTGTTTCTCGTTATTGGCACGGCTACCTGCTTTTTCTCAAGCCGCTGCTGATGGTATTCAGCTATATGGATATCCGTATGCTGTTGACTATTGTTCAGGGCTGCATGATGACAGGGGTGATTGCCGGGTTGTGCAGGCGGCGTTTGGGACGGTTGACGCCTTGTTTTATTCTTTCTCTGTTGTGTATCACGCCTATGGCAGCGGGTTTTTCCCTTCAATATTCCACTGCATTTTGCACCCTGTTAGGGGCGATGCTTCTGCTGCTGTATCTGCCGCCGTCCCGCTTTGACGGAAACCGCTTGTCTATATTCTTTCTGCTGGTTGGTATGTTTACCAGCTTTGTGGATTATCTCACCTATCCGGTTGCCACTTTCGGTATGCCTTTTGTGCTTTGTGTGTTCCTATTCCCGGCAAACAAAGTGGCCGATGAATGGAAACGTTTCATCGCCTGCGGTCTGTGCTGGGCGTTGGGATATTTTGGCATGTGGGCAGGAAAATGGATCTTGGCGGGGATCTTTGGCAGGGAACCATGGTTCTGGGCTAATCTGCTGGCAAAGATATCGGAGCGCAGCTCGGATGTGACTGGGCAGGTTAGAATATCCTACTTCGACGTATTGAAAGCCGTATTGAGTATCTTCGTTAAGCGCGTGTATCTGATGGTGGGCGTGGTTGCGGTTGTGGGCTGGATAGCCATGGTGATCCGTGGACGCTGCAAAGGTTATTCTATGCCGTCCGCCGCGCCCGGGAAATGGTCTGTGCTGGCTTGCGTAGCGCTGCTGCCGTTTGCGTGGTTTTTCTGTACACAGAACCATACGTATAATCATGCGTATTTTACCGCTCGCACGGTGGCAGTTAGCGCATTCGCTGCCACCGCGCTGCTGACTTGCCTGACACCCATGGCTGATGAAAGACTCGCAAAATAGTGTTTTTTGATCTTGCAAAAAACATGGTCAAACCTATTGCTTTTTTGTACAAGTAGTGATACAATGAACCGTGCGACTGATAAATACCAAGGAGGTGAACCACGTTGCCGAATATCAAGTCCGCTATCAAGCGCGTGAAGGTCAGCGAGAAGAAGAATCTGCGCAACCGTATCGTGAAGTCGAAGGTGAAGACCGCCGTTAAGAAGTTTGAAGCGGAGGTCGCTGTGAACGCTGCCAATGCTGCCGCTCAGTACAGCGCTACCACCTCCGCTATCGATAAAGCCGTTACCAAGGGCAATCTGCACAAGAATGCGGCCAACCGCAAGAAGGCCCGTCTGGCCAAGAAGCTGGCTGCCGCCCAGTAACAATTCGAGCTTCTCATGCATGAAAAGCAAAACGGAAGGATCACCCTTCCGTTTTTTGCGTTGGAGGAAAAAGCGATGTCTCTCAAACAGATCACAGATCGTATCTGGGTGCTGCCTTATGACCAGCGCACCGATCGTCCCAACCTGTACTATATCCGGGGCGATGAAGGCAGCCTTGCGGTGGATGCAGGCGCATCCCCGGCGCATGTGGAGACTTTCTATGCAGCGCTGCAGAAGCAGGGCCTGCCCCTGCCTGACTATACGGTTATCACCCACTGGCATTGGGATCACACCTTTGGCCTGTGCGCGGTGCGGGGCGAAACCATGGCCACGGAAACCACCCAGCAGAAGCTGGCACAGGTCATGAACTGGGCATGGGATCGCCGGGCAATGATGCGCCGGGAGAAGACCGGCGAGGACATCGCTTTTTGCAATATGCACATCATGCTGGAATACGGCGACCCGCAGCAGATCCGTGTCGTGCAGGCGCAGACCACTCTGAAGGAGGATCTCACACTGGCGCTGGGCGGCGTTACGGCAGAGCTGCTGGTCCGTCCTTCGCCCCACAGCGAAGATTCGCTGGTGGTGTATGTGCCTGAAGAAGCGGCGCTTTTGGTGGGAGACGGCGATTGCGAAGATCTCTACCAGGGGCAGGGGATGTATGAGGAGGCCGGTCTTGCCAGCTGGATTGATTTCCTGACCGGGCTTGAATATCTGCATCATCTGAACGGCCACGGCGACCCCATGGAGAAGGAAGGGGCTGTGGGCTATCTGCAGGTGCAGATGGAAGACTGCCGGCGTGAGGCGGAAGGCCGCAAACTGGTGCGGGCATATCGGAACGATTATATCCGCAAGCTGCGCCGCGATGTGGGCCACGCGCCGCTGATGATGGCCGGATGCACGGTGCTTCTGGAGAACGAAAAAGGCGAGATTCTTTTGCAGAAGCGGCGTGACAATGGCTGCTGGGCTCCTCCTGGAGGAGCTATGGAAATGGGGGAGACCGCCATGGAAGCAGCCCGCCGGGAAGCCTGGGAGGAGGCCGGCGTCGTGGTGGGCGAGATGCAGCTGCTGGGCGTGTACACCGGCGAGGACCGCTACATCTACTACCCCAACGGAGATATCTGCTACTGCACCCTGATCGCCTTTGTCAGCCGTGACTATGTAGGCGATCCCATGCAGGATACCGACGAAGCGCTGGAACACCGCTTTTTTGCCCGGGATCAGCTGCCGGAGAATTTGAACCGCTGCGATGAACGGAGCATTCTGGACTGGGCGGCTGGGGTCACCCATGTGGTGTGCGAATAGGCCCAAACAGGCGCTATGGCAGTATTCCCAGAATAATGGTCAGGAGGATGACAAATGGCAAAGCTGGAAAGGAACCTGTCGGAAGACTTTACCGGATTGCTGCTGCGGATCGAACAGGGGATTCTCAGCGGCAGCCTGTCTGCTTCCCAGGAAGATGGCAGCGACTTTCGCTCTGGCGATGTGCGCTGCAGCGTGCGGGTATTTGAACGGTATAGTCTGGCCGGGGAGAACCGGGTCAGTATGACGGTCACCCTGTTCCAGGGCGGCGCCGGTCAGCCGGTGCAGCTCAGCGCCATTACCTCCGGCGGCAGCCAGGCACTATTCAACAAGCTGAACAAGATCGGAGAAAACCGGTTTCTCAGAAAACTGGAAGAACTGCTCTGAACTGTTTTTTGCTTCCGTTTCGGCGCAATCTACCCTTGTCCGGACGGCTTGGATATGATATACTTCCTGTAGAAGAATTGCATATGCGGGGCGCGTGGTCTATGGTGTCACGGCCCTGTATGTTGCCCGGGAGCACCTGCTTTTCCTACCCTAAAGACCCAAGGTGCTACTCATACGCAAGGAGGCGTTTTTCCCATGATTGCCATCGCATGTGACCACGCTGGTATCGACCTCAAACCCACTGTTATTTCTGTGCTGGATGAACTGGGCATCCCCTATAAGGATTTCGGCACCAACAAGCGCGAAAGCGTGGATTATCCTATTTACGGCGCGCGCGCTGCAAAGGCTGTTGCCAGCGGCGAGTGCGATCTGGGCATCGTGCTGTGCGGCACCGGCGCCGGCATCGGCATGGCGGTGAACAAGGTGCAGGGCATCCGCTGCGTGATCTGCTCCGATACCTATACCGCCAAGATGAGCCGCCTGCACAACAACGCCAACATGCTGTCCCTGGGCTCCCGCGTGGTGGGCACCGAGCTGGCCAAGGATATCGTCCGCGTGTGGCTGATGACCTCCTTTGAAGGTGAGCGCCACGCCCGCCGTGTTGCGCTGATCGACAAGCTGGATCGTCGTGAGGAGCTGGAGTAATCCGCTTTGCGCCGAAGCGCGGCAGAGTCTGCCTGCACCACAGCGCAAAATGCCGAGCGCAGCGGGCGCACAATGCGCCGCTGAGCTGTATGCGGCTGGTTTTGTCATACGAAAAAAACGACCATCGCTATCGGTGGAGTGTTCAAAAAACAGTACGGCTGTGTCAAGTTGCTTGACGCAGCCTTTCCTGATTGTGCTGTTTCTGGATGATATACTTGGTATACAATCGAAAAAAAGAATTTGGAGGAGTGTACTATGACTGAGATTATACAGAAATATTTTCAGGCTTGGATAGAAGTAGACCTTAGAACGGTAAAAGAAATATTTAGCGATGATATTATATATAGTGAATGTTATGGACCCGAATACCATGGATTGCCTCAAATGATTCAATGGTTTGAGGAATGGAATAACAAGGGTAGGGTTTTGGAATGGACAATTAAACAAACGATAGAACATAACAAAACCATAATTGCAGAATGGTACTTCAAATGCAACTACGAGGGTAATACAGACGGGTTTGATGGAGTCACCATCGCAGATTTTGACAACAATGGTAAAATAGTATTTTTGAGAGAGTTCCAATCAAAAGCAGAACATTATTATCCCTATGGAGAGTAATGACAATTCCCATTTGTCGAGCCGTTCAAACGCCAGACTGAATCCACAGTCTGGCGTTCACTGCTATTCGGACACTTCGCTATCGGCGAGGGTCTAAAATCGTTCGAGTCACAGCGATAAATGCTGCTGTGACTTGTTTTTCATTTCTATATGGTCCTATTCTCATCAATGGGTGTTTGGATTGGCAATGTAATAAAACGCATCCTCGTGGTCTCTGAATACTCGGTTGCCTGAATAGCTCATGCCGATCTTCTCCAATACTCTTCTGGATGCAACGTTTTCCGGTTGCGCCATGCCGTAGATTCCCCGAATACCGGTGGCAGCAAAAGCCTCCTGAATGATCTGTCTTCCCAGTTCCGTTGCATACCCTTTGCCCCAGTAGGATACGCCCAATTTAAACTCAATCTCGGGCTCGCCTGCCTGATAGGGATTTAATCCGCATAGCCCAATCAATTGATTTGTACTTTTTTCAATCACTGCGCCGTGGAAACAATCCAAGGTCCGGAAATCATGCTGGATCATAAATCTGATATATTCTTCGGTTCGCTGTTCATCCCAGGGATGGTCCTTGTCTTTGGTATAGGTATGGACCCTGCGATCGGACATGATTCGGAACAGTCCGTCTATATCATTCAGCGTGTACTGGCGAACGGTTAACCGCTCTGTTTCAAAATAGATATGCGTGCGCATGGAAAGGCCTTCCTTCGTGATGAGATGTTGCTTTGCGGGAGGCGGCTGCATCAGTAGAAGCGAGGCGAAGCATCCATCGTGGCGGAGTTCATCCAATACCACTTCAGCTCGTCGTAGGAAAGCACCAGCCAATAGTTCAGCCCATCATCGGAGGTAAAGGCGGCAACCTGACGATTGACTTTGCCGGGTTCCGCGGGCTCGGTCCAGATCTCCAGCGCCAGCTTCTTTTCCTGTTCGTGGTAGGTAAGGGAGCAGAGCGTGTACGGGAATGCACCTTTCAGCAGCAGATCGTAGAAGGTCTGCGCCTGTTGCGGATTCAGATCGTCATCGGCAGACTCGCCGTCCCCGATGGGTCCCGTCGCCAGATTCTCAAAACGATCCCATTTGACGCCATCCAGCCTTGCCCCTTTGATCAGCAGCATACAGCCATGATAGAGCCGATTTCCTTCCTGTGCGGTGGCAGCGAACAGACGGGTCACGTTCTTATGGACGCAAAGAACAGCGTCTTCGTCCGGCTCAAGGCGAAGGTCTGTGCTGGAGTGGTGATAGTCCTCCGGGTTGCTGCTGCGGTTGTTTTGGAAGCGAAGATTAGCAATGTCGGACAAACTGTGAGTGAACAGCTTCTGGATTACCTGAAAGCCCTTGGTGCTTTTTCTGTGGAAAAACTGGGCAAGGGGGATCCAGATCACGTCTTCCTCACGGAAGGAATCCTGCTTCAGGCGATAATGGGCGGCCAACGTGGAAACGGGAAGGTCGTAGCAGGTGATTCGGTCACGCTGGTCGATGACCTCTTCCTTGAGCAGCATATTGTAGAGATAGTCTCTGCGGCTGGCCCAGAGGCGTTTGGAAAGTCCAAACGTATCGCCGGCATGGAGCGCATCCATCTGTTCGGCGGATGCACCGACCCTGATATCGAAGCGGTCTTCTGTATCCCGCACTTTCAGCAGCCGTGTTGCGGGCATCTCGGTTAAGACAAAGCACAGCCATATGGAAATGCCAATGGTGATAATGAAAACGCAGGCGATGTATTGCTCCTGGGCGGGGAGGAGAAGGGCGGCGATGGGTAGGATGGGCACAAGAACGATGATCACATAATACCAGAAAAAATCGGAACGGGTGCTCTCATACCATTTGGCTGCAGCACTTACAAAATGGCATTCCTGCGTGACGGAGGGGCGCTGCTTACGTACGAGCTTGATGATCAGTCCGATCAGGGGCGTAAGCAGGAAGACGCCGCAGCACACGAGGAACAGAATCACGGCTGCTTCGGCAAACAGAGCTTCCGGATACCCTGCGCTTTCGTAACGCATGGAATACAGCATGGTTGCGCCCGCGCCGACCCAGGACATGGAATGAAGAAAACCCAGCGGGTGCTTTTTGATGGTTTGGAGCATTGGCGGCAGTCCTTTCAAATCATCTCCTGGAGTAGGATAGCAAAGCACAATCTGCTTGTCAAACGATAGAGAAGATTGATTGGCATCACTTGGTGGCAAGGCACTTTCGTTCAGCAACCCAAGACGCCGACGCAAACGCACTTTGGCGAGTTGCTCGAACAGTTGATATGCAGTCTGCATATGTCAAGTGCGTTGATTATTCTTTTGTGTTCCTATATAATTGAGAAAAATCGTCGTTTGGGAGGTGCTTGCATGACCAGCGAGCAGAACAAACAGAATAGGTTCCTTCTTCGAAATGCAAAGATATATGATGGAAGCGGCGCGGCCCCCTTTGTGGGCGACGTGCTTGTGTGTGACGACCGGATTATCAAGGTGGAAGCCAATATTCCTGAGACTGATGACTGCTGTGTGATCGACCTGCAGGGGTTGAGCCTCGCGCCCGGCTTCATCGACGCGCATTCTCACAATGACTGGTTCGCCATTCGCAAGGAGCCGCTGAAATACTTTGCTCCCTTCATCCGTCAGGGCATCACCACCTTTGTGGCCGGTAACTGCGGTCTGGCTGCCACCGGTTTCTCTGACGACAGCGCCCACAAGGAGAAGATGGGTGGCGGTCTGTTTTTCTTTGACAACTGCGCCGGCCCTATGGGGCAGGTACGTGATTACCTGACAGCCGTGGATCGGAACATGCCCTGCAATATGGCCGTGCTGGCTGGACACTGCACCGCCCGCGCTTCCGTCTCCGGCAGCGCCAACCGTCCACTGACCTCTGAGGAAGAAACCCAGATGCTGGCGATTTTGGAGGAGGCTCTGCAGCAGGGCGCGGCAGGTATCTCTCTGGGATTGATGTACGATCCCGGCCTGTACGCCCAGACTGAGGAGCTGAAAAAGGTCGCCTTGCTGTGCGAAAAGTATGATCGTCCGCTGACCGTCCATCCCCGGGCAAACTCCGCCGTATCCATGTCCTACCCTGAGCTGCTGGGCAGATCCCATCTGCTCCGTGCCGTGGACGAGCTGGCGGACGTGGTCAGCGGCACCAGAACGAAGCTGCACTATTCCCACGCCATCTTCGTTGGCAGGCGTTCCTTCAAGGATAAGGATGAGTTTCTCTCCATTGTGGAGCGTTTGCGCAAGCAGGGAGTGGACATGATGTTTGATATCTATAACGAAACGCTGGGCGTGTCCGTCATTACGGTCATTCTGCCGGCATGGTATCAGGCGATGTCCCCCGAAGAGCGCAAAAAGCCGTTCAACCGTCTGAAACTGAGCGTACTGGTGTTTGTTTCCAGCCTGCTGCTGGGTTTCGGCTTTAAGGACATACAGGTCGCCTATATCGGGGAGGGTTACGAGAGATATGAAGGGAAGACGGTTCATCAGATCGCGCAGGAGGAAGGACTTTCGGATCTGAACGCTTACCTCATGCTCTGCGAGAAGAGCAATTTCAAAGGTCGTGTCAACATGGGCCCCTATACCACGCCGGAGATTATCAGCCAGTTTGAACATGATCCCCGCTGTCTGTACATGACGGATGCATGGGTGGAGGATCACGGCGTGCAGAATCCTGCGATCTACGATTGTTTTCCTAAATTCCTGCGGGATTCCCTGCTGGGCACCGGCGACACACTGCCTAACACCATTCACCGCATGACCGGCGCGACGGCAGAACGCTTCGGGCTTAAGGAACGCGGCTATATTCGTCCGGGTTGTTTTGCTGACCTGACGGTATTCAGTGAGGAGGAACTGTCCGCCGCACAGCCGGATCAGGAGAAATCCTTCGGCATCCATAAGGTTTGGATCAATGGCCGTCTGGTGATGGACGGTGAAACGCTGGATGAGGCGGCGCTGAAAAATAGCGGCAGAGCGATTGGCGTGTAAACAGCCCGGGCGACGGTATTGAGAAAAAACATTCGCCCTGTGTCGGAGCAGATCCCTTGCAATGCATATTCCCAGAGGATATGTACAATGAACAAAGGCCGTGTTTCCCAAAAGGAACACGGCCTTTGCTGATGGTCGGGCCGCCTCGCGGTGGCTTTTATGCTGGACAGATATATGCAAACGTGTTATTGTGGAAAAAAGTTGTTTGGACAGGAGATAACCGCATGATTTATTCCGACATCGCGTCCCTTGCCCGGAAGATTGCACAAAATGTACAGAAGGTGATTATTGGCAAGGAAAAGGAGATTGAACTTGTACTGGCCTGCGTGATTTGCGGCGGCCATGTGCTGCTGGAGGACGTGCCCGGCACCGGCAAAACCACCATGGCCAAAGCGCTGGTCCGCTCTGTAGGCGGAAAGTTTGCTCGCGTGCAGTTCACCCCTGACCTGCTGCCCTCAGATGTGACCGGTACCCGGGTGTTCCGGCAAAAAACCGGCGGGTTCGAGTTTGTACCCGGGCCGGTGTTCTGTCATATTTTTCTGGCAGATGAGATCAACCGTGCTACGCCCCGTACCCAGAGCGCTCTGCTGGAGTGCATGGAGGAACGTCAGATAACCGAAGGCGGAACGACCTATCCTCTGGATGCGCCTTTCCTGGTGATCGCCACTCAGAACCCTGTGGAAACCCAGGGTACCTTCCCGTTGCCGGAGGCACAGCTGGATCGTTTTCTGATGCAGTTATCCCTGGGGTATCCCACCCGGGAGGAAGCCCTGGCTATGCTTGTCCGCTTCCAGCAAAACCAGCCTCTGGCGGATCTTTGCCCTGTAGCCGAGGCGGCAGAGCTTGCCAAGGCTCAGGCACTGTACGGAACGTGTCAGGTGTCTGCACCGGTGATGGATTATATTGCCGCCCTGTGCGAGGCAACCCGCGACGCCAATGTGGTGCGGCTTGGCCCTTCTCCCCGTGCGATGCTCAGCCTGATGCGCGCCAGCCAAGCCCTGGCGGCTATACGGGGTAGAGACTACGTGATTCCGGATGATGTAAAGGAGCTGGCGGTTCCGGTGCTGGCTCACCGCCTGGTGATGCGAGGCCTGCACGGACAAAGCGGGGCAGATTTCATCCGCGAAACGTTGCGATCCCTCCCTGTTCCCACTGAGGATGCACCATGAACGCGCTGGTGATCTTATTTGTTTTGGCCGTTATGAACCTGCTGTTCGATCTGGTGCTGCGCGGCTTTGCCCTTAAGGGGATGCAGTGCCAGCGGCGGTTTTCGGTGCCCTGCGCGTATGAAGGAGACACCGTGGAGGTCGTTGAGGTTGTCCGTAACGACCGTCCGCTGCTGGTGCCCTGGCTTCGGATGGAATCCCGCATCTCCCGGCATCTGCGTTTCGGCAGGCAGGATAACCTGAAAGTCAGCGGTGACATGTACCACCGCAGCCTGTTCATGCTCATGCCCTATCAGCAGATCACCCGGCGGCATAAGGTGCGGCTTTTGCACAGGGGCGCATACGACATTGGCAATGTCACCATTACTGCTGGCGATCTGTTGGGCTTGGCCTGCGCCAGCTGCGAACAGAATCTTTCTGCGCCTATTTTGGTCTATCCAAGACTGCTTCAGCCAGAGGAGATGCCCAAGCCTTTGTATCGCCTGCTGGGCGAAATCACCGTGCACCGGCGGCTTTTGCAGGATCCCTTTCTTGTTGACGGTCTGCGCCCTTATCATCAGGGTGATCATGTGCGGGATATCCACTGGGCGGCCACTGCCCGCACAGGCGAATTGCAGGTGCGTACCCATGACTTTACCGCCGATACCCGTTTGATGGTTATCATCAACAGCCAGTTGAGCAGCCACCAGTGGGGCGACCTGATGGACTATGAGCAGGGACCGGTGGAGTATGCTATTTCAGTCGCCGCCACCCTGTGCGTGGAGGCGATGCGTCGGGGCGTGAATTGCGGATTTGGCGCCAGTATGCCTCTGAAGGATCAAGACAAATGCGTCATTTTCCCTCCCGGAACCAGTATAGGGGAAGAGGAACTTCTGGCGGCCATGGCAAGGCTGCAGGTGCGCTTTGTAAAGCGCTTCACCAACTTCCTGGATGAGGTAATGACTTTTACAGGCATGGATATTCTGATCCTTTCCGTTTACGAAAGCCCGGAGATTCAGGTGAAGATGCAGGCGCTGCGCGACGCGGGCAATACAGTGCAGCTGCACCTGTTGGACAGGGAGGAGGGTCGCCGTGAATCCTAAATGGGAACGCCTTGCGACGCCGCTTCTGCTGGCCGCAGGCACGGCTCCTCTGCCTGTTTTGCTTGGCTGTGGCAACGGTGTGCCCCAGCTGATGCTCATGCCGCTGGCCTACCTGTTGGCAGCTGGCGTATGCATGCTGCTGCCCGGAAAACACAGGCTGCTTGTGGCCATTGCGCTGTCGATGGGGATACTGGCTGCCGGGATCGCAGGCTTGCCCCAGGTGGTGGTGCTGGTCACAGCGCTGGCCTATACCATCCTGCTGTTTGCGACATTGCCTGCTCGGGATGCCTTGACGTATGCAGCCGTTTTTGGCGGCTTGTGTATTCATACCCTGGCCCAGATTTACCTGAACCTGATGGAGAAGGCGATGCGCGATACAGTGTATTCGTCGGCTCAAACGCCCCTTTTGATAAGCCTGATCATTTTCCTGGCTGTGGCGCTGATGACCCTGAACGGATACAGTCTTGTTTCCGCCATGCCTGACGGCAAAGGTGTGCCGCAGATCATTCGCCGCAGAAACCGGGCCATTATCTGGATGATGCTGGGCACGGCGCTGCTGATCTCCCTCATTCCTACGTTACGCAAGCTGCTGGAATCCCTGTGGGAATGGTTGCGGCAGGCAGTGAATGCAGTGATCCGCTGGCTTTTCTCGCTGCAGGCGATACGGGAAGTGACGGACAGCAAGCCGGACAGCGACACGATGAATATGAGTATTCTGGGTGAAGGAACGCCTCCCAGCGCATTTGCCCTATGGATGGAACGAATCCTGTTGGGGTTGACCGCCGTTGTGGTGGTTGTGCTTTTGGCTTGGGCGGTGAAGAAGCTGTGGAAAAAATTGTGCGTGCTGGTGCGCTGGCTGTTTCACCGCTTGCAAAGCTATGCTGCCTCTGTCACCGAGGACTATGTGGACGAAGTGCAGGATACCAGAACGCAAGGGAAAGAACACTATGTTCTCACAAGAACGCGGCAACACAGAGTCTCCGCAAGGGAACTGGCTGCCCTGCCTCCTCGGGAACGCATCCGCGCCCACTATGGCCAGCTGCGCGCAAAGCACCCCGAATGGCTCCAAAGCCATACCGCCCGCGAGACCCTGAATGATCATTCCGCTCACATTTACGAGCGTGCCCGTTACAGCGACCATGAGGTCACTGAGCAAGAAGCAGGAGAGTTTTTGAAATAAGCCAATGTGCTCCTGCTCAGGGCAAGTCAACCGAAAAAGCAGGGGCTGTGCCGCCCCTGCTTATGTTTTACCGCATTCCTCCAGCATCCACTCAATATACAGCCCATACCCCATGGTAGGGTCGTTCACAAACACATGGGTCACCGCCCCGATCAGCCGCCCGTCTTGAATGATGGGGCTGCCGGACATCCCCTGGACGATGCCACCGGTTTTGCTGAGCAACTCCTCATCCACAACCTTCACCACCATGCTGCGCTGGGCAGGCTGGCTCTGCCGATTGACTTCCACGATCTCCACGTCATATTCCTTCATGCCGCCTGCATCGACGGTAGAAAGAATCGTGGCTTTGCCGGTGTGCACCGCATCCCTGCGCCCAATGGGCAGACCGTCGGGGTAGAGCGGGTGTGCGGGCAGCTCCGACAGCGCACCGTAGATGCCAAAACGGTTGTTGATGCGGATCCCGCCCAACACGTGTTGCTGGCGCAGGAAACTGCCCTTCAGCTCTCCGGGATAGCCGGATTGTCCCTTGCGCACGTCCACCACGTCGGCGGTCATGATCTCGCCGTGGCCTACAGTGAGCAGCTGCTGGGTATCCGCGTCGGTGATGGCGTGACCCAGCGCGCCGTAGCGCATGCCTTCGCCGGGGCTGACCTCGCCGTAGAAAGACAGGGTTCCCACGCCTGCGGTGCTGTCCCGCACCCAGGCACCGATGCGGTAGGAACCGGTCTGGGTGTCCTTGCGGGGGGTCAGGGTCAGCGACAGGGTGCTTTCACCGCGAAGGACGGTGAGCGGCAGGGCGGTTTCTCCTGCAGCGGCTACCATTTGGGTCAGCATGTCGGTGCTTTCCACGATGTCGTCACCCACCTGGGTGATCAGGTCGCCCGGCTTCAATCCGGCCACCCGCGCCGGACTGACGGTGCCGGTCAGATCGCTGGTGCCCACCACCAGTACGCCGTGGGTGTGCAGCGCCACCCCTACTGCCTGCCCGCCCGGGTGCAGGCGCAGGTCATCCTGTACATCCACGGTCACCTCCTTCAGCGGAAGCAGCCCAAACAGGCTGATGGTGGCTGTAGAGGGGGCGGAAGACGCGTTGGCGAGGGTTTGGTCGGTGCTGGATCCGGCAGGCAAAGAATCCCCTTGTAGCGCGATTTTCAGGGGGAATGCTGCGGAAAGGGAGAGCTGCTGTCCGGCGGCGATGCTCAGGGAGTCGGGCAGGGTGCGCAGCAGGGTCGCCTGGGGAGAAAAATGGATAGCCAGCAGCAGCGCGCTGAGAAGCCAGCCTGTCATCCTGCGGGCCCGAGTCGGGTATGGTTTGCGGAAATGCATTAAAACGCCTCTTTCTGTGTCATGCTTCAGAAGCAATTGTTCACAGAAAAAGGCGTTTTCACATTGGAAATATTGTGATGTTAGATGCTGTGCTTGACGCGCTCGCTTTCTTCTTTGCGCTTGGCGTTGTTGAAGCGGTTCAGGTTGCCCACCAAGTAGCCGGTGATGCGGCGGATGCGGTCAAAGGGATGACCATCTTCTTCCTTGCGGCCGCACTTGGGGCAGCTGTCGCCGATGATGCCGTTGTAGCCACAGTCGGGGTCGCGGTCCACGGGGTGGTTGATGCTGCCGTAGCCGATGCCCTGATCGTGCATGTAGCGAACCACCTTTTCGAAGGCATCCAGGTTCTGGGTGGGGTCACCGTCCATCTCGATGTAGGAGATGTGGCCAGCGTTGGTCAGCGCATGGTAGGGCGCTTCCAGACGGATCTTGTCAAAGGCGCTGGTGGCGTAGTACACCGGTACATGGAAGGAGTTGGTGTAGTAGTCCCGATCGGTGATGCCCTTGATAACGCCGAACTTTTCCTTGTCGATGCGGACAAAGCGGCCGCTGAGGCCTTCGGCGGGGGTGGCAAGGCAGGTGAAGTTCAGCTTGTACTTCTTGCTCTGCTCATCGCAGTAGTTGCGGATGGCACCGACAATCTCCAGACCCAGGTTCTGGCTGCTGGGATCCTCGCCGTGGTGCTTGCCGCGCAGGGCGACCAACGTTTCCGCCAGACCGATGAAGCCGATGGACAGGGTGCCGTGCTTGAGCACTTCGGCCACGCTGTCATCCCAGTCCAGGTTCTCGCTGTCGATCCACACGCCCTCGCCCATCAGGAAGGGGAAGTTGCGAACCTTCTTCTTGGAGATGATCTCCAGACGTTCCAGCAGCTGGTCGCGAACCAGATCCATGGTACGCTCCAATTCCTCAAAGAACCAAGTAATGTCACCCTTGGCCTTGATAGCGATGCGGGGCAGGTTGATGGAGGTAAAGCTCAGGTTGCCGCGGCGGGGGGAAACCTGACGCTCGGGATCGTAAACGTTGCCGATGACGCGGGTACGGCAGCCCATGTAGGCGATTTCGGTTTCGGGATGGCCTTCCTTGTAGTACTGCAGGTTGAAGGGGGCGTCCACGAAGCTGAAGTTGGGGAAAAGGCGCTTGGCGCTGGTACGGATGGCCAGGCGGTACAGGTCATAGTTGGGATCGCCAGGGTTAAAGCTGACGCCTTCCTTGACGCGGAAGATCTGGATGGGGAAGATAGGAGTCTCGCCGTTGCCCAGACCAGCCTCGGTGGCCAGCATCACGTTGCGCATAACCATGCGGCCTTCGGGAGAGGTGTCCATGCCATAGTTGATGGAGGAGAAGGGAACCTGAGCGCCGGCACGGCTGTTCATGGTATTCAGGTTGTGGATCAGAGCCTCCATGGCCTGATAAGTGGCCTTGTCGGTTTCGGCATGCGCGTGGGAACGTACGAAGTCGATCACCTTGGCAGCGACGGTTTCGTCACAGTTCATAGCGGCGATCAGCTTCTGGTTCAGCGCGGCGTCGTAATCGGCGTCGTCTGCCAAATGGGGCTGACCCAGGCCTTCCTCTTCCAGCTGAGCAAGGATTTCACGGGCCTTGTCGGCAGCGTCTTCCAGGCCGCCCAGCAGCTCCATGGCCCGGGCAAGGTTATCGCGGAAGCGCTTGTAGTAGGTCTTCTGCACACCGGGAGCCATGCCGTAGTCGAAGTTGACCACACTCTGGCCGCCGTGCTGATCGTTCTGGTTGGCCTGAATAGCGATGCAGGCCAAGGCAGAGTAGCTGTAGATGTCGTTGGGCTCACGAAGCACGCCATGACCGGTGGAGAAGCCGTTGTGGAACAGGTCCAGCAGGTCGATCTGGCAGCAGGTGGTGGTCAGGGTGTAGAAGTCAAGGTCGTGGATGTGGATGTCACCCTCGCTGTGCGCCTTGGAGAAGCGGGGATCCAGCACATACATATTGTAGAACTGCTTGGCGCCTTCGCTGCCGAACTTGAGCATGCTGCCCATGGCAGTGTCGCCATTGATGTTGGCGTTTTCGCGCTTGATGTCGCTGTCCACAGCGTCTTTGTAAGTGATGTCCTCGAACACCTTCATCAGGCGGGTGTTCATTTCGCGCACGCGGCTGCGCTCAGCGCGATAGAGGATGTAGGCCTTGGCAGAACGGACGAAGCCCTTTTCGATCAGGACGCGCTCGACGGTGTCCTGCACCTGCTCGACCGTAGGGATGGAGTCGACGTTTTCGTCGCGCTCCACTTCGTTGACGACCTGATTAGCAAGTTCGTGAGCGGTATCGGTGCTCTTGCGGCTACCGCTGGCCATGAAAGCTTTTTCGATGGCCTGCTCGATCTTCCCTTGATCGAAGGGAACGACGCGACCGTCGCGCTTTTTAATGGAAGTAATCATTTGCATGCTCCTTTGTGTATGTAGACAATGTGTAAACAGAACAGGTACTGTGATGGGTCACAAGCAACACTCGTTTGGGCGAGCTATAACATTATATTGTGTATACATGGATAAGTCAATACTAAATATTGTTGTTTTTGAGGATACACATCGGGTGTATATCCACATCTCGGAAGAATCAAAAAGCGATAGAATACGACGTTTTTGGCGATAGGTGGGCTATCAATATGTTGTGATTTGTGCGGTTTTCCACAACAAAATATTGTTGTCTGCAATTTTTTTTGAGAAAAGTAAAAAAGGGGGTTGACAAACAAGGGACAATCGGGTATCATAATCAGCGTCGCCTGAGTGGGCACGACACGAACGGGGTGTAGCGCAGTCTGGTAGCGCACGTGCTTTGGGAGCATGGGGCCGGGGGTTCGAATCCCTTCACCCCGACCAAAATACCCGGCACCTCACTGTGGCTCCTTGGTCAAGTGGTTAAGACACCGCCCTTTCACGGCGGCTACAGGGGTTCGAATCCCCTAGGAGTCACCATTTTCCCCTTCAATTATGGGCCTTTAGCTCAGTTGGTCAGAGCGGCCGGCTCATAACCGGTTGGTCCCGGGTTCAAGTCCCTGAAGGCCCACCAGCTTACGGCCCGGTAGCTCAGTTGGTTAGAGCGCTAGCCTGTCA
>SVGM01000019.1 GCA_015056365.1 Clostridiales bacterium | reverse complement strand
GATATCCTTGGAACCGACAACTACCAGTCTCTGGACTTCACCAACAACTACCAGTACACCGCCAGCGGAGAGATCCAGTTCACAGGTACCAAGACCCTGAACGGTATGGATTTGACTGCTGACCAGTTCAGCTTTGTGCTCAGCGGCGATGGCGTCAATGAGACGGTAAAGAACGCGGCTGACGGCAGCATCACGTTCGGCAAGATCGTCTACGATGAAAGCGACATCGGCAAGACCTACACCTACACGGTGACGGAGCAGGCCGGCAGCGTCTACGGCATGACCTACGATGACACGGTATACACCATTGAGGTATCCGTGTCTGACGCCGGAAACGGCAAGCTGGATATCGTTGCAACCGACAACTACAACGCGCTGGACTTCACCAACAGCTACCAGTACACTGCCAGCGGAGAGATCCAGTTCACAGGTACCAAGACCCTGAACGGTATGGATCTGACTGCCGACCAGTTCAGCTTCGTGCTCAGTGGCGAGGACGTCAATGAGACGGTGAAGAATGCGGCAGACGGCAGCATTACGTTCAGCAAGATCGTCTACGACGAAACCGACATCGGCAAGACCTACACCTACACGGTGAAGGAGCAGGCCGACAATGTCTACGGCATGACCTACGATGATACGGTATACACCATTGAGGTGACCGTATCTGACGCAGGAAATGGCAAGCTGGATATCGTTGCAACCGACAACTACCAGTCTCTGGACTTCACCAACAACTACCAGTACACCGCCAGCGGAGAGATCCAGTTCACAGGTACCAAGACCCTGAACGGTATGGATCTGACCGCCGACCAGTTCAGCTTTGTGCTCAGCGGCGATGGCGTCAATGAGACGGTGAAGAACGCTGCAGACGGCAGCATCACGTTCAACAAGATCGTCTACGACGAAAGCGACATCGGCAAGACCTACACCTACACGGTGAAAGAGCAGGCCGGCAGCGTATACGGCATGAGCTATGACGACACGGAGTACACCATTGAGGTGACCGTATCTGACGCCGGAAACGGCAAGCTGGATGTTGTTGCAACCGACAACTACAACGCGCTGGACTTCACCAACAGCTACCAGTACACCGCCAGTGGAGAGATCCAGTTCACAGGTACCAAGACCCTGAACGGTATGGATCTGACCGCCGACCAGTTCAGCTTCGTGCTCAGCGGCGATGGCGTCAATGAGACGGTGAAGAACGCTGTAGACGGCAGCATTACGTTCAGCAAGATCGTCTACGATGAAAGCGACATCGGCAAAACCTACACCTACACGGTGAAGGAACAAGCCGGCAGCGTGTACGGCATGAGCTATGACGACACGGAGTACACCATTGAGGTGACCGTATCTGACGCCGGAAACGGCAAGCTGAACATTGAAGCCAGCGAGAACCACAACGCGCTGGACTTCACCAACAACTACCAGTACACTGCCAGCGGAGAGATCCAGTTCACAGGTACCAAGACCCTGAACGGTATGGATCTGACCGCCGACCAGTTCAGCTTCGTGCTCAGCGGCGATGGCGTCAATGAGACGGTGAAGAACGCTGTAGACGGCAGCATTACGTTCAGCAAGATCGTCTACGATGAAAGCGACATCGGCAAGACCTACACCTACACGGTGAAGGAACAGGCCGGCAGCGTATACGGCATGACCTACGATGATACGGTATACACCATTGAGGTGACCGTATCTGACGCAGGAAATGGCAAGCTGGATATCGTTGCAACCGACAACTACAACGCGCTGGACTTCACCAACAACTACCAGTACACTGCCAGCGGAGAGATCCAGTTCACAGGTACCAAGACCCTGAATGGTATGGATCTGACTGCCGACCAGTTCAGCTTCGTGCTCAGCGGCGATGGCGTCAATGAGACGGTGAAGAACGCGGCAGACGGCAGCATTACGTTCAGCAAGATCGTCTACGATGAAAGCGACATCGGCAAAACCTACACCTACACGGTGAAGGAACAAGCCGGCAGCGTGTACGGCATGAGCTATGATGATACGGAGTACATCATTGAGGTGACCGTATCTGACGCAGGAAATGGCAAGCTGGATATCGTTGCAACCGACAACTACAACGCGCTGGACTTCACCAACAACTACCAGTACACTGCCAGCGGAGAGATCCAGTTCACAGGCACCAAGACCCTGAATGGTATGGATCTGACTGCTGACCAGTTCAGCTTTGTGCTTAGCGGCGAGGGCGTCAACGAGACGGTGAAGAACGCAGCAGACGGTACGTTTGCCTTCTCTGCCATTACGTATGACGAAACCGACATCGGCAAAACCTACACCTACACGGTGAAGGAAGAGAAGGGTACCATCCCCGGTGTGACCTACGATTCCACAGAACACACAATCACTGTGAGCATCACGGATTCCGGCAATGGTCAATTGAACGTAACGCCCACGTATTCCAGCGGAAATGGCCTTTCCTTTGTGAATACCTATGATGCTGCGGGCAGCTTGCGGCTGAAGGCCAGCAAGACGGTCAACGGCTTGCTGCCCAGAGAAGATCAGGTGTATGAATTCCTGCTCAAGGGCGATGGCGTCCAGATGACTGCCCGGAACGATCAAGGCAGCATCGTGTTCGACGCGCTGCATTACGAATTGAGCGATGCAGGCAAGAGCTTTACTTACACCGTTGAAGAGAAGACGCCTTCCACTGGATACCTGACCACGGATGACTCCGTGTATACGGTAGTGGTCAGCGTCATCAACAATGGCGACGGTACACTCGTTGCCAGCCCGACCATTATGCTCAACGGCACGCAGGTGGATGAGATTGTATTCCGCAATAGGCTGAATACGCCGCTCACCATCAGCAAGACGGTAGAAGGCGGTGTAACGGTTGAAACCTTCGAGATGACGGTTCGCTTCTATGACGTCAATGGCGAAGAAGCAACGGGCACCTTCTCCTATCACGGCGACGTGAACGGGAGCGTGACCAGCGGCGAGAGCATTGCGCTGGCTCATGGACAGAAGGTTGAGATCGAAGGTCTGCTGCCTGGCATGGGATACATGGTGGAAGAAAAAGCCAACGCCAGATACACTACCAAGGTCAACGGCCTGGACGGCAGAATGCTTCAGGGTAGTCTGGTTGAAGGCGAGAATCGAGTTGACTTTGTGAACACGATGGCGAAGGCTCCCTCGATTCCTCCCACGGGCGACAAAACACCGCTGGCATTGCTGACAACGCTCCTTGGCTTGTCGGCAGTGGCTCTGCTGGCGCTTGCACGCCGGAAAAAAGCATAAAAACAAATAAAAGCGGCAGCTACAAGAGCTGCTGCTTTTATTTGTTTGGTTTGCTGGTTGGAGGGCTTGCAACGAATGGTTGCGCTGCTGCCGCGTACGGGCGGTTGAGACAGGCAAAAAGCTGCGGTATGATAGAAAAAAGGAGGAGGATCAATATGACATTCGGAAGCAAACTGGCCATGCTGCGCCATAGCCGCGGCTACTCTCAGGAGACATTGGCTGAAAAACTGAATATATCCCGGCAGGCAGTCTCCAAGTGGGAGAATGGACAGAGCGAACCGGAAATCGCCAGCCTGCTGGCCATCAGCCGCTTGTTTCAAGTGACGGTGGATTATCTGGTCAGAGAGGATACGGATTGTAAGCAAAAGAAGACGATCCCCGGCAGTGCACTTCAGCCGCAGGATGAGGCGCTTCTTCGTTTCCTTGCCAGGGCCAGCAAAGAAACGTACGCTGGATATGGCGAGGAAGCAGCTGCCAGCCGTCCTGCGTCCCATGATTATCATTACCAGGAAGAAGACTGGCTGTACATCGACACCTGGCTCGGTGGTCAGCAATTCGCAGGCGAGGAGGCTGTATGGAAGGACGGGCAGCCTGTTTATGCCATGAACTATTGCGGGCGGGTGTTGGGTTCGGACTTCAGCGGCGATTTTTTGAAGGCAGCGCTTCGGGGCGCTCCCGATGAACGCCCTTTCCGCGGCCCTGCCCGGTATGAGGACGGGGATAATCGTTATGAATGCACCATGGACGGCAGCCTTGACTGGTTTCAGGGCTATGAGGAGATCCGCTGGCAGGGCGAGAAGGTATACGAGTGCTTCTTCCACGGTGGGCGGCTGAGGTAGCTTATATTGTATACAAATGAAGTCCCGTTGCGCCTATTCAGAAATGAGAGTATAATAAAGCCGCTGAACAAAGTTCCTCTGAAAGGACAGAGACATATGGAT
Source organism: Clostridiales bacterium (assembly GCA_015056365.1). Lineage (GTDB taxonomy): Bacteria > Bacillota > Clostridia > Christensenellales > Aristaeellaceae > Limiplasma. The sequence continues at coordinate 39,344 of SVGM01000019.1, read as the reverse complement.
ATTTATCGTTATCTGGAAGGCATGGCTGTGCAGCACGGCCCCAGCGGCCATGAAGGCCCGGTGTCCCAGTGGATGGCGGAATGGTTCCGTCCGCTGGTAGACAGCGTGGAGATCGATCCGCTGTACAATGTCATCGCCTGCAAAAAAGCCACCATCGCAACCCCTGACGGCTCGCCTGCTCCCAAGGTGCTGCTGTGCGCCCATCAGGATGAGATCGCCCTGATGGTCTCCGACATCCTGAAGGACGGCACCCTGCGCATGGGTCAGGTGGGTGGCGTGGATCCCCGCATCCTGCCTGCCGGCGTGGTGAAGGTACACGCATCCCTCAGCGGCGAGGTGCTCACCGGCGTGGTGGGAGCAGTACCGCCCCATCTTCTGTCAGACGCTGACCGCCGCAGCAACTATAAGCGGGAAGACCTGTTTGTGGATCTTGGTCTCAGCGCGGAAGCCGTTCGGGAAAAGGTTGCCATCGGTGACCTGATCACTCTTTGCGGCCCTGCTACCAAGCTGCTCAATGACCGCTGCGCCGCCAAGACCATGGACGACCGCGCTTGCGTGGGCGTGCTGCTGGAGGCTGCGGAGCGCTTGCAGCGGATGCAGCATATGTGCGACGTGTATTTTGTAGCCACTTCTCAGGAGGAGGTGGGCTGCAAGGGCGCAGCCGTGGCAGCGTATACCGTGGTTCCCGATCTGGCGGTGGTACTGGATGTGTCCCATGCCACCATCCCCGCCAGCCGCCCCGACACCACCGTGCCGCTGGATGCGCCTGCCGCCACCTACGGCCCCTTCATCCAGCATAAGCTGCTTGACAAGCTGAAAAAGACAGCCGGCGATCACCACATCAAGCTGAATACTGAGCATGCCACCAGCCGTACCGGCACCGATACGGACAACGTACAGGTGGCTCGCGCAGGCATTCCTTGCGTGCTGATCGATCTGCCGCTGAAATACATGCACACAACGGTGGAACTGCTGGATATGAACGTAATGAAGGAATGCGGACGCCTGCTGGCGCACTTCCTGTGCGAACTCGACGAAAGGTGGGATGAGGATCTATGGAGCTGAAGAAGCTTTGTGAACTGCAGGGCATCAGCGGACGGGAAGAACTCGTTCGCATGGCCATCTACCACGAATGCGTCGAAAAGCTGGGCAAAGACAACGTGACCATCGACCGCATGGGTAACGTGATCGCCCACAAGGTGGGCAAGAATCCTGACGCATCCCATGTGATGCTCACCGCCCACATGGACGAGGTGGGTCTGATGGTCATCAATGCCACCGACGACGGCCTCCTGCGGGTGCGTGCCGTCGGAGGCATCGACCCTCGGGTGCTGGTCTCCAAGCGGGTGAAGGTGGGCTACGACGTGCCCGCCAAGGATGGCAAGGATGAGAAAAAGGCCATTTCTGGCGTCATCGGCGCAATGGCGATCCATCAGCAGTCGGCGGCAGACCGTAAGAATGTGCTGCCCATCGATCAGCTGTTTGTGGACATTGGCGCAAAGGACAAGGATGAAGCCCTGCGCCACGCCCCTGCCGGTACCCCCGTCACCTTTGATACGCCCTACACGCCCTTTGGCGACGGCCTGCTTTTGTGCAAGGCTGCCGACGACCGGGTGGGCTGCTACAATATGCTTCGGCTTTTGGATGCAAACGTTTCCGGCGATACGGATTTTGTCTTCACCTGTCAGGAGGAAGTGGGCTGCCGCGGCGCTACCGGCGCAGCCTTCCGCCTGATGCCGGATGTGGCCATCGCCCTGGAAGGCACCACAGCCAACGATGCAGGCGACATGCCCGAAGTATCGAAAGTATGCAAGGTGGGGCAGGGCGTTGCCATCAGCTTTATGGACAACGCCTCCATCGCCCAGCCGGAGATGTTCGCTGAAATGATGGCCGTCGCCAAAACCTGCGGCGCAGCCCATCAGGTGAAGATGAGCGTATCCGGCGGTAACGAGGGCGGCGTGATGCAGCGCACCGGCGTGGGCGTTCGCACCTGCGTGCTCAGCGTGCCCTGCCGTTACATCCACAGCCCTTCCACCGTCTGCGCGCTCAGCGACGTGGAGGCTCAGTATCAGCTGGCGAAAGCCTATCTTGAAAAGTAAGGGGGAGCTTACCCATGTATGATTTGATTGAAAAGCTTGTTAACGCCTACGGTCCTACCGGGCGCGAGACCCTTGTGGCCGATACCATCGAGGAGATGGTGAAGCCTTTTGTGGATACCATTCGTCGGGATGCACTGGGCAACCTGATCTGCGAAAAGCAGGGCGCGGAGGACGGCAAGCGCATCATGCTGTCCGCCCATATGGATCATATTGGTTTTGTTGTGGTGGCTGTGGAGAAGGAAGGCTTCCTGCGCGTAATGCCCGTGGGCGGCATCAGCATGAACGCCAGCCTGACCCGCCACGTCACCTTTGGTAACGGTGTTCAGGGTATCATCTGCCGCGAACCCGTCCGGGAGGGCGAGACCCCTGCCATGAAGCATATGTTCATTGACATTGGCGCAGAGGACGAAGCAGAAGCCCTTACTATGGTCAATCTGGGCGATATGGCTGTTTACAGCAACGATTGCTTCCGTCTGGGCGAGAACAAGGTAGCGGCTCCCGCCATGGATGACCGCATCGCCTGTGCGTTGCTGGTGGCTGTGCTCAAGGAACTGCCAAAGCAGACCCGCAATACCATCATCGCTGTTTTCTCCACCCAGGAGGAAGTGGGCTGCCGCGGCGCGAAGACCGCTGCCTACGGCGTGGAGCCGGATATCGGCATTGCCCTGGATGTAACCGCCAACGGTGACACCCCCGAGACCAAGCTGCCCGCTGTCAAGCTGGGCGCAGGTGCAGCCATTAAGGTAATGGATCGCGGCAGCATCTCCAATCCTGAACTGTTCAGCGACTTGCTGGCAGCCGGCAAAGCCGCTGGCGTGCCCACCCAGCGTGAAGTGTTGCCCTTCGGCGGCACCGACGCCAGTGCCATCCAGCTTAGCCGGGGCGGCGTGAAGGTCTGCACCGTATCGATTCCATGCCGCTATGTGCACAGTGCCTGCGAGGTGATCGACCTTAGGGATGTGGACGCGGCGAAGAAGCTGCTGGTGGAGTATTTGAAGTAAGAAGCGGACGATGCGGGGCGCAGCCCCGCACCCCGGCAGAAGGCCATGTTCCTGAGTCGGCAGGCAGAGGAGGTAAGCGATTTGGAAGCAGCGCTGCATTTTCGAAAGGGCTGTGCATCCGATCTTGCGGAAATCGATGCGCTGGTTCAGGCTGCCATCCTTGCGATGAATGCCGCGGGAATCGAACAGTGGGACGAAGTGTATCCCACTGTGGATGATTTCAGGCGGGATTGCGAGAGCGGCCACCTGCGTGTGGGCGAGATACGCGGCCGTGTTGCGGTGGTATATGTACTCAATCGGCTTTGTGACGAGGAATACCATGCGGCGGACTGGCAGTGCTGCGACGGCGACTGGCGCGTTCTGCATCGGCTGTGCGTGCACCCGGATTTTCAGAACCTGGGTGTAGGAAACCAAACAATGGCGCACATCGAGCAGGAAGCCCTGAACAGCGGCGTGCGTTCCCTCAGGCTGGATGTGTTTACACGAAATCCTTACGCACTACGGCTTTATCAGAAGCGGGGGTTCCGTCAGGCAGGCACTGCCGACTGGCGCATGGGACGCTTTCTTTTGATGGAAAAGATACTGGGATAACGGAAAAGCAACATCTGAAAAATGGATCAAAAAAGACCAACAGCCGAACGCAGCAAAAGCGTTCGGCTGTTGGTAAATACAAAGGACGAGGCTTCGCGGCTGGTTTGGGCGCAAAGCCTCGTCCACATTTTTACAGATACAGATTCATCAGAACGGCGTCATAGTCCTTGCCGTCTACACGCAGGAAGCGCTTGAATGTTCCGATGTTTTCAAAGCCCCACTTGTCGCACAGAGCGATGGCGGCAGTGTGATCGGCACGGATCTGGGCTTCCAGCACCTCGATGCCGTTTTGCTTGGCGTGGTCGATCATCCTGCCCAGCATCTGGGTGCCGATGCCCCGGTGCCAGAACTTTTTCTTCACCGACAGGGACAGGGAGGCACGGTGACTGACGCGCTGCTTGGAGGATACCTTCATGGTAGCCAGCGTGGCAATTTCCTCGCCCATGATGCCCAGCAGCATCAGGCTCTTTTCGCCGATCCCGGCGATGTACTCCTTCTCGCCTTCCACCGTCATATCGTCGAAAGCGTCTGCACCAAAGGTCAGGTTGTCGCTCTCGCCGCCGATCTGGCTCAGGTAGGTGAGCAGGGCTTCCGCATCGTCGGCGACTGCATTGCGAACCTGCAACTTTTCCGCGCTGCCCGTGGAGTCACCGGTACGGATCAATTTGCGTTGGATCTTGCCGCTGATGGTCTTGGGCAGCTCGTCCACAAACTCCACGATACGGGGATACTTGTAGGGGGCAGTGACCTGCTTGACGTGCTTTTGCAGCTCTTTTTTCAGCTCTTCGCTGGGCAGATAGCCCTTCATGAGCACAATGGTGGCCTTGACCACCTGGCCGCGGTCGGGGTGAGGCACGGCGGTGATGGCACATTCCAGCACAGCCGGGTGGGTGAGCAGGGCGCTTTCCACCTCGAAGGGACCAATACGGTAGCCGCTGGACTTGATTACGTCGTCGCTGCGGCCGATGAAGTTGTAGTAACCGTCCACGTCACGCCAGGCCATGTCGCCGGTGTGATACAGACCATCGTAGAACACAGCGTCGGTCTGCTCCTGATTGCGGTGGTAGCCAAGGAACAAACCCGCCGGATGCCCCTTGTCCAGCCGGATGACGATCTCGCCCTCCACACCGTCTTCTACATCGTTGCCGTTTGCGTCCACCAGCGCGATTTGATACGCTGGGGAGGGGCGGCCAGTGGAGCCGGTCTTGGGCTCCATCCACTTACTGGTCATGAGCAAGGGCGTGGTCTCGCTCTGACCGAAACCTTCATGGATCTTGATGCCGGTAGCCTCCAGGAAGCGGTCGTAGACCTCGGGGTTCAGGGGCTCGCCGGCGCAGTTAGCCCAGCGCAGGCTGCTCAGGTCATAGGAGGCAAGATCCTCTTTGATCATGAAGCGGTACACGGTGGGCGGCGCGCAGAAGGCCGTTACCTTGTACTTTTCCAGCATCTTGAGCATATCGGCAGCAATGAAACGGTCAAAATCGTACACGAACAGGGTCGCGCCGCAGATCCACTGGCCGTACAGCTTGCCCCAGCCGGCCTTGGCCCAGCCGGTGTCGGCAACGGCGATGTGGATGTCATTATCGCCCACATTGTGCCAGTAATAGGCGGTCACGGTCTGGGCGATGGGATAGGTCCAGCTATGAGCGGCCATCTTGGGCATGCCGGTGGTGCCGCTGGTGAAGTACATCAGCATGATGTCGTCGTTCTTGGGCAGCTCGGCAGGCTTCTCCCACACGGGAGAGGCTGCTTCCAGCTCGGCGTCAAAGTTCAGGAAGCCTTCGCAGTCACCCAGGGTGAACAGGCAGCTGAGGGTATCGCAATCCTCAGCAGAGGCCAGCACATGCCGGCGCACCTCGTCCTCTTCCACGCAGATGATGGCTTTGGCGCTGGAGGCCTGCACACGGTAGACGATGTCCTTCTTCTGCAGCTGGGCGGTGGCAGGGATCAGCACACAGCCCACTTTCAGCAGGCCCACTGCGGCGATCCAGTACTGCCAGCGGCGCTTCATCATCAGAACCACAGGGTCGCCCTTTTGGAGACCATGGGCGGCAAATACATTGGCCGCCTGGTCGCTCATGCGGGCGATCTCGCCGAAGGTGAAACGGCGCTCGTTGCCCTTGATATCTGCCCAGATCAGCGCAGGTTTCTCCGGGGAAATGCGGGCATATTCGTCCACAATGTCGTAGGCAAAATGAAAATGCTCCGGCACATTGAGGGTGAAATTCTTCTCAAAGTCCTCTTGGGAACACAGATCCGTCCGGATATAGCGATCTGCAAGCATCAGTTACCAAACTCCTTTAGTGCGGCTTGTGAATGGCCCTTAGGGGATAACGATCGCAAGGAAATGCACCGGCTCCTCGCCCACAGCCTGCATGGCATGGGGGTAACGGGAATCGTAGTACACGCTGTCGCCGGGGTAGAGCACGATGTCGTGCTTGCCGATGACCAGCCTGAGGGAGCCGGAGAGAATATAGTCAAACTCCTGACCGTCGTGGCTGTTAGGCTCCAGCTTCTTGTTTACATCCGGCGGTACGGTGACGTACATGGGCTCGATCTTGCGATTCATGAAGTTATATGCAAGGTTTTTGTAGACGTACTGGTCGTGACAATTCACTTCCCGACCCTTGCTGGCACGGGTGACGCTGAGCACGTTGAGGCGGGGCGCCTCGCCGGTAAGCAATTCGGTCATGTCCACATGGAAAACCTCGCCCAGCTTTACCAGAAAGCTGATGGGCATATCAACTTCGCCGCTTTCGTATTTGCGGTATTCTTCAACGGGTACTTCCAGAGCTTCTGCCATTTCCTCGACGGTGTAGTCCGAGATTTCTCGAAGATCCTGAATTCTCATGGCTACCTGCTTCACAGTATCGGACACAGCGGATGCGCCTCCTTTTTGCCCAAACGGGGCGGAATGATGTAGGGGGGATCGTAAAAAGCTGGGTGCGGGCTATGCCCGTGCAGCTTACGTCGCAGCGCACAAATCCAAGACGCTGGAATAGAAAAATCATACCAAAAACCGGAGATAGTAGCAAGTATTTTTCCCGTATCAATCCTGTCCTCGCAGAATTTCCTCCAGCTTGAGCAGGGCATTCTCTGCACAGGCCTCCAGGGGAAGCCGGCCGGATTTGATGCCCTGTTCGTAGCTGAGCAGCATATCATAGGCCTGCCGCAGCCGCTCTTTTTCAAAGCGACGCGCCTGCTGCTGGGTGCGTCCTACGGCAAAGGGCGGGATCCCAAGCAGCTGGGCCTGTGCCTGTTGAGGCGTGCGCTCGTCCAGCAGACAACGCATATGGTACAGAATGCGATACTGGCGCAGGAGCATGGCCATGACACCCATGCGTTCCTCGCCGGCACGGATCATGTCCCGGAGGAGGGAAAACGCTTCCTGGTTTTTGCCGGCCACCTGCGCGTCCACCATCTGGAATACGGTGTACTCCGCAGAGCGGGTGCATACGGCATCGATATCGGCTTCCGTCACTGCGTCGCGGTCGCGCAGGAAGGACGCCAGCTTCTCCATTTCCTGCTTCAGCAGCGCGGCATCCCTTCCCACGGTGAAAACCAACTTCTCTGCGCAGTTACGATCCAGCTTCTTGCCCATGCGCTGCATGGTTTTGGCTGCCCATACGGCGCACTCGCTGTCGCTCATGGGGGAAAAGTCCACAATGGCGTTTTTCTTTTTCAGGAGGGTATAGAGCTTTTTTCGTCCGTCTGCCTTGCCTTTGACGTAAAACACCAGGCAGGTGGTGGGGGAGATGTTGGACAGGTAGTCGGTGATGGCGTTGACTTTTTTCTCGTCCTCGGCCTTTTTGCCACTGGTGAGCAAGGCGCATTCCCTGACCACCACCAGCCTCTTTTCGCCCATAAAGGGCAGGGTTTCGGCCGCGGCGATCAGCGCATCCGCATCCGGGTCGTGGAGTTCTGTCAGGTTCATCTCCTCCAGCCCGGCAGGCAGCAGCTTTTCTTTCAGCCGCTCCAGCGCCTGCTGTTTGATGTACTCTTCCGGCCCTTCCATCAGGTAGGCCTCCTGAATCGTGCCTTTCTTCAGAAGATCAAAAAATGCCGTGTGGTTCACTGACTCTTCCTCACTTTATAGGGTGCAGCTACCAGCTGCCCTTGGTTGATAAACAGCGTAATATCGCCGGATTCGTCGGTCCGCAGATAGGGGATTCCCCGTGCCTCAAGGCGCTGCAGCATGGCATAGCCGGGCAGCGACTGGCTGCCGGAGGAGCAGCTGATCAAGGCGAGTCCGGGCTGCACCCGATCCAGAAATACATCGCCGGTGCTGTCGCTGCTGCCATGATGCGCCACTTTGAGCACGTCACAGGGTACAGCGGCATAGTTTTCGTAGCGCCCGGTCAGGTCGGATGCGGCGAGAATGGTATAGCCGCCCATCTCCACCGCCAACACCATGGGCAGGTCGTTGGCGTCCTGGCCGGAGCGGATGGTTTCCACTTGTGGCCACAGCGCCCGCAGCGTCGTGGTGGGATAGCGGTGCTCCGCTCCTGCAGCGATTTCTGTCACCGGAATCCCTGCGTTTGCCAGCACATCCAGCACGGCGAGGGCTTCTTCATCCAACCGCTGCTTAGCGGCGTTGACAGGCATATAGACCTGGTCGATGCGGATGCCGCAGTCCAGCAGGTATTGGACGCCACCTGCATGATCCACATGCAGATGGGTGAGATACAGCGCGTCGATATCCCGTCCTGCATCCATCAGGTAGTCGACGGTGGCATTGCCGTCTACGCCTACGTCAATGGCGATGGTTTTCTCGCGGTCAAACAGCAGCGCTGCATCCGCCTGCCCAACCGCCAGCTGCACATACCGGGTGGCGGGCGGCGCGGAGAGGGCGAGGCCTGTCCAAGTAAGAGCCGCAGCTACAACAACCGTGATCAGGCGCTTCCATGCTTTGGCGCGTATGATCCAGGATACGGCCGCCAGCATCACGATGATCGTCATCAGCCACAGCGCGGCCACCGAACCCACGCGGATGGACGCCATAGGCAGGGTTGATAGTAGCCGAACGGCCTGCAATAGCAGATTGCCCATAGCAGCGGCAGCTTTTCCGACTGCGCTGCCCAGTCCAGGCACCGGCGAGAGAACCAGCGCGATCATATCCACCGGCACCAGCAGGCTGATGTAGGGAACGACCAAAAGGTTGATCAGGATGCCATAAACAGGCAGCTGGTGGAAAAAGTACGCAGTTGGCAACACAACGCCCAGCTGTGCCGACAGGCTGAAACAAAACAGGTTGCCTGCCTGAAAGGCGAGACGATATAGGGCTTGCCTGATGGCGCCGTTCCCTTGGGGCGCGGGCATGATTCGCCTAAGCAGGCCGGTGAGCACCGGTTTGAGTAGGAGGATTCCGCCCACTGCCGAAACCGACAGCACAAAACCAGCGGAGAATGCCTGCAGGGGATTGAGCACAAGCACTACCAGCATAGCGGTGCCCAGATTGGTCAGGGAATCAGACCGCCGGTTGAACAGCACCGCCGAGCTGCTGATGAGCAGCATAACCGCTGCACGTACCGACGCGGCAGAAAAACCGGTGATCAGGCAATAGGCTGCCAAAAACACGGCCAGCACAATCAGCCGGCTCCGGCGCATCCCCAGCCGGCTCATGATCCAGTAGAGCGCAGCGCCTACAATGCCAATATGCAGGCCGGATACCGACATCACATGAGCGATGCCCAAGCGGCTGAAAGCCTGGTATTCCTGCTCCTCCACACCCTCGCGGTCGCTGAAGAGAAGCGCCATGGCCAGATCTGCATCGTCGCCCATGGTGCGGGTGAGCGCCGAGCGGAAGGTCATTTTGATCCGATAGGCCCAATCCTTTACGGGCGCGGTCTGGGGCGTGTTTTCAACCTGCAGCCCTTGAGAGGCGGCGATGCCGTAGGTCATCCCGTTTTGCAACATCCACGCTCTGAAATCAAAGCGGGATTCGCCACTTTTGCCGTCTGGCTGATAGACCCTGCCGGACAGACGGACCTTTGCGCCGTCAAAGAGCTGAGGCGCTTCCTCGTCGCCGTAATAAAGCGTGCAGTACGCCCGGCCTTTCTGCGGTCTGCCGTCCAGCTCCACATCTGTCAGGGTAAAGGTAATGCGATGATCGGTGCGAATGCGCGCCTCGCCGTATACGTAACCGGTGATCTGCTCATACCGGCCGGACCACGGCGTGGCGGGATGGAGCGACGGCTGCACCCGCAGCATGCCCAGCGCACAAAAGCATACCGCAACAGCGAGCACTGCACTGCGCTTGTTGAGCAGGAGCAATGCGCCCATGCCCACGCCCAGGCCGAACAGTATCCACAGCCACGGGCCGTCAGATACCATTCTGCCCAGACAGCAACCCGCAAAGAAAGCAAGCCCTGCAAACAGCAGGGTATGATTTCTTTGCGGCAGCTTCTTTTGCATGGACGCATCCTTTCTTCCAAACAGATGGAAATGAATCATGGAAGCGGGTTACGCTTTTTCGATCAGGCACACCGCATGGGCGGACATGCCCTTTTCTTCTCCTTCAAAACCCATATGCTCGGTGGTGGTGGCCTTGACATTGACCATGTCCACATCCATCTCCATGGCCTCGGCCAGCCGCTGCCGCATCTGATCGATATAGGGGCGCAGTTTGGGCTTCTGGGCCACGATGGTCACATCCACATTCACCGGGGCATAGCCTTTTTCACCCAGGCGACCCATGACCACCTTGAGCAGCCCGATGGAGTCCGCACCCTTGTACCGCATATCCGTATCCGGAAACAGCTTGCCGATGTCCCCCAGAGCGGCGGCGCCCAGCAGCGCATCCATCAGGGCGTGGGTAGCCACGTCCGCATCGCTGTGGCCCAACAGGCCAAGGCTGTGGGGCACCTCCACGCCGCAGAGGATCAATTTCCGGCCCTCCACCAGCTTGTGTACATCCATGCCATGTCCGATTCTCAGCATCCCTGAACAGCCTCCCATTCCTCACGATCCCGCAGAATGGCCTCTGCAAAGGCCAAATCCACCGGCGTGGTCAGTTTCAGGTTCTCCCGGCTTCCCTCGGTCAGGTACACCGGCTTGCCCAAGTATTCCACCAAAGCGGCATCGTCGGTGGCCAAGTAGTTTTCCTCGGCAGCCTTTTGGTGTGCGGCGAACAGGTCAACCGCCCGGAAGCCCTGCGGAGTCTGCATGGCGTACAGCACGGAACGATCCAGCGTTGCCAGCACTCGACCCGCTGCATCCGCCTGCTTGATGGTATCCGTCACCGGCACAGCAGCCACGCCATTGCCGTTTGTCACAATGCCTTCCATCACTCGCCGGATGACTTCCTCCGTCACAAGGCAGCGAGCACCGTCATGCACAAGGATGGCTTCTGCATCCTCAGGCAGGGCATCCATGCCGTTTTTCACGGAAGCCTGACGGGTTTCGCCGCCGGGCACCACATCCAGCACAAAGCGGCTCAGGCCATAGCGATTGAGCAGGGCGCGCATATCATCTACTTCGTCCGCACGGGCAACCACTACCGCCCCCCTGCACAGCCCGGAAAACGGGGCAACTGATCTAACGATGGCAGGCACGCCGCGCAGCGGCAGGAATACCTTGTTCATGCCTGCGCCCATGCGCTGGCCGCTGCCGCCGCCCAAAACGATGGCATAGCTGATCATTCTTCTGCGCCTCTTTCCGCCTTGGTGGCTGCGTCCTCTTCCAGCACCTCGTACATATCGGCTGCACCTTCCTTGCGCACCACTTCCTTTACCTCCGCGATGCGATAGCGGCCTACACGGTTGCCAAAGCGGATCTCCAGAATATCGTTCACCTTGACCTCCGCACCGGGCTTGGCCACCTTGCCGTTCAGGCTGACGCGGCCGCCGGAGCAGGCCTCGTTGGCCACTGTGCGGCGCTTGATGATCCGGGACACCTTGAGAAATTTATCCAGACGCATGGGGATGCACTTCCTTTCCTGATGGCTACGGCAAATGTCCGCAGATATGTATATTGTACTGGATTGTCGGGGGGATGGCAAGGGGTGGGGTGCAATCACCGTTAATACGGAAAGCCGGAGGAACACGCACTCCCCCGGCCTTCTGTGCCGAATGAAACTTTTATCGTTATTCTGCTTTCTTCCCTACCGTTACTGGCGCAGTGAACACCTCATCCTGCTGCGTAATGTACGACAGGCTGATAACCTCCGGAAGCTCCGGAACTGCAGGAATGCTGCATTCATAATACAGACCCCATACGCCGTTTTCCATCTCCCTTACGCCACCGCTGCCCTCCAGCGGGAATACCCCCAGCCGTTCTCCCTGTGCATCCGTCGGATGTAGATAACCGTTTTCCAAAAGAGCACAGGCGGCCTCCCGGGTACCCTCATCAGGCGTGATGATAATGGCGCAGCTGGTTTGCAGCGCAGAGGACGCAGCGGCTGTGTATTCCATGGTAAAGTCTGGGTAGCGCACCGGCTGTGGCAAAGGGAGATTCCGCATTGTGGCTTTACCCGACGCCAGATCCACTGTGAAACGGATGATCATCTCTGTACGCTCCAAATGCTCATCCGCGGCATCGTTTACCATACCGAAGCAATGGCATAGTCCTTCTTCGGGCATGTTCAGAACAAAACCTTCGCCTTCGGCAATCACATAATACCCTTCATCCAGCTTTTGACGGGCGATGGTCTCGTCGAACACCTCCATTTCATAAACGGGCTTCACCGGTCTATAAAGACCGATGACCATCTCCACCAGCAGCGTATCTCCCGTTATTCCTTCCGGCAGACGGCAAAGATTGCCGCCCTGATCATTCCCGCTGAAAAACGCCCCCGGTATCCACTGGCAATGGAAGTCATCCGTACCGTCCGTAGACAGGGGTAAACCGTTGCCGGTGAGGCTCTCCACCTGAATGTAGCAGGGAACCTCCAAGTCTTCCTTGATCAGCGTCCAGTCAAAGGCGAGATACTCTCCGTCGGTGACTGCGCTGTCAATAATCATGCTCCAGTCGCCCACATTGGAGCGTCCATCGATGGTGGTGACGATATTGGCCGTATCCGCATCCGACTCGATTTCCAGAAACGCCAGCACGTTCCAGTTAAACGCCACGGCAGCAGCACAGGTCAGCAGCAAAAGAAGCAAGAGCGCCACCAGCAGGGTCAGCCGTCTGACAGGTCTTCCGGCAGTTGCGGACTGCCTGCATCGTGCATGCTGACCAGCCTCCTCCGCCACTGTCTGCCAGATTCGCTGCCGCCTTGCTTCGCTTGCGCACAGACCGGAAAGGCGGCGGTCGATCGCATTGCGGATATCGTTTTCATGCATCATGATACCACCCCTCCAATCCTTCCTTCAGCAGCCTGTACGCCTTCTCCAGCCGGTAGTGGGCGGTTCTTCGGGAAATTCCCAGAGCCTGCGCCGTCTCCTGCACCGTCAGCCCCTGATAATAATGCAGCGCCACCGCCCGCCTGATCTGATCCGGCAGCGCCAGAATCGCCCGGGTGACCGTATCATCCGGCTCCCGAAATCCCTCCGCCGGCTCCGGCAACTCTTCCATACCAACGGACAAGTCAATGCGGCGAAACCATTTTTCCCGCTGTATATCCCGGCAGGTATGCACTGCAATGCGACTCAGCCACGTTTTTTCGCTGCTGTCGCCCCGGAAGCTGTCATACCCCCGCCACGCCTTGAGAAATGTCTGCTGCACTGCATCCTCCGCCAGTGAGCGGTCCCGCAGCAGAAGAAAGCAGGTGCGCAGCAAAGGAACCTCCCAACGCAGCATAGCCGCCTCCAACCATTCGTCTCGATTCAGCTTGGTTTCCACCGGCCTTCCCTCCCTTCACCTATACAGACGATGCAGCAGGTAAAAATGTGCAATCTTTGACATATCCAGCTTTTGAAATTACACCAACAAAAGCTGAGCGTGAAACACTTACTTTGCCATTGTTGAAAGGCCTAAGCATTGCATTGCACCCCGATTCATGCTATACTGGTTTTACGAATCCAAGGAGGTTAGAAAAATGAAGAAACTACTTGCAATGCTGCTGACCCTTATGCTTTGCACTACTGCGTTATCCGCAAGTGCGCTGGAAATGACCGAATTGCCCGCCACCTTCGCCGAACTGCAGGCTCTTCTGCCCGAAATGCCCGACCTGACCCCAGAAGGTATCGCCTTCTACATCCCCACCCACGATGAAATCATGTCCGGAAGCCGCAACTTCGAATTCATCTGCGACCCGGAGAAGTGGACTCCACGGCCTGGCAGTATCGAAGGACATGGCGTTGAATTTATTTACGATAATGCCGCCGGAGCGTACATTGTGGATGAACGGTCTTTTCAAGTTCCTTCCTTTGGGATAATGACAGGCATGATGACCAGCACCTTTACCATCACCAATACCGAGAAGTTCAATGATTGGACTCTCCACGTCGGCTTCTATTTCGATTTTCCCTTTATCGATAGCGTAATCTTTCGTGAAGGCGATATTACCCAATCAACTTGGCTTAACGTTGCCGCCACCGGTGATACCAACTACTTCATGCCTAACATCATTGCCCAGTATCCGCTGGATAACGGCTACCTGCAGATATGGCTCTATGCTACCAAGACCATTGCTGTTATTCGTACCCCCGAAGGTCAGACACTTGTTAGCCAAACATATCCCGAGTCCTCTGAGTGGTGCAATACGTTCATGCCCACGTTCCAGTAACATTTAGCGCATTACATATCACCAATTAAAACGGCGCACTTGCACACCATCTCAGAGTTGGTATGCAAGTGCGCTTTGTTCATGGGATTAAACAGTTTCAGCCAATCGCCTTGGCCAGTTCCTCGGCCTTATCCTCCTGCTCCCAGGGCAGCTTGACATCGGTGCGGCCAAAGTGGCCGTAGGCAGCGGTCTGGCGGTAGATGGGCCGACGCAGATCCAGCATGCGGATGATGCCGTCGGGGGACAGGTCGAAGTGCTTTGCCACCAGCTTGCCCAGTTCCTCGTCGTTGAGCTTGCCGGTGCCAAAGGAGTTGATCTGCACGCTGACAGGCTGGGCCACGCCGATGGCATAGGCCAGCGCCACTTCGCAGCGGTCAGCCAGACCGGCGGCCACAAGGTTCTTGGCCACATAGCGGGCAGCGTAGCAAGCGGAGCGGTCCACCTTGGAGGGGTCCTTGCCGCTGAAAGCGCCACCGCCGTGACGGGCATAGCCGCCGTAGGTGTCCACGATGATCTTACGGCCGGTCAGGCCGGTATCGCCAGCGGGGCCGCCCAGCACAAAGCGGCCGGTGGGATTGATATATACCTTGGTATCCTCCTGCCACAGCTCTGCGGGGATGGTGGCCTTGATGACCTTTTCCAGAATTTGTACCCGCAGATCCTCGGTGGAGATGCTTTCGTCATGCTGGGTGGACAGCACCACGGTATCTACGGACACGGGCTTGCCGTCTTCATAGACCACGGTGACCTGCGCCTTGCCGTCGGGACGCAGCCAGGGCAGCACGCCCTCCTTGCGTACCTTGGTCAGGCAGGCAGTGAGACGATGCGCCAGCGCGATAGGCAGAGGCATCTTTTCGGGGGTTTCGTTGCAGGCATAGCCGAACATCATGCCCTGATCGCCAGCACCGGTCTCGGTCTTATCGGTATCGCGGCTTTCCAGCGCGCGGTCCACGCCCATGGCGATGTCCGGGCTCTGGGCATGCACGGCAGTGAGCACGGAGCAGCTGTCCGCGCTGAAGCCCAGGCCGTCGCCCACGTAGCCGATATCCCGGATCACCTGGCGGGCGATATCGGAGATGGACACCTGGGCCTTGGTGGTGATCTCACCCATCACCATCACCATGCCGGTGGTGGCGCAGGTTTCACAAGCCACGCGGGAAGCGGGGTCCTGTGCAAGGATCGCGTCCAGAACGGCGTCGCTGATCTGGTCGCACACCTTGTCCGGATGTCCCTCGGTTACGCATTCGCTGGTAAACACAGTACGCATTTCAGTCAATTTCCTCCCGTATATTCTGTTGATCAACCGAGCATTGACGTCAGGCGCACTTTACAAAAAAACGCACCTGCGGCATGGCAGGCGCGAAAAGGGTACTTGATTCTTTACCTTATCTGCCAGCGTATGCACGCTGCGGGATTTGCCACCTCACGCATCAGCGCAGGTTGGTGGGTGTCATCGGGCCCGTCCCTCGACCACTCTTTATAAGGTGTTCGGTTGTCGGCACACAGTATAGCAAACCGCCTGTGTCGTGTCAACGGATTTTTGCGGAAAATTGCAGCCTTTTGTCAAATTGTTCGTGTTTGATTTTGCATTTATTTTAAACTGATGTATAATAGATCTGGTTCCCTTTCCTGCTGAGCAGGAGTTTATCATGTTTTTGAGCTTATGAAATGGAGTGACAAAACCATGGTCAAGATCATCTCCGACAGTACCTGCGACTTGTCTCCCGAGCTGCTGGCTCGCTATGACATCGGCATTCTGCCGCTGCAGGTCACCCTTGGTGAGGATTCTTATGAAGACGGAGTAAGCATTACCCCTGACGAAATTTACACCTGGGCGGATGCCAACAAAACCACGCCCAAGACGGCCGCGCCCCTGATGACGACGGCCACCGGCCTGTTTGCCCCCTATCTGGAGAATGGCGGCGAGTTGGTGTGTCTGGCCATCTCCGAAAGTATGTCCACTTCCGCCAACGTCATGCGTCTGGCAGCCAAAGAGCTGCACGCGGAAGACCGGGTCACCGTGATTAATAGCCAGAATTTGTCCACTGGCGGCGGTTTGTTGGTCATTGAGGCTGCGCGGATGGCCCAGCAGGGTAAGAGCGCCGCTGAGATCACCGAACATGTCAAAGCGTTGCGCCCGCTGGTGCGTGCCAGTTTCGTGGTGGATACCCTCACCTACCTGCACCGAGGCGGCCGCTGCAGCAGCGTGGCTGCACTGGCCGGCGGTATGCTGAAGCTGCACCCCAAGATCGTGGTGTCCGGCGGCAAGATGGGCGTGAGCAAAAAGTATCGCGGCAAGATGAGCCGTGTGATCCCTGAATATGTGCAGGATATGGAAGCAGAACTGCGTAATGCCCGCAGGGAGCGGGTGTTCATTACCCATTCCGGCTGCACGGACGAAGTGATTCAGCAGATCAAAAGCATCTTGGAGCAGCTGAACCTGTTTGAGGAGATCCTCATCACCCGTGCCGGCAGTGTCATCTCCAGCCATTGCGGCCCCGGTACGCTGGGCGTATTGTTCATCGCCAATGAATAAGCAATTACAATAAACAGAACCTCCTGCATCAAATCGGTGCGGGAGGTTCTGTTTGTATAGGTTTGATTGAAGTGTGGATTACTCCGGTTGTTTTTTCAGAACCGCCTTCTCGCTGGGATAGGCAATGCCGGTCATATCCAGCTCCAAGCCCTCTGCCACCGGGGTCAGGGTGGCTTTCAAGGCGAAGGGAGCAGTCACCTGCCGGTTGGCGATGTGCAGCATGCCCCGGTTCCAGCCGTAGGCGCACAGTGTGTGAATCTGCTTTTCCTCGTCCATCAGTTGGAGGGACACCGTATTCTCCACCGGCTGGCCCTTGCCGTAGAGGGCATCGCTGCATTCATTGGGGTCTTTCGCTTTCTGCACAATGCGCAGCCGATCCCCCTCCTGCCGAATCGTCAGCGTCGTTTCCCCATCCCCATACACGCCGCTGACGTCCACGCCGCTGCCGTCATCCTCGGGCCAAGGGTGCTGCAAATCTGTTAGACGGCGCGCCAACGCCTGCTGCTCCTCCGGCGTGCCGGGCTCCATGGTGGCCGCCGGGAACAGGTATTCATGCAACAATTGCATTTCCTTGCCCATGTCCATGGTACCGCAGGTAATAGCCACCGCCATGTCCAGGTCTGGCGAGACCATGCAGATCTGCCCGAACGCGCCGTCGCCACGGAACCGGTTGCCCCGAGTGCGCCAGAACTGGTAGCCATAGCCCTGCGCCCACTCGTTATCCGGCTGCTCGGTACCGCCGGAGTTGTCGATCTGCTTGACCGTGGCTTTTTCGTACCATTCCAGCGGCAGCAGCTGTTTGCCTTCCCACATGCCCTTTTGCAGCAGGCACTGGCCGAAACGGGCGATGCTGTCGCAGCTGAGCATCAGCCCCCAGCCGCCCACGTTAACGCCGGCAGGGCAGCAGTCCCACGCAGGCTGCGGGATGCCCAGCGGCTTAAACAGACGGGGCATCAGGTAATCCCGCACGGTCATGCCGGTGACCCGCTGCACCATGCAGCTGACCAGATAGGTGCCATGGCTGTTGTAATGGAAGTGGGTGCCCGGCTCGTGGATGCACTCGCAGGCAAGAATTGCCTTGGCCCAGTCCTCGCCATCCACCTCATCAGACTTGGGATCCAGACCGGAACCCATCATCAGCAGATGGGACAGGGTGACCGCCTTCAGCCATTCAGAAGGATTCTCCGGCGCTTTGTCACTGAGGATATCCAGCACTTTGTCATCCCAATGGAGCAATCCTTCCGCCACGGCAAAGCCTGCTGCCGCCGAGGTAAACGATTTGCTCAAGGAAAACAGCATGTGGGGCGTTTCATTGTCATAAGGCGCAAAATTCATGGTGGCCACCAGCTTGCCATGGCGCAGGACCATGATGGCGTGGTGCTCTACTTCCGGAGTCTTCGCCACCGCATCCAGATAGTTCAAAAGGCCGCGGGAGGAGATGC
Organism: Clostridiales bacterium; assembly: GCA_015056365.1. GTDB lineage: Bacteria > Bacillota > Clostridia > Christensenellales > Aristaeellaceae > Limiplasma. The sequence goes on along the minus strand of SVGM01000019.1, from coordinate 21,009 downwards.
CCACGTCTTCCGGGGTGTTGGCTTTCGTCCATTGTTCCATAAAAATTCCTCCTGATTCATACTGTCTTGTTATTAGGCATCACAGGGTAGGTTTGTTGATAACGCTTTTGATACTGTTTATGATCCCATCATAGCACAGGAGGCGGTGATTGACAATCTGCTCTGTCATCGTGGCCTTCGGCTGCTGGGTTTCGGGGATGAAATGCAAAAACACGAACACCTATTTTAGTGTTTTTGTTTGGGAGGTTGGTGCCATTCCGGTGGATTTTCCAATGGAAATTGCGTTCCCTGGCACCACAAGCGGGGAAAATGTGCTAAAATGATCATATGCGGCTGTTATCCGCATAAAGGAGTGAGAGAGATGAAAACCGGCCTTGTGCTGGAAGGCGGCGCCATGCGCGGCCTGTTTACTGCCGGCGTGACCGACATTCTTATGGAGGAAGGCCTTGCCTTTGACGGCGCCATCGGCGTGTCTGCGGGGGCTGCCTTTGGCTGCAATGTCAAATCCAAGCAGATCGGGCGTGCGTTGCGCTACAACACCACCTACTGCAACGATCCCCGCTATTGCAGCTTCCGCTCGCTGATCAAAACCGGCGACCTGTATGGCGCGGAGTTCTGCTACAGCACCATTCCTTACGAGCTGGATCCCTTCGACGTGGAGACTTACAACCAGAATCCTATGGACTTTTACGTGGTCTGTACCGATGTGGAGACCGGTAAGCCGGTCTATCAGAACTGCCCCGTGAGCAATGCAGAGAGTATGCAATGGTTCCGAGCTTCGGCATCTATGCCGCTGGTGAGCCGCATTGTGGAGGTGGGCGGTTATCGACTGCTGGACGGCGGCGTGTCTGACTCCATTCCGCTGGAATACTTCGAAAGCATTGGCTACCAGCGTAATCTGGTGATTCTGACCCAGCCGGAGGGCTATCGCAAGCAGCCCAATAAGGCGATGCCGCTGATGCGGCTGATGCTGGGGAAATACCCCAATTTGCTGGGCACGATGGCCGAGCGCCACAACATTTACAACGCGCAGCTGGCGTATGTACAAAAGCGGGAGGAAGCGGGAGCAGCGCTGGTGCTTCGTCCGGAAACGCCCTTGCCTGTCAGCCGCACCGAGCACGATCCGGAAAAACTCCGCGAAGCCTACCGTCAGGGCCAGGCATGCGCCAGAAAGAACCTGAAGCGCATTAGGGCATTTCTTCAGCAGCCTGCAACCTGAAAAGGAGAGAATCTGTCCATGTTGTATCCACCCGACATCCAACGACTGATAGCCGGCATGCCCGGTATAGAAAACCATGTGGGACTGTCCGGTTCCCGGGTGATCTGTTACCCTGACCGGGTGCTCAAAATAGAGCCCGTAAGCGAAGAAGCCAGGAACGAAACCGCTATGATGCGCTGGATGCAGGGACGTTTGCCTGCGCCTGCGGTGCTGGCGGAGGCCGAGGAAAGCGGATTGCACTATCTGCTGATGAGCAGAATCGGCGGCAAGATGTTCTGTGATACGGCTTTGCTGGAGGATCCTGACAGGCTGCTGGATTGCGCCGTTGAAGCATTGCAGGCATTGTGGAGGCAGGATATTGCCCAATGCCCTGTTGATCGTGGCCTGAGTGAACGGCTGCGGCTGGCTCGCCAACGGGTGGAGGCCGGCCTGTGCGGCACAGAGGATGTACAGCCGGGTACCTATGGCGACGGCGGCTTTGCATCGCCCATGGCGCTGCTTGGGTGGCTGGAGCAAAACCGTCCGGAGGAGGACCTCTTCCTGACCCATGGGGATTGCTGCCTGCCCAATTTGTTTGCCGATGAAAACGGCTTCTGCGGCTTCATTGATCTGGGGCGAAGCGGCGTGGGGGACCGCTGGCAGGATATCGCGCTTTTGTACCGCAGCCTGCGCCATAACTATGACGGCTCGCACGGCTACACGGCCCAAGCGGAATGCCCTGCCGACCGGCTGTTTGAACGGCTGGGCATTGAGCTGGATCACGAAAAGCTGCATTACTATCTTTTGCTGGATGAGCTGTTCTGACAGAAACAGCGCCATTTTGTCCGGCAGTTGTTGTGCCCCTTTATCCTGTATCTGGGCCAAAACATTCCATATCCATCGAGAATCATCACGCCGCCGGCGTTTGAAGGAGGTCCTTGTTAATGAAAATCAGCACCCAGTATACCCTTGAGCAAACCATGCAGCTTCTTTCCATCGACAGCCCTACCGGCTTTACTCACAATGTAACGGATTACCTGCTGGAAACCCTGACCAACCTGGGTTTTGATCCCGTTCGCAACCGTAAGGGCAGCGTTTGCTGCACGCTGGGCGGCGAGGGGAACCCCTTGGCGCTGGCTGCCCATGTGGATACGCTTGGCTTGATGGTCAGCGGTATCAAAGCCAATGGCCGCCTTCGTTTCACTCGCCTGGGCGGACTTTCCCTCAGCGCAGCGGAAACGGAGAATGTGACAGTGGTCACCCGCAGCGGGAAACGATACACCGGCGTCATTGCCATGCAGAATGCCTCCGTCCACGTGAACCGGGAGCTGGAGGAAGGCAAGCGGGATGAAAAGAATCTGGAAGTACTGCTGGATGAGCTGGTTGCCTCCAAAGAAGATGTGGAAGCCCTCGGCATTGATACCGGCGACATCATCTGTCTGCATCCCCGCGCCCATGTGACTCCCAGCGGTTTTATCCGCAGCCGCTTCCTGGATGACAAGCTGAGCGCAGGCATGTTGCTGGCTTTGGCCAAAGCCGTCGCTGACAAGGAGATCACCCTCAGCCGCAAAACTACCCTGTTCTTCTCCGTCTATGAGGAGGTGGGTCACGGCGCATCCACCGGCCTGCCCGAGGATACCGAAGATCTGCTGGTGGTGGACATGGGCTGCGTGGGCGAAGGCCTTGGCTGCACCGAAACGCAGGTTTCCATCTGCGCCAAGGATTCGTTCGGCCCCTACGACTATGCCATGACCAGCGAACTGATCGCTCTTGCCAAAGAACACAAGCTGGACTACGCTGTGGATGTGTACCCTGCCTATGGCTCCGACGCCGGCACCGCCTTGAAGGCCGGTCACGATGTCCGCTATGCCTTGATCGGCGCAGGTGTGTACGCCTCCCATGGTTACGAGCGCAGTCATCGCAAGGGCGTGGAGAATACCCTTCAGCTGATTCAGGCTTATGTGACCAAAGCCTGAAACCACCGCAACAAGGAGGACCCCAATGAGCTGGCAGGAAGCAGCGACTCAATACGCAAAAGCCTTGAAGCAAGGCCAGAAACATCATAACGCTTGCGTAATCCGCGGGAAGAATCCTTACCCTGCTGTGCTGGATGACGTGGTTGGCGAAAGCCCGGTGGCTCGCCGCGTGCCCATCGGCGTGGTGGAGATTCCCATGGAGCAGATCACCGGTACCACGACCACGGGTCGGAAGTCCGCCTTTGCTGGGAATTTTATGCCTCTTTTGGATCCTGGCAGCGAGTTCGCCATCAAATGGATCAGCCTGTGTCAGTCTCATCTGTATGAGGGCATTCATGATCCCATCATTTGCTATGAGTACATGGGGCAGTTTTACGTCACCGAGGGCAACAAGCGCGTCAGTGTGCTCAAAAGCTATGACTGTCCCAGCATTCGGGGCAGCGTGACCCGTGTGGTGCCGCCGCTGACGGATGATCCCCAGGTGGTTGCCTACTATGAGTTCATGAATTTCTTTCAGCTGAGCAACCTGTATGACGTATGGCTGCGTCAGCCCGGTCAGTACGCCAAGCTGCAGGCAGCGCTGGGACTTGCGCCCGATCACGTCTGGACCAAGGATGAGCAGATCAGCTTCCTGTATAGCTTCCGTCGCTTCAAAGCGTCTTTTGTCAGACTGAATACGGACGCGCTGGACGTGACGCCTGCGGAGGCGCTGATGATTTGGCTCCAGCTCAATACATTCAGTCAGCTGGAAGATATGGACGTAATTGAGCTGGATAAAAGTCTGGCTGCCATATGGTCCGATGTGCGCCTGCAGGCACAGGGACTTCCGATCCAGATCAGCACGGACGCCCCGGAGAAGGACAAACTCAGTCTGCCGCGCCTTTTGGGCATCGGCAAGATCAATCATCTGAAAGTGGCCTTCGTTCATTCCTATCCGCCGGAAAAGAGCGTTTGGACGGCGGCTCATGAAGTGGGGCGCGAACAGCTCGCCGCTGCTATGGGCGAGAGGATTACCATACAGGTGTACCAGTGCACCAATGAAACCGCCTTTGACGTCATGAGTACGGCTGTTCAGGACGGCGCACAGGTGATCTTTGCCACCACGCCGCCCATGATTGGCGCCTGCCGGCAGATCGCGGCCCGCCATCCCCAGGTTCGGGTGCTGAATTGCTCTCTGTCCATGCCCTATACCGGCATTCGTACCTACTACAGCCGCATGCACGAGGGGAAATTTATCACCGGCGCCATTGCCGGCGCTATGGCGGACGCCAACAGCATCGGCTACGTGGCCAATTATCCCATCATCGGCACCATCGCCGGAATCAATGCCTTTGCCCTGGGCGCCCGTCTGACCAATCCCCGGGCGAAGGTCAAGCTCAAGTGGTCCTGCGTATCCGGCGCACCGGTGGAAGAGCTGCTGAATGAGGGCGTTACTGTTATTTCCAACCGGGACGGCGGATCCGAGCAGCCTCACTGGGCATGGGAATGGGGCACTTATCAGGTGCAGGAGGACGAGAGGCTGCTGCCCCTTGCCACGCCTCAGTGGAACTGGGGACAATTCTATGAAAAAGTCATTGAAAGTATCTTCAATGGCAGTTGGGACGCGCTGGACACGCAGTCCGCTCAGGCCGTCAACTACTGGTGGGGCATGAGCAGCGGCGTGATTGACGTGCAATTGTACGACAAACTGCCCGACGGCGTGAAGCAGCTGGCCGCTATCCTCAAGCAGGGGATTATCAGCGGAGCCATCGATCCGTTCCGTTGCCGGATCGTGGATCAAAACGGCGTGGTGCGCAATGACGGCACGCAGGAATTTACCCACGAGGATCTGATGAATATGGATTGGCTGTGCGATCTGGTGGAAGGTGATATTCCCACCTTCGACCAGCTGCTGCCTGCTTCCCATGCACTGGTACGCCATCTGGGCGTGGAGCGCGACAAGCTGCAGCCTGAAACAGAAGAGGAGCGCGCACTATGAAGATCCTGTTCGTTGCCGATGAAGAATCCAAATACCTATGGGATCATTTTCAGCCGGGAAGGCTCAGCGATGTGGATCTGATTATTTCCTGCGGCGATCTTGCGCCGGAGTACCTGAGCTTTTTGGTAACCATGAGCACAGCGCCCCTTCTGTATGTCCATGGCAACCATGACGGAAAGTACGAAAAATTTCCGCCAGAGGGCTGCGAGTGCATTGAGGATCGCCTGGTCAACGTTGGCGGCCTTCGCATCTTGGGGCTGGGCGGCAGCCAACGTTATAGCCCAGGAATGCATCAGTATACCGAAGCGGAGATGACCAGGCGCGTACATAGACTGCACCGGCAGATCAAAAAAGCGGGCGGCGTGGATCTGGTGATCTCCCACGCGCCTGTAAGAGGATTGGGCGATAGCGACACGGTGGCCCACAGGGGATTTGATGCTTTCCGGGAACTGCTGGAGCGGTACAAGCCCGGCTATTGGGCGTATGGTCACGTTCATATGAGATATGGCGTCAGTATTCCCCGTTTGATTCAGTATGAGGGAACCACGCTGATCAACGCCTGTGAACGGTATTTGCTGGATATCCCTGACGTAGCAAAAATGCCCGGCCGGTTTTGGAAACTCTGCCCTGTAAACAAACTGGAAAGACAAAAGAAAACCTGAGAAGCTGAGCTTCTCAGGTTTTTGTCTTGGCGTCAGGGAGTAAACATACCTCTTTCGCGTTTGCGCTTGGCAAGGTACATCCGCTCGTCGCTTTCGCGGGTGCAGTCGGCAATGGTCATGCCAGGTTTCAACTCCACCGAATAGCTGCCTACGGATGCGCCGACGTTGTAGGGCTTGTCGTTCTCCTGATTCATCCTGCGCAGCGTCTCCTTGAAGCTGTGGACGAAACGCTCGGCTTCCCATTCGTCGCAGCCCTGCATGAACAGCAGGAACTCATCGCCGCCGGTACGGGCTGCCGTGCCGGTTTGGGAGGAACTCTCTTTGATCGCTTGCGATACCAGCATCAGAGCATAGTCGCCAGCCTCGTGGCCGTAGGTATCGTTGATGGGCTTGAGATTATCCAGGTCGAAGGCAAAAAAGCTGACGGTTTCACCCCGTGCGCACAGGTCATCCCACACCGGCGCCAACTGCTCTTCAATACCTCGGCGGTTGTTCAGGCCGGTGAGCATATCCGTGATGCTGGAAATCCTGCGCTCCTCGTAGAGCTTTTGCAGTTTCATCTGAGCGAATACGTTCAAAAGTGCGCTGGAGACGATCACGTTCCAGTGATGATAGAACAGCGTGGGCATTCCGCCTTCGTCGTACTGGGTCATCGCGTAGCCGTAGACGCTTTCGCGCTGATGCAGAAGTCGCACATAGAATGTTTGCGGTTTATCGTACTCCCATACTTCATCGGGCAGCAGCTGGGTGCGGTCAAAACGCGTCATGGGCATGCCCAGATCCTCGCGCTCGCGCAGGGCGGATACGAGGCGGACATTGTCCGTCATCTTTTCGGCAAACACGGGCTCATCGCCGTTTTGATCAGTGTCCTCAAACAGGCACAGATAGAAACCCTTCATGTGGCGAATGTCGCGGTACTTGCGCATGATGACCTCATGCAGCTCCTCCAGCGTACTGCAGGCGTTGCCGTCGATGGAGAAATACATCTGCGCCACCTCGCGCTGATAAATGCCCTGCATCTGTCGGCTGTAGCGGGACAGTTCACTTTGCTGACCTGCGTAGCTGTCTTTTTTGATACAGCCGCAGCTCTCGCGAACCACCGTCTTGGAGGGCATTTCGATGACCTTGGGCTCCGGATCCGCGTTGCCTTCTTCCCATGCATGAATCAGCTGGTCAAGCAGCTCTACGCTTCTGACGACCATCGACTGATAATCCTGTTCCACCGTGGTCAGCAGGGGGGCGGAGAAACGGGATTCGTCGATGTTGTCAAAGCCGGTAACAGCCACGTCGGCGGGCACTGAAAGCCCGTGCCGCTGAAGCTCTTCCACCAGCGCCAACGCCATGTAGTCGTTGGCGCAGACGACGACTTCCGGTCGCTCCGTGGTGTTTTCAAAGAAGTGTTCATAGGCTTCGTTGGCACGGCTGCGCCACATGGTGCCATAATGGATGGCGTTCTGAGGCAGCGGGATCTTCCGCTTTGCCATTTCTTCCAGGTAACAATTCAAGCGCGCTTCGCTGTCCTGATGGCCCTGGAAACCGGCGAGGAAGTGGATCCGGCGGTAACCATGGTCGTCCAGCAGATGCCGAAGCAGGGGGCGTAGGGAGTCTTTCTCGTCTGTATACAAACGGTGGAAAGGAGCTGTCTGGTCGCGCACGCAGACCACAGGGCAGTTTGCCCGGCGCAGCATATCCATGAGCAACTCGCGGAAACCGGCCATTTCATAGGCATCGGACGTAACGATGATGCCATCCAGCCGATCCACAGGCGCAAAGGAAAACATGACTTTTTCAAATTCGTCATAATGATTGGTGCTTCCGCGATAGCCTACGGTGTGGAAGAAAACCACATTGTAGCCAAGATTCATAGCGTCCTGCTGGACGATGCTCTGAACGCATTCTTCAAAGTAGGTGTCGGTTCTGTTGATGAATACGCCAATTGTTTTGCGCTTTGTACCAATCATCTGCGCGCCCTTCTTTCATCCGCTTCCTAATTTGCTTTCACTTGTGATTCAACAAATGATCTTTAAAGAAGTATATCATATTTGTCCACGAAAAGCGAGCAAAAAATGGAATGACTTTTGGCTAGGAGTGCAGGGAGCGTTTCCGCCATTTTTGCTTCCGGGTGAGGGCATATGAAGGAAAAACATTGACAATGCCTTCACAAAAGGGTAAGGTATAGACCTGACCAATAAAGGAGGAATTCCTGATGAAAAAGGCTCTCGTATCTGTTACCGGTGTGGACCGTCCGGGTATCATTGCCAAGGTATCCACGGCGCTGTATGAGCTGAATGTGAACGTGCTGGAGATCTCCCAGACCATTTTGGACGGCTATTTTACCATGCTGATGATCGTGGACATGACGGCAGCTACGGTTCCCTTTGCCGACGTGGCAGCCAAGCTGAATGTGGTGGGCGAAGAGATGGGCGAGGTCGTCCAGATTCAGCGTGCAGATATTTTCGATGCAATGCATCGCATTTGAGGTGGCGGCATGATCGAGGTAAATGAAATTCTGCAAACTATGCAGATGATCCATGAGCAGCACTTTGACATCCGTACCATCACCATGGGGATCAGTCTGCTGGACTGCAAAAAGAACACAGATGCAGAGACTGCCGAATGCGTCTTTGAGAAGGTGACCCGCTGCGCAGGCCGCCTGGTGGCTGTGGGCGAAGAACTGGAAAATGAACTGGGTGTACCGATCGTCAACAAGCGGATCAGCGTCACCCCTGTGAGCATGATCTGCGGCGACAATCCCCTGCTGATCGGTCAGGCGCTAGATAAGGCTGCCCAGACGGTGGGCGTTAACTTCATCGGCGGCTTCGGCGCGCTGATGCACAAGGGCTCCACCCGAGCGGAGGAATGCCTGCTGGAGGCCATGCCGGAGGTGTTCGCCAAGACTGAACGCCTCTGTGGTAGCGTCAATGTGGGATCCACCCGCAGCGGCATCAACATGAACGCCGTGCGCAAGATGGGCCATGTGATCAAGCGCACCGCTGAGCTGACTGCCGATACCGACGGCTTTGGCTGCGCCAAGATCGTGGTGTTCGCCAATGCGGTGGAGGATAACCCCTTCATGGCGGGCGCGTTCCACGGCGTGGGCGAGCCTGAGTGCGTGGTCAATGTAGGCGTCAGCGGACCCGGCTGCGTGCAGCGCGCTTTGATGGATGTGCACGGCCAGCCCTTTGACGTGCTGGCAGAAACCATCAAGCGTACCGCTTTCAAAATCACCCGCGTGGGCGAGCTGGTGGCGCAGGAAGCTGCCAAGCGTTTGGGCGTACCCTTCGGTATCGTCGATCTGTCTTTGGCCCCTACCCCTGCCCGGGGCGATAGCGTGGCCTATATCCTGCAGGAAATGGGCCTGGAGATGACCGGCGCGCCTGGTACCACCGCTGCGCTGGCCATGCTCAATGACATGGTCAAGAAGGGCGGCGTGATGGCGTCCAGCCATGTTGGCGGCCTCAGCGGCGCTTTCATTCCCGTCAGCGAGGATATCGGTATGATCGAAGCGGCGCAGGCCCGTTGCTTGACCATCGAAAAAATGGAAGCCATGACCTGTGTGTGCTCTGTGGGTCTGGACATGATTGCCATCCCCGGTGACACCAGCGCCAATACCATTGCCGGCATCATCGCCGACGAAGCCGCTATTGGTATGGTCAACAACAAGACCACGGCCGTGCGCGTGATCCCGGCCCCCGGCAAGAAGGCAGGCGATACCGTCAATTTTGGCGGCCTGTTCGGCTTTGCGCCCATTATGCAGGTCAATACCGCCAAGAACGACGAATTCATCGAGCGCGGCGGCCATATCCCTGCACCGCTGCACAGCCTCAGAAATTGATTGCTCAACAGGAAAAAAGATCAAAAAATGCCGCCTGCTGCTATGGAATGCAGCGGGCGGCACTTTTCATGACCTTCTCAGGCCCTTGGGGTAGTGGTTTTTAATCTGTCCGTCGCTGGCCTTGCCAAAGCCCAGCGTAAGACCGTCCAGCGTGACCAGACAATAGCCGGTGAAGCCGTCCGGGGCAGGCAGGGTCTCTCCCCGTTGATAGGCGGCAGCCTGTCCCTCGTCTGCCGGCTGTGCAGGGAATGGACCGCCGGCAGGCAGCGCCATGGCCAGCGCATGATCCGGCACAAAGACTTTGCCCTTCATATTGCCCAATTGAATCCCCGCGCGCAGCACCTTCAGGCCTTTCAGGGGCGGCAGGTCGGGCGAGGAGATCAGCATATCGCCGAACTGGGCGTTTGCTTCCGGCAGGCCGTCGGAAAAGTGCTTGCAGAAGGTACGATAGGCAGCCAGCATGGTCTTGTCCGCGACGGCCAGCTGCTGATGAGCCGGCAGAAAATCAGTGCTGTCCCTGTCGGCAGAGGATACCTTTCGTATCAGCGCAACAAAATGTCCCTCTCCTTTGAACTGGTGGGGATAGAGATGCAGCATGCCTTGCGGCGCATCCATGTTGCGGCCGACACCAATGGGCAGCTGAAACGCTGCGCTTTCCAGCTCCGGATGCTCTGCCAGCAGCTGAGCGATCACGTGCTCGTTTTCTTCCAGGTTCAGGGTACAGGTGCTGTATACCAGCCGTCCGCCGGGACGCAGCATCTGCACGGCGGCGTTCAGGATGCGGGTTTGGCGCTGGGAACAGCCCAGGGGAGATTGTTCGTTCCACTCCTGCCGGGTCTCAGGGTGGCGGCGGAACATGCCTTCGCCGCTGCAGGGGGCGTCTACCAGAATGGCGTCGAAACAGCACTGCCAGCGCTTGCACAGCTGGTCAGGATCGGCGGAAACCACCAATGCATTGGGTACGCCCATGCGTTCGATGTTGCGGCTCAGGATTTTGGCCCGGCTGGGAACCGGCTCGTTGCACACCAGCAGGCCCTTGCCATCCAGCAGACCAGCAATCTGAGTACTTTTGCCGCCGGGCGCGGCGCAAAGATCCAGCACCCGTTCGCCGGGAACAGGAGAGAGCACGCGGACGGCTGTCATGGCGCTGGGTTCCTGAATATAATAGGCGCCAGCCTCGTGTAGCGGATGCGCACCCAGCAGGCTTTCGTTGCTCAGATACCAGCCGCCCTCGTGCCATGGCACAGGCTCCAGCAAATCTGCTCGCAGGGGATGGGTCTCCGGCAGGGGTTTGCGGGGATTGAGACGCAGCCCGCGGTGCCAGGGCTCCTCCATGGCGGCAAAATAGGCCGCCGCATCAGGGCCAAGCTGCTCCTGCATGCGGCGGACAAAGGCTTCTGGCAGGGGATAGTGTTCACTCATGGAGATCCACCAGCCAATCGGGTTTCATGATGGGGTCAAAGGCGAAGAAGCATTCCTGCATGGCATCTGGTAGCTGATCTTTCAGCCGGGGCAGGCCTGCTGTCATGGCAATAGGCAGCTTCAGCTGCTGGGATACCTGCTCAAGCAGAGCCTGCGCCTGAATCAGGTCATCGGCGGTGGTGTGCTCCTGCAAATTGGCATTGTTCACCAATGCATCGGGCGTCATGCGCGCCTTCTGACCGATCAGGGCAAACAGATCGGCGATATCCTCCACAGTGCCGCTGAGGGGGCGGAAGGGGTTGATCACATACAGCATGGTGATCTCCTCCCGACGAGCGCTGAGCTGGGGCGCATATCGGCCAAGGGCGGTTGCGCCGGTATCGTCGCCGCCCACGTCGATGATGACACGATCAAAGGGCTGCTCAAAAACCGCCATGATATTAGCAGGCAGCGCGGGGATGTCCACCGTGCTCATGGCAAAGGAAGGCATGAACACCTCAATGTTGTGACTGCGGAGCAGATCGCCTTGCTCGGCACTGCGGAAATAGGGATTGACGATGTCCAGATCCACCAGCGCGATGCGGCTGTCCGGCTCAAGGCGACGCATTTCCAGGGCAAGGGCAAGGCTGAGTTCCGTCTTGCCGCTGCCGTAGTTGCCTACCAGAATGGTATAGCGGGTCTTGGGCAGGGTCATGGTTTCTCCTCCTCACTATGATACATGGACTGAGGAAAAACCGGATCGCGGAAGGCCGTCCGGACGTCCACAGTGTTGTGCAGGTCGTGGATGGTGGGCTTGCTCACTTCGTCGTCGCCCACCAGACGGGCGAGCTTCAGGAAGGGATTGCGGGATTTGCGGATGTTTTGCTCCTCTGTCACCTGGGCAGTGAAGGGAGAGAAAGCCGGTGCAGGTTCGTGCGCTTCATAGGCGGAGGAAATGGGTTGGGGAGAAGACAAATCGCCGTCAAAAGCGTCAGTTTGCGCCAAACGGCCCTGCTCCAGACCGAAATTGCGCCGGAAGGTGGCGATGTCCAGGCCGGGATGCACCGGTTCGGCATCGGCGATGCCGGCGGTCTGCTGCACGGTGGGCGAATACAGCTGTTCGGGGGGCAGGGGACGGGCAAAGCCCGACTGTACGTCGTGGATATATTGGGCGGGCTCTGCAACGGGTTTGCCATACTGATTGTACATCCCGGCAGCAGGATTGACGTCCTGCGCCAGCGGAGCAGCTGCTTGAGCGGCAGCGTCCTGCCACAGCGCGGGGTCGTCATCGAAAACCGGATTCAGCTCGTCTTCGTGGGGAGCGGGCGCATAGGCTGCATACTGCTTCTGCGCCTGGACAGAAGGATATTTTCTGGTGGAAGCCGGATAGGCATCCTGCATCGCAGGCTGCGCTGTATCGTAGGCGAGAGGCGGCGCTTCCTGTACGATGGGGGCGTAAACAGCCGGTTCATCATCATATACCGGCTGCTGCCCCTGATACGACCGGGCATCCGGCGCGTACTGCCCGGCATAGGCTGCTTCGCCGTAGGACTGGTCGTAATCGTCGTATTCCAGGCGCTGTTTGCGGCTGTTCCAGACGTAATAGGGACGCCAGCGGATGATGTAGATGATTTTGTCCACAAGAAAACCTGCCACGCACAGCACGACCACAATGGTCAGCCAGTGCCTGGCAAGGAAGGTATAGAAGATGCCGCCGCTTTCGCTGGTGATAAGTACCCAGATACGATTGACCATCATGCGCACCCAGCCGAGCAGCAGCGTAAGGATGGCGTTGGTAAAGCCGTTCATACGGTGCTCCTTTCAAATGCAGTGCATCATTCCAAGGTGACGGTAAGGGTGGCGGGCAGCGCACGGAGCTGCAGCTGGTCGGCGTTTTCACTTTCCAAAACGATATGAATGGGCAGAATGTGAGAACCGGGAACCAGACTGCTGGCGTCCACAAAGGCAATGAGCTTGGAAGAGCGCAGTGCATTGACAGTCAGCAACGGGCCGGTGACTTCAATGGTTGCGGTTTTTTGCGAGGTCTTTGCGCGCATCCCTTCGGGAACATTGTTGATGTTGACTTTGACGTCTTCGAAGGTGCGCGTCTCAATGATCGGACCGATCTCTACATACGCAACGGGCGAGGTGTCGCTCAGATACGTCAGTTCGGCAGGCTTGCGCAGATGAAGGGGCGCGGAAAAGGATTCACTTTTGCCCTGTACGTCGATGGGAACGTCGGTGAAAAGATAAGACAGATCTTCCAGAACGGAGTTTTCACCGGCAGCCAGCAGCGTGGCAGGCACGGTGGTGACACTCTTTACCTCATAACCGGCAGCGGGCGTTCCGCTGGTGACGGCGAGAGTGGAAACATCCAGGGTCTTGCTGGCGTAAAGGCGTTGTTCGATTGTTACGGTACGAAGCACTGCGTTGGCATTGCTGGCCTCCAGCAGATCGCTGCTGATTTCGTTGCCCTGAGCGTCCACATAACGGATCGGTACAGCCACTCGGGTCAGACCGGCGCGCTCGTAGAGACTGGAACGGTCAAAGTCGATCAGGATCGTAGCTACCTGATCCACAATGGTCTTGGGGCCGCTGACGGCGACGGTGCTGGGCTCGACAATGGGCGAGGAACCATACAGCCCCTGGGGATATTCCCCCGTCAGGTTCAGCGTGACGGGAACGCGATAGTTGGTTACATATTCATCCACCACGATGTGGAACTGATCCGGGCTTGCACTTTCCACCGTTCCGTAGGTGGAAGAAGAGCTAAAGGTCACGCGAACGTCCTGCTCGCCGGTTTCGGTGATGCGAGCCAGGTCGATGCGGGGATTGAAGTTGGAGACGGAGACTGTGTTGTAGGAACGCTGCGGCACCTCGGCTCGGAAGGAGGAAAGATGCAGGTTTTCCTTCTCAAGGCCGCTGAGAACGATCAGACCGTTGCGACGCAGGGTATCCTCACCGGTCACAGTGATGCCCACGTCCGTAAAACGGCGCTCGCGGGTCATGGTGGGATCCTGAGCAATCAGCCCTGCCCAGAGACAAACTGCCAGAAGCAGCGAAAGCAGCTTCCAGCCCCAGTTATGGGTCAGTCGCTTCCAGAAACGGTTGGGCGTGTTTTTGAGCACTTCGCCCAAGGGAGTGGTGGAAGCAGTATTGGTTTTTTTCGGTTCGGTGTTCATGTCACACCTCCTTGCGCAGCTTGCTCTTCTCCAAAAGGGTGGAGAGCAGGCCGGCTTCCTTCTGATGATAGATGGAGGTAAGCACGTCCTCCAGAGCCGCGCGGTCCAGGTGTCTGGTCAGGCGACCTTCTCTGGCAACGGAAATAATGCCGGTTTCTTCGCTGACGATCAACGAGACGGCGTCTGTGGATTCGGAAATACCCAGCGCAGCACGGTGACGGGTGCCAAGCTCGCGGCTGATTCCCTTGCCTTCGCTCAGGGACAGGATGCAGGCAGCAGCCATGACGCGGTTGCCGCGGATGAGCACGGCGCCGTCATGGAGGGGGGTGTTTGGCTCGAAAATATTTTCCAGCAGGGCAGAGGAAATCTGGCTATCCAGAACGGTGCCGGTTTCCACAACGTCCTTGAGACCGATTTTCTGTTCGATGACGATCAGGGCGCCTACGCGGCGGCGACTCAGGTTGATCATGCAGTTTGCGATCTCACTGACGATCTGGGCGTTGCTGTCATTGCTGTTTTTGTGCAGACTGTCGCGAATCGTGCCGCGGCCGATCTGTTCCAGCGCCTTGCGCAGTTCGGGCTGGAAGAGGATGACCAGCACGATGGCGCCGTTGCTGAGCACGTTGTTGAGGATCCAGCTCAGCGACGTCAGGCCGAACATATCGCTGACCCAGGTAGCCACAAAGAGTACGGCCAGGCCCTTCAAAACCGCGCTGGCACGGGTCTCCCGGGTCAGCATCAGCAGCTTGTAGAGCAGGAAGGCCACGATGAGGATATCCACAAGGTCGGCAATGGTAGGCCGGTTAAAAATATTCCATAAAATGGATTCGGCCTGCGACCAGAATGTCTGCATACGTGTCCCTCCTTTTGTTATCAGATTTCGGCAAAGAAGAAATAGAGCCACTTTCTATTATACTACATGTTGTGGGTGGAATAAACCCCCGTCAAACTTTTTTTGTGTAAAAGAATGTTGTTTTTTGATTGGCTCTGCTAACGCAATGGCTTGCGAAACGGGAAATGTTTGGATATACTGTTGGGGGTGTGCTGCGAAATATTTTTATGATTTTTTAGCAATGATTGTGCAGTACTCCAACCATCTAAACAGAGAGGAGGACAAACGCCACCGGGCGTCCTGCCGCATTCCGGCGGGACAGGTTGACCCCAAAAATCCAAAAGAAAAGGTTTTTTGCCGAGAAGCATGGCGGCCTATTTGTGCATGCTGTTTTTCGCAGGCGAAACCTCGGATTTCCAATCGATGGAGAAAAAGAGAGGTACGAGTATATGCACGATATCTCGCGCGACAGTGCGCTTCTTTCTGAAAACAAAACCCTTGAAAATCTGTATCAGCTGACATGCGCCCACGGTGACGCTGTCGCCGCCATCTGGCTGGAGGGCGAGGAGAAAAAGCAGTGGACATTCAGCGATTATGCCAGAAAGACCAGGAACTATGCGGCGTTTTTGAAGGAAAGGCTGCCCCAGGGCGGCTACGTGGCCATTTCGATGGATACCTGCAAGGAATGGTTTCCCACTTTCTGGGGTGTTATTCTCAGTGGTCATAACGCCCTTTTGCTGGACGCCGCCATGCAGGACGAGCTGGCTGTGCATCTGATGCATGAGGCTGGCTGCCGCGCGATGATCACGGCGCGGGAACGTGATTTGCCGGAGGATATGGTACAGGTCGCTGCGGCAGACCTGTTTGCTGCCCCCGAACGGGAGGACTACCAGCCTGTATATGGCGAGGCTGTGGCCCTGTGCACCAGCGGCACCACCGGCACCAGCCGGATCTACGTCTATGACGGCCAGGCACTTTCCGAGCAGGTGCTCAGCTCGCTGCTTTTGTACAATGCCAACCAGCGCATTGTGGCCAACGAAAACCGCCGTGCGCTGGCGTTTCTGCCCTTTCATCATGTGTTGGGCTTTATTGTGAATTTGCTTTGGGTGGGCTTCTTGGGCTACGCCAATATCTTTTTGAAAGATCGCGCGCCAAAGACAATCATGACTACGGCGCAGCGCTGCCAGCCGCATCTGATCGTCGCTGTGCCGCTTCTGGCGAATAATCTTTGCACGTCTCTGAAGAAAAAACTTGCTAAAAAGCCGCTGGTCACCCGTGCTGCTTTTAGCGCGATGACCGGTATCAGCCTTGGCGCTCAACGGGTTGCGCCGAGTGCCGGCCTTGCTTTTGCTGAAAAGAAACTGTTCAAAGGGCTGCTTTGCCAGGCGCTTGGTACAGAAGTGCAGTGCGTCATTCTGGGCGGCAGCCATACGCCGGTGGAGCATCTGCGTATGCTCAATGCACTGGGCTATTACACCGTCTGTGGTTTTGGCATGACGGAGACGGCTGTTACCAGTGTGGAAACCTCCATGAAACTGAAGGAACGTCTGTCTGGCGGCGTGGGTAAACCGCTGACCAATGTGGAGTACTGCGTCACTTCAGAGGGAGAGGATCAGGAAGGCGAAATGCGTATACGCGGCGCCAGTATCCACACCGGACGGATGGCCGGCGGCAAGATGCTGCCCCCGGATACCGACGATGGCTGGTATCCCACCGGCGATATCGTACGCCTTGCAAAGGATGGCCGCGTATTCATTCAGGGCCGCTGCAAGGACGTGATCATCAACGAATCCGGCGAGAACGTCTATCCTGATGAGCTGGAAGATGTGTTCTCCGGCATCGGCGGCGTTGAGCAGCTGGCTGTGCTGGGCGTGAAGCGCGGCGGTCAGGATATCTATGAAGATATCACGCTGGTGCTCAATGTGGATAAGCAGCTGATGAACGAGGAGGCGCTGAGCCGGCTTGCCGGGGAAGTACGCGCCCGCAATGTGACGCTGCCCACCATGAAGCGTCTCAATCGCGTACTGGTCACTACAGAAAAGTTGCCGCTGGTGAACGGGATCAAGGTGAAACGCTTGGAACTGAAGATGCGCATCAGCGAAGAAGCATTCGACTATGCAGAACTGGATCTGGCTTCTGCCGCTGCGGGCGCGTTCAAAAAGGCGCAGACAGAAGCGCCGGAGCAGAGCATCTCCAGCGCAGAAAAGAACCGCAAGAAGGAAGAGATCCGCAAGCAGGTGCGCGAGTGCTTTGCAGAGGCGCTGGAGCAGGATGTGGGCACCTTTAGCGACGAAGCGAACTTCATTGACGATCTGGGCGGCGACAGTCTGCAAGTGCTTTCCATCACCCTCAAAGCGGAGGAAATGTTCGGTGTAAGCATCAGAACGGAAGAGTACGGCATGTGCGCAACCGTAAACAGCCTCACCGAACTGCTCTACAGCAAACAAAGCGGCGAAACGCCTGCAGCACACGGTGACGAACGCGTGGAGCGCAAAGCCATCACCTGTTTTGAAGACAGTGAAGAATATCAGGCCTTTGCGGCGCGTCAGCAGGCCCTGATGTCCTCCGGCGAAGGAAATCCCTATTTTGTATGCCACGACTCGCCCCTTTTGGACAAGAGCATGATGGCGGGTCAGGAGGTGCTGAATTTCGGCAGCTACAATTATGTGGGCATGAGCGGCCGCAAGGAAGTCAACGAGGCGGCCAAGGAAGCCATCGACCGTTTTGGTACCAGCGCCAGCGGCAGCCGTCTGCTGGCGGGCGAAAAATCGTTGCATGGGGAGCTGGAGCGGGAGATCGCCGACTGGAAGCACGCGGAAGCGGCGCTGGTCTGCGTCGGCGGCCATTCCACCAATGTGACGGTGGTGGGCAATTTCTGCGGCAAGAACGACCTGATCGTCTATGATGCGCTGGCCCATAACTCCATCGAGCAGGGCTGCCGTCTGTCGCCGGCAACGGTGAAGCCCTTCCCGCACAACGATACAGCAGCGCTGGAAAGCATTCTTCGCGCCCAGCGGAAGTATTATGAAAAGGTGCTGATCATCATTGAGGGCGCCTACAGCATGGACGGCGATATTGCGGACGTGCCCGCCTTTGTGGCATTGAAGAAAAAATATGGCTGTTTCCTGATGGTGGACGAGGCCCACAGCGCCTGCGTCATCGGCGAGACCGGCGGCGGCGTGGACGAGTATTTCTCCCTTGCACCGGACGATATCGATATCAAGATGGGCACTTTGTCCAAGGGCCTGGGCACCTGCGGCGGCTATCTGGCGGGCCGCCGCTGCCTGATCGAATATCTCCGTTATAACCTGCCTGGCTTTGTGTTCAGTGTGGGTCTGTCTCCGGCGCTGGCCGCCGGCACGCTGGCTGCCATTCGTCTGCTTCGCAAGGAACCAGGTATCATGGCGGATATGCGTCGCAATATCCAGTGCTTCGCAGATGAGGCAAGAAAACGCGGCATGGACATCTGCCTTGCTGGCGAGACGGCTATCATTCCTGTGCTGGTAGGCCGGGATGAGGACGCCTTCGCCCTGAGCAATGCTATGCGCCGCTGCGGCGTCTTTGTACCGCCGGCGGTATATCCTGCCGTGCCCAAGAACAAGGCGCGTCTGCGCTTCTGCGTCATCAGCGAGCATAAGCCGGAGCAGATCGTCCGGGCGCTGGAAACACTGGAAGAGGTCAGCCGTGCCCTTGGGATCCAGCTTCCCAGAAGGGATTACAGCAAGGAATAAACTTTTATTATAGAAGAAAAACACCGATCCCCAGTGGGGATCGGTGTTTGTATGAGGTTAGCGGTTGGCAGCCCAGTCCTGCAGGGTCTCGATGCGGGTTCCTTCGCTATCGGTGGCAGGATCGTATGCGAACTCGTGGAGCTGCTTGCAGGGGAAGCGGTCGCACAGGCCGCAGTGGTCAACGTGCTTGCCCTCCACACAGTTCTTGATGGGGCAGCTCTTTGCCCAATAAGGTTTTTTGATGGTGGTACAGCCGGTGCACTTCATGATTTCACGGTATTGACATTCGCTGCATTTCAGGCCGCAGCGGGACTCGAACATTGGATCACCCCTTATCTGTAAGAAAGGAAATTGCTTCCTTTCCATTCAGAGTATAGCAGAGCGTCGCCAGGAATGTCAACTTGCGGCACCTGTGAGGGTGTGGTACAATGCAGGCACTGAAAATAATGAGGCGACCCGCCGATGAAAGAAGGGATTGTGTGAAGCTGATCTCATGGAATGTCAACGGCCTGCGCGCTTGCTTGGGCAAGGGCTTCATGGATTACTTCAGCGCCAGCGACGCGGACTTTTTCTGTCTGCAGGAAACCAAGATGCATAAGGGACAGGCAGAATTTGCCCCTGAAGGCTATCTGCAGTTTTGGAACAGCGCGGAGAAGAAGGGCTATTCTGGAACGGCCATTCTGGCGAAAAAAGAACCTATCAGCGTTACGTACGGAATCGGGGTGGAGGAACACGACCACGAGGGCCGCGTGATCACGCTGGAATACGAGCAGTTTTATCTGGTGACGGTATATACGCCCAACAGCCAGCGTGAATTGGCACGGCTTGCGTATCGCATGACGTGGGAGGATGCGTTTGCTGAGTATTTGTGCCAACTGGATCAGAAGAAGCCTGTGATCGTGTGCGGCGATATGAACGTGGCCCATCAGGAAATCGACCTGAAGAATCCGAAAACAAACACCCGTAATGCCGGCTTTACCCAGGAGGAACGGGATAAGATGACGGCGCTTCTGGAGCGTGGCTTTGTGGATACGTTCCGTTTTCTGTATCCGGATGCCAGGGATCGTTACAGCTGGTGGAGCTATATGATGAAGAGCCGCGAACGGAATATCGGGTGGCGGATTGATTATTTCCTGGTGAGTAAAAGAATCAGCGCCAATATCCGTGAGGCGGAGATTGACGATCAGATCATGGGCAGCGATCATTGTCCTGTTATTTTGGAACTGGAAGGATTGGAGGAATAAAAGATGAAGATTTTGTTCGCATCGGATCTCCACGGCTCCGCGTCAGCCTGCGAGAAGATTCTGAAAAAGCTGGAAACGGAAAATGTGGACAGGTTTGTGCTGTTGGGGGATTTGCTGTATCATGGGCCGCGTAATGATCTGCCTGATCGCTATGCACCTAAGGAAGTGTTTGCGATGCTGAATCAATGTCAGATGACGCCGCTGTGTGTGCGCGGCAATTGCGATGCTGAAGTGGATCAGATGGTGCTTGAGTTTCCCATGATGGCGGATTACGCGCTACTGCCGCTGGATGGAGGACGGTGTGCCTTTGTGACGCATGGTCATCTGTTCAATACGGAAAACCCGCCGCCCCACAAGCCTGGGGATGTGCTGATTCATGGCCATACCCATGTGCATTGTGTGGTGCCCCAGGGAGACTACACCTATATCAATCCGGGTTCGACCTCTTTACCCAAGGAGGGGCAGGCTCCCAGCTATATGGTTTACGAAGACGGCGCGTTTGAAATCAGGGCACTGGATGATGATGCGGTGCTGATGCGCTGGTCGCTGGAAGCGTAATGGCGGATTTTGCAGCACGGAGAGGTCAGCTTCTCCGTGCTGTTTTACTAAGTGGGGGCTACGGTGCTCAAAAGGACGAACGATCAGCGCGAACGCTGACGGAAAAGCACGAATAAAACGGAATGGTTTTTTGAAATCCGATTGCAATGTTCGGGAAAATGCCGGATGAAAAAAACTTTGAAAAAAGTTTCAGAAAAGTGTTGACATAAATCCAGGTGCGTGGTATTATAACCAAGCTCGCTTGAGAGCACCGAACCTTGAAAACGATACAGAGTAAAGAAACGCAAGAACGACAGTCAAGAATTTTGAGTAGAATTCGTACTCGATGGAAATAACGATCGAGAGCGATTCAGGATTTAAACATAAGAGTTTGATCCTGGCTCAGGACGAACGCTGGCGGCGTGCCTAACAC
>SVGM01000008.1 GCA_015056365.1 Clostridiales bacterium | reverse complement strand
AAAAGCCCGCTTCGCGTATTTGCAAAGCGGGCTCAAATGCTTTCATTCATCAAGCGGCGCAACACAAATAACGCGAGTCTTCACACGCGCACATCATGTACATCCGCATGGCACATAGGTTCGTCACGGAAGACTCCTCCCTTCATGGTGGGTTACACCTTGATTGTGCATGATGATATCATGCATCGAGAGAGATGTCAACAGAAAAACAAATCCTTTTACAAATCAGCACAGCGGAAATACAATCCGGCGCATCAGCCGTGGAGGTAACGCTCCTGTTCTTCGGTCAGGGTATCGATCTCCACGCCCAGCGCGGTCAGCTTGCGAAGCGCCACGTCCTGATCGATGTCCCGGGGCACGGAGTACAGGTCGGGCTTGAGACCCTTGCCAGTCTGGGCCATGCGGCAGGCGCACAGAGCCTGAAGAGCAAAACTCATGTCCATGATCTCCACAGGATGGCCGTCGCCGGCAGCCAGATTGACCAGTCGGCCCTCGGCCAGCAGATAGACGGTTTTGCCATTCGGTAGCTTAAAGCCCTCGATGTTGTGGCGGATCTCGCCGCTCTCTACTGCCAGCTTGCGCAGACCGGCTACGTCCACTTCCACGTCGAAGTGGCCGGCGTTACACATGATGGCGCCTTCCTTCATGGTCAGCATGTGCTCGGGGGTGACGATGTCGCGGCAGCCGGTGACGGTAATAAACAGGTCGCCCAGCGGAGCCGCTTTGGCCATAGGCATCACGCTGAAGCCGTCCATCACCGCCTCGATGGCGCACACAGAGTCCACCTCGGTAACGATCACCTTTGCGCCCAGGCCCTTGGCACGCATGGCAACACCCTTGCCGCACCAGCCGTAGCCGCCCACCACCACGGTGGAGCCGGCGATATTCAGGTTGGTGGTACGCATGATGCCGTCAAACACGCTCTGACCGGTGCCGTAGCGGTTGTCAAAGAGGTGCTTGCAGTCAGCATCGTTGATGTTGAACATGGGAAAGTTCAGGGTGCCCGCATTGGCGCGCTGGCGCAGACGGATCACGCCGGTGGTAGTCTCCTCACAGCCGCCCAGCAGGTTTTCGGCCCACTCGGGATGCTCCTCGTGGAGGATGTGCACCATGTCGCCGCCGTCATCCACGATCACGTCAGGCTTTTCTGCCAGGGCGCGACAAAGATAGTCATGATACTCTTCCTCGTTGCAGCCGTGGGTGGCGTATACGGTCACGCCGCTTTCCGCCAGGGCGGCGGCTACGTCGTCCTGGGTGGACAGGGGATTGGAGCCGGTGGCAAACACCTGTGCGCCGCCCCGCATCAGCACCTGTGCCAGGTAGGCGGTCTTGGCTTCCAGATGAACGGAAACGGCAGCTTTCATGCCCTTGAAGGGCTGAGTCTTTTCAAATTCCTCGGCGATGCTGTTGAGAACCGCCATGTGTCTGCGAGCCCATTCGATCTTCTGGGCGCCCTTTGCGGCCAGCGCCGCGTCACGGATGATGGATGCCATTGATTTAACCTCCGAACAGATGGTAGATGGGGAAGTAGAGGAAGGGAACGATGATCGCAGGCAGCATATTGGCCACCTTGATATTCTTTTCAAAGGTAAGGTTGATGCCGATGCCGGCGATGAGCAAACCGCCTACTGCGCTCATCTCGGTGATCACTTCGGCGCTGAGCAAAGGCGCGATGGCATTACCCAGCAGGGCGATGGACCCCTGGTAGATCAAAATCGGCACAGCGGAGAGCATCACGCCGATGCCCAGCGTGCTGGAAAACAAAATGGCGGTCACGCCGTCCAGAATGGCCTTGGCGATCAGCGTGGAATGATCACCGCGAATGCCGCTGTCCAGCGCGCCCACGATGGCCATTGCGCCTACGCAGTATACCAGACTGGCGGTCACAAAGCCCTTGGCGAACGTGTTATTCTCATCGCCCTCACGGGTCAGCTTGCGCTGGGCAAAAGCGCCCAGACGGTTCATTTTGTCGTTGATATCGATCAGAGAGCCAACTACGCCGCCTATCACCATGGAGAGGATCACCAGCAGAGTGTTCTGGGTTTCCAGCGCTCCGGAGAGGCCGATGAGGATAACGCAAAGGCCCACGCCCTGCATCACCGTATCGGAGACGCTCTTTTTCATGCCCTTGCGGAACAGAAGGCCGATGGCCGAGCCTGCAATGATGGCTGCGCAATTGATCAGCGTTCCAATCATGGGTTTCATCCCTTTGTTTGACAGAATAAGTGCTGCAATGCAAAAAGAAACGAGCGTAAGCCAGAAGACCTACGCTCGTTTATGTGATGACAATTACTGAGCAGCAGCGGTCTCCACGGGGTAGACGCTGACCTGCTTCTTGTCGCGGCCCTTGCGCTCGAAGCGAACAATGCCGTCCACCAGGGCGAACAGGGTGTCATCGCTGCCGATGCCCACGTTCAGGCCGGGATGGATATGGGTGCCGCGCTGACGAACCAGGATGTTGCCAGCCAGAGAGAACTGACCGTCGGCACGCTTGGGTCCAAGGCGCTTGCTTTCGCTGTCGCGACCGTTACGGGTGGAGCCCACACCTTTTTTATGGGCGAAAAATTGAAGATTCAGCTTCAACATGATGATGATCCTCCCATCAAATGATTTGCAAATTCTTTGGGTATTGCTGCGCAATATCCTGGAAACCCTGCAGCGTGGTGCGAAGAATGATCTGCGCATCGTGGGACTGCTGATGCTCGTCCGGCAGAGAAACCCGGATTTCGGCTGTGCGCTCGTCTACATGGGTGATAGGGGAAACCCCGGCCACGCTTTCAAGCGCATTTGCGCAAGTGGTAATGAGCACGCTGGCTGCGGCACATACAATGTCCTGACCATACTCGGCATAGTCCGCATGACCTTTCACCGAAAGGCTGCTGATGCCGTTGCCCATGTACCTGACAGTGACGGTAGTCATCAGCCGATGGCGGTGATTTCCACCTTGGTGTAGGTCTGACGGTGACCCGCGCGACGATGATAGTTCTTCTTGCTCTTATACTTGTAGATCATGATCTTTTCGCCCTTGACATTGCCAAGAACCTTGCCTTCAACCTTGGCGCCTGCGAGGGTGGGGGTTCCCACTTCAACGCTATCGCCGTTGCCCAGCATCAGCACGTCGAAGCTGATCTTGCTGTCGGCTTCCTGGTCGAGTTTCTCCACATAGATGATGTCCCCTTCGGACACACGATACTGCTTGCCACCGGTCAGAATGACTGCGTACATGGCTAGCACCTCCTGATACAATACTCGCCAAGCGCTTGGGTGGCGCAATTTTGCGCACTTCAAAACCCGGCTTGAGCGGCCACCCATGAATATTATCATACTGAAAGTTCGCTGTCAAGGCATTTTCCCATTATTTTGACGGGTTTTCCTAGAAAAGTTCACATTGTTAGTTCGTCTGGTGTTTCATCTGACCAAGTCAAGTTTGTTTCCTGCAAAAAAACGTGGTATACTGTCATCACTTCCATTGCTTCAGGAGGACAAGTAGATGATTCGTGAAATTCTTCCCCATGAACTTGATGGGCTGTTAAAGCTGTACATGCAGCTGCATGGCAATCCCTTTCCGGAAGATACGGAAGCGCTGCGAGTGCTATGGCAGCGGATTATCGGTGATCCAGCTCATCATATCATCGTGGCAATAGAAGAAGGAAAGATCATTTCCTCCTGTGTATGCGTCATCATTCCCAACCTGACCCACGGACAGCAGTCCTACGCGTTCATCGAAAACGTCATCACCGACGAAGCATTCCGGGGCAGGGGATTGGCTACCGCGTGCCTTGATTATGCCCGGGAGATCGCCCGTGGAGAGAACTGCTACAAAATGATGCTGCTGACAGGCTCCAAAGAAGAGAGCACCCACCGCTTCTACCAGCGGGCAGGCTACAATGCCAATGACAAAACCGCCTATATACAGTGGCTGTAATTGAGGTGCAGACGATGTTTCTTGCAGACTTACATATTCACTCCCGCTTTTCCCGAGCCACCAGCCGGGAATTGGATCCTCAGCACCTGGAGCTATGGGCGCGGCGCAAGGGTCTGGGACTGATTGGA
This sequence comes from Clostridiales bacterium, assembly GCA_015056365.1. Lineage (GTDB taxonomy): Bacteria > Bacillota > Clostridia > Christensenellales > Aristaeellaceae > Limiplasma. Next base: position 149,380 of record SVGM01000008.1, on the reverse strand, counting down.
ACTGGAGATCTTACCCATGCGGGCTGGAGGCAAGAGCTTCGGGACATGATGGAACCTGTCGGCAATGGCTTGTATCGCCTTAGGGAGGCGATGCGCCTCCCCTGCGAAACCCGGAACAGCCAAATGCCCCTGTTTGCGGTAAGCGGTGAGATCAGCACGATCTATAAAAAGAACGGGAAGACCCGCAAGGTACACCATGTGATTTTGCTGCCCGGGCTGGAGGAAGCGGACGAATTGTCCCACAGGTTGGAAGCCATAGGAAATCTCCACTCCGACGGCAGACCCATTCTTGGTCTGGACAGTCACGACCTTTTGGAGATCGTACTGGAAACCTGTCCGGAGGCCATCTACATTCCTGCTCATATCTGGACGCCGCATTTTTCCCTTTTCGGGGCATTCTCTGGCTTCGACACCTTGGAAGAATGCTACGAGGATCTGACTCCGTATGTTCACGCACTGGAAACCGGACTCAGTTCCGATCCAGCCATGAATCGCTGCCTGAGCATGCTGGACAAATACCAGCTGGTTTCTTCCTCGGATGCGCATTCTCCGGCCAAATTGGGTCGTGAAGCTACAATTTTGGAGGGTACGCCGGATTACTCGGCACTAAAACGGGCGCTGGAAACCGGCGATGGGCTGAGCGGTACCATCGAGTTTTTTCCGGAAGAGGGCAAGTATCATCTGGATGGGCATCGCCTATGCAATTGCTGCCTGGAACCCGAGGAAACCATAGCGAATGGGGGGAAGTGCCCTGTTTGCGGACGCCGCGTGACGGTTGGCGTGCTTCATCGCGTCCGTCAGCTGGCGGACAGACAGCAGCCGACTACTGGAAAACCCTATGAATGCTTGATTCCTCTGGCGGAATTGCTGGCGGAATGTTTGGGCGTGACCGCTGCCAGCAAGAAGGTAGAGCGCGGGTATATGGAATTGCTCACACGGATTGGGCCTGAGATGACGATTCTGCGAAATGCCCCTGTTGAGCAGATCGAAGAAGCAGGCGGTAGCGTGGTGGCCGAAGCAATTCGCCGCCTGCGCGAAGGCAAGGTATACTGTCAGGGCGGCTACGATGGCGAATACGGCCGCATTCGCGTCTTTGCCGAAGGAGAAGCCCAGCTTGCCGGCGGTCAGCTATCGCTGTTGGATGCGTTGAGCATGAAAAGGACAGCTGCCAAGGCACCGAAGCGTATAACACAGCCAATTCCCAAGGATCCAGAGCCGGCGTCTTCATCCGGAAATCGGGTGGTTGCGTCTGCTTCAAGCCAGCCCAATCCCCAGCAGGAGGCTGCTGTTCACAGCACCTCACGCGTGACGGCTGTCATCGCCGGGCCGGGAACCGGTAAAACCAGGACACTTATATCCCGCATTGCTTATCTGCTTACAGAAAAGAGTGTAGACCCCAGAGAAATCACAGCAGTGACCTTTACCCATCAGGCAGCGCAGGAGATGCAGGCGCGTCTGGAGGCAACACTTGGCAAGCAGGCGGTGCAAGGGCTTACCGTAGGCACCTTCCACGCCATCGCCCTTGGCTTGCTTAAGCATAAGCCGATTGCTGAGCGCGAGCAGCAACTGTCGGTGATGGAACAGGTGCTCCGTGAACGCGGGGAGAACCTGACGCCCGCCAAAGCTATCGCGCAGGTTTCGCTGTATAAAAACGGTAAGAACGTACACCTGTCCACAGGTGTGATCGAGGATTATAACAGCCGGCTTCATGCTCTGGGATTGAGGGATCTGGACGACGTGCTGCTGGAGGCGCTGACGGTAGACGCCTCCGATCTGACAGCGTTTCATTACCTGTTGGTGGATGAGTATCAGGATATCAACAGCGTACAGCACCGTCTGGTGAAGCACTGGTCCAGTCACGGCGGAAATCTGTTCGTAATCGGCGATCCCGATCAATCCATATACGGCTTCCGGGGCGCGGACGCAGCTTGTTTTGACCGGCTTCTTTCGGACGAACCAGATGCTGCGGTGATCACACTTGAGCAGAACTATCGCTCAACGGGCGCGGTATTGGAGTGTGCCCTGTCGGTGATCGTCAACAATCCTGGAGGCCAGCGGCGCCTTACCGCCAATAGTGGCGTAGGTGCGCCTGTCCGGGTGATGACTGCGCCTGACGGCTTCTCGGAAGGTGTTTGGATCGCCGATGAAATCATGTCGATGGTCGGTGGTATGGACATGATCAGCGCCCATGCCGGCGTGCATGAGGGAAGCAACACGCGGGCATTTTCGGAGATCGCGGTGCTGTGCCGTACCCACCGTCAGCTGGAACAGATCGAAAACTGCCTACGCCACGTCAACATTCCCTGCGTAATCTGCGGAAGAGAGCACTTTTGGGAGAACGCGACAGTACAATCTCTGCTGAGTTTCTTCCGGTGGATGCTCAGCCCCGGGGATGCCGCCTCGCTCAGCAGTGCCCTTCGCGGTCTGTGGAAATGTCCGCCGGCATTGATCAATCGTGCCGCAGCAATCTCTGCGACCATGGAGAGCCCCGACATGGCCATCCTGCGCCATGAACTGGCCCCATTCGATGTACTCACCCCATGGCTTGATACGGTCGAAAGCCTTCTGCCAGGCCTCACCAGGGACAAACCCCGCAAGCAGCTGGAAGCGCTGGCAAAGCATCTGGACAAGAACCATGGCGAAGTAGAGCAGCTTCTGGACGCGGCAGTGTTTCATAAGCGTATGGATGAGTTCCTGTATGCGCTTCAAACGGGCGAAGAAGCCGATATCCGCCGTCGCAGCGGTGCAGAGCACCTGTCTGGCGCGGTCAGCCTGATGACGCTGCACGGTTCCAAAGGTCTGGAATTCCCGGTGGTGTTTCTGGCAGGCGTCAACGCAGGGGACTTGCCCCACTTGCGGGAAAACGAACCGTCCGACGAAGAGGAGGAGCGTCGCTTGTTCTTTGTCGGTATGACGCGCGCCAAAGAAGAACTGGTGCTGACCTGTGGGGGAGAAACCTCGCCGTTCCTTGGCGAACTGCCCTGCTCGGTAAAACGGGGCGCCATCCCGCAGCGCAGACGAATTCCGAAGATGCAGCAGTTGTCGCTGTTCTGAGTTTCCTCAATAGACGGGCGGTTTTCATTCTCATTTTTGCTTTTCTATTGCATTGTCGTTCCAATTCGCCTATAATAGATAAGTACAGAATGGGTACAAATGGATATTTGGAAAAACGAACTGCTTCTGCGCGGTGCGCAGACTCACAAATATACAAGGGGGTATTTCTATGGTATACATTTTTGACCATCCTCTCATTCAGCATAAGCTCACACTTATGCGCGACGTAAAGACCGGTACCAAGGAATTCCGCGAACTGCTGGAAGAAATCAGCATGCTGATGGTGTATGAGGTTACCCGTGACCTGCCCACTGAGGAGATTGAAGTAGAAACCCCTATCTGCGTTACCAAGTCCCGTGTTCTCAGCGGCAAGAAGATTGGCATCGTGCCGATTCTCCGCGCCGGCCTGGGCATGGTAGACGGCGTGGCAAACCTGATCCCCGCCGCCAAGATCGGCCACATTGGTCTGTACCGCGATCCTGAAACCCATCAGCCTGTGGAATACTACTGTAAGTTGCCCGCTGACAGCGAGAATCGCGAGCTGCTGATTCTGGATCCCATGCTGGCTACCGGCGGCAGTGCCTCTGCAGCGATTACCTTCCTTAAGCAGCGCGGCTGCAAGAGCATCCGTCTGGTCAACCTGATCGCTGCCCCCGAAGGCATTGAGCGGATTCAGAAGGATCATCCGGACGTGAACATCTATGTCGCCGCCTGCGATGAAAAGCTCAATGAGCACGCCTACATCGTTCCCGGTCTGGGCGACGCCGGCGACCGTCTTTTTGGCACCAAGTAATCAACCAATATCCGTTATTCCCAAAGGAGGACCTCGTTGATGCGGATCGATCCGGCTGTTAAAAAGGAAACCTTGTACATTCTTGGCGCGTCCATTATCCTCAGCGTGGTGATGGAACTGGTTTTCTGGCTTGTGGGGCACATGGATTATACCGTGCCGCTGGGCAATTTGCTGGGTGTGATCATCGCAGTGCTGAACTTCTTCCTGATGGGGTTGACGATCCAACGATCCATCGGTTTGGACGAAAAAGCGGCGTCTGATAAATTGAAGCTGTCGCAAATGCTGCGGATGCTGATGGTTCTTGCGCTTGCGGCTGTGGGCGTGGCCGTTTCTTGCTTTCATGCGCTGGCGGTGGTCATCCCGCTGTTCTTCCCGAGAATCGCCATTGCTTTCAGACCCTTGCTGGACAAGGATCTGAAGCAGCAACCCACTGACGACCAGACACTGGATTGATAAAGAGGTGGAACCAATGAATAACAAATCGCTGAGGTTCAAGGTGGTGGACTGGCTGCTCATCGCGCTGATGATTCTGCCGCTGGTAGCCGGTATCGCCCTGAAGGTGATCACCACCCCGGCCTCTGACGGGATCGAGATCACCGGTGCGCGGATCTATGCGACCATTCCCATGCCCCTGCAGGACCTGACCATTACCGAGTCCCAGATCAACTCCTGGCTGGTCATGCTGTCCATTCTGGGTCTTGCGCTGTACATGGCTCACGGCCTTGCCCTCAAACCCCAGACCAAGCGGCAGCTTCTTGCTGAGTGGGCGGTGGAAAAGGTCGAGAATCTGGTAAGCGATAACATGGGCGTCCGTTTTATCCGGTTCGTTCCCTTTATCGCCGCTATCATGGTCATCAGCGCGTTCTCCAGCCTGATGAGCCTGCTGGGGCTGCGGCCGCCAACGTCCGACGTCAACGTCGTTGCCGGTTGGGCCATCGTGGTCTTTATCCTGATCACCTATTACAAGCTCAAGGGCGGTCTCTTCCCCTATGTGAAAGGCTTCTTTGAGCCGTTCCCCGTGTTTGCTCCCTTCAACATTATCGGCGAGTTTTCCACCCCGATCTCCATGTCCTTCCGTCATTACGGAAACGTACTGTCCGGCGTGGTTATCTCAACGCTGATCGCCTACGCGCTGCAAGGGCTGAGCAAACTGGTGCTGGGCTGGCTGCCGGGCTTCCTTGGGGCTTTCCCCTTCCTGCAGATCGGTCTTCCCGCCATTCTGTCCCTGTATTTTGATATTTTCAGCGGATTGATGCAGGCCTTCATCTTCGCCATGCTGACCATGCTCTACATCGCCACTGGTTTCCCGGAGGAGGATTACGAGCGCCGCATGGCAAAGAAAAAAGCCCGCGCTGCCGCTTGAACGAAAATGAAAATCAAATCACTTTAAGGAGGAACTCATTATGGAACTTGCTATCGGTATCATTCTCGCTGGTTGCGCCATCGGCGCTGGTCTCGCCCTGATCGCTGGTATCGGCCCTGGTATCGGTGAAGGTAATGCCGTCGCCAAGGCCTGCGAAGCCATCGGCCGTCAGCCCGAATCCAAGGGCGCTGTCACTTCCACCATGATCATGGGCTGCGCTATCGCGGAAACCACCGGTCTGTATGGTCTGGTTATCGGCATTCTGCTGATTTTCGTTGCGCCCAACCTGTTTGTGAACATCCTGAAGAATGCCATCAAGTAAGATTCGCTGATCGGCTGAGGAAGGAAAGACAGTAACATGGTACAGACACTCGACATCATTTCGGTCAATATCTGGCAGATTCTGATCTCTCTGGTCAACCTGCTGATTATGTACCTGATTTTGAAAAAGTTCCTCTTTAAGCCTGTGCAGAATATCCTCGCCACCCGCAAGCAGCAGGTGGAGGATATTTACGGCGAAGCGCAGCAGAAGCGCGACAGCGCCGAAAGCATGCGTCAGGAATACGAGGAAAAGCTTGCCACTGCCCGTGACGAGGCGGACGGTATCGTTCGCAGCGCCCAGCAGACGGCACAGCGCCGCAGCGATGCGATGGTTTCCGAAGCGGCGGAGCAGGTCAGCCATATGAAGCAGAAGGCTGCCAGCGAGATCGCTCAGGAAAAGAAGCAGATGCTCAGCGACGTGCGCGCCGAGATCTCCGATATTGCGGTGGATATTGCCAGCCGTATCGTGGGCCGTGAAGTGCGCAAAGAAGACCACGAATCCTTTGTAGATGATTTCATCAGGAACGTTGGTGAGCAGCAGTGACAGAGCTTAGCAGAGAATACGGCGAAGGCCTGTACTCCCTGTGTGTGGAGGAGGCGCTTGCCAGCGAGGCTTTGGAGCAGCTGATCGCTCTGAAGGCGTTGTTCCGGGAAAATCCTGATTTCTGCCGCCTTGTCAGCAATCAAGCGCTGAGCAAGGCTGAGCGGGTCGGGATTCTTGACAACGCCCTACGCGGGCAGGTGCATCCTTATGTGCTCAACTTCCTGAAAATCCTTTGTGAACGTGGCATTGTCAGCGAATTCGAAGGCTGTGTGGACGCCTTCCATACTTTCTACAACCGGGACAACGGTGTGGTAGAAGCTGTGGTGACCACCAGCGTACCGCTGGACGAAGTCCGCCGTCAGCAGCTGATGGAAAAGCTCCGGTCCATGACTGGCAAGCAGATCCAGCTGATCGAAAAAGTGGACGAGGCGGTCGTGGGCGGCGTATTGCTGGAGATGGAAGGAAAACGCTACGACAATACCCTGCGGCATCGCCTTAACACCATGCGGCAGATGCTAACCAGCGAGGACTGAGCCGGGCAGGAAACCGGCATCATCTACGGAAAGCGGTGATACTATGCAATTGAAACCTGAAGAGATTTCCAAGCTTATTAAAGAGCAAATCAAAACATATGACAACAAGATCACCCAGACCGACACCGGCACCATCATCATGATCGGTGACGGTATTGCCCGTGTATCTGGCCTGGACAACTGCATGGCGAACGAGCTGGTGCGCTTCCCCAACGGCGAGTACGGCATGGCGCTGAACCTGGAAGAGAATTCCGTGGCTATCGTTATGCTGGGCAGCGACGAAGGCATCAAGGAAGGCGATGTGGTGGAACGTACCGGTCAGGTTGTGTCCGTGCCTGTGGGCGACGGACTCATCGGCCGTGTTGTCAACGCGCTGGGTCAGCCTGTGGACGGTAAGGGTGCTATCGAAAGTGTCGAAACCCGTCCCATCGAGCGCAATGCCCCTGGCATCATTCAGCGTAAGAGCGTTTCTGTTCCGCTGCAGACGGGTATCAAGGCCATCGACAGCATGATCCCCATCGGCCGCGGTCAGCGCGAATTGATCATTGGCGACCGCCAGACCGGTAAGACCGTCATCGCGCTGGATACCATCATCAACCAGAAGGGCAAGGACGTGATTTGCGTTTACGTGGCCATCGGCCAGAAGCGTTCCACCGTTGCCCAGATGGTGGATACCCTCACTGCCGCCGGCGCTATGGACTACACCATCGTGGTCAGCGCTACCGCCAGCGAACTGGCGCCTCTGCAGTACATCTCTCCCTATTCCGGCTGCGCCATGGCAGAGTACTTCATGGATCAGGGCAAGGACGTTCTCATCGTTTATGACGACTTGAGCAAGCACGCTGTTGCTTACCGCGCGCTGTCTCTGCTGATCCGCCGTCCTCCGGGACGCGAAGCCTACCCCGGTGACGTGTTCTATCTGCACAGCCGCCTTTTGGAGCGTGCAGCCCGCGTTGCGCCTGAGTACGGCGGCGGTTCCATTACTGCTCTGCCCATCATTGAGACCCAGGCCGGCGACGTTTCTGCCTATATTCCCACCAACGTGATCTCCATCACCGACGGTCAGATCTTCCTGGAGACCGAACTGTTCCACTCCGGCATCATGCCTGCTGTGAACCCCGGTATCTCCGTCAGCCGCGTTGGTGGTAACGCCCAGATCAAGGCCATGAAGAAGGTGGCCGGCAGCCTGAAGCTGCTCTACAGCCAGTACCGCGAACTGCAGGGCTTCGCCCAGTTCGGTTCCGATCTGGATGCAGACACCAAGGCCCGCCTTGCGCAGGGCGCCCGTATTGTGGAAGTGCTCAAGCAGAACCGCAGCCATCCCGTTACGGTGGAAAATCAGGTTTGCATCTTCTACGCCGTTACCCACGATTATCTCAAGGAAGTAGCCGTGGAGCATGTGGCGGATTATGAAGAAGGCCTCTACGCCCGAATGGAAGCCCAGCACGGCGACGTGCTGGAAGCCATCCGCACCACCGGTCAGCTCAGCGCCGAAACCGAAGAGAGCCTCAAGGCTGCGCTGGAAGCGTACACCAGAGATTTTCTGAAGACAAAGTAAGCGAAGGGAGGAGTTACCATGGCAGGAGCGTCCATGAAGGACATCAAGCTGCGTATCCGCAGTGTGGAAAGCACCATGCAGATCACCAAAGCCATGCAGCTGGTGGCCACCTCCAAGCTTCGCCGCGCAAAAGAGCGCATGGAAAGCAGCAAGCCTTTCGGTCGCATCGCTCAGGAAGCGATTGCTGCCGCTGTGGCTCGCTGTGAGGATGCCAATATTCCCTTCCTGACCGTCCGCCCGGTCCAGCGCCGCTGTTATGTGGTCATCGCTGGCGAGCGCGGTCTCGCAGGAGGATATAATTCCAACGTTTTTAAGGCTCTGGATGCCCACGCAGGGGATATGGACTACTGCGTGCTCCCTGTAGGGCGAAAGGCCATTGACAAGTACCAGCACCTTGGCAAGGAACTGCTGGACGATACGCTGGCCCGTGTGGAAGGCGCGTCTGTCAGTTCATGCTACCGCATGGCTACGCTGCTGACGGAAGGCTATCATGCCGGTCGCTTCGATGAAGTATGGCTGGTCTATACGGACTTCCGTACCATGATGGACCAGCAGGTGCAGGTAGAGCAGCTGCTGCCCATCGTTCGGGCGGAGCTTCCGCAGGATGCCACCCCCGTGGCCACTGTGTATGAGCTGGAACCCGCCGACACCCTGCGAAAGGTTGTGCCGGATTATCTGGCCGGCAAACTGTACAGCGCCCTGTGCGACAGTTTTGCCAGCGAAGTGTCCATGCGGCGCAATGCCATGGATTCTGCCACCAAAAACGCCGATGCAATGATCAGCGATCTCCGGCTGCGGTACAACCGTGCCCGTCAGGGTGCCATCACGCAGGAGATCACGGAGATCGTCGCCGGCGCAGAAGAATAAGCATCGGGAAAGGAGAAAACCATTGTGAATACGCAAAACATTGGCAAGGTGGTTCAGGTCATCGGCCCGGTGCTTGACATCCGCTTTGAGGACGGCCACCTGCCGGAGTTGCTTTCCGCTGTTGAGATTATGAACAACGGCAAGAAGGTCGTGGCTGAGGTCGCACAGCATATCGGTGACAATGTGGCCCGCTGCATCTCCATGAACGCCACCGACGGTATGGTGCGCGGTCTGGACGCCGTGGATACCGGCAGCCCCATCACCGTACCTGTCGGCACTGACTGCCTGGGTCGAATCTTTAACCTGCTGGGTGACGCCATCGACGATCAGCCCCAGCCGGAAAACGCCGAGCGCTGGCCCATTCATCGTGCGGCGCCCTCCTATGAGGAGCAGGAGACCTCCACTGAGATCCTGGAAACCGGCATCAAGGTGGTCGACCTGATCGCTCCCTATGCCAAAGGCGGCAAGATCGGTCTGTTTGGCGGCGCGGGCGTCGGCAAGACGGTTCTGATCATGGAGCTGATCAACAACGTGGCCAAGCAGCACGGCGGTCTGTCCGTTTTTGCCGGCGTTGGCGAGCGTACCCGTGAGGGCAACGACCTGTACAACGAAATGAAGGAAAGCGGCGTCATCTCCAAGACCGCACTGGTCTATGGCCAGATGAACGAGCCGCCGGGAGCCCGTATGCGCGTAGGTCTGTCCGGTCTGACCATGGCGGAGTATTTCCGCGACAGGGAAAACCAGGACGTTCTGCTCTTCATCGACAACATTTTCCGTTTCACCCAGGCCGGTTCTGAGGTGTCCGCACTGCTGGGCCGCATGCCCAGCGCCGTTGGATACCAGCCCACGCTGGCTACCGAGATGGGCGCGCTGCAGGAGCGCATCACTTCCACCAAGCAGGGCTCCATCACCTCCGTGCAGGCCGTATACGTCCCTGCAGACGACTTGACCGACCCTGCCCCCGCTACGACTTTCGCCCATCTGGACGCCACCACCGTTCTCAGCCGTTCCATTGCCTCTCTGGGTATTTATCCCGCTGTTGATCCGCTGGATTCCACCAGCCGCATCCTCAGCCCTGAGGTGGTTGGTCACGAGCATTACGAAGTGGCCCGTCAGGTGCAGGGTATTCTGCAGCGCTATAAGGAACTGCAGGACATCATCGCCATCATGGGTATGGACGAACTCAGCGACGAGGACAAGATGATTGTGTCTCGCGCCCGTAAGGTGCAGCGTTTCCTGAGCCAGCCCTTTAGCGTGGCTGAGCAGTTCACCGGTATGGAAGGCAAGTATGTGCCCCTGAAGGAGACCATCCGCGGCTTCCGTGAGATCATCGAAGGTAAGCATGACGATCTGCCTGAGAGCGCCTTCCTGTTTGTGGGCACTATCGACGAGGCCGTGGCCAAGGCCCAGAAGGGTGAATGAACATGACGACCTTTCATTTGAAGATCGTAACGCCTGACCGTTTGGTGTATGACGGGCAGGCAGAGCGGCTGGTGATCCGTACCGTCGGCGGCGACGTGTGCATTCTGGCACGGCATATCGACTATGCTGCGCCTTTGGACATCGGTCAGGCACATATCGTAGATGAGGAAGGCAAGACCCGGCAGGCAGCCTGCAGCGGCGGTATGCTGACTGTATACGGCGGCGAGGCCGTGGTCATGGCGACCACGTTTGAATGGGCTGACGAGATTGATCGTGAGCGTGCGCAGCAGGCTCAGCAGGCCGCAGAAGAAAAGCTGAAGAACCTCAAGCGCGACGACCGTGAGTTCATGGTGGCTTCTGCCAAGTTGAAGCGCGCCATCGCCCGCATCGGTGCATCTGAGTGATTTTAGCCTGAAAAATGTATTTTTGGAACGACCAAACAAAGGGGTAGCGACAAGTTTGCTACCTCTTTGTTTTTGGATGTGATATGATGGTACCGTCCGAAAAAACGTCGATCGGATGGAAAGACAATACGGAGGGTTCAAGATGATTACCTTTGAAAACGTCACCAAGAGCTACGGCAGCCTGAAAGCAGTCGATAACCTGAATCTAACCATTGAAGACGGTCAGGTATTCGGCTTTATCGGCCCCAACGGCGCCGGCAAGACCACCACCATCAAGCTGATGACCGGCATTCTTGCGCCGGATAGCGGTACTGTCAAACTGGACGGTGTGGATATTGCCAAGGAACCCATTGAGGCGAAGAGGCGCTTTGGTTTCGTGCCTGATCAGTTCAATATGTACGAGCGGCTCACCGGCCGGGAATATTTGCGCTTTATGGCTGATATTTACTGCGTTCCTCTGGAGAAGCGTAACGCGCACATTGAGAAGTATCTGCAGCTGTTCTCGTTGGAGCAGGCATATGATCAGCAGATCCGCGGCTACTCTCACGGTATGAAGCAGAAACTGGCCATTATCGGTGCCCTGATCCACGAGCCTAGTATCTGGATCCTGGACGAGCCCATGGTGGGTCTGGATCCCCAGAGTGCGTTCCTGCTCAAGGAAGAAATGCGCAAGCACCGGGATAACGGTCATACTGTGTTTTTCTCCACCCATGTGTTGGATGTGGCCGAGCGCCTTTGCGATCAGATCGGCATCATCAAGCAGGGGCAGCTGATCGCCAACGGTACGCTGGAGGAGCTGCGCGGTGGCCAGAATGACAGCACGTTGGAGGAGTTGTTCCTGGAACTGGTGCAGGCCGACGATTGGAACGAGGAGGGCGAGTAAAAGATGACTGCCTATCTTCGTATGCTGGTGCAAAACCGGCTTGCGGCGATCAAGCCCGGCAGCTATGCCAAGGAAGGCAAACCCAAAGCGCTTGCTGTGCTGAAGGTGGTCGGCTTTGGACTGCTGATGCTGATTGCGTATGGTTCCATCGCTTTTTTGGAAGTGATGCTGTTTGATTTGCTGCACGGCGTGGGGCAGGGGCAGGCTGCGATCGGCCTGGCGCTGCTTGCCTGTACCATGATCACGCTGCTTTATGGTTTCTTTCATCTGAACAGTGTGCTGTTCTTCAGCCGCGATACTTCGTTTCTGGCGTCTCTGCCCATTGAGTCCCGCACGGTGCTGCTGGGCAAAGTGCTGACGGTCATTGCCGGCGAGGCGGGAATTTCGTTACTGTTCAGCGCACCGTTCCTGGTATGCTATGGGATCAGCATCAGCGCCGGGCTGGTGTACTATTTGAAGGCTGTTCTGGTCTTCCTTCTGGTTCCGCTAATTCCGCTGGCAATTGCCATGCTGCTGAGCTTTGCCCTGATTCGGATCAGTGCCTTGTGGAAGCGTCGCGAAGGCATGACTACGTTGGTGAGCCTTGCCCTGTTCGTCGGGATCATGGCAGCAGAACTGTCGCTGCAGAACATGAGCAACGAGGAAATCACACAGTGGTTGCTTTCGTTGCTGCTGGGGCGAGAATCCCTTGGCAATATGCTTCTTCGCAACCTGCCCTGGCTCCGCTGGGCCAATGACTGCCTACAGATGGCGGGGATGGACAGCTGGATGCGGCTTGGGCTGTATGCAGTGACCTCCGCAGCCGTCATCGGTGGTTTGATCTGGCTGCTTGGCGGCGGCTATATGAAGTTGGCCATTCGTCAGGAGGAAGCCATTGGCCAGGTGAACCGAGGCAAAAAGCGCGTCCTGGGCAAGCAGGGCGAACGCAGGCCGATCATGTCGCTGACGTTGCAGGAGATCAAGCATGTGCTGACGGTGCCGATCTATGCTACCAACTGCCTGATTGGAATCTTGATGGTTCCGCTGATGGCCGGTGTGTTTGCTTTTTCGCTGCTTCAGGACGGCGGTATTCAGTTCATCAGGAACGTCCTGCTTTCTGCCACCGGTGAATACTACCTGGCCATTCTGACCGGCGTGCTTGCGCTGACAGGCATGATGAATCTGGCGCCCAGCACAGCAGTGAGCCGTGAAGGTACCGTTCATGAATTCCGCAAGACCTTCCCCATTAGCGGCGCGGTTCAGCTTCGCGCCAAGGTATATATGGGTCTGTTTTTTGACGGAATATTGATTCTGCTGCTGTGCACAGTACTTTGGATTTTGGTGCCTGCACTGTGGTTGAGGACCTTGATTGCCGGTGTATGCGCTTTGCTGATTTGTCTGCTAATGAGTACGCTGAGCGTGATCATCGACGTTCATTACCCCAAGCTTCATTGGAAAACAGAGGTAGAGGCTGTCAAACAGAATTTCATGTCCATGGTTGCTATGCTTCTGAACATCCTGATTCTGGGGCTGCTGTTCCTGCTGTTTGGCACGTTGATGACGGAAACGGATTTTGGTTGGTATGCGGCATACGGGCTCACCATGGGGACTGTGCTGCTGCTTACAGTGCTGTCCCTTTTGTGGCTGAACAACAAAGGCGAAAAATCCTACCACGCTCATTAAGTGACATAAATATGAAAATTTGTTACAAAAATGCGTGCAATTATTTCGAAAGTGTGATATACTACCCCTGCATGGTTGATCAGCCATGCAGGGGAGGCAGAGAATGACCACCAGAGTGCAGGAAAAAGTCTGCAGTCAGGAGACACTGCTGGCAAGGCAGCCGCGTATCAGTACATTGGAAAAAACCATGCTGCGCTGCGCAGTGTTTGATCCGGATGACAAGGTGCTGGATGCCAACGTACGTACGGGCAATGTAGCCGATTATTTGCAGCGCCACATGGAATGCGAAGTATGCGGTATCTCGTCCGACATGGAAGCGATCCGTACAGCCCGCGCCCGCATGTACGCAGGTGATTTTGTCTACGCTGCGGTGGGCGATATTCCCTGGCGCGACGAAGCCTTTGATACCATACTGCTCCATCCCACGGAAGGCGGCATGGAAACCCTAAGCAAGCAGCTTCCTGAATGCAAGCGCGTGCTGAAGCCCGGCGGCCAGCTGGTGCTGGCGTTTCACTGTATGCCGGCTCCGTTGCGGGCGGTGGAACGATTTCTCCTTGAGCGGGCAGACGAAGACGAAACGGTTTGCACACATAAGCTGGCTCATGCGTTGCTGGAGCAATCTGGCTTTCAATATATCACCCATGAATGGGCCGGACTGGATGGACACGTATTGATCGCTTGGAAAGAAAAAGAAGCAAAGACAGAACAATAAAGGCAGATGCGTATGGGCATCTGCCTTTTGAATTATTTAGCATCAATAGTAGACAAACCGGATTTTGCCGCCTGCCGCTGCTGCTCGGCGCGGGGAATTCGGTACACTCGTCCATCCTTCTCAAAACGCGCGCCTGTTTGGTGAAAATGAAAAGCGACGTGATGGCGATCACACTGGAAGCGAACGTTCTGCGCCCATTCATAGCGCATCAGCCGCGCACCCTGGCCGCTTTCGCCGCCAACAGAAACCTTCTCGATGCCGCAACCTAGATATGGTTCCAGCTGGATGCTCTCCAGCATGGGTTCCAGAACGATTTGTTTATGGACGATGGGCAGCGAAACAAAATAGGGGAGACGCTGATCAGCCATCGCCTGATTTTCACAGGTCACGCCGATGGTCACGTTAGGGTAGCCGGTTCCCCAATCCGCAGGAAGCTGCTCGTGAAAACGAAGGATGCGTTTGGTGATAAAAAAGAAATACAGATCCTGACGCTGGCGAATCATCTGCCACGCTTCAGCGCGCCACGGGTCAGCCTCCTCCAGGAAAAAATCGGAGGTAAAGCAGGTGAAGACCGTCTCGCCGGAGGGGATGTGGTAGGAACCATCTCGCTTTTTGCGTATAGGCAAGTCGAATGCGGCGTTCTTTTGCACCTGCGAAGCGTCCCGCTCCACGCTTTCGTCGCGCCGATACACATAGCAGTGAAGGCAGCCGGTACTGTAGCGCTTGCAGCCATGCCATGGGTTCCAGCTCACCATGTCGATCCCTTCCTTTCATATTGATTATAGCGTATCCCCTGGTTCAGGGCAATCTTGGGGTTCATTTTACGGAGATTGAAAAGGAATTTTGTCAAAAATGTTATTATTATATTAAAATCCTTGCAATAAACAAACATTTTTGATACAATACGATTGTGAACATAGACGGATCGGCGCAAGGAGGATCTTATGACGGATATTGCCATTATCGGAAAAGGCCCTGCCGGCTGGTCCTGTGCCATCACCGCCCGTATGCGTGGGCTTAGCGCCACGGTGATCGCCCCACAGAACGATTCCGGCTGGCTGCGTACCGCCGAGCGAATCGACAACTATCCCGGCCTACCGGAGGTTAGCGGCAGCCAGTTGCTGGATACATTCCGCAATCAGGCGCTGGCCCTTGGCGCCGAGGAGCGGGCCGGTTTGGTACGGCAGGTAATGCCCATGGGTGGACACTTTATGCTGCTGGTAGAGAACGATGTTCTGGAAGCTGGAACGGTGGTACTGGCAATGGGCGCTGCCCGACCGACGCTGCTGCCCGGCGAGGAGGAGCAGCTTGGCAAAGGCGTAAGCTACTGCGCCACCTGCGATGGGATGTTCTACCGGGGCAAACGGATCGCCGTGCTGTCCACCTCCGCGCAAGGCGTGGAAGAAAGTCAATTTCTTGCCACTCTTGTAGGCGAAATGGACTATTACCAAATGAAGCCTCATGCAGCCGATGGTCTGCCGGAGGCGGTGAAACAGGTTGCTGAAAAGCCGGTTTCCATTGGCCGGGACGATGCAGGCCTTACACTGGTCACTGATCAGGCGACCCACCACTACGATGGTATTTTCATCTTCCGTACGGCAATGCCGCTGGGGATGCTGCTGGGTGAATTGGAAACCAAGGGCAGCTTTATCCCAGTGGATCGCGAGATGAAAACCAATATTCCCGGGGTGTTTGCGGCAGGAGACTGCACCGGAAAACCCCTGCAGATTGCCAAAGCAGTAGGCGAGGGAAATATCGCCGCAATTTCGGCAGCTGCTTTTCTTTCCAAACATGGATGATGCAGGCTGTTTCATTCGTTCTATGAGCGATGGATGGTACGCATCCACATGGAGCCATACATGAGCTAGGAGGAGTATACCATGAAAAAGAACACTTTCCGCCGTGTAACGACCTTGCTTCTCACGCTTTGCATGCTGGTGAGCGGTATTGGCTTTGCCGCCGCGGAAGCCCAGCAGGGAGCAGATTTGGAAATTCTTTATCCTTTGATGGATCTGGTTTGTGCCGCCGCATATAATGCAGACGACGGCGTGACGATGGTGGTTCCTGATTCCGAAGGCGTGCTGGAAAGCGCCTTTGTGGATGCGTTTATCCGCATTGGTCAGGAGCGCGGCGCCTCTCTGGGCATCACCGAGGCCATGCTCACCGACACCGCTGCGCAGACTGCACTGCTGAAGACCATCTTCGCGGCTCAGATCCCCCAGACTGAGAAAGTGGTTCTGACGGATATCGGCACCCAGTACATCGGCTTCAAGCCCGTAACGGTGAATAACCTGGGCGACAACGGCACCCTGCAGATCATGGGCGAGATGTACATGGCTCCCAAGGCCTACTCCCTCCTCAACGAGGATGAGTTCGCTCAGGTGATGTGGATCGACCGTGCCATCTTCACCTTTGCCAGCGATGCCACTGCTCTGGGCGGCTTCCGCCTGATGGGTTTCTCCACCGGCACCGAGCTGAGCGTGGAAGAAGAAATGCAGGCCTATTCCGAGAGCATCGTGGTTGAGTATGTCAACACCAAG
Source organism: Clostridiales bacterium (assembly GCA_015056365.1). Classification (GTDB taxonomy): domain Bacteria; phylum Bacillota; class Clostridia; order Christensenellales; family Aristaeellaceae; genus Limiplasma. The sequence goes on along the minus strand of SVGM01000008.1, from coordinate 132,724 downwards.
CTGGGCTTCATGGTGCTGTATCCCGCCGTGTTCACCGACGAACTGCTGGTTGAAGACGAAAGCGGCGTCTCCGCTTCTCTGGAAGACGGCAGCGTGTCCTTCTTTGCTCGCCGCGTGGACAATGCCAACAGCAGCAACCTGAACGATTACGTGACCGTGATTTCCGACGGCCTGCCTGGCTCTACCTGCAACATTAGCGAAGAACTGAACTACGGTACCATCGCCTACACCACTGAGGACGGCTATGCTGTGTTTGATGTGTACATTGTTACCGACAAGTACGTTTATCAGGCCGAGCTGCGCTACCTTAAGACGCTCATGAGCGACTACAACATGTACAATTCTTACCTGCTCAACAGCTTTGGCGTCGAGGAACTGGCTGCCGGCTAATCGATCTCAGTATTCAATCGCATGAAAAACTGTCGCGGTAATTACCGCGACAGTTTTTCATGCTTGGAACGCCTGGCGGGACGTTCGTTTACGCTGCGTCTGTTTTCATTGCGTGACTGGGGCGCGCGAGCACTGGAAGAGGCAGCACGGCTATTCTGATGAGCGGGGGTGCGGGCAGGGCGATTTTGCCGCCGTGGACCTTGTGCATCTTGTTTCTGTCCGTATCCGCGTTCCGGAGGTACCAGCGCCTTTGCGCCGTATCCGATCAGATCCTCACGGTTGCAGAGGCGGAGCGCTTCACGCACCAACGCATGGTTACGCGGGTTCTTAAACTGCAGCAATGCACGCTGCATGGCCTTTTCGTGCACTGTTTTAGGCACATAGACTTTGCTCATGTCCCGGGGATCCAGACCGGTGTGGTACATACAGGTGCTGAGCGTACCCGGGGTGGGGTAGAAGTCCTGGACCTGTTCCGGCTGATGGCCGATATCACGCAGGTATTCGGCGAGGGTAACAGCGTCCGCCAGCGTACTTCCCGGATGGCTGCTCATCAGATAGGGTACCAGATACTGCTTCGAGCCAAGGTTCCTGTTGATCTGTTCATAGCGCTGCACAAAGCGCTCATAAACGTCACGGTTCGGTTTGCCCATTTTGGACAGCACATTAGAGCTGATATGCTCAGGAGCTACTTTCAATTGCCCACTGACATGGTGCTGGCAGAGCATCTTGAGGAACGTGGGATCCTTATCGGCCATCACATAGTCAAAACGGATACCGGAGCGGATAAATACCTTTTTCACCTTCGGCAGCGCTCGCATTTTGGTCAGCAGTTCGCACAGCTCCTTGTGGCTGACCTTCAGGTTTTTGCAGGGCGTAGGGTAGAGGCACTGGCGGTTTTTGCAGGCACCCTGTTTACGCTGCTTTTCGCAGGCTGGTCCACGGAAATTGGCGGTGGGGCCGCCCACGTCATGAATGTAGCCCTTGAAATCCGGGAAGGTGGTCACCAGACGTGCTTCCTTGAGCAGGGACTGCTGGCTGCGGGCGGTTACGATACGCCCCTGGTGAAAGGTGAGGGCACAGAAGTTGCAGGCACCGTAGCATCCGCGCACGGCACTCAGGGAAAAACGGACTTCTTTGAGTGCCGGTACACCGCCCACTTTGTCATACATGGGATGTGCCCGTCGGGTAAAGGGCAGGTCATAAACCTGATCCAGTTCGTTTTGTTCTAGGGGCATGGCAGGAGGATTCTGAACCAGATAGCGCTGGCTGTCCTGCATCTGGCACAGCACGCCGCCTCGCACCGGATCCTGCTCGCCATACTCCATCATGAAGGCTTTGGCGTATTCTTTGGGGTCGTTGGCCACCTGATCATGAGAGGGCAGGAGTATCGCGTCCTTGGGCGGCTGCTTGGCCATATAGCAGATGCCGGTAAGCTGCTTGAGCTCATGCGTCGGCATCCCGCGTCGTACCCAGTCGCAGCAATCAATGATGGTCTTTTCACCCATGCCGTACATCAGCAGCGTAGCCGCGCTGTCTACCAGTACGCTGCGGCGTACCTTGTCATCCCAGTAGTCGTAGTGGGAAAAACGTCTGAGGGAAGCTTCCACACCGCCGATGAGCACTGGCATGCCGGGATATGCTTCGTGTATGCGGTTGCAGTACACGGTCACTGCCCGGTCAGGCCGCATGCCGGCCTTTCCACCGGGTGCATAAGCGTCTTCGCTGCGGCGCTTGCGGGCGGCAGTATAGTGGTTGACCATGCTGTCAATAACGCCGGAGGACACCAAAAAGCCCAGCTTGGGCTTGCCAAAACGCTTGAACTCGTCTGCACTATGGTATTCGGGCAGGCACAGCATGGCAATATGGTACCCTGCATGTTCCAGCACCCGGCTGATGATGGCATGACCAAACGAAGGGTGATCCACATAGGCTTCCCCTACCACATAGACGAAATCCGGCGCATCCCAGCCCCGGGCTTTCATGTCCTCCATCGTTACAGGCAGAAAATCCATGGCTTGCCCTCCTGCATAAGCAAAGTAAAACGGCGGCCAAAAACTCAGGCCACCGTTTATTATCAAGCAAAGCACGCCGGTTGTCAATGGCGCAAAGCCGTCAGGGAGCAAGCAACGTCCAGCAGGATAGGATGTCCAGTGTGTAAAAGACAGGCCTGGGCGGTTCCTCAGGCTCGGTTTGCCAGGGCTCATCTCCGGCAAGTGCAAGACATAGTTGTGGAAAAAGGATACACCACCAGTTCTGTCCCTGTCCTGCCCCCAGCGTAATGCGAAGCGCGCGGTATGGCCCCGAAGGAAGCAGTACATCTCCGTATTGCTTCGAGGGAAGATCCATAACGCCGACCTGTGCACGAACTTCGCCATCGAAGCCAGCCTCTCGGGCAGCGGAAAGCGCGACCTGTTCCATTTCATCCGCATGAGAAAGCAGATACGCATATACCTGATCGCTGTTGGTCAATCCAAGCGCCTTCAGTTTTTCGCCGAAGGTGGCAAGAATACTATCCCGAACGATCAGCTTCACCTGCTGCGCTTCTTTGGAGTCATCCTCCGCGAGAATATGCAGCCGCACGAGCTCACCCTGCTGCCATGCTTCTTTAAGGCGTTGTTCTTCCTTCGTCAGTCCCAGGGCGTTGAGCGGCATAAGCAGAATGGTCATCAGGAGCAGGGTGGCAGCCATCAGCATTAGCCAGCTGCCAAGCTCAGCCACTTGCGAATGTGAAAACGGATATCGCTGTTTCATCGCTTTCCCTCCTGAAGATCAGGATGCCCCAAAGCGCCTGCAATTATCCGCTGGAGGTAATGGAAATCGGAAACCGACAGTTGAAACATTTTCAGTTGTATTTGAGCCGAAATGGTGTATGATAAGGACGACGGATTGTTTTTGACCGCTGCGTTCCGGTGTGGTAGAAGGAGGATTCTATGTTCTATTTTGACTGGACGATGCTTTTGGTGATCCCTGGTCTGTTGCTTGGACTTTGGGCGCAGTTCCGCGTTAAGTCCACTTTTTCCGAGTACAGCAGAGTGCTTAGCCGCCGAGGTGTGACGGCGGATCAGGTGTCCCGCGAATTGTTGAATCAAAGCGGCAATTTCAATGTGCAGATTTCAAGCGTTGCCGGTGACCTGACCGACCATTATGATCCCTCGACCAATGTGCTTCGGCTCAGTCAGAGCGTAAACGGTAACGCCAGTATCGCTGCGATCGGCGTTGCTGCCCATGAGTGCGGCCATGCCATGCAGCAGCACGATGGATACGCGCCGCTGAAGCTGCGCAGCGCTATTGTGCCGGTGGTGAACCTTGGCAGTCATCTGTATTTTCCTATCTTTTTGGCAGGTTTGATTTTCAGCTGGGAACCCTTGATCACCGTAGGCATTCTCTGCTTCGCACTGACGCTGGTGTTTTCGCTGGTGACGCTGCCAGTGGAGTTCGACGCCAGCCGCCGTGCTGTGACGTTGCTTCGTCAGGGCGGTTTTCTGGGGGAAGACGAGATCAATGGCGCGCAGAAAGTGCTGAATGCAGCTGCCATGACCTATGTGGCCGCTGCGGTGTCCAGCGCGCTGCAGCTGCTCAGGCTGGTTTTGCTGGCTCGTTCCCGTAGGGACAACTAAGCTGCTTTTTACAAAAGGAAAGGAGGCTGCCGCCGTGGAGAAAGCATTGCGCGTTTCTGTCCGCGAGCTGGTAGCCTTTTGCTTTCCGCCTGAGGATATCATCCTCACCAGCGGCGTTGGGGACATGCTGGCAGGAACGAAAGCCCACCGGGCCACCCAGCAGCGCCGGGATGCCGAGATCGAGAAAACCATCTCCCACAGTTTTTCCATCAGCGGCGAAGAAATTACGCTTTTTGGCCGCATGGATGCCTTTACTGGCGGCGATATCCCGCTGGTGGAGGAGATGAAGCACAGTTCCTGGCAGGGTGACGCGGCAGCGCCGGACCACAGGGCACAGGCGATTTGCTATGCCGCAATGGTTGCCTTGGAAATGGGTTGCGAGCGTGTGCGTTTCTGTGTCAGCTACGTGACCACCCAAGGCGAGGTACGCCGTGCGTATGAAGAGTGCATGGATGTCGGCGAGTTGATAGCGCAACTGGAGGAATGGCTGACTGCCTATGTAAAGGTTGCGCTCAGGGAGAGGGAACATCGCGCACGGCGGGACGCCTCTTTGCAGGCAATGGTTTTTCCCTATTCGCAGTATAGAGCCGGGCAACGTGAGCTGGCGCGGCAGGTCTACACGGCCGTTGTCCGAAAACGCCGACTCTTTGCCAGCCTGCCCACCGGTACCGGAAAGAGCGTTGCGGTGCTTTTTCCTGCCCTGAAGGCGCTGGGCGAGGGGAAAACTGGCAAGCTGTTGTATCTTACCTCACGCAATACTGCCCGGCAAAGTCCGCTGGAAGCCCTTCAGAGGATGCTGGAAAACGGCGCGGCGATAAGGGTCAGCATGCTGACAGCAAGGGAGAAGATGTGTCCTCACATGACCCGCTGCCATCCTGATGACTGCCCCCGTGCCAAGGGGCATTTCCTGCGGGAAGCGGATGCGGTGGAGGAATTGCTGGCGGTAGAGGGCTGCTGGACTGACCAGTTCATCACTGCGGTGGCTGACCGTCACCAGCTTTGCCCCTTTGAGCTGGCGCTGAAGCTGACCGAACTGGCAGATGTGATCCTGATGGATCTGAACTATGCCTTCGATCCTTTTGCCCAGTTGAAACGTCTTTTTCAGCAGCGTAGGGACATGACGCTACTCATCGACGAAGCGCACCATGTGGTGGACAGAGTACGGGAGTCACTGTCGGGCGAGATGGACAGCGCGTTTCTTTGTCAGCATCGCGCTGCATTCGGCAGGATCTGCGGACGCAAGCACAAGTACTATCAGGCGTTAACGGCGCTGATTCATGCTTTGCGCAAGCAGCCGCCGCCCCTGCCGGAGGAAAGAGAATGGCAGGAAGCGGAACTGCAGGACGATCTTCTTTCCCAAGTGGAAAAGGTGCTGGAGGAAGCAACGATGGTGGCTTCCATGCCGCATCCTCCGGGGATTCCGGACGTTTTTGAAGTGATTCGTCTGTGCCTGCCTTTTTTGCACGGGGCAGAAATGCAAAAAACTTGCGAGTATGCGATTCTCTGGCAGGCGAAGGGCAAGGAACGGAGTGTCTGTTTGTATTGTCTTTCGCCGGCGCCGGAGATCGCCCGGATCACCGCAGGGCAGCGGGGTGCGGTGTTCTTCTCTGCGACCCTGTCGCCGCTGTCTTGCATGAAGCAACTGTTGGGCGGCGAGGAGGGAGACGCCTGCTTTGCGTTGCCGTCGCCTTTTCCCGAAGAGAACCTGAGAGTCGTTGGACGCAGGATCTCCACCCGCTATCAGGACCGTGAGACCAGCGCCGCGCAGGTGGCGCAGTGCATTGCGGAGATGGTTCGTTTCAAGGAAGGCAACTATCTTGTGTTCTTCCCGGGCTACGCCTACTTGAAGCTGGTGCTGGCGCATCTGAACGAGGATGAACTGCCGGAGATGTGGATTCAGACCCCACAAATGACAGAAGAGGATCGCGCGGCTTTCTTTGAAGCTTTTTCCAATACATCGCGTCCTGTTCTGGGTTTGTGCGTATTGGGGGGACTGTTCAGTGAAGGGATAGACCTGCCCGGTGATCAGCTCATCGGTGCTATGATCGTGGGCGTTGGGCTGCCTACGCCGTCCCAGAAGCTGAGCGCCATTCGCACCTGCTATGACCAGCGCTTTGGAGACGGGTTTCACTATGCATGCCGGATTCCTGCCATGCAAAAGGTGCAGCAGGCAGGCGGCCGTGTGATTCGTTCGGAAAGGGATCAAGGCGTACTTGTTCTGGTGGATGACCGTTACTTCACCCCTGCATACAGGGCGCTTTTGCCGGAACATTGGCGGCTGCGGGACGAAGCACTTTCGCCGCAGCAATCACAGGAATAAGGAGCAAAAAGAGATGAAGGACAATAGACGGAAGCGTGCGGCTTTCCTTGTGCTGCTGATGATGCTTTTGTTTTTGTGCAGCTGCAGCGCACAGCCGTCTCAGGGCATCTGTTATCGCATCACCGGCGGAAGAAATTCCATGGTGATCCTTGGCTCCATTCATGTGGGCAACAAACAGATGGAGCCTTACGGGGAACATATTCTCCATGAGATGCAGCAGGCGGACGTATTTGTTTTTGAATGTGATAACGAAGACCCTGCTGCCCTGCAGGCTGCGCAGGATTTGATGTTTTTGGAGAGCGGCACTCTGGCGGATGTGCTTTTACCGGAGTGCTACGGGTTAGTTTCCCGTGTTTGTCGTCAGGAAAATTTTGCGATGACTGTGATGGATCAGATGAAACCCTGGGCGGTGAGCAGCGTTTTGACCACTGACGCTGCTGCCGGGCAGCTGGGGGTACGCAATGCTCAAAAAGCCATGGAATATGGCGTGGAAAACACCGTTCTTCGCTATGCCGAAGGGAAAGAGCTGTGCTACCTGGAGACTGCAGAGCAGCAATTGCTGCTGATGGATGGCATGAGCATGCCCTTGCAGCAAGAAATGCTATGGCAGACCTGCACCACGATTCTCGATCCGCAAGCAGCGAAGAACAGTACCCTGTCCAGCTGGCCCAAGTGGTGGCATGATGGCGACGCAGAGGCATTTGCACGGGATTACGCCCTTGAGGACGATGCCATGGATCCGTTACTGGCGGAGGAATACCACAGCGCGTTGGTTACCGGACGCAACCGTCAGATGGCTGATGGACTTTGTGATTTGCTGGAAAATGAAGAATCCCACCGTTATTTTGTCACGGTGGGACTGATGCACTTGGTTTTGCCCCGGGACAGTATCCTGTGGGAACTTGAGCAGCGGGGCTATACAGTAGAAAGACTGTGGCTTGAAGAAAATCCGTAAGTTATTTCTTCCAGATGCCGTGAAGGCTTTCCACGGTGGTGACCACGGCCCCCACCAGAATGGTGAGGTAGTAGGTAAAAAAGCGCCATATCAGCAGCGCAACAAACAGGCTGGCGTCCGGGAAAATGTTCTTGAAGAACAAGGCGAAACCGCCTTCCTGTGCACCGGAAGCGCCGGGCAGGGGCGTGTAGCTGGCGCTGATGTAAAGCAGTACGCCGATGGTGATCAGTTCCATGGGAGTTGGGCCGCTGAAGCCCATGGCATGGTAGATGCACAGGATAATCAGCATTTGCACCATCAGCTCAGAAAATGCGATTGCACATTGGATCAGCAGATCCTTCGGGGTACGGAGCAGCATGCGAAAACTGCCCAGGAAGCTTTCGCAATGATCGGTCCAGCGCTGGCGGGAGGCTTCTGGGTCTTTGCAGATGCGAAGTTTGACGCCGATGTTGATACATTTGTCAATGACCCAGAGAACCGCCTTGCGGTTGATGGCCATCAGTATGACGCCGCTGATGGAAAAGAAATTGAAGACATAGCCCAGAACAATGAGCCAGACGACACCCTGGGTATGGTTCGAAACAAATTCGGCACCGGTGAGCCATAGAACAGCGCCGGTGATGAGCAGAATGATCTGAAAACAAACGAACTTCACAGCCAGCGCCGATCCGCTGACGCCGATGGGCACATTTTTTTTGCTCAGACAATACATTTCCATGGGCTGGCCGCCGCTGGCGCCCGGGGTGATGTTGCAGTAGTAAAGACCAACAATGGCTGCATGGATGCTGTCGCGTAGCCGGATTGGATGCCCCTGCCGGCGGAGGAAGCAATGTACGCTCAGCGCGTCCATCAGCACATAGACCATCCAGCAGGCTGTGCACAAAAGCAAATAAACAGGACTAAAGGTTTTCAGTGCCTGAGCCAGATCCTCCAGATCGTTTCCGCTCAAGCCTAGATACAGAACCACGCCCAGTGTAAAGAACAAAAACAGAAAATTCAAAAGCTTTCTGGTTGCAGGCTTCATACGCTCTCCTAATCAACAGGTTTCGCTTACGTTGATAGTGTAGCACATAAGATGTGCATGTTCAAATGATAGTTTGATGAGAAATGGCTGTGAAAACCATCGTTTTTTCCGTCTGGTTCAAGTGATGGTTTTCACAACCGAAATATTGTATAAACCAGAAAAGAATGCTATAATAAAAGTTGCATCGAAAGGAGGATGCCCATGCAGAGCATGACCGGTTACGGGCGGGGAACCGCTCACCGCGACGGAAGAGAGATCACGGTGGAATTGAAATCCGTGAATCACCGCTATCTGGATCTGGCCTTTCGTTTGCCCAAAGGGCTGACCTTTTTGGAGGATACGCTTCGCACGTGTCTGCAGCAGTCCCAGGTGAAACGCGGCCACGTGGACGTTTTTGTTTCCTATGCCAATACCCGTCAGGACGCGCAGAAGCTGACTGTGGATCACACGCTGCTCGCCGGTTTCCAGGAAGCTATCAAGAAAGCGGGTAAGCTGCTTGGCGGCTACCGCAAGGCCTCCATGGCAGAGGTAATGACCCTGAGCGGCGCATTGACCGTTACGCAGGCGGACGAGGACGTGGAAGCGGTCAGGGGTCTGGCGGCGCAGGCCACGCAGGCGGCGTTGGAAGCCCTGATCAGCATGAGAAGCCGCGAGGGAGATAACCTTCGCGAGGATCTGCGCAATCACCTCAAAACGGTGGTGACCCTTCGGGAGGAGATCGCACAGCGAGCCCCTACTGTGCCTGTGGAATACCGCAAGCGGTTGGAGAACCGACTCAACGAGTGGCAGATCAACGATGTGGATCCCCAGCGGATCGCTCAGGAAGTTGCCCTGATGGCCGACCGCTGCGCCATTGATGAGGAATTGAGCCGGCTTCAGAGTCATATCGACCAGTTCGAGACCATCCTCACGGAGGAAGCGCAGCCCGGAAAGAAGCTGGATTTCCTTCTGCAGGAGATGAACCGTGAGGTCAATACCATCGGCTCCAAGGCATCCGACGCCAGGATCGCCAAAGCGGTGGTGGATGCAAAGTGTACGCTGGAAAAGCTGCGCGAGCAGGTACAGAACGTGGCTTGATGGGAGGGAAGGCAGAATGCTGAAACTCATCAATATCGGCTTTGGCAATATGATCGCGGCAGATCGCATCGTTGCCATCGTCAGTCCGGACAGCGCTCCCGTAAAGCGAATGATCCAGGAAGGCCGTGAAAACCACCGGATCATCGACGCTACGCAGGGCAGACGCACCAGAGCCGTCATCCAAACCGACAGCGACCACATTGTGCTTTCGGCCATCCAGCCGGAAACCATTGCGGGTCGTGTCGCTGGAAAAGAAACTGTTACACGAGAAGACGAAAGAGAGGCATAATGCATGGCAATCAAAATCGATCGTCGTGGAATGCTGCTGATCATCTCCGGCCCTTCCGGGGCAGGAAAAGGAACGTTCGTGGCAAAGCTGCTTGAGCAGGATCCCAGTTTCGTGCTTTCCTGCAGCGTGACCACCCGCGCGCCCAGAGAAAAAGAGATCGACGGCGTTCATTATCATTTCATCACCGAGGAACGCTACGACCAGTTGCTGGCGGAAGACGCGTTTTTGGAACATGCTACGGTGCATGGCAACCGCTACGGTACCCTGCGCAAGCCGGTTGAAGAATTGCTTTCCCAGGGCAAGAACGTGGTGCTGGAGATCGACCCTCAAGGCGCGATCTCTGTGATGGAAAACACCGACGATTACGTGAGCGTTTTCATTCTTCCGCCCAGCTATCAGCTGCTGCGTAAGCGCCTGACGGATCGGCAGACCGATGCGCCTGACGTGATTGAACGCAGGATGCGGAACGCCCGCAATGAGATCGCCTTGCTAAGCCGTTATCAGTATGCGGTGGTCAATGATCAGCTGGACGTTGCCTTTGAAGAAATGATGTCCATCGTCCGCGCTGAGAAACAGCGCATTGTGCGCTATCAACCTGAAATCCCCGAAGAATGATCAAATAGAGGAGGACAAGAATATGCCTATCGTAAATCCCAATATCGTGGAACTGAGTGAAAAAGTCGATTGCCGCTATACGCTGGTGGTGGAAGCCAGCAAGCGCGCCCGTCAGCTGGTGGATCAGAAAGAGCCTCTGATCGACGCTAAGGAAATGAAACCCCTGAAGATCGCTGTAGAAGAGATCAACCGCGGCCTGCTCACCTACGAGCGCGACGCTGATCTTACGGAGGAGTAATATGCTCACCGGCAAACATGTGGTGCTGGGCGTTACTGGCGGGATCGCTGCCTATAAGGCGTGCGAAGTCGTCTCAAGGCTCAAGAAGCTGCATGCGGAAGTGGACGTGATCATGACCGAGAACGCCACCAAGCTGGTTGCGCCCCTGACTTTTGAGACCCTGAGCAACCGCCCTGTTGCGGTGGATACCTTCTCCCGGGTGGAATCCTGGGATGTGAAGCACATTTCCCTGGCGCAGAAAGCGGATGTTTTTCTCGTGGCTCCTGCCACTGCGAACCTGATGGCCAAGCTGGCGCACGGTATTGCCGACGATATGCTTTCCACTACGCTGCTGGCGACCAAGGCGCCGATTCTTCTGGCGCCTGCTATGAACACCGGCATGTGGACGGCGCAGGCGACCCAGGACAATCTTCAGACGCTTTTGTCCCGCGGCGTGAAAACCGTAGGCCCGGCCAGCGGTTTTCTGGCCTGCGGAGACAGCGGTGCCGGCCGCATGAGTGAGCCTGCTGAGATCGTAGAGGCTGTCTGTGAGCTGCTGACCGCCAAGCAGGATCTGCTGGGGCTGAAGGTGCTGGTCACCGCCGGCCCTACCGTAGAGCGGATCGATCCGGTGCGTTACCTGACCAACGACTCCTCCGGTAAGATGGGCTATGCCATTGCCCAGGCCGCTCTGGAACGCGGAGCGGAGGTGACCATCGTATCCGGTCCAGTCAACCTGCCTGCCCCTCAGGGCGCGACGGTGCTGCCGGTACAGTCCACCATGGATCTGTATCACACCATGCTGAAAAACTGCCCCGGCCAGGATATCGTGATCCAGGCAGCGGCTCCTGCAGATTATCGGGTAGAGAATCCGGCTGATCAGAAGATCAAGAAGCAGGATGGGGAAACGATGGTGCTTACACTGGTGGAAAATCCGGATGTAGCAAAAGCAGTCGGCCAGCAAAAACAGCCCGGACAGGTGCTGGTTGGCTTTGCTGCCGAAACCCAGCAGGTGACGGAAAACGCCCAAAAGAAACTGCAAAAAAAACAGCTGGATCTGATTGTTGCTAACGATGTGACAGCTGAAGGCGCAGGCTTTGGCGTGGATACCAATATCGTTACCCTGATCACAGAGGCTGGTCTAAATCCGCTGCCCAAGATGACCAAGCGGCAGGTTGGGGACAAGATTCTGGATGAGGCGCTTCGCATTTATCAGCAGAAGCATTCCTGACGGAACAACATAACGGAAAAGACCTGAGAAGTATTGACTTCCCAGGTCTTTTGCTATGCTTTCTCTTAAGTTGCCCGAACGCATGGCACACTCGCACATATTTTCAAAATAGACTTGACAACTATATCGTAATCCGATATAATCAATTACGATATATCGTTAGACGATATATCGATAAACAATACAGAGGTGCATTATGAACGAGAATATGGTTCTGACAGAAGCCACCTACTACATCCTGCTTTCCCTGTACAGACCCCAGCATGGCTACGGGATCATGCAGCAAACAGAGTTGCTCTCCGGCGGGCGGGTCCGTTTGGCGGCCGGAACGCTGTATGGCGCGCTGAATGCGCTGTGCGACAAGGAATGGATTGTTCAGCTGCCTGTTGAGGACGGCAGCAGGAAGAAGCAATACAAGCTCACTCCGAAGGGATTGGAAATCCTGGTGGGCGAACTGAACCGGTTGAAACAGCTGGTTGCCAATGGTGAAGCGATTTTGAATCAGGAGGAAGAATAAATGGAACGTCAAGTGATTCGTAAGTGGTTTTGGGCCTGGGACTTTGAGAAAGAAGAGCAGTGGCTCAACACGATGGCCAGCAGCGGATGGGTGCTGGATAAAGTGAGTTTCTGTACCTACACCTTTGTGCGCTGTGAGCCCGGCGAATATACTGTCCGGCTGGAGATGCGCAATCCGGACAACGACTATGTGTCGTTTATGGAGGAAACGGGCGCGGAATATATCGGCAGGATCGTGCAATGGATCTATTTCCGGAAAAAGACAGAGCATGGACGCTTTGATCTGTTTTCCGATTTGGATTCCCGTATCAGCCATCTTGATAAGATCGGAAAGATGATGCTGGCAGTAGGCATGGCGAACATTGTTATTGGGCTTGCCAATACGTTGAACCCGACAATTAACCTAGGCTGGATCAATCTGCTGCTTTCTGCGCTTTTGATGTACGGTCTGGGACGCATCCACGGCAAGAAAGAAAACTTGGAGAAAGAACGCATGCTCCGGGAATAAGGAACCAATGCATCCGCGCGGCTTGACGCTTTCATCAGCGTTCAGTCGCGCTTTTTTGCGCCTCGAACCAATAAACCCCATACATGGAATTACGCAAAACAAGGCAAGATACCTCCAGTAAACCGCAGATGGAGGTACAAACGGTGGTCAGTGCAATTCTATTTGGTATACAGCTGTTGGTGACCGTGGTGGTCGGCATCTATTTCTACACCCAGCTTCGGGCGCAGCGCAAAACACAGCCTGCACACCGTCGCGATAGCGGCAAGGAATATGAGCGCCTGCAGCGCATGCGTGCCTTGAAACTCAGCGAACCCCTGGCGGAGCGCGTTCGCCCGGGTAAGTTTTCGGATATTATCGGTCAGGAAGACGGGATCAAGTCTCTCAAGGCGATTCTGTGCGGTAAAAATCCCCAGCACGTGATCATTTACGGCCCTCCCGGAATCGGCAAAACCTGTGCGGCCCGCCTGGTGTTGGAAGCTGCCAAAAAAAGCGCGGGCACGCCGTTTGCTGCCAATGCACCGTTCATCGAAATGGACGCCACCTGTGTGCGCTTTGATGAACGTGCTATTGCGGATCCGCTGATTGGCAGCGTTCATGATCCGATTTATCAGGGCGCCGGTCCTTTGGGCGTTCAGGGAATTCCGCAGCCCAAGCCCGGCGCTGTGACCAAAGCCCACGGCGGCGTCTTGTTCCTGGACGAGATCGGCGAGCTGCACCCGATTCAGATGAATAAGCTGCTCAAGGTGCTGGAGGATCGCAAGGTCATGCTTGAGTCCGCCTACTATAATGCAGATGATACAGCTGTACCGCGGTATATCCATGATATCTTCAAAAATGGGCTCCCAGCAGATTTTCGTCTCGTAGGCGCTACCACGCGAAGCCCACAGGAGATTTCGCCAGCGCTGCGTTCCCGCTGTATGGAGATTTATTTCCGGGCGCTGGAGCCTGAAGAAGTGGCAGATATCGCCTTCCATTCTGCTCAGCGAGCAGGGTTTGCCATGAAAAAGGAAGATGCAGAAATGGTAGGCCGCTTTGCCTCCTGCGGCCGGGATGCGGTCAATATCGTACAGATGTGCGCAGGCCTTGCACAGCTGGAAAACCGTACAGAGATTCTGACCCGGGATGTGGAATGGGTCATTTACTCCGGACATTATGCCGCCAGACCTGACCAGAAGGCAGATACCAGCAATCGTATAGGCGTGGTTCACGGTCTGGCCATCGTGGGAAGCCATCAAGGCGCTACCATGGAGATTGAAGCGGTGGCGCAGCGGGGCAGCGGCAAACTCCACATCACCGGTATTGTGGATGAAGAAGAGATCGGCGGAGACAACCGCAAGATCCGACGCAAATCCACCGCCCGCAGTTCGCTGGAAAACGTGATGACGCTTCTTGGCAGCATGGGGTACCGAACGGACGAATACGACCTGCATATCAACTTCCCTGGCGGTACACCGGTGGACGGCCCGTCGGCTGGTGTTGCCATGGCAGTGGTTGCTGCCAGCGCCCTCACCGGCAGACCGGTGGATGGTCATGTGGCGGTGACGGGCGAGGTATCGGTTCGCGGGATGGTCAAGCCTGTGGGCGGTGTGCCCGGAAAGGTAGAGGCTGCTGAGCGGGCGGGACTGACGAGCGTGTTGATTCCTTTTGAAAATCAATTGGAACGATTTGAGCATACCACCATTCAGGTGAAACCCATCCGTACATTGCGGGAAGCATTGGACCGAATGCTGCTGCCGGCTGAAGCGGCGACTGTGGAGATCGCGCTGAATGCCCAGCCCGTATCGCCTGTTCCGGTGCTTGTGGCGGAAGAAAAGCTTGCCACAGGAAACTCCTGACCCATTGGATACATAAGCTGCCCATTTGTGACAATCTGCATCGTTTACTTGCATTTGTACCTTGAAGCCGTTATAATCATTCCGGGCTTTTTGCCTGGATGATTGCCGCCTGCCTTCCCGGCAGGCGTATGGAGGAACGATATGCAGGAAACGACACGCAGAACGCTCCGTGCCACGCTGCCCGTGCTGCCGCTAAGGGGGATCATGGTTTTCCCTCATATGGTGATGCATTTTGATGTGGGGCGTACCAAGAGCGTTGCGGCTTTGGAAAAAGCAATGATGGAAGACCAGCGCATTTTTCTGGTTACCCAGCAGGACGCTGAAGTGGATGATCCTCATGACAGCGATCTTTATCGCGTGGGTACCATTGCGCAGGTCAAGCAGGTTTTGAACTTGCCCGGCGACAGCATCCGTGCGTTGGTGGAAGGCCAGCAGCGTGCGGTGCTTTTGCGCGTTTTGGAAGATGAACCTTGCATGGTGGCTGAGGTTCGTCCTGTGCCGGAGCAGTCGGCGGAGGATTCCCCGGAATTGAAGGCGCTGGTACGCACCACCCATCAGTATTTTGAGGAATACTGCCGCACCAGTATGCGGGTTTCTCAGGAAACGCTGCACTCCGTTCTGGCGGTGGAACAGCCGGATCAGCTGGCGGATATTATTGCCGCCAATGTGCTCACGGCGCTGAAGGATCGTCAGGCTGTGCTGGAAAAATTGAAAGTGAAGGATCGTCTGGAGACGGTCTGCGGCATTCTGCTTCGGGAGACCGAACTCTCTGATGTGGAAAAGCAGGTTCAGGCACGCATCAAGAAGCAGATCGAGAAAAATCAGAAGGATTACTATCTGCGGGAGCAGATCAAGGCCATTCAGACTGAGCTTGGCGACAAGGATGGCACCGAGGTGGAAGATCTCAGGGATCGCCTCGCGGTAACGCCGCTGAATGATGAAGCTCGCGAAAAAGCCGAAAAGGAAATTGAGCGTTTGTCCCGCATGGCGCCCGGCACCCCTGAAGTGGGTATCAGCAGAACCTATATCGAGTGGATTCTGGACCTGCCTTGGGGAAAGACCACCAAAGATCAGTTGGATCTCAAGCGCGCCCGCAAGGTGCTGGATCAGGATCATTATGGCATGGAACGGGTGAAGGAACGCATTATCGAATACCTTGCCGTGCTTCGAATGAAGCAGGACATGAAGGGCCCGATCCTGTGCTTTGCTGGCCCTCCCGGTGTTGGTAAAACGTCCATTGTGCGCGCCATCGCCAAGGCAGTCGGCCGCGAATTTGTCCAGATGTCGCTTGGTGGCGTGCGAGATGAAGCGGAAATCCGCGGTCATCGCCGCACCTATGTGGGCGCCATTCCTGGCCGAATTATTTCGGGCATCAAGCAGGCAGGCACCATGAATCCTGTATTCCTGTTTGACGAGATCGACAAGATGAGCAGCGATTTCCGGGGCGACCCTGCAGCCGCCATGCTGGAAGTGCTGGACGGCGAGCAGAACGATGCATTCCGCGATCATTATATGGAACTGCCTTTTGATCTGAGCCGCGTGATGTTTATCACTACCGCCAATGATATCGAAAGTATTCCGCCTGCCCTTCTGGATCGTCTGGAGATCATCGAAGTTCCCAGCTATACGGAAGAGGAGAAGCTGCGGATCGCCAAGAAGCATCTCCTGCCCAAACAGGTATTGGAACATGGCCTGAAAAGCGGCAGCGTGCGTATGAACGAAAAGATGCTCAGCACCGTTATTGAGGGATATACACGCGAGGCAGGCGTACGCCAGCTGGAGCGCACCCTTGCAAAGGTGGTGCGCAAAGCTGCTGTCGATATGTTGGATCATGATACGCAGCAGGTGACCGTTGGCCTGGAAAAGTTGCGCAACTATCTGGGCGCAGCCCGATACACCCGTGAATCGCTGGAAACCAAAGACCGGGTAGGCGTGGTGAACGGCCTTGCGTATACTTCCGTCGGTGGCGAGATGCTGGCGGTGGAGTGCAGCATTATGGAAGGAACCGGTGTGCTGCAGCTTACCGGCAAGCTGGGCGACGTGATGCAGGAGAGCGCCAAAGCCGCCCTTTCCTGGGTTCGCGCTCATTGCACCCCCTGGGGAATCAATGCGGAATTTTTCCGCAAACACGACATCCATATCCATGTGCCAGAAGGCGCAGTGCCCAAGGACGGCCCCAGCGCAGGCATTACGCTTACCACCGCGTTGGTCAGCGCGCTCACGTCCATTCCGGTGAAACAGAGCGTCGCCATGACCGGCGAAGTGACCCTCAGGGGCAGAGTGCTGCCCATCGGCGGCTTGAAAGAAAAATTGATGGCTGCCTATCGCGCTGGCGTGAAGATGGTGCTGGTTCCCCGTGAGAACATGAAGGATCTGGAGGAACTGCCCCAGAATGTGCTGGAGAAGGTCAAGGTAAAGCCTGTGGATGATGTGAAGCAGGTGCTTGCGCAAGCACTGGTCAATCCGTTGCCCACCATCTCCCATTCTGAGCTGACCATTCCGGCTGCGGATGGGATGCAGCAAACCTATGCGGGGGTGTAAGCATGGAGATTAAACAGGCGTCCTTTGTGACAAGTCTGGCACAATATCATGAGAATCCGCCCATTCAGCTGGCACAGCTGGCGGTGGTGGGTAAAAGCAATGTGGGCAAAAGCTCGTTGATCAACTCCCTTTGCAATCGTAAAAAACTCTGCAAGACCAGCGCTACGCCCGGCAAAACCCGCCTGATCAATGTATTCCTGATCAATGAAGAATTTCATCTCATTGATCTGCCCGGTTATGGTTTTGCCAAGGTAGACAAAGCCGAGAAGAAGCGCTGGGGCGATATGATGGACGGTTATTTTCAGGAAAGTACGCTGCTGATGCATGTGCTGCACCTGGTGGATATCCGCCATGAGCCTACCCAGGACGACATTGCGATGAATCGATATTTCCGTCAAATGGGCATCCCTTTTACGGTGGTTGCCACCAAGGCTGATAAAATCAGCCGCGGGGCGCAGATGAAGCATATCGCGCCCATCTGTCGCGCGCTGATGGTACAGCCCTGGGAGATCATCGCCTATTCCAGCGAAAATGCCTTCGGTCGGGATAAATTGCTCTCTGCGATCGAAAACGTGCTGTACGCCGAAGAGGAAGACTACGCAGAGGAGGCAGAGGAGCAGGAAGAGGTTTGATCTATCGGAACCTTTTGTTTTTTTTCACATAGCATGCAGTATCCTCCGAATCAGACGTGGAAAGGAGATCAAGCATGCAGCAGCGTTATCTGTATATGCGTCCGGCGCTTCAGACCAGCGAAGCGGTTTTGTTGCCAGCTTTGCCAAGGACGAGATGGAATGAACCGCTTCTGCGGGAAACTGCACCGACAGCCGGAGATGAGCATTTTGTGCCTGTTACCGGCGACTGGAACGGCCAGACGCTGGCCCTTAGCACCCATGTGCGGTCTGCGGGTAGCATGGCAGGACGAGGGGTTCTCCGTGCTGCAGGGGTGAGCGACAGCCCGTTTTCCACCCGGGCACGCCCCAGGTATTACATGCCTCAAAAACGGCGCGAGCAGTGTGGATGCCGCAGAAGGTTTTGATCCAGCAATGCGCAAACAGAAGCGCCCTCCCTGCAGGAAGGGCGCTTCTGTATGTCAGTTTGGTATGCAGAATATGGGTTAGCGAACAAAGAGCTGCGTTACGTAAACAAATCCCTGAGCATCGTAGACCACGCCGATGCCGACCTTCGTCCAGCTGGAGGAAAGGATATTCTTCCGGTGGCCGGTACTGCTCATAAAGGCGGCCTGCGCCTTTTCCACGGTGGCATGGTGAGCGATGTTTTCGCCCACTGAGCGGAAGGGATAGCCCATGCTGCTGAGCATCTGGGATGGGCTACCGTAGGTGGGGGAAGTGTGGGAGAAATAGTTGTTGGTTTTCATGTCATTGCTCTTCATCCGGGCAATGCTGCACAGGGCGGGATCCAGCTGCAAAGCGGGAAGGCCGTTAGCTGCCCGATCCTGATTGAGTAAAAGAAATGCATTTTCCTCTTGCACACCTACATAACCCGTAGTATAATCTTCGTCTGTGGAGGGTGTAGGCGTTGCAATGACTGGCTTTTTGGTAACTTCTGGCGTTTGGGTGACGTGAGGAGTTGCTGTGGGCGTAGGCGTTGCAGAAGCCGTTGGCCTGGGTGTGGCGACGGGCGTCGCTGCCGGTGTAGGCACAGCGGTTGGCTGGATGCTTGCCGCAGGCGTCTTGGTAGGCGTGGGCGTGGCGGTCGCTTCGATAGTAGCTGTCGGCACCTGCGTGATGACCGGACTGTCATCGGGTATCTGAGTGGGCTGCGGTACTTGCGTGATCACCGGCTTTTCGCTGGGGATGGGCGTTGGCTGCGGCACCTGTGTAATGACAGGCTGCTCAGTGATCACTGGTGCGGGCGTACAATTCTGCTGCGGCTTCCACTGCTCGGTCTGGCAGGTTGTGGGCTGTCTGTAAGGCCAGCCTGAAAAGCCAAACTGTGAAGTAGGTGCCTCTGCATGTGCGTTAGCTGCTGCACATAGCGCCATCGCCAGAAGCAGCGGTATCGTCTTGCGTTCTTTATGCATGGTTTACCTCCGTGTGTTTTAGAATGTGCATTTGTTGCAATAAAATCGTAATATATTTGCAAACTTCTTGCAACAAAAATGGCAACGTGTTCCCATGGGAATGATTGTTGTCATCAACGGACGTGTGTCCGTAAATATAGAGGGGGATCTCGATAATGAAACTGGTGAAGTGTCCTCGGTGTGACCTGAATTACATCCAGGAGAGCGAAAAGCTGTGCAAGGTATGCCAGCGCGATATGAAGGGCGAGCAGGTCTCTGAAGAACTGGAACTCTGCTCTGTTTGCAATGCCGCGCCCGCGCTGCCTGGCCATGACGTTTGCCTGGGCTGCCTGAAGGAAATGAATGCAGGCGGTTCTTCTACTGATCAGGATGACGTGACCAACGTGGATGATAAGTCCATTGAGTTGGGTTCTGTCAGCACCATGGATGAAATCATTCCCCAGATCCACGAAGACATTCCCGAGAATGAGTACGGCGACATCCAGAATGAGCTGTCTCTGGAGGATGTCATTGAAGAAGAAAACGAAGCGGCTGACGACGAGGACGAGGATCTCTGATAACAACCGTTGTTAATGAAGCGAGGGAAGCATGGCTGTATTTGCAATAGGTGATCTCCACCTGCCGGGGCACTGCGAAAAGCCGATGGATGTGTTTGGCAGCCATTGGGAACGCCACTTTGATACGATTTCTGATCACTGGCGCAAGCTCATTACCCCGGAGGATGTGGTTCTGATCCCAGGAGATATCAGCTGGGCGATGCAGCTTAACGAAGCACTGGATGATCTTCGTTCGGTGGACGAGCTGCCGGGTACCAAGCTACTTCTGCGCGGAAACCATGATTACTGGTGGAGCGCCATTGGAAAGGTGCGTTCTGCGCTGGGGCCAACCTGCATTGCTTTGCAAAACGATGCGGTGAACATCGGCGGCGAAACCTTCTGTGGTACGCGCGGCTGGATGTTTCCTGTGCCTTCGCAGCCTTTGGAAGAACAGGACGAAAAGGTTTATGCCCGTGAACTGATCCGGCTGAAAATGTCGCTGGATCAGGCGGTTAAACTTTCCAACGGGGATCCAGTAACGGTGCTGATGCATTTTCCGCCGCTTTTTGGCGATGGTGTAAGCACCGCTTTTACGGATATTTTGGATGCCTATCCGGTCAAGACGGTCGTCTACGGCCATCTGCACGGCCATGGTATCAAAATCGCCTTTCAGGGCGAGAGAAATGGCATTCATTACCACCTGGTTTCCTGTGATGCCTTAGGTTTTTGCCCAAAACGAATCGACACAACGGAATAAACTTTACAAATAAAATAATAATTTGTTAACTTTTCGTAACAAATCAAATACAAACGACCGTTCGTAAGCCCTTTCGGAAATGCTTGTATAAAAAGCGATTCCGAAAGGGCTTTTTTCTTTTACAGATTTTGGAAACAGAACGGGCGTTCGTGGAAATACGCAAACAAACATCGAAAATAGTACTGAACATCAATGAAATCAAGGCGTTCAGCGATTGTCTGCCGGTCGTATTTATGGTATAAATGTGCCTAAGAGGGGAGAATCATCCCTAAATTTTGAATTTGAGTAGCAGAAAGTGGAGGCGATGGAAATGGACGAGCAGAATCTGAACCAGCAGTCCAGCCAGCTCGAAGAGACCGCGCCTCGCAAACTGCCCAGAAATCGGGCGTTTTTCGGAAGCTACGATCACGCACTGGACGCCAAGGGACGTCTGATCGTTCCCACCGCCTACCGCAAACCACTTGGCTCCACCTTCACCATCGGTCTGACCCGTGATTTGAAGTCCATCGCTTTTTATCCCGAAAGTGTTTTTGATGAGATCCTTGACGGCCTTTATGAGTTGGATCTGAACGACCGTCTGGTTCAGGACTACCTTAACCGCTTTACCAAGCTCTGTTATCCCGGTTCTGAGGCTGACAGCCAGGGCCGTTTGCTGATTCCGGCAAAGCTTCGTCAGGAAATGCTGGGCGATGCCAAGGATGTGGAGATCAGCGGTGCACTGGATCATGTTCGTGTCATCAGCCTGGAGAAGAGCCGCGAGGAGAGCGAACGGATCAATAACAACCTCGACGAATTGATCGACTATATCAGTCGTTTGCGCAGGGAGAAATCTCCCGGAAAGGAGCAGTAAATGTCCAGTTACATTCCCACATACGGCCAGCCCCGTTCGGATGCATATGAGCATTATGTTCCTTATGAGCGCATGGGTGTGAGCAACAGCGTTTTTCTGCCCGGCTCTGAAATCGACCCCGCCACCGGTTACCTGAAGCCCGACCGCCTTCGCCGCTGCCGTGTACAGGGCAAGCAGTTGGAGATTGAAACCCTGAACAAAAAAGAAAAAAAGGCTATGGATACCCTTAGCCAGTATGATGACACCAAGGGCAGAATCAAACTGACGACCTATTTGATCGTTATGGGCGTTGTGTTTGCGTTCCTGGGTATGCTGACGGTGGGCTGGTATGGTTATCTGGAGGAACTCAACGAATCCTACCAGCATACCTGTCAGGCCATGCAGTATTGCCAGGCTGATAACGAGCTCCTCCGTCAGGACATTGCCAAGGCGACGGATGAGGCCACCATCATGACCCGGGCACTGGAAATTGGCATGATCCATAGCAACGATGCACATACCGTACGCTTGGAGGCGCCTTCGGCCTACCCTGCTCAGATCACAGTTGCGGCTGAGGTTCCGCAGATGACGGAAGTGTCTGCAGTAGCCGAGCAGCCTACCCAGATCCCGATGATCGCCAACCTGGGACAATGATTTCGTAGAAAAGGAGAAAGAGAGTCGAAACTGTCATAATGCAGCTCTGGTGTGCATACATCTCATTATCAAGCATAATGGGGGAAGGTATATGCAAACCGAGCTGCATATTCGCAAGCGGATTTTGGCGCTGCTGCTGATTTTCATTTTTCTCTTTTTTGTTTTGTTTTTGCGAATTGCCAACCTGACCATCTTCCAGTCTGCCGCGCTGACTCAGCGCGGCATTCGTCAATGGACCCGTGAAGGAACGGTATATGCCAGGAGGGGCAATATCCTGGATACCAACGGGGATACGCTTGTGATGAGCGCAACGGCGTATATCGTCAGCGTAGATCCGCGCAAAGTGACGGATGCACAGCAGTTTGCGCAGCTGGTTGCCCCCATTCTGGGGATGACGGAGGAAAGCGTATCCCTGAAGTTGACAGACAAAACCAAGGCGTCTGTCACCCTGAAGAGGCAGGTGCCCAGCGAAACGGCCGATGAACTGCGCAAACTGCAGCTCAGCAGCGATCCCGTCATCAGCACTCTGGCAAACGCGCTTCTGTTTGACGAGGATGTGCGGCGAATGTACACCCATGGCGCGTTTCTGGTGCAGACGCTGGGACTGACCAATGTTGACAACGTGGGACAGTCCGGCATCGAGCAGAAATACGACGAGCTCTTGCGCGGTACGGAAGGCCGAATCTTTCGTACGGTGGACGCCCACGAGAATACCATCTACGACAGCGGTAATCTGTATGTGGAACCGCAGAACGGCAATCACCTGAAACTAACCATCGACGCGGTCATTCAAGAGATTTGCGAAAAGGCCATGCGGGAGTGCTATGACGTCAACAAGGCGCAGGCGGTCCATGTCATCGCCATGGATCCCTATACAGGCGCGATCCTTGCTATGTGTTCAAAGCCTGACTACGATCCCAACGATCCGCCCCGTGCCCAGCCTGATGCGCTGCAAAATCTGATGCGGATCCGGTTGATCTCCGATGCATACGAACCGGGTTCAACCTTCAAAATATTGACGGCTGCCGCTGCGCTGGACAGCGGCGTCACCACCCCCGAAGAAGGCTTCTACTGCTCTGCCAAGATCAATGTGGATGGCGATACCATCCGCTGCTGGGGCAATCCTCACGGAAGCGAATCCATGGCGCAGGCTTTGCAAAACAGCTGCAATCCTGTGTTTGTGGAACTGGCGCTGCGCATGGGACCGGAAAAGTTCTACAGCTACCTTCACACCTTTGGTCTGGGCAGAAAAACCAATGTTGACTTGGAGGGGGAGGGAAGTGGTATACTAATACCGGTTAGATCGGTGAAAAACGTAGATCTTGCGCGTATTGGATTTGGCCAGAGCGTAGCGGTCACACCGATTCAGCTGATCACTGCAGCCTGTTCGGTCATCAACGGCGGCAGGCTGATGCGTCCCTACCTGCTGGAGGAAGTGATTGCCCCGGACGGAAGCGTTATTCAGCGCACCCAGCCCAAGGTGGTGGCGAATCCCATTTCTGAGGATACGTCTATGACCATGCGCAGTCTGCTGGAGCAGGTGGTCAGCGTAGGCGGCGCAAAAAACGCCAAGATTGACGGCTATCTGGTTGGCGGAAAAACCGGCACAGCTCAGGTTTACAAGGATGGACGGATCGTTCGGGATGTTCATATTGGGTCGTTTCTCGGCTTCGCGCCGGTGGATGACCCCAAGATCGCTCTTTTGGTCATCGTGGACGAAGCGGATATGCCGGTAGACTATGGCGGTACCACTGCGGCTCCCTTTGCTAGACAAATCCTTGCGGATGTGTTACCGTATCTTGGATGTGAACCGGCAGGCAGTCAGGAAGCCGAGCCGGTCACGGTCCCGGATGTGAGAGGGCTTTCCCTGTGGGAGGCCAGGCAGCAGATGGAAACATTGGGCTTTCATGTGCTGGATGACGGCGAAAGCGATACGGTGACCAACCAGATGCCCGGCGCAGGCGCAACGCTGCTCCGAGGCGGCCAGGTGATGCTGTATACCTATCAAAATGAATTACCGACGGCGGATACGCTGGTATGCGTTCCCGATGTAACAGGCCTTTCCATTGCGGATGCGTCCTCGCTGCTTCGCCAGCGCGGATTGGAAATGGAGATCGATGGTAACGGCTTTGCCGTCTCGCAGGAGCCCCAATCAGACAGTTATCTTACACCCCAAAGCGTGGTTCGTGTAACATTCGCCTTCCCAAATCCATAAAGATGGAGGAATACCAATGCTGTTAAAAGATTTGCTTGTGGAAGTACCTGGCGTGGTGGAAACCAGAGGCAATATGCTCGCTGAGATTGAAAACCTGGTAATCGATAGCAGAGAGCAGGTAAGCAACGGATTGTTCTTTTGCATTCCCGGTGCGCGCGTGGATGCGCACAGCTTTGCTCCGCAGGCGGCACAGAATGGCTGCGTTGCGCTGATTGTTCAGCGCTTTGTTGATCTTGATCTGCCGCAGGTCCGGGTGGAGAGCGTCCGCTCGGCGATGGCGTATATTGCCGCCGCATTCTATGGTCATCCGGAACGCGAGCTTCGTCTGGTAGGCGTATGCGGCACCAAGGGCAAGACCACCACCAGCTTCCTGGTAAAGGCAATCATGGAAAAGGCAGGATATTGCACTGGCTTGATCGGCACCACTGGCAATATGATCGGTGAAAAGCGGATCAAGAGCAATCTGACCACGCCCGATCCTATTGATCTGCATCGTTGCCTGCGCCAGATGGTGGATGAGGGCGTAGAAGTGGTGTGCATGGAAGTCAGCGCTCACGCAGTCGATATGCACCGCCTGGACGGCCTTACTTTCGAAGCAGCCTGCTATACCAATCTGTCCCAGGATCATCTGGACTACTTTGGCACCATGGAGCGCTACTTTGAAACCAAGAAGAGCTTCTTCATGCATGGTGCGGTGTTGAATGCCGCGCTGAATGAGGATGATGAAACAAGCGACAGCATCATCAATGATATCCGCATCCCGTATCTGACCTTTGGCATCAGCTCCGAGGCGGACGTGTTTGCTAGAGACATCGAGATTTCCGAGGAAGGCGTTTCGTTCTCCATCCAGCTGCGCGGTGTGGAAGAAATGCCCATCAGCATGCATCTGACCGGTATGTTCAATGTCTATAACAGCCTGGCGGCAGCGTCTCTGGCCATGATCATGGGCGTGCGCAACTGCGATATCAAGGCGGGTCTTGAAAGCCTTCGCAATGTGCCCGGTCGTGTGGAAATGCTGGATACCCAGACGCCTTACAAGGTCATTCTGGATTATTCCCATTCTCCGGATGCGCTGGAGAATATCCTCTCCACTGTGCGCACCTTTACCCGCAACAGGCTGATCGTGCTCTTCGGCTGCGGCGGAGATCGTGACCAGGGCAAGCGCCCTGTGATGGGCGAAATCGCAGGCCGCCTGGCTGATTTCTCGATCCTTACCAGCGACAACCCCCGTACAGAGGATCCCAACGAGATCCTGCTCGCCATCGAGCAGGGGACCAAGCAGTCCGGCGGTGAGTATGTGATTATTGAGAACCGCCGGGAGGCCATCCGTTATGCCCTTGAGATGGGCCAGGACGGCGACGTGATCATTCTGGCCGGCAAGGGTCATGAAACGTATCAGGATATCATGGGCGTGAAACGTCCCTTTGACGAAAAAGTGGTCGTCAGTGAATTGCTTACTGAAATTCGTGCCTGAAAGCACCAAGGAGTGAACTGCCATGCTAAGGCTGATTGTTGCACTGATTCTATCTCTGGTTGCGATGCTGATCATCGGGCCCCGGGTTCTTCCCGTTCTTCGTAAGCTCAAATTTGGCCAAACCATCTATGAGCTGGGTCCCAAGAGCCACCAGACCAAGCAGGGAACACCTACTATGGGCGGTCTGATGTTTGCCGCGGTCACCTCTCTGGTGGCGCTGGTACTGGCGCTTTTCAGCCAATTTGGCGGCTGGAGCGATTTTGCCCTGGCACTGGTGGTGGTGTCCCTTGCCAGCATGCTGATCGGCTTTGTGGACGACTACATCAAAGTAGTCAAAAAGCGAAACCTGGGCCTGATCTGGTGGCAGAAGATCATTGGTCAGGTGGTCGTAGCGGTGGGCTTTTCGACCTACTGCTATCTGAATCCCTATGTGGGCAGCAGCATTATCGTGCCCTTTTTCAACGTGGAGTGGAACCTGGGTGTGTTTTATATCCCTCTGATGAGCATGGTGATGATCTTCATGATCAACAGCGCCAACCTGCAGGATGGCCTCGACGGCCTGCTCAGCAGCGTTTCCGTCGTTGGCAGTGCAGCCTGGGGCATGATGGCGCTGTTTGTGATGATGGGCCTGTCTGCTGCGGGTAATGCTGATGCTATGGCCAATTATCAGAATTTGGCGATCTTTGCCATGGCACTCGCCGGCGCCCTGATGGGCTTCCTTCGCTTCAATCATTATCCCGCCATGGTCTTCATGGGTGATACGGGTAGTATGTTTATCGGCGGCGCTATGGTTGGCATGGCCATGCTGCTTCGTATGCCGCTGTTTATGCTGCTGGTGTGCTTCACTATGATCGCTTCCTCCCTGAGCGTGATCATTCAGCGGATCTATTTCAAGGTCACCCACGGCAAGCGTATCTTCAAGATGTCCCCGATCCATCATCATTTCGAACTCAGCGGCATGACGGAGACCCAGATCGTGGCTATGTACGCAATTGTGGAGGGCGTGCTCTGTCTGGTGGCGGTTCTGTCCATCGTAGGGGCGTAATGGTGGCGCTCTGGTTTTCCATTGTGGAGGTGAAAGGGTATGAATGTGGAGAATAAGCGCGTTCTGGTGCTTGGAATGGCGAGAAGCGGTATCGCCGTGGCCGAACTGCTCCTACACCATGGCGCGATTCCGATTTTGGCAGACTCCAAAAAGGAAGAAGCCTTTGGCGATGCATTGGATGGCCTGCGCAATACGGCGTGTCAGTTCCGTCTGGGCATGGATCCGATCAAATTGCTGGACGAAGCGGATATTCTGCTGATTAGTCCCGGCGTACCGATCGACGCCCCCGTGGTGCTGGCGGCAAAGGAAAAGGCCATGCCTGTGGTAGGCGAGCTGGAAATGGCGTATTCCTTCCTTCAGGGGGAAATGGTCGCGATTTCCGGCACCAACGGAAAGACTACCACCACTACTTTGGTGGGTCGTATTTTTGAAAACATGGGCCGCGTCACGCATGTGGCGGGCAATATCGGTTATCCGCTTTCTTCTGTTGCAAAGGTCAGCAAAAAGGAAGACGTATCGGTAGTGGAGGTTTCCAGCTTCCAGCTGGAGAGCATCAAAACCTTCCATCCAAAAGTAGCCGCTCTGCTCAATATTACCGAGGATCATCTCAACCGCCATGGAACCATGGCCCAGTATATTAAGCTTAAGCAGCGCCTGTTTGAAAACCAGACCGCCACGGATGTTGCCGTGCTGAATATGGACGATCCTGTGCTGTTCAAAATGGCGGGAAAACTCAAGGGGCGAGTTGCTTTCTTCAGCCGTACCCAGAAGGTGGAAAACGGCGCGTTTGTGGAAGGCGGAAAGATCGTCTGGCAGTGGGACGGCGTTCGCAAGCCCATCTGCGATGCAGAGCAGATCCTGATTCCCGGCCCGCACAACCTGGAAAATGCGCTGGCAGCCACCGCCATGGCCTGTGCCATGGGCGTACCGGCGCCTGTCATTCGGCATACGCTGATGTCCTTTACTGGCGTGGAGCATCGCATTGAAAAGGTGCGCGTGTTCAAGAGTGTTACTTATATCAACGACAGCAAGGGTACCAATGTGGACAGCACCATCAAGGCGGTGCAGAGCATGAAAGTGCCGACGGTGCTGATCCTTGGCGGCTATGATAAGCATACCGACTTTATGCCCCTGTGCAAGGAGATCATTGCCAGTGGAAAGATCAGCAAGATCATTGCCATCGGTCAGACGGCAGGCCAGATCTGCGAGCAGCTTCAGGAAGCGGGCTACACGGACTTCCAGAGAGCATACAGTTTTCAGGAGGCTGTGGATCAGGCACGTGCCAGCGCCATTGTCGGTGGCAATGTGCTTCTGTCTCCTGCGTGCGCCAGCTTTGATATGTTCCGCGACTACGAAGACCGCGGGCGCGTATTCAAGCAGCTGGTCAATGATCTGAAATAATCTTTTTCTTCCCACGCCTGGGAAGATGCATACAAAAGCAGGCATCTTCATCTAGAGTGGGAGGGATATCAATGCTGGCGGATCGCCCAGGCATGAAAAAACGCTATCTTCTCAAACCGGTTGCGCCCATGGACAGCACCATGATCACTGTGGTGACGTTGCTGATGCTCTATGGGCTTTTGATTCTGTTCAGCGCGACCTACTATCAGTCTGTCAGAAAAGGGGACGCTTTGCTGGAGGTCAAGCGTCAGCTGATCGGTATTGGGCTGGGAACCGTCCTTTTGCTGATTACCAGTCGAATTCCGTACACCTTCTGGAGGAAACCGAAGGTAGTGGTTGGCGGGCTGCTGGCAAGCGTAGTTCTGCTGGTGCTGGTGATCATTCCTGGCATTGGCGTTTATCTCAATGGTTCCAGACGCTGGCTGAGCATCGCCGGCATGAGTTTTCAGCCCTCGGAGTTTGCCAAGATCGCATCTGTACTGTATTTGGCTTCTACCCTCAGCTATCGCAAAGATCAGCTTGGAAAACTGTTCAAAGGCGTCCTGCCGCTTCTGATTGTTCCGGGGGTCTTCTTTATTCTTATTTTGGAGCAGCCCAACCTGTCCACCGCAGGCAGCATCATGATCGCGGCGGTTCTGATGATGCTCCTGGCGGGGGCAAAATGGAAGCATTTGAGTCTGCTGGGGGTGTGCGGTCTTTGCCTGGGCATGGTCTACGCCTGGATCGAACCCTATCGCAGGGAACGCCTGCTTTCCTTCCGTGATCCGTTTGCCCAGATGAGCGATGAAGGGTATCAGCTTGCGCAGTCGCTGATCGCCATCGGCTCGGGCGGGCTCTTTGGCCGCGGCCTTGGCCGGGGCAGACAGAAGTTCTCCTACCTTCCCTACCCGGAAAGCGATTTTATTTTTGCCATTGTAGGCGAGGATTTCGGACTTCTGGGGTGTGTGGTGGTTCTCCTATTGTTTGCAGCATTTACCTTCGCCGGGATGCGGATTGCTGTGAACTGCCCGGATCGTTACGGAAGCCTTCTGGCAGCAGGGCTGACGGCGATGATTTCTCTGCAGGCGTTTCTGAATATCGCCGTGGTCATTGGCCTGATGCCCACGACCGGGTTGCCGCTTCCTTTCTTCAGCGCAGGGGGTACCTCCATTTCCCTCCTGATGGCCTCTGTCGGGATTCTGCTCAACGTGTCCCGTAACAAGCGATAGCCATTTTCACACATTCGGCGGCGTTGCATAGGATGGTGCATGCAACGCTAACCGGAGGTGGAAGAATGGAGATTCTGTGCATACATGGCGGCAGACGGCTGACGGGGGAGTGGACGGTACATAATGCCAAGAATGCAGTGCTGCCCATTATGGCGGCGGCCATTCTGACAGACGGCAAAACCATGCTGGAAGATTGCCCCATGCTCAGCGATGTGGGCTATATGGGCGATATTCTTTGTACCTTGGGCTGCGATGTCAGGCGGGAAGGACGTACCCTGGTCATTGATCCGCAGGGGATCGTCGGGTATGAAATGCCTGATGATCTGGCCAAGAAGATCCGTTCGTCCATTTTTCTGCTGGGCCCCATTCTCGCGCGTTTCCGTAAAGCCACTGTGACCTTCCCTGGCGGCTGTGAGATCGGTCTTCGGCCCATTGATCTTCATCTGGGCGGCCTGAGGCAATTGGGCGTCACAATCCATGAAGAAGGCGGCGTTATCCATTGCGACGGCAAGCACATGAAGGCCGGCAACGTGCATTTTGATTATCCAAGCGTTGGCGCCACTGAGAACGTGATGATGGCAGCGGTGTTGCTCCGGGGCAGAACGGTGCTGCATAATGTCGCCCGCGAACCGGAGATCGTGGATTTGCAGGCGTTTCTTAATCGGATGGGCGCAAATGTGCAGGGCGCTGGCACGCATACCATCACAGTGGAAGGCGTGCGCAGATTAGGCGGCGTCAGCTACACGCCGATGCCCGACCGGATCGTGGCTGGAACGATGATGGCTGCGGCTGCCATTACAGGCGGAAGTGTTTTGCTTCGGAACGTTCCTGTGGAAGATATGCAGGCAGTGTTTTCCAAGCTTCGGGAGATGGATTGCGTGATCACCGAGAAGGAACGCTCTGTCACCCTGCACGCGCCGGAACGTCTGAGGGCCTTTGCCCAGCTGCAAACACAGCCGCATCCCGGTTTCCCCACTGATATGCAGGCCCAGCTGCTGGCGTTGTCCACACTGGCGACAGGCACTTCGGTTCTGGTGGAGAACGTGTTTGAAAATCGCTTCGGCCACGCCGGCGACTTGAACCGTATGGGCGCCAATGTGCTGGTGAATGGCAGAACAGCAGTGGTGCAGGGCGTGGAACGCCTTTATGGGACCCGGGTTGTTGCCAGAGACCTCCGCGGCGGCGCTGCGCTGACGCTGGCGGGGCTCAAGGCAAGAGGGGAAACCATTGTTGAGCAGGCACAGCTCATCGACCGTGGATATGAACATCTGGAAACCGCGCTTGCCTCTCTGGGTGCTGAGATCAGGCGCGAGCACATCCTATCAGATACATAAGCAGGGGGGATGCACATGAGTAAGCAGAAGAAAAACAGACCTGTTGATCTGGAAGAGTTTAGCGCTTATGATTCCTATACATACTCTTATGAGCATGAACAGGGAGACGAACAGCCGCCCGAGCACCAGCCTCCATACAGCGCCGAAGCGGTGAAGAACGCCCGGGAGCGTAAGAAGAACAGCACGTTCTTTGTATTCTTCCTCATTCTTGCCATGATCACCGTTACCATTATCGTGCTGTTGGAAACGGTATTCCGACTGGAAGATGTCTATGTCTTTGGCAACGAAACCAAAACCGCGGAGCAGGTGGTGGTCTCCAGCGGTTTGGCGCGGGGCGTTAGCATATTTTCCATTGAACCCGAGAAGGTCGCCAAAACCCTGGAAAATGATCACAGTCTGATTTTCAAAGGACTGGAGATCGTTTATCCCAATGTGGTCAATCTCTATGTGGAGGAACGCAAGCCTGTAGCGGCGCTGGAGCATCTTGGTATGTTGTACGTGCTGGATAAAGAAGGCTTTGTGCTCAGTGTGAAAAACGACCTGAATGTCACCTCCATGCCTAAGGTCAATGGGCTCCGTGTTGCCAATGCCCAGGAGGGCAGGGTGCTTGGCTTTAGCAGCCAGGCACAGAAGGAAGCCTATACCCTGATCGTCACGGAGCTGGTTTTGCAGCAATACATCGATCAGGTGGAAAGAATCGATTTGTCTTTTCTGGATAATATCTATCTGATCACCTATGACGAGGTGAATATCCGCGTTGGCAGCGTGGAGGATTTTCAGCGGAAGCTGCGAGCAATTCGTGCCAGTATGGACTATCTGGCACAGAACGACCAGGAGATCATCTCCCTTGATGTTACCATCGAGGAAGATGTAAAGTATCTGCCCAAATAACGGAACTGGTTGCCTTTTTTGTAACAAATTTCATTTAAGCGAGAAAAATTGAAAAAAAGATGGGAATATGCTTGCGAATTCCTGCCAAAACGGTTACAATAAAGCATGGTACTTTGGGTGCCTGTTTTGCTTGCCTATGGAAAGCTGACAGCGCCTGGAAGATAGGTGTGGGCTGCGTGCCCGCTTCCGACTGTAGATGAACGGGGAATGCTTGATATGAAATCTACCATTGCGGCGATCGATTTCGGTACTTCCAAGATTGTAACCCTTGTAGGCGAGATCAGCGGCGGCCAGCGCTGTGATATTATCGGTGCCGGCATTGCGCAGTATGACGGCTTTTTGGACGGCGAATGGAACAATCCCGCCGAACTGAACGAAAAAATTCAGAAAACGATCGCTGAAGCTGAAAATCAGTCCAAGAGAAAGATCCGGGAACTGAACGTAGGCGTTCCGGGCGAGTTTACCCGTGTGTACGCCGTTGAAACCAGCGTTGATATTCAGGGCGCTGATCCGGTGGTTACCTCACGCCACGTAGAAAAGATTTTTGCCAATGCGGACAAGCAGCTTTCGCCTGTGCGCGGCGTTGTGATTCACCGCAGCCCTGCGTGGTTCATCGTTGACGGCGGCAAAAAAGTTCTGGAGCCTGTGGGCATGAAGGGTTCTGAACTCAAGGCGCTGGTCAGCTTCGTTGTTGCAGATAATTTCTTCCTTGATGATATTCTTGCGCGTATGCGCGATATGAATATTACGGTCAGTGGCTTTTTCTCCACCTCCACGGGCGAAGCGATGCTTTACCTGCTGCAGGAGGACCGCGACCGTACGGCGATCTTGATCGATGTCGGCTATCTCTGCACAGACGTGATGGCTGTGGAGGGCGACGCGGTGATCTTCCAAAAGACGCTGCCTGTGGGCGGCGGCCACATTGCCCTTGATGTTGCCAGCGGACTCAATATCAACCTGGATCAGGCAGAGCACATCAAGCGTGAATATGTGTATGGAATTTCCACCATCTCGCAATCCTATACCGCGACGGGCAGCGATGGCGTGAAGACCGAAACCTTTACGCAGGATCAGGTGGCCGAAGTGCTTGAGCCCCGTGTGGATGAAATTGCCGAAATGATTCGCGAATGCATCGAAGAAAGCGGAATCAAGCTTGGCAATTGGTCAAACATTTATCTCACCGGCGGTGGACTCAGCCTGAACCGCGGCGGACGCGATTATCTCTCCGCCAAGCTGGAAAAGCCTGTCCGTGATACCGTCAAGCGTACCATTAAGCTGTCCAGTCCAATTTACGCCAGCGCGATGGGTCTGATGGATCTGATTGCCGATACCGTCGAGGCCGGAAACGCGCCTGCCAGCGGATTTGCCGGCGGCGTCAAGGAGTTCTTCAGAAGCCTGCTTGGCGGCTGATGGCGGAACTACCGGAAGTACAGCTGTAACAAAGACAAGGGGGATAACCATGCTGGAATTTCAGATTGAGGATCAGCAGAGCTTTGCTACGATTAAAGTAATCGGCTGTGGCGGCGCCGGAAACAACGCCGTCAACCGTATGGTGGATGCAGGCCTGAAGGGCGTAGAATTCATCGCTATCAATACCGATCGCCAGGCGCTTGCCATGAGCAAGGCCAGCACGACCATTCAGATTGGCGAAAAGCTGACCAAAGGCCTGGGCGCAGGCGCTGTGCCTGACGTGGGCCGCCGCGCTGCCGAAGAGAGCCGCGAAGAAATTGCGCAGGCGATCAAGGGCGCTGATCTGGTTTTTGTTACCGCAGGTATGGGCGGCGGCACCGGTACCGGCGCTGCGCCGATCGTAGCGGAGATCGCCCGTGACATGAATTGCCTGACCATCGCTGTGGTCACCAAGCCTTTCCAGTTCGAAGGCAAGCAGCGCATGAAGAATGCCGAAATGGGCGTTATGGATCTGAAACAGCGCGTAGATACGCTGGTTGTGATTCCCAACGACCGTCTGCTGGCTGTGGTTAATAAGGGCACCACGATGCTGGAAGCCTTCCGCATCGCTGACGACGTGCTTCGCCAGGGCATCCAGGGCATCAGTGATCTGATCGCTGTGCCTGCGCTGATCAACTTGGACTTTGCCGACGTGAAAACCGTTATGGAAAGCGGCGGCCTGGCACATATGGGCATCGGCATTGGCAAGGGCGAGACCCGCATGGTGGACGCCGCCAAGAATGCGATCCAGAGCCCGCTTCTGGAAACTAACATCGATGGCGCCCGCGCGGTGCTGATCAATATCACCGGCGGCGAAGACATGAGCATCATTGATATCAACGAAGCTGCCAATCTGGTGATGCAGGCCGCAGACAGCGAAGCCAACATCATCTTCGGTGCTGGTATTGACGATACCTTAGAAGACGAAGTCCGCATTACCGTCATTGCTACCGGTTTTGAAAAGACGCCATTCCCCAAGCGGGAGGAGCCCAAGAAGGCCAGCCCTTCCATTGGTTCTCCCCGTGACTGGACTCGTTCTTTCGGCGGTTCTGATACCCGCAACACCTATGGTTCCGGCCTTTCCGGTACTCCGCTGATCCAGCAGGATTATCCCTCCACCTCCTACGAGGACATGAGCTTCAATATGCCCATGGAAGATGAGGTGGCTCCCGCCGATTTCGGCGGCTATATGGGCGGCAGCACCATTTCTACGCCTGCCTCCATGCCGTCGATGATGCAGCAGGGTATGCCTGTGTATCAGCAGCAGGGCTACCAGCAGGGCTATCAGCCTCAGCAGCCCTATGGACAGATGGATTTTGCCATGCAGCCTCAGCAGAGCGTGCAGTTTAATGCTGTTCAGCAGCCTCAGGCAGTGCAGCAGATGGAGTTTGGTCAGCAGTATCAGCCCGCTATGCCGCCTATGCAGCAGCCCGAAGCGGCCCAACCTGCTGCGAATATGAGTCAGCCCGTTGCAGAGCAGCCGGTTGAGCCCGCACCTGTTGCCTCTGTTGAGAGAGACGAACTGGGTGTGCCCGCCTTCCTGAGAAGACCCACCCGCAAATAAAGAATTCCTTCAAACGCCCTTCATGATGAAGGGCGTTTTCCTTTGTACGCAAATGCTGCCACTGTGCTGTAAACGTCTATTTTGCTGCTTTTTTGCATAGGATTCCTCTGCAAACAGGAGGGATCAGAATGAAAACATCTGATATACAGCGGGCGTTTGCATATCTGGGTGCTGTGATTGGCGCCGGGTTTGCGTCAGGTAGGGAGATCGTCAGCTTTTTTTCCGGCTATGGTGCCTTTTCCTGGTTGCTGATTCTTTGTTCGGTTTCGCTGATGGTGTTCTTTTGTTTGCTGTGCTTACGCAGTTCCTGTGGAACGGACCAGTGGTGCTTGATGTATACTCACGCAAGCCCGGCAGTCAGAAGCGCCGCACAGGGCTGTGTTTTGCTTTTGCAGGCAGTGATGGGGGGATCGATGATCTCAGCTGCGGGGCATATGACGCAGCTGTTATGGGCTTCGGAATGGGCATATACTGCCGGAGTACTGGGGACACTGATATTGGCCGTGATCTTAGGCTTTGCCAACCTGCGCCCGCTCTGTATTATCAGCAGCGTATTAAGCGCACAGTTTGTGCTGGCGGTATTGGCCGTGCTGGTTTTCGATGGGAACGATGCCGTCGCTGTTTCGCTGACAACGCCAGCGCTGCCTGAACTGATCCAAGGAAGCGTACGTGCAGCAGCGTATGCTGCGCTGAACATGGCGATTGCGATCGGTTTACTCTGCCGCTGGGGAGAATGTTCTTTGCGAAGCGCCGGCCGATCTGCTGTGCTGTTTGGACTGTTGATGACCGGATTGCTCTTTTTGAGCAACTACCTGTATCTGAAACATCCTGAATTAAGCAATGCCACCTTTCCCATGGTCGTATTGCTTGCCCGTTTCGGCAAGGTCGGTTATATTGCCAGTGTACTACTGATGTATGCAGCCATTCTGACCACCCTTGTGGCGGTTCTGTATGCATTCAGAACGGGTCTTGAAGCGTACATGTCCAGTGGCAGGGCGATGCTTTTGACGTTTTTGTTGCCTCCTGCAATTTCAATCGTTGGCTTTGAAGGAATCGTGGACGGCCTCTATACGCCGGTAGGGATCGGCTGCGGTCTGCTGGTATTTGCTCCGCTTGCGGTCAGTTGTCGAAAGAAAGCAAGGTCAGCTGCAGCATAAATTGCACTTGACAAGCACGATCCAATCAAGTACCATTACTTGAAAACAAACGATTGCACTGCGAAAGGGGAACCGACGATGGGCTATCAGATTCATCCTTGGAAAGTAGTGGAGACGGAGCTTGATCAATCCCGTATGCGCCTTTCTGAAAGCCTTACTTCTACTGGCAACGGCTATATGGGCATGCGCGGCAATTTCGAAGAGGATTACAGTGGTGATACTCATCTGGGCACGTATATCGGCGGCGTGTGGTTTCCTGACAAAACACGCGTGGGTTGGTGGAAGAACGGCTATCCGCAGTATTTCGGCAAGGCCATCAACTGTGTGCGGATGAACGGTATCCATATCGAGGTCAATGATAAGCCGCTGGATCTGGCCAAAGCGGACGTGCTTTCTTTTTACCGTGAGCTGGACATGCAGACGGGTATCTTTGTGCGCCGTTTTTCTGTCTGGACCCCCGAAGGCAAGATCAACGTGGAAGCCGAGCGCTTTGTTTCCCTTGCTCAGAAGGAACTTCTTGCGATTTCTTATTCCATCACCCCGGAATGCGATGCCAAGGTGGTTATGCGGCCTTATCTGGACGCCAACGTGAAGAACCTGGACAGCAACTACGATGAGACTTTCTGGGAGATGCTGCAGGAGGAGGGCACCGAAGACGCGCTGGCGCTGTTGACGCGTACCAAGCCCAATCCCTTTGATGCGCCTCGTTTCACCGTCGCTGCTGCCATGAGCTGCTGGGCGGACGGGCTGGAGATGATGGATCGGAAGCTGGACGAAGGATATGTAGAAAAGGTTTATGGCGGCATGGTTCCCGCCGGCGAAACCGTGACGATGGAGAAATTTGTCCTGTGCTTTACTGACCGTGATTGGGAGGACAACCTGATCATCACCATGGCGCTCAAGGCCGCTTCACGTGCCCGTGAGATTGGTTATGCAGAGCTTCGCAAGGCACACGCCGATACCTGGAAGCAGCGCTGGTCCACCTGCGATGTGACCGTCAAGGGCGACGACGCCGCGCAGCAGGGCATCCGTTTCAATCTGTTCCAGCTGCTCAGCACCTATTCCGGTGACGATGCCCGTTTGAATATCGGTCCCAAGGGCTTCACCGGCGAGAAATACGGCGGCGCTACCTACTGGGATACCGAAGCCTACTGTCTGTCTGTGTACATGGCAGTGGCTGGTCAGGATGTGGCCAAGCAGCTGCTGATGTACCGTTATCTGCAGCTGGACGGTGCATATTTTAACGCCAAACAGCAGGGCTTGGATGGCGCACTGTATCCCATGGTGACCTTTACCGGCATTGAGTGCCACAATGAATGGGAGATCACCTTTGAGGAGATCCATCGCAACGGCGCCATTGCTCACGCTATTTTCAATTACACCACCTATACCGGTGATGAGGAATACATTCGCAATGAAGGCTTGGACGTACTCTACGGCATTGCCCGCTTCTATACGGCCCGCGCTCATTTTTCCACCCGCAAGGGTCAGTATATGATTCATGGCGTCACCGGCCCCAATGAATATGAGAACAACGTAAACAACAACTGGTACACCAACCGGATCGCTGCCTGGAGTATTGAATACTTCTGCGACTGGGCGGAGCGTGTTTCTCCGGAACGCCGCGAAAAGCTGGGCGTCACCGCCGATCAGATCGCGCATATGCGGGACGTGGTGGCCCGGATGTACTATCCCACCGATGAAGAACTTGGCATCTTTGTGCAGCACGATACCTTCCTTGACAAGGAATTGATGTCCGCTGCCGATTTGCCCAAGGATCAGCGTCCCATCAACCAGCACTGGTCCTGGGATCATATCCTGCGCAGCTGCTTCATCAAGCAAGCAGACGTTTTGCAGGGTCTCTATT
Source organism: Clostridiales bacterium (assembly GCA_015056365.1). Lineage (GTDB taxonomy): Bacteria > Bacillota > Clostridia > Christensenellales > Aristaeellaceae > Limiplasma. The sequence goes on along the minus strand of SVGM01000008.1, from coordinate 95,167 downwards.
TCCTCAATCATCTCTATACCCCCGAGCAGATCAAGCGCAACTTTGACTTCTACGAGCCAATGACGGTTCACGAAAGCAGCCTGTCACCCTGTGTTCACAGCATTCTGGCTGCACAGCTGGGCTATCATGAGAAAGCGGTGGAGATGTACCAGCGTACCGCGCGTCTGGATCTGGACAACATCAACAACGACACCGAAGATGGACTGCATATCACCAGCATGGCCGGAAGCTGGCTGGCCATGGCTCACGGCTTTGCCGGTATGCGTACCGTTAATGGTCTTGTGCTCAATCCTTTCCTTCCCGAAGCTTGGCAGGGTTACGGCTTCCAGTTCAACTATCGTGGCCGCGTGCTGCGTCTGGAAGTGGACAAGGACGAAGCAAAGGTGGAGCTGCTCTCCGGCGAGCCTATGGAGCTCAGCCTGTGCGGTGAAAAGCTGACGCTTGAAAAAACGGCAATCCACCGCTTCTGATCGGCCTTCCCTATAACGCACCCATCGTCGCCTTCTGCATAGGATGCTGCAGTAGCATCTTGGCAGGAGGCGATGTTTTTTGATTCGAAACCTGATGGTGATTGGCGGAGACCAGCGGATGCGTATGCTGACGAAGCTGCTGACCAATGAAGGGTACACTGTCAATGAGCTGGGCACAGACAAAGGCGATGGGGGAGAGGAACGGATCAGCCAGGCGGATGCGCTGTTGTTTCCTTATCCCTTTGCCGTCAAAGAGGATCGGGTTCCCACCATGAATGACGAAGTCATTTCACCCCGGTGGGTATTGGAGAGGGCAAAACCCGGGATTCCGGTGTTGGCAGGCAAAGGACTTGACGCCTACATCACGGAGATGACCTCCAGCAGCAAACCGTTCGTGCTCAGACATTACATGGATGATCCGATCTTTGCCCAGCGCAATGCAGACATATCAGCAGAAGCAGCCGTGTATGAGCTGATGAAGCGTTCTCGGTGCATGCTGGACGAGGAGACGGTTCTGGTACTTGGTTACGGTCTTTTTGGGCGTGCCATCGCCCGAATCCTGAAAGCATTCCATACGGAGGTATGGGTCGTTGCCCGGCGGGAGAAGCAACGTATGCAGGCGGTTTCGGATGGTATGCAAGCCTTCGACATCGGTTGGATCGATCAATTGGCGCCCCGTGTGGATGCGGTGCTAAATACAGTGCCAGCTGTTCTTTTGGACGAAGCGCTGCTGGGCAGGTTCTCCGCTGACGTGCTTCTACTGGAACTGGCCAGCCCACCATATGGTATGGATCTTTCTGCAGCAGCAAAGATGAATCTGTCTGCAACGGTCCTGCCATCTCTGCCTTCGCGCTATGCTCCGCTGTCCGCAGCCCGCGCTCTGAAAGATGCCAGTATGCGATTGATGATGGAGGGATCCTTATGAAAAAAACGACCATCGGTTTTGCAATGACAGGCTCCTTTTGTACTTTTGAAGCGGCACTGAAACAAATGGAGGAGTTGGTGCAGAGGGATTATGAAGTGTTGCCAGTGCTTTCCTATCATGCTTCACAGCTGGATACGCGCTTTATGACAGCCAAACACCTTCACGAGCGTATTCAGGAAATCACAGGCAGAGCGCCCATCACCACTTTGCAGGAAGCTGAGCCCATCGGTCCCAAGAAGATGACGGATCTTTACATGATCGCTCCTGCCACCGGCAACAGCCTAGCCAAGTTGGTCAACGGTATCTTTGATACACCGGCGCTTCTGGGGGCCAAAAGTCATCTGCGCAATGACCGGCCCCTGGTACTGGCTGTGTCCACCAATGACGCCCTGGGAGCCGCCGCCCAGAACATCGGCAGGCTCATGACCTGGCGCAATGTATATCTGGTACCTTTTCGTCAGGATAATGCGCTGCAAAAGCCGCGTTCGCTGGTCGCGGATTTTACGCAGATTCCCAAAACGATCACTTCAGCCCTTTGTGGCGTACAGTTGCAGCCGATGACAGGCACACCGCTTGGGACTGTGGAAAAGAGCTGATTGGGCTGACAAACAATTCCTCAAAAGAAACCTGTTACAATATTGCAACGAAAAAATTTTTGATGTATGATAATTAGGGAACAATTCTGCAAAAGGAGTGTACGGTATGCGAAACAAATGCTTGTCCGGGATCATCGCGTTTTTTCTTTTTCTTGGGCTGATACCTTGCGCTAGGGCACAAACGCATGCCGTTGTCCCCAAAGTCGATAGCATCACCATGGAGAAGGGAACCAATCGCCTGTCCTATCCGCAACTGAGCGGGCTTGCGGATCCTGAGATCCAGAAGGCGATCAACGACGATCTTTTCTTGTCCGCCAATCTGGCGGCCCACATGGTTACGTTCACAACTCTTGCTGACAAAAGCCCGTGGGGACTGGTTGTCTCCTATGAGGAATATATCACAGGCGATGTTGCCTCATTTGTGATCAGCGCTGACGGCAAGATGCCCAACGGGCGAAAGGGGCAGATCAACACGGCCCTTACCTATGATCTGACAACCGGCAAGCGGGTCACCGCGGCGGATCTTTTTACGGACGTGGCAGAGGCGCAGGCCTGGATGGAAGAGGAGGCGGTGCGCACGCTGGGCGAGGAGATTAGCGAGTATACCGACAGCGGCGTTCTTCTGCCCCTGCCTGTGGATCGCTTTACGCTGGATGCGTATGGTATTACGTTTTACTACGCCGCAGAGCAGTTTGCAACTCTGAGCGGCAAGGCGGGCGCGTGCCGGTTTGACTATACGGAGCTGGCTGCCTATTTGCGCAGTGACGAGGGCAGCCTGCCCGTCCGGCTCTCGATCCTTCCCCCGGAAATGACCGCCGCTGAGCAAAAGACTGCCATTGAGGAAGCGCTGAGCAACGGAAAAATTGAGCAGTTGCCGATTTCCTTGGGCGACAACATGACCGGCATTGTGGATGCTTATGGTCTGAAACGCACACCCGATGAGTTCCCCGGCGGCCGTTATTTTGTGATGGAACATCCCATGTTCCGCAACATACTGCTAATTTCGGATTCCATGCAGAGCGGTTACGAGCATTCAATGCTCCAGGGGATCCAGCTTCGTCGTGGTGCTTTTTGCGGGCTGAAGATCGGCCAAAGCCAGCGAGACGATTGGCAGAAGTTGCTTGGTGAGCCGGACGATGTGATCCTGCTTACCGAAAATATGGCCTACGACTACAATCTGCCCACCGGCACCTGTGATCTGTATCGCCGAGGCAGTACCCTGCGTTTGTATGCAGATGAAAGCGGCGTACTGGTGGCTGTTCAGCTTGAACGAATGAATTGATGAGAGGGATAGGGAGCATGGCAAAAAAACAGCGTGGAAATAAAAAGGATTACGAAGCAGCGCAAATGCCGTTTATGACCATCCTTGGCATGATGATCATCGCGCTTGGCATCCTGTCGCTGATTGCCGTTGTCGGCGGGATCGAAGGTGCATTCTTCGGCAGCATCAAGCAGATGATGCATGGTCTGGGCGGTACGCTGTGTATCGGCGTGAGCATTTTGCTGGTCTGGGGTGGCCTTGTGGTGGCATTTTCTGCCTCAGGAAGCGTGCCCGTACGCGGCTTCCTGCTCTTTACGCTAATGTTTCTGTCCATTCTGGCGATGCTGAATCTTCTCAGCAAGGTGGGAGACAGCGGTTTCTTTGTTGACTACTGTGTGCAGCATAACCGAACCAACGCGGTTCCTAATCCGGACAGCTACGGCAAGGTAATTGCTGCTGCGTATGACCTTTGCAGCCGTCAAGGCGTTCTTGGCGGCGCACTTGGTATGCTGCTCGGCTGGCCTGCGCAACATTTCCTTGGCCCCGTCATGGGGACAATTCTGCTGGTAGTGATCACCATCGCCTGTGTGCTTTTGTTCACCCGCTTCGATTTCCTCCAGACATTCCAGAACATCCGGGAAAGCCTGAAAGCGCGTCAGGAAGAAAAAGCGCAGGTCCGTGCCCAGCAGCAGTATCAGCAGCAGATCTGGGAGCAACAGCAGCAGGAACTTGAGAATCAGAACAATCTCAACCGCCCTGCCTTTGTGCGAAACGGACGCAAACAGGCCCAGCCTGAAATGCAGCAGGGTCAGGGGATGGGGGATGGACAAGCCTATGCCGCGCAAGCCGCTGCCATGGGCATGCAGCCCATGTATGCCGCTATGCAAGCGCCCAAACCCGAAGCCCAGCTTTATGATGAGATGATCATCCCTCAGGGACAGCTGCCCACCTGGGCCACCCGTAAGGTGAATAAGCAGGGCACACAGAGCAAAACGCAACAGGCTTATCAGACCAGGATGACCTTTACGCCCCGGGAAATGGGGGTCGTTGAGGACTCATCCGACGACGCCATGATGAACAAAAAGGTGTCCAATACCACGCCGCTGTCCTCTGAAAAGCGCAAGGCCACCGCAAGGCTGGAGGCGATTCGTCAGCGCAAGGCTGAACTGAATCTGGAAGTTGCCAACAGCATGCAGGCTCGCGGAGAAACTGCAGATCCTCAGCCGGACGCACCCGCTGAAGCAACGTTTGAGACCTTCCAGCCGCTGGTGGATGACAGCGACGCCGCCTACCGCCGTCCGGCCCCCCTGCCCGAAGAGAGCCCTGCCAAAGAAGCGACTGTCTATCAGATGCCGGACGTGCCTCAGGAACCGCAATACCACGCGTCCGACTTTGCGCCTCTGATCACTTCCGAAGAAGAGGACGAGGAGGAAGAAAAGCTTCCATACGCCTATCCTTCGGTTGATCTGCTCAACATGCAGAAGCACCAAGTGGCGGATACCCGTCAGCAGGATGCAGAAAACGCCCGCAAACTGGAAAAGACGCTGGCAAGCTTCAATATCCCCGCCAAGGTGCAGTCCGTGACCCATGGCCCTGCCATTACCCGCTTTGCCATGGGCCTCACCTCCAGCGGCATCAATGTTAAGCGTATCCTGAACATTTCCGATAACATCGCCCTTGATCTGGCTGCCAACGGCGGCGTACGTATCGAGAGCCAGATTCCCGGCACGAACCTGTTCGGTGTTGAAGTACCCAACAAGGAGGTGCAGAGCGTCACCTTTGCCGAAGTGCTGATGAGCCCTGAAATGCAGAACGCCACCTCCACGCTGGCGGTGGGACTGGGCCACGACATCTCCGGCAAGCCCATTATCTGCGACCTGGCCAAAATGCCCCATTTGCTCATTGCAGGCCAGACGGGCAGCGGTAAATCGGTCTGTATCAACACCATCATCAACAGCCTTTTGTTCCGTTCCTCTCCCGAAGAAGTGCGGATGATCATGATCGACCCCAAGGTGGTTGAGCTGCAGTGTTACAATGTGGTGCCCCATTTGCTGATCCCCGTGGTGAGCGATCCTCACAAGGCTGCCGGCGCGCTTGCCTGGGCAGTGGCAGAGATGCAGGATCGTTACCAGAAGATGCAGCGCAAGAATGTACGCGAGCTCACCGCTTACAACGCCAAGCTGATGCCCGGCGAGCCCAAGCTGCCCAGAATCGTGATCATTATCGACGAGCTGGCTGACTTGATGCTGGCATGCAAAAAAGATGTGGAAGAAAGCATCACTCGCCTTGCGCAGCTTGCACGCGCCGCCGGCATTCATATGATCGTTGCTACGCAGCGTCCCACCGTTGACGTGATCACCGGCCTGATCAAGGCCAATATCCCGTCCCGAATCGCGTTTGCGGTGTCTTCCAGCATTGACAGCCGTACCATCATTGACCGCAACGGCGCTGAGAAACTGTTGGGTCGCGGTGATATGCTGTATTTCCCCACAGGAGCCAGCGCGCCTGCCCGCGTACAGGGCTGCTTCCTCAGCGATGCGGAGATCGAGCGCGTGGTCAATTACATCGGCCAGCATACCAAGGCGGACTTTGATCCCGACATCATTGAAGCGTTGGAACGCCAGGACGATAATGCCAACGTACTGGATGACGGCGGAGAGGATGGCGGTCTGGATGAACGCCTTGCTGAAGCCATTGAGATGGTGGTCAACGATGGACAGGCCAGCATCAGCATGCTGCAGCGCCGTATGAAGATCGGTTATGCCCGCGCTGGCCGTCTGATCGACGATATGGCAGCTCGCGGAATCGTCAGCAAATCCACAGGTACCAAGGCCCGTGAAGTGCTGATGACCCGCGAGGAATACGAGCGCATCAAAGGCTCGCTGCTTGGCTGAAATCCTTGACAATCAAAGGTTTTTCTGTGTATAATTGGCTGTCTGTGTCCGCTTGGATGCAGGGTTACGAAGAGGTGAAAGAATATGCTGACCAAGGTACCCAAGGGTATGAAAGACGTGCTTCCGGGCGAGAGTGCACGGTGGCAGGCAATTGAAAAAGAAATGCGCAAGGCAGCCCGCCTTGCCGGTTATCGTGAGATCCGTACGCCGGTGGTTGAGCATACGGAGCTTTTCGCACGTTCTGCCGGCGAAAGCAGCGACGTGGTGCGTAAGGAAATGTACACCTTCCAGGATAAGGGAGACCGCAGCGTTACCCTGAAGCCGGAAAGTACTGCCGGTACCGTTCGTGCATTTTTGGAAAGCGGTCTGTATGCTCAGGCGCTGCCGCTGAAGATGTACTACCTGAACGCGCCTCATTTCCGCTATGAAGCGCCCCAGTCCGGCCGTCTGCGTGAGCATCACCAGTTTGGTATGGAATGCTTCGGCGCTTCCCAGCCCTCCACCGAGGCGGAACTGATTGTGCTGCTGGTGAACCTGCTCGGTTCCTTTGGTCTGAAAAATCTGTCCGTTAGGATCAATTCCATCGGCTGTCCCAACTGCCGGCCTCAGTATCAACAGGCCTTCCGTTCCTATCTGAACGAGAAAAAAGACCAGCTTTGCAAGGCCTGCCAGGAACGCATTGAGATCAACCCTATGCGTACTCTGGACTGCAAGGAGGAAAAGTGCAAGCAAGAACTCAAGGATGCTCCCGTGATGCTGGACAACCTGTGCGACGAGTGCAGCGAGCATTTTGCAAAGCTCAAGGAATATCTCAATGAAGCGGGCATCAAGTTTGTAGTGGACGCCCGCATCGTGCGCGGCCTTGACTATTACACCAAAACCGTGTTTGAGATCATCACCGATACCCCCAACGGTGAGCTGACGGTGTGCGGCGGCGGCCGCTACGACGGTCTGGTGGAGCAGATCGGTGGGCCCTCCATTCCTGCGGTTGGCTTTGGTATGGGCATTGAGCGCGTGCTGATGCTGCTGGATCAGCTGGGCGAAGACGAGTGCAAGGTGCAGGTGGAGGACGAGACCCCTGACGTGTTCGTTGCCTGCCTGAACAAGTCTCTGTCTCTCCATGCTTTCAAGCTGATGGACGCGTTCCGTCAGGCACAGCTGTCTGCCGATATGGATCATCAGGGCCGCAGCCTGAAGGCGCAGTTCAAGTATGCTGATAAGCTGGGTGCCAAGCACATGGCCATCCTCGGTGATGATGAGCTGGCCAAGGGTGTTGTTAAGCTGCGCGATATGGCCACCAAGGAAGAATGGGAAGTTGCGCTGGCAGAGGCCCCTGCGATGCTGGCTGAGAAGCTGCATAAGTAAGCGACAGAATTAATTCGATGATTTGATTGTCAAGTGATGCAATATCTGCTATACTAATGCTGTATATTGCTCAGAACCGTCCGTGTTCCGGACGTCTGACATAGGAGGTAAGTGCTATGGCTGCCAGAAAAGAGAATCTGCCCCTGACCCAGAATCAGGAAGGCGAGACCACTGGAACCATTACCTATGCCAATGAGGTTGTCGCCGTCATTGCAGGTGTGGCCGCTAATGAGGTTGAAGGCGTTGCGGGTATGTGCACCGCCAGCACCGGTATCTCGGATGTTTTCAGCCGTAACAAGAACATTACCAAGGGCGTGAAGGTTGACGTAGGAACGGAAGAGGCTTCCGTTGATGTTTACCTGAACGTGGAATATGGTACGCCCATTCAGACTGCCGCTACCAATGTGCAGGAGAGCGTCCGCAAGTCCATTGAAACCATGACAGGTCTTCATGTGGTTCGTGTTGACGTGCATGTTCAGGGCGTCAGCTTTGAGAAGGAAAAGAACGATAATCTGGTTGGTCTGGAATCGTTGAACACCGACGAGGAGACCAAGCAGGAAGCTGCTCCTCAGACCGCGGAAATGGTTGAGACTGTCGCCGAAAGCGCCATTGAGCCTGAAGCTGCTCCTCAGGAGGAGCCCGTGGCTGAAGAAGTGCAGGAAGCGGTTGAAGAAACGGTTGAAGAGCCCGTGGAAGAAGCGGAAACCGCTGAAGAACCCGCAGAGTCCGAGGAATAAGCAGAAAACGGCAATACCCGTGCAGTTCCATTAGGAATGGAGCACGGGCATTGCCTTTCTTTCCGCTTGGGTTGAAAAAAGGAGGATCTCCCATGAGATTTCGCGTTTGGGATCGTATGCTGGCAGCTCTGTCTGGCTTGCTGATTTTCCTGTTGGGCGCAGCATTGCTGGTGCTTGGCGCTGGTCTGATGCCGGAAACTTATCTTGCTGTGCTACAGGGCCCCTTTGAAACCTGGCAGTGCGCTGTGATCATCGCAGTTGCGGTGGTGCTTTGTCTGCTGGGTATTCATGGCCTGTGGATGCTGTTCCGCCGCCGTACGGACAAGGGCTTCATCATCCAGCGTACGGATATGGGCGATATGAGCATCTCTATGAGCGCGCTGGGCAACATGGTGCGTAAGTGTGTGGATCAGCACCAGGAGATTACCATCAGGAAAACCAGGATCCATCGCGTGCGCGACGGCGTTGTGGTTGATTTAAAGGTGTTGCTTGCCAGCGGCGTAAATATCCCGTTGACAGTCAACGTGCTGCAAAAGCAAGTGAAGCAGTACATTACCTCTTGCAGTGGCATTGATGTGCATGAGGTACGGGTGATGGTGGAAACGGATGCGGAACCAGTGGCCGTCGAGAAGCCAGAAGAGACCAGCCCTGTGCCTTCCGAGAAGCCTGCGCAGTCTGTTCAGATGATCCCTGAGGAAGAACCCGTTGTGGAACATGCTGCCGAGTGTATTCTTCGCCACACGGAAGAGCCTGCTGACTATGTAGAGGCTCCGGTATGCGTGCAGCCGGTTGTGGAGACAGAGGAAGTTGTCGAGGAACTCCCGGATGAGTTGCCGTCTGCCTTTGAGGAAACGGTCGTGGAAGAAGAACAGCCCGAGGCGATCGAGAATCCTGCTGCAGAGATTGAAGTGGCAGAGGAAGAGAATCCTGTGGAAGTCATTGAGGCTGAACAGCCTGATGAAACCGAGAATGTCTTCGTAGAAGGAAGTGCAGAATAATGGATCAGCAGAAGAAAGCTTTTATGCGTGTGGGCACCCGCGAGTGCGGTATCGTTTGTGGCCTGATTGGCGCACTGATCGCACTGAGTTTGATTTTCCTCGGTTTCTGGAAGACGCTTCTGATCGTCGCTCTGTTTGCGGTCGGTTATGTGCTGGGCGCTTACAGCAACAAGAAAGAAGTTATCAAAAAGACGGTGAACACCATCACCTCTCAGAAAAACAACTAAGGTACCTGATTAATAGAAACGGAGTGTTTTGAACCATGGCACGTTCGATTGCCAGGCAAGCTGCGATGCAGCTGCTTTATGAACGCCTGTCCGGCGGTGATGCAGACGATGAATCTTTGAAGCTGGTTTATGAGCAGCTCTCTGCTGACCAGGCAGCGGAAGGCGATGTGAAGGAACCTTCCAAGTCCGAGCGCACCTACATCAGCGAAGTGCTCTCCGGCGTGGAAGAACACCGTCAGGAACTGGATGATAGCATTGAATCTCACAGCACGGGCTCCTGGACGCTGGAACGCGTGCCTCATGTGGACCTGAGCATTCTTCGTCTGGCAGCGTATGAGATGCTCCATCGCGACGATGTACCCGACAACGTGGCCATCAGCGAAGCGCTGGAACTGTCCAACCGCTACAGCGAGCCCAAGAGCACCCGCTATATCAACGGCGTTTTGGGCGCGATGGAAAGAGAAAAGAACGAAGACAAATGATGAAGATCACAGTAGGGTTTGATACCAGTTGCTACACCACTTCCGCCGCTGCTGTCAACCAGCAGGGCGAAGTGGTGGCCTTTGCCAGAAAGCTCCTGCCCGTCGCGGCGGGACAGCGCGGCCTTCGCCAGAGCGAGGCCGTTTTTGCGCATGTACGGCAAATGCCTCAGGTGGTAGAGGAACTGCGTACGCAACTGCGCACGGTGGCAGGCCAGATTGTTGCAGTGTGTTCCTCTGCCAAGCCAACTGATGACGACCAAAGCTATATGCCCGTGTTTACTGTTGGTTACGGACAGGCCAGAACGCTGGCGGCGCTGCTGGATGTTCCGCTGTATGAGACCACCCACCAGCGCGGCCATATCGCCGCCGGATGGATCGGGAATCGGCCCGCACATGAGAAGCATATTGCGATTCATCTCAGCGGCGGAACAACGGATGTGTTATCCTGTACCGAAGAAGGTATCCATTTGCTTGGGAAATCGCTGGACCTGCACGCCGGGCAGCTGGTAGACCGCATCGGCGTACGGTTAGGGCTTGATTTTCCAGCCGGCCCCGCGCTGGAGAAGCTGGCGCTTACCTGCACGGAGCCAGTAGCGGCACTGCTGCCCTGCAGCATGGAGCAAGGCGATCTTTGCTGCCACTTGTCCGGTGCAGAAACCAAAGTCCTCCAGCTGCTGGAGCAAAACAAGCTGACTCCGGAGCAGGCTGCCTTGGAAGTGTTTGATCTTTTGAGCCGTACGGTGTGCCGTATGTTGATTGCAGGATGCCGTAAGGCGGGGGTACGCCAAGCATTGGTAGTAGGCGGCGTGGCTTCCTCCACATTGCTGAGAGAATTGCTGGCAGCCCGGCTGAAAAAGGCGCGCAGCAATATACAGGTGACCTTTGGTGATCCGCGCTATAGCGCCGATAATGCAGCCGGTGTCGCAACCATCGGGATGAGAAACTATATCAACGATTACGAACAAGGAGGCGTTTGATGATGGCGAATTTGTTGGATGGAAAGGTTATGTCCCAGGAAATTGAGGAAGGACTCAAGGTACGTGTTGCAGCGCTCAAGGAACAGGGCGTCGAGGTTGGCCTGACTGTCATTCTCGTGGGTGATGATCCTGCGTCCCAGACTTACGTAGGTAACAAGGAAAAGGCTTGCCAGCGGCTGGGCATCGCATCTCGTACCCTTCGCATGCCTGCCGATACCACGCAGGAAGCGCTGGAAGCCGCCATTATGGAAGCCAATGCCGATCCCTCTGTGCATGGCATTTTGGTGCAGCTGCCTCTGCCCAGGCATCTGGATGAAGCGCATGCGCTTGCGCTGATCCTGCCTGAAAAAGACGTGGATGGTTTCCACGATGTAAACACCGGCCGTCTCTGCCGTGGTCAGGACTGTGTGGTTGCCTGCACGCCCAAGGGTGCGCTGTATATGCTTAAGCAAGCCGGCATTCCGCTGGAAGGCAAGGAAGCCGTTGTGGTGGGCCGCAGCAATATCGTAGGTAAGCCCATGGCTCTGCTGCTTTTGCAGGAGAACGCCACAGTGACCGTTTGCCACAGCCGCACCAAGGATCTGGCAGAGCATACCCGACGCGCCGATATTCTTGTAGCGGCCATTGGCAAGCCCCGTTTTATCACCGCCGATATGGTAAAAGAAGGCGCTGCCGTTGTAGACGTTGGCATCAACCGCGTTGATGGCAAGCTGTGCGGTGACGTCGATTTTGAGCCTGTGAGTCAGAAAGCTTCTTACATCACGCCCGTTCCTGGCGGCGTTGGCAAAATGACCATTGCCATGCTGATGGACAACACTGTGGCAGCGGCTGAGAAGGCGGTACTGGCTTGAACGTGCCTTCCCTGAGCGTCAGCCAGCTCAATGAGTATGTTCGCAGGTCGCTTGCCGGCGATCCCATGCTGCGGGGCATCTGCCTTACGGGTGAAATCAGCAACCTGAAACGTCACGTTTCCGGACACTGGTATTTTTCCCTGAAGGATGAGGAAGCTTCCATTGCTTGTGCCATGTTTCGTCAGGCTGCCATGAGTGTGCGTTTTTATCCGGAAAACGGTATGCGTGTGCGGCTGTTTGGCAATGTGGGGCTTTATTCCAAAACCGGCACCTATCAGTTCTATGCCGACGCAATGGAACAGGACGGGCTGGGGGAGTTATACCTTCGGTTCGAAGCATTGAAAAACCGCCTGATGAGCGAAGGATTGTTCGACGCCTCCCTGAAAAAGCCACTTCCTGTTCACGTTCGCGGGGTTGGCATCGTCACCAGCAAGACCGGCGCTGTGGTGCATGACATTGCGCGGGTAGCCTGGCGGCGAGACCCATCGGTGCAGTTGTATCTGTGTCCGGCCTCGGTGCAGGGAAGCAATGCAGCAGATGAGATCGTTGCCGCCATCAAGCTTCTTGATCATTACAGTCCCGCTGAAGTGATCATTGTCGGTCGCGGCGGCGGCAGCATGGAAGATCTCTGGCCATTTAACGAAGAGAAGGTTGCAAGAGCCATTGCCGCCTGTCGAAAGCCGGTAGTCAGCGCGGTGGGACATGAAACTGATTTTACCATCGCTGATTTTGTGGCTGATCTGCGCGCTCCCACACCGTCTGCGGCTGCAGAACTGGTGGTAGAGCGCCGTGATGCGCTGAGCAATGCCCTTGTGACGGCCCGGCAGCGGATGACCAACTGCCTGAAACAGCGTTTTTCTCAGCTTGAGATGGAATTGGTCCGGGCGAAGCAGTCGCTGCATCAGTTGTCTCCTCAACAGCGTACGGAACGTCTGCTGGGCGAGCTCGTAGGACTTCGTTCCCGGATGCAGTCTGCGGTGGCCGGCAGCCTTTCCGTCAAACAGTATGCGCTTCAAAACGCCGCCCCCGCCTTGGATTATGTAGTCTCTGCCCGGCTGAATGCCTTGGAACACCGTTTGAGCCAGGCGGCCACAAGACTGCGCACGGCCGGCCCTATAGAGACCATCAAGCGCGGCTATGCGGTGGTCATGCACGACGGAAAAGCTGTCAGGAGTGTGGACGAGCTGCAAGCAGGCGATGAGCTGGCGTTGAAAATGAGCAACGGAACGGTGACCGCGACGGTCAACCGTGTGAAAAGAGGGATATAAGCATGGCAGCCAAAAGCACCAAAAAGAATACAAGTTTTGAAGCCGGGCTTGAGACCTTGGAAAAAATGGCTCAACAGATGGAAAACGCCGACCTGCCGCTGGATGAGTTGATGAAGCTTTACGAAGACGGTATGGCGCTTACCCGTGAGCTTGAGGCGAAGCTGTCTGCGGCCAAAGGCCGCATGCTTGAGATCCAGAAGGGCGAAGACGGCAAGCCTGTGGCCGTGCCTTGCCAGGTAGAACAGCAGCTCACTTTGATCCAGGAGGATGACGAAGAATGAACATCTATCAGTCCGCTGTGGAAGAGGCGCTCTCTTCGTTTTCCCTTTTGCAGCCTGCTGCATTAGAGCCTATGACGTGCGTGGAGGAAGCAACGCCTCAGGAAGGCGTCATTCCTCAGCCCCTGCGCAGCGCAATGCGATACAGCCTGCTGCTGCCCGGCAAACGGATCCGTCCTGTGCTTCTGTTGGCCGCCTATCACTTGCTCAAGGATGACTGGCAGCGCGCATTGCCTTTTGCCTGTGCATTGGAAATGATCCACACCTACTCGCTGGTGCATGACGACCTGCCCGCGATGGACGATGACAAACTCCGACGCGGCAAACCAACCAATCATCTGGTCTATGGCGAGAATATGGCGATTCTGGCAGGCGATGGTCTGCTCAATCTGGCATACGAAACCATGCTCTCTGCACCCATCTGTATGGACGAGCCCGCCAATGCCCTTCGCGCGGCCAATGAGATCGCATGCCGTGCCGGCGTAAGGGGGATGATTGCCGGTCAGACGCTGGACGTGAAGCTGGAAGGCAGCCAGCCCAACCGTGAGCGCGTGCGCTATATTCATCTGCATAAGACGGCAGATCTGCTGACTGCTCCTGTGACAGCCGGTTTGATGCTGGCTGGCGCTACTGCTGAGCAGATTGAAGCTGGTCGCATCTACGGACGCAGCGTGGGGCTGGCGTTCCAGATCATTGACGATTTGCTGGATATCCAGGGCGATGTGACTGCCCTGGGAAAAGATACCGGCATGGATGCGCAGCGCGGGAAGATGACCTGGCCTTCGGTCTGCGGCGTGGAACAGTCTGCGAAAGACGCAGCGGATGCAGTTGAGGAGGCTGTGAACGCGATTTCGATTTTTGGCGAAAAAGCTGCATTCCTTAAGGAGATCGCGCAAAAATCACTTGTGCGCAGCCACTGAATGCGTTATGATGCAAAATGAACATAGGGGAGAGATTCGAGTTGCAGTCCATTGTGGATATTCTGAGCAATCACGTTTTGATTGCGATTCTGCTTAGCTGGTTTATTGCTCAGGCGATCAAGATTCCGATCTATCGGGTAGTGGAGCATAAATGGGATTTCTCCAGGTTCTTTGGCTCGGGCGGCATGCCCAGTTCCCATTCCTCCATGGTCACCACCTGCGCAGTGATGATCGGCGCGCTGGAGGGCTTCGGAACGCCAGTGTTCGCTCTTGCAGTCGCTTTTGCGATGATCGTGATGTACGACGCGGCCGGCGTGCGCCGGGAAACCGGTACACAGGCTGCCGTGATTAATCAGATTCTCAAAGACGTGCTGATCAACGGCAAGCAGATTTCCGAAGAGGAACTAAAAGAACTGGTTGGGCACACGCCGCTGGAGGTTGCCTGCGGTGCCTTGAACGGGCTTTTGATTGCCGTTATCTATTTAAGCATTTTGCTTTAATCAATCATATCATGAGGTGAACGACAATGATGGATCATTTTCTGGAAGAAGTAGTGGTAAAGCGCAGCCGTGGCGTGAACGAGATCCTGTATGCCCTCTCCAATGTGGTCATGGTAGTGGCCGCTCTGATTGCGTTTATGCTGCTCAACACGATTTTCCGTGGCTTCAATGTGATCGTGCTGATCGTCATGCTGCTCTCCGGCGCCGTTGCTCTTCTGCTGTTCATGTACCGCGACCGTCTGCGCACGGAATACGAGTACACCTTCACCAATGGCGACCTTGATTTTGCCAAGGTGTTCAACAATCAGAAGCGCAAGACCCTGGGCACCATGCGTGTAAAGAACGTGGAAGCCTTCGGCCCTGTGGATTCCGAGCAGTTCCGCAAGCTAATCAATATGCCCAATTTGAACCGCCGCAATTGGTTTTTGAATCGTGACGCCAAGCTGTACTACTTCTACTATCAGAAGGAATCTGCCCGCAATGTTATCGTGCTGGAACCCTCTGAAGAGCTTGTGGGCATGATCAAGAAGTATCTGCCCCAGGGCGTCGCCCACAACTAAGGGACTAAGCCATGCAAGTATATTTGGATAACAGCGCCACAACCCGCCCCTGCGATGCAGCGGTGGAAGCGATGGTGCATAGCATGCGGGAGGACTACTATAATCCTTCCGCGCTTTATGCGCCTGCCATGCGCGCAGAACAGGCGCTTAAGCAATCTGCGCAGGCGATTGCCGCCGCTCTGGACACAGATCCTCGTCACGTACTGTTTACCTCGGGCGGTACAGAGAGTGATAATCTGGCCATCCTTGGATATATGCAGCTTTCAAGGGACGGCGGCGAGATCCTGTACTCAGCTGCTGAACACGCTGCTGTACGGATGGCGTGTCAGGAGGCGGCAGCACGGTATGGCTGCACAGCCCGGGAGATTCCCCTCACGGGCGACGGGCTGGTGGATCTTGAGGCTTTGGAAGGGATGCTCTCAGAGCAAACTCGCATGATCTGCGTGATGCAGGTTTGCAATGAAACCGGCGTCATCATGCCCATTGCGGAGATCTGTGAACTTCGCAAACGCCTTGCGCCCAAGGCAGTGATCCATGTGGACGGCGTTCAGGGATTCCTGCGCGAGCCCTTCTCCATGCGGCGGCTGCCGGTGGATTCCTACGCCATCAGCGCCCACAAATTTCATGGACCCAAGGGTGTAGGCGCTTTGGTGTGGCGTGAGGGTTTTCGCTTTAAGCCGCAGATGGTCGGTGGCGGACAGCAGAATGACCGTCGCAGCGGCACAGAAAACACCGTAGGCATTGCCGGTATGGGTGCGGCAGTTTCTGCTTATCCCGGCGAAGCACGAGAGCAGATGAGGCGGCTGAAAAAGCTGCTGGTGGATACGCTTCACGAAGCATTGCCGCAGATGGCCGTCGTTGGTTTGCCTGCTGAGGATCAGCGCAGCGCTGGGCATATTCTCAGCGTGGCGTTTCCGCCCGTTCGTGCCGAAACGCTACTACATGCGCTGGAAATGGACGGCATCTGCGTGGGTACGGGTTCTGCCTGTTCCTCCAAGAAAGGCAAGCATTCTCTTGTGCTCACCGCCATGAAACTGTCCAACGCCATCATGGAGGGCGCTATTCGTATCAGCCTTTGTCCCGAAAATACCGAGGAGGAAATCCTCTATACTGCCCAAAGGATCATCCACCATGTGGAGATGCTCAAGCGTTTTGTACGTCGTTAAGAAAGGAAGAGAAGTCCTGTGCGTGAGATTTTGCAGGTTCGCTTCGGCGAGATTTTTTTAAAAGGCTCCAACAGACCCTATTTTATGCGTATGCTGGTGGAGCGTGTTCGCAATGCTGTTAAGGAAGTGGGCGGACACGTGTGGCTCAGCGACAGCCGCGTGTATGTCAGCGATATGTCCGACATGGATGAGGCCATTCGCCGGGTAACCAAAGTATTTGGCGTACATAGCGTATGCCGCGCTCTCGAGATGCCCAAGGAGGATTTCGAGGGAATCTGTAAGGCGGCCGTGGCACTGGTCAAGGATCATCATGGCAGCTTTAAGGTCAACGCACGCCGCAGTGACAAGCGCTATCCCATGGACTCACCCACGATCAATATGGAAGTCGGTCATGCCGTGCTGGAAGCGCGCCCTGACCTGACCGTTGACGTACACAATCCTGATCTGGTGCTTTCCATCGAGATCCGCGATCTGGCGTATCTCTACACTCGTCCGATCATGGCGGTGGGCGGCATGCCGGTAGGCACCAACGGCCGCGCTACGCTGCTGCTTTCCGGCGGTATCGACAGTCCGGTTGCCGGCTGGATGATCGCCAAACGCGGTGTGAGCATGAGTGCAGTGCATTTCAACTCTCCGCCCTATACCAGCGAACGCGCCAAGGAAAAAGTGCTGGATCTTGCGCGAATTCTCTCTGAAAGTCTCTGCGGTATCAGGGTGCATGTGGTGCCCTTCACCGATATCCAGATGCAGATTCACGAGAAATGTCATCCGGACTACACCACCATTATTATGCGCCGCTACATGATGCGCCTGGCCAACGCTATTGCTCATAAGGAACGCGCGCAGGCACTGGTGACCGGCGAAAGCATTGGTCAGGTGGCAAGCCAGACCATGCAGGCACTGACCTGTACCGACGAGATAGCGGATATTCCTGTCTTCCGCCCCCTGATCGGTCTGGATAAGTACGAGATCATTGACGTTGCCAACAAGATCGGCACCTATGAAACGTCCATCCTGCCCTATGAGGACTGCTGTACCGTATTTACGCCCCGTCATCCCGCTACCAAGCCCAAGATGGAGATCATCTTGGAAGGCGAAAGCAAGCTGGATACGGATGCACTGATTCAGGCAGCCCTGGAAGGAACGCAGGTATACGAGCTGTAATCTAAGGAAGCCACTGTATCATGGCGGCTAAGCCGACCCCCGGCAGGCCGAAGGTACCTGCCAGCAAAGAGGGGAGAGGACCGTAGGAAAGCTCGAAGCCGAATAGCCTAAGCGCTAAACTGCATCCGTAGCAAAGCGCCAGCCCCGAGAAAAGTCTTTCAAGCCATTTCATGGCTCCGTGATTTGGCGTCGCCCGGTGAGACAGAAACCAAAGCGCGCCCATTAGAAGCACAAGAAAAGCGATGATTCCAAGCTGCAGTTTCATATCCGTTCACCCCGTTAAGCCTATGCGAACGGATGCAACGCTATGCGTTGGACAATTCGCCTCACTGGGCAAGCCCCCGGCAGTAAGATACCGAGGGCTTGTTTTTTGTTCGTGAAGCTTGGTTTGATTGTCTCGGAGTATATTGACAGAAAAGTATCAAAATACATTGCAAAACAATGTCAACTGAGGTATAATAGTCAGCGGGATAAATTTGGTCATGTGGGACGAAATTTGACCCGATGGAGTGAGACTATGCAGGACGATTATTTCATGCTCATGCAAAGGCTTGCACCGGATCTGGCACAGGAAATCGAGCGTCGCGCACTGGTGCTGGAACGCATTGGAGCGCTACAGCCGGTTGGCAGGCGCCTGCTTGCCGCAAGGCTCAATCTGCCGGAGCGGGAGGTGCGCACCGTAGCATCTCTGCTCAAGGAGCACGGCCTGGTGTCGCTGGATGCAGCCGGCATGACTCTGACCAAGGAAGCAGACAGTATTCTTCCCATGGCCAGCCGATTCAGCCGCGAGCTGAAGGGTCTGACCAAGCTGGAAACAGCACTGTCTGAGCGCTACGAAGGCGTCAAAGTTTGCGTGGCGGCTGGTAATGCCGATGAGGATGATCACGTGCTCAACGAGGTGGGGCGCAACGCGGCCGGCAGGCTGCGCAGCTTCCTGCAGAACGGATGCACGCTGGCTGTCACTGGCGGCAGTACCATTCACAAGGTGGCGTTTTCCATTCCCCAGGGTACTCAGATGAACGTGATGGTGGTTCCCGCCAGAGGCGGTATCGGACGTTCGCTGGAGACCCAGGCCAATACCATCGCCTGCGAGATTGCCAGGCGGCTGGGCGGACATCACCGTATGATGCATTTGCCGGATCGGCTGGACGAGCAGGCGCTGGCAGAGATGCGAAAAATGCGTGAGATCGACGAAACCCTCAGCCTGCTGGAACGAGCAGACGTGGTGCTGCACGGCATCGGCCGCGCGGACGACATGGCGCAGAAGCGTCAGCTTCCCGCGGAGATCGAAGCGGAAGTTCTTCGCAAAGGCGCCGTGGCCGAGGCGTATGGTTGCTATTTTGACCAGAGGGGAAAAATGGTTTATTCCGCCTCTACCGTGTCCCATGATCTGGGCGCATTGAAGCCCAAGTGTGCGCTGATTGCCGTTGCGGCAGGCGCTCGGAAAGCACAGGCGATCGAAGCGGTAATGAAAA
Source organism: Clostridiales bacterium (assembly GCA_015056365.1). Classification (GTDB taxonomy): domain Bacteria; phylum Bacillota; class Clostridia; order Christensenellales; family Aristaeellaceae; genus Limiplasma. Next base: position 76,053 of record SVGM01000008.1, on the reverse strand, counting down.
ACCGCAGACACGCCATGTTGGTTACCGATGAAGGGGCTGCAAAAGCCATTCTCGGGCTGTAATTCTGTTTGCTACCCAATGGGTTTGCAATAAATTAACTTCAACAATGCTAAGGAGTGTGCACCATGGCTAAGAAGACGATTGATGACATTCAGGTGTCCGGCAAGAAGGTTCTTGTCCGCTGCGATTTTAACGTGCCCATGAAGGATGGCAAGATCACCAACGACAAGCGTATCGTTGCTGCTCTGCCCACCATCAAGAAGCTGATTGCCGACGGCGGCAAGGTCATCCTGTGCAGCCATCTGGGCAAGCCGAAGAATGGCCCCGAAGAGAAGTTCTCCCTGGCTCCTGTGGCTGAGCGCCTGAGCGAGTACCTGGGCAAGACCGTCGTGTTCGCCAACGATGATACCGTTGTGGGCGAGAACGCCAAGGCTGCCGTGGCCGCTATGAATGACGGCGACGTGGTGCTGCTGCAGAATACCCGCTTCCGCAAGGAAGAAACCAAGAACATCGAAGACTTCTCCAAGGAACTGGCTTCCCTGGCTGACTGCTATGTGAACGATGCTTTCGGCTCCGCTCACCGCGCTCACTGCTCCACCGAGGGCGTGACCAAGTTCCTCAGCCCCAACGTTGCCGGCTATCTGATCGGCAAGGAACTCAGCGTCATGGGCAAGGCTCTGGACAACGCTGACCGTCCCTTCGTTGCTGTGCTGGGTGGCGCCAAGATCGAAGACAAGCTGAACGTTATCAACAACCTGCTGGAGAAGGTCGACACCCTGATCATCGGCGGCGGCATGGCTTTTACCTTCCTCAAGGCCAAGGGCTACGAGATCGGTAAGTCCCTGCTGGACGAGAGCAAGATCGACTACTGCAAGGAAATGATGGCTAAGGCCGAGGCGAAGGGCGTCAAGCTGCTTCTGCCCATCGACACCGTCTGCATCAATGAGTTCACTTTCGATCCCTCCGTTGAGATCGAGATCTGCGACTCCGACAAGATTCCCGCTGACAAGGAAGGCTGCGACATCGGCCCCAAGAGCCGTGAACAGTTTGCCGAGGCTGTCAAGGCTGCCAAGACCGTTGTTTGGAACGGCCCCATGGGCGTGTTCGAGAACCCCACCCTGGCCGCCGGCACGCTGGCTGTGGCTCAGGCTATGGCCGACAGCGAGGCTGTCACCATCATCGGCGGCGGCGACTCCGCTGCTGCTGTTGAGCAGATGAACCTGGGCGACAAGATGACCCACATCTCCACCGGTGGCGGCGCTTCTCTCGAGTATCTCGAGGGCAAGGTCCTGCCCGGCGTTGCCGCTCTGGACGAAATCTAAGATTCCTTTTGTTTGCGCAGGCTGATTTTCGGCCTGCGCAAACTTTGCGAAAGCGGATAACCCGATTTCGCTTTGCACAAACTGAGTCATGGCTCTGCCTGACCGAAATGGAAAGAGGTACATTTTCAATGCGTAAAGCCATTATTGCCGGTAACTGGAAAATGAACAAGACTCCTGCTGAGGCCGCCGAGCTGGTCAAGGCGCTGGTTCCCGCTGTGAAGGATGCGGATTGCGACGTGGTCGTGTGCGTTCCTGCCACTGACTTTGCTGCCGTGAAGGAAGCTGCCGAGGGCAGCAACATCAAGCTGGGCGCTCAGAACGTCCACTTTGCCAAGAGCGGCGCTTTCACCGGCGAGCTCAGCGCTGACATGCTCAAGGCCTGCGGCGTGGAATATGTGGTCATCGGCCACAGCGAGCGCCGTCAGTATTTCGGTGAGACCGATAAGACCGTCAACGCCCGCGTTCGCGCTGCCGTTGCCGCCGGCCTGACCCCCATCATCTGCGTGGGTGAGCTGAAGGACGAGCGTGAAACCGGCTACACGGACATCCTCGTGGAATACCAGACCCTGATGGCTCTTCACGGCCTGACCAACGACGAAGTGAAGGCTTCCGTCATCGCTTACGAGCCCGTTTGGGCCATCGGCACCGGCCTCACCGCTACCGATGAGCAGGCCAACGAGACCATCGGCGTCATCCGCAAGGCCATCGAGCGCAAGTACGGCAAGGACGTCAGCGACGCTGTGCGCATCCAGTACGGCGGCAGCATGAATCCCGGCAACGTGAAGGGTCTGATGGCTCAGCCCGAAATCGACGGCGGTCTGATCGGCGGCGCTTCTCTGAAGGCTCCTGATTTCACCTCTGTTGTGATGTACAACAAGTAAGAAGGAGCAACCGATAATGGATAAGACCATGACTGCTTTGATTATCATGGATGGCTTCGGCATCAATCCTACCCAGGAAGGCAACGCCATCTATCAGCAGGGTACCCCTGTGCTGGATGCCCTGATGGCCAAGTATCCCACCACCCAACTGGGTGCCAGCGGCATGGATGTTGGTCTGCCGGACGGCCAGATGGGCAACAGCGAAGTGGGTCACCTGAACATCGGCGCCGGTCGCATCGTGTATCAGGAGCTGACCCGTATCACCAAGGATATTCAGGACGGCGTTTTCTTTGAGAAGAAGCCTCTGGTGAAGGCCATGGATACCGCCAAGGAAACCGGCAAGGCCGTTCACCTGATGGGCCTTTTGAGCGACGGCGGCGTGCACAGCCACAATACCCACCTGTATGCCCTCCTTGAGATGTGCAAGCAGCGCGGCGTAAAGGACGTGTTCGTGCACTGCTTCCTGGACGGCCGTGACGTGCCCCCCTCCAGCGGCATCGATTATGTGAAGGAACTGCAGCAGAAGCTGGACGAGATCGGCGTGGGTAAGATCGCCACCGTCATGGGCCGCTATTGGGCCATGGACCGCGATAACCTGTGGGATCGCGTCCAGAAGGCCTACGACGCCATGGTGCTGGGCGAAGGCGTGACCGCCGCTACCGGCGTAGAAGCCGTGGAGCAGAGCTACGCCAAGGAAGAGACCGATGAGTTTGTCAAGCCCACTGTTGTGCTGGAGAACGGCAAGGCTGTTGCCACCATCAGTGAAGGCGACAGCATCATCTTCTATAACTTCCGCCCCGACCGTGCCCGCCAGCTGACCCGCACCTTCATCATGCCCGACTTTGACGGCTTCGTCCGTGCCAACGGCTATTTCCCCGTCAATTTCGTGTCCATGACTCAGTACGACGAGACCTTCACCGGCCTTGAGATCGTCAATCCTCCGGAAACGCTGGATAACACCATGGGCGAATACCTGTCCAAGCTGGGCAAGACCCAGCTGCGCATTGCCGAAACTCAGAAGTACGCCCACGTGACCTTCTTCTTTAACGGCGGCGTGGAAAAGCCCAACGACGGCGAAGACCGTGAGCTGATTCCCTCCTCCAAGGTGGCCACCTTCGACATGAAGCCCGAAATGTCCGCCTACGAAGTGACCGAGAAGGCTGTTGAGCTCATCAACGAGAAGAAGTACGATGTGATGATCCTCAACTTCGCCAACTGCGACATGGTCGGTCATACCGGCGTGATGGATGCTGCCAAGGCCGCAGTCGCCACCGTGGACGAGTGCGTTGGCAAGGTTGTAGATGCCATTTTGGCCAACGGCGGCCGCGCCTTTGTCACTGCTGACCATGGCAATGCCGACCAGATGGTGGATCCCGAGAATGGCGAGCCCTTCACCGCTCACACCACCAACCCGGTTCCCTTCATCGCCATCGGCCCTGAAATGATCGGCCGGAAACTGCGTGAAGGTGGCCGTCTGGCTGACATCGCGCCCACCATGCTGGACAGCATGGGCATTGAGGTTCCTGCCGAGATGTCCGGTAAGTCCCTGCTGGCGTAAAGCCAATACAAAAACCCCGACACACGCTTGTGTGCCGGGGTTTTTTGATACGTACGAGATGGACGTCGCTGCGATAATCAATACTTCTGGGTCAATATACCCTGACTCATTACTTCGGTGATCAACGTATAGCAACGTCCCATGATATCAGACTGCTTATCATCCACAAAGTCGGGCGCGTTTGCAGTGTCGGCAAGCAAAACAGCCGTACGGGTCACACTGTCCATCTTGCCGCGCCAGCAATAGGTGGGCGTATAGGTAAGGCCATCAAAGGCGACGGTTCCATCGGCGGGGTTATACATTACATCGGCGTGCATCAGAATACCGGCCAGGTTTGCACGCTTATCGCGGTCATAGGTAAACAAATTGCCTAAAGAGTAGGCGCACAGAACCGGATGATATCTGCCATCGCCCCGCTGGGCTGTCAGGATCTCAACTGGGAATACCGCCTGGGAGTGAGTGCCAAGGATGATGTCTGCACCGGCGTCTGCGATCTCCTGGGCCTGCTGTCGTTGGGTAGAAGTGGGGGAGGTGGCGTCGGTTTTGCCCCAGCAGAGGGAAACAATGACGACCTCGGCGCCGTTTTGACGCATGGCTTGGATATCAGAACGAATGGTTTCGGTTTCCAGCGGCGCATAAACAAAAGCACGCTCTTCCGTGGTGGTTTTGTTCTTGCCTGTAGAACTCAGCTCGTTTTGGTAGCTGAGCAAAGCCACCTTCACGCCACGGGTGTCATAGATCACGCTGTTGGAACGTTCGTCCGCAGAGGCATAAACGCCATAGGGGATCATGCCTGCGCTGGTAATGCTGTTTTTTGTGCTTCTAAGGCCCTCAACGCCAGCGTTCAGTACTGCCGGGTGTCCCAACGAGACGGCATCGACTCCTGCCGTTTTCATGGCTGTAAGCACTTCTGTGGGCATATTGGTGTCGGTAAGTTTATCGGTGGGGATGAAACTGTTTTCCGCTGTGACGATGGTCAGGTCGGATTGCATGGTATCTCCCAACGAGGAAAGCAGTAAGTCAAAGCGATAGCCAATGTCTTTGTCTGTCATCGACTTAAGAGTCAATGAGTCGATTTTCACGCTGCCGGTAGCGCAGAGCGAAAACCTGCGTACTGGCTCTGCGGTGGGTTCGGGCGTCGATACAGGCGCCACGACCACAGGCAATGGCGTATAGAGAGGCTTTTGCACACTTTGCTGGCTGGATTGGGCACTAAGCAATTGAGAGAAGGACTCATCCAGCTTCACGGCCAGCTCCAGTGCGTTGGTCCTGATGTCTGGCGTTCCAGTCAATCGGGGGAAAAGCCAGCAAAAACCAATCAGGCACAGGCAGGTAACCGTCAGCATCACGATGGTACCTGTGGAAAGCCCACGCCGATTGGTTCGTTTCATGTGCAACCTCCGATAATCAAAAAAACGTATGATAGCAGTTCCTGTGGCAATGATATCATAACCATACATATTATGCAAGGTATGCAAACCGATAGGAACCGTACACTGATTTGCGCCGAAAAAAACAACCAGTTCCGTTCTTTGCGGAACTGGTTGTGCGATTGATGAGTTCAGTACATGGGTGCAAAGTCACTTTCCCAGAAGATCTCACCGCTGAAGCCTTCAAAAGGTTTTCCAGAGAGGAAGAAGTGTACCAGCTGAACCTGTGGGTGCTGGCATAGGGTATTCACCAGAGCGTATGCTAGCAGCTGCTCCTGATGCAGATCATATTCCTGACTTTCATTTGCAAAAGCAGCGGAGAAATTCACTAGCAGTGTACCGTCGTCGAGGGCCAGACCAATGATGTCTGCATCTACGATTCCTTCTTTTGGCATGATGGCCATTACCGATGTCAAACTGTCCTGCGCAAGAGGCCCTTTGGCCAGTTCCAGAAGCTCCGTTCTGGGGTTGTCTGCCTGATAGTAGGGGACAGGACGCTTCAGCTCCACCAGCTTTTCGCCGTTTTCATCAGGAAGAACAAGAGTACATTCATCATACAGGAGCGAAGCAAAATCCTTGCGCTGCTGAACTTGATTGGGGAAAACCACGGAACTTTCAAAGTGGTCGGTCAACATTAGCGTTTCTACCGGCTGCTCGCCGATGGTGACACGGATGCCGGAAATGCCGGGGAAAAAGGTGCAAAGGGTATAGCAGATGGAAGCCATGCAGCTGGAACGGCTCAGATGATTTCCCAGGAGCATTTCATCCAGATTGTAGGCAAAGTTCAGTTCGATCAGTTTGCCGTTTTCTTCTGATTCGACAACTTTGGGCGCTTCAGAGAGCATATCGGCTAAAAGGGGCAGCGCCGGCGTGTCTATGCCCTGCTGGGATCCGGCAGCCAATTCATGAAGTAAGGTGACGATCATATCTGGGATCAGCTGGTTGCGGAAGGTGCAACTTCTGACCTCGCTAAGGATTCCGGGGGCCTTGGCATGGGGGAAATACAGTGTTACGGTTGAGGTGAGGGATTTCTCTGCCGCTGTTTCAGTCACATCGACTCTGCGAAGAAGCATCTGTTCATAAGCAGCGCCGATGTCGCTTTCTGTATTCCTGCTCAAGGATCCCATGGGCAGGGTATTCGCGATGTCCAGTCCTACGGCCCGGTCAACCACAAGGAAGTTGACGTAGTCGATCTCCGGAAGTTCGGTGAGGGTGTTGGTGATGGCTTGGCAAGAGAGGAAATAGGATTTGCGATCCATTTGCAGGGCAGAGGCTGAGAGATTGACGGTTGCCACATTGCGGCTGACTTCAACCGGGTTGACGCCATACAGCGACAGTTTCACATTTCCTCCGACGGCAGAAACGGATTTGTTACTGGGTTGATTGAGCAGTGCCCTCACCAGACTTTCTGCATCCGGTCTTGCTGCGGAGAAAGCCGCTTCTGTTTCAATTGCTTCAAGCAGGAAGCCACTGAGACGCGGCAGATAAAGCGTAGCGCTGGCGGTATACTCCAGTGCAGCATCACCGATGGGCGCCACGTACTTTTGCACCGCAGGCGGAAGCGTCGTGGCTGGGTCGGTATCGGACGTGGGAACCTGACCTTGACAGCTGGTAAGCAGCATACTTATGCATATCAGCAACGCAAGGATTCCGGGCTTGTTTTTGTTCATCGGAACCTCCCAATATATCGTGGTCCGGCTGCGATAAAGAGGCAGCGGACAGTAACAATCTGAAAGATATGGTTGAATTTCTGTTCCTTATCCCTGGTGGATGGGAAGCACGACCGTAAAGGTGGTGCCTTCGCCTTCTTCGCTTTCTACGGATACGCTGCCGCCGTGCATCAGCACCATTTGGTGAACAATGCTCAGGCCCAGACCAGTACCGCCGGTTTCACGGCTGCGTGCCTTATCCACGCGATAGAAACGCTCAAAGATATGCGCCTGGTCTTCTTTGGGAATACCCGGACCGTTATCGGAAATGGTCAGTACGGCATCGCGCCCAGAACGCACCAGTCGGACGCGGATCTGACCACCTTCCTGAGTATATTTCATTGCGTTTTCCATCAGGTTGTATACCACCTGCGTCAGCTTGGCCTGATCGGCATACATATCACAGCGGTCATTCAGAGACATTTTCAATTCTTGATGGTTCTTTTCTGCCACCAGAGAAAGCCTGCGCGCAGTATCGGTGATCAATTGAGAGAGACTGAAATTGGTACGGTTCAGTCGCATTGTGTTGGAGTCCATACTGACCAGCGTAAGCAGATCGCCGATGATCAAATTCAGACGGTCGATCTCTTTGTTCACGTCAGTGAGGAATTCCGTACGCATTTCCGTATCCATTTCCGGCTGGTAGATGATGTTTTCCAAAAGAATCTTCATGGTCGCCAGAGGCGTTTTTAATTCGTGACTGGCGTTAGAAACAAACTGGTTGCGGCTCTTGTCAAGCATCTCCAGCTTTTCGGACATGGTGTTGAAGGTTTCAGACAGCTTTCGCAGCTCGCCGCTGCCCTTTACCGGCACGCGCACCGACAGGTCGCCGTGTCCCATGCGCTGGATGCTTCTGGTCAGGGAGGCAATGGGACGGGTAATCACGCGGGAGAAGAACATCGCCACCAGGAAAGCAAAAGCAGCGGCAATGAGAAAATAGAGCACCATTCGGTTTTGCAGGGCAAACAGGCGCTGCATCGTATCCTGAATGGGGGAGCAAAGCACAAGGACGCCAGCTATGCTGTCGCCATCTACCAATGCAGCGGTACAGTAGCTGATCCATTGGGCATCTTCGTTATAGGGTTGCCAAAAAAGCAGGAGGTTTCGGTAGGTACCTTCTGCGATCATATGTACGCCGTAATCTTCTGTTTTGCCCATGGAAAGAATCCCAACAACTTCAGGAATCTCAAGACGGGTTCCGTTTCGTTGGGACAGCGTGTCTGTCTGAACTTTGCCGTTTTGATCCAGAACCATCAGGTGTGAGCCTAATTCGCCGGCTGCGGCTTGCAGTCTCTGGTGAAGCTGCTCCGTCTGGTTTGCCAGAAAGAGGGGCTCGATTTCCGCTGCCAGTTGGTCGGTGGATACCCTTTCCTGGCGTTTGCGGTCATCAAACAAAGACTCGCCTACCAGCCCAATGAGAGATGTCGCTACCGCATAGTAACTGACGCCTACAATGAGCAGGAAGACGAGAAGGATCTTCCATCGAATGGAAGAAAAGGGATTGTTAATCTTTATCCGTGAAATAGTATCCAGCTCCCCACTTGGTGAAGATGAACTCCGGCTGAGCAGGATTGCGTTCGATCTTCTCGCGGAGTCTGCGGATATGCACATCCACCGTGCGCGCATCTCCGGTGTAGTCATACTTCCAAACGGTCTTGAGCAGCTTGTCACGGCTGAAGACCTCGCCGCGGTTATTCACAAACACTTGCAGCAGGTCAAACTCTTTTGCAGTCAGACGCACTTCCTCGCCGCCCAGAGTGACGGAACGATTGACCACATTGATCTCCATATCGTGAACCCGGATGGTCTTGCGAGAGTTATTCTGTGCAGAACCGGCGGTACGGCGCAGGATGGTCTTGATGCGGGCTTTTACCTCGAGAATGTTGAACGGCTTGGTCATGTAATCGTCCGCGCCGTATTCCAAACCAAGGATCTTATCGATTTGCTCGCCCTTGGCCGTCAGCATGATGATGGGCACATTGCTGTGCTCACGAATGCGTTGGCAAACAGTGATGCCGTCAATCTTGGGCAGCATCACGTCCAGCAGGATAAAATCATAGTGGCCTGCAAAAAACTTGTTAAGCGCTTCTTCACCGTCTGCGGCAGAGTCAGTCTCGAAGCCTTCCTGTTCAAGCGTATATTTTAAGCCCTTGATAATGAGGGGTTCGTCGTCTACCAGGAGAATACACTTTGCCATAGGCTTCTTTCCTTTCCTCAATTGCTTCGCAGCACGAAAAGCTCGTTTGTTTTGCGAACTATTTACATTGTAAAGCGAATTGTAAAAAAGTCAAGAGGTTTTGAAACAAATTGTTCACAATTTTGGAGAAAAAGTTGAAATAGGCAGACGAGCGGATTCATTCAGGCCGTAAGTGTAGCGAACAATCAGCCAGGGAACGCGATTATACATACCATAAACGTCTCCATACAGACGATAGCTCTCGCCTTCTACCCATTGAGTTTTGGAGGAATTTTCCACATAAACCAATAACGGACTTTCTTCTGTACCTACATTCATATAGGCGCGTTGCGGTTTGGTGGTTTCAATGGAGGTAATCACGCCTTTGCAGACGTAGATCTGGGAGTTGGCTTTGCGCAGCTCCATTTGATCCATCAGGTCGGTATACTGGGATACGATATCCCATGCCGAGCGGGAATATACATCGATGTTCGGTACATAATGCACCACGTGTTCGACCCGCGTCTGCTTTCTGCCCGGATAGTCAGCGGTGATTACGATGGTATTGTCGCCGATCTTGTCAAACACGGCGCGGAACGAGAACGAACCATCGATCGCTGCATTGGTAATGTTCAGGTCGGTATGGGGAGACAGCACCTTGACCACGGCCCCGGGGAGGGTGGTTGCGCGGATGGTCATGGTACGGGACTTGTCAGAGGAAGTGTTGCCGATATCGGAGGCAAGATCCAGCGGGATCTCCTGTTTCTCGCGGTACAGGGTTACTGTCATACTGTTTTCTCGGCAGTACTGGCTGCGGACAACGATCTCATAGTTGTTCTCGCCGATGGGCTGCACGGTGGCATTGTAGCTTACCTTACCGCCTTCGGTGTTCACCAGGTCGCTGTAGTCCTCGCCGTTGATGGTGACGGTACTGCCCTCGCGTACGAAAAACTCAATGGTATACAGCGCAGTACTGACCACTTTATACGGGTTGTCCGGTGTATTAAGATCGATGGGAGAGAGGGGAATATCAATTTCGTACGTAATCTGCTCCAAGGGCGTCTGCGTACCGGAATCGGAAAGAATAAAGGGGGATACGGTGACGGTCATGCTTTCCTGCAGGTAGTCCAGGTAGTCCTCATACCAGAGATGATCGGGAATGTCAAAGGTAGCAACGCCGCCAATAACAATGGCTGTCATATGCAATTCGCGGATGGTGATGCGCTGGTCGTCCACACCCGGGATGGTAATGGTATGCGTGGCCAGGTCATCGCGTATGGTGGGGGTAACGGTGGCTTTCGCTACGTGGTCATCCTTGTTGGCATTGAGCAGCTTGGGCAGCAGGGAGGCGCCCAGCACCAGCAGTCCGCACAGCACCGCAACCAGCAGCAGTGTGCGCAGGAATCTGGCAGCCCGGTTTCTGCGAGGCTTGTGATGGACATAGGTGTTTCCGGAAAACTGCGTGTAGCCGCGCTGGGAAGGCTGATTGTCGGGGATATACTCGCTGAAGTCCTGATAGCCATCATAAACCGTCTGATTTTCATCCGGCTTCAGGAGATCTTGATTTTCTTTCACGGGCGCATACTGATACAGCGACGCCTGGGAATCAGTTTCATAGGTGGTTCTGTATTTGGTGGAATAAACGCGCCGCGCACCGGGCTGATCGCTTGTGTTTTCCACCAGTTCTGGGGCGACAGGACGCAGCGTGGTGTTCGGGTTATCATCGTAGGAGGAGAAAAACGTACTGCGATTGCTGGTGGTACGTACAGAACGTCCTGAAGGCGCCATGCCGCGGGCAACCGCATTCTCGCGAAGCATGCGCTGCCTTTGTTCGCCGGCGATTTTGCGATTTTTCAGGCGCGCCATATCGTCCGCCAGGGTATCACGGGGATCGTCCGTGGTTTCAGCGGAACCGTATTCGTCGACGCGAATGTAGCTTTTTGGCTTTTCACCGTCTTTCAAGTCGCGCTGCCATGCCGGCGTACCGTTGATGCCGTATGCATCATCAGGAAGCTCCATACCGCAATAGACACAATGGGGCAGATTGGCGCGGTTCCATTTTCCACATCCGGGGCATTTCATAATCGCAGCAGCTCCTTTTGCAATCGTGACAGCGAAATGTCATGGGTCACTCGTAGTCAGCCTGCAGTTCCATATAGGCGTTCAGCAGTGACGCGATCATCATATCTTCGTCTTCGCCGTCCTGCGGATGGTCGGACAGATAGGCGTCATAGATAAACTCGAAGGCTTCGTCTTCGTCGTATTCATTTTGCCCTTCCTGATCGTTTTCGTCAAGTACGCCGGTTACCCGCATAAAGTGCAGGTCATAGCGAAGGAAACTGTCCAGAATCTCAGGCAGGCGGTTTGCAATGCGCTTGAAAGGTTTGCGGTCAATATTGTTCAGCAGCCATTCCACATTACGGGTCAGATCCATGCTGGCACTCCTTTATGCTAAAAGATCAATGTTTTGCAGTATACGCCAAAGAGCCGCCCGACATGCGGACGGCTCTGATGGACAATGCCCTTAGACGCGCTTGGCCTCCTTGATCTTTGCAGCCTTACCTTGCAGGTTGCGCAGATAGTAGAGCTTCGCACGACGCACCTTACCTTTACGGATCACATCGATGTGATCAACGCGGGGAGAATGCAGGGGGAAAGTACGCTCGACACCAATACCGTAGGAAACACGGCGTACGGTGAACGTTTCGCGGATGCTGCCGTTGCGCTTGGCGATAACAGTACCTTCAAACGCCTGCAGACGCTCGCGGCTGCCTTCAACAACCTTCACGAAAACGCGAACGGTGTCACCGATGCCAAACTTGGGCAGATCGGTGCGGAGCTGAGCCTTCTCGATGGAACGAATGATCTCACTCATTTCATGGGCCTCCTTCCTTCGTAGACGTTCGTGCCCATAAATGAGTAGAGGACCGTCCGTATGTCACAGCGATTATTATAGCATGAATACTGAAGCAAATGCAAGTGAAAAACAAAGAAATTTTAAAAGAAATGGAAAGATTTTTGACTATTCGTCTTCCATAAAGGAAAGAACAGATCATTTTCACACTACAAATGACTATTGACATTCCGCATGAATTCGATAGAATGTCCTGAGGTTATCATGATACACAAGGAGAGAGACAAGTGCCTCCAAAGATACGATTTGATCGGGACTGTATCATCAATGCCGCCTACCAGCTTGCCAGAAAAGACGGCTATGAAGCGATCAACGCTCGTGCAGTGGCAAAGGAAATGGGTTCTTCCACGCAGCCGCTGTTTCGCGTCTTCGAAAATATGGAAAAACTGAAAGCAGAAGTGTATAAGAAAGCACAGCTGTGCTGCCAGCGATATATCACCGATACGCGCAGCGGCGCCTGGCAGCCCGATCAGGCCGCAGCCATGGCCTATTTACTTTTTGCCCGTGAAGAGCCCCAGCTGTTTCGGCTGCTGTTTATGCGGCAGCGCACCGCGGCAGAAGAGGAATTCCGCCTTGATCGGAGTTACGATGAGACAATCAAGACGTTGATGACCACAAGTGGCCTGACCCGGGAACAGGCGGAGCGTTTTTATCAGCACATGTGCGTGTTTATCCACGGGCTTGCTACCATGCAGGCAACTGGATTGACGGTGTTCACCACGGAACATCTCAGTGATATGCTTAAAGAAGAATATTTTGCTGCCACAGTTGTGTATCGCAGAAGAGCGAGTAACGGTTGAAGTAAGCACAAGCGCCAGTTTTTTCTGAAACTGGCGCTTGTGCTTTAGATGCCACGAATGATCCACCTGCTTACTGCGGCATAAAGTAGTGGTTCAGCTCGCTGTTGATGGCGCTGATCTCTTCCGGAGTCAAGGGGAAAGTGATCTCGTGATCGGCAAAGATAAAAGGGTTATAGCCTTCCAAATAGGAGAAATAACAGCTGAAAAGCATGTTCAGCGCATCCTCTTTGCTGTGAATATCGGAACTTTCAGGCCAGACACAATTGGTATGGGTAATGATCTCGCCGCTTTCAAGGTCAATGAGCAAAATTCTGGAACCCTTCCCAAACAAGGTCTCGATGTTCTCGTTTTGAGTTACCTCTGCCAGCAGCAGATGCATCTGAAGATCATCGATCTTGCACAGGTATTCGGTCGCCTGAAGGATCTGTGCGTTCTTGGGGAAATCAACATTCCATTTGACAGCTTCAAAAAGCGTTTGCTGATTGCCGGTAAAGGAAGCAGCGCCGGCGGATTCGGCCATTGCCGGGAAACAGCAGGAAAGAACAAGAGCAACAAGAAGGAACAGAGTAGCCAGAGTACGTTTCATGCGATTCACCTCAGCAAGAATTGTTTACTTGGAGAATAGGAATTGAAAAGTAAGGGTGTTCTTTGGCATTGTTTCAATTTTTCGTTAGTGTACAACAATCTCGTATCTTGTCATATCCAGCTCTGCGATCTCCTGCGCGACTGTCATACCGCGGATGTTGTAAAGATGATTTTGGCTTTCAGGCGCATTGTCCAGCTTGGCTTTCAGAAACAGGGAACGCTCGATCAAGTCACTGCTGCCGCGCTTTGTCAGCCTTGTGACTAATTCGTCCTCTGAGGTCGTCAGTACGGTATAGAACAGCCTAGCCTGGTTGTTTCTTGCCAGATTTTCCAGCATCGGCAGTTCATCTTCTACCACATAGTCGATGATCACATCCAGTTTTCTGTCCAGTGCCTTTTGCGTCACATCCAGTATACATTCCCAGTTGAATGTCAGAATATCTGCCCAGTAAAGGAACTGCGGACAAGACGATCCTACCCGTCGATCGGTCTCGACAAAGCCCTTGTGGAAATCATCCCCATGGATCACGTAGACTTGTAGTTTTTCGCCGTGATGGATCAGATGATCGGCATAAGCATCAGCCAAGGTTGACTTGCCGCAGCCGCATGGCCCTGAAAATACGTAGATATTGCTCAAGTGATTTTCATCTCCAAAACAGTTAAGTCAAAGAAAAGAACCAGTCTCTTACGAAACTGGCTCTCTGGCAGGGGCAGAAGGACTCGAACCCTCAACAAAGGTTTTGGAGACCCACGTGTTACCATTACACCATGCCCCTAAGCACTTTTCAAATTATACACATGATGTGGTGACTTGTCAAGTGTGAAATTACGCTTTTTTCTGCGTATATAGATATCACAGAACAAAGCCCCTGCTGGCTGTCCTTGTGACGATGCAGGGAGAATAGCGACTGGCCAGGAGCGTTTGTGCCTTGTTCGCTGCTTCCTCGCTAGTGAATATGCCATAGACCACCGACCCGCTTCCGGTCATCATGCCGCGGATGGCGCCAGCTGCCTCCAGCGCCTGCGCTGCGGCAGCAATGGCCGGGCGCTTTGCAATACTGATGCCTTCCAATACATTGTTCATGGATGTGGCGAGCAAAGAATGGTCTCCGCTCAAAAGCGCCTGCTGGGCAGCTTCCGTATCGGGCCGAGCTACAGGGGGGCGGTCGGGGTGATCAAAGGCTGTGAAGATTTCTTTGGTGCTCAATCCGTCGCAGGGCTGGGTCAGTACGAGCCACAAATCCGGCACAGGGGAGAGGGATTTGATCTTCTCGCCGATGCCGCCAACCCGCGCCAAACCGCCTGTGAGCATAAAGGGAACGTCTGCGCCCAAAGCGAGACCGATGCTCAGCAGTGTATCCATGCTCAATTCAAGATTCCATAGCTGATTCAATCCCAAAAGTGCAGCAGCGGCGTCGGCGCTTCCGCCGCCCATGCCAGCGCCGGAGGGGATATTCTTCTCCAGTGAGATGGTTGCGCCGTTCGTGCATCCGGTGTGTTTCTGAAGAGCCAACGCTGCTTTGAATACCAGATTGTGCTCGTCAAAGGGAACAGGGGCGGAGGAGGTTTCATCCAGTCCAGTAGCGCTTAAAGCAGCAGCGCCGGCGTTCAGCAAGCGCAGGGTATCGCTGGCTTCAAAGGTGAGTACGTCTGCCAGTTCCACAGACTGCATCAGCATGTCCATCAAATGATAGCCGTCTTCGCGTCGGCCAAGGATATCCAGCGTCCAGTTGATTTTTGCTCTGGCTTCAATACGCAGCATTGCAACGAACCCTTTCCCTGTGATATAGTTAATGAGATGATTATAGCAGTTTTTTTGCATTACGTTAAGGGGGTAACCAAATGATGGAGATACCTGTGCTCGTATCGATCCACTCGACCGCCCGCAGGGAAGACGGAAGCGAAGAACCGGTTTCGCTGCTGACCTCCGGCGCGCTGCTTTTGGAAGATGAACGTGCAAGAATCATCTATGAGGAAACACTGGATGAGGATATGCCGCCTCAACCCGTGACGGTGACCGTAGAAGACGATATGCTGATGATGCAGCGGGATGGCGACTACGCTACCCAACTGATTTTCAGGCGCGGCCAGCGCTATGAGGGGATCTATCGCACGCCTTTTGGCGAGATGGATGTGGCAGTATTCTGTACGCGCCTCAGCTATGATCTGAATGAAGACGGCGGAGAGATCGTTTTGATGTACCAGATGGATATGAACGGTACATTTGCGGCCATGCATCAGATGCATATGCAGGTGATGGTGAAAAATGGCTGAGCTTGCAAAGTGGCAGAATCGTCTTTGGCAGGCGTTGATGAGCGAAAGCAAGTCGCCCATGCTTCGGGTTTCACGGGAAGACGATTGCCTATGGGTATGCGACCTTCCCAGAAGAGCCGCCAACGCAGAGGCGGTATGCATCACGCTGACTGAGATGGGCTTTTCGGTAACGCTGGATAAAAAGAGCCTGCTTTGGAAGATTGATGTTCTGGATTATGTTGCGATAGACAAACCGACCCCCGACGAAGTGGGTGTTCCATCCGATGAAGACACCCATACAGCCTATACGCTGTTTCGGCTTCTTCGGGCTCACCCGGCCGCTTTGGACGAACAGCCTGTCGAACTGATCCGCTCAATCCTCAAGGCTTGTGAGCTGCCCCCCGCGCAGGTAGAGAGTCGCTTGGCTGAAGTTCATGCGCAGTGCGCAGCCAGATTGCGTCGCCATCAACCCCTGCCCGCAGCGGCTGCCGGGATACTGTACGACTACATCAAGGAGGGAAGACGATGATTATTCAGTCTATGGGTCATGCATTCTTTACCCTGACGCTGGAAAATGGCGCGGTGATCGCCACGGATCCTTATCATGCGTTTTATCACTATCCTAACCGCATGATCAAAGCGGACGTCTGCACGGTAAGCCATCACCACCACGACCATGATGGCGTTGCCTCGCTGCAGCCCGGTGCACAGGTCATCGAAACGAAAGGCACGCACCGCTTTGGTGAAATTGATGTCACCATCACCGGTGTTCCTACCTGGCATGATCATCATGAAGGCGCCCGCCGCGGGGACAATCTGTTCTTTGTCATCGAGGCGGAGGGCCTTCGCATCGGTCACGCGGGCGATCTGGGGCATCTGCCCACGGAAAAGCAACTGAAGAAGATCGGCAAACTGGATGTGCTTCTTTTGCCGGTAGGCGGCACCTATACGGTAGACGCCTCGGAAGCGCTTCATGTCAGGGAAATGCTCGAGCCTGCTGTGTGTATCCCCATGCATTACCGTACCCAGTATAATCCCGATATGCGTGTGACGGATTTGGACACCTTCCTGAATTTGGCCAAGGTCAAGCCTGAGCCGATGCCCCTTGTGCGTATCACCGCAGGAGATATCAGCCAGCGCGATGCTATCGTGGTGCTGGAGGTTACGCCCTGACAGAGGGCAAATGAAAACCGCTTTGCTTTTGGGTTGCTCCCATTTCAGCAAAGCGGTTTTTTGTTATTCTTCCAGCAGACTTACGCTGGCACTTTCCTCGAGCGCCTCTACATTTCGGAGACGCTTTTCGATTTTGCGGGTTCGCACGAAGGCGGTATCGATACTGTCAGTTGCCTGCTGCAGCTTCTCCTGGGTTTTGGCCAAAAGCTGTGCAAAGGAACCAAACTCGGTCTTGACCGCGCCAAGCAGCTTCCATACCTCCGCTGAACGTTTTTCAATGGCCAGCGTACGAAAGCCCATCTGTAGGCTGTTGAGCAGCGCCAGCAGCGTGCTGGGACCGGCAATCAGAATCCGCTGCTCACGCTGCAGCCCTTCCACTACATCCGCATGACGCATGACCTCTGCGTACAGTCCTTCAAGCGGTAAAAACATCACGGCAAAGTCCGTTGTGTGCGGCGGCGCGATGTACTTGCCAATTCGTTTGGCTTCCGTACGGACTGCGGTCAGCAACGCCTTCTGTGCTGCTTCGGTGGCTGCTGCGTCGCCGTTCTGGGCAGCTTCTGTCAGCCGCGCATAATCTTCCTGAGGAAATTTGCTGTCGATGGGGAGATACAGGCAGCCGTCGCCATCGCGTCCCGGCAGGCAGACGGCGTATTCCACCCGCTCGGATGAACCCGGAATCACCGCCACGTTCCGTTCATACTGGGTGGTGGTCAATGCCTGCTCCAGCAGCGCTCCGAGCTGCATTTCGCCCCAGATGCCGCGGGTTTTCACATTGCCCAGCATCCGTTTCAGGTCGCCTACGCCGGAAGCCAGCGTGTTCATTTCACCCAGGGAGCGATATACTTGCTCCAGACGCTGACTGACCTGCTCAAAGCTGCCGCTGAGCCGTTTTTCCAGCGTATCGTTCAGCTTTTCATCTACTGTGCGACGCATCTCTTCCAGCTTATGTCCGTTTTCGGTACGCAGCTGAAGCATACCGTTTTCTACAGCCTGACGAAGGCTCTCCATACGTGCGTCGTTCTGGCTGATCAGGGAAGCGGTCTGAGCGTCACTGGCCTGCGTGCGCATCTCCATCCGTCTCAGGCTTTCTTCGGTGATCTGCTGCATCACCTGCTGTCTGCGGTCAAAGGCAATGGCATTGTCGTAGCTCTGCTTCATCAGCGCGTTCACCTGTTCGCCCTGTATCTTCATTACGCTGGACATCATGGAAAGGATGCCGTCGCTGGAACGCTGCAAGCCGCTTAGGAGTTCCTCCCGCTGGGCGACAGCATGCTCGTTCATATCATCGCGCAAATAGTCGATGCTCTCCGCCTGCTGTTTTTGGATGATCTGCATCAGCTGCTCGCTTTGGGTGCGGTGGGTGATTTGCAATATGAACAGCGCAACGAGTAAAATCACGATCAATCCTGCAGCCAGCATCAGGATCCAGGGATACAGCGCCGTCAGGGTAAGCTCCTGCATGAACATCCCTCCGTATCTTCGTTTTCATCGGTACAGAAATAGCGAAAGCGGCTCAACCGCTGTCCCTGCACATAGGGAACGGGCAGAGCCGCTTGATTGGATTACATTTCGCGCCGGCCTTCAATGGCCTTCGCCAGGGTGATCTCATCGGCATATTCCAGGTCGCTGCCAACCGGAACGCCGTGGGCGATTCGGGTGACCAGCAGCCCCATAGGCTTGATCAGACGAGCAATGTAGGAGGCGGTGGCTTCACCTTCGATATCCGGGTTGGTAGCGATGATGATTTCATTGATACTTCCATCGGAAAGGCGGCTCATCAGCTCCTTGATGCGGATATCCTCCGGTCCGATACCGTCCATGGGGGAAAGGGTACCGTGGAGCACGTGATAGGTTCCCTGAAAGTCGCGCATGCGTTCAATGGCGGCTACATCTCTGGGATCCCGTACTACGCAAATCTGGCCGTTGTGCCGGCGTTCATTGGCACAGATGGAACATTTGTCCTCGGTGGCATAGTTCCCGCACACCTGACAATAGCGAATCGCCTTTCTGCCCTGATACACGGCAGAGGCCAACTCCCGCACATCCTCCAGCGGCATGCTGATGATGTGATAAGCAAGTCGCTGGGCGCTTTTCTGACCAATGCCAGGCAAACGCGCCAACTGGGAAACCATTCGGGCGATGGGTTCCAATTGCTGTGCCATGGCTTAGAACATACCGCCCATGCCCGGGGCAAGACGGCTCATTTCGGCATTGCGGGTCTCTTCCGCAGTGCGAAGGGCTTCGTTGGTAGCAGCCATGATCATATCCTGCAGCATTTCCACGTCGTCAGGATCAACGCATTCGGGATTGATGGTGATGCTCTTCAGCTCTTTCTTGCCGCTGACGGTGACGGACACCATGCCGCCGCCGGCTTGAGCGCTAAACTCACGGGCGTCGATCTCATCCTGAGCCTTGGTCATCTGTTCCTGCAGTTTCTGAGCCTGACGCATCAGCTGCTGCATATTTGCGCCGCCGCCGAAGCCGCCAAAATGATTATTTCTGGCCATTGTTCATTCCTCCATGTGATGACAGATTTCCGGTTTGCATTTATAAACCGGGGCATTTGATTCAATGACGTATGTACGGATACGAAATACACACAAAAACATCATACCTTGTTTTTTCAAAAAAAGCAACGCTGAACGCAGCCTTCAGGCGTTTTTTCTCACGTGTTTTCATCCAATTCGCTCAGGTCGATCCAGTTGACCGTTCCCCCGAGAGCGGGCAGCACCTTTTGCCAGAATACATCCTGGGAGAAAATGACCGTAGCGCTGTTGTCGCAGGGATGGAAAGCGATGCGAGGCGTCTCTTGAACTGCCTTTTCGCAGGCTAGCGTGATCTGGTGATCCTTGTCAAAATAAAGGCCCAGCGGGCTGACAGCACCGGACGTCAGGTGAAGCAGCTGGGGCAGCGCGTCATCCGGGGCAAAACTCAGCCTGGATACGCCCAGCGCCTTGCTGACGATGGCGGTACGAAAAGGTGTGCGGGGACGTAGCAGCATCAGATAAAAATTTGTCTTCTGCCGATTGCAAAGAAAGATGTTTTTGCAGATGGTCACATCCTCCGTAATGAACGGCATCGCCAGACAGTCGTCGATAGTGAAAGCGCGCTCGTGCTCATGAAATTCATAGGGGATTTCCAGCTTGTCCAGAAAAGCAAGGATTTCTTTGCGTACAGCGGATGCGTCCTGCATAGTATTTCCTCCCGAAGTTGATGAGCTATCCTACCAAAAAGTCAGCGCCTCGTCAACCATCCGAAGAGCTGCGTTGCGACTGGCAAAAATGCCGCCTGCATGCTATAATGCAATCTGTATATCGTATCTACGAAAGGATGAATTGGTTTTGGATATCAAAGCAACGCTTTGTCAAGAATTTCATTTGGCTACGGCGCAGTGCGAGAACGTTCTTCAGCTGATTGACGACGGCAATACCATTCCCTTTATTGCCCGTTATCGTAAGGAAATGACTGGCTCGCTGGATGATCAGGTACTCCGCGAGATCTTCGAGCGTCTTCAGTATCTGCGTGGCCTTGAAAAGCGCCGCGGCGAAATCGAAGCGACCCTTACTGAGCAGGGCAACCTTACCGATGAAATCAGCGCAAAGCTTGCTGCGGCAACCACCCTTGCCGAACTAGAAGACCTCTATCGTCCCTTCCGGCCCAAGCGCCGCACCCGCGCTACCATCGCCAAGGAGAAAGGTCTGGAACCCTTGGCACTTATGCTGCTGATGCAGAATGTGAAGACGGGTACGGTGGAAGAACTGGCCACGCCTTATATCAGCGAAGAAAAAGGCGTGACCAGTGCCGAAGATGCGCTTCAGGGCGCAAGAGATATTCTTTCTGAGCAGATGAGCGACGATGCAGACGCCAGAAAAGCACTGCGCGCTTTGTGCTATCGCACCGGCGTGATCGAGAGCCGCAATGCCAAAGAAGAAGACAGCGTATACAGTATGTATTACGAGTTTTCTCAGGAGATCCGTAACCTTCCCGGCCATCGTATTCTGGCAATCAACCGGGGCGAGCGTGAGGAATTCCTCAAGGTCGCCATTCGGATGGATGATGCTGCCTCTGTGGGCATTTTGGAGAAGGCTTTTGTGCGTGAAGGCAGCATTACCACGGCGCAGGTGAAGCTCACCACACAGGATGCATGGGATCGTCTCATCAAGCCCAGTCTGGAACGCGAAGTACGCAGCGAACTGACCGAAAGAGCCGGCACTGCTGCTATTCAGGTGTTTGGCAAGAACCTGCATCAGTTGCTGATGGCTCCGCCCGTCAAGGGCCGCGTCACCCTGGGCGTTGACCCCGGTTTCCGTACAGGTTGTAAACTTGCCGTGGTAGATGAGAACGGCAAGGTGCTGGCTACCGGCGTAGGCCATTTTACCCTGCCTGGTCAGGAGGCTGCCAAGGCCCGTGCGCGCCAGGAGATCGTTGCCATGTGCAGCAAGTTTGGCGTTACTGCAATCGCTATCGGCAACGGTACGGCATCCCGCGAGGCAGAACAGTTCATTGCCTCGTTGCTGCCTGAATTGGGTACAGGTACTGCCTATATGATCGTCAGTGAAGCGGGCGCGTCTGTCTATTCTGCCAGTAAACTTGCAGCTGAGGAATTCCCGCAGTTTGACGTGTCTCTGCGCAGCGCGGTGAGTATTGCGCGCCGTATGCAGGATCCGCTGGCTGAGCTGGTCAAGATCGACCCAAAAGCCATTGGTGTTGGTCAGTATCAGCACGACCTGAAAGAAAGCCAGCTGGAAGAAACCCTGGACGGCGTTGTAGAAAGCTGCGTGAACAACGTGGGCGTTGAACTGAGCACCGCATCCCCTGCGTTACTCTCCCATGTGGCAGGTATCGGCCCTGCACTGGCGCGCAACATTGTGGCCTATCGTGAGGAGAATGGCATTGAAAGCCGTGCTCAGCTCAAGAAGGTGCCCAAGCTGGGACCCAAGGCATTCGAACAGTGCGCAGGCTTCCTGCGCGTGCGCGACAGCAAGAATGCGCTGGATGCGACTGCCGTTCACCCGGAAAGTTATCCTGCCGCTAAAGCACTTTTGGAGACGCTGGGGTATCAGCTTGCCGATATCAAAAAAGGCAACCTGACCGATATGAATCAGCGTGTTGAGGAAAGAGGCATCCGCAAGCTGGCGGAGGAACTGTCCGTGGGCGAGCCTACCCTAAAGGACATCATCCGCGAATTGCAAAAGCCCGGCCGCGATCCCCGCGACGATCTGCCAAAGCCCATTCTGAGAACAGATGTATTGGACATCAAAGACCTGGCTCCCGGTATGGAACTCAAAGGCACTGTTCGCAATGTCATCGACTTTGGCGCCTTCGTGGATATTGGCGTTCATCAAGATGGTCTGGTACACATTAGCCGTATGTCCAACCGCTTTATCAAGCATCCTTCCGAAGTGGTCAAAGTGGGGGATGTGGTAACGGTCTGGGTTGTGGATGTGGATGTAAAAAAGCAGCGAATCGCCCTCACCATGCTGCCGCCCAAGGCGAAGGCATAAGGGAGATTGCAAAAAAACCTTGCATTTCCCGGTAAGGTTTGCTATAATATCTTTCGCTGGTTGAAAGACCAGCGTTTTGGGGCATTAGCACAGTTGGTAGAACGAGGTACTCCTACCTCATCCCCACCGACTGAGGCTTTTCCAATAGATTAGGGGCATTAGCACAGTTGGTAGCGCGCTACATTCGCATTGTAGAGGTCACCGGTTCGAATCCGGTATGCTCCACCAAGACCTTCTCGAAAGAGAAGGTCTTTTGCATTATGTATAGAATACAAGAAATGGCTCGATTGCGCAAAACGATAATCATGATAAGAAATTGAGCAGAATCACCTGGGGTATTAGCGCAGATGGTAGCGGCGCATTCGCATTGCTCGGTGTATGGTTGACCAGAGGCAGAGTATTCAGAAGAATCCTCTACCTTTTTCTATATATATTGATGGTCGGTTTCATTCGTGCTATCATGTACGCGGCAACTTGAATTTGGAGGTGCGAATATGGATAGACCCATTACAACATTGTTTATGCTAATGTCTGTTGACGGTAAAATAAGCACTGGTGCGACAGATGAATTAGATGTAGATAAAGACTTTCCTAAAATTGCAGGGGTCAGTGAGGGTTTGCACCAATATTATGAAATTGAACAAACTACAGACTTGTGGTCTCTCAATTCAGGTCGAGTACAAGCAAAAATGGGTGTAAATACCAAGCCGCTACCCAATAAAACTCCTGTATCATTTGTCTTGATTGATAATCATCATTTAGACGAAAACGGAGTTCGCTATTTTTGCTCATTGTCCAAAGAATTTGTTTTGATTACAACTAATGAGAATCATCCTGCATTTCAGATAAACGAAAGGAATCTGCACATCATTTTCCAAAAGGAATTGTCCTTAAAGGATGCCCTTACTACTCTTAAATCAGATTTTGGCTGTGAGCGGCTGACAATTCAAAGCGGAGGCACATTGAATGGATTGTTCCTTAGGGAAAAACTGTTTGACCATGTAGATATCGTGGTTGCCCCTGTTTTGGTGGGAGGAACAAATACATCAACCCTAATTGATGGAAAATCCTTACTGTCAGAAAGTGACCTGTCCCAGTTGGGTGTGCTAAAGTTGCAAGAATGCAAAGTTTTGGAAAACTCCTATCTGCGATTAAGATACCAAGTGATTAGTTGACAAATTCCAATTTGGAGGGGATATCATGCAGCACTCTCAAATCGCAGAAAATATGATTCATTGGGCGCTGGGGAGAATTGGAGATCCTAAGTACAGCGGCTGGTGTTTGTCTTTTATTGAAGATGCTTTAGAGATTAGTAATCAGATCGAAATATTCGGCGGAGACTGTGCAAAAGAATCCTGCAATATGTATTATGATGCAATCCAATTTGGAAAGCCCGAGCGTGGTGCATTTGTATTCTATGATTGCTTGTGTCAAAGCGAAGATGGGACTGTTAATTGGGGACATTGTGGTATTAGTCTAGGCGAAGGGCTAGTAATTCACGCTTGGGCGACTGTTCGGATAGACAATTTCCAACAGATCGAACAGTTAACCTCTCCAATTGGGGAACATCCCCGCTATATTGGATGGATTCCGCTTGAGCGGGTATTGAGCCAACCGTCCGATAAATAAATGTGAAAAAGTTTGGTAAATTCCAATTTGTCAAACCGGCCGCTGCACAATTGCATGGGCTGAGTTGGGCATGCTTCGGTAGCGCGCGACATTCGCATTGTAGAGGTCACCGGTTCGAATCCGGTATGCTCCACCATAGAACCAGTCAGAAATGACTGGTTTTTTCTTTGTCTCATTCAGTTCCTTGAACATTCTCCGCAGGTCTGATATAATCATAACATCAGAAAAAGTACGTAACTCATTTCAATACGAAAGGATGTTCTTATGCGTAAAGTTTCAGCTGTTCTTGGGATTGTTGTCAGTGTGATCATGTGTACGGTGGGTGTGTTGATGGCGGCATTGAATCCGCTGAGCGGGTTGATGCCGGAGACGGTGCCCGCGGATGTGACAACCTATGCTGTACCTACCGTAGAAATGCCTTTGGGCGAAATGCAGATCGTTGGGCAGTTGCAGATCGAGGTGCCTGCTGATGAACTGCCTCAAGTATCGGTACCGAAGGTGGATGTCTCTGACTCGTCCGCTTCGTATTACTCGATCAGTGATGAGTATCTGTTCTCTTATTCTTTCGGCGCGGATTTTTACACCGAAATCTATAAGGCATCCTACAAGATTTTTAATCAGTTGCTGAGCATGTCTGAGTCGATGGATACCATCAATAGCAATGTGATCAAGAATTATAACCTTCTCAAGGCTGCGGTCACGCAGCTGAACAACCTTTCCATGGGTTTTGAAGGATTGGCAAACAATGCCGGCAGCCAGTATCAGATCGCCCGGACGGTTGCGCAGCAGCAAAATCATATCGCAGATACGCTGTATACGTTGAACAACAATCTGAACACGCTTTATCAGGCGGAGGGCGTGCAGGTTGAGCAGATGAACAACGTTGCCAATGGAATGACCCGTATCATTGCTATGCTTGCGCTGCTGATTCGTGCCATCGGCGTGTTGATTGTTGCGCTGGGTCTGATGACGCTGTGCAAGTATTTGGGTATGCTGAGCGAGCCTAGGTATGTCAGCCGTGAGGAGAAAGTCGAAGCTTAATTGATTCGGCAGAAGGCTAGAAGCTTTGACTGAGACAGAATCAAAATCAAAAGCGGTCTCTTTCTGTGTTCCACAGGAAGAGACCGCTTTTGGTGACTTGTTGAACTGTTTGTTTTTGCCTTGCTTCATCCGTTTGACAAAGCATCGTCCGGTGCTATAATTGAAACAGCTCACATGCGATTTTGACAGCTACGAGCCGATTAAATGATATTCAGAAGGGATGTACATGGATCTTTTCCAGAAGGTACTGGGTGTGAAGGATCACGAGGGAAAGCGAATTGAAACCGCCCAGCTGAAACAGCTATACAAAAAAACGCTGGCGATTGCCTGGCCATCTACGGTGGAAGGCGCTTTGATGAGCATCATCGGTTCGGTGGATACCATGATGGTGGGTACGCTGGGCGCAGCTTCCATTGCTGCCGTTGGCTTGACTGGTCAACCCAGGATGATTCTGCTGCTTTTGGCACAGGCGTTGTGCGTGGGTACCACTGCGCTGTGTGCCCGCCGTAAGGGTGCGCATGATCATGCTGGAGCCAATGCCTGCTTGAACCAGTCGCTTTCGATCATTACGCTGATTGGCATCCTGATGACGCTGATCGGCTACTTTGGCGCTGAACCACTGATGAAGCTGGGCGGCGCGAACGAGGATACGCTTGCACTCAGCGTGGAGTACTTTCAAATCATCAGCCTGGCCTTTTTGCCTTCCTGCTGGCAGTTGTGTATCTGCGCCGCCATGCGCGCCATTGGCAAAACCCGTGTGACCATGGTCACCAACATTACTGCCAACCTGATCAATGTGTTTCTGAACTATGTGCTGATCAACGGTAGATTGGGTTTCCCGGCTTTGGGCGTTAAGGGTGCGGCGATTGCCACTGCTTGCGGTACCATCGTTGCCAGCCTGATTTGTATTTTTGTGGTGCTCAGAAACGGCGGTTATTATCACCTGGCATTGCCTAAGTTTGACCGTGTTACGGTCAGCGGGCTGACCAAGGTGGGCGCCAGTTCCATGGTAGAGGCCGTCTGCCTGCGCATTGGTTTTTTGATGCTGGCTCGCCTGATCGCCGGTATCGGTACCAACGCTTTTGCCGCGTATCAGATCGTTTCACAGGTCACATCGCTGTCCTTTACCTTGGGCGATGGTGTCAGTACCGCCGGTACGTCCCTGGTGGGACAGAGTCTGGGAGCAAA
This sequence comes from Clostridiales bacterium, assembly GCA_015056365.1. Taxonomy (GTDB): domain Bacteria; phylum Bacillota; class Clostridia; order Christensenellales; family Aristaeellaceae; genus Limiplasma. The sequence continues at coordinate 49,887 of SVGM01000008.1, read as the reverse complement.
ACGAAAGGATCTTGCCATGGCTCATGCCGGGGTGGCCTACCGTATCGGCGTGTTTGTTTCCATCGGCCTGATGCTGGTCATCTTTCTGACAAGCCGTCAGATTGCTCTGCTGTTTACGCAGGAGGAAGAGATTATCCGGGGCGTGACAGTCTCGCTCTACGTGGTCATCTGCGCTATGATACCGCAAAACGGCCGTGTGATTCTTTCCGGCGCATTGCGCGGTGCAGGCGACGTAAAGTTTGTTGCAGTATGTGCTCTTCTCAGCGTTGCCCTGCTACGACCCATCCTGACCTGGTTTTTCTGCTATCCTGTTGAAGGTTGGCTGCCGGGGCTGGATATCGCCGTAATGGCCCCGTGGATCGCTTTCCTGATTGATTCCATCATCCGCGATCGGCTGATGGCGCACCGGCTCAAGCAGGGACGGTGGCTGGATATCAAACTGAGCTGATGATTGATGAAAAAAGTGATGACATCACAACGCCCTTTGCAGATACGCAAAGGGCGTTGTGATTACAGAAAAGATTCGTTATTTTCCGGCGCGGAGGTTTGCTACCGTCCGGTTTTCAAGACTCAGATTGCTGTAGAAGCGCATACCGCCTTCGCCGGCAGGGCTTTGGGCTTCAATGCCGACCTTAACCGTCTTTTGCACCGGCAGATGGAAAAGGCGCACCATGTAGAAGTTTTCGCCGTCCAGCGAATAGTGTGTACAGAATACGTCGCCCACACGGACGATCTGCAGCCATACTTCGTCCTGCTCGATGTTGCAGCCGTTTGCATCGTCGGAAATGCCGTTGGTCACAACACATACGGCTGCGGTGGTACCAAAGTCGGACTTTTCAAAGGCGGCCTTTGTCCAGAGCTTCTCGTCCTGAATGACCATGAGCGCGCAGGCGTCGTATACTGATTGGAAGTTCGGACGCACCTTCGCGCGGAACACGAAATCTCCGGTGACGTCGGTATAAAAGAAAGGTGCGTTGGCAACGGGGGCGCTGAGAACGCCGTCTTCGGGAACCGGATTGTTGAACCAGTCCGTATGGCCGGGGGCATAGATCACAACTTCGTTGCCTTCGTGAATGATTTGGCTTTCGTTCAGCCATTTCCAGTTTTTCAGATCCATGATCCATTCTCCTCCTTGGGTTTTTCTCAAATCCTTTGTTCACATTATAGCAAACGGCAAACAAAAAGCAAGTATGCATAAGCAACACAGTCACAATCTGTATCTTTGTAGTTGTGAGGAAACTCGAACTATACTATAATTAAATTGCTATCTGGCTCTTTTGATGATCTGCACGATAAGGAGAACACTATGAAGTTTCTTCATCTTTCCGATTTGCATCTGGGTAAACAAATGAACGATCTGTCTTTGCTGGCGGATCAGGAAGTCATCCTGCAGCAGATTGTTTCCATTGCGCAGAATGAACAGGTGGACGCGGTCCTGATCGCGGGTGATGTGTATCAGCGATCTTCGCCTCAGGCAGAAGCCATGGCGCTTTTTGACCGTTTCGTTACGCAATTGGTGTCTTTGGGCAAAAAGATTTTTGTCATCAGCGGCAATCATGATTCAGCGCTTCGCATCTCGTATTTTTCTTCTTTGGTCAGAACTGCCGGAGTATATGTGACGGAAGCTTTTGAAGGCGCCATGCAAAGCATCTCTCTCAAGGATGGGGAAGAAGACGTGGTGATTTGGATGCTGCCCTTTTTGCGGCCCGCCCAGGTCAAGCGAAAACTGCCTCAGGAAAAGATTACGACCTATCAGGAGGCAGTGGAGGCCGTGCTTCGCCAAAGCAATATTGATCCGAAAAAGCGCAATATCTTGATGTGCCATCAATTCATCACCGGCTGCGAGACGTCGGATTCCGAGGAACGGTCGGTAGGCGGCGTGGAGAATATCGATGCATCTGTGTTTGATGTGTTTGATTATGTAGCGTTGGGTCATATCCATAAACCGCAGAAGATTCTGCGGGATACGCTGCGCTATGCAGGTTCGCCACTGAAGTATTCATTCTCCGAACACAATCACAAAAAGAGCGTAACAGTCATCGATATGCCGCAGAAGGGGAATACGCTGGTACGCACCATACCGCTTAAGCCGTTGCATGATGTGCGCCTGATTGAAGGGACTATGGTGGAAATCGCTTGCCTTCCTTACTCGGAAGACTATGTGTGGGTCACCGTTCATGATGAACTGGTGCCTCCGGATGCACGTGTGACGCTTTCGGTGACCTTCCCCAATATGATGAAGTTTTCCGTAGTCAACAGCAAAACAAAATACGACATGGATGTGCTGGCTACGCAGAGCATGGAGGACAAGTCTGTATCGGAGCTGTTTGCTGATTTTTATCGGCTGCAGAATAACGATCAGCCGCCCGGACCGGCATACATGAAAGTACTGGACAAAGTCCTCAAGGAATTGGAGGAAGACCACAATGAAGCCCGTTAAGTTGATAATATCCGCCTTTGGTCCATATGCAGAGGAGACGGAAGTTGATTTTTCGGCTTTTGGGGACAACGGCCTGTTTTTGATCGCCGGCGATACCGGAGCAGGCAAAACCACCATTTTTGACGCCATCAGCTTCGCTCTCTACGGGGAGGCTTCCGGCGGAAAGGATCGCAGAGAAAGCAAGTCCTTCCGCTCGGATTATGCTGCGCCGCACGCCAGGACGTACGTGGAATTGATATTCCTCCATAAGAATGAAACATGGCGTATAACCCGCAATCCTGAGTACATCCGCCCTAAACGCAGCGGCGAAGGTACTGCCTCTGAGCGCGCCAAGGCCACGATGGTTAACGAAGACAGCGGTGAGCAGATCGAGGGTCTTTCGGAGGTCAATGCCAAGGTGCATGAGTTGCTGGGCCTGACCCAGGAGCAGTTCACCCAAACAGTGATGATCGCACAGGGTGATTTCCTGAAGATCCTCAATGCGTCTTCCGAAAGGCGGAAGACGTTGTTCCAGAAGCTGTTCAATACCTCCATCTATGCGGCTGTGCAGAAGAAACTGCAGGAGATGAATTCCGACTGTACCAGAGAGAAGGAGTTGCTTGACCAGCGTATTCTGATCGCTATGGGCAAGATCGATCCTGAGCAGGATTTTCCTTTGAAGGAACAGTTGCATCTCTATACTACGGATGCCAAGTATGCGGATGTTTTGATGGATTGCCTCCGGCAACTCATCGAGAGCGAAAGAAGCGTCCGTGATGAAGCTGCAAAAGAACTGGATAGCGTTGCAAACCAGATGAATCAGTTGCTGGTTGCCATCGAAAAAGGCAAGGCTGTCAATGGTGATTTGATGCAGATGGAGTCGGCCAACTCTGCTTTGCAGGGCATTCTGGATGATCAGTCCGCTATGGATAACAAGGCAGAAATCCTGCGCAAGGCAAGGCTCGCCCAAACGCTTGCCCCTGATGAAATATTGGTACAGAAGTGCGCAGTGGATGCTGAAAATCAGCAAAAGCAACTGAATGAGGCTCAAAGGATGCTTAGAGAAGCAGAACAGTTGCTGCCCGATGCGGAACTCCGTCTGAGCAAGGCGGTCGTGTATGAACCCAAAGTGGATGAATGGCTGGCCTTTGCCAAACAATTGGAGGACACCATTCCAGTGCTCAAAGAACTGAAAACACAGCGGGAAAGGCTGGAGGAGCATCAGAAGCAGATCACCGTTTTGCTTAAAGCAAGCCAAGCGGCAGATGAAGCCTATACCAAAACCAAGGACGCCTATTACCGCAGTCAGGCCGGGTTGCTGGCTGTTACGCTTAATGAAGGCCAACCGTGCCCCGTGTGCGGTTCATTGTCCCATCCATGCCCTGCTGTGTTGACGACTGAGTCTGTGACCAAAGAAACGATGGAGAGGACTGAACAACTGCATCGTGAAGCGGCGGAAAACCTCCAAAAGGCAAGCGAAGGGCTGGCTGCGATCAAATCAGCCGTAGGTGTGGGAGAAATCCGTCTGCGTGAGCTGAAGATCGGCGGCGAGGAAACCGAAAGTGGATTGCGGCTGAGGATCGAGGAGATCAAACGCAAGGCAAAACGATACCGTGAAGCGATTCAACAATGCAGAGAAAACCAGAAAAAATTGCAGATTCAGGCAGAAAAGAGCCGTGTCGCTGCAGAAAGCGGACAGACAAGGCTGGACGAGCTGAAGCGGCAGCATAAACAATTACTCGCCCAATTCCTTTTGAAGCTGACCGAGTGCGGCTTTGACAACGAACAGACGTATCGTCTTGCCAAAATTCCAGATATAGAAATGAATCGCCTGGAGAAGCAGCTTCGGGAATACGGAGAAGAAAAGAAGTCTTTGAGCGATCAGATACAGCAGCTGAAGGAAAAACTGCATGGGCTTGAAAAGGTTGACGTTTCCATGCTGGAAAAGCAGTATATGCTGCTAAGCGAAACAAAAGAGAAAGCCGGACAGACAGAAAAGACCTATTCAAAAAAACTGACCCTCCATGAGGAAGCTCAAAGGGAGATCATGGACGCCCGTAGCCGTCAAAAGAAAAAAGAAGAACACTGGGCAGTGGTACGGGAACTGTACGAATGCTGCGCCGGAAAGGCCGGAAACAGCCGCAGGGCCAGGCTCACCTTTGAGGCATATGTGCAGCAGTACTATTTCAAGCAGGTGGTCGCTGCCGCCAATAAGCGCCTGACGGTACTGACAGACGGCATGTTTACGCTCCGATGCAAGGAAGAAGCAAAGAACCGCGTCAGTCAGAGCGGTTTGGATTTGGATGTGCTGGATCGCAGCACCGGACAGTGGCGCGATGTTTCCACGCTGTCCGGCGGAGAGTCCTTTTTGGCCAGTCTGGCGCTTGCATTGGGCCTTTCGGATGCGGTGCAGAGCCAGAGCGGCGCTGTGCGCATAGACGCCATGTTCATCGACGAAGGGTTCGGCACGCTGGACGAAAGTGCTTTGTGCAACTCGCTTAAGGTACTCAACGAACTGGCGGATGGCAAGCGGCTTATCGGCATTATCTCCCATGTGCATGACCTGGAGGAACGCATCGATAAGCAGCTGATTGTCTCCAAAACGCTGACGGGTTCAAAGATCACCACGGTTGTGTAGGATCATGCTCGTGTGTGGATTCTTGATTCGACACGATTCAAAAAACAAAGGAAAAGACGGAACCTGCTGAACAGTTCCGTCTTTTTGCTTTATGGATTCAATGAATCCTCCGGCTGGACACTCATGGCGAAATCATTCTTTTTTTGCAACCAATACGTTGATTTCCCGATGAAGCGTATCAATCTGCACGTTTTTACAGCTGCCGCCATATTCGCCGTCCAGCACCCAATCTACAGGTTCATCGCAGGAAAAGGAGATGTCCTTTGCCTTTGCGGAGATAAAATATTTGGGATCACTTTTCTTTCCCATCAGTGCGGATACCCAGGCAGGCCAATCCGCCGTTGTCTCTGGTGCTTTGACAAGAAGGATATCAAGCTGGCCATCATCCAGTCTTGCAGGCTGGGCGGACAGGTTGCGGAAGCCCCCGACACTGTTGGCATTATAAACCATGCCGTAGAGGAAATCTCCCTCAACCGTCTTGCCGTCCATGGTCACCTGCATGGGATAGGAGCGGAGATTAACCAATTCTTTGAGCCCATGGAGAACGTACGCATGATAACCCAGCAGGTTTTTCTCTGCTTGCGGGGTGGCGTAGGAGGTTTCAGTAAAGGCGCCGAAAGCTGCTACATAGACAAATGCACGCTTATTGCAGAACATGCCCACATCCAACTTTCGTGCATTGCGCCGGAGGATGATTCGTGCGCATTCCAGCAGGTCTGTCGGAAGCGACAGGGTTGCCGCAAAATCGTTGGTGGATCCCGAGGGGATGTAGCCGATACTGGGACGCTGCTCCTCTGGAATACGAAGCAGTCCGTTCACCACTTCGCTCAGCGTGCCATCGCCGCCGGAACAAATCACCAGTGGGTAATGCACGCCTTCTTCGGCAGCGATACGGGTCGCATCACCACGGCATTGTGTGGAATAACTTGTGAGCAGATAGCCCTCCTGGCAAAACAGATCCATCAGATCTGCCAGGCGGTTGGCGGTTTGCTTCTTTCCTGAATGGCGATTGTAGATGAAAAGGATCTGCTTTTCTCGGTCCATTACTGTGCTCCTTTGCCGTCCTTTGAGAAAATCATGAAACAGCAGTTGTCCGTACTCCTATTATACCCCATAAGCCGAAAAAAGTGATGAAATAACCGTAAACAAAAGACAACGTATGCATCCTATGATCAATGCATACGTTGTCCCTATGTGTATGGATTACTTGATGATCTCGCCCATGGTGCCGGGGCCGGCGCAGGCAGCGTTGGATTCGTCGGTGTCGATATGCATGGCCAGCGCATAGCTGTCATTCACGCGAACGATCACGTCGCCAAAGGTGAGGGCGCGGCCTTCGGTTTCAACCTTGACGCTGACAACGTCCTTGTCCTTCAGGTCGTATTCCTGGGCATCGGCGCAGGTCATGTGGATGTGGCGCTTGGCAGCGATCACGCCGCAACTGAGTTCCACTTCACCGTTGGGGCCAACTAGCTTGCAGCTACCGGAACCTTCGATGTCGCCGCTTTCACGGATGGGAGCATTCACGCCGATGGAGCGGGCGTCGGTCAGGGAAATCTCAACCTGGGTGGCGGGGCGCACGGGACCCAGAATGCTCACGCCGGTGAGGGTCTTCTTGGGGCCAACAACGTCAACGCGCTCAGCACAGGCAAACTGGCCAGGCTGGGACAGCATCTTCTTCACAGTCAGTTCGTAGCCAGCGCCGAACAGGGTTTCCAGATCCTGCTGGGACACATGCACATGACGGGCAGAGGTTTCAACCAAAACTTTTTTCATTGTAGTCAGGCCTTCCTTCCTGAAATATTCATATATATTATAACAGATTTTGCCCTTTTTGCAATGGCTGAAAGGCGCAAATGTAGAAAGGAGAAGCGTTATTTGCTGCCGGTGGAACCGAATCCGCCACGCTGTTTTCCGCTAAGGTGATCCACCTCAACAAAAGCGGTTTGCTCCATTTTCTTCATGATCCGGAACTGGCAAATCCGGTCGCCTTTTTCAATGATTGTATCACGCATGGCCAGCGCAGGCATGCCCCACACGTCGTCATCTCCGCAGTAGCTGTTGTCCACGACGCCCACGGAATTGGTCTGAAGGATCCCAAACTTCATAAAGGTGGAACTTCTGGGGGCGATATGGGCTTCATAGCCCTCCGGCAATGCCATGCTGATGCCAAGAGAGATGATCCTGAACTCGCCGGCCTTCATTTCCACCCGTTCGGCGGCGCGAAGATCGATCCAGTCGGATTTGTCTTGAATATTGCAAAGTCTGGGCATTTCGGGGTCGTGATACCTGATCTTGATCTCCATGTGAAAACCTCCTGAACATCCAGGTTCGATTCTTTATTCAATTCAAGATAAGCAGGTGTTTTTCCTTCTGCAAGGTCAAGATGACAGATTGTGCAGTTGACGTATATCGCCTTCGTGCTATAATAGGCACAAACCGCTGTATCCAAAAGGAAACGCAAGAAGAAACGGAGGGGGCGCGTATCAGCACCCATGCTAACGGCCACATCAGAAATATAGGCATATTTGCACATGTCGATGCAGGCAAAACGACGCTTTCTGAACAGCTTTTGCTGCATGCCGGCGCCATTCGGGAAACGGGCAGCGTGGATACCGGTACAGCGCATACCGATACCCTTCCGGTGGAACGAAGACGCGGTATTTCCGTCAAGGCCACTTGTGTTCGCATTTCCTGGAAGGATACTGAGATCAATCTGATCGACACGCCTGGGCATGTGGATTTCTCGGCAGAGGTGGAGCGGTCGCTGTGGGCGTTGGATGCAGCGGTGCTGGTACTTTGCGGCGTCGAGGGGGTTCAGCCCCAGACCGAAGTGCTCTTTGCAGTACTGAAGGAACAGAAGATCCCCACCATTCTTTTTATCAATAAGATGGATCGGGAAGGCGCGGATGTTCAGCGTATTGTGCACCAGATCAATAACCGGCTTACCGCCAACGCTGCGCTTTTGAACGATACTGACGCGCTGGCGGAGGCAGTATGCAGCACAGACGATGAACTGCTGGAGCGCTTTCTTGCCGGCGAGAGCTTTGATGAGACATTTTTGCATAGCAAGACGGCAGAGCTGACCAAACAGGGACAGATCTACCCGATTCTTACGGGCTCTGCATTGCGCGATCTGGGTATAGAACCGCTGCTGAACGCCATCGTCAGTTGTCTGCCTGCGCCAGTCAAGAGCGGCGAGGAACTGTGCGGCGTGGTATTTGCTGCGGAGCAGGATCGTGTGCTTGGCCGCGGCGTATGGGTACGCCTGTATAGCGGTCATATGGAAAACAGAATGCCCGTTACGCTTCCTGCCGGGGTGGATCCACTGACCGGCGAGGAGAAAACCGTACAGCAAAAGGTGACCCAGATCCGTGATGTGGATGGAACCGCCGTCGGTAAAATGCAGGCGGGGGAGATCGGTATCGTTTACGGACTGGGTGATGTCCGGATTGGGCAGGTGCTGGGTAACGATGTGTTGCTGCCGAGGCGTGTGGAACCCGGACGGCTTCGTACGCCCCTGATCACTGTTCAGGTCATACCGGAGAACCCCGATGATATGCAGGCGCTGAGAACGGCCTGTGAGACCCTCTCAGGCGAAGATCCGTTGCTGCAGGCGCGATATGTGCGCTCGCTGAACGAACAGCATATGAATGTCATGGGAACCATTCAGCTGGAAATCCTTGCGGAACTTCTGAAGACACGCTTTGATCTGAATGTTCTCTTTTCCAAGCCTGCTGTTTTGTACCGGGAAACCATCGCCGAAACCACCAGCGGTTATGTGGCCTATACCATGCCAAAGCCCTGCTGGGCCATTATGGAGTTTGTTATCGAACCGGCGCCCCGTGGCAGCGGCGTAACCTTTGAATCCCGGGTGCCGGTACGGGAGATTCTGGCCCGGTATCAGCATCAGGTGGAGCAGGCGCTTCCGCTGGCATTGGCCCAAGGAAGGCTTGGATGGCCGGTCACAGATGTGAAGATTACCCTTGTGGGTGGTAATCATCATCAGTTTCATACCCATCCTCTGGACTTTATCGTTGCAACGCCCATGGGAATCCAGGACGGCCTCAGGCGCGGTGGTAGCGTCCTTCTTGAGCCCATTCTCGAGATTCGCTTCCATATTCCTCAGGAATGTGTGGGACGGGTGATGAGCGATGTGGTTGCGATGCGCGGAGAGGTGCAGGACAGCGCTTTTGACGGCGAACGTTCGATCCTTACCGCCCTTGTTCCTGTTCAGACAAGCCTTGATTATGCATCCACTCTGGCCTCGGTTACGGGTGGTAGGGGAACCATGAGCATCCGCCTGCACAGTTACCGCGACTGCCCGCTGGAACTTGGCGCAACCGCCAAGCGGCGCAGCGTGGATCCGTTGGATACCAGCCGATATATTCTGGCTGCGCGCAGCGCCCTGGAAGGCGGTATCTTTGATGTGGAATAAGCCCATAGAGAGGTGAGCGCGAAGATGGATCAACTGATAGAGCAAGTCAAACGGGCGACGTTGGCGATGCAGCGTTACAGCTGGGAGCAGGGCGTAGTCGCGCAGGCGTTTCTGGAGTGTGGAGACACAGAGACAGCAATTTTGCTGGCGGTTGAAGGCGCAAACCGACAGGACGAGCTGGGTAGATGCGCCCAGATCGGCTGGCAGAGCGCTGCGACGGATCCTTGCGCCATCGGGGAAGCGCTTTTGCATGCCTGTGAAGCGACCGGCGATCCGGCACTTATACAGGCAAAGGATCGTCTGCTCCAGTGGGCATTGAAAGATGCACCGCGCAATCGGGACGGTGTTGTGTATCATCTTGGCGACAAGCCTGAGATCTGGGTAGACTCCATGTATATGCTGCCTCCGTTTCTGGCGCGCGCAGGTTACTATGGCGAGGCGCTTTTGCAGTTGAATGGTTACTGGCAAGTGCTGTTTGACCGGGAAAAGCAGCTGCTTTCACATCAATGGGACGATGGAAAGAAGGCGTTCATCCGCAAGGATGTCTGGGGCGTGGGCAATGGCTGGGCCGCAGCAGGGATGGCACGGGTTCGCGCCCTTCTGCCCAACGGATATGAGGCGCAAAAACGGCAGATCGCAGAACAGGTGGCGTTTCTGCTCAACGCTGCGCTAAGGTGGCAGCGGCCTGACGGTATGTTTCATGATGTGCTGGATCGTCCGGAGACTTTTTCTGAGATCAACTGTGGTCAGATGTTCGCCTATACCATCTATCGGGGCGTTCATGAGGGATGGCTGGACGGCGGTTTGATCGAAGCTGCCGAGAAAATCAGGGGGGCTGCTCACCGATCTGTGGATCAGTATGGTCTGGTTCGGAATGTGTGCGGTATGCCGACCTTTGATAAGCCGGGCGTGGCGCCTGAAGGGCAGGCCTTCTTCCTCCTGATGGAAGCAGCCAGAGCACGCTGGGCCCGGGGGCCGTCTGACAAACTTGTTCTCGATACTGAATGTTCAGAAGAATAGGGGAGAGAGTAATGGGAATGAAAAAAATGCCCGCCATTATCACGCTGGCGAACGGGGCGAAATTTTGGAGCGAGACGTTTGAGAACTTCAAGGTGAAGGTGTATGTGCCTCAGGGGGATCCGATGGCAGAGATCGTCAATTTCGGCTTTAAAGCTCCCTATCTGCTCATTTTCGAAGAAAACGAAATGACCAACGATGAGGCTGTGGCGTTCGCGGACCAAAGGGGTTTTACCCAGATTGCGAAAGAATACTCCACCAGCGTGGTCTTTGTGTCGCCTGTGTGCGAAGGCGGCTGGGAAGCGGCTCCGCAGGATCTGTTTGTGGATCTGATCGCGGAATCAAGGATCCATCAGTACTTCCGTGACGGCGTAGTGACCAGCAGGGATCGTTTTACTGGCCAGTGGGGTGATTGCTTCATCCGCGGCGCCATCTTCCGCTCTTATCTGTACGGCTGCGGTAAGTCCGCGGATTTTATTGCCAAGCACTATCTGAAAACAATTGAAGGCCTTTATCTCTGGGGACCGGGCGAGATCACGCCCGCTGTGGTCACCCTGGAAAATCTCTCGGTGATTCCAGCGCCTGAACGCAGAGATATCCCGGTGGTCTCTGTCGGCAATTCGGAGGCGATCAACGAAGCCCTGCAAGCTGCCTGTGATCATGTGCTGGTGAAAGAAAAATCAGATGTGCAGGAAGCGTTTGCACAGTTTGTATGTCGTTACAAGCGCTGGTGTGGCGCCCTTGAGGTGGAACTCAACATGGCAGAGCTGGGAATCATCGAGGAGACCGGCTATGAAGTGGTTCATACCTCAGCCGATAACCTGGGCGATGACCAGGGAACCGAGGAACACAAAATTGGCTATCTTGCCTACTACAACAAAGGTCTTCTAGAAAAGGGGAAGGTTCCACTGGTACTGGCGTTCCACGGCGGCGGTGACTCTTCCTATCATATCGCCCATGTTTCCGGCTGGTATCGCGTTGCCCATCGGCATGATTTTCTGCTGGTGGCTGTCGAGAATCATCTCAACAGCACGGCAACGGAAATGATCGAGTTTATCGAGAAGCTGAAAGTAAAGTATCCCATTGATGAGCATCGGATCTATGCCAGCGGTTTCTCCATGGGCGGCTGCAAATCCTGGGATCTGTATCAGGAATACCCGCAAGTGTTCGCTGCCCTTGCTCCCATGGACGCTACCTTCGAAGTGGGGCTGAACATCTACGGTAAACCCGCGCCTACGGAGATCAATCGGAACACCCCCGTTCCGCTGTTTTATTCCGGCGGCGAGATCACCCCTCTGCCGGAGTTGCCCTTCCAGGCTGAGAAGTGCTGGGACAGAATGCGGTACGTGTTTGAAGTCAACCGGCTGAAAACGCCCTATAACGTAACGTATGATGAGCGCGAGACATGGCCTGATCCCATCTGGGGCATCAGTGGGGATCGGGTGGAAAAGATCGACGATCCCAGCCGCGGCAGCGTATTGACCCTACATTACTTTGAAAGCGAAGACGGCGTTGTTCGTACGGTCTTTACCAGCGTCAGCGGTCAGGGGCATGATTGCCGCGAACATACTTGCGAGCATGCATGGCTGTTCATGTCTCAGTTTACTCGCTGATCAGTAAGTTTTTTGAGAACGAAAGATATATCCGGCAAGTTGCGCAGGCCGACGGAAGTATCCGGCGGCCTGCGTTTTGCTGCGCACAAAAAAGGAGCCTGTCCAAAAGAACAAGCTCCTTGGAAAACAAAGTGGAAATTACTTCTGCACTTCTTCGATGGCAACGGCCACGGCGACGGTAGCGCCAACCATGGGGTTGTTGCCCATGCCGATGAGGCCCATCATCTCAACGTGAGCAGGCACGGAGGAGGAACCGGCGAACTGAGCGTCAGAGTGCATACGGCCCATGGTATCGGTCATGCCGTAGCTGGCGGGACCAGCGGCCATGTTGTCGGGATGCAGGGTACGGCCGGTGCCGCCGCCGGAAGCGACGGAGAAGTACTTCTTGCCGTTCTCGATAGCCCACTTCTTGTAGGTGCCGGCAACGGGATGCTGGAAGCGGGTGGGGTTGGTGGAGTTACCGGTGATGGAAACGTCCACGTTCTCCATGCGCATGATAGCAACGCCCTCGGTAACGTCGTCAGCGCCGTAGCAACGGACCTTGGACTTCTCGCCGTCGGAGTAAGCGGTCTCGTTGACGATCTTCACGTCGCCAGTGTAGTAGTCCATCTTGGTCTGCACATAGGTGAAACCGTTGATGCGGCTGATGATGTAAGCAGCGTCCTTGCCAAGGCCGTTCAGGATGACGCGCAGGGGCTCCTTGCGAACCTTGTTAGCGGTACGGGCAATGCCGATAGCGCCTTCAGCGGCAGCAAAGCTCTCGTGGCCAGCCAGGAAAGCGAAGCACTTGGTTTCGTCACGCAGCAGCATGGCAGCCAGGTTGCCGTGGCCCAGACCAACAGCGCGCTGGTCAGCGACGGAACCAGGGATGCAGAAAGCCTGCAGGCCAACGCCGATGGCTTCAGCGGCTTCGGCAGCAGTCTTGCAGCCCTTCTTGAAAGCGATGGCAGCGCCCAGGGTGTAAGCCCAAACGGCGTTTTCGAAAGCGATGGGCTGGGTGCCGCGAACGATCGCGTCAACATCCACGCCCTGATCCTTCACGTACTGCGCCATCTGATCCAGATCAGTGAAGCCGTACTCCTTGAGGACGCCTTCGATCTTATTAATTCTTCTATCGTATCCTTCAAAAGTAGCCATTTCTACTCACCTCTTATCAAATTCAGATCACTGATGACGCGGGTCGATGTACTCCACAGCCTCGTTGAAGCGGCCATAGGAGCCAATGTTCTTCTCGTAAGCTTCCTTGGGATCCATGCCCTTCTTGATGGCATCCATCATCTTGCCCAGGTGCACGAACTGGTAGCCGATGACTTCGTGATCCTTATCCAGACCCAGCTTCAGCACGTAACCTTCGGCCATCTCCAGATAACGAACGCCCTTTTTCAGGGTGCCGTACATGGTACCAATCTGGCTGCGCAGGCCCTTGCCCAGGTCTTCCAGACCGGCGCCAATGCTCAGACCGTCTTCGCTGAAGGCGCTCTGGGTGCGGCCGTAGACGATCTGCAGGAACAGCTCGCGCATGGCGGTATTGATAGCGTCGCAAACCAGGTCAGTGTTCAGGGCTTCCAGGATGGTCTTGCCGGGCAGAATCTCGGCGGCCATGGCAGCAGAGTGGGTCATGCCGCTGCAGCCCAGGGTCTCAACCAGCGCTTCCTGAATGATGCCTTCCTTAACGTTCAGGCTCAGCTTGCAGGCACCCTGCTGGGGAGCGCACCAGCCTACACCATGGGTGAAACCGCTGATATCCTTAATCTCGCGGCTCTGAACCCACTTGCCCTCTTCGGGGATGGGAGCGGGGCCATGGTTGGGGCCTTTCTTCACGCATACCATTTCTTCGACTTCTCTTGAATATTGCATCGATCGTATCCTCCTTGCCAACATAGTTGTGATGTGGGCACATACAAGTTTAGTATAGCATACTTTTCCCTAAGTAAAAAGCGTTTTTGCCTTGGTTGCAAAAATTTTGTTTCTTTTTTGTCAATTCGAGGGGAAAAACAAGAGCTAAGCAGCACGGTTTTCAATTGCACTGCGTGTCATTGCTTAAAGAGGCAGCACTTAAGCAATTTCATTGAAGAATACGTGCCTGTGTGGTATACTGCACTGGTGATTACAGGAATACGCAAGGAGTGCACCTGACATGGAAAACTTGAAAGCACGGATTGAAGCTTATGTTCCGCAAAATGAACAGGAAACTGTAGATAAGCAGATGATCCTTACCTTTATGGAGAGGAATCCTGATTGCCTTGATCGTACGAATCTGGCAGCTCATTTCAGCGCGTCCGGATGGATCGTCAACCAAAAGCGGGACAAAGTGCTTCTGTGCTATCACAAGGTGTACGATTCCTGGAGCTGGACCGGCGGGCACGCGGACGGCGAAAGCGACTTGGAAACTGTGGCCATCCGTGAAGCCAATGAGGAAACCGGCGTGCATGCCGTGTCGGTCAATCCGAGTGAAATTTTCTCGCTGGAGTGTCTGTACGTGATGGGGCATGAAAAGCGCGGCACATATGTGCCCTGTCATCTTCATCTGAACCTGACCTATCTGCTCGAAGCAGATGATACCGAAGCCTTGACGGTCAATCAGGATGAAAACAACGGTGTTCGCTGGTTTACCACAGAGGAAGCCCTGACCAGGCCCACTGAGCCCTGGATGGTGGATCGGATCTACCGAAAGCTGATCCGACGTGTACAGGCCCTTTCTGACTGAGCCGACGCAACAGGAACAGATCAAAATGTGAATGAAGGAGAAAGATCGATATGAGCCGATTGGGAGATTTGCTGCGCACAGAGCGTCTTGCCCGAAAAATGAGTCTGAAGCAGGTGGCAAAGCTGGGTGGCGTCAGTGAAGGATATCTGAAGGATGTTGAGGAAGGAAAGCGGATCATCGCTGACGATCAGGCGCGCCGCATCCTCAAGAAAATGGGACTTAAGGAACAAAACGAGGCTGGTTTCTCCCTGGATGATATCGCCGCTACCGTTGATCTGCAGACCACGGTTACTTCCACGCCTAAGCCTGTAGCAAAAAAAGAACGCCATTTGGACAGCGAGACTGTGTACAGTTCTACGGAAGAAAAGCAGGTTACCGGCGGCGTATGGCTGGAGGCACTTACCAGCGTGCTTAAGCGCGTCCCCGTGTATAATGCCGTGCTGAAGGAGATCGGTCATCGTCTGCTACCTATTATGGATGGCCGCATCGAGGGAGCAGCGCCTGACAAGGTCTTCTATTTCTCTGCCCCCGACGACAGCATGCGTGGCTTCCGGATCCTCCGGGATGACATTTGCCTGGTGGTGCCCGCTGCCAGCCCTGTTGACGGCGCAGTGATGCTGGTGGAGCAGAAGGGACACCGGAGCCTGCGCAAGGTAAAAAAATTGGACGGCGTGACCGTTCTTTTGCAGAACTACGACCGGGAATACAACGCCGAAACCTGCGCCATGCCGGATGTCAACTTCCTTGGCCGCGTGGTACGGGTTGAGTTTGATCTGTAATGGGCGGCCGTTGTATCCGGCAGGTTAGGGAATAAAGAAGATGAAGCATGCTGCATATGTGCGCGATATGACGAAGGGGTCGCCCCTTCGATTGATCGTTGGTTTTGCGGTTCCTCTACTGATTGGCAATTTATTTCAACAACTATACAATCTGGTGGACACCATGGTGGTGGGTTACCGCTTGGGAGATCAGGCCATCGCAGCCATTGGCGCGACGGTCTCTCTCTATTCGCTGATCATCCATTTTGCCTGTGATCTGAACAATGGCTACGGCATCATTGTAACGCAGCGCTTTGGCGCACAGCAGCTCCGGGAAATGCGGCAGGCAGTGGCCGGCATGATGGAGCTGAATACGCTGGTAGGCTTAATGCTGACAGTTTTTTCTCTGGTTTTCCTTAAGCCTCTACTGCGCTTTATGAATACCCCTGTACATGTTTTTGATCAGTCCTATGCGTACATCGCTGCAATTTGTGCCGGCATCCCTGTTACGATTGCCTACAACATGTTCGCTGCTATTCTGAGGGCAGTAGGTAACAGCCGTACTCCGCTTTTGTTCTTGATTTTAGCCAGCGTATTGAATGTGGTATTGGATTTTCTGCTGGTATGGGGATTGGATACAGGCATTGCCGGGGCAGCCATCGCAACGGTATTGGCACAGCTGGTTGCAGCGTTGCTGAGCGGCATCTATGTATGGAAACGGTACCGGGAGTATTTGCCCAAAGGGTCGGATTTTCGCGTTTCAGGAAATATACTTACCAGCTTGTTCACGACTGGCTTTGCCATGGCGCTTACATCCTGTGTTGTGGAGCTTGGCACGGTGATCTTTCAGCGTACGGCCAATCTGCTGGGCGAGACCCTGATCGCTGCTCATTCTGCCGCCCGCCGTATCCTGATGATGGCGCTTCAGCCGGTGATCAGCCTGTCGGTCGCCAATATGACCTTTGTGGGGCAGAACTGGGGCGCCGGCAAGACGGAGCGGATTCGGCCTGCCATCCGTATGGTGATGGGAATGCAGCTCGTCTGGTGTGTGTTCTCTGCGGCGGCAGTTTTTCTCTTCGGAGAAGGAATGATTCGGTTCACCACGGGCACTAACAGTGCGGAGGTTCTGGACAATGCTGTGCTGAGCTTAAGGATTCACTTTTCGATGTTTCCTGTTTTAGGTGTCTTGTTTTGCTTCAGAAATACCATGCAGGCCATGGGACAAAAAGTTGTACCGGTCTTATCCAGTTGCATTGAACTTGCCATGAAACTGCTCGCAGCTAATTGGCTGATCCCGGCGCTGGGGTTTGTGGGCGTATGCGTGACGGAACCGGCCACCTGGGTGCTGATGGTTATCTTTTTGTTGGCTGCCTATCTAATAATGCAGAAACAATGGTTCGCGGCTGCGCAGGAAGCACGCGAAATACAGATTTCGACTGAATGAGAAAATTTATCGCAATTTGTTGTTTCACTCCTCTGCGGAGCGGGTATGATATAGACGTAAGAAATCTTCAGAAAGAGGTGTCTACATGAAATACATTTGCGACGTATGCGGTTGGGAATATGACGAGGAACTGGGCTATCCTGAAGGCGGCATTGCGCCCGGCACCAAGTTTGAGGATCTTCCTGAAGACTTTGAATGCCCGCTGTGTGGCGTAGGCAAAGACAATTTCAGCCAGAACGCATAAGAACAAGGTCCGGTTCCGCCCAAGGTGCTTGATGCGCAGACGGCGGAACCGGATTTTGATTTACAGGAGGATTCGTCGATGAATATGGTCTTGTTAACAGCGCTTGGCGTTGGTGGAGCCACGGTGATAGGCGCTTTCATCGGTTTTGTTTTCAAACGGTTTTCCCATCGCTTCGCAGATATCGTTCTTTCCTTTGCTGCTGGCGTTATGCTGGCTGCGGCTGTGCTTGGGTTGATCCTGCCGGCGATTGAGTACAGCGGCTTGAACGGGCTGCTGGTAGTCGTACCCGGAATTTTCGCCGGTGCACTGTGCCTGAACCTCATTGATAAACTGGTACCGCATCTGCACAAACTGGTGGGGCACGATGGAGAAGCGCACAGCAATCACAGTATTGATAAGGTATTGCTGTTTGTCATGGCCATAGCAATCCATAATCTGCCTGAAGGAATCGCGGCAGGCGTTGGTTTTGGCTCGGAGAATACCGCTCAGGCTTTGATGATCGCCGGAGGCATTGCTCTACAGAATATCCCGGAGGGTATGGTCATCATCGGCCCAATGCTCGCAGCCGGCGTCAGCAAAAAACGCACCTTTATTTGTGCTCTGATGACCGGATTGATCGAAGTGATCGGAACGTTGATCGGCTATTTCGCCGTCAGTATTGCTTCGGCAATCCTGCCTTTCGCTCTGGCTTTTGCAGGCGGCACGATGCTCTATGTGGTCAGCGATGAGATGATTCCTGAGACCCATGCCCATGGAAACGAGCGCGGAGCCACCTATGCGTTGCTGGTCGGGTTCTGTGTGATGCTGATCACCGATGTATTGCTGGGATAACAGACTTACACTCATTCAAAAATGTCCTGACATGATCTGTCAGGACATTTTTGATGAATCAGCCCAGGGGACGGCGATAAATGGAATGGTATCTCGTCTCTGGTGGTACCGGTGTGCTTACTACGGTAAGTCGGGTTTTGGTTGCTTGTGCACGAGTTTTCATTTTGTTTTTGGGGACGAAGCGTACATGAACTCAATACGCATTATTCCGCAACCGTTTCAGTTGCTGGCGCTTCTGCCTTGTTGGCAGACAGGACATAAAGCGGCGAAAACTGACAGATTAACGCGTCTTCGATTTTGATCCGAAGAACGCCGGGCGCGAGAAACTCCAGAACCTCTCTGAAATCCAGCTCAGCATAGTCTTTTTGATCCCTGCGCAGGGGATCCAAAACATAGACATATTCATCATCTACGTGAACGATCACCAGAAAATGACTGGAACGGGTAAAGGGACTGCCGGAGCCGCTGGCACAGCCGATGGCAACAGTATGCTCGTCTTGGACCATTTCATAGGCGACGGATTCATCTCTTACCTGGGTGAAGGAAAGACCAAAAATCTCGCAAAGACTTTGCAGATAACTCATGCTGGTGCCGTAGCTGTCGTACCGACCCTGCACACCGAAGGTATTGTTTCCGGTGGCATAGTTTCCGATGGCCAGGGGGAGATAGCGCAGGAATTGATCGGCGGTAGTGAGCCGATAGGGGACATGCTGCTTTTTGCAAAAGAAATCATTGATGGAGCAGGCGCAAAAACGGTATCCCAGCGGCATGGAAGCATAGGCATTCAATTTAACCAGGTCTTCTTTGTCCACCAGATTAGCAAGGGCAATGGCCACCGAGGTGGGGCCGCAGCCGCCGTCGCCAAAGGGACGCTTGCGGGAGGAAGTTTCCACTTCAAAAGTCAGGCGGTTCCAGGAAGGATCATTTTGTGCATAAACCATCCAGGTACCGACATTTTCAATGGTAACATAGCCGTTTTGGGTCTGGCGCGAGTCCATTTCCAGCTGGTTCATGACGACCACAGGCGCATCACTGACAGGGAGCGGCCGCTTTCTTGTATAGATAACGTAGCGGGTACCGCTGTCGTTGTACTCTTCTGTGGTCAGAATCACCCATGCGTCGCCTTCTTCAGGTAGCATAGAAGGATCCGGCGTGATAAAAGACTTTTCAAGAATGGCTGGCAACGTTTCAGGAAGCAGCAAATCGTCTGCGGTTACCACCCAGGAGTCTTTGTCAGAGTGCCTGCCACGGTAGCCTGCAAAAATATCCAGCTGGTAAGTGCCCTCGGGAGTCACCAGAAAAAGCGTTGGATTTTGCTGATAGTATTCGACTTCGCGATAATTTGACAGGCTGCCGAAAAAAGAGTCGTCCATACAGTTATTGCCCCTGAGCGTAAGAACGGGTGCGGAAAGATCCGGAAAGGTTTCCTCGGTAATAAAAATCGAGCCATTGCGGCTATTGTCTCCGTCAAAGGAGCGACGCAGATAGTATCGCCTGTCTGCAGAATAGAGAACTGGCTGATTAATCGTGGTGTTTGGCTGATACAGCCATGCAACAGCATCAGGAGCAACGCTTTGGAGGTAGGGGAAATCGACAGTATACTGAAAAGCAGGGGAAGAGATGGTCGTTTCCTGTGCCTCAGCAACTACCACAGCAGGAAATATCAACAGAAGAATCAGAAAAAGCGCCACGCATCTTTGGCTGACCATGTATTTACGCATCTTCATCGGTGTATTCATCCTTACATCATGTAGTGATCCGGACAAAAACGATCGACTGAAATTATAGCATTTTTATGACAAGAAGTAAATCCGATCAGGTGTTTGTTGTGTCAGGTTGTGTTGATTTGTGGTATTGACTGTGATATAATAAACAAAAATTGTTTTGAAGGGAGCCTACCCATGAAACGTTTGCTTTGCATATGCATCCTTTTTTTCTTGTGCCTTTCTTCCGTAGCGTCTGCGGCTTCTATTCCAACGCCTGAAGTAGGCGACGTGATTATTTTTGGCAGCTACGAGCAGGACAATGTGCTTGAAAACGGAAAAGAACCGCTTGAGTGGATCGTTCTCGAGGTCCAGGATGGCAAAGCCTGGTTGATGACCAAGTATTGCATCGACACAGTGATTTTCTATCCCCAGCGCGTACCGATGTACTGGGGCAAATCTGACCTGCGTGCTTGGATGAACAGCGACTTCATTCAGGAGACCTTTACACCTGAAGAGCAGGAGATCATTCTAACCACCACCGTGAAGAATGACAATCCTCACGGCATGAAGGGCGGCGGAGCGGATACCGAGGATAAGATCTATCTGCTGAGCAAGTCTGAGGTACTGCATTTCTTCCCCGAAATGGCGGATCGCGTGGCCTATCCCACAGAACTTGCCAAATCCAAGGGCTGCACGGTTTCTCCTGAAACCGGAAGCTGCCGCTGGTGGACCCGTACGCCCGGTGCACGCAAGATGGATGTTTGCGGTATGCGTCTGGACGGCCGTATCAGCGACTACGGCATGCAGGATGTAGACTGGCCAACCAACACCATGCGCCCTGTTATGTGGGTGCGCTGCGGCGAATGAAAAAAAGGATGGTAGACATACATGAAAAACAGAACGATGCTTTCGCGTATGGCCAAGAGACTGACGGCTATTGTTTTGGCTGCAATGATGCTTTTTTCTTTAGCTGCGGCTGTTGCTGAAACGATTGAGACCTTCAGTCCGCTCTATCCTCTTCGTGATGATGCTCCTGCTTTGACCGACAAGGGTCTCCTTCCCGAAGACTCAGAAGAAGACTATTATCTGGTGATTGATGAAGAGGCCGGCGAGTGGACGTATATCGATCATGACATGTTTATCAACATCCGCCGTTTCAACGACGTGGTGGAAAAAAAGCGCACGCTGGTGTGGTATGAGACGGAAATCACCGTCGCTCCCGGTACCAAGTTCGTCACTCAGCATGCCAATCCTGAGGAGATCGGCCGCCGTTTTATGATGGCCGAGAAGTTTGCCACGCAGCTTCAGAGCATTTTTGCTATCAGCGATGATTTCTACGGTTTCCGTGTCTATCAGAAGCGTACTCCTGGCGTCATTATTCAAAACGGGGTTATTCTGGACGACGACAGCCTCAAGCAGCCTCACTGGACGCTGCCCACCTATGACCTCATCGCCCTCTATCCGGACGGCAGCATGAAGACTTATCTGGCCGGCAGCATCGGCGCAGAGGAACTGCTTGCTCAGGGTGTTACCGATACCTGGTGCTTTGGTCCCGTGCTTCTGAGCAATAGCGAAATCGGCGCTCAGGTGCTTGAGAAGCGCTTTGAGTATGCCAATCCCCGCCAGACCATCGGCATGATCGAGCCGAACCATTACCTGATCATGACGATCGAGGGACGCCATAGAGGTTCCGACGGCGTTGGACTGATTTGGGTGGCAGAACGTATGCGCGAACTGGGCTGTACCGAAGCGCTCAACCTTGATGGCGGCAACTCCGTCAAGCTGGTGTTCATGGGCAAGCTGGTGAACTCCGATCGTCATTACAACGAAAAGAACGACCGCTCTGTTACCAGCTTGATTACGCTGGGTACTTTCCCGCTGGATACCCTTTCTCAGGAAGAATAATCCGATGGCTTGCTTAGGAGGCGACTCACGGTGAAAAAGAGCAATCTGACGCTCAGAAGGTTGGCACTTCTGCTTGTTGCCATGGTGTTTGTGTTTGCTGAATTCGGTTTGTGGGCGCTGCAGATGCAGTCTGCTTTGGCTGAGTCCGATGAAACGGATCTTCAGCGCAGATACGACGAAGCAGCGGCATATTTTGAAGCAGGCGAATACGGAAAGGCGATGGAAGCCTTTGAAGCGCTGGGCGACTATGCAGACAGCCGTTCTCGTGCCTCTGAAAGCAAGCGCAAATGGAAATCAACCAGCTATCGTGAGGCGATCGGCCTCTATAACGATAAACGGTACTACGAAGCAAGGGACATCTTTGAAGCCCTCGGCAGCTACGAGAAGAGCAAGAATTTTTTGTACAACTGTAATTTGCAGATCCTTGGCATTGAGTACAATCAAGCGGAGGATTTGTTCGACGCTGGCGAATATGAAGCTGCAAAAGCGCTGTTTGATTCCCTCGGTAATTACAGCAACAGCAAAGCCCGTGCCCGTGCTGCGGATGAAATGATCCAGCTTGAGCAACAGGCTGCACTGGAACTGGACTGGTACAACAAAGGCCTCGCCTTCAAGGAGGCAGGTCAGCTCGAAGAAGCCCGGGATGCCTTTGTGGAAGCCGGCGATTGCGAAGACGCAACGGAACAGTTCCACGAAGTGATCGACATGATCGCCCTCAAGGACGTATATGAGCAGGCGGAGACCTATCGCCAGGACGGTGCATATGAAAAAGCGATCCTTCGCTTTGAATTGCTCGGCGACTATGAGGACAGCGCCGACCAGGCCGTTTTGACCAAAGACGCTTGGCAGTCTTCTGTATACGAGCAGGCTACGGCCGCGGAAGAAAGCGACAAAGCCCGTGCCTACATTCTGTTTGTGTTCCTTGGCGATTACAGCGACAGCGCTGAGCATGCGGATGCATTGAAGGAACAGGTCACCCCGGAGGCTTTGTACGAGACGGCCACTGCGCTTGAATCCGAAGGCGCTCTTGCTGAGGCGAAGGTTGGTTTTGAAATGACCGGCGGCTATCAGGACAGCGACGTCCGCGCTGCCGATATCCAAAAGATGGCGGATTACGACCGCGCGGTGGTTCTTCGTAAGCTGGGTGAGGAAGAGGCTGCCAATGATATCTTTGCAGACCTTGGCGAGTTTAACAACGCTGCTGCAATGATCGCACCCATCTCTCCCAGATTCACCACCAAGCAGCTGCGTGATGATCGAACATCGCCCATGTCCGAGGTCTTTGTTGCCCCGGATGGAAGCCAGCATCGCTATCGCATTTTCAAAGGCGTTCATAGATGGCTGGAAGCCAAGGCGTTTTGTGAAGCGCTGGGCGGCCATCTGGCAACCATGACCACGCCGGAAGAAAATGATTTTGTCTATGGATTTATGCGGGATTGCGGCTATCTGACGGCTTACTTTGGTCTGTCCGATGAGCTGCGCTCCGGTAACTGGATTTGGGTCAGTGGCGAGCCTGTGGAGTACACCAACTGGCACATAGGCGAGCCTAGCTACAGCGGCCGCGAGCGGTACGGTATGTATTTCTATAAGCACACCGACGGTACGTGGAACGATGCACATTTCTATGAGGATGCGGAAGAAGATCCCGGTTGCAGCTTTATCTGTGAGTGGGATGACTAATTCAGAAGCAAAGGATGCGGAGTATGTTTGCAATTGGTACTGAGAATCTGGCCGCGTTTGCGGTAACCATGGCTGTCGGGGCTGTGCTGGCCCTTGCGCTTGGATGGTTTCGCTGCAAAAAAGCCGGGATCACCCCCAAAAGGATTCTGCTTGCCACGGTTCTTCTGCCTTTGTTTACAGCGTTTTTTGCTCATTTGCTGTATTGCATGGTAGATCTGGAAAATACCCTCTACAGCTATTCCTTCTGGCACCTTTTCATGTTCTGGCAGCCAGGGTATATGGTATACGGCGGTATGCTGGGCGTGGTGCTGGCGCTGGTGGTCGCCGGTGGAAAAGAACGGATGAATCTGCTTGAGCAGTTTGCTCCGTCGCTGGCGCTGATGATCATTGCAGCCCGCCTTAGCGAGGGCATGATGGGGCAGGGCTATGGCGAATACTGGTTTGAAGAAGAAACGTTCTTCTGTCGGTTTCCCTTTATGGTATACGACCCTGAATACGAAGGCTGGGCATGGGCTCTGTTTGTTTTGGAAGCGCTGGTCGCGCTTGTACTGCTGGTCATTTTGCTGGCCAAAAAGAAGACTTGGGCCGGCGACGGTATGCTGCTTTTGTTTGGTTTGTATGCAGCCGCGCAGATTGTTCTGGAAAGCCTTCGCAGAGACGAATTCCTTCGCTGGGGTTTTGTCCGTGTGGAGGAAGTATTCAGCGGCGTTGTGATCCTCGCTGTGTTGATTTGTTATTGCATCAAAGCAGGCAAGGGGAAAATGGTGCAAAAATCGTTGTGCTTTACCCTTTTCCTGGTGATGGCCGTTCTTTGCCTGTTGCTTGAGTTTGCAACGGAAGGCCGGATTCCGTTTTTGCTGTTCCTGGATGTGGAGCAGTGCTATGCTGTTATGGCCGGCGCTTGCGCAGTCATTGCTGCCTGTGTCCTATGGATGCGTTCTATGGGTATTTCTAACGCAATTTCCTCTGAAAAGGAGCAATTTGTATGATGGTTTCCAAGAGATGGATCAGCTTTTTCAGTGTCGTGCTCGCCTGCGTGATGGTGTTTGGTTGTGTGGTTGCTGAAGAAGAAGCTCCCCAGCGGCTTCTTTTGCCAGACGATCTGCCCCAGATGGTCAAGGTAACATTCGCAGATGATATCGAATACGAAGCTCCTGCCAAACCAGAGAACAACTACAAAGCGAATCAGAGCAATTTTAGCGAAGACAATATGTCCTACCATGACGATTCGCTGGACGTGCAGGTTCATATGATTCGTGCCTATGATACGCCGATCGCCGTGGTGTTTGTGCAGATCGCAGATCCGCAGCAGCTGAGAACCGAGCAAGCCAAGAAGTATCCGTCCAAGGCCACCATGCGCATCGACACCATGGGCAAGCGTGTGAATGCAGTTGTTGCCATCAATGCGGACTGGTTTACTTATCATAATGATGGTATCATTTACCGCAACGGCGAGCGTCTCCGCAATCGTGCGGATGAGACCTATGACGGACTTGCTATTGACGTCAACGGTGATTTCCATATCGTTCGACCCATGATTGAGGAAGAATATGCCAAGATCACCACGCCCATCTGGCAGTCCTTTGCGTTTGGTCCGGCGCTGGTGATGGATGGGGAAGTGCTTGAGATCGTTAACCGTAAGGTGACGTACAAGCAGCGCTGCGCCATCGGCCAGATTGCCCCTTTGAGTTATGTGCTCGTAGCCACTGACGGCCCTGACCAGCCCGATTCTTTCGGTCTGAGCGTTCCGCAGCTGGCGGAGCTTATGCATGCGTTGGGTGCTCATACCGCCTATAATCTGGATGGCGGACAGTCCACATCCATGCTGATGAATATGGTAAAGATCAACGGTCAGGCGCCCAAAACCATGCGCGCCATCGGCGATATCATCTACTTTACCACTGCTATCCCCAGCGAAGAATAAGAAAAGTAAAACGCCTGTCGCAGAAAGCTGTGGCAGGCGTTTTTGATCGCGCGAATAGTGTGGCGTTGTATCACTTGCACTATATCGCAGAAACTGCACTATTCTATGATCGGGAAAGCTTATCTGTCTAGCCCCAATAGGTTCTTTTCCATGCTCTCCTTAAGCCCGGGACATTCATCTGGAATATCTGCAAGATAAGAAATTACGATCTTTTCAGAAGGAAGAACATAGCACTTTTGTTTCCATTTTCCGTTGATGCTGAAACCGTTCCGGTATTTCCAAATAAAGTAACCATATCCGCCTTCTCGGTTCATTTGCTGTATCGAGGTGGCATCACGAACATATGCTTCTGACAATAGCTGTTTGTCTTCCCATTTGCCTCCGTGATAAAGAAACAGGCCGATTTTGCACAGTTCATTCACTGTCAATTCCATGGCGGATGCGCCATAAAAGAACCCGTCTGGACATCTGGTATAAGGCGGATTTTCAATACCCAGCGGCACAAAAAGCTTGCGCTGAAGGTATTGATACAGATCCTCCTGAAGGGCATAGGTAGCGACCACACCTGCCAGATAGGCAGAAATGTTGCTATAATCGAACGAAAGAATCTCGGTATTTTCAAGAGGAAGCCTCAGCGATTCTTCAAGCCAGCTGTCGCCGGAAGGCCTGAATGGATAACCAGCAACGGACATGGTTAAAAGTCGTTTGGTAGTGATGTGTTGATAAACATCCCTTTGCGCCTTTGGCAATCGGTCGACGATATCAGCAGGCAGATAGGTCAAAATCGGTTGTTGAATGTCAAGTTTGCCTTCATCTGCAGCCATGCCCACTGCGATGGACGTGATGGTTTTGGTCGCAGAATAAATGGGGTGCCGTTGTATTGTCGTATCACCGTACTGATGCGCAAGTTTTCCATCTACATAAACTTCAACTCCAAAAACGTTCCATTGATTTTGGATGATGTCGTCGATAAATGCACGAAAGTTCATCATTCGCTCCTTGAAAATGGTTTTGAAACAAAAATACAAAATGAAAGAGATCGGTAAATCAAAAGCACCAAGACGTCAGAATGTTGTCTTGGTGCTTTCTGGTGCCGAAGGTGGGACTTGAACCCACACGGTGTCGCCACCAACGGATTTTGAGTCCGTCACGTCTGCCATTCCATCACTTCGGCTCGGCAACAAACAAATTATAACACGAAAGCGCTGTTGGTGCAAGCATTATTTCATCAGAAAGCAAAAAGGTATGCTGTGTTTGAAAATGGAGAACCCCATCCAGAGGACGGCGCCTCCGGATGGGGGAGTAAAGGGAAATTAATATTCAGCGCTGCCGGTGGTGCGGGGGAAGGGCAGAACGTCGCGGATGTTGGTCATGCCGGTGAGGTACATAACCAGACGCTCAAAGCCAAGACCAAAACCCGCATGGGGGTTGGTACCGAAGCGGCGGGTATCCAGGTAGTAGCCGTAGTCTTCTTCCTTCAATCCCATTTCGTTGATGCGGCTCAGGAGCACATCCATGCGCTCTTCACGCTGGCTGCCGCCGATCAGTTCGCCGACGCCGGGAACCAGCAGATCGGTAGCAGCAACGGTCTTTCCGTCGTCGTTCAGGCGCATATAGAAAGCCTTGATATCCTTGGGATAGTTGTAGACGAACACCGGCTTGCCGAAGTGCTTCTCGCTCAGGTAGCGCTCATGCTCGGTCTGTAGATCAACGCCCCATTCAACGGGATATTCAAACTTCTGACCACTGCTCTTGAGGATCTCGATGGCCTCGGTATAGGAACAGCGGGCAAAGTCGCTGTTGACGATAGCGGTCAGGCGATCAATGAGGCCCTTCTCCACAAAGTTGTTGAGGAAAGCCATTTCTTCGGGGGCTTCGGTCAGAATGTGGCCGATGACATACTTGAGCATATCCTCTGCCAGCTCCATATCATCGAACAGATCGGCGAAAGCAATTTCAGGCTCGATCATCCAGAATTCCGCAGCGTGACGGGGGGTATAACTCTTCTCGGCGCGGAAGGTGGGGCCGAAGGTGTAGACGTTGCGGAATGCCATACAGAAGGTTTCCACGTTCAGCTGGCCGCTGACGGTCAGGCTGGTCTGCTTGCCAAAGAAGTCCTTGCTGTAGTCAACTTGACCCTCTTCGGTCATGGGTACGCTATCCAGAGGAAGAGTGGTCACCTGGAACATCTCGCCGGCACCTTCGCAGTCGCTGGTGGTGATCAGCGGAGTATGCACATACACAAAGCCGCGCTCTGCAAAGAAAGCATGGAGCAACTGGGCAGCCAGCGAACGGATGCGGAATACAGCATAGAAGGTGTTGGTACGGGGACGGAGATGGGCAATGGTGCGCAGATATTCAAAGGTGTGGCGCTTCTTTTGCAGGGGGAAGCTGGGATCGCACATACCCAGTACTTCTACCTTCTTGGCCTTCAGCTCGAAAGGCTGCTTCATGCCGGGGGTGAGCACCAGCTCGCCGGTTGCGCGGATAGCGCTGCCCAGAGTGGTCTTGACGATGCTGGCAAAGTCTTCGGTCAGACCGTCTTCCAGAACGATCTGCAGGTTTTTGAAGTAGGTACCATCGTTCAGCTCAATGAAACCGAACGCTTTGCTGTCGCGAACGGTACGGACCCAACCGGAAACACTGATCTCTTTGATGCCTTGTTCCAAAGTGGCATGGTACAAATCACGAATGCTCATGTCTGCCATAGGAAACCTCCTGTAATTCTGGCGCTTTCGCGCGTGTAATGATTAAGCGTCCTTGCCCAGCATGGCTGCGCCGATGATACCGGCGTCAGGACCCAGGCGGGCGATTTCGATCTTGGAGTAGGGGAGCGTCTTGAAAAGCAGATAATTGGGAACGCGCTCTCGTACGGCATTGAGAAGGAAGGAGCCGGCCTTGCTGACGCCGCCGCCCAGAACGATCATTTCGGGATCAAGGAAAGCGATGATCGTATAGATGGCGCGGGCAAGATAATCCACATAGTGGTTAAAGACACCAATGGCCACATCGTCGCCGTCCTTGGCCGCATCGAAGACCATTTTCGCGTTCAGCTTGTTCACGTCGCCGCCGCAGAGTTCATACATCTTGCTTTCGGGATGCTGCAGAAGCTGCTGTTTGCCCATGCGGATAATCGCAGTAGCGCTGCAGTAGCGCTCCAGACAGCCTTGATTGCCGCAGGTACAGGGCTCACCGGCGATATCCATGGGGATGTGGCCGATCTCGCTGCCCACGCCATGGAAGCCGCTCCAGGGACGGCCGCCGATTACGATGCCGCCGCCAACACCAGTACCCAAAGTCACAAACACGCTGCTGTGGCAACCGGCGCTCACGCCACAAACGCTTTCAGCCAGACCGGCAACCGTAGCGTCATTGTCGATATAGACGGGTTTGTCCAGATACTTCTGCAGTTCAGTACGCAGGGGAACGTTTTTCCAACCCATGTTGGTGCAGAAAATGACAGTTCCCGTCTGAGCGTCCGCAATGCCGGGAATGCCAACGCCGATAGACGTTACGTCGGAGGCATTATAGCCGCTTTCGGCCAGCACGCGCAGCATGCAGTTGCCCATGTCGCGGATGATGTCTTCATAGGGGCGGCCGACCAGCGTAGGGGTTTCACCCTTGCAGAGGATGGTACCCTGTGCGTCGACAACACCAATCTGAATACCGGTTCCGCCAACGTCAATACCAATGTATACCATATCCATTCCTCCTAAAACAAGTTGCTTTATAGGTTTGAATTCTGTGCAAGCATTTCATTCAGGCGGCGGTCCAGTTCGTGCGCCGCGTTATAACCCATGCGCTTCAGGCTCAGATTACGGGCGGCCACCTCAATGATAATCGCCACATTGCGTCCGGGCTTAACCGGCATGACTTGGTAGGGGACCTTCACATCCAGAATGGAGATGCTTTCCTCCTGAAGACCAAGCCGGTCATATTCCTTGGCGGAGTCCCATTTTTCCATGTGGATGACCAGGTCTATATTTGTGGAGGCGCTGACGGCGCCGATACCGTACATAGCCCGGATGTCGATGATTCCGATACCACGAATCTCCATGAAGTGGCGAATGCGCTCGGGGGATTCGCCCACCAGCCTGTCGTCAGACACCCGGCAGATATCAACGACGTCATCTGCGCACAGCTGATGGCCGCGCTTGACCAACTCCAGCGCCGCCTCGCTTTTGCCCACACCGCTGTCGCCGGTGAGCAAAACACCTACACCGTATACGTCTACCAGTACACCGTGCCGGGTGACATGGGGAGCCAGAACGCGAGTGAGATAAGAGATCAGCTGAAGCACAAGGCGAGTGGTCTTCAATTTGCTGCGGAATACAGGGATCTCCCGTTCCTTAGCCAGCTCGATCAGCTCCCTGGGCGGGGTCATGTTCCAGCAGATGATGATGCAGGGCATTGGGTGACTCATGTAGCGCTCAAGAGACTGATAACGCACTGAGGGATCCAAGGATTCCAGATAGGTCATCTCAACCTTGCCGATCACCTGTGGGCGTTCGTTGGCGAAGTACTCGTAGAAGCCAACCAGCTGCATACCGGGACGATTCACATCGGTGACCTTGATGTCCATGGTCTTTTTGCTGGTTTCCACCAGGATCTCAAGGTCAAGGGTTTGGTAAAAATCCTGAATTGAAATCATGTGTTCGCCTCCTTTTTCGCAGCATTCAATACATGCTCTTCAATAAACCTGGCAACGCCGTCTTCGGCATTGGTAAGGCACACATACGCAGCAGCCGCCTTGACTTCCGGCCGGGCGTTTCCCATAGCGACGCTGTTAGGGGTAAAAGCCAGCATACTCAGATCGTTCAGGCTGTCGCCAAATACCAGTGTACGCTCAGGAACGATTTCCATACGCTGAGAGAGGAGTTTCAGGCCATTTGCCTTGGACACATTCGGCGGTTCTGCTTCGATGAAATAAGGTTTACTGACGGAAAATGCCACTCGTCCAGCAAATTGTTTTTCCGCAATGGGTAGGATGCGGATCACTTCTTCGGGATGAGTGATTCCCAGCACTTTGGGGGTAGGGAAAGTCAGGAACGCCTGCAGATCACCGACGGCTTTTCCTTTCATGCCGGAAGATTTTTTATATTGCTTGGCGGGGTCGCATTCCTCGGCATAGTAGAAATAGTCGTCTTTGTACACCTGTACATACAGGCCATGTGCATCCATAAACGCACAGATCTCTCTGGCCAGTTCAGGCGTGAACTCGTCGCAGGACATCAGCGTAAGCTCGGGAGAAATGAGCTGCGCGCCGTTGCAGCCAATGGCTGGGCAGCCGGTATTAAGCTGCTGAAGATAGGGGCGCATGCTGTCCATGGCACGGCCGCTGGCAGGAATGACCCGGATGCCGCGCTGGGTACACTGGCGTAGCACACGGATGGTGTACTCACTTAGTTGCCCGTCTTCTCCCAGCAGGGTGTCATCCATATCGCTAACAATGGTATCGATCAGCAAGGTAGGTTCTCCTTTATCAATTAGCGTTTCTTTGCAAAGAAATCATCCAGCAGCGCGCTGGCCTGACTTTCCATTAGCCCGCCGATGCAAGGGGTATGGTGGTAAAACGCAGGATCCTGAGTCAGTGCGTAGACACTTTCTGCGCAGCCCTGCCGCTGATCTGCTGCGGCGAAGTAGCACTTGCCCAGGCAGGCCATGACGATAGCGCCGGCGCACATGGGGCAGGGTTCCAGCGTCACATACAGGGTGCAGTCAGAAAGTCTGCGATTACCCAGAACCCTCGCTGCTTCGCGAATCGCCAAGATCTCAGCGTGAGCTGTTGGATCGTTCAGCGTCTCCCGCTGGTTGTGCGCTTTCGCCAGCAGGGTTTCTCCTCTGGCTATTACGGCGCCAACGGGTACCTCGCCTTCCAGAGCTGCCACTTGCGCTTCCTTAAGGGCAAGGCGCATCATGTCATCATGAATGCTCATGCGGTTGCCTCTGCGTGGTTTTGGTTTTTGGCAGCCTCTGCATTCAGCTCGCCTGCTTCGCGGAAGGTGGGAACAAGCCTATGCAGGCAGGCACGCATATCACCCTGTTCCTTGATGCAGGTATCCAGCGCCTTAAGCAGCTCGTGGATCATCTCCACAGAAAACACTTCAGGCTGGGCGATAAAGATCTTTTCCTTCTCGGTCTTGGAGATTTCCTCACCTGCCAGCAGGAGCTCTTCATAAAGCTTTTCGCCCGGGCGAAGACCGGTGTAGACGATCTCGATATTCTTTCCCTCGCCATACAGCTGGATCATTCGTTCGGCCAACTCCCGGATCATAACCGGTCTGCCCATGTCCAGTACAAACAGCTCGCCACCCTTTGCGATGGATGCAGCCTGCAGCACAAGGCTTGCAGCTTCTGGGATGGTCATAAAGTAGCGGATAATGTCCGGATGGGTGAGGGTCACCGGACCGCCTGCGCGAATCTGCTGCTCAAATTTCGGCACCACGCTGCCGTGGCTGCCCAGCACATTGCCAAAGCGAACGGCGGTGAACTCTGTTTCACTTTCCTGATTCAGCGCTTCGATGATCATTTCAGCCAGACGCTTGGTTGCCCCCATGATATTGGTGGGATTCACCGCTTTGTCGGTGGAGATTAGAACAAAGCGTTCGGCTTTTGCGGCAATAGCAGCTTTGGCCGTCAGATAGGTGCCAAAAACATTGTTCTTTACAGCCTGTGCAGGACAATCCTCCATCAGCGGTACATGCTTATGGGCCGCTGCGTGGAGCACCACATGGGGATGATACAGAGAAAAGACCTCTTCCAGCCGCTTTTCGTCACGGATGGAACCAACGCAGAGAACCAGCTTGTCCTTCAGTGCGTCGCCATAGCGGAGCATCAGCTCGGACTGAAGATCGTACATATAGTTCTCGCTGATATCGTACAGGATGATCCTGCCAGGCTCCAGGGGAAGGAGTCTGCGGCAGAGTTCGCTGCCAATGGAACCGCCGCCTCCGGTGATCAGCACGTCCTTGTCCTTGAAGAAGTCTGCGACTTGCGACATATCCAGCGTTTCTTCCGGACGTCCGAGAAGATCATAGAGGTTCAAATCACGAATGGTGCTGTGGTTCTGTTTGCCGCTCAGTTCTTCCATAGGGGCAATTCGCTTGACACGACAGCCGGTGGCAAGGCATTTTTCAATCAGGGACTGCAGATCGCCGTTGGGAGTGGAAATGGCGATGATGATATCGTCGATCTGATAATCGCTTGCCAAACGAAGCAGATTTCCTGAGCCACGAACCACGGGAACGCCACTGAGAGTGGATCCGTCCCTCTCGCTGTTGTCATCAATGACCACGGCGGGGATACAGGCGCCGTAATTGCCGCGCTGCATTTCGTGCACCATGTTGGCGCCAGCCCAGCCTGCTCCGATGATCATGGCGCGCCGATAATCTGTTTTGTCTTTGGTGAGCAGGGGAAAGCGTTCCTTGCGTATCCACATTCTGTAGAGAATACGGCTCAGACCGATCAGTGCGGTGCACATCAGCCAGTGCAGAAGATACACCATCCTGTGCAGGCGGAACAGATTCTCTGGCCTGACCAGCAAATTGCCAGCAAGAGAGCCCAGGTAGGTGGCAAATGCAGCGACAAGGGTGGCAAGGGTGAGCTTGATCAGATCTTCTGCGCTGGCATACTGCCACATGGTACGGTACAAGCCGAAAAGTGCAAAGACGACCAGCGAAATGACCGTCATCACAGGTGCAAGCCGCAGATAAACAGAAAAGAATTCCTGCGGGATCACCGTGGTGGTATGGCGCAGCACCTGTGCCAGAATCATGGCAGCGTTTACCAGCACAGCGTCCAGCACAAGCCAATGCAGTGTTTTTACCGTTTTATTCAGCAGGGGTTTGGTCATCGTCACAAAGCCGCCTCTCAATCAATGGTTAATCTATTGAAAAAGTATACCGAATCATTATATCACAAATATAGGCTGTTGAACAATATCGGATGACTGATGCATTCCCTTTTTTTCGTCATTATGATATACTGCATTATGGAGGGTAATGTTCGTATTTGCCGACATACCCGATTATCCATAGTATTGGGGGATGCTGTATGCGGATTTTGGTTGTTGGTGATGGCAAAGTAGGCCACACGCTGGCAGAAAATCTGGCGCGTGAGGAACACGACGTGGTCATTGTTGACAGCAACGAGGAAGTTCTCCATCGCAGCGAGGATACGCTGGACGTTCTTTGCGTACGTGGAAACGGCGCCAATGCGCAGACCTTGATTGATGCAGGCGCAGACAAGGCGGATATTGTGATCGCAGCCACCGCCAGCGACGAAACCAATATGCTTTGCTGCCTCGTTGCCAAAAAACTTGGCACCAAGTATGCCATCGCCCGTATTCGCGACCCTGAGTACAACGAAAGTCTCACCATGCTGCAGCGTGAACTGGGTATCGACATGGCCATTAACCCTGAACGCGCCACTGCGCTGGAAATCAGCAGGCTATTGCGCTTTCCTTTCGCCAGCAATATCGAGTCCTTTGCCAAAGGACGCGTGGAAATGGTGGAATTCCGCGCCCATGAATCCGACGTGGTCGTCGGCTGTCCCCTGAGGGAACTGTCCCGCAAGTATCACGGCTTGCCGCAGGTTCTGTATGCTGCCGTAGAAAGAGACGGCGGCGTTATCATCCCTAATGGTGATTTTGTGATCTGCGACGGCGACAGGGTCTACGTGGCTGCCGATATGGTCACAATTACCGCTTTTTTCCGTTTCCTTGGCAAGAATTCTCTTCGCGTCAAGAACGTTATGCTTCTTGGCGGCGGACGCATCAGCTACTATTTGGCGCGTATGATCGTGCCGATGGGCATTCATGTTTCGCTCATTGAGCTGGACGAAAAGAAGGCTGTGACGCTTAGCGAGGCATTGCCAGATGTGAATGTGATCCACGGCGACGGTACTGATCAGGAACTGCTGGAGCAGGAAGGCCTGAAACAGATGGACGCCTTTATCACGCTGTGCGACCGTGACGAAGAGAACCTGATGACAGGCCTGTTCGCCGTTCGGCAGGGGGTTCCCAAGGTCATCGTGAAAAACAATCGCGTGGCTTATTCCGATATCATCAGCGCCATGGGATTGGACAGCGTGGTCAGTCCCAAGTCCATTACCTGCGCAAATATCCTGCGCTATGTACGTGCCCGCGCTGGCGGCCATGGTACGAAGGTTGAAAAACTCTATCGTCTGGTGAACGGAAAAGCGGAAGCGTTGGAATTTATTGCGCGTGCCGAAGACCCGTATATCGGTATTCCATTGAAGAACCTGACCATGCGCCGCGGTACGCTGGTTGCGGTTATCGTACGCAAAGGCAAGGTCATCGTTCCTTTTGGTAATGACCATATCGAGGCTGGCGACAGCGTGATTATCATCGCATGCGAAAGCGGAATCGGCGATTTGAATGAGGTAATTCGCAAATGAACAAAAAACTTGTCGTCCGACTGCTGGGCGCAATCATGTTGATCGAAGCGATGGCCATGCTTCCTGCGCTGATCATTTCGTTTATCTACGGCGATGGCGACGCCAAAGCACTGATGATGACCATCGGGCTTCTGCTGGTTCTGGGTTTTCCTCTGTGGCGCTTTGTTCATCCCAGCGAGAGCAATCTGCGCGCTAAAGAAGGCTTTGTGGTTGTTGCGCTGGCTTGGGTTCTCCTGAGTGCTTTTGGCGCGCTTCCCTTCGTTTTCAGCGGTATGCTTCCCAATTTCGTTGACGCTTTGTTTGAAGCAGTATCTGGCTTTACGACCACCGGTGCTTCGGTGGTTACGGATTTTGAAGGTCTACCTCGCGGTATTATGTTCTGGCGCAGCTTTACACACTGGATCGGCGGTATGGGCGTGCTGGTTCTGACGCTGGCGCTTCTGCCGCAGATGACAGGCCGCGCTTCCCATCTTGCGCGTGCAGAAAGCCCTGGCCCCAGCTTCAGCAAGGTGCTTCCCAAAATGGGCGATACCGCCAAGATCATGTACATTATTTACGGTATTCTGACCTTGCTTGAGTTTGTTTTGCTGGTTTTTGTGGGCAAGATGTCCGTTTATGACGCTGCGATCCATGCTATGGGTACGGCCGGTACAGGCGGTTTTAGCAACTATGGTTCCAGCGTGGCAGCCTTTGACAGCGTGGCTGTTGACGTGATCATTACGATTTTCATGCTTATTTTCGGCATTAACTTTGCGCTCTATTTCCGCCTTTTGATCGGCGACTGGAAATCATTTCTGAAAAGTGAAGAACTGCATTGGTACCTTTCCATTGTGTGCCTGAGCATTATTGGTATCACCGTTTTCACGCTTCCTCAATACGGCAATTTCTTTACCGCTCTGCGCTACGGCAGCTTTCAGGTGTCCAGTATTGTTTCGACCACCGGCTTTGTCACAGCGGACTTTGACATCTGGCCTCAGGCTGCTAAGATGATCCTGCTGCTGATCATGTTTATCGGTTCCTGCGCCGGTTCCACTGCCGGCGGTATCAAGGTGGTACGCGTTGCTCTGCTTGCCAAGCATGCGCGACGCGAGATCGGTCATACCTTCCAGCCGCGTAAGGTGCAGGTTGTGCGCTTTGAAGGCAAGGGTGTCGAAGAGGGCATGCTTTCACAGGTGGCGATCTTTTTCTTTGTGTACATTGCGCTGATCCTGGCAGGTTCGTTTGTTATTTCTTTGGAAGGCCTGTACGATGTTGAAACCAATCTGACTGCTGCAATTACCTGCGTGAGCAACGTAGGTCCCGGCTTTGGTCAGGTCGGTCCAACCTGTAATTTTGCTGGGTATGGTCCTTTTGCCAAATGTGTACTTAGTTTGCTGATGCTTTGCGGCCGCCTGGAACTGTTTCCGATTCTGGTGCTGTTCCATCCCGGTGTATGGCGCAAAGGATAAGGGATGATTGAGACAAATACACGCGCCGCTGCAGCTTGTTGCGGCGCAGTATTTTCATCAGCAATTCCTTTGTTTTTTTCCTTTACATTTCTTGATCTTTTTAGTATAATGTCCGCATAATAGCGATGACGAGGACGGCATGTGCCTTCTCTTCGGCAAAGCGAGTCCGGGTTGGTGCGAGCCGGATGCCGAAGCGCGTATGTCCCATCACCTCTGAGCTGAATGCTTGAGCAGCTACTTCGTTAGAGCATTCCGGGGGCTCCCGTGACAGAGCATGCCGATCATGTGTCGGCGCAGAGTGGGCAGCATGGCTGCCAATGCGGGTGGTACCGCGGATTGATGCAATCATCGTCCGTCCCGATGGCCTCGGGACGGTTTTTTTATGTCCGAAACCGACCGCTGGGGCAGCTACACCATACGCGGCAATGCCGTAAGGAGGAAGGAAAACCAATGTATCGCAAGGTTCCCACAGACATGAACTTCGTCGAACGCGAAAAAGAAACCCTTGCCCTATGGAAGGAAAAGGATATTATCCGCAAGAGCTTCCACGCCAATGAAGGCAATGAGCGCTTCACTTTCTTCGACGGACCGCCCACGGCCAACGGTCGTCCTCACATCGGCCACATTGAGACCCGCGCCATCAAGGATCTGATCCCGCGCTTCCAGGCCATGAAAGGCAAGGACGTTCTGCGTAAGGCCGGCTGGGACACCCATGGTCTGCCTGTCGAGCTGGAGGTCGAAAAGATCCTTGGCTTGGACGGCAAGCCTCAGATCGAAGCCTATGGCATCGAGCCCTTCATCAAGGAATGCAAAAAGAGCGTCTGGAAGTATCAGTCCGAATGGGAAGAGATGAGCGATCGCGTCGCTTTCTGGGCTGATATGGAAAATCCCTACATCACCTACAAGGACGACTATATCGAGTCCGAGTGGTGGAGCCTCAAAACGATCCACGACAAGGGTCTGCTCTATCTGGGCCATAAGATTGCGCCTTACTGCCCCCGCTGCGGTACTGCGCTCAGCAGCCATGAGGTTGCTCAGGGCTACAAGAACGTAAAAGAAACCTCTGCGTTCGTACTTTTTAAGACCAAGGAGTGGGAGAGCACTTACTTCCTGGCCTGGACCACCACCCCCTGGACCCTGCCCAGCAACCTTGCTCTGTGCGTCAATCCTCAGGATCTGTACGCCCGTTTCACCATCGATGGCAAGAATTATGTGATGGCCAAGGCGCTGATGGACGCCGT
Source organism: Clostridiales bacterium (assembly GCA_015056365.1). GTDB lineage: Bacteria > Bacillota > Clostridia > Christensenellales > Aristaeellaceae > Limiplasma. Next base: position 12,457 of record SVGM01000008.1, on the reverse strand, counting down.
CTTTGGCGAGAAGGCTAAGGAAGCCATCATCCATGAGGAAATGCCCGGTGCAGAACTGGCCGGCAAGGAATACGAGCCGCTGTTCGACTTTGCCGTTGGCAAGCTGGATAAGCCCGCGTGGCGTGTGGTTTGTGACGATTACGTCACCATGACCGACGGTTCCGGCATCGTTCATATCGCTCCCGCCTTCGGTGAGGACGATAACCGCGTCTGTCAGGCCAACGATATTCCCTTTGTCAACTTCGTGGATACCCAGGGCTGCATGACCGCCGATACCAAGTGGCCCGGCGTGTTTGTCAAGGATGCTGACCAGATGATCCTGGATGATCTGAAGGAGCGAGGACTGCTGTTTGCCGCCGTGCCCTTCGCCCATGACTATCCCTTCTGCTGGCGTTGCAACACGCCCCTGCTGTATTATCCCCGTCCCACCTGGTACATCAAGATGACCGCCGTGCGCGACAAACTGGTGGCGAACAACCGTACCATCAATTGGATGCCCGACAACATCAAGGAAGGCCGTATGGGTGTCTGGCTGGAGAACGTGCACGATTGGGGTCTCAGCCGCGAGCGTTACTGGGGCACTCCGCTGCCCATCTGGCGCTGCGAGGAGGGTCACATTCATGTGATCGGCTCCAAGCAGGAACTGCGTGAAATGGCCACCACCGAGGTGGGCGAGATCGAACTGCATCGCCCCTATGTGGATGAGATCCAGATCACCTGCCCTGAGTGCGGCAAGCCCATGACCCGTGTCAGCGACGTTATCGACTGCTGGTACGATTCCGGCTCCATGCCCTTCGCTCAGTGGCACTATCCCTTCGAGAACAAGGAAGTGTTCGAGCAGCGCTTCCCGGCCGACTTCATCTCCGAAGCCATTGACCAGACCCGTGGCTGGTTCTACACGCTGGAAGCCATCAGCACCCTCCTGTTTGACCGCGCCCCCTTTGAAAACTGCATTGTTATGGGCCATGTACAGGACGCGGAAGGACGCAAGATGTCCAAGCACATCGGCAACGTGGTGGATCCGTGGAGCGTGCTCAACAAGCAGGGCGCGGACGCTGTCCGTTGGTACTTCTACACCGCTGGCGCTCCCTGGCTGCCCAGCCGCTTCAGCGACGAGGCTGTCAACGAAGGTCAGCGTAAGTTCATGGGCACGCTGCAGAACACCTATGCCTTCTTCGTGCTCTACGCCAATATCGACAACTTCGATCCCGCCCAGCATCCGCTGGACAAGGTGAATCTGACCCTGATGGACAAGTGGATCCTGAGCCGCCTCAACCAGCTGATCAAGCAGGTGGACGAGGACCTGACCGCTTTCCGCATCCCCGAACCTGCCAACGCCATCACCAAGTTTGTGGACGATCTGAGCAACTGGTATGTGCGCCGCGGCCGCGAGCGTTTCTGGGGTAAGGGCATGGACGACACCAAGGAAGCCGCTTTCGCCACCCTGTACCACGTGCTGGTGACCCTCTCCAAGGTCATTGCGCCCTTCGTTCCTTTCATGGCTGAGGACATCTATCAGAATCTGGTGTGCAGCGTGGACAAGAATGCTCCAGAAAGCGTGCACCTGTGCCGCTTCCCCGATGCCGACGAAAGTTTGATCGATGAGAATCTGAATACCCAGATGAGTGCCCTGCTGGAGGTCGTTAGCCTTGGCCGCGCCCTGCGCGCTTCCGCCAATCTGAAGGTACGTCAGCCCTTGCAGACTCTCTATGTCAAGGGCACCAGCTTCGACAAGGAATTCGGCGAGCTGGCCGAGGATGAGCTGAATGTGAAGAGCGTGATCTTCACCGATGATGCGCGCGCCTTCACCACCTACAACCTCAAGCCTCAGATGCGTACCCTGGGTCCCAAGTACGGCAAGCTGCTGGGCAAGATCGGCGCTGCGCTCAAGGAAATGGACGGCAACGACGTGATGGATACCTTTGCCCGCGGCGATAACTTCACCTTCACTGTGGAAGATACTGAAGTGGTGCTCGCTAAGGACGATGTGCTGGCTGAGGCCACTCAGAAGCCCGGCTTTGCCGCCCAGTCCGACGGCGATGTGACCGTGGTGTTCGACTGCAACCTGACCCCCGAGCTGATCGCCGAAGGCTATCAGCGTGAGGTGGTTTCCAAGTTGCAGACCATGCGCAAGGAAGCTGATTTCGAAGTCAGCGACCGCATCGTAGTCACCTATGAGGCGGATGAAGAACTGACCGCTGCTATCGAGGCTGGCAAGAGCTTCATCATGCAGAGTGTGCTTGCTGAAAGCATGGACAATGCTGCCGCTTCCGAGAACGCTGTGGCCAAGGAATGGAACATCAACGGCAAGAAAGCAACTCTTGCCATCCGCAAAGCGTAATATCACTATGGGCGGGGCCTTGCCCCGCCCCTTTCAAGCAAAAGGAGAGCTTCCATGTATCTGTGCGATCAATGGCAGGATTATGAAGTGCTGGACACTGGTGACGGTGAAAAGCTGGAAAGATGGGGGAAGATCATCCTCCGCAGACCCGACCCGCAGGTTATCTGGCCCAAGGCGAAACCTGAATTGTGGAACCGGGCACAGGCTACCTACAGCCGTGCGGAAACCGGCGGCGGTCACTGGGATTTTAAAGAAAAGTTGCCCGAACGTTGGACCATCAGCCTGAATAACTTGAAATTCTATGTAAAGCCCACCGGATTCAAACATACCGGTTTATTTCCCGAGCAGGCTGCCAATTGGCTGTGGATGCAAGAGCGCATCCGCAACACCGCCAGCTTTGGTCATCAGCCCAGAATTCTGAATCTATTTGCCTACACTGGTGGCGCAACCATAGCCTGTGCTGCTGCCGGCGCCCATGTGACCCATGTGGACGCTGCCAAGGGCATGGTGCAGTGGGCCAAGGAAAACCGCGACCTGACCGGCATCCATGAATCCTACACCCGTTTCATCGTGGAGGATGCTAAAGCTTTCGTGCGCCGGGAACTGCGCCGCGGCAACAGCTACGACGGCATCCTGATGGATCCTCCCAGCTATGGCAGAGGCCCCGGCGGGGAGGTATGGAAACTGGAGGACGAGCTGTACGATCTGGTGGATCTGGCTGCCCAGGCCATGAGCGACACGCCGTTATTCTTTCTCATCAACGGCTACACCACAGGCTTCTCTGCCAGCGTGTTGGGCAATATCGCCCGCCGCTGCCTGTGCGACCGTTTTGGCGGCAAAGCGGAAGCGGAAGAACTGGCGCTGGCGGTGACCAGCGGCGGCGTGTTGCCCTGCGGTACCACGGCAAGGTGGACGCCCGATGCTTGAGATCGTATATGAAGACAATCATCTGTTGGTGACCGAAAAGCCTCCAAATACCCTCACCCAGAGTGACAACACCGGCGATGAAAGCCTGCACGAGATGTGCAAAGCCTACATCAAAGAGAAGTACCAGAAGCCCGGCGAGGTGTATCTGGGGCTTGTGCACCGCCTGGACAGGCCCGTAGGTGGGTTGGTTGCATTTGCCCGCACCAGCAAGGCTGCTTCAAGGCTCAGCGAGCAGTTGCGTAGCCACCATATGGAACGGGAATACCTGGCGGTGGTAGAAGGCAGCGACCTTCCCGACGAAGCGGCTTTGCACGATTGGCTGGAAAAGGACGAAATTTCTGGTAATGTCCGTGTCGTTACCCCTGGCAAAGCAGGCGCGCAGGAGGCGAAGCTTCGCTATCGGGTGCTTGCGCGCCGTCCGCAGGAGGATACGGCGCTTGTACATGTTCGCCTGCAAACGGGTCGTAAGCATCAGATTCGGGTACAGCTGGCAAACAGTGCTCATCCTATCGTGCATGATATGCGCTACGGACACGGTGTAAAAGGGGAAAGCATCGCCCTGTGGGGCGCGGTGCTTCGTTTTGATCATCCCACTCAAAAGGCGCCTATGTGCTTTTTGTCTGCGCCCAAAGCCTCTGCCTTTGGTGCATACGTCACCGAAATTCAACATTTTCTCAATCAGCAAAACACTTCTTCTCAACAGTAAGGAGAGATACCGTGGCAACCTCCAAGTTTTCGTTTGAAGTTCTTAAAACCTGCAAGCAGTCCGGCGCGCGTCTGGGACTGTTGCATACGCCTCACGGCGACATTCATACCCCGGTCTATATGCCTGTGGGTACCGTAGCCACCGTCAAGGCCATGACGCCCCGGGAAATGACAGAGATCGGCACGGAGATCATGCTCTCCAATACCTATCACCTGCATCTTCGCCCCGGCGAAGAACTGATCCGGGAGGCAGGCGGTCTGCACAAGTTCATGTCATGGGACAAGCCTGTACTTACCGACAGCGGCGGATTTCAGGTGTTTTCCCTCTCCGGCATCCGCAAGATCAAGGAAGAGGGTGTACATTTCCAGAGCCATCTGGACGGCAGCAAGCGCTTCATTTCTCCTGAGGTGAGCATGGATATCCAACATGCGCTGGGTTCTGATATTATGATGGCCTTTGATGTGTGCACCGCCTATCCCTGCGATTATGCCACCGCTGAGGATGCGATGCACCGCACTCATCGCTGGGCAGCTCGCTGCCAGAAGCATCATACCGATGATGATCAGGTGCTGTTTGGCATCGTGCAGGGTGCATTCTTTAAGGATCTTCGCATCGAAAGCGCTAAGACCCTCCGTGACATGGACTTCTTTGGCTACGGCATCGGCGGCCTGAGCGTAGGGGAGCCCAAACCCATCATGTACGATATGCTGGAAGCCATCATGCCCCATATGGCCGGGGACAAGCCCCGTTATCTGATGGGTGTCGGCTCGCCTGACTGCCTCGTGGAAGGTGTGATTCGCGGTGTGGACATGTTCGACTGCGTGCTGGCAACACGAATCGCACGAAACGGCACCTGCTTCACCACCGACGGTAGACTGGTCATCAAGAACGCCCAGTATGCCCGCGATTTCCGCCCCATTGACGAGGAATGCGACTGTTATGCCTGCCGTAATTTCTCCCGCGCCTATATTCGTCACCTGTTTAAGGCAGGAGAGATCACCGGCGCACGGCTGGCCAGTATCCACAATCTTCGCTTCCTTCTGCGCTTGATGGAAAAGGTGCGCGAGGCCATCCAGAACGATCGCCTGCTGGATTTCCAGAAGGAATTCTATTCCCGTTACGATATGACCCGTAATTTCTGACGCCGCCGAAAGGGTGGGAGGCATGTCCAACATCATGACCATCGAAACCGTTGCGCTGGATGATCAGAATAGCCAGCTTGTGCTGATCGATCAGACGCAGCTGCCTGGGCGAGTAGAGATTCTTCGCCTGAGCACACAGGAGGAGATATGCGAAGCTATCTATCTTCTGAAGGTTCGCGGTGCGCCGGCAATCGGCGTTGCGGCTGCATTTGGTGTGTATCTGGGTGCTAAGGCAATCGATACGGAGGATTATGCGACGTTTTGCCGTTTGTTTGACGAAAAGCGTGCCTATCTGGAATCGGCCCGTCCAACAGCTGTCAATTTGGCATGGGCGCTTGGCAGGATGCAGCAGGTGGTACTGGATCATTCGGACTTAAGCGTTGCGGAAATTAAAGCGCTGCTCCTGAAGGAATGCAATGCGATCAAAGCCGAGGACATAGAAATGTGCCGCCATATTGGCGAGCATGGTCTGAGCGTGCTCAAGGACGGCGACGGGATCTTGACCCATTGTAATGCTGGACAGCTGGCCACTTCCAAATATGGTACTGCGCTTGCTCCCATTCATCTGGGGCGTGAGAGAGGTATGCATTTCAGGGTGTATACCGATGAAACCCGGCCGCTTTTGCAAGGCGCACGCTTGTCCGCCTTCGAGCTGATGGCGGATGGTGTCGATACTACTGTTATTTGCGATAATATGGCCTCCCAGGTAATGAAAAACGGCTGGATAAATGCTGTGTTTGTCGGCTGCGACCGTGTTGCGGCCAACGGCGATGTCTGCAACAAGATCGGCACCTCCGGGGTGGCAATCCTTGCAAAGCATTACGGCATTCCCTTTTATGTACTGGGTCCTACATCCACCATTGACCTTGCCACGCCCACCGGAGACGATATCCCCATCGAGCAGCGTCCGGCTGAGGAAGTGACGGATATGTGGTATGAGAAACCTGTGGCTCCGCAGGGCGTGAAGGTGTACAATCCGGCCTTTGACGTTACCGAACATGATCTGATCACCGGCATTATTACAGAGCACGGCATTGCTCGTCCGCCCTATACGGAGAGCCTTAGGGTGTTGTTTGAAAAGAAGGAGGATACAACGCGATGACATTGCAGCAGAGAATCACGGATTGCCTTAACGCAGCGGTAAACAACAACGAAGCGGCCGGTATCAGCGTAATGATCCGGCGGAATTGCGAGGAAATACTCTTTACCAGCGCTGGTTGCGCTGATCGCGCGAAGCAATTGCCCATTCGGAGAGATAACCTGTTCAGGCTCTTCAGCCAATCAAAGCCCATCACAGCCGCAGCAGTGGTGCTGCTGATGGAGCGCGGACTGATTGATGCCATGGATCCCGTGGAGAAGTTCCTGGACGGTTTCCGCAATCAGAAGGTGCTGACTCCTGAAGGCTTGGTTCCCGCTGTGCGTCCTGCCACTGTTATGGATATGCTGGGCATGGTTGCTGGTGTTTCCTATCCCGGTGAGGATGAAGCCGGACAGTACGCCGCTGAGCTCTTTGATGAAAACAATGCGTTGATTCTAGCGGGCGGCGGCATGAGCACCATTGAGTTTGCCAACCGGATCGGTCAATTGCCGCTGGCGTTTCATCCCGGTCAGCATTTCCGTTACAGCACCTGCGCGGACGTTCTTGGCGCTGTGGTGGAAGTGGTCTCCGGCAAGCCGTTTGATCAGTTCTTGAAAGAAGAGCTTTTCGAGCCTCTTAGTATGAAGGATACCGATTTCTGGGTACCCGCCGAGAAATGGGATCGTCTGGTCACCTGCTACAAGCGCGCGGATGGCGAACTGATTCCCTTTACCCAGAATCATCTGAATATCGGCGTTTACGACCGCAGGCCTGCATTCCTTTCTGGCGGCGCCGGTCTGGTATCCACGCTGGACGATTACGCCGCCTTTACCGATATGCTTCACAATGGCGGTGAATACAACGGTAAGCGGATCCTCAGCCCTGCAAGCGTGCGTTTCCTGACGTCTCCTCAGCTCGGCTGGCAGCAGCAAAAGGACATGTGGGAAAGCCTTGATGGCTTCAGCTATGGCAAGCTGATGCGCGTATGCATTCAGCCGGGACGTTATCTTGGCTTTGCATGTCTTGATGAGTATGGCTGGGACGGTTGGCTGGGCACCTATTTTGCCAACCTGCCCAATGAGAAGCTCACAATCATGCTGATGCAGAATGTGACGGATGCGGGAACCACCACCATTACCCGCAAGGTTCGCAATCTGATCCTTTCTGCCTTGAGCAATGGTGAGATTTAAACATTGAATGACAAAAAAACGCTCTGCTTAAGAGCCATTTGTCAAGGATAAATTTATCTATAACTGAACGGGTTATCAATTTATAGACAAACCTCCTGTGTTTCCACAGGAGGCTTGTTCTTTGGAGCAACTATAGGCTCAGTGAGCCTTTGCCTTATGATTGGCAAGCGTTGTTCCGGCTTTGCTCTTCGCAGATTTGGAAGAACCTTTTGCAGCAAGTGTTTTACCAGCCTTGCCGACTTTACCGCCGTGATGTACTGCCATATTTTTCACCTCCTTCGGTGTCCAAATTTGTAATGGGTGCTGGTGTATCCTGAGGGCAAGCATTACCCTCGCCCTAATCATAGCGAAAACTCATTCAGAGAGGAAAACTTGTCAAGTCGCGATAACATTATATCTGGTGGTGAAAAATAGCCATATGTGCCTCTCAGCTTTTCTTATTCTGTATCATTTGTTCCATATACAACAAATTTTCCCGACTCAGCGAGTCGGGAAAATGTTTTTTTGATTTGCTGTCGGATAATTAAAGTCTTTGTTTCGAGCCAAGCGGTTCGAAACCATATGATTCAAGGAAGTCATTACGCTCCTTTAGCGGACGTCCATAGAACCCTGTTATGCAAAACATATAGGCACGATGTTTAGTACTTTCATCGAAAGCGTGAGAAGAAAGCTGCATGATTTTTTGAGTGGTAGCCATATCAAGATCAAGGCCACAAGCGAACGCTACAATGGTTTCGATACTTGGACGAGTCTCGGCCCCACTAATCGCTCTTCTGTACACAATCTCATCAAGACCAGTCAAATCACAAAAGTGAGACTTATTAATTTTTCTCTGCTCAAGGATTTCGCCCATAAGTTGCCAGCCGTTCTTTTGAGGGGTGCTTAGCCGATAAGCGGTATTTTGCTGTTCAAACTCTTTTCTCTTTTTTCTCAGTTCCTCAGATAGGTTGATGGTATCTTCGTTTTCTTGAACTGTGAAAACTGAGACATGTTGTGCCGCATTAGCGCGGTGCATAAGAACGCCAGGCAAATGAGGCTGTTCCAAGTTGCTGACTTCCACCCAGTAAAATGACAATGAACAATCCGCAAGATTTTCAAGCGCCTCAGTGGTTAATTCCATCCTGCCGTCAACAGTACGAGCAATATATGTAGAATCGTTGATGACAAAGTGTTTCTGGACATAAACAAACAATCTGGAATCTACCAACTCACGTAATGTGGCATTGGTGCTATAAGCAAAGAATGCATCCTCTTCCTCGATGCGAAAATGCTCATGACTCGTAGGGGCATACCTATATATTGCCATGGCTTCAGAATACGGTCTTATCTGCGTTCAACAAAGCATCAATGTCGCGAATGCGCTGCTCTTTGCTGCGCACTTCCTTACGCAGTTCGTTCATGTGTGCGTCTGTACGGGATAGATATTCACCAAGAGAATACACCGTATCAAGCTCCCTTTCTTTCAGGAAAGAGATGGCATTGAGAATCGCCTGCAAGTCCTTCAGCGAAGCCTTCGTCTGTGCCCGATGATCCCAGAACTCCCGGTCAGCCTTGCGCAGTTCCAGATAGCTGAGCAGCACTTCGCCGAGGTTGTAATCGCCTGGATTGGAGATGGTTTCGTGCCGGGACAGCGTTTCCTTAATGCCGCGCAACCACCCGGCCAAATTTGCAATCGCCTTCTGTAAACCACGGATAAGGGCGTTGACATGCTTGATCTCTCGGTTGTGTTCGCCACGGGCAGTGGGCACACCCTTTCGTTCCAATGCAGCTGCTTCCGGGCCAAGGTGAATCTGCGGTTCCAGATCTGTAATGCCTTGACGCTCGTAGGATCGCATATCAATACGCTCGGTGCGACCAGCAGCTTCCAGTGCGTTGTTCTGTGCCACTTCCCATTCATGCCGCCAGATTTCAGCGTATTTCTGGTCATTCCAATCCACGGTATCTATGCGTTCACGCAGCCATTTGCCATTGTCTCCCCGGATGCGTTGACCGTTTTCATCCAGCACATAAGCCGTCTTTGTCTTGGGAAGCCAGCGTCCATTTTCATCCATGGCGCGCATGGTCAGCATCAGATGAAAATGAGGATTACCGTTACCGGAGTCGTGGTAGTACAAATCACAGATCATGCCTTTGTCCACGAATTGTCGGGTGCAATAGTCACGGATCAAAGCAAGATTCTGTTCAAAGGTCAATTCCCTTGGCAGGGTAATGGTGAAGCGTCTTGCGGTTTGGGCTTTGTTGCTTTTCTCGGCGGCATCCACCGCATTCCATAAAGTCTGTCGGTCGGCATACTCCGGTGGTGCGTTGGGTGGAAGCATCACCTCCGTGTACCGCACACGCTTCGGGTCGCTATGCGGGTATTTCCATTCGTGGTCATACTCGGAATACAGCTTCTGTCCGAGATAATAAGAAGCGCCAGCCATGGCAGATTGATCTTTGCCTCGGCTGGTGATGGATATGGAGAAATGAGGACAGGGGATGAGATCGTCTCCTTTCTTCAGCGCCGCAGCGCTGTAATGGTGGGTAGCCGATGAAAGCGGCGCAGGGAGGGCCTACCTCCCTGTTGCTGGCAAAGGGGAAGTCCCCTCTGCCAGCGGGCTGCATGCAATGCCCCTCGGAGAGCGCAATGCACGGGCACCGTGCGTATAATTGCGCCCTCACATAGTGAGGGGTCAGCTTGTCTGAACATCGGTGCTTCGGATCGGTACCCGTTTGTCCCCGGACGCTGTGTTGCAAAGCAGTTCCTCCACGGTGCCTTCGGCATCCCCTCGACGGATTTCCAGCATCTCATTGACGATCTTCTGGACGCCGCCAAAGCTGAACACATAGTCCAGAAACAACTTGATATCCTCGTCGGTCAGCAGTTCGGCTTTGTCCCCAAGGTGATGGGTCAGCTCACCACCACGGAAGTAGATATGGGCGTTGCGCTCTTTCCGGGATGTTTCATTGATTTGTTTCCGTAGGTCTTTCTTCTGGGCAAGCAGCTTTGCGATCTCCTGTTCAACATGATCCGCTGCCGCCTGCAATTCCACAGTAGTCTTGTTCTTGCGTCTGCTCATGAATGGTTCCTCCTTGAATATTTGTTTTGAAATGAATAGGAAACGGCGGCCCGCTGTCTGTGCGGGTCGCCGTTTGCGTTATGCAGTTGCTTCTGTGGTTTTCTTGTCAGCCAGCGCCGCTTCTGCTTCACGCTGGGCTTTCAGTTCTTTTCTTCGTTGGTACTTTCTGCGGTATTCAGCTCGTTTGGCTTCCAATTCGTCCCGGGCGATCTGTTCTTCCGATGAAAGCTGTTCTGTTTCCTCCGGGATGCTGAACTGCCCGATGAACTTGAAGTGGATATCCACCTGCTGAGTTCGCTGCCCTGTACTGCGGTCAGGGGCATGCACAACGATCTTCTCCACAAACTCCTTGATCATGGGTGTAGTGAGTTCCGAAAAGTCAGTGTACCGTTTCGTCAGTTCAAGGAACTTGTCGATGCGGTCTTCATCCTGCATATAGGTATCCAGTTCCTGCTGCCCATCAGCAATACGCTGTTCCAATTCAGCCTGTTCCGTTTCGTAATTGGTCGCCATCATGTCGAACCGTTTCTCTGTGATCTTGCCGGTGGCATAGGATTCGTACAGCTTCTGAAACAGACCATCCAGCTCAGCACAGCGTTTACGATCACGGGCAAGCCGCCGTTTCAGTTCCTTGGCGGCAGCTTCGTGCTGTATCTGCGCTTCGGCACGGATTTGCTGAGCAAAGGCTTTCGGATCAGCAATGGCGTACTGGGCGATTTTTCGGATAGCTTCCAGCAGCAGGGTACGGACAGCCTGTGTACTGATATGGTGGTTGGAGCATATCCTTGTTTCGCGGATGCGGGTGTTTGAGTATGTGGAACAGTTGTAGGTATCAAAGTGCAATCCGGAGGCATCATTGTTCCGCTCATTCCGATGCCGGGAGTTGTACATCTTCGCACCGCAGTCTGCGCAGAACATCAATCCGGTCAGCGGATTTGCCAGACCAACGGAATCAATGCGCGTTTTCGTACCCTTCTCATGCTGCGCCAGCTGCCACGTGTCCGCATCCACAATGGCCTCGTGGGTGTTCTCGAAGATCACCCATTCTTCGGGCGGGTTGTCCACCTTTTTCTTGGACTTGTAGGATACTTTTCGGGTGCGGAAATTGACCGTGTGCCCCATGTACTCCTGCTTGCTCAGGATGTTCAGCACAGTACCGCCGTGCCAATCGTAGCGGTGTTCCGGTGAGCCGTTGCCCTGCCCGGCATCGCCGCTGCGTTTTGAAAAGTAGTAACCAGGGGTTTCTACCTTTTCATGCATCAGGATGTTGGCAATCTCATACGGCCCATGCCCTTCGATGGACAGATGGAAGATATGCCGAACGACAGCCGCCGCTTCTTCATCAATGAGCCAATGGTTATGATCCTCCGGATCTTTCTTGTACCCATACGGCGCATTGGTGGTAATGGGCTTGCCGGATCTGCCCTTCAACTGAACAGCGGCTCTCACTTTCCGGGACTGATCCCGCAGGTACCATTCATTCATGATGTTCATGAAGGGCGTGAATTCGTTGCTGCCCGGATCGTCACTATCCACATTGTTGGCGATGGCAATGAAGCGCACATCATGCTGCCGGAACAGCACTTCGGTGAAGTAGCCGGTCTGCAGATAGTCACGACCAATACGGCTCATGTCCTTGACAAGAACCGTACCGACTTTGCCTGCTTCCACATCTGCCACCAGCTGCTTCCATGAGGGACGGTCAAAATTGCCGCCCGACCAGCCGTCATCGGTGTAATGAACGCAGTTCAAAAAGCCATGCTGTGCAGCATAGCCTTCCAAGTACGCTTTTTGGTTGACAATGGAATTGCTCTCGCCCACGAGTTCATCGTCACGGGAGAGTCTTTCGTAAAGTGCGGTGATCCGCTGTTCAGCCTGCTTGATAGCCATAGTGGCTCCTTTCAGACTGACGGCTCGCTTGTGGTACCTTCATTATACCATAGCTGCCGAAAATGTCCAGCGCATCATGCCGGATCAGCCGCATCAGTTTTTCTTCAAAGGACTCGGTGCTCTG
>SVGM01000007.1 GCA_015056365.1 Clostridiales bacterium | reverse complement strand
AGATCGACTGCAAGGGCTGGAAGGCAGCTCTGGATTATCTGAACAAAGAACGGTTCATGCTGGATTACCAACTGCAGGAGATGAAGGAAGAGGTGCGCCGGTTGGAGGTTGTGAAGCGGGAATTCATTCAAGAGAACAAGCAGACAAAGCCGGATAGGTATGCACGATGAACAGTCACACATAAGGTTTCCTTATGATACAGTGAACTCCTTGCTTGTTTTCGATGCTAAAGCTGTCATCATTCCGACAGAGATCCTGAATGAAGGAGAGTGCTTCTGCCTGATTGTTCAATCTGATATGTGCGCGAGTGAGAGCTTATATTTCCGTCATAAATCGGCCTCCTTACTTTCTCAGTTCCTCAACCCAACGACCAACCACACGGATTCTTGAAAGAGCCGGTGTCAGGATGCATGATACTGTGCCGCTAAAACAAGAAGAGAGAGGGAAAAAATAATGGCTATTAGACTGTTGGCTTCTGCGTGCAGCGACAAAGGTTGTGTACGAAAGAACAACGAAGACAGCTTCTGCCTCAATGGCCATTACCTGAAGCGGGAACAGATGGATGAGGGAGGATTGTTCAAGTGTACAGCCAACCCTTATGCGCTGTTTGCTGTTTGCGATGGCATGGGCGGAGAGGAAGCCGGGGAGGAAGCCTCTTTGCTGAGCGTAACACGGTGCTCGGAAAGCCTGGCCAAAGGCGAGGATCTTTATGACCGCCAGAACCTGATCTATTTCATGCGTTCCGGCTGCGAAGCAGTGTATGAACAGGCAAGGCAGCGCGGAAATCACTCTGGAGCAACGATGGCGCTGTTGGTTGCCGCGCCTGAAAGAATCCGCATTGCGAACATGGGCGATAGTCGGATTTACCGTATGCATAATGGTGAGCTGAGACAGATTTCTCAGGATCACACAGAGATACAGCGACTGCTGTCTCAGGGATTGATCACGCCGGAACAGGTAAAAACTCACCCCAAACGTCACATGATTAATCAGTACTGGGGAATGCCGCTTGAAAGGGCGCCATTCTCGCCGTACCTGTCCATGTCCATTCCTTATGTGGCAGGGGATCGTTTTCTGCTATGCAGCGATGGTCTGACGGATATGCTCAGTGACTACGAGATCGCCAGCATCCTGTCAGTCGCGCAGCCTGTTGAGGCTGTCAGCGAAGCGCTGGTGAACCGTGCCAAAGCCAATGGCGGCCGCGATAATGTTACGGTCGTGGTAGTGGAAGTTGCAGAGGTTGACCAGCCTGTCAACGCATCAGAAAAGAAACAAACCATTCAAAACTTGTACTCGCAGCGAAAGGTGCTCAACGGTGTGCTGGCAGGACTGAGCGCACTGAATTTGTACCTCCTAATTGAATGGATTGATCTGTTGTTTATACGGTAATGAATGAAGCATACTGTGCTCCGGGAGTGAAAACGGAATGGCCACCAAAGAAGACGTCAATCAGGCACGAGAACGTAAAGAGAAAAAAGTAAAAACGTTTCTGCCTAGTCTCGGAGATGGCCAATGGCAGCTGGATGAACTGATCGGAAAAGGCGGAAATGCCTCCGTTTTTCGGGTGAGTCGCGGAAGCGGCCGTAATCGAATTGAAAAAGCGGTCAAGCTGATATCAATTGATGCCAGATATGTGGATCTCGGCTTCTGGACCAGCCGGTTAAAGCGGGGCGAGATCTCGCTGGAAGAATATCAGAAAAACGCGTGGAATGCGCTTAATGATACCATTCCGGAGTTGCGCTTCATGGCGTTGCTGTCGGCAAGTCATAATGTTCTTGCATACGAAGACTATCTCTTCTTTGAAACAGAGGAAGACCATCAGTGGAACGTTATGATCCTGATGGATATGCTTAAGCCGCTTAGCCAGCATATGCTACGCCCCGGCGCCAGCGAACTGGACGTGCTACAGATGTGGCGCGATATGGGTATGGTGCTGCAACTGTGCGCACAGTTTGGCGTATTACACCTGGATATCAAGGAAGCAAATATCCTTGTAACGGAAGACGGGCGATACAAGCTGATCGACTGGGGTCAGGCTTGCTATCGAGCTGAGATTGTTCGGCTGGTCAGAGAACACAAGTCTGTTCGCAAGGGAACAGAAAGTTATATGGCGCCTGAGGTTTTCAATACCAACCCTCCGGTTGCCTATGACGAGCGGGCTGACCAGTATAGCCTAGGTTTGGTGGCCTATTACTACTTCAACAATATGCGACTGCCTTTTGCTGACAGGCCCTGGGGACAGCTCAGCGAGGCAGAGCGCAGACAAATCAAACTCAGGCGCGTGAGTGGAACTGAAGCGCTGCCGCGCCCCGAGGGCCTGGCGGATGATATTTGGCAGGTGCTCCAGAGAACGTGTGCATATTCGCCAGCCGGACGATATGCCACCGCTGCAGATATGGTGCACGCGATCGAGATTTTGATCGCTGCGCGGGCAAAAAAAAGAAAAGGAAGGGGAAAAGGAATCGCGCTTAGCCTGGCAGCGATTATGGCTGTGGCAGGCATTGCTGGCGCATGGCTGTTTTTGGGTGAGGATGAGGGAAAGGACCTGAGCAGTTGGCAAGGCTTTGATCTGGGAAGAACGGCACGCCAGGGAACCACAACAACCCAGGAGACAAAAGCGTCGGAGGCTGAAAAGAAAACGACGAATACCCCAACCCCAACCCCAACCCCAACACCTACGCCAACCCTTAAACCCACCGATACGCCAACACCTACGCCTACGCCAACCCTTAAACCCACCGATACGCCAACACCCACGCCTACGCCAACCCTTAAACCCACTGATACGCCAACACCCACGCCTACGCCAACCCTAAAACCCACTGATGCGCCAACACCTACGCCTACTCCAGAACTGTCGCAGTCGCTGCAAAAATCGCTGGAGGTAGTGCCCGGACTGATCGACGGAATGTATCTGAAACTTCCAGAGACAAAGATTGTTCGTTTTGCTGGTGCAGGTGACCCGAACCAGGAACTGACGATCACTCGTGACGGTCAGAAAGAGGCAAGCGTCGTCACCGACAGCAAGGGCAAGTGGATGGTGGAGCTAAACGGCGCCAATTGGCCTGAAAATAAGGCATTTGATCTGGTGTTCCACTACGAGCAGGATAAGGACGGTAAGCTGGACGGAAAGCTGACAATATATGTGGATACCGAGACAATGGCTCCGACAATCGTCGGCGACTTGAATGAGAATACAGAAGTACTTACCGGTTTCGCGGACACAGGCTCAAGCGTAACGCTTGAACTCAGGGGCAAAGAAATCGAGACAGTTCAGGTGGATGCTCTCGGTACATTCGTGTTTTCGTTGCCTGTGCTCAACGCAAATGACAGAATGGTGCTTACAAGTACGGACAGTCTGGGCAATGTGGCACGGACTGAGGCGGTCGTCAAAGTCGGCAAGCGCGACGCGGTTACGATCGATATCAAGGAACTGGTAGTACGTCCGACTAAGAAACTGGTGATATCCGGCAGCGCCGCACCGTCGCGTACGCTGAATATGAGCTGGACGCTGAACGGCAGTGCAAAGCCGGATGTGTACCAGGTCGAAGTAGACGAAAACGGACGATGGAACGTCACCATCGACAGCAGCAGCGTGACGCACGGGTCGAGCGCTGAAGTGAAGGTAGGCTACAAAGATGGCCTTACATCAGAGTTGGATCAGCGGATCAGTCTGACGTTTGATGCCATGTGCAGCCTTGCCCCGGAGGCTCAGAGTTATACTGAAAAAATGAGCCGTATCGCCGGTACCACCGATCCGGGCGCCACGGTAATGCTTAGCCTGGCACCCGGAAAGAAGATGGAAAGCCGGGCAGATACAAACGGCTATTTCAAATTTGAAAACCTAACGTTGACAGCAGGAACGAGGATTCAGCTTACCGCACAGGACGCGGTTGGAAATATGACCACACTGGAATACTCTGTTCAGGCAGACCAACGAGCGCAGATCACCATTGAAAAGCCGATGGACACATGGTACGTAAACGCTCAGGATGCGTCGCTGACTGTGGAGGGAACAGCGCAGCCACGTATGAGTCTTTCCATAACGGTCATGGGAAAGGTCTGGGACGTCCTTGCAGATAACGAGGGAAGGTATGAAAAGGAACTGCCGGTAAAGGAAATGAAAGAGGGCGTTTCGACGATCTCAGTCGCATATACCGATGGTTACTGCGCTGAATGTACCGGCTCTGCGGAATTCACGCTGGATAGGACAGCACCTATGATCACGGTCGATCGCATCATAGGAGATGATCTGATCGAGGCAACGTCTGGAATCCTTAGTGGTCAAACGGAACCTGGTGCCTTAGTGACCGTGTCGGTCAATGACAGACGATATGATGAATATGCCAATCATCAAGGAACGTTTGTGTTCTACCAGTTCGGTCTTACCCCGGGAGATGAGATCGGCCTGATCGCCAAGGACAAGGCAGGAAACGAAACCTCAACCAAGGTCAGCGTCGTGGAAGAGATCCGGGACGTGCGCTTGGAACTGGTTCGACCGAGGAAGGACGGAGAAACGATCCGCAATGCAAAGCTGGGTATCAGAGTAAACTTGCTGAAAAAAGGCAATGTCAGCGTGTATTACCTGATCGAGCAGAACGGTATGGAGATCTATACCCGTGTGATCGCGCCAGAGGATATGAAGGCGATGGCACCGGACGACCTGCAAAAGCAACTTGACGGTTATGACGATCTGCTTGGGGAGTATGAAGGTTACAGCATCTCTATTCAGGAGACCGTGCCAACGCTGGGGTATGATGACTTCACCCTGAAACTTTATACGGATGATCTTGGCGAGGACCCGGTACTGCTGGCAAGCAGAAAGATGACAAACGGCAGAACCGAGACAATCGAAGGTGTGGATGACGACCCGACCCAGAATCAGGTGACAGACGTCAGAGATCGATATACCACATCGTCCTACGGCTTTGGTCTGGATGAAATGGCAGTCACCTCCTTCGCTGCCTCGCAGGTGTATTTTACCGGTTGGAGCTGGAAGAACAACAACCGGGAGAGCGAGATTTTTGAGGTGGAGATCGATGGTATCCGTTACTCGCAGGGTGATCTGATCGCCGCTGGCGGCAATATAATGGTTTATCGCTCAACACGTGATGTTGCGAAGGAATATCCCGAGTTGATCCCCGGCGTAAAACCGCTTACAGCAACGGCGGGCGTGATCGTGCTGGTGGATGCTCCCTTCCTTAGTGAAGGTGTGCATAATTTGAATCTGATTTTGATCCACAATTCAGAGATCATGCGGTTTGAGGGCTATCAGGTGAACATTGCCAATCCAGGGTATACAGATGATACCCTGATCAGAACGCTGCAAAACATCTGGAAATAGCCACCGAAAGGAATCAGGTCAGGAAACCGCTGAACAGGATGCAGGCAAAAGGAATCCATTAGATGGTTGGGCTTGCATAGTGTTCGGGCAAGAAAGGGTGTTCAAAGAATGTTTTTTCTGTTGATTCAATGCGGAGATAACGGAAAGCAGTATTATCTGCCACACGTTGAAAACTGGTCAGGCCGTCTGCATATTGGCCGAGATGTGACAGGCAACGAGAGTTACGATCTGTCTGTGACAATGCTCAATGGCAAGGCTTCTCTTGAATTGCTGGAAGGATTCCGCTGGGCAGAGAACTTTGATGGAAACGAACTGAAGCATCTCAGCCGCGTCGTGATGGAGAAACCAGGCGTCAGTCTCAATATCTATGTGGCGAAGATTGATCGCAAAGCGGTAGCGATGCGTAAGTTTGTCATGCCTTCTCACTCGCTGACCATCGGTAGCAAGGGCGACAATATGATCATTTTTGACGAGCCGCCTGTTTCTCGCAGCCACGCAAGCATTTCACGCAATAGGGATGGCAGCGCCCAGTTTACTGACCGCAGTAGGAATGGTTCCTTTGTAAACGGTCACTTCATCAAAAATACGAGCTGCCTGCTCAATTACGGAGACAGGGTTCTGATTTTGCCGTCGCTGGTGTTTATTTACCTTGGCGACTGCTTCGCGGTCAATCATACGGATAAGGCAACGTATCATCCTTCGCTGAAACCAGTCAAGCCCGAACGCGTGCAGGAAAATCGAGTGGGTGGTATGGTATCCGTATGGAGCGAATATCACAGAGCGCCGCGCCACGTGCAGCAGCCCAATGAGGAAATAATCGAAATTGATCCGCCCATCGAAAAGGAGAGAAAGAAGGACCTGCCCACCTGGCTGGCGATTGGTCCGTCCTTTACGATGGTGCTGCCGATGCTGATGAGTACGCTGGTAAGCCAGCGCAGCATGGGCTCAAGCCTTGTGATGATCGGTACATCGTCGGCGCTGGCCGTCATGTGGGGTACGTTTAACCGGAAATATCAGCAGAAGCAGGGCATTCAGACAGAAGAAGAAAGACAGCGTGTCTGCAAACAGTATTATGCTGAAATGGAGGAACGCATCCTCGCCGAAACGGAACGCGAGCACAAGCGGCTGATGTATAAGTACCTGAGCGTGGGTGAATGTACCGGACTGCCGTTTTCCCGCGAACACCGGCTTTGGGAACGTCTGGTTTCTCACGACGACTTCCTGCAGCTGCGGCTTGGTCTGGGCGAGCAGGAACTGCCTGTTAAACTGAGCGTTAAGCCTCCCAAAATCTCTTTGACTGATGATCCGCTGCGTCATGAGGCAAAACGTCTTTATGACCAATACAGCGTGATGAGCAATGTTCCCATTACCATCTCCATGCGAGAGAATTCTATTATCGGAATATTGGGGAAACGCTCCAATCCCTGGCTGATGCAAAGTCTGGTGGTTCAGGCGGCCGCTAACCACAGCTACCATGATGTAAGGATTGCGATTCTTTACAATGACGAGGACGTGTCCCAGTGGGCCTTCGCCAAGTGGCTGCCCCATGTATTTGCGTCCGACGACCGCTCCATGAGAATGGCCGTTTCTGACCCCAACGCCATCAGGGACGTTCTTGCGCATATTGACAGCGTATTGACGATGCGTGCTGATATGCAGCGCGATACTGCAAACGAAGAAGAAGGCGAAGGGAACAAGGGATCGATTCTTCCATGGTATCTGGTGTTTTGCACGGATCCGGAACTGATGGAAGATCATCCGATCATGCGTTATCTGACCGCCTCCAATCTGGGCGTTACCTTCGTTATGCAGACCGATACCATGGAACAGTTGCCCAAGGAATGCTTTGCCGTTGTGGAAGCTAAGGAAAGACTGGGTGCCGTGTATACCATGGAAGGTAAAATGACAGGCGTGCGCTTTGAGGCGACCACCGAGGACAGACTCCACGCTTTCTCAAGAAGCATTGCTCCTGTGCGAATCAAAGAGGTCGTGGAGAATTCTGCAATTCCTTCTATTGTCACCTTCCTGGAGACATATCAGGCACGCAAGGTAGAGGATATTGACGTTCGTTACTTCTGGAACGAGAACCATGCCTGGCAGAGCATCCGCACAACGCTGGGTATCAAGGCGGGCGGCGTGCCGTTTGTTTTGGATATCTCGGATAAAAACCACGGTCCCCACGGCCTGATCGCCGGTACCACAGGCGCCGGCAAGAGTGTTCTGCTGCAGACCTTCATCCTTTCTCTGGCGATCAACTACAGCCCCACGGAAGTACAGTTCATTTTGATTGACTATAAAGGCGGCGGCACTTCGGAAGACTTCCGTATTCTTCCGCACGCAGCCGGTATCATTGATTCGTTGCAGGGTGAACGCATGATTTTCCGTGCGCTCGCCTCCATAAAAGGAGAGATCCTGCGGCGTGAAGAGATTTTCAAGCGTGTGGGCGTAAATAATATCGACGACTACATGAAATACTATAACAACGATGCGTCCGAGGAACCCCTGGGACACCTGGTCATCATCGTTGACGAATTTGCAGAATTGAAAAAAGAACAGCCTGATTTCATGCGCGAGCTCGTCAGTGCTGCCCGCGTCGGACGTTCGCTGGGTATGCACCTGGTGCTTGCTACACAGAAACCGTCCAACTCTGTTAGTGACGAAATTGCTGCCAACACCCGCTTCAGGATCTGTCTGCGCGTGGCCAGCAAGAGCGACTCCAGCGAAATGCTCAAGCGCCCCGAGGCCGCATATCTGAAGGGCATGGGCCGCTGCTATGTACAGGTGGGTAACGATGAACTCTTTGAACAGGTACAGACCAGCTACTCCGGTGCCGAATATGCTCCCGACGCCCTGCGCCCTGAAGAGGAACCGAGAATTCTTAATGAATCCGGCCAGCCGATCAAACTGAAGCGCAAAAAGAACGTCGCCAAGGACGATGAAATGGTGCAGAAACAGACAGAGCTGGACAAGGTGCTGGAGCATTTGAACAACACCTGCGATTTGTACCACTTCCCCAAAGCACGTAATATGTGGTTGGACGAGATGGCCATGACCCTGCGTATGGACCAGTTGGAGCCGCTGTGGGAGAACATATACCGAGACGGTCAGTGGAAGACGGCGGACGAGGGCGAATTGCTGGCCTATTACGCAATGGCCGACGACGTAGAAAAACAGCGCTATCTGCCCGTTGCCATGGATCTGATCGGCGAGAAGAACCAGATCATCTGCGGTTTGTCGGGAAGCGGAAAGACGACCGTGCTGCAGAGCATAGCCGTTTCTTTGGCGCTCCGTTATTCGCCTGACGAGGTTCAAATGTATATCTTCAGCCTGACCAGCCGTATACTCAGTTGCCTGGAGACGCTGCCGCATGTGGGCGATATCGTTTATGAAGAAGAGGCCGATGAGCAGGTTCGCCTGATGGAGTTGATCTATCAAGAGAGCGAACAGCGCAAGAAACTGTTTGCTCAGTTGTCCACCGACAATTTTGTACAGTATAACAAAGCCGCTCGTGCTTCTGGCGGCAAAACGGTGCCGGCTATCGTGGTGCTGATTGACCGTATGGCTCAGCTGCGCGAATGGGCTGATCAGAAGAAGGAAGATAAGCTGCAGCTGTTCTATGATATGCTGCGCTCTGCCAACAGCCAGGGTATCTTCTTCATCATGACAGCATATGAACGCAGCGAGCTGCCGGGTAAGTATCAATCCTTCGTGCACGGCATCTCCCTGCAGATGAACGACCGCATGGATTACGCCGACGCGCTGGGCGCACGCATTCCGATTGAATGGGGCGGCATCCGCGAATATCCCGGCCGCGGTATGATTGCCCGAGTGGACAAGGAAGCCAAGCAGACGAATATTTACGAAATTCAGGTTGCCATGTACGGCAGCGCCGAGTCCGACGCGGGCCGTTCTGATCAGATTCGCCAGCTGGGAAACGAGATGCGTGCCGCGTGGACGGGCCGCAAACCGCGCAGGATCAATCGAATCCCCGAAGAACCCACGCTCAGCCTGCTGCTTGAAAACGAAGAAATGAAAGAGGCATTGGCACGGTATGATTGGCTGCCACTGGGTTACCTCAAGAACAGCGGCCAGACTTACAGCCTGAACCTGCGCGAGCAGTTCTCGATGTTGGTGTGCGGTCCAAAGAAATCTGGCAAGACGAACTTTGTGCAGAATATTGCCTCGATGTTTGCCACAAGGAAAGCGCAGATCCACGTAATCGGTTCCGGCGATCTGGTCGTATGGGCACGTCAGCAGGGCATGAAGGGCTACGAACATGGCGACGTAGCATGGACCGAGGCATTTACCAATTTGTTTGTCAATGAGGTGCCCAAGCGTAGCGCCAAGCTCAGGGCGGCAAAGGACGAGGGAGGAAAGGCTGCCAGAGACGCATTGCTCGAGACCATGGAGCCCATTATTATTCTGATCGATGATCTCGATGCGTTCATCGAGAAGTACGGCGAGACGGAAGAAGTGGTAAAGAATCTGCGGCACTTCTGTGCAGATATCGTTTCGGGCTATGGCATTTATACCTTTGCTACGCTGTCGCACAACGGCTATCAGCGTACCAAGATCAAGGAACCTGTCCTCAGTATGGCTCGCTCTGGGCGCGGTCTGATGCTGCAGGGCAAGCTCTCGGATTGCGACCCGTTCGATGTGTCTATGCCCTTCAACCGCAAGAACGTTATGTATCCTCTCGGTGAAGGCCTGCTGGTAACGGATCAGGATTATCAGCATATGGTTATTCCCCGTTGGAACTGATGAGCGGAGGTTCAGAGATGGTACTGCCGATGATTCTATACGGAGTTGACGACGAGGATAAGGAAGTTCTGTTCGATATATTGAATAAGATGGGCAGTGAAACCGAGACACTGTTCCGTATTCAGATCGACACAGATGACGTAGATGACGCCATTCGCGCTATTAGGGAAGAAGAGCATATCAGCGTTGTTGTTTTGGGCGTGGACAGTGTCGCTACGGATAAGCGGATGCTTGCCCTACGCCTTGGGAAGTTTGCCATGATGAGCAACAGAGATCATTACGTGGTCTACATCATCAAAAAACGTCAGGAGTTAGAACGAGTGCTGCCGTTATGCGCGCGCAGCGCCGGCGTCATGGTAAGCCCGCTGGAGGAGAAGCCGATTCGTGCGGTTTTCAAGCCGATCTTTGAGGATTATCACAGCCTTTACGAGAGCGAAACGTCAAATGACGGTCAATGGCTGAACCTGAAATCCGCCGGAAAGGTACAGCGTCTGCGCCTCAATGATGTCATTATGGTTCAGGCTGTGGATAAGATGGTTGAGTTTCATACCGCCAAGCAGGATGTTGCTGTATACAGCAGTATGGATCAGGCAGGGAAGATGCTGAATGAGTCCTTTATGCGATGTCACCGTTCCTACTATATCAATCGTGAGATGATCAGACACATTGATTTCAAAGAAATGACAATCTGCATGGTGGACGGCTCAGAGGTACCGCTGGCAAGATCATTTAAAGAAGAGATAAATCGTACCTTTGCTGCAAGCAACGCATAAGACGTGAGACCACAGGAGGGATGTTATGGAAACCATTATTGTTGAGATCTGCATTGCCTCTACCGGAACGGTTGCTGACTTTATGCTACCTGCTCATGTGCAGGTGTCCAAATTGATTGGGGAATTGGCGCAACTGATCGAACAGTATTATCAGGAGGCGACGTTCGCCGAGGAACAGCTGCTTCTCTGTGATATGAACACGCGACAGTTAGTTCCTGAAAATCTGACGCTGGCGCAAGCTGGAATTCGGGATGGCCATCGTCTGATGATCGTATGATCAACAAAGAAAAACCAATGAGGAGGATATGATATGGGTTTTGAAGTCGATACTGCGGAAGTCCGCAGAGTAGCGGATGAAATCAAAGCAATCGCAGGCGAAGTGAAGCAGCTGTCATCCACCAATGTAAACCGTATGAAGGATAGTGTGGAAGAAAACCTGCGCGGTGAAACAGCCGATGCGATCAGGGAAGCACTCAACAACCTGTCCGCCGACATCAAGAGCATCGGCGGAGGCTTGGATGGAATTCAGAAAGCGCTGTATGAGTATATCCGGCGCGTGGAAGCCGCCGATCGTGCTGCCGAAGAGGCAATTCGCGGTTAAGAGAAGCATCAAAGTTTTTCTTTGGAGGAAACCTTATGAAAACAAAGGTATGTAGAGTAATTGCAATGGTGATGTGCCTGATGTGCCTGTGTGCTGCGACAGCAGGCGCCCAGCAGCAGGTGGCAGGCATCAATGTGACAGGAATCCGGTCGGCGCCTGAAGGCCCTGTGATGTATTTCAGCATCAAGACCATGGGCGGCAATGGCATGCCGGTTGCCGCGGACAGTGACAACGTAACGTTTTTTGGTGCCGATGAAAAAGTGCCGCTGAGCATCAAAAGGATCAAGGCAGCTCAGCTTGGTCACATAATCGTTGTAGATACGTCGATGTACTACTACGGAACAGACTATGTGACTGCTGAAAACCTCCATGACATCGTGCTGACGTACCTGGCCACGATCCCCAAAGACGAAATGGTCATGTTTGTGCTTGCCGGAGAAAACGATCCGGTTCTCTCAAACTACATGACTGTGGAAGAGGCACAGGACTATGCTCGGAGCATTGAGATCGGCGACGGCAGCTCTTCAAGTATCTATAACGCTATCTGCACTGGATTTGAGATTGCTGGGAATCCCGGGGAAAACATGCCTCTGTTCAACAGCGTATTTATCGTTGCCGACCCGGACCAGGACAGCAACGCAAAGGATTCGCACAGCCTGGGCGAGGCAGTTATGCTGCGTACCCACTCCGGCATTGATTTTGATGTGGTGGTGGCCGTGCCCTATCGCGAGAAGTTCATGCAGGGTACAAATGCAAAGCGGCGTCAAGCACTGGAGGCCAGCTTCGGCGCGTTCGCTAACTTTTGTCAGCAGATGGGCGGAGCCTTTGTGAAAGTACCGCAGAGCGCAGACGGTGTGGACACAATCCAGTTGAATTCTACACTTCTTGGCATTACGGGCACCTCCTTGAGCTTTATGGTGGATTGCTCGCCGCTGTCCAATTACATTCCCGTCAACGGAAAGGTGCAAAGCGTTCCTCTGCATATTGTTTACACGGCTGATGGCGACCAGGTCGTGCGCACGGTTGATGTGGATGTTGATACAAGCCGCCTACCTGCTCCCAAGCTGACACCTACGCCTACGCCGGAGCCTACCCTTACGCCAGAACCGGCGCCTACGCCAGTGGTAGCCGTTGGCCAGAAGGACTCCCAAGCTATGCAGGTGATCAATGCCCTGTATGAAATGCACTACCTGGACAAGCGCGATTTTACCGAGTTCAACAGCACGTGCTACATGGCCTATCTTGACTTCTGCAGCAGAAACGGTATTACTGCGACAGACGGCATCTATGAGTCTACTTATCAGCTGATACTCAGCGGTGAGGCCGTGGCCAAGGAACTGGCAACGCCGGAACCTACTGCAACGCCTGAACCCACCATCCCGCCCGACGGATACAGCATCAATGATTATGATACGGAAGACAGCGGCGGGTTCATCGCGCAGATGCAGACAGTGCTTAAAACCCTCAACTGTTATGACGCGGACGTGGCTACCAATGTGGGCCGTATGGATCAGCCGACGGTGGACGCTGTAGCCCGTTATTGCGAACAGTATAATTGGCGAAACGACCATCCCAACGGCGTAACAAAGCTCGTGTGCATGGAGATCATTACCAACGGCCCCAAAATGACGCCCCTTGAGCCTAAGAAGCCGGGAATGCGGGAACAGATTCTGGGATTCCTGGGCCGTGATTTGAAAATCGGCGCACTGTCCCTCAAGATGTGGATTCCCGTGGTTGTCTGCATCGTGTTGCTTTTCGCGATCATTGTTCTGTTGGTGTTGTTTGGCGGCCATAAGGACAAGAAGCCTGCAACCCACGAGCCTTCTGATACGCCTAGCTTCCAGAGCGTGCCGATGAGCAGTTCAAGCGGTGTTGTCACCTCCGGCGGTCTGGGAATGTCCTCCGCGAGTCCGATGATGTCCATGTCGGCGGAAGAGGAAACAATGCAGCCGTATTTCGCCAGGATGATTACCCTGACTGTGGAGTATCATGGACGCAGCCATACCGTGGAAACGGAGCTGAAAGAGGATCCGCCGTATACCATCGGACGTAAGGAATGTATGCTGCTGCTGGACGGCAGCGATTCCAGCGCATCCCGTAAACAGGCGGAGCTGTACGTGAAGGATAACCAGATTTATGTGCGCGATAAGAGCACGTATCAGAATACATATCTGAACGGGCGCAAGGTTCGTGGAGGTATGGACGGAACGGTGGTAAACAACGGAGACCGACTGCAACTCAGCGAACATACGATTACGGTCAGATGGTAAAAACAGGAGCTGTGAAACGTGTCTGAAGAGAGAAACCACCGACTGTTTAAGGTCTTCTTTATCATTAACCTCTTTGTTATTCTGGCTTTGCTGATTCTGGAGCCTGTGTTCCTGATCATGTGGCTTTTGTTTTTGGTGCTGGGCTGCATTCTGTTCAGCAGAAAAAAGCCGGAAATATGGCGGCCTGAAGTGCAGCGCTACCGCAACAAATGGCTTTTGCTGAAAAAACGGGTCTTTGGCGATAAAGGTGTGGAAGACTCGAGAAAGATTTCGTTTGTGCCGGATCATGAGTTGATTTCTGTCAATGCGGGTCAGCAGATGCGTTATGTGGTGGACAGTGAAAACTATCTGATTGGACGCGCTAAGCAGTGCAACGGCAGAATCCTTTCAAGCCTGACCGTCGGAAGAGAACATTGCCGTATTATTTTCCGCAAGTATAGCCAGGAGTACTATATTGAGGATTTGCGCAGCAAGAATGGCACATACCTTGGCACGCGAAGGCTGGAACCTTTTACGCAGGAAATGCTGCTGGACAATGCTGAGCTGACAATCGGGAACTGTTGTTTCCGATTTGTGAAAAAGACAGGGAGTGCAGTTAAGTGAACGATAGGATTCGATTGGATACAGATGAAACGCTGGAACTGGCCAAACATTTGGAACGTCTGAGCGACGACATGGATGGGCTCAGTATGCGCCTGCGCACGGCTGACTACTTCTTGTCGCAGCCAGAGGAGGCCAGCGCTGCGATCTATGCCAATCGTCGCAAGATCCATCAGCTCATGGGGAAAATCGACCAGCTGGCAGCCAGGCTTAAGCAAACGGTGGAAGCTTTCGGAGAGTGCGACAGTCAAATAAAGGACCATGCAAATGCCCAATTTGATGTATACGCGAAGGCAAATTCGGACGTTTTGGATGGGCAATAACCGTTGACGACAAAAAACGTGCATTTCGTCAGTTTCGCTATCAGGCAAGAGAACGGTCTGATATACTTCAATCATCAAAGGAACCCAAAACCCTCGAAATAAACGGAAATGGATGGTGACATGGATTATGAGTACTTGGTTGGTAACAATCAGCGCGATTCTTCAGTTCCTGGCAAAGGCTCGCAGCGCAAAAGAGCAGCTGGATAAGGCTAATGCGGAAATGTCTCGCGCAGCCCAGGATCTGTGCAGCAAGTGGCAGGGCGATGCCGCCCAGGCGTTCGCCGCTGAGCAGGGTGTGCTGTACAACCATTGCTCTCAGCTGAGCAACGTCGGTTCTGAGTACATGGATACGCTGCAGAAGGTCGCCGATCTCTACGAGCGCACCGAGCAGACCGTAACCAACGCGATCAAGGGTTAAGCTGACTGCTGATAAAGAGAAGGAGATAAGACAATGGCAGATAAAATTGTTGTTATTGATTCCGAATTTCAAGCGTGTATCTCGGCTTACAGAAGCAGCCTTGAGACGCTGCAGAACGCCGTTCAGGTTTACGAAGGCGCTATGAACGCGTTGCGCAATGACTGGACCGGCAGGGCTTTCGTGATTATGCTGGCCAAAGTGGTGGATCTGGTTGCCAAGATTAAGGCTTCCTATGACCGCGTGAACGATGCGATCAGCGAGCTGCAGAATACCAGCGCGTTGTTCGAAGAAAACGAGAATGCGCTTAAGGGCAAGTTTGATGGCCTGGATGCCGGATCCAAGTCCCCCTTCGGCGGCTGATGAAATAAGCAGAAAGGAAGAACTATCATGGCATTGATTGAAGTAACGATATCTGAACTGCAGGGCGCTGCCAGCAAGATTTCCAAGGCAAACGAAACCTTCCGTGAAGCCGCCGCGGCTGTTAAGAGCGCTTCTGAAGCGCTGGCCGGAACCTGGGAAGGTACCTCCCGTGACGCTTTTGTTGCCGAACAGCAGGAGATTGACAATTGGTATAAGATGATGGCCGAGTGCGTGGCTCAGTATGTTGAGTCCATGAACGCCGCCGCCAGCGCATACCAGCAGACCGATTCCGAGGCTGCTCAGCAGATCCGCAACAGCTAAGAGAAACAACACGGGATATTCCCAGATAAGGAGGAGACACCATGGCTTCTATCGATCGCATTAATGTAAGCATTGAAGAGCTTTCGAATACTATTTCCAAGTTCAGTACCGCCAAGGAGCAGCTGGCCGCCGCTTACGGTCAGATGGCCACCGAGGTAATGGCGCTGAACAGTTCCTGGAACGGCGCTGCCAGCGAGGCATTCGTCAACCGTTTCAGTGATCTGACGAATAACATTCGCACCAGTGACGCCACCATGGAGCAGTCGATTGCCGGTCTGAAGACGGCGGTTGAAGAATATACACGCGCTGAAGAAGAGGCTTCCAGCCTTCTGGGCAGCATGACCGACGCCAGCCCCTTTAACGGCTGATCAAGACGTTTATGAGTTTCCCCGGGAGGCGAAAACCTCCCGGGGAAAACAAAATGGAGGAGAATATGGCCGACCTGATTCGTGTCGATTATGAGGAGATGGAAAGCCTGGCCACTGATATGAAGCGGCTTGGCAACTCCCTTGAAGCCTTGAAAAGCAGAATACGCGGAATCCGGGTCGATCAGGAAAGCGGCGCGAATGTACAGATCCCGATTTCGGCTGTTAGATTGCTGAGCATCAATCAGGCGATGCGCTCCGGAAATACAACGGAGTGTTTGCGGAATTTAGCAGGAAATCTTGCGTCGCTGAACGATTATGCGGATGCGTTGGCAGGCAATATCGCCAGGGCATTCGGAAATTTTGAGGATGCAGAGCGTAGGCTTGTTTCGAATTTCAATGGATTGATGACACCGGAAGAGCTGATGCTGGGCATTGCCCAGTCGTTAGGCTACGGTACTTCCCCCGAAGGCTGGACGCCTTCCATGAAAGAGAAAATTCAGAAGATCATCGGTGATGCGCGGGTAATCACGGATGAAGATATGACATTTGTTATCTCCGGTCAGCAGGGGTTCCTGTTTGATCCCCGCGGATTGATCGGATCGATTACAACGAAAATTGGACTTAGTGGAATCACCGCAACATCTAGGATTTTCGATGGCTCTCATCGCCATGAATCCGAAGCCAAGATTGGCCTCATGGATGGTGGTTTTTCATACAAGGATTCGGTTCTCAAACCTAAAGATATTATCCGTAAGAGCGGACAGTTTGACGAGAACGGAAATTACACGGAGGGTAAGAAGGAATCCGGCAAGGGAATCGGACTGTTCTCTGTGGGCGCTTCTGTGGGCGAATCCTACTCGTGGTTGGGCGAAAATAGAGCCTGGGAAAACGGCGCCCTTAAGATGGAAGGCGGCGTTGGCGTAGGCAACGCAGAGGCAAAGGCAGGCATAAAAGGCGGACTTGGCGCGTATTTGCCTGGGGAGGACGGCAGCGCTCAGCTGACGGTTGGTGTTGCTGTTGAAGCAGGTGTTTCTGTGTCTGCCGTCAATGCTGAGGGTTCCCTTGAATATGAATTGTGTGATAATATATCTGTGGGCCTTGAAGGCGAAGTAACCGCGCTTGAGGCAGAGGCAGGCGTTGAAGGCGGCCTTGGCTATGTGGACGGAAAGATTATGGCTTATGGCGAAGCATCTGCCGAGCTTAATGTAGTCGAAGCCGGTATTGACGGTAAGTTGGATCTTGGTTTGGTCGAGGGTAAGGTCGGCGGCAGCGTAACGGTTGGCCTGGGCGCACATGCCAAAGGCGGGTATGATGACGGTGTCCTTTCCTTCGATGTAGGCGCTTCCTTTGGTGTAGGCGCAAGCGTGCGTGCCGAAATTGACATCGGCGGTACGATCGATAAGATCGGAGAGTACGCTACCAAAGGCTGGAATATGCTCCAGTCAGCGTTCTCTGGCTAACGGGAGGCAATTATGATCAAACTGGCGCTGCTGATAGGCGCGTTGGCCGCAGCGATCGGCGCTGGCTGTAGTGCTGTCATAGGTAGGCGGGCGCGGCGAAAGGCGATCCGTACCCGCGCGACCGTTCGCTCCTTTTCGCCCATAGGCGGACATGGACAGTTGGCACCGGAAGTGGAGTTTACGCACACAGATGGACGGGTGATCCGCAGCTGGACGCAGAGATACGCATCCAGCGGTCTTCGGGTCGGGGATGAAACGGAGATCCTTTACAACCATCACAGTTTATGGGGCGCGGAGACCTGGGACGTGTTCATCCTGCGCAGACCGGACGCGAACCCTTATGTACTTTATTCACTTGCAGCAGGATTTCTGACGGTAGCGGCCGTTGGTCTGATGGTCGCTGCTGTGGTGATATGATCGAAAGAAACAGCGAAGTAATGGAGGCAGAATAATGAAAATCGAAGGCCTTTTGCCGGTAGGATCCGTAGTAATGCTCAAGGAAGGCACGCATCGTGTGATGATCATCGGCTATTGCCAGCGGCTTGTGAACGAGCCGGAGAAGCTGTATGATTATGTTGGATGTCTGTTCCCGGAAGGCTTTTTGAATGCGGAAAGGAACTTCTTGTTCAACCGTGAACAGATCGACCAAGTATTCCATTTCGGGTACCAGAGCGAAGGTCAGATGGCTTATGTGGAAAAGATCGAAAACGCCATTTTGAAGCTGCGTCAGGAATAAGCACTTGAAAGAATGAATCAAAAACGGGGCGTCCTGGGATGCCTGTTTTTGCTATACAAGCACAACAGCAGCAGAATCATCTTCTACTGCTGTTGTATTATGAGGGAGAGGATCACCAGGAACCCGGCGCTCCAACAAAATCGGGCAGGAACGATACGATGCGCTCCTCGTTTTCTTCGAAACTGGTAGCGGCCTTTTTGACGCTGCCGGAAAGCTTTTCTACTTCCTTGGCCAGTTCGCGTAAATCGCGGGACAGCCCCTTGAGCACATGGGCAGGCGTGCCGGAGAGTATGCCTGAGATGCCGTGCGCCAGAACCATTGAAATGGTAAAGGACAAATTGACTGAAATATTGAAATCATCGCAAAGGGTGGCGCATCGGTTGACCGAACCGATACAGTCGCTCAGCGCGGTGTATATACGGCTCAGCTGGATGGCGACTGAGGTCAGATTCATGGTATCCATCTTGATTCTGTCGGCAGATACGGTCAGGTCGTTTCCATCGGGAAGAGAGCCCTTTCGCTGCACATGTTTGATTAGATCATCCAGCCAGTCCGCCAACCAGGGACAATGCTCCTTGAGAAGATGCAGAAGCGCTTCAGCCAGTTCGTAACCGGCATAAGTGAAAATGTAGCGGAGCAGATCGCCCAGCTTATCAAAACCCAGTTCACGCGTGAGGCTCAAAACCTCCAAAACCGTGGAAATAGAACCGTCGCCGCCGAGCGTCAAAGCCAGAATCTCGCCGATCAGTTCAGCAAAGAGCAGCGTATCCTCGGGGTTGAGGGTGCGCAGGAATCCGTTGAGACATTGGTCAAGCTCATTGAGCAATTGATTTTGTTCTGTAGTATGTTCGCTCATGGGAATCGAATTGGTGAGGGTGAAGAGGGAATGGTTTTCCATGGGGTTGTCAACTGGAGTACCCTCAATGTAGTGCGTATCTCCGATGTCATTGAGAAGAATGGAAACATAGTCGTCTGCATTATTATAATTCTGGATCTTGTGCTGGTTTTTGCTGATGTCTGGCGCATATTCGTTCATAAACTCATCGGAAAAGCCCTGTCCGTCAAACGAGATGCATTCATCAACACGGTCATCCATGACTGTGATATATTTGGCTTTGTTTCCGCCTTTGGAATGGCCGGATACGGTCACCGTATCGCAGCTGTCAAGGATGCCTTGGACATCATCGCTCTGAAACCACTTCAGATCAGCTTCCTGATGAGCGGTTGACACATGATCGGCACAGTCTGTGTTGGCTGCACCATATGCATCATCGCGCCATTCGTTAGCGCCGGTTGTGCCTTCAAGGGCAATGACAGCCTGACTGTCAGTCGAGCCTTCGGGGGTGACAAAGACAAGTCGATCCGCGCCACCGTCGGTTCTGGACGCATGAGCGATGGTCATGGATGACAGGGTAGGATCGCCGGCGATCTGCTGGCAGGCGGCGAGGATCTGATCGGAGGTCATAAAGGGATCAGCAAGGGAATCGCGCAGAGAGGGACTATTGATGAGGGTCTGTACAAAGTCGCCTACCTGGTCTCCGGAAGTGGCACTGTAGACACCGTCTTTGGACATATAGGTCAGGGTATTAAGCAGAAAGACCTGGTCAGCAGAAAGAGCCATAGGACGTCACCTCGCTACTTTATTCCGGCAGGGAGAGATAGATCTCATCTGTTACAAAGGCTTTCTCTGTTCTTTTGGCCTGAAACGCTTCGTCGAGCGAGACGCCGTCTACCAGCCGCATCCGGAGTCCCCCACGCAGTCCGGCACGATACAGAGCCGATTCGATTGCTGGACGGAATTGGGCCAGAGAGACGTCGCCGGTGACGAGAATCCAGCCGGATACGCTGAGCGTTTTGCCGGATTGCAACGTTTCGCTGAGAGAGGATACAGGAGAATAGCTGTCATCATACAAGCCGACGATCTGCAGGTCTGCTTTAGCAGTCACTCCCATCTCTGCCAGCAGATGCTCAACAAGTTGGTTGAGATCCGCTTTTTTCAGGTCGGCAAAATGAGAGTCGCTGATCTGATAGCCAGGGGTATCAGATCCGTATTTCACCTTGACAGCAAAGGTGGCTTCGCCTGTTGTGGTTCCGGTTACGATGAACTGAGCCTGATTGATTCGGGGCGCAGAGGTGTCTAAGGCGACAAAAGCGAAGGTTTCATCTGGATAGCGTACCGTCAGGTACAACCGTGCCTGTTCAAAGACATCCAACAGCTTTTTCTCTGAAGAAGCCAGAACGCCGCTTTCGATCCGCTTGTCAGATGTACCCGCCATGCGAAGAATATTCTGCTGCTCTTCCGTGAGTATGTTCTGGTGTTCCATGGCCATTCCTCCCATTCTGCATGTGACGAACACACACAGGAGTAATATGATGAGAAAACAACAGGGGAAAAGGAATCTTTTTTTCTGCATCGTATGTCCTCTTGCATCATGAAGTTAGAAACAGGTGATGGCAGATGTACAACAAAACGCCTGTTCGGATGTACACGGAAATGCGCAGGAACAGGAAACCGTAAGGTGTACAAATGTGTTCGCACTGAATCCAGCATAAGAAGCATAGCATTTTTGGAAAGAGCAGAAAAGACGTCCTGATAAAAGGTATGATTTTGGGAGCGAAATAAGGATAGAGGGGGAAGAAGGGCAAAATGGCATTGCCTGCCTGCGTTGACCGGAAGTCATGACAAAATATGTCCGTTGTTTGTTTCCAACGGTTCCGGAGGGCAGGCAAGATTCAATAGCGAGGTTTGGTTGCTTTTCCGTGATGTGTTATACAAAGGCGGTATCTGTTATAGCAGATACCGCCTTTGTATAAGTTTGATCAGTTCACCGTCACGTGGCACTGGCTGTTGGCCATGCGCCACTGGCCGTCCTCGCAAAGCACTTCGGCAAGGAGCAGGCCATCGTAGGGCTGGTAGAGGGTGGTAACCATGGACCACAGCTTCCCTTCAACCCGGTTAACACTGCTGACGTTGGCGCCCAGATAGTCTTTGCTGCCGTTGAGCAGGCGGACATCCTGAATATTGCTGGCGGTTTCCAGGGTAACGGTGATCGTTGCGGGCGTTCCGGCCTGTTCGGGGTTGGCTTTCATCATGCCGGTATTGACCTTCCGGCCGGTGACAATATGCACGGTATTCACCACAGCGTGCACCGCCTTTTCGCCAAGGCCGCTGGCATAAAGGAACACGCCGACGGCCGCCAGCAGCATCACTGCGATCAGCGCCTTCAACCAGCCGCTCTTGCGAACCTTGGGCAGGGGCTCCAAGGTGGAGACGGGTGCAGGCATGGGCATCGACGCGGTATCCTGGCAATCGTCCTGTTCTTCGTCCGTTGCATCCTCGTCAGACGCAGCGCCCACCAGCGCACGGAATGCGTCGTCCATGGGGAGTTCGCTGAGCTTTTGTTCACGTGCAGGCGATGGTTCCTCCTGAGGAGGCAACGGAAGATCGGCAAACGCATCCGTCTGCTGGGGCTGTACCGGCCGCCAGGCAGGCATTTCCGGAACGGGGATGGGGGCTGCAATCGGTGCAGGTTCAACGGCTTGCGTGACAGGCGCGGAAGATTCGATAGGGGTTTTTGCTTCGGGCTGTGCAGCTGCCATTTCTTGTTCCTGGCGCATCACCACGCGGCTGCGGCGGCGGCGAGGTTGATTCGACAGGGCCGCTTCTTCCTGCAGCATGGGGTCAGACAAAGACGCGTCTCCGGCACGATGTACGGATTCAGGTTGCGCCACAGCGGCAGGCTGCCTGAGGATGTAGCCCTGAGCCGCTTCACGGTGATAGGAGGGCTGCTGTGCGGGAGTGGCAGGCTGCTGGGGAACATAGCCCTGAGCCGCTTCGTGGTCATAGGAGGGCTGCTGCGCGGGAGTAGCAGACTGCTGGGGAACATAGCCCTGAGCCGCTTCGTGGTCATAGGAGGGCTGCTGCGCGGGAGTAGCAGACTGCTGGGGAACATAGCCCTGAGCCGCTTCACGGTGATAGGAGGGCTGCTGTGCGGGAGCAGCGGGGCGCTGGGCGGCATAGCCTTGAGCCGCGTCACGGTGATAGGAAGGCTGCTGCGCGGGAGCAGCGGGGCGCTGGGCAGCATAGCCCTGAGCCGCTTCACGGTGATAGGAGGGCTGCTGTGCGGGAGCAGCGGGGCGCTGGGCGGCATAGCCTTGAGCCGCGTCACGGTGATAGGAAGGCTGCTGCGCGGGAGTGGCAGGCCGCTGGGGAACATAACCCTGCATGGCGCCGCCTCGGACGTAAGCATTCTGCTGCGCGGGTGCGGCAGGCTGCTGAGGGACGTAGCCCTGCATGATCTGGGGCTGTCCGCCCTGATTTGCGGCAGCGCGCCGCATGGCGGCGGCGGCCCGGGCAGCATACAGCGCCTCGTTTTCGTCGGTTTCATTGGGGGTATAAGGGCTGGGCTGGGCAGTCGGCTGCTTGGGCGCAGACGCGCCGCGCTGAAGCATATTGGCGCCCATGGGACGCATCCACGGATTCGCGCCGTTGGGGGCACCTGCCTGATTACGCTGGTTGTTGTCCGGCATACGAAAGCCCCTTTCTGTTGTATTGTATGGAAAGGAAATCCAGATAATGGTCGCACCTATTATATCATATACCTGCGGCAAATGCTATTTTTTTATTCTGCGTCCATACAGCAATGGTGGACGCAAATGCCCGGCGATCCTCACAGAGGACGCCGGGCATGGATGACGGCTTGACCGTCAGCTCTCGCGGAAGATGCAACAGGTCATGACGCCGTCGGTAATAAAGAACTGGTAACGGATGGCATAGGGGAGCGTATTGACCAGCGTCAGGTTGATGCTGCCGCCGCCAACCGCTGCGTCAAAGCCGCGGGGCACATAATAGATACCCACGTCGGCATGCACCTTACGGTGGGTGATCAGGATGGGCACCTGAATATTGGTCATGTAGAAGGTGGTGTTTACCTGGCAGGTACCGCCGCCGTAGCCGGTGGTGGCGTTCTGGCTCATAATGGGTGCTTCATGGTAGCCGGTGGACTTACGGTAGGGGCCGATGGTCTCGTTCATGTTGAACTCCTGACCGGGCTGGAGCACCGTACCGTTGATCATAGAGGAGGCCAGATAGATGTTCCAGTTACGGCCCTGATACTGCAGCGTGCTTACGCCCACCGCATAGAACGTGGTCATGGCAGCGATCAGGTCACCGGGCTGCGCCTGGTCCCACGGAACCACATCCATGGTGTAGCCGATCACGTCCTCCTCCAGGTAACCCATGGTACGATGGTAGGGGGTCTGATAGCGGCCCAGGGGGTCTTTTTCGTACACCGCTACGCAGGCGCCGGGAGTAACGGGATAATCCTTGAGGGACTTGTTGTCCGCAACGGCGTACACTTCGGCCGTCTTGGTGATAAAGGCGATCTTGGGCATCACGGTCAGGCCAGGGATCTCGCCGGCATAGGGATCGATGCGGTCCCACTTGTACAGGCCGGAGTTGAGCATATAGCCTTCTTTGTTCTGATAGCGGGCATAGCACCAGTCGCCGCTGACCTGGCTGACGATGACTTCTTTGTTAGCAGAGACGTAGGTGATCTTCTCAGATTCCTGATGGGGGGTAGCGAACATGTAAGCGCCGGTGAGCAGGTAGGCCTTGTAGCCGTCGCGGAAGGGCAGAAGCTCCGCGTCAAAAGGTACGGTGCCGTCGGGCAGATCCGAAGGAGACATCACTTCTTCCACGCTCAGGTCGTTGATGTCCTGCATGTTGGTGATGTACTTGACCATGACATAGCCGGTGGTGTTGGAGGTATGAACCTTGACCCACTCGTCATTGGTCTGCTCGATAATGTACACTGTGGCATTCTTAGGGATACTGTCGATACCGCGGGCATCCTTGTTGGGCTCAATACGAACCTTCAGGGCGACGCTGGCCTTGCCCATGTGGGTAATCTGATCGCCGGTCTGCTCCGCAGCGTCGGTATCGGTTTCCTCGGCAAAGCCCACGGACAGGAGCGCCATCAGCAGCGCCAGCACCAGCGACAAAAGCCGGTATCCTTCACCTTTACGCATTTTCATCGTGTTTCTCATCCTCTTATCCTCATTGGCGCAGTAAAAATATGCAAAACGCCATGCTCATTATAGGGGGTAAAGCGACCGTTCGTCAAGCTTTCTGTCACAGTTCTGCGGACATATGCCGGGTCACATGACAGCCTACGTTCACAGCCACCGGCAGCCCGGCGATATGGGTGGGGAACGCCTTGATGCGTACGCTCAGCGCCGTGGTGCGTCCGCCGAAGCCCTGAGGGCCGATGCCCAGCGCGTTGATCTCCTCCAGCAGTTCCTTTTCCAACGCGTCGTAATAGGGGTCTGGATGAGGGCCTTCCCTGAGCTCGATCAGCGCTTCCTTGGCCAGCTGTGCCACGCGCTCGAAGGTGCCGCCCACGCCCACGCCCAGCATCATCGGCGGGCAGGGGTTGGCGCCGGCCAGTTTCGCCGTCTCCACCACGAAGCGCTTCACGCCCTCCAGCCCCTGGGCAGGCGTCAGCATGCAAAGGCGGCTCATATTCTCGCTGCCGAAGCCCTTGGGGGCCACGGTCAGGCGGATCCGGTCGCCCTCCATCAGCCGCACATGCAGCACCGCAGGGGTGTTGTCGCCGGTATTGCCACGGCGGATGGGGTCGCCCACGATGGACTTGCGCAGATAGCCCTCGGTATAGCCAAGCGCAACGCCGGCATTCACAGCGTCTTCCAGAAGGCCGCCAGCGATATGTACGTCCTGGCCCACGTCCGCATACACCACGGCCATGCCCGTATCCTGGCAGATGGGCACGCAGCCGTCAGCGGCAATGTCTGCGTTCTTCAGGATCAGATCCAGGGTATCCGCTGCCGGGGCAAAGGGTTCCTTCGCGCGGGCATCCTGCAAAAGGCCGCGCACCATGCACGGCAGCTGGGTATTGGCCCGGATGCACAGCTCCTTCACCGTATCGGTGATCTGCTGTGCCTGAATAACGCGGATGTTTTGCATATGCGTACGCTCCTTTGTGAGTTACAGGTTGAAGGGAAGCCTTTCGCGCCGGCGTAAGCGTCAGTCCACCGTCACCAGCAGCACCTCGCGGGGGTTATTCCAGCGGGGCATGCGGCAGGGATTGCCTGCGCCGGCGGAGATCAGCAGCTTGCCGCCGTCCGCCCAGCCTCGGGTGTACCGGGGAAACAGCAGCTGACCCGGGGCATAGATACCCTGGTTTCCGATACGGATCTGACCGCCGTGGGCGTGGCCTGCAATGGTCAGGTCGATCTTCCGTCCCCTGAGGTGTTCCATATAATGCTCCGGCTTGTGGCACAGCAGCAGCTTGCAGCCGTCCAGCTGCTCAAAGGCGTCCACCTCTTCCGGCTCGTTTACGATCTCCGGGTCGTACCAGCCGCCGATCCACAGATCCTCAAAGCGAACATGGCGGTTGATCAGTACCTCAGCTCCGCTTTCCCGCGCAAGGGCGATCAGCTCGCGGTAGCTTTTCTGCCGGGTCTCATGATTGCCCACCGAGAAAAAAGTGGGGCGGCGCTTGGCGCTTTCCCGAAGGAAGGCCAGTCCCCGGTCGTATTCCTGGCGATAGCGGTTGCTGATATCGCCCGGCACAAGCACAGCGTCGGCGTCGTCCATCAGTGGAAGCAGGTCGTCGAAGGGCTCGTTGTGCAGGTCGCTGATCACAAGAAACCGCAGCGGCTTTGCCAGCTTGCCGGTGTGCAGCTCATAGGGGGTCAGGATGCGGGCAGGGGTCGGCTTCATAGGGATGAAGGCCTCCTTTACGAATTGAAAAAAAGACAGAGGGACGAAGGGAAGTCGGGTGCCCAGCGGGCACAATGCCGAAGGCATAAACAACCTGCAGTCGTGGCCGAAGCAAATGCGGACCGGCAGCAGCGTGCAGGCGACTGAGGTTGCGCAAAAATCTTTTGTCTGGATGTGGGGCAGTATGCTGCAATACCCTGCCGTCATTATCGGCGGCTGTACACCGCCGTTTTGATCTCGTTGATATAGGTGTCGATCCGGGGCACAAGGGGCGCTGCCTGGGCATCCCGGATGGCCTGCTCCCGGTCGTAGGGCAGCTGGCGCAGCCGTACCTCGAAGGGCGCGGGGGCGCTGCCCGGCTCGGCTTCCACGATGGCGTAGCAGCAATAGGCCACGCCCAGCGCATTGCCTACGCTGCCGGTGTTGATGAACAGGCCGGGATTGACCGTGCGCATGGCCTGACGGTGCGCGTCGGCGTAGAGCACCACGTCGTAGGGTTTGCCCTGCGCATCCGCAAAGAACGCCTGAATCTCCTCGTGGCTGTCCTTCACCGTGATCAGTGAGTCCATCACCGGGCGGCCGTGCATCAGCCTCACCCGCCGTCCAGACAGCATCAATTCGCTCTCCTGAGGCAGCTCCCGCAGCACCTTGAGCCGGTTCTCACCCAGCTGCTCCCAATAGAACTGGTCGTTGGGAAACTGCTGATATCCTACGCCGAAATCCCAGTTGCCGCCGATGATCAGGTCACAGCGGCGCATGGCCCAGTCGAAAGTCTGCGCATTGCTGGGGCCCTTGCCTACCACATCGCCCAGACAGATGATCCGGTCGGGCTTTTGCAGCTCCAGATCTTTTTCCAGTGCGCAGGTAGCGGGCCAGTTGCCGTGCAGATCGGCCACAAAGGCGATTTTCATGGGCGGGTGGCTCCTTTCGGTGGGTGTTTGTTTTGCGGGGCGCTGCCCCGCGCCCCGGCAGGAGGCAGTGCCTCCTGCACCTCCGGATTGTGCCGCTTTACGGCGCAACACGGGGAGTTGTTGTTGGAGACGGGGAAGGGGATTTGCGGGCCGGGGGTGTTTTGCGGGGCGCCGCCCGCGCCCCGGCAGGAGGCAGTACCTCCTGCACCTCCGGATTGCGCCGTTTTACGGAGCAACACGGGGAGCTGTTGTTGGAGACGGGGAAGGGGATTTGCGGGCCGGGAGGTGCTTGCGGGGCGCTGCCCCGCGCCCCGGCAGGAGGCAGTGCCTCCTGCACCTCCGGATTGCGCCGTTTTACGGCGCAGTGTTGGGGAAGGGTTTGCTCTGCTTGTGATTCAGTTCTTCTGAAATGAATTTAGCACACAATTCAATATACCGGGCGCAGGGACGCGTGCGGTAGTATTCGGGGGTGCGTTCGCTGGGCTGGGCTTTGACGACGATGCCGCTCTTTTGCAAAAGGGCGCGGCATTCGGACGTTTCATGCTCGGCAATGAACGAGCTGTGCAGACGCTGGATATCCGCATAGAGCTGCTTCTTGCCCTCAAAGTCGGCTGCGTCGTCATAGCCGTACAGGGCGCTCAGCACCATCGCCATGGCGCTGACCGCGCCGCAGGTCATCCGCAGGCCGCCGATCCCGCCGCCCATGCCGGACGCCATCCGCAGCGCATCCTCCCGTTTGAGCCCCATCTCCTGAGAAAACGCCGCAAAGACGGACTGGGCGCAGTTGTATCCGCTGAGATACAGACTGCGCGCCTCGTCCACCTTGGCGGCGACATTGATGGGGGTATTCAGGGCGCTCACTGCTGTGCCTTGGGCTGTAGGTCCTGAATGGCGTTGGCGATCTCGTCCAGCCAGTCGCCTTCAAACAGTTCCAGCATACCCTTGTCCACGCTGCCTGCCAGCTTGGGATCGATGGGCAGAGCGGCGGTGAGAGGGATATTGTATTCCTTGGCGATGTCATCCCGATGGCTCTTGCCGAAGAGCTCATACTTCTTGCCGCAGTCGGGGCAGGCCACATAGCTCATGTTTTCTACCAGACCCAGCACGGGGATGTTCATCAGGTTGGTCATCTTGAGGGCCTTCTCCACGATCATGCCCACCAGTTCCTGAGGCGTGGAAACCAGCACCACGCCATCCACAGGGATGGACTGGAACACGGTCAGCATCACGTCGCCGGTTCCCGGAGGCATATCGATGAACAGCACGTCCTTCTCGCCCCAGATCACGTCGGTCCAGAACTGGCCCACAGCGCCCGCAATGACCGGGCCGCGCCAGACCACAGGATCGCTCTCGTTTTCAAGGAGCAGGTTCAGGCTCATCACGTCGATGCCGCTCTTGGAGCGCACGGGGAAGATGCCCTGATCGGTGCCCATGGCCTTTTCCTTCAGGCCAAAAGCGCGGGGGATGGAGGGGCCGGTAATATCGGCGTCCAGGATGCCGACCTTCAGGCCGCGACGCTGGGCCAGAATGGCCAAAAGCGCGGTGACCATGCTCTTGCCGACGCCGCCCTTGCCGCTGCATACGCCGATCACTTTCTTGATGCGGCTCAGCTCATGGGGCTTCTGCAGAAGACTTTCGGGTTTGCGCTCGCCGCAGTTCTGGCTGCAGGTGGAGCAATCGTGGGTACATTCGCTCATGATGATGATCCTTCTTTCTTTGATAATGCCTTGTCAGGGCTTGTTTTTGGTTGTCAGCGCAGCGGCTGCTTCCGCCGCCTTGCGGATCAGGCTTTCCAGGGGCTGCTTTTCCACCCCTGCGATGATCAGGCCGCAGCGGTCCAGCGGCACCAGGATCTTCTGGGCTTCGCTCAGGCTCACCGCCGCCGCGATGGCAGGAGTGATCTCCCCCAGCATAGCGTTGGCATGCAGGATGCCCGTTACGCCCAGAATGATATCTGCACTCTTGCACTGATAGCGGATGGCGCCTTCGCCGGTCGCGCCCATGTCCGCGCCTGCCTTGAGCATGGCGGCGGTGGCCTGGACGTTGGTGCCAAGGGCGATCAGCTGCTGGTCCGGCATAGCGGCCTTCATGGCCGCGACAATGCTGCGGCCTACGCCGCCGCCCTGTCCGTCGATTACCAGAATCTTCATGTTTTGTCCTCCCATGGCAGGCTGGTTAAGACCATCTCCGCCCTACCGGGAATATCATACGCCTGAAAATAGCTTTTTTCAAGGGGAATCCACCGGGATTCGAACTGCGGAAGCTTTTCCGGGGCTCGCAGGGCAATGCGGCGCAGCTGCTCGCGCTCATCCACAGTCAGGAATACGGTGACTGCGTTCATATCCACCCACGCCTTCTGAAACCGGGGATGCAGGCTGTAGCTGCCTTCCACCACCCGCAGCGCCGCCCAGGGGCAGTACCGGTCAAGCATTTCGCCTGTGGCGCAGTCAAAGCGCTGATAGGAGAAGCATGCCCCGCTTTGCAGCGCTTCAAGCACCTGGGCTTCAAAGCGCTCGTAGTGGACATTGCCCCCGGGCTGGGCAAGGCGCTCTGGGGTGCGCATCTCATAGGGCAGAAAGAAGTCGTCCATGTGGATTACCGGCGCGCCGTACCTTGCGGCCAGTGCTTCCGCCAGCGTGGTTTTTCCTGCGCCGCACTGCCCGTCCATCACGCACAGGGCGTGTCCCTGCCCGGCAATACGCGCATCGATCTCTCGGATCACCGGCGCAAGCAGCCGCTGAGCGGCAAGTTGCTTTTTTTGTTCTGTCATTCCGCCGCTACGCCTCCGGGAATCAAGCGGGTTCTCTCCAGCGCCTTTACCAGCAGCGGTATCAGCGCCAGCTGAAGCAGCATGCCCGGCCACGCGCTTACAAAGCCGCCTGCCAGGAACAGTTCAAACGTGAACTGGATATCGGAAAACAGGCTGTAGATCACCACGCTGGCAAGGGCCCATACCATGCGCCCTGCTGCCATCGCCGCGATCAGCGCCGCATACAGCGCCCAGGTCCGTCTGGGCAGGCGGGCATATACCAGCCCGGCCACCAGGCCGTAGGTCGCCAGTTCAAAGGCCATGCACAGCGCGCCACCCGTCCGCAGGGTGGGCAGCAGTGGCGGCATCTGAAACAGCAGGCTGCGCAGCAGCGGCAGAATGAAGCCCACGGCCAGGCCCCATTTCCAGCCGCATACCAGCCCGCAGATCAGCACCGGCAGGTGCATAGGCAGCAGCATATTGCCGATCTCCGGGATCTGGCCCGTCACAAAGGGCAGCACCAGCCCCAGCGCCAGCAGCAGCGCTGCCAGCACCATTTTGGTTACCTGTGCGTTTCTGGTAGTTTTTGTTCCGCTTGTTTGATTCATTTGTTTCATCCTTTCCCACAGGGTCGTCAAAAAGTCTCCCTTTCCTTTCTCTTCAGAGAAAAGCGGGACGCCTTCATGACATCCATGGCAAAAGGGGCTCCCGGTATTGTAGCATATTTCCTCCCCCTGGGCAAGAAAACCGCCGTCGCGCGCTGCGCAAGAGCGGTGTGTGGCACAAAAAAACACGCCGTCCCGGAAAAGCCGGAACGGCGTGCGTTTGACAGAGCTGTCAGATTACAGGGTGGGGTGATCGTTATCGTCGTAGTAGCTGTCGGTCTGCTGGTTGTCGTCGCGGTCAACGATGTTATCCACCACGTTGCGCACGTTGGACGCAGCGCCGCGTACCACTTCGTCAAAGTTGCTGCTGAAACCGGCGGCATTGCGCTCAAAGCCGAACTTGTAGCCCATTGCCAGGGCGACAATTGCGCCGCCAGCCACCAGCCAGGGCGCGGTCAGTACCGCCAGAATGCCGAAGATCAGGGAGAGGTTCAAAATGGGGGTAGCACCCTTGCTGACCTTAATGCGG
Organism: Clostridiales bacterium; assembly: GCA_015056365.1. Classification (GTDB taxonomy): domain Bacteria; phylum Bacillota; class Clostridia; order Christensenellales; family Aristaeellaceae; genus Limiplasma. The sequence continues at coordinate 126,510 of SVGM01000007.1, read as the reverse complement.
TTGCAGTAGAGAAAAGAGAAAATGCCGTTAGTCTTGTTCTGATTAGCCATAATGGGATCCTCCTTATGATTGTGTCCCTTTGGGACGGTTTGCTTGGTTTCCCTTGGTACGGTGCTATCATATCATGGAGCGCCGCCCATTGCTTGAGATATGGCTGCATTTTACATGAGAATCCCATTAGAAACCACGGGGAAATGGGTAAGCATTCCATCAAAACGCCCTGCGGAGTCCTCTGAAAGTCTTTGCTGTGCAATGGATGCGACGGACTCAGAAAGGATCGCAGGGCGTTTTCGGCTGCTTAATAGCCGCCTTCCATTTCCTTCAGGGTAGTGGCTTCCGCCAGCGTGCCTTCGGCATAGCGCTTTTCGGCTTCTTCCATGATCTTGGCCGTGGCGGATACACCGCAGCGGCTTGCACCGATGGCACGGGCAGCCAACACCGTATCCAGGTCACGGATGCCGCCGGAACCCTTCACCTGCACGCTCTCCGGCACAGCAGCGCGCATCAGGCGCAGATCGTCCAGCGTGCAGCCGCCGCTGCCGTAGCCCGTGCTGGTCTTGACCCAGTCTGCGCCGGCGCGGGTGCAGATCTGGCAGGCGCGTGTCTTCTGCTCGTCGCTGAGGTAGCAGGTCTCCAGGATCACCTTCACCTTGGCGCCCCGGTCATGAGCCAGCTTGCAGATGGCGGCGATCTCCTCGTACACATACGCATCGTCGCCGGCGATCAGCTTGCCGATATTCAGCACCATGTCCAGCTCTACGCAGCCGTCGTCCAGCGCTGCGGCGGCCTCCGCCAGCTTGATCTCCGGCTTATGGTTGCCGTGGGGGAAGCCGATCACCGTGCAGACCTTCACTTGGCTGCCCTTGAGCAGTTCCGCCACCAGCTTCATGTCGCCGGGACGGGCGCACACGCTGGCAGTATCATATTTCAGGGCGATTTCGCAGCCCTTGCGGATATCCTCTTCCGTCAGGTAGGGCTGAAGGGTACTGTGATCCAGCATCTTGGCGATGTCCTTGGGGGTGAGTTTCATAGGGGCAACCTCCTTATTCCATTGTGCAAAATCCATTTCGCTCATCATTCGTCAGCAAACCATTTCAGCTGACCGTTCTGCATCTGTCGTATGGTCATTCCGTCGCCTGCGGTGGGCACTTTGTCATCCGAGGGTGGCGTATTCCCGGCGGCACCTGCGGTGGGCACACCTGCAGTGGGCACACCTGCGGTGGGCGGATTGCCATCCGAGGGTGATGTATTCCCGGCGGCACCTGCGGCGGGCGCACCTGCGGTGGGCGGATTGCCATCCGAGGGTGGTGTATTCCCGGCGGCACCTGCGGCGGGCGCACCTGCGGCACCTGCGGTGGGCACTTTGCCATCCGGGGGTGGTGTATTCCCGGCGACACCTGCGGCACCTGCGGTGGGCGGATTGCCATCCGAGGGTGGTGTATTCACGACGGCCCCTGAGGAGATAGGCTCGCTCAGCTCCATACTCAGCTGGCCGTCCAGCACCACGCTTCGTTCATCCCGGAGGCTGTCAGCCTTGTCCTTTTGTTGCTTAGGCCTCTTGACAGGCTTGGCCTTCTTCTTTTCCTCAGCGGCTTTTTGCGCCAGTTCCTCGTCCGTGGGATACGTACCGCCCACATCCGTCGTCAGATACCGTCCATCTGCCGCGCTCATCCACACACCTGCGGTACCTGCGGCACCTGCGGTGGGCAGATTGCTATCCGCAGCTTCTGCGTCCCCAGCACCTGCGGTGGGCGGGTTGCCATCCGCAGCTTCTGTATTCCCATCAGCGGCACTTTGGGCAAATGCGCCCATTTCAAACGCGCCTGCCGGGTCATCCTCGCCGGGGTTCTCCAGGCGAAGCTCCTTGAGCTTGACTTTGACGCAAGAGGCGCGCATGGCAAAGCCGCTCTCGATGCTGGCCTGCCGGAGGGCGTCCAGCGCAAAGCGGAAGGGCTTGGGCTTTCGGGGATCCTCGGGGTGCCATTCACGCTCCATACCCATGCGGCGCAGATAGTCGATGTCTGCATCGTAGCCGCTGAGCTGAGTATGCTCATAGCCTGCCATGGTGCTGTCCAGCGCATCCACTGGTTCGTTCATCAGGGCGCGGATCTGCTCGTACTCCGGCGAAACCGGGAACACCTCGCCCAGCACCGATTCACGGCGGTAGAGCGCATCCACCAGCCGGCCTTTGTTCTCCTGCAGGGACGCCATTTTGACCATCTGCCGGTAGGCGGCCGGGCGTACGGAGGTATTCTCGCAGCGAATGCCGCTTTCTTCCTCGGTCAGTTTTCCCTGGCGGAGCAGTTCCCGGCTGTCGGGGATATAGACCATCTTGTTGATGGTACCCAACGGGCTCATGCCGCTGCCGTAGGCCGGGTTGTTGAGGGTATCGCCCATGCGGAGTCTGATCTCCCGGTCGCGCACCACCACCACCCGCACCTTGGCAGGATAACGTCCGCCGCGGGTCTCCGGGTCATACACAGGCGCAAACTGGAAGCCGCTGCACAGGGCCGCCATGTCCAGGGTCATATCGCTGCGGCTGATGTAGGCTGCGGCGTCGGTGTAGGGCAGCCACCAGTCGCTGACGAATCCGTCCTCCCACACCGGCTGCAAAAGCCGCGAGGTATAGCGGGTCTGCGGCGCGTCGTCGAACACGTCACAGGCGTAAAGGGACGGGACATATTGCTGAATGCGCTCTGCGCGCTTGGCATTTTCGGTATACAGGCCTTCCTCGTCGCTGCCTTCGCGGATGCTTCGCAGCATCGCCAGATCCTGCATCATCCGGCCCAGATCGCTCTGGCAGATCACCACCGGCTTCAATTCCCGCTGGCTGAGATAATCGTTTTCAAAGGCGACCGCATCGAAGCTTTCTCCGGCGCGGATCCGCTGGTACACATAGCGGGCGTAGTCATGGCAGCGGTTGGTGACGCCCAGCGCGGTCTCTGCCGTGCGCAGCATACCTGCTGCACGGGGGTACAGGCTCTCGGGCACAACAACCGACTGCGCGCCGCCGCCCAGGGCATACAGCATCAGGCGTTCCCCTGCAAAGGGCTGATACTGGGGAAAGCAGGTGGTCCAGGCTTCGTCTACCGTGACCTCGCCCCTGCCGTGGAAGTTGCCTTCATAGTCCATGTTCCGGCTCAGATTATCCCCCACATATAGCCGGGGCATCTGCTCATACAGCATGGTATGATATTCGGCCGGATCGGTAGAAAAACCGGACGGCGACACCAGCAGCCGTCCCGGCGCAGCCGCGCCCACAAAGCGCATGCTCTGCACCAGCTCCACAGGAAACAGCGGCATCAGGGAAGAAAAACGCGGCGGCAGCTGGGTTTCCTCCCCGGAGAACATCAGCCGCGCTCCGGCAAGAAGCGTGGGCAGATCCAACCCGGCATAGCTGATCACGCCTTGTGGTTCAATGCGCATCCGTGCGCCCCCTTTCCGGCAATGCCATCAGATGAGGCATGGAAAACATTACAGATCGTAGACAAACTGCAGCTTGGGCAAAAGCCGGTCGATGGTCACCCGCAGATACAGCGGCTCCACGTCCCGCTCGGGACGCAGCACATAGGCCTGGCCATCCTCGGCACGCAGCATCAGCAGCAGGGGCTCACCTCCGTCGCAGGTCTGCGCCATGCAATAGCCCAGCGGCAGCTCGGGATGCTCCTCCAGCTGCATATGCGCCTCCTCAAAGGCGCGGCTGGGCGGCGCCAGCTCGGTATTCTTGCACGTTTCAAACGTGCGTCCGTACAAAAAGCTCAACGGACTGCCCATATGCGCCACCGGCAGATGAAACCGGATCTCCAGAAACTGGCACATGGACACATACTGCTGAATGCTGTCATGGAACGCCTTGGCGTATTCGCCCAGAGGCGCGTTGTTATCCGTCCACGGCACAGGCTGCCAGAAGGCATACCCCGGACGCTGGCAGCCGTTGATTACCAGCTTCTCATCCATGGGGGTGCGCAGATAGGTCAGCGGTCTGCGCCCGGTCTCCTTGATGGCCGTCTGCTGAAAACGAATCAGATAATCGCGCATAATGGGCGCCAGAATGATCGCCATAGCCATTCCTCCACAACAACTTCTTTAGATTCGCTGATACTCCACCAGCGCGCCTGCCTGCCCGGTCAGGGGATCTGAATACAGGGTGAGCGTACCAAAGGGACAGCGGATGCGCACGCTCTGGCGGGTGTCTGGACAGGGATCCTTCAACCCCAGCCGTTCAAACAGGAACGAGCGCTGCCGCTCCGAAGGCACGTTGTTCCTGCCGGCGATGGCCGCCACGTGCAGCCGTACGCTGCGCAGCCCTTCGCCGTCCACAACGCACACCGGCGCAATGCTTCCACCGGTCACCGCAAGCCCGGGCAGGCAAAACACAGCCTCCTCCTGGCCTGCGTAGCGCAGGTGGCTGTCGATCTCTCGGGCAGCCATGCCGCCCCGCAGGCAAAAGCCGTTTGCAAAACGGATCTCGCCGCTTTCAGGGGTGAAAAACGTCATCTTTTTTCTCCTTCTCACGCTGGCGTTGCAGCCGCCGTCCTGCCAGACAATTCTCAATGACAAATACGACGTATCCCTCCAGAAAAGTCTATCATTCGACACCCCCTCTGTCAAGCAGGGGGTGACCCCCTGCACCCCGGACTGCGCAGCACAGCTGCGCAGGGAGAGGTGGTGTTTGTTGGCGGCGGAACATTGGCAAGCCGCAACCACGCCACACTTCCGCAACACCCCACCCCCTAATCACAGCCACCTTCCGGCAAGCAGGGGGTGACCCCCTGCACCTCTCCCTGCGCAGCACGGCTGCGCAGGGAGAGGAGGTGTTTGTTGGCGGCGGAACATAGGCAAGCCGCAATCGCACCCCATTTCCGCAACACCCCGCCCCCATACCACAGCCACCTTCCGGCAAGCAGGGGGCGACCCCCTGCACCCCGGACTGCGCAGCATAGCTGCGTAGGGAGAGGTGGTGTTTGCTGGTGGCGGAACATAGGCAAGCCACAACCGCATCCTATCTCCGCAATACTCCGCCCCCTAACTACAGCCACCTTCCGGCAAGCAGGGGGCGGCGTTAGCGAACGCAGGGCAAAACCCCGGCGAAGCGAGGCGCGGAAAGGGGCGAAGCCGTCCGGCGCGTCGCGCAAGCCAAAAAACTTCTATCTGTCCACCGCCTGCGCAGCGCGGACAATCTGCAGCCCCCGCGCAGAGCGGAGCTATTTTGGGGTTTTGCCCGGAGGTAGCGTGCCGCGCTTTCTGCCTACTCTTTCCAGAAAGAGTAGGCACGGGGTGCAGGGGCGTGCAGCACCCTGCCCTGCCCCACGCAGCGCTACTGCGAGAAACCCCACGGCGGCGTTAGCAAGCGCAGTAACCGCGCAGCCGCGACACGAAGCGGCCGAAAAGGAGTAGGCACGGGGTGCAGGGGCGTGCAGCGCCCTGCCCTGCCCCTCGCAGCGGCAGCCGCGAGGAAACCCCTCGGCGACGTTAGCAAGCGCAGGACAAACGCCTCCTGCCGCAGCTTTTCCACAGTCAAGGTTGAATTTTTGTCCCAATAGGGATATACTATGGAAGATACCCCCATGCTACCCGTAATCGGGAAGGAGATCATTTTTATGGCAAGATTGTTCGGAACAGACGGCGTGCGCGGCATTGCCAATACAGAACTTACCTGTGAAATGGCGTTTCGTCTTGGTCAGGCCAGCGCCTACGTGCTGGCCAGCGACGTGCGCCGCCCCACCATCCTTGTGGGCAGGGACACCCGCATCAGCGGCGAAATGCTGGAAAGTGCATTGGTAGCCGGCATTTGCAGCGTGGGCGCCCGCGCCGTACTGGTGGAGGTGCTGCCTACCCCCGCCATCGCCTATCTGACCCGTTATTATGAGGCCGATGCAGGCGCGGTGATCAGCGCCAGCCACAACACCGTGGAATACAACGGCATCAAGTTTTTCGACAAGAACGGCTACAAGCTGCCCGACGCCGTGGAGGATCGCATTGAGGAGATCGTGAAGAACGGTCTGCCCGAAGGCGCCGAGCGGCCCATCGGCGAGTTTGTGGGCCGTCCCGTACGCCAGCGCAACGCCACCCGCCGCTATGTGGACTTTGTCAAGGAGACCACCGACGTGCGGCTGGACGGGCTGCATGTGGTGCTGGACTGCGCCCAGGGCGCCAGCTACGAGGTGGCTCCCATGGTGTTCAAGGAGCTGGGCGCGCAGGTGAGCTGCTACTACCACGAGCCCGACGGCACCAATATCAACGATAACTGCGGTTCCACCCATCCCCGCCGCCTGTGCGAGCTGGTGCGCGAGCTGGGCGCGGACGTGGGCTTTGCCTTTGACGGCGACGCCGACCGCCTGATCGCCGTGGACGAGCGCGGCCACCTGGTCAACGGCGACAAGGTGATGGCTGTGCTGGCCCTGTCGCTGAAGAATCAGGGCCGCCTGCGCCAGAATACCTTGGTGGCTACCGTGATGAGCAACATGGGTCTGGATATCGCCATGAAGAAGCACGGCATCAAGCTGGAGAAGACCGTGGTGGGCGACCGCTACGTGCTGGAAAAGATGCTGGCGGAAGGCTATGTGCTGGGCGGCGAGCAGAGCGGACACGTGATCCTGCTGGATCATAACACCACCGGCGACGGCATCGTCACCGCCGTGCAGGTGATCTCCGCCATGGTCAAGGCGGGTCAGCCTCTGAGCAAGCTGGCCTCCGTGATGAAGACCATGCCCCAGATCCTCTACGCTGCCAACGTAGCCGACTCAAAGAAGTACGACTATGACAAAAACGAGAAGATCATGGCGGCCATCGCAGAGGTGGAAGCCAAGTACAAGGACATCGGCCGCCTGGTGATCCGTGCCAGCGGCACCGAGCCCCGCGTCCGCGTGATGATCGAAGGCCCCGATCAGCGGGAGATCGACAAGGACGCCTACACCCTGAGCAAGCTGATCGAAAAAGAACTGGCCTGATCCTTTCCCGCCGCGGCGCATGAGCTGCGGCGGTTTTTTTGCAAATCTGCCGCTTGAGGCAGGCCCTGCTGCGCCATACTACCCGGGAAGGGAGATGGCGCTTTTTGATTCGCATGGAAGACGTGTGCAAGGAATATCCGGACCGCCGCCAGCAGCCCCTCCGGGTGTTGGAGGGAGTGAATCTGCACATCCGCCCGGGAGAATATGTGGCTTTCATCGGCCCCAGCGGCAGCGGAAAAAGCACGCTGATGCATCTGCTGGGTTGTCTGGACAGCCCCAGCCGAGGACGGTACCTGCTGGACGGCATGGACGTTTCTGCCATGGACCGCAGCGCGCTGTGCCGGGTGCGTCAGGAGAAGATTGGGTTTGTGTTTCAGGGGTATCAGCTACTGAAAAAACTGACTGCGCTGGAGAATGTGGCCTTTCCCCTGATGCTGCGGGGCGTGGGCGTTAGGCAGCGGGAGGCGGCAGCGCTGGAAGCGCTGGCTCAGGTGGGGCTTCGGGACCGGGCGCATCATCTGCCGGCGCATCTCAGCGGCGGACAGCAGCAACGAGTGGCCATGGCACGGGCGCTGTGCTATTCCCCCTCGCTGCTGCTGTGCGACGAACCCACCGGTGCGCTGGATCAGCACAGCCGGGACGAGATTCTGCACCTGCTGGGCAGCCTGCACCGGGACGGGCACACCATCGTGGTCATCACCCACGACCCCTGCGTGGCGGACCATGCCCTGCGCCGCTACCGGGTGGAGGATGGCCGGGTGAGCGAGGTTCGTTGTTTGTAGCGGGTGCTGACTAAAAGAAGATCCCCGGCAGGGCATGACGCCGCCGGGGACTGTACTTTTTTTGGAGCGAGGGCTGCCGGTCAGGGCGCCAGAATGGAATTCTCCACCGGTTCGCGGCAGTTGTCCAGGATCCAGCCAAGCAGCTTGGCTGAGTTGTCCAGGTTGCCGCCGGTGATCAGCAGGCTGAAGTACGAATCAGAGGACAGCAGGCCGTAGCGCTCCAGCCCGGGCACGGCGCTAACAGGGATGCCGCACAGGACGCTCCTGCCGGCGGCCTCTACGTTCACGTATCCGCCGCTGAGGTCGATGCCCTCCACATTCAGCGTACCGTCGTCAATGTACGGCTGCAGATCCGCATACGCGCCGGAGGCGGCTAGATTTTGGAAATAGGATGTGGGCAGGGTATAAATATCGCCTTCACCGGCAAAGGCCCAGGTGGTCAGCTGCATGGCGCTGTACTGGTCGTCCAGAAGCAGATGCAGAAAACGGACCTCCTCCATCTCCGGCAGGAGCTCCTGATTCAGCTCCTCCATCAGTTCTTCGGCCATCTTGCCCTGATCCAGGGTCACGCCGCCAAAGACCCATTCCACCGTCAGGTGAGCGGGGCTGCGGTAGTGGGTGACGGTGTGCATCAGGCTCCAGCCCGCGATGGCTACGACCACCAGCAGCACGTACTGCCACCAGGCATAGTGCCAATGGGTCTGGATGCGTTTTTTGGTAATCGGCATAGAAATCTTCATTGAGTTGTCTCCTTACTGCGGTGTAAAGCAAAGCCGCCTCCACAAAGTCGGAATGGCGGTCGGTGCGGGAAAAGAACCCTTATGACACCCTTATTATAGAGCACAAAGCACCGCTTGTCCATAGGCAGAGGGCATGAGGGGCGGCGCGTTCGTAGAAAGACACCCCTTCCCTTGTGTGCCCGGGGGTGATATGATGATTTCAGCAGGCGGTGCGCCGCCGGGCAGATCATGGCCAAAGGAGCTTTGCCTTATGAATAAAGAGTCTTTCCGTTTTGCCACCCCCGAAGATATCCCCCTGATCCTTCGCATGATCCGTGATCTGGCGGCGTATGAAAACATGCTGGATCAGGTGGTGGCCACCGAGGCGCTGCTTAGGGAATGGATCTTCGAAAAACAGAAGGCCGAGGTGCTCTTTGCGCTGGAGGAGGGACAGGAGGTGGGTTTCGCTCTGTTCTTCCATAACTTCTCTACATTTTTGGGCAGGGCGGGGATCTATCTGGAGGATCTGTTTGTGCTGCCTGCGCATCGGGGCAAGGGCTACGGAAAGGGGCTGCTTCATCAGCTGGCGCGCATCGCGGTGGAGCGCGGCTGCGGACGGCTGGAGTGGTGGTGCCTTGACTGGAACCGGCCCAGCATCGACTTTTACCTTTCCATGGGCGCACAGCCGATGGAGGATTGGACGGTCTACCGCATCACCGGCGACACCCTGACCCAAATGGCTGCAAAAGCATAAGCGGCTGCGCAAAAAAACGCCGTCCGCATGGACGGGTGCATATCGGAGGATCAATGCCAGCGTGTTTCAAAGGCACGCTGGCATTTTGATTACGCGGGATCGGGTTCGATCAGGATGGCTCTGCACGGCGCGCCGTCCGCACGGGAAAGGTTCAGCGGCGCTGCATTGAGCCAATAAACGCCCTGAGAAACGTCCGCCAGACGAATGCCCTCAAGCAAAACAACATCCGCGCTAAGAAGCGCCAAATGGACGGCCATGGGCGCATTTGCCGGGCCCACGGTCTGGGATTCGTTTCCCAAAAGGAGAATGCCGGACGAAGCAAACACCGTCGCGGCTTCCAGAGAAACTTCAGCCGGGCCCTTGATCAGGATGCGCTTTTGTGCGTCAGGGTTCTGCTCTGCGGCTTTTTGCAGCATTTCCATGGCATCATCGGCAGAGACGATACCATCATGCTCTGTCACATAGGCCATACCCACGAACGCATCCAGGCGGAGGGCGTCGATGGTTTTTCCATCGCGGAGAAAGTGAAAGGGCGCGTCGATATGCGTGCCGTTGTGGGCGCACATGCTGAATGCCGTTAAATTGTATAATTCTCCACTTTCGATGGAACACAGCACCTCACGCCGGGGCGCGGGATCGCCTGGGTATACCTGACAGGAGAAAACCTCTTGGGAAATATCATGGATTTTCATGGCTTGCACGTTTCCTTTGCTTGTTGTGGCTGTTTGGTGGGTTCAAGCCGCCTGGAGGAGACATATGCCAACGCAAACTGCGCCAAAAGCGGCTGGATCACACCGAGTAGACCGAGGCCATCAGCGCCCGTCCGGCGCTGGTTTGAAAATGCTGCTGCGCAAAACGCCGCATGCTTTCCCGGTCGTAGCCGCTCTCCCCGGCGTTGACCAGATAGTCCGCCTCGATCAGGATCTGGCAGTCGGGCCCGTCAATGCCCTCCAGGGTATGATGCCGGCCCACCAGCGTGACCACCCGCTGGATCTGGGCATCTGTCAGGCCGGAGCTGGCAAGCAGCGACTGTGCCAGCGGCATGCCCTCCATCTCCTGCTCCCGGGCGTTGCAGTGGCCGTATTTCTCCCGGCACAGGGGGCAGCCGATGTCGTGGACGATGGCAGCGGCTTCCAATATGAGCAGGGTTTCTTCGTCCAGCCCTTCCAGCTGTCCGATGGTGCGGGCATAGGTCCACACCTTCATGAAATGATGGATGTCGTGAAGATTGCCGCCGGAGAAGGCGAGCATCCTGTCCATGATCCGCGCGATCGTCATGGGTCCTCTCCCTCCTGGCGAAGCAGATGGTGGATCATCCGCTCCGGATCGTCAAAGAAAAGCTTTGTCAGCTGATAGTGCTCGGTATCCCGGTAGCTGACCCGCTCCATCCCTCCGGCGGCGATCTGCCAGATCTCTGCGCCGGGCAGGGCCATCAGGATGGGGGAGTGGGTGGAGATGATGAACTGCGACCGGCACTTTGTCAGCTGATGGATCAGGCACATCAGGCGCATCACCCGCATGGGGGACAGCGCCGCTTCCGGCTCGTCCAGAATGTACAGGCCATCCCCGCCGAACCGGTTCTCCACCAGCGCCATGAAGCTTTCGCCGTGGGACTGGTCGTGCAGGGATACGCCGCCGTAGCTGTCGATTACCAGCGCGCCGAAGGACGGCTCCTGATCCAGCTGATCGATGTTGGTGGCTACGTTGTAGAAACTTTCCGCCCGAAGGAAAAAGCCGTCTCTGGGCCGCAGACCCTTGCCCAGGCGCAGATATTCCCACAGGCTGGAGTGGGACGCCTTGGTGGAAAAGCGGAAATTGCGCGTACCGCCTTCCGGATTGAACCCCAGCGAAACCGCCAGCGCTTCGATCAGCGTGGACTTGCCAACGCCGTTTTCGCCCACGAAAAACGTCACGGGGCTGGTCAGCGCGAGGGGGTTCTGCCGCAGATGCTGCACAACGGGCAGCCGGCTGATGTATTCTTCCCGGGGAATCTCGCCGGGGATGGAAATCTGCCTGACATAGAGGGACATGGCGTTGATTCCTCCTGATTATTCGCCCCGGTAGGCGATGGCGTCCAGCTGCACCTGCAGGCCGTCCGCGCCGCCTTTGTGGGCAAACTCGGTGGCGATGGTCTTTCTGGCGGGATAGACCCCCTGAAAACGCTGGGCAAATACTTTTTCCATGGCGGGGATGTTCCAGGGGTCCCGCATGAGCACGTCTACCTTGACCACGGACTGCAGCGTCAAATTCACCAGCGCCAGCCGCGCTTCCAGATTGTCCAGCGCGCCGTGCACCTGTTCCTCCACGCTGCCGCCTACGTTGCCTACGCAGAAGTTCACATAGACCCAGTCGCCGGCGGCCACCACCTCGGAGTAGGCGCAGGCGTTGGCGAACGCCTCGTCCAGATTCCTGCGGATGATCTCAGCCATGGTTTTTCCTCCTGTCCCAAAGCGTTTGCCGCTTTGGCTTTTTGCGATTTGCGTATCATGGTAGCGAAGATTAGCTTTTGTGCCTGATGCACATTTCCTCAGCCATCCGCACCACGTCCATGGGGCGCTCTGCCGCCGGGAACTCCGCCTTGCGCTGGCAGGGCTGGGTGCTTCCCTCCAGCAGATACCAGACCGCCTGCACCGTTGTCATGCCAAGGCTGCGGGCGGTTTCCAGCTCCCGGCTGCCGCCGTCGCCCACGTAGAGGCACTGGCCCGGCGTTACGCCCAGCGCATCCGTGCAGCGTCGGAAGATCTCCGGGTCTGGCTTCATCACGCCCTGCTCGCAGGAAAGCATCACTGCGTCAAAGCAGGGAAACAGCGGGCTTTGGCGGATGACCTCCGCTTCCTCGAAGTAACAGTTGCTGATGAGCCCCACTCGCATGCCGCGCTGCCTCAGGCCGCTGAGCATGGGCAGGATCTCAGGGTGCAGATGACGGAAGCATTCCTGCTTGCTGGCTTTTCGCTTCTGCACCTGGCCGTCCACCAACGCGGGAGAATAGCAGCCCAGAGAGCGGTAGAGCTCCTCCAGCACATCCTCCAGCCTGCGCCGCCCCAGCGTGCGGTCATCGTCGGTACGCCGCCACAGGGGCAGGAACACTTCCGCAGCTACGCCTGCCTCCGCCGCCATCTCCGTGCCGAAGTACAGCGGTGCGCCGTAGTGGGTGATCAGGGTCTCGAACATATCAAAGAGAACGGCTTGCGGCATGATGATTCCTTTCCCGGGCGGCAGCTGTCCTGACGCTCCTGTTGAATGGTTACAGCCTGTCCGCTTCGATCAGCCCGGCGACCGTACGGGCATAGCGCTGCGGACAGTTGATGGAGAACTGGCCATGATCCAGCCCCTTGAGCATCTCCAGCGAGGAGGAGGGGATCAGCGCATGGAGCTGTTCGGCCGAGCGGCGCATCACCGGCATCTCCCTGCTGCCGACAAAGAGATGCACCCGGGCGTCCGTCTGGGAGAGCGTATCTTTAGGGGTGTAGCTGCCGTTGGCCAGCAGAAAGGCCAGCATGCTTTCCTTGCTGATGAGGCAGGTATCCCGCAGATAGTCGGTGTACAGTTCCTCTTTGATCTTCAATGCCCGGAACTGCAGCCGCGAAAACCACGGCCTGCGGATCAGGCCGTAGCTCATATCCAGCATGGGCTTCATCAGGGCGTTGGTCAGCCGCATGGGGATGCTGAGCGCGCTTTCTACCACGGCTGTCCGGCACAGCCCCTGCCGCTGAGAGAGCATCTCCAGCGCCACCTGCGCCCCAAGGGACACGCCGCCGATGAGCAGCACCGAGCCGCCGAAATGCTCGTCGATGTAGTCGATCAGCGCTTCGGCATTGCTTTCGATGGTGGTAAAGGGCCGCGGGTTTCCGCCGTGGCCGTCCAGCACCGGCAGCACCACATGATAGGTTTCGCCAAGGAGTGACGCCGCTTCCCGGTAGTTCCACCAGGACAGTCCTCCGCCATGGAGAAACAGCAGCACCTGGGAATGGCTTTGCCCGTATTCGATCACCTGCATTTCGTTCACCTGCCCATTGATTTTAACTCAGGCGGCGGCGCTCAGCGCACCCGTTTCAGATACACCGCCACATACTGCCTGGCAGGAAGCGGCACCCGGAAGGAGCCTTCCTTCACGCCGCAGTCGGTGCGGGTCATGTTCCACGTATCGATGACCTCCACCTGATATGCCATGCCCTCCGGCACGCGGAAGTCACGGAAGGTGGGGCGCATGAAGGAGTAGTAGTACAGGTAGAAGGGAGCGGCTTCCCCAGTGCAGCCCTGGGCAGTGCCCACCACTTCGTCCCAGCTGCCTGCTGTACGCATCAGGGGCGCGGGCAGCGCCTCCAGAAAGTCCCTGAGGAACTGGAGCCGCGCCGGGGACTGACCGTGGAGCACGTCGCCGTGGGACCACCAGAGGATCTCTTTTTCGTTGAGGTAGGTCTCGCCATGGCCGCCGTAGCCGCCGCGCACCGTTGCCTCCCAGAAGCGGCGGGTCACTTCCTCCGCCGTCAGGTTGCCCCAGCCGTGCTGAATGTCGCCTTCGTAGCCCATCTCATCCACGATCACCGGCTTGCCGAAGCGTTCCCGCCACTCGTCCACCAGCTCGGTGGAGCGGTACAGTTCCTGACGCTGCAGGCAGCAGTGGGTCACCCAGGGACGGGTGTGGTCGTAGAAGGGGAAGCAATTGTGAATGGACATGAGCCGTCCGTAGGGATCGGAGGCCTTCAGGGCAGCGGCGCAGGACTCCCAGTCCGCCTCGCACTTGGCTGGCATCAGGTCGTATTCGTTGGCAAGCGACCACCACACGTTGCGATAGGCGGCGATACGGCTGGCCAGATAGCGGAAGTACCGCTGATCCACCTCCCGGGGCATACGGCTGAAGCCCCAGCGGTCATAGGGATGGAGCACGATGATATCCGCCTCCACGCCAATGTCGCAAAGCCGCTGGATGGCCTTCTCCAGATGCCGGAAATAGGCTGGATCGAAGCGGGTGAAGTCCCAGCCGTAACGCTCCCCGGGCGCAGGCTGCGCCTTTTCAAAGGGGAAGGTGAAGGGATCGTTTTTGTTGTAGTCGTAGTCCTTGGGAAAGACGCAAAAGCGGATCTTGTTAAAGGGGGAGGTTTTCAGGCTTTCCAGCGTCCGCTCGAAGATCTCCGGCGTCTGCAGGTGCCACACATAGCAGGTGGTGCCCACGGGCATATACCGGGTGCCGTCGGCATAGGCAAAGTGATACTGATCGCTGACCCGTACCGGGCCGTGGACCCCCGGGGCAGGGGCGGTCACCTGAAAGCTGCCGGAATATTCCTCGTGGCTGAAGCTGCCGAAGACGCGGTAGGTGTACCGTCCCTGGTGGGAGGGCATGAAACGCACCACGTAGCGGCCGTCTCCGTCATAGAAGCCGGGCGCTTCCACCGTTTCCGACTCCGAAGCAAAGACGCCGCGGATCTGGTAATCCATATAGGGGTTTCCCGTGGCAAAGCCCGGGCAGACGATCTCCTGAACGCCCCATTGTTCCACCGTGGGAAGTGCGGTATGTGTCATGGAAATACCTCCTGAAATACTTGATTAGCGCCAGGCCTCGCCGGTAAGACCCTCCAGCAGGGAACCGCAGGCCCAGGGCATCAGCGCAAACCAGGTGCTTGCCAGTGTGCCGTCGGGGTAGCGCTCCTTCACCAGCCCCTGACTGTGGCAGAAACGCTCGGACATCCAGCCTTTTTTGCCGTAGCCGTATTCGCCGTCAAAGGTGTTGTGGCACTGGCAGCTCCACAGGATGGTGTCCTCCAGGCGGCTGCGGACGTAGCGGTCTCCTGTGTGACGGACGCAGTAGACCATCTCGTCGATGATGGAGCTGGACATGGGGTGGATGTGCGGATTGGTGACGGAGGTGATGCTGCCGCCGCAGCTGGACCAGCCCACGCTGCTGAGAGGCGGCGTTTTGATGGGGGAATTGTAGCAGAACTTGAAGGTGAACTCGTAATACAGCGCGTCCTGCATATGAGAGAGCAGCTGATCATCGCCGGTGATCCGGTGCAGGTAATGCACCGCGCGGATATAGGCCAGAATGCCTTCGGAGTCGATTTGCTTGTCGATATCCAGCGGGCCGCCGTAGCACTCCTGACGGCATACGTACGCCTGATGATAGTACCGCTCGCTGGCCAGCAGATCCGCAAGCCACGCCTGCTCCCCGGTCAGGAAGCTGTAATACGCAGCCGCGGCCATGCACCACGCGCCCGAGAAGGAATCATACTCCAGCCCGGCGCCGGTGCGCTCCGAGAGCACATAGGGATACTCGCCGTCGGTGTTGCGGGTGGTCTGGGTCTTGTCCAGCACCCGCTTGACAAAACGAAGCCAGTCCGGATGCTCTTCATTCCGGTTCGCCTTCTCCCACGCATAGGCCTTGAGGATCAGGTACATGGCCTGACCCACCAGATACGCCGCGTGTCCCGGCGTGCGCAGCCGGTCGTACCACCAGCCCCGGTTGCTCCACTCGCCGTCGGTCTCCACCATGTAGGGCAGGCCGGAGTGCTCATTCATGGAATGATCCACGATGTGCTGGATGCAGTCAAGGGCCTGCCGGCGCATGGTTTCGTCACCCAGGCGGTGAGCGGCCTGCAGCATGGGCGTAGCAGCCGCCAGGCCGTTGGTCCAGGAGATGGATGGCAGGGGGTTGTGCTCAAAATGATCGCCCCGGTCAAAGACAAAACCGGCATAGCCGTGGCTTTCCGGCAACCAGGCATCCTGCGAAATGGCGGAGGCGATCTCCTCCACGGCCTGCCTGGGCGGCATGAGCTGACGGGGCGGCTGGTGATACTGCCCGTAGACCCACTTGAGCGCGTCGTGCAGCGTGCGCTCGTCCTGGGCAGGCAGATCGAATTGATGGACCCGGAAGACCAGCTTCTCGCCGCCGGTAAGGGTGAAGCAGTTTTCGCCAAGAGGCGCACGGGGCGAGTACTGGTGCGCTTCCAGGAAGAACCAGGGCGCATTTTCATAGCCAAGGGTGTAAGAAATCTCCCCCGGCGCGATGGAGCAGCCAAAGCCGCCGTATTGGTCAAAACCGCCGGTCACGCCCGGCTGCCAGGGCGTGCGGGCCTCTGCCGTGCGCACGAAATATGGCGGCGCAGCAAAGCCGCAGAGCCGGCCGTCGCCATAGACGAAGGCCGCAGGATGGGACAGGCGGTCGCTGCGCACCATCCACCACGGAGAGGCGGGAAAATCGCCCTCTGCCCGGAGACGGGGGCATCGGCTGTCCACCACCAGCGGCGCGTCGCCCCGGTTGGTACCGTAGAGGAAGCCGGGCAGATAGAACCGGGGCGATTTCGCTCCGGTGGGCAGCGCCATGCGGATGACGCCCTGCCAGGGGTTTTCCGACAGGTTGAGAATCTCCACCTGCTTAACCCACGGGTTCTCGGCTGTGCCGTCCCCGGCGATACAGGCAACCGCAGCGTGCAGCTGTTGTCCCTCCAAAGGCAGATAGCGTTCGTCCTCTCCCAGTGGGCGTGCGGTAAACACAAACGAAGTCATGAGAGGTCCTCCTTGCGGCTTGTGTAACGTGCTGTTTCATCGTGACGGGCTTTCCTCTTCGTCGCCCGGTTATGCTTTGCTGGGTTCATCATCTCATGACGCGCCTGCCTTGTCAAGGTGGGAAGGCGACGCTGCCGGCGGCTGGTACAAGGTGGATTGCGCGTGGGGAGAGGGCGTGTACGCTTGATTTGGTGTTTTAGGATGGTAAACATCGGCAGAATGTGGTATACTTCCGTCAGAGGAAACGGATATCTTCAATGACCCACGAAAGGTGGCTATATAATGAAAAACTGCCTGAACCGGCCCAAATGGCTTTTTGCCGCTGTGCTGTGCCTGCTTCTGTGCCTGATGTGCGCATGGGCGGCAGCAGAAACGGAAGGCGACTTTGTCTATTCCATCACCGACAACAAGGCGACCCTGACCGGATACACCGGCAGCGAAACCACGGTGACCGTCCCCGCCACGCTGGGCGGCTGCACGGTGGATGGGATCGGGGCGCTTGCCTTTGATGGCCTAGTTGTTGAGCGCATCGATCTGCCCGGGACCATCACTGTGATCGACGAAAACGCTTTCGGAGGCTGCGGTGCAGAGCTGTATGTCAGCGTGCAGACCAAGACCTCTTTCGCCTTGGCCGAAGCGGGTCTGTTTCACCATGATGAGACACTGCCCGATTATGTGGTCAACACCCCGAAATATGGCAATTACAGCAGCGATACCGTGGTTCAGGCGCGCTACGTCGGCGACCGGAACGCCGTCAGCATCGTCGTGCCCAGCACGATCAAGCGGCTGGCTCCCGAAGCCTTTGCCGGCATGACCAGCCTGACCAGCGTGACCCTGGGCAACAATTATTCTTCCAGTTATGTGGAGATCGGCCAGCGGGCGTTTGCGGGCTGCACCGCGCTGCGGACCGTGACAGGCTACAGCCGCAATGCGCTGGGAACCATCGACGACGGCGCATTTGACGGCTGCACCGCACTGGTGACGGTGGATACTCGCGCCACCAGCATCGGCGCGGGTGCGTTTAACGGCTGCACCAGCCTCAAGAGCATCTTCCTGGCAGACAACCTGACCACCATTGGCGAGGGCGCGTTTGAAGGCTGCCCCGCTGCGCTTTACTGCACCGATGGCAGCGTGACCGCCCAAACCCTGGCCGCCATCGGCAAGACCGGCGCGCCTATTTCCGCCCCCGGGCTCACCTTTACCAAATATAGCAACCTGGGCTGGACCGTCACCGCCTTTGACGGCAGCGTGACCGACGTGGTCATCCCCGAAGGCGTGGAATGCATCAACAGCAGCATTTTCCGGGACAGCGCCATTACCTCTGTCTCGCTGCCCAGCAGTCTGAAGACCATTAACAGCAGCGCGTTTTACAATTGCATCGGTCTGACGGAGGTTACGCTTCCGGAGGGGCTGGAGACCATCAGCTCCAGCGCGTTCAGCTACTGCACCAACCTGAAGCAGATCGAGATCCCTGCCAGCGTAAAGACGCTGGGCAGCAACGCGTTCTACAGATGCCTCAGCCTTGAAAGCGTTACCCTGAACGAGGGCTTGGACCGGCTGGAATACAATGTTTTCTCCTATGCGCCCATCGACGCCGTGGAACTGCCGGACACGCTGACCTATCTGGACTGCAGTGCGTTTTCCAATACGAATGTCACATCTCTGCAGCTGCCGGAGAACCTGACCTATTACAGCGCGGCATCCGGCATTCGCAGCTGGGTATCCCGGGACAGCGTCACCGCCCATGCGATGGCCACCCGACCCAACTATTCTGCCAAGCCCTTCGCAGACCCCGAAATGCCGGACTTTGACCTGTACTACCTCATCAACGAGTACACCGGCGAACATAACCTGGCGCTGTACAAGTACCACGGCCGGGACGACGTATCCGTCACCGTGCCCGACGGGATCGTGGCTGTGTACCGACAGGCTTTTTATCAGTACGATTACAACGCCGGCATCAGCGGCAACGATGTGCTGGAGGAGATCATCCTGCCGGACAGCGTCACCAGCATCGACACCAATGCGTTCTATGAGCTGCCCAACCTGAAGGCGCTGTACCTTCCCGACAACATCGCCACGTTTGGTTCCTCCATCCTGAGCAGCTCCTACGGGACACAGATCTTCTGCAGCAAGGACAGCGTCACGGCCCGCAATATCACCGCTTCGGTGTATTCCCGCGGGTTCACTGATCCGGAGGAACCGGATTTCGGCCTGTGCTACACTGCGGACAAGACCGGGCTGATCCTCAGCGCTTATTACGGCACGGCGGCGAAGGTTACTGTGCCGGAGGGCATCATCGCGATCGGTTCCAGGGCGTTTGATGAGAACGCCACCCTGGAGGAGATCATCCTGCCGGACAGCGTTACCAGCATCGAATACAATGCCTTCTACAGAATGCCCAACCTGAAGGCGCTGTACCTTCCTGACAACATCGCCACGTTTGGTTCCTCCATCCTGAGCAGCTCCTACGGGACACAGATCTTCTGCAGCAAGGACAGCGTCACCGCACAGAACCTCACCACCTCTATCTATTCCAAAGGATTCGTCGATCCTGCCGAGCCGGATTTCGGCCTGTGCTACACCTCGGACAAGACCGGGCTGATCCTCAGCGCTTATTACGGCACGGCGGCGAAGGTCACAGTGCCGGAGGGCATCGTCGCCATCGGTTCCAAGGCGTTTTATGAGAACGCCGCCCTGGAGGAGATCGTGCTGCCGGAAGGACTGACCGAGATTCAGAATCATGCCTTCTATCGGTGCTCCGCTCTGAGCAGGATCAACTTCCCCTCCACGCTGCTTTCCATCGGCAGCACTGCCTTCAACAGCTGTAACAACCTCAAGAGCGTTACCCTGCCCGACAGCCTGACCACGCTGGGAAGCAACTGCTTCCTGTGCTCCCTGGACGAGATCTATCTGCCGGACAACATCACCACAGTGGACACCTATCCCTTCTACGACAGCTGCCGGATCTACTGCAAAAAGGGCAGCGTTACCGCCTACAACGTCAGCGCGGAAAACACTGGCTACCGCCTGTGCGATCCGGCGGATCCGGAGTGGAGATGGCGCTATGATGAAAACGGCGGCCTGCTCTTTGGCGGCTACCTGGGCACGGAAACCGAGATCACCCTTTCGGATGAATATGTGGGCATCGCCGCGTATGCCTTCAGCAGCGCCAGCACTACGCTCAAGAAGGTGATCTTCCCCGAAACCATTACCTCCCTGGGATACCATTCCCTGGACAGCTCCATTGAGACCCATCTGCCGGACAACATCACCACCGCCCATGCAGAAGCCATGGCTTGGGATGACTGGTACTCAAGCGGCGTGTTCTATGTTTCCAAGGACAGCGTCACCTTCGATACGCTGCTTTCTCTGGGCAAAGCCTTTGTCTTTTGCGACCCTGCCGACCCTGACTGGATCGTGAAGCAGGAGAAGGACGGCTCGCTGACGCTGCAGGGATACACGGGCAGCGATACGCATCTGGTGATCCCCGACGGAATCCAGCGCATCGGTCGCATGATGAGTGAATGGACCCCCGGGTACCGATCCATCGTTCGTGTGGATGTGCCTGAGAGCGTGACCAGGATCGGCGACAACGCTTTCCTGTGGCCTGCCCTGGAGGAAGTGCACCTGCCGGACCATGTAAACTTTGATACCTATCCCTTTGAAGCCCAGGCAGCGACCACGGTGTTCTGCACCAAGGGCAGCGAAACAGCCTACAATCTGATCGCCTGCTATGAGCGATACAGCTTCTGCGACCCTGCTGACCCCGACTGGCGCTATGCATACGATGAAAACGGCGATCTGCTGGTTGCCGGCTACCGGGGAGAGGATACGGTTATTACCCTGCCCCAGGGCGCAGTGGGCATTGCGGATGAAGCCTGGTGGACATACGGACATTATTATCAAGGTGAAAGCCGCATCACCAGCATCACCATTCCCGAAGGGTACACCGCTATCGGCGATGAAGCGTTCTTCCACGGCGGCAATCAGCTGAGCCATGTTTCGCTGCCCAGCACGCTCCGATCCATCGGTTCGGAAGCCTTCTGGGCCTGCAATATCGCGATGCTCCAGCTGCCGGAAGGCCTGGAAACCATCGGCGAAAACGCTTTCCGTCACTGCCACAACCTCACCTCCCTGACCATCCCCTCCACCGTTACCAGCATTCCCCACGTGATCGTGGACGGTGAGTTCCTGACCACCGTGGTGCTGCCTGAACAGCTGACGGAGATCGCCGACGGCGCGTTCGGCAGCGAGCTGTCCAGTGTATACTGCTACCGCAACAGCTACGCCGCCCAGTGGGCAAAGGAACAAGGGGTGGCTGTGCGTTATATCAGCGACGGTACGCTGGAAAACCAGGTGAAGATCACTTACTGGGGTATGAATGAAGAAGTGCGGAAGGAATTCGACGCAGGAGTCAGCTATGACTGGATGGACGGCATTGCCGTTTCCGTGCTGCCGCCCAATACCACCTACACCTTCCAGTGCACCAGCTCCAATCCGAGTGTAGTCACGATTTCGGGAGCCGCTGCGCAAATGCGGGCGGTGGGCACGGCCACGCTGACCATCTCCATCGCCGAGCGCCCGGATGTGACACCGGTTCGCCTTCAGGTGGGCGTGTATCCGCCGCTGGAGAGCTTCAGACTGCCCAGAGTCCTTCTGGTGAAGTACGAGAGCAAGGACTGGAACGTGCCGATTCTGGAGATGCAGCCCCAGAACGGCAACCCCAACTTCGTGGTGAACGGAGGAATGTACTACAGGGCAGAAAACGGCTATATTGAGTACCTGGCGTCCCCCTTTGAACTTGGCGCGAGAAGGTATCTTGTAGAAACCTGGAACCACGGCTTCTCCCAGGAGATCCTTCTGATCACCTATGAGGAGATCAACAGCATCAGCGCCGAGGCGCCCTCCCGTGCGCTGGCTGTGGGCGATATCTACGAGCCCACGGTCATCCTGACCATCGACTGGGCGGAATGGGATAACCTTGCCGACACCTATGATCTTACCTCCTCCAATACGGCCGTGGCCGTACCCCAGGGCGACGGCAGAATTCTGGCCGCAGGCCCCGGTACGGCGACCATCACCGTCACCGAGCGCTATACCGGCAAAAAGGCCTCCTTTAACGTGGCGGTGGAAGAGCGCATTGCGCTGAAGCTGCCCTACGGCCTTATGGACATTCAGGCTGAGGCCTTTGCAGGCACAGCGGCCCGGGAAGTGGTCATCCGTGACGGCTGCCGTCAGATCGGTCCCCTCGCCTTTGCGGGCAGCCCCAATCTGATCCGTATCGACATCCCGGCCAGCGTCACCAACATCGCAGACGACGCCTTTGAAGGATGTCCGTCCGGACTGGTTATTGCTGCGCCGTCCGGCAGCGCAGCTCATCAGTATGCGTTGGACCACGGCATTGACTGGGTGGGACTTGACCCGTAAACAACCAAAGCCCCTCTTCGGCGTCTGCCGGAGGGGCTTTTCGATTGCCCGGAAAGAAAAGGGCAGAGGACGGCCGTCTGTGCGGCCACGCCGAAACGCGCGGATCCCGGGCGATGCCTTGCCGTCGGCTCGCCGACGTGTTATACTGTGGCTGCATACAACCTCCGAAAAGGAGTCGTGATACCGTGAAAAAACGTATAGGTTCTTTGCTGCTGGCGGTCGTGCTGTTGACCAGCCTGCTGCCGCTGCCCGCAAGCGCCGCTGTGTCGCTGCCCGGAGATCTGCTTGTCATTGAAGACGAAGCATTTCTGGGCGTTTCTGCGCTCGGCGGTCTGGTGCAGATCCCCTGGCAGGTGACCGCCATAGGCCAGCGTGCTTTCCAGAACACGAAGGTTTACGCGCTGGAGGTTTGCGAAGAAATGGCGACCATCGGCGCGGATGCCTTGGCCGGCACCGGCGCTACCTACCTGTACCTGAACGGCGCGGACGCGGCGGTGGATCCCAGCGTGTATGACGATGTAAAGTATGTGCTGGGCCGGATTCCCGATAACGTGCCAGCGGGCGTTGTTTGCGTGCCGGAAGAGGAACTGGCGCTGGTGAACGGCTTCTATTACCGCCTGATGGGCAGCGAAGCCCAGCTGCTTTTCCCCCGCGATACCGGCGAGATCCCCACGACGCTGTATATCCCGGACACCGCTGACGGCCTGAAGGTCACCAGCGTGAGCGAAGCGGCCTTTACGGGCTGCGAGGGGGTGCAGAGCATCGATGCGCCTGCCTGGCTGGAGCTGACCGGGACCAATCTGGGCGTATGCGCCGGCGCAACCGTCAACTACCGCTCAGAGACGATCCCTGCAACGCCTGCGGATGCGTTTGTCTTTGCCAGCAACGGCGACGGCACCTGCACCGTCACCGACTACACCGGCACCGAGCGGCGGATCACGATTCCGGCTATGTCGCCGGAGGGCGAAGCAGTGGTCGCCGTGGGCACGTATGCTTTCTCTATCTCGGAGATCACCCACGCGGTGCTGCCGGAGGGAATCATTCACATAGAACCCTACGCCTTCATGGCCGCGGATCAGCTGGTCTTCGTACAGCTGCCCTCCACCCTGGAAACCATCGGTGACGGCGCTTTCCTGTACTGCTATCAGCTGGCGGAGATCACGATCCCGGATGGCGTGACCAGCCTTCCCTACCGCGCGTTTGAAATGTGCTCCTCTCTGCGCTCCATCCACCTGCCCAATACCCTTACCTCCATCGAAAGCAGTGCCCTCGGTGGCTGCAACTACCTGTCGCCGCTGATCCTGCCGGATCACATTACCTTTGTGGGACGGGGAATTCACCCGGCGTATTATAGCAACAGAACAGAAGTGCTGCAGTGCACGCCCGGCAGCACCACGGCGCATACCCTCTCCGATGCAGGCTATACCTTCACGGTAGAAGGTCAACCGGACTACCTGCTCTATCACAACAGCAGCGATCTTCTGACGCTGGACAAATACACCGGAGCGGATGCCGTCATCGCCCTGCCGGAGGGCATCCAGGCGGTGGACGGCTACGCCATCCCCAATCATGTTACTGGCATTTCCCTGCCGAAAAGCGTGCAGTATCTCTATGACAACGCTTTCGATTACGCTTGGAAGCTCTCCTCTTTTACGGCGGAGGAAGGCCTGCTCTATATCGGCAAAGTCGCCTTCCACTGCACCATGGACAGGATCACCCTGCCCGCGTCGGTGACCACCATCGCCTCCACCGCCTTCTGGTATGCGCGGATTGGCGAATTCGAGCTGCCGCCCGGGATTAGGTCTATCGGCAAGGATGCCTTCTACACCGATGCGCTGCTAATCTGCGAAAAATCCTCCGCCACGGCACAGCAGCTGGCGAAAAATGACTATACGTTCACCTCTCCGGGCGAACTGGACTTCCGCTACAAGCGGCTGCCGAATACCACCACCATCCAGCTGATCAGCTATCTGGGGAATGAGGCGAAGGTGGAGGTCCCCTGGGGCGTTACCGAGATCGGTGCGGGCGTGTTTGCAGGCAATACCACGATGACCAGCATCGCCCTGCCTCAGACCGTGACCACCATCCATGACTATGCTTTCAGGGACTGCACTGCCCTGGAGGAAGTGCTGCTGCCCTCCAGCCTCACCACAGTGAAGTACGGCGTTTTCTCCGGCTGCACGAAGCTTGAGCAGGTACAGCTGCCGCGAAACCTGATCACCTACTCTGGTTCCTCTGCTGTGCTGCCAGTGGTCAGCCCCGGAAGCGCCGTTGTGGAAACGATTTCCGTGCCCTTTGTGTTCTATGGCTACGAAGATTTCCTTCTGTCCAGATCCAACGGCGAGATCATCCTGAACGCCTATACGGGAGACGATACGGAGATCCATCTGCCGGAACTTGTGCCCCAGCTGAAAGCAAAAGTGTTCTATGAACTGGATGCCGACACGGCATTTTATCTGCACGACAATGTTTCGTTCATCGGCGCCAACGCCTTCCCTGCCGGTGCGCCCATCTACTGCACCCCCGGCAGTGTGACCGATGCATCCCTGAAATCTGCGGGCTACAAGCCACGATATACGGAGGATGAAGAGAACGAAACAGACGACGTCAACCTGGACAGCTACTTGAGCGGTACGGTCCTTTCTGCGGACGGCGAGCCGCTGGAAGGCGTCGCAGTGACCCATTACCATACCGCTGATGACGCATGGACGATCTATACGGACAAAAACGGCTGCTGGACCTACGAGTGCGACGGGGAAGGGTGGCATACGGTGGAGTATGCCCTTGCCGGGTATACCTTCTGGCCTGAGAGTGACATATTCCACCACAGCAGCGCCTCTGTGCAGAGCCCCGTCTTCCGTGCCTACGCCCTCTCTGAAGGCGAGACCCTGCCTGCCCTTGCCGCGCCGGTCATCTATGCTCCGGACAATGGCGACGTTCTTCTTTCCGATACCGTCACCATCCGGTGGAACACCCAGGAGACAGCAAACTACAGCTGGAGTGTGGCGCAGATCAAAGGCGGCGGCACAACCTCTGTGCGCTACACCACCGTCGCATCCGGCGACGGCTACGTTACCCTTACCCTGCCGCGGGGTTTCAGCTACCGCTTTACGCTGAAGGCCTACCGGGACGGTACCACTTTGAAAACGTATACGGAGTTCACCATTGCCGCAGACTTGCCGGCGGTGGAGGCCTTCACCATGTCCTCCAATGAGGTGCTGACCTGCCAGGAGGTGACCTTCGTGGTCACCGCGCCGGACGTGACCGAGGTACAGCTTCTGGTGGACGGCGTGGGCTACGATACGCGCCTGGTGGGTAACGACGGCACCGTCACCTTCAGCCGCTCGTTTACCATGGCCGGCGAGCGCCGCGTGGCGTTCCGTGGCTGCAAGAGCGGCGTATGGTCGGAGGCCTGCCCTGAACAGATCCTTACGGTCAGCGCATCCCAGACGCTGCCTGCGCCCACCGTCGCCCTCAACGGCAACAAGTATTCCATCTCCGTTCAGACCGGTACGCCTGTGACCGTTAGCTGGAACGCTGTGGAAAACGCAGATGGCTATGCCCTGCACCTGATCCAGCCTGACGGCAGCGATCTGGAAGCACGCCTTGGTGCAGAGACCCTGTCTTACGATATCGAAGCAGAGCTGCTGTCCCAGCAGGGCAACTATACCGTGCTGGTGATGCCCTTCGGCATGGGCTACTCTCAGGGCGAAGGCTCCCGTTCCCTCACCGTTGAGGACTTTATCCCGTGGAGCGGCTGGCCGCAAAGCACAGTGATCGACCTGTTCGCCCTGCCCGACGCGAGCTCGCTCAGCGGTTATCTGGACCGGCTCAGCTCGCTGAGCGTACTGGGACAGGAAGGCGACTTCTATCTCGTATCCTACAACTATGGAACAAAGCAGGGCTACGTGCGCGTCAGCGATGTGGGCACGACCCAGTATAAGACCCAGCTTACGCTGACCCCGTACTATAAGACCCAGGACGGCAAGCGCATCCTCTCCCTGGTCACCACCGGCGACGCCGTCAGCGCGGGCGTTGCATGGGGCGACGTGGCGCAGAGCACCACGCGCCCTGACGAGGCGAGCTCCGCCAAGAAGATCTTCCGCTTTGAGGTGGAGGCGCTGACGGTGGACTCCGTATGGGACGTATGGGTGGAGGATCTGTCCGGCGAACGGGTGGAGACCCAGCTGGCGGTGCCGGCGTATGTGCCGGAAGCAACGCCTGCGCCCACAGCTGTGCCCGGAACGACAGGCGCTCCTGCGGTGACCCCCACGCCACCCGCTACGCCTACCCCCACGCCGAAGCCGACAGCTACGCCCACCGCGGCGCCCGCTGCCTGTCCCTTTGTGGAGGAGTGGGGCCAGCATGCCTCCGGCTGTCTGGAGGATGTGGTCCTCACCGGCAGCACCAGCGGTACCCTGACGATGAACAGCGCCCGGTGCGCCTTCTCCGGCGAAAATGTGGTCATCCCTCTGCCGGACATCTCCCTGCGCTGGAAGGATCCTCTCTTTGGCGCGGGCTATTATCACAACGATCCCGGATACGGCACGCTGGTGCTGGACTACAAGCAGCTGAACATCAACAACAATCTGCGCATCCTGCGGGACGCTGATTTCGGCGACGCCACGCTGGTGGTCACGGGCGAGTTGCGGGTGAGCGCGAACCTTCGCTGCGGCAGCATCGTTTGCAGCTCGCTGGTGGTGGAGGATACCGGTTCCATTACCATGACCCAAGGCAGCAGTCTGAAGCTGGCCGAGGACGGCGGCAGCGCCGTGATTGAGGGCAGCCTCAGCGGCGTGACTTCGATGCGGTGCGACAGCCTGACCATCAAGGAAAACGGTTCGCTCAGCTTCGCCGCAAACGGGAGCCTTACGGTGGACGGTACCCTGCTGATCAAGGGACAGCTGACCGGCAGCTGCAAAACCATCCAGTGCACCCATCTCACCGTGGAGAAGGATGGTCAACTGGGCCTGCAAAGCGGCGGCAGCATCCTTGTTTCACTGGATTTCCTCTTCAAGTCCGACCGCTCCCACCGCATCCTGCTACCGCAAAACAGCACCATCAAGATCGGCATGTACGGTTCGGTGACAGTCAAGGGCAGTGGCTTCCATTTTGAGGGCACCTTGCACCTGAACAGCAACAGCATCCTCATCAAGATGAACGACGCAAAGAGCGACTTCTCCGGAAACTACATCGGAACGTTGGTGTATCCCTCCGCACTCTATGTCTATAGCGGCGGGCAGCTGAACCCGACCTGGAACGCCAAATCCACCTACGTTGCCAAGCAGCTCAACGCCTCGGTTGTGGACTATGTGTCGCTCAATGCGCTCCATGACGAGCTGGAAGCCCTTGGGTTCAAGGCGGATCGCAACGGCAACTACGACCTGCGGTCGCTTCCTGAGATGGTCAACAAACGCCTGCCCAAACGCACCGACACAGGCAAGGTGGACAGCGACTACTACTACGACCGGATGCTGGAAAGCAACCAGAAGGAACTGGATATTTCAGACGCGGCAGAGGCGCTGGACAGTCAGGTGATCCTCGCCACCGCCACCGGCGCAGTGGTTACCGCTGACGATGTGGCGGACTATGGCATGGCGTACCTGCTGCATACCAACCATTCCGTGCGTTATTCGGACTACAAGGCAGGCACGTTCGCCATCTGCTTCAGCACGTTCACTGGCGGCACCTTTACCTACAACAACCAGCGCTATTCCCTGGAGCCCGGCGGAGCGTTCGGCATGAAGCTCAAGGACCTTGAAACGGGCAGCATCATGCCGGGCAGCACCTATTTCACCGGAACGCTGTACAGAATCGACCCCGTGACAAACAAACGGGAGAACCTTGGCATCGTGACCTATGTGCCCTCTGCCAAGGAAACCCTCAACGCCTGCCGTACGCTCATCGAACTGGGCAAGCAGGAGCTTGATGCGGCGCTGGAGGTGGCATACGACGAGCTGATCGGCTGTGCCGAGGACGCTCTTGGCCTGAGCAGCGAGCTGCTTGAGCCCATGTTCCGCTCTAACCTTGAGTATCTGATCAACGTGGTGGCAGGAGACTCCGGTGTGCAGACCTTCCAGAACATCTGCAATGTCAAGGATGTGGTGAGCACCGGTTTGGACGAGTACAACGATTTGATGTCCTTCCGCGACCTGGCCAACCAGTACCTTGAATTCCACTGATTGATCTGAAAAAAGAACAGCCCGCCGGTGCCTTGAAGCGAAAGCACTGGCGGGCTGTTTGGTTTTGGCTGGGCGTGCTGTGCGCTCATGAAAAACGCCTTCTGATGAATTGGGCATCAGAAGGCGGAGGGGAACGAAAGCGGAATTACAGCAGGGCGCTGAGGATCAGGTACAGGCCGTAAAGGATCATCAGGCCGCCGCCGATCCGGCGGATGAGCTGCTGATGGGTGCGCAGCCAGCCGATCATGCCCTTGAGCCACTGGTACAGCAGCATGCAGGCCAGCATAGGGATGCATAACCCCAGCGAGAAGACGGCCAGATGAGCAACGCCTGTCCACATGGTGGCGCCGTCCTGAGAGGCGGCCATCACCAGCGCGTTGGCCAGCAGGGGGGTCAGGCAGGAGGTGAAGGAGATGGCCATCACCAGTCCAAAGAGGAACGACCCGAAGAAACCGTTCATGCGGCGGCCTTGCAGGCTCAGGCCGGCGGGAAGATGAAGCGCCGGCAGACGGAAAATCTCAAGCATCCGCAGGCCGAAGAGAATCATCAGCGCGCCGGAGATGATGTTCAGGGTTCCCCGGTCGGCGTTTTTCAGGGCGCTGCCAAGCAAGCCTGCGCCCGCGCCCATCAAAACGTACAGCAGCATGAAGCCCAGCGTCAGCCCGAGGCAGCGCTTGATCAAAGTGGCTGCCGAGGGCTTTTGCGCGTCCTCGGTGCCGCCCATCAGGTACAGGGCGTACACCGGCAGCATGGGCAGCACGCAGGGGCTGACAAAGGCCATCAGGCCGGCGCCCAGCATCGCCCACAGGGAAACCTGCTGGATCTGTGGCTGAAACAGATTCATTCGGTGACCTCCGCTGCAGGAACGCGGCTCACGCCCAGGGTATCCAGATGCTGGGTGAGCTGATCATAGGTGATCATACCGTTGGCGCCGGAGACGGATACGCCGTCCTGGGCAATGAACAGGGTGGTGGGGAAACCAATGATGCCCAGGCTGTTGGTGAGGCTGCAGTCCGTATCTTCATAGATGTTCATCTCTTCCAGCCCGAAGCGTTCCTTGACACGCTCGCCTTCCTTCTGGCCTTCGCCATTCCAGGCGTGCACCAGGATGATCTCTATTTCCTCGGGGTTATACTCGGTGAAGACCTGCTTGAAGCTGGGCATTTCTTCCATGCAATAGCCGCACCAAGAGGTGAAAAAGTTCAGCGCAATGACCTTGCCCCGGTAGGGGTTCAGATCCAGAGAAGAAAGGGAACTCAGGTAGTCGATGATGTCCATGGCGGGCTCGGTGACGTCTGCTGCTGCGGCGCAGGCGGTCATGGACAGCGCAAGAACCAGCACGGTGAGAATGGCAACGATACGTTTCGTCATGATGATGATACCTCCTTGGATCGTGGTTATGTTTTGCGGGGGTAACTCATAGGATTAACAGTATGATAACACAAAACATGCGAAAAAGAAAGAAATTCGGGGAGGTTAGATTTGTAAATGAATGTTGCGGGGTTGAAAATTGCATTTTTCCGGTATGGAATGCAAAAAGACCCAAAAGCATGTTTACCGGCAGAAAAATGTGTGATATAATTGCTTTCGCAGCCGCGCGAAGGAGCTGGAAGCTGTCCGGGCGACCGTCCAAAATGCAGGAAGCAAAGATCAAACATTCATCTTCGAAACGTATCAGGGAGGAATGACCCATGCCGCTGGGAATTTCAAAGAATTGCAGAAATATCGCCCCTTCCGCCACGCTGGCGATGGACGCCCGTGCCAAAGCCATGCGCGCTGCCGGCGTTGACGTGATCGGCTTTGCCGCCGGCGAGCCGGATTTTGACACCCCTGTGGTGGTGCGCGAGGCCATGAAGGACGCGATGGACCGCGGCATGACCCGTTATACCCCTGTAGCCGGTACGCTGGAGGTGCGCCAGGCCATCGCCTACCGCCTCAAGGAAGACTACGGTCTGGATTATGAACTGAACCAGATCATTGTATCCTGCGGCGCCAAGCATACCCTGTACACCGCCTTCCAGACGCTGTGCAACGAGCATGACGAAGTGATCATTCCCACCCCCTGCTGGGTCAGCTACCCGGAGATGGTGCGCATGGCCGGCGGCGTGAGCGTGTTTGTGGAGTGCAAGGAGGAGGACGGATTCCTGCCCTCCATCGAGGCCATTGAGAAGTGCATCACGCCCCGCACCAAGGCCTTTGTTCTCACCAACCCCTCCAACCCCAACGGCAACATCTGGGACGAGGAACGCCTGCGGGCGCTGGTGCAGCTGGCAGTGGAGCGCGAGTTCTATATTATCTCCGACGAGATCTATGAGAAGCTGGTCTATGGCGGCAAGAAGCATATTTCCCTGCCTACCCTGAGTCCCGAGGC
The DNA here is from genome assembly GCA_015056365.1 of Clostridiales bacterium. Lineage (GTDB taxonomy): Bacteria > Bacillota > Clostridia > Christensenellales > Aristaeellaceae > Limiplasma. The sequence goes on along the minus strand of SVGM01000007.1, from coordinate 95,822 downwards.
TTGGACCCATACCGTGCTGGTGGGCGGCGTGAGCAAATCCTACGCCATGACCGGCCTGCGCATCGGCTTTGCTGCCGGCCCTGCCGACGTGATCGCCGCCATGACCAACTACCAGAGCCAGTCCACCTCTGCACCCAACAGCGCCGCTCAGCACGCCGCTGCCGTGGCCTATACCATGGATCAGAGCTGCGTGGAGGAGATGCGCCAGCAGTTTGAAAAGCGTAAGAACTACATCTGCCAGCGCATCAACGCCATTCCCGGCCTGAGCTGCCGAAATCCTGACGGCGCCTTCTACGTGATGATGAACGTCAAGCAGATGATCGGCAAGCGCTACGGCGAGACGGTGATCAACAACAGCAGCGATTTTGCCCTGCTGCTTCTGGAAAATGCCCATGTGGCCCTGGTGCCGGGCAATGCGTTTATGGCGGAAGGCTACTGCCGCCTGAGCTATGCCTGCAGCCTGGAAAACATCGAGAAAGGCATGGACAGACTCGAAGCCTTTGTAAAGGAGTTGAAGTAATTGCTGGAATTCAGCCCGAATACCAACCTGCTCATGCAGTCCAAGTATAAGTACGAGCTGCAGGATGTGGCAGAGCCCAACCTGTACCGGGAGCTGTTCGACTACGAGGCCATTCCCAAGGTTGCGTTCAACAACCGCGTGGTGCCTGTGAATATGCCCAAAGAGATCTGGATGACCGACACCACTTTCCGCGATGGTCAGCAGAGCGTCAGCCCCTTTACGCCCAAGCAGATCGAGCACCTCTTCAAGCTGGAGGCGCGCCTGGGCGGTCCCAAGGGTCTGGTACGCCAGAGCGAGTTTTTCCTCTACACCGATAAGGACCGGGAGGCCTTGGAGCGCTGCCAGAATCTTGGCCTGCCCTTCCCGGAGATCACCACGTGGATCCGTGCCAACGAAAAGGATTTCGAACTGGTCAAGGCCGCTGGCGTCAAGGAAACCGGCATCCTGGTCTCCTGCAGCGACTATCACATTTTCAAGAAGATGCACCTGACCCGCCGTCAGGCGCTGGATAAGTATCTGGGGATCATCAAGGCGGCGTTGGAGCAAGGCATCGTGCCCCGTTGCCACTTTGAAGACATCACCCGCGCCGACTTCTACGGTTTTGTGCTGCCCTTTGCCGAGCAGCTGATGAACCTGAGCGAGGAAAGCGGCATGCCCATCAAGGTGCGCGCCTGCGATACCATGGGCTACGGCGTGCATTATCCCGGCGCTGCGCTGCCCAGAAGCGTCCCCGGCATTATCTACGGCCTCAACCACTACGCTCAGATCCCCTCTGAGCAGCTGGAGTGGCACGGCCACAACGACTTCTACAAGGTGGTCACCAACGCAGGTACCGCATGGCTCTACGGCTGCGCCAGCATCAACTGCTCTCTGCTGGGCATCGGCGAGCGCACCGGCAACTGCCCGCTGGAGGCCATGGCGGTGGAATATCAGTCCCTGCGCGGCACCACCGATGGCATGGACCTGACCGCCATTACCGAGATCGCCGAGTACATGGAGCGGGAGATCGGCATCGAGATCAGCCCCCGTCAGCCCTTTGTGGGCCGCCACTTCAACGTGACCCGCGCCGGCATCCATGCTGACGGCATGCTCAAGGATGAGGAGATCTACAACATCTTCAACACCGCCGCCATCCTCAACCGTCCTGCCTCCGTGGCCGTGGACAGTCACAGTGGTCTGGCGGGCATCACCCACTGGATGAACAGCTACTTCCGCCTTATGGGCAAGCACACCATGGAAAAGCACGATCCTCTGGTAGCTGCCGTCAAGGAGCAGGTGGACGCCCTGTTTGCCCAGGGCCGCAACACCGTGATGGGCGATGAGGAGCTGGAGATCATGGTGCGCAATGCGGACCAGGACCGCTACGAGCGGCTGCTCTTCCACAAAAGCAAATAACCGCTACAATGTACGGGCGATGGCAGGCATATGCTGCTGTCGCCCGTTTGATTCTGTGTCACCTGAAGGAGAGGAGGAATCCGATGGAAAGAAGGTGGGTACGGGTTTTGCTGTGGGTCAGTGTGATCGCTGTCTGCGGGATGATCTTTTTTTTCTCGGCCCAGGACGGAGAAGCATCCTCCGAGGCCAGCGGCAAAGTGGTGCGGTGGATGATCGCCGCCTTCTATGCAGGATACGATTCTCTGGCGGCGGCCGAGCAGCAGATCGTCTTTGAGACGGCGTCGGTGATTGTACGAAAATGCGCGCACTTTGCGGAGTTCGCCCTGCTGGGGTTTTTCGTCTGTATGCTGACACGCAGCTACCGCTTGCGCCGCTACGGCCTATGGGCCTGGGTGGCAGGAAGCCTGTACGCCGTCACGGATGAGGTGCATCAGCTTTTCAGCACGGCAAGAAACGCCGCAGTGCTGGACGTGCTGGTGGACAGCGCAGGCGTGCTGGCAGGCGTGTGGTTTGCGTGGATGGTGATGCTGTGCTGGCGGAGATGGAGAGGGCGCAAGGCCGCGGCTTGAGGGCAGCGCCTGAACCACGGCAAGGGGTGGTATGCCTCTGTGCAGCCCGTTGTGATTTGTGTAGTAAAACGCGCCTGTATCGGAGGATACAGGCGCGTTTGTGATAGAGATGAGACTTTATTTCTTGATGGGCAGGGAGGAGTAACTGGCCAGAGAGATGCCCACTGGAGCTTCACAGTTCTCGCCGGTGTGCAGATCCACCCATTCGGTCTCGGGGGTCCATCTTAGTTCCAGACGGCCATCGGCGGTCCAGAGATCCAGACTGGCCAGGGCGAACTGGTACTCGGCGGCTTCGTCGAAGAGATAGGTGGCGTAGTGGCCGCCCATTTCGTCATCGTAGAAAAGGTCGTAGCTGGTCAGCTGACCGTCGGTATAGTAGGCGCTGACCAGCGTGTTGCCGCCCAGAGAATAGGACAGGAAGCTCTCGCCGTTGGTGCTGACGCCCATGGCGCAGGCGTTTTCATCGGTGACGCTGATCTGCGCCTGCTGAGCGTCCGCAAGGAGGCTCAGGCTGACCCATTTCGCGGGAACGGCGCCGGGACGGGTCCAGTATACGTATGTGTCTGGCTCAACCGCGCCGCACAGAAGGACGAGCTGGTCTGAGGAGCTTTCTTCCTCGTGCGTCCATTCATCAGCGTTGCCCTGGAAGCGCCATGTGCCCATGTCTTCGGACGCAACGCCCCAGATGGCAACGCCCTTGAGGGTGCAGGTGACGCCCTCATCCCCGGTTTGGAAGGTGATGGAGGGCAGCTGAAGGGATTTGGAGCTGCCGGGCCAGTCGAAAGAGAGAACCGGCTCGGCGTCGATGGTGATGTAGTCCAGCACAGAGGGGGCGGATGCGCCCAGCGCAGGCAGGCTGATGCACAGCATCAGGACGAGCAGCAGAGCAAAGGCTTTTTTCATGATGCGATACAGCTCCTTTCGGGGCGGCGTGGCGCCGCGCAGGTCCATTTTGAGTGAATATGGTATGGGAAACGGCGCAAACCATGTCGTGGGGTAGGGTGGGTTACTCCGTCACCAGCGTAAAGGGCAGGTCTTCAGGATTTTCGTAGCCCGCAGGGGCGGCCACAGAGTTGTCGTTGATATCGAACCATTCGCCTTCCGTCCACAGCACATTGCTGCCGTCCGCACCGATGATGTTGAGGAAGGTCAGGGGATAGCCGCCGGTGGTCTGGTCCAGCGTGACGGCGTAGGTCGCCAGATCGCCGTTTTCGTGCTGCACAAAGTAGTTGGCATAGGTGAGCACGCCCTGCTGGGTATAGATGCAGTAGGACATGGTATCGTCGCTGTAGGAGCCCAGGGTGAAGCCTTCCCCGGCCAGGGAGATGCCCACCGTGGCGTCCTCAAGCTGGACGGTGATCTGATAATCCGGGTTGTTGGGGTCGCCGGAGTAATCGTCCAGCTGCAGGGCGATTATATCGCCGGTGCCCTTGCATTCCCAGGTGGGGAAGCCGTTCATGTAGTAAAAGTAAGCGTTGATGCGCAGCACGGCGGAGCGCTGGGCAGCCCCCTCCGCAAGCGGCTCGGCCACCCACTGACGGTTTTCTTGATCGTAGGTCCAGGTGGTCAGGGCCTCGGGGGCTACGCCCCAGGTGTCCAGGTTGTCCAGGGTGACCACCAGGTTTTCGCCGGTTTCCTCCACCACGCCTCTTACATCCAGGTGCAGGTCGGGTTCTTTTTGAAACAGCTGCCACTGGGTATGGATCTCCTCCGGGACGGCAGGCTTGGTGATCAGGCAAACGGACGCTGCGGGCTGGGCCTCGGCCGCAAAGGCGGACAGGCTGGTCAGCACCAGCATCAGGCACAGCAGTATAGCAAGGATTTTCTTCATGGATGGCAGCTCCTTTCGGATTTCGTCGCCGATGACGGGGCATGGAAACGATCATTGTATACAACGATGATTATAGCATAATCACGGCGGGATTGACAAACGGTGGAAAGCAGAAAAACAAATGGCAAAAAATCGGCCGCTTCCGTTGCGTATCAGGGGCAGTTTTGCTATACTGTGTGCATCACAAATCCTTGTATCATAAATAACAAAGCGTATTTATCTACTGGGAATTCAAGGAGGAAATTCATCATGCAATATCGTCCTTTTGGTAAGACCGGTATCAATATTTCCACCCTGGGCTTCGGCTGCATGCGCCTGCCCGAGATCCAGCAGGAAGACGGCAGCTGGATCGTGGATCAGGAAAAGACCGACGCGATGCTGCGCCATGCCTACGACCTGGGCGTGAACTACTTCGATACCGCACTGTACTACTGCCACGAAAACAGCGAGATCGCCGTGGGCAAGGCCCTTAAACCCATCCGCGACAAGGTGTACATCTCCACCAAGTGCCCCCTGGAGAGGGTGAAGGAACCCGGCGACTTCCGCAAGACGCTGGAAGTGAGCCTGAGCAAGCTGGACACTCCCTATGTGGACTTCTATCATTTCTGGGGCATCAACCAGAAGGTTTTCGATGAGAAGATCATCCCCATGGGCCTGATCGACGAAGCCCTGAAGCTGAAGGAAGAAGGCCTGATCCGCCACATTTCCTTCTCCTTCCACGACAGCCCCGAAGCCCTCAAGCATATCATTGACAACGCGCCTCAGCTGGAGAGCGTGCTTCTGCAGTACAATCTGCTGGATCGCGCCAATGAGGAAATGATTCAGTACGCCGCCTCCAAGGGCGTTGGCGTGGTGGTCATGGGCCCCGTGGGCGGCGGCCGCCTGGCAGCGCCCACCGAACTCAGCAAGAAGCTGGGCGGCGAGAACTTGAACACCTACGAGCTGGCGCTGCGCTTCGTGCTGGGCAACCCCGGCGTATGCTGCGCCCTCAGCGGTATGCAGACCTACGAGATGGTGGACAAGAATGCCGCCGTGGCCTCTCTGGAAGTACCCATGACCGAGGAAGACTGGCGCGCTGCCGGCGAAAGCATGGAAAACCTGAAGAAGTTCTCCGAGCTGTACTGCACTGGTTGCGGCTATTGCCAGCCCTGCCCTAAGGGCATTGTGATCCCCAAGATCTTCGAAGCCTATACCTACCACAATGTCTACGGCCTCACCGAGACCGCCAAGAACACCTACAACCGCTACCTCAAGGATGAGAAGAACCCCGGCGTTACCTCCGACGCCTGCGTAGGGTGCGGCTACTGCGAGCGTAAGTGCCCCCAGCACCTGAAGGTCCGCGAGCTGCTCAAGAAGGTGGAGGGCGTGCTGAGCGCGCTGTAAGAGGTGGACGGCAGGGGCGCTGCTTTCGTTGGGCGCTGCCCCACACCCCGCAAGGGGCTGAGCCCCTTGACCCGCTTTCTGCGGCTGCTTCACAGGCGCAGAGAGGGCGTGATACGTGTGTATGAAATCAAAAAGCCTAAGGGGCGTGATGCTCCTTGGGCTTTTTGATTGGGGCGAAAAGAAGTTAGCTGGAAAGCGTCTGCAGGCGGCGGAAGGCGTCGTAGGTGGTTTCTTCCACCAGGCAGATCCACGGGGAGGGATCGGTTTCTTTTTTGCAATAGATCTGGTGCATGGCTTCCACCAGCACATAGTAGGCATCGTCCTTAAAGTGGGATCGGTTCTGGCGAGGGCAGGCGTAGATCAGGCTACGCAAAGCGAACGCATAGCGCTGCAGCTCGATCTGCGGCGTGTGCTCGCAGCGCTGGGACAAAAGCTCCCTCAGCAGCGTCAGTACAAGCTGTTGATCGGCGGTGGTCTGTTGCATCCTAGCCCCCCTTTCAAGGATGGGTTCCTAGTTTTGCATTTTAGCACGCTGACAGAATAAAGTGCAATAGGTGTTGGTGGCCGAAAAACGGGAAAACAGTTGAAAAGCACTTTTTGTACAATGGGGGGAGAGGGGTCAAAGACGGTGTTACTCTACTGACGAAGAGGGGGGAGCGAAACGTAACGAAAAAAGACGGAACAAGAATACAGATGCAAGGATATGGAAAAGGTGGAAATGACGCGTGAAGGAGGATCTTAAGAAAAAACTTATATAATGAAGAAACGGCTTACAAAATCGAAAGAGGATGTTTCGGTGTTTCGGAGAGGGAAGGGAGAATGTTCGGGAAACGAGTGCATCGGTGAAAGGGAAGTGGCATAAAGGTTGGTATGAAAGAGAGGGAAGATGCGGCAGGCAGAAAAAGGCCGGGGCACGAAAACTAGGGAATGGTACAGATACGGCAGGCCTTGTTTTGAGGGTACGAAAACGATTGAGAGAGGGGGAGAGTCGGCAGAGGATCTTGTTAGAAAACATTGAAACGGACACAAAAAACTCCTCTGCTATTGCAGAGGAGTTAACTGGAGCTGATGACCGGATTTGAACCGGTGACCTCATCCTTACCAAGGATGCGCTCTACCTGCTGAGCTACATCAGCATTGCTTGACGCAACATTGACATTATACACGAGGTCGGCATGTTTGGCAAGAGGAAAATGCAAAAAAAATTAAAAAAATTTTCGGGAGGGCTGCGAAGGGTAAAAAGCGAATAAAATGAATACAGTATTGTTGGACGCGGAGTCGCATTTTGGCCTAAAATTGAACAAGAAAACAACGGGAAATTTGTGTGGTTTTTACAAAGTTTTCCGAGAGGGTACCACAAGATATTGTGTTTTGCGAAAACCGTTGATTTATAAGGGTTTTCTGCGGTTACAGGAGGGTTACATATTTGACACCCTTCTTGATTGACTCTACAATACGAGTATACAATGAAAACCATTGTATAGCTTGATAAAGAATGATTACCAATACTGTCTCGTACCGATCATGAGACGAAAGGAAGTATTGTTGTATGAAGAACAACGGGAATTTCCTCCGGAGAGTACTCGCACTGGTGATGTGCCTGTGTATGCTGATTGGCGACATGGGTCCTGCCTTTGCTGCCGACAGCGGCTTGTCCAGCACGTTCAATATGGCGGAGTACCATGACATTACTGGCCCCTTCGGAGCGGCCACTGTTTTGGTATACCGTTCCGAGAACGGGGCAGACCCTGAGCCTGTCGATGTGGCAGGTGGCAACTTCCCCTTCCAGCTTGCGATCCTTAAGGATGGCAACGTGAGTTTCCGTGCTACGCCCCGCCATTCCGGCGAAACCGGCAAGTATGAGACGGCCATCTCTCAGACCGATGGTGAGCTGGGAATTTCCGTGGGCAATAACTTCTACGGCAATGGTGACGTGGCTCTGTTTGACGCCAACGCCAACAACACCGTCTATGACGCGACGGATGCTTTTGTGGTGGAAATGTCCAAGGACGAAAGCGACAACGTTACGGTTGTGCTGACCAATACGGTCTACACCCGTGATGTGACCCTGTCCATCAAGCGGGATGACAACGGCAATGTTGTTGACGTGACCAACATCAACAATCCGCCCTCCCTGTCCGTGGTGTTCATGGATGAAGAGGGCAACGCCACCACCAATGTTGCACCTCTGAATGCCGTGCGCAATGACGACGGTTCTTACAGCTATTTTGTCAGCATCGGCGCTGCTGAGGATATTGCCGGCAGCGTGAAGGTGCTGATTGCGAAGGACCACAACAACAGAAACTATAGCGGCGAATTCCAGGCATCCATGTTCGACGTTTATGGAGCTGAAAGCGTTGTGGGTCTGGACTTTGACAACAACGGCATTAGCAGCCAGGAACAGTTTGTCGTTCGGGTCGAAGGCGATGACGTTACGCTGCTGAACAAGCTCACCAACCTTGATGTGAACGTAACGGTGGAGAAAGAGGTTGAGGGCGTACGTCAGCCTGCTGCGCTTGCAAACCAGAACGATCCCGGCCTGTACGTGGTCATGATGGATGAGCAGGGCAACGCCCTGAGCCCCGTGGCCCCCGTCAATTTCGAGAACAACAGCTACAAGGCTCAGCTGCAGGTGCTTGACGGCGTCCAGGGTGAAGTGAAGCTGCTGACCCTGAAGCAGGGCCAGAGCTACCAGAACAATAAAAACTATAAACCCGCCGCCTACAACGTGATCGGCGAGGGCGATACCCTGTACATCAAAGCGCAGCGTACCGTCAACGGGCTCGACAATATGAAGATCGCCGATGACTATTTTATGGCGGAAAAGGTCGAGCAGAACGGCAATACCGTTACCATCGGCCTGCTGAATAACCGCGAGATCGGTTACACGGGCATGGATAAGGAGTTCGCCAAGGGCACCATTACCGTCAATACCCAGACCGGCGCGTATACCTCCTATCAGAACGGTAAGTACTATGACGACGATCACGTTCTGGGCATCGCGGGCAACTTCCATATCGTTGCCTTTGATACGGTGAACGTTGACACCCATACCAACGGTAACATCCTGGCCAATACGGTCAAGAGCACCGGCGGCCATATCAGCAATTTCGGTACCAACAGCTATCCCGATGAGCTGCACTATATCGTCAACTATGAGCACCGCAACAGCGGCAGCTCCAGCAACAGCAACCACGTGCTGGCTCTGGGCGCCGGTAACAGCCTGGCGCTGAGCAGCAGCGGCGCGGAGATCTACCTTTTCTCCGAAAGCAACCCCAACCTGACCAAGATCGACCGGCCCAGCAATTTTGTTATCGACGCTAGCAAGAGCACCATGTTCGTCGATTTGGCGGCCGTGAAATCGAACGTTCTGAGCACTTCCGCCAGCCTGGCAAGCCACAGCGTGAATGCCGGTATCAATGAAAACTTGAACACTGGCAAGGGCTACGGCATTCTGGAGCTGGTGAGCGACAGCGGCGCTGGCTACTACAACATTACGGCCAGCGAGCTTGATGCCCTGCCCTCTGAGATCCATCTGGAGTTCTCCAACAACACCAGTGGTACGATCGTTATCAACGTGGACTGCAGCGGCGCGTCCTATATCAAGATGCCCGACCGCGCCTACGTTTCCATCAACGGCCAGCAGCAGAGTACCAGCGAAGTGACGGAGTTCTCCAACGGCAAGGTCATTTGGAACTTCATCAATGCTGAGGGCAAGAACATCACCACCGGCCAGATGACCGGTATGATCATCGCCCCCGGTGCGACGGTCACCCTGAAGAGTAACGTCAACGGTACGGTTATCGCCGACGTGATCAACATCAAGGCCGAATCTCACCGTACCGACTTCACTGGTACCGTCCAAGAAGTAGAACTCAGCTTCCGCTTGATCAAGAAGGATGCTGACACCGGCGTGGAACTCAGCGGCGCTGTGTTCGAACTGTACCGTGAGGGTAATTCCGACAATAAGTACACCGCTACCACGCGCAACGGCCGTATCCATTTCGGCGGTCTGACTGCGGGCAACTATATTCTGAAGGAAGTCACGCCTCCCGATGGTTATGTGCTGCCTACGCCCAATGAGTGGAGGATCGAGCTGAACGAAGATGGCAGCATCAAGTCGGTTCCGGAGGGCATGAGCATTATCAGCCACACCCCCGAGGAGCTGCTTGTCGAGAACCGCACCCAGAACATTCCGCAGGAAACCGATGTCACCGTCAAGTTTGTCAAGAACTGGGACGACAATAACCAGACCGACAAGCGCCCCGAAAGCATCAAGGTCATCCTGTACAAGCGCGTTAACGGTCAGGCTTCTGTGGTTGAGGAGAAGTTGCTCAAGGCCAGCGACAACTGGACCTGGACTTGGCAGAATCTGCCCGCCTATGATGAAAATGGTCAGTATTTGACCTACTACCTCAGAGAAGAGCCGGTGAATGGCTACACCAGCAGCTATATCGCCAGCCTGAACAGCATCGAAAACGTATATACCTATACCAATACCCTGGTCAATACCGAGACCACCAGCGTGGATGGCTTCAAGACCTGGGCAAATGATAACGAGGGCATCCGTCCTGAGAAGCTGATCATCCGTCTGAACAAGACGGTGAATGGTCACACCACCAGCAATATTCAGAACGTTGAAGTAACTGCGACCAACGGCTGGAAGTGGAGCTTTACCGACCTGCCCAAGTACGAGGATAACGTCCTGATCGAGTACACCATCACCGAAGACGTTATCCCGGGCTACTCCACAGTGGTGAATGGTTATAATGTAACCAACACCTATAATAATGAAGAAACTGAGATCACTGTCAACAAGCAGTGGAATGACGCTGGCAAGGAAGGAAACCGCCCCAGCAGCGTTACCATTCGTCTGCACAAAAACGTGAACGGCAATGTGACCAACAATATTGCTACCGCGAACGTGACCGGCGACAGCTGGACCTATACCTTTACCAAACTGCCCAAGTTTGAAAAGGGTCACCAGGTACAGTACTTCATCACCGAAGACGATGTGCCCGGCTACTCCTCCAACGTGAATGGCTTTACCGTGACCAACACGCCCGAGGACGAGAAGGTTGAGATCACCGTCAACAAGGTATGGAAGGGCGGCATCGCTCAGAAGTACATGAATGAAGGTATCGGCATCAGGCTGATGCGGCAGACGGATGACAACAATAAGTCTTTCGTGGAATTCCATCAGCTGCATAACGGTGAAAACTGGAGCTATACCTTCACGAATCTGCCGAAGCACGACGAAAACGGCAAGGAGTATACCTATTCCGTTGAGGAACTCAACGTCGAGGGCTATACGTCCACGCAGGAACGTAACGGCAATACCATCACCATTACCAATGATAGAGAGTCTGAGAAGGTTTATATCTCTGTTACTAAGTATTGGAATGACAGATGGAATGCGAATGGCAATCGTCCGGGCGGAATTGTTGTAACGTTGTATCGTAAGGCCGGCGATCTAGTCGAGAAAGTAAAAGATTCCGAAGGTTTTACGGGCGATAACCATATCGACAGATGGAGCTACTATTTCGGTGAATTTGATAAGTATGCTCCCGACGGTACGGAATATGAGTATTATATCACCGAACAAACTGTTGAGGGTTATGAAACCCAGATAGACGGTTTCACGATTACAAACACGCCCGCTTATGCCAATATCAACCTTTCCAAGGTTTGGGAGGATGGTAATAGAACTCAGCGTCCTGGCGGATTGGCGTTCTATCTGAAACGAAGAGTCAACGGCGTGCAAGATACTTCATTCGGAAATGCTCAAGGACACTATATTTGGGTCGAATTTAATTGGACTAATCGAACGGCAAAGTGTCAGGCGCTGCTCGGATCTGGAAAAACAATTCCTATCGCTGAGGATGGAAGTTGGTCTTTGTCCTCTAATTATATTAACGGTGGGCCACTTGACCTCTATAATAGCGCGAATGAGAAATACGAGTATTATCTTGAAGAAGTTCCACCCGTTTGGTATGGTGAGCAACAGTTCAATTACTGGGTCAGTAAAGAAGAATCCTGGGAAGGTTCTGATTACAACGTTACCTTTACCAACGGTCTAGGCGCTGTAAAGACCGAAGCCAGCGTTGTAAAAGTCTGGAACGACAAGAACAACCAGGACGGCAAGCGCCCTGGCGAGCTTAGTGTACAGTTGCTCAAGAACGGTGTGTATTATAATGAATACACACTGAACGAGGAGAATAATTGGAGAGTAACTGTATCCGATCTGGATAAGTACGAGGTAATCAACAATGAAGGTACGCGAATTGAATACACCTGGACCGAAGGCAATCTGCCCGAGGGCTATTCGCTGACCAAAACTTCTGTCAACGGCACGGTTACTACGCTGACCAACAGCTACACCCCCGAAGTGATCAACCTCACCGTGAAGAAGGTCTGGGACGACAACAATGACGAAGATCAGATCCGTCCCACGACCCTGTCGGTTGCCTTGAAGAACGGCGACAAGGTAGTCAGGACTGTGACGCTGAGCAAGGGCAATGGCTGGACGTATTCCGTTAAGAACCTGCCCAAGTATGCCAATGGCGAAGAAATCGAATACACCTGGACCGAAGACGAAGAAGGTCTGCCCGATGGCTATACGCTGACCGATACTTCTGTCAACGGCGCGGTTACTACGCTGACCAATACCCACAAGATCGAAAAGACCGAAGCGACGATCGTGAAGGTCTGGAATGACGGCGATAACCAGGACGGCATCCGTCCCACCAGCCTGACTGTTGAATTGAGCAACGGGCAGAGCGTCGTGGAAACCGTGACCCTGAATGAGGGTAACGAATGGACTGCCACTGTTCAGAACCTGCCCATGAAAGCCAACGGTCAGGATATCACCTACACTTGGGTTGAAAAGAACCTGCCTGCTGGCTATGCGCTGACCGATACGTCTGTCGATGGTACGGTCACTACGCTGACCAATAGTCATACCCCCGAAAAGACCGAAGCCTCTGTGCTGAAGGTCTGGAACGACGCGGGCAACCAGGATGGCAAGCGTCCTACTGAGTTGAAGGTCACCTTGAGCAACGGCACGGAAGTGACGCTGAACGAGGACAACGACTGGACCGCTACCATCGAGAACCTGCCCAAGTACGCTGGTGGCGTGGAAATCGAATACACCTGGAGCGAAGACGAAGAAGGTCTGCCTGAGGGCTATACGCTGACCGGTAATACCAAGGCCGGCACGCTGACTACGCTGACCAACAGCTATACCCCCGAAGAGACCGAAGCGAAGATCATTAAGGTCTGGAACGACGCGGGCAACCAGGATGGCAAGCGTCCTACTGAGCTGAAGGTCACCCTGAGCAACGGCACGGAAGTGACGCTGAACGAGGACAACGACTGGACCGCTACCATCGAGAACCTGCCCAAGTACGCTGGTGGCGTGGAAATCGAATACACCTGGAGCGAAGACGAATCCAGTCTGCCCGAGGGCTATACGCTGACCGGTAATACCAAGGTCGGCACGATCACCACGCTGACCAACAGCTATACCCCCGAAGAGACCGAAGCGACGATCGTGAAGGTCTGGGACGACGAGGAAGATCATGATGGATTCCGTCCTACTGAGCTGAAGGTCACCCTGAGCAACGGCACGGAAGTGACGCTGAACGAGGACAACGACTGGACCGCTACCATCGAGAACTTGCCCAAGTACGCTGGTGGCGTGGAAATCGAATACACCTGGAGCGAAGACGAAGAAGGTCTGCCCGAGGGCTATACGCTGACCGGCAATACCAAGGTCGGCACAATCACCACGCTGACCAACAGCTATACCCCCGAAGAGACCGAAGCCTCTGTGCTGAAGGTCTGGAACGATGCTGGCAACCAGGATGGCAAGCGTCCTACTGAGCTGAAGGTCACCTTGAGCAACGGCACGGAAGTGACGCTGAAAGAGGAGAACCAATGGACTGCCACCGTAACGGGTCTGCCCAAGTACGCCAATGGCGTGGAAATCGAATACACCTGGAGCGAAGACGAAGAAGGTCTGCCTGAGGGCTATACGCTGACCGGTAATACCAAGGCCGGCACGCTGACTACGCTGACCAACAGCTATACCCCCGAAGAGACCGAAGCCTCTGTGCTGAAGGTCTGGAACGATGCTGGCAACCAGGATGGCAAGCGTCCTACTGAGCTGACGGTCACCCTGAGCAACGGAACATCTGTTGTAGGCACTGTGACGCTGAACCAGGGCAATGGCTGGACCGATAAGATCGAGAACCTGCCCAAGTACGCTGGTGGCGTGGAAATCGAATACACCTGGAGCGAAGACGAAGAAGGTCTGCCTGAGGGCTATACGCTGACCAAGACCGAAAAGGTCGGCACGCTGACCACGCTGACCAACAGCTATACCCCCGAAGTGATCGATATCACCGCGACCAAGGTCTGGAGCGACGCCAGCAACCAGGATCGCATCCGTCCCACGGAGATCACCTTCATCCTGAAGGCCAATGGCGAAGTAGTGCCTAACCAGAGCAAGACCTTCTCCGGCACTGGCGACACCTGGACTGTGACTTGGGAGAACCTGCCCAAGAAAGCCAACGGCCAGGACATCACCTACACCGTAGAGGAAGCATCCGTACCGGAGGGCTATACTAAGAGCGAAAGTGGCCTGACCGTTACCAACACCCATACCCCCGATACCGTCGATATCTCTGTTACGAAGGAATGGGTGGAGAATAACAGCAAGAACACCGAGCACGAAGGCGTCAGCGTGCAGCTGAAGGCTGACGGCAAGGAGTATGGCAATGTTGTTACCCTGAGCAAGGATAACACCTGGAGTTACACCTGGAATGACCTGCCCAAGAAGGCCGGCGGTACTGACATCAAGTACACCATCTCCGAGGTTCAGGTGCCTACGGGTTATGTTTCCGTACCCACTTTCACTAAGGATGAGGAAGGCAACGTAACCTACACCATCAAGAATATCTATGTGGACGAAGAATCCGCAGTTTTGGAGGCCAAGAAGGTCGTTACCGGCGAAGGCGCCAAGCTGTCTGCGGGCAAGTTCTCCTTCCAGCTGAAAGATAAGGACGGCACGGTACTACAGACCGTTTCTAACGCAGACAACGGTTCCGTGACCTTTAACCCCATCAATTATCAGACTGCTGGTACCTATACGTACACCATTAGTGAGGTAAAGGGTAACGCCGGCGGCTACACCTACGACGAGACCAGCTACACCGCTACTGTAACGGTGGAGCAGGATCAGGATACCAAGCAGCTGACGGTCAATGTGGCGTATGAAGGTTTGAAGGATGAAGAGGATGTCCCCACCTTCACCAACAACTACGAGGCTAAGCCGACGTCTGCAAGCATCCCCGTCAAGAAGGAGTATGCGTACGCTGAAGGCCTGAATGCGCCTGATATCACGAGCGAGTTCACCTTCACGCTGAAAGCCGTGACCAAGGGCGCACCCATGCCTGCAACCACCGAGTGGAAGAACGATGGTGATACGTACACCTTTGGCCCCATCACGTTCGACAAGGCCGGCGTCTATGAGTACACCATCACTGAAGAAGGCAGCGTGCCCGGCGTTCATAACGACGAGAACGCGACCAAGACCGTCACCATCACCGTAGAGGATGACGGCAATGGTCAGCTGGTCGCCAGCACTGGTCTGACCGGCGACCAGAAGGTCACCTTCACCAACACTTACCGGGTTGAACAGACGACTGAAAAAATCCCCGTGCAGAAGATCCTGTCTGTTCCCGAAGGACTGACTGGTCCGAACATTACTAACAAGTTCACATTCACTCTGACTGCCGTGACGGACAAAGCACCCATGCCCGCACAGGCTGTATTGACCAACCCCGAAAACGGCGAGATGGAGTTCGGCCCCATCACCTTCACCGCGCCCGGTACCTATCAGTACACCGTGAGTGAATCGAATACCGTGATCGGCGTTACCAACGATGCGGAAGCCACCAGGAATGTGACCATCGTTGTTGCCGATGAGCGCGATGGCACGCTGAGCACTAAAGTCCAGATTGAAGGCGCCGCAAAGGCCACCTTCACCAACACCATGCAAACCGTTGAAGTGAAGGGTACCAAGGTTTGGGAGGACAATAACAACCAGGATGGCAAGCGTCTTGCATCCGTCAAGATCAACCTGCTGGCCAACGGTAAGGCAACCGGCAAGAGCGTTACCGTGACCGAGAATGACGACTGGAGCTGGGCCTTCACCAACCTGCCCAAGTATGAAAACGAAAATCTGATCACCTATACTGTCACCGAGGATAAAGTCGAATACTACGATACCGAGATCACCGGTACCGCGGCTGGCGGCTTCACCGTCACCAACACCCATACGCCCGAAACCGTTAATGTGGAAGGCAGCAAGGTCTGGAAGGACGACAACGATCGTGACCGCAAGCGTCCCGAAAGCATCACCATCCGCCTGCACAAAACGGTTGGCGGCACGACCACTGAGGTGGAAGTGAAGACTGTCAAGGGAACGGACAACTGGAACTGGAGCTTCACCGACCTGCCCAAGTATGAAGGCGGCGTGGAGATCGAGTACAGCATTACTGAGGATGCCGTGCCCAACTACACCACCACATCCATCACCGGAAGCGTGGCTGACGGCTTCACCGTGACCAACAGCTACACGCCCGAGAAGACCCAGATTTCTGTGAAGAAGGTCTGGGACGACGCCAACAACCAGGATGGCATCCAACCTGCGGATATCTCCGTGCAGCTGAAGGCGAATGGCGAAAGCTATGGCCAGGCTGTCACGCTGAGCAGCGCCAACACCTGGAGCCATACTTGGACTGAGCTGCCCAAGAACGCTGCTGGTACGCCGATCGCCTATGCTGTGGAAGAGGTCGAAGTACCCGATGGTTACAGCGTGAGCGTTACCGGCAATGCGACCACTGGTTATGTCATCACCAATACCCATGCGCCTGCTGAAGTGGAAGTGAGCGTTGAGAAGGTATGGAATGACAGCGATAACCAGGATGGCCTCCGTCCTGCGACGATTAAAGTTCAGCTGCTTGCTGACGGCAAAAAATGTGGCGACGAGGTCGAGCTGAGCGCACCCACCTGGAGCTACAAGTGGACCGGTCTGGACAAGAAGGCCGGCGGCAAGGACATCAGCTATACTGTTGCTGAGCAAGCTGCCGTTGACGGCTATACTGTCAGCTATGGTAAGGCGGTAGACGCTACTACCGGCAATGTAAGCCTCACCATTACCAACACCCATACGCCCGAGAAGACCCAGATCTCTGTTACCAAGAGCTGGGACGACGCCAACAACCAGGATGGTATCCGTCCTGCGGATGTTAAGGTACAGCTGTATGCAAACGGCAAGGCCCAGGGCGCTGAGGTTGAGCTGAATGAAGGCAATACCTGGAGCCACACCTGGACTGGTCTGGACAAGAAGGCTGGCGGCCAAGTCATCAACTATACCGTCGAGGAAGTCAACCTGCCCACTGGCTATGAGAAGAACACCACCGGCAATGCAGCCAATGGTTATGTCATCACCAACAAGCACGAGCCTGCTGAAGTTAAGGTGAGCGTAAAGAAGGTTTGGGACGACGCCAACAATCAGGATGGCAAGCGAACCTCCGTCACCGTACAGCTGAAGGCTAATGGTAAGAACTATGGCGATGCTGTTACCCTGAGCAGCAGCAACAACTGGAGCTATGAGTGGACCGGTCTGGCCAAGAAGGCTGCTGGTCAGGCCATTACTTACACCGTTGCTGAGGAAGTTACCGTTGCCGGCTATACTGTCAGATACGGCAAGACGGTAGACGAAGAGACCGGCGACGTCGAAATCACTGTCACCAACAAGCACGAGCCCGAGAAGACCAGCGTCTCCGGCACCAAGAGCTGGGATGATGCTGACAACCAGGACGGCAAGCGTCCTACCAGCATCGTGATCAACCTGCTGGCTGACGGCAGGCAGATCAAGTCCGTGACCGTTCCCGGCGAGGATGGCAAGTGGAGCTGGATCTTCACCAACCTGCCCAAGTACAAGGAAGGCGAAGTTGGCGAGGAGATTAAGTACACCTTCACCGAGGATAAGGTTGAAGGCTACACCACGAATATCACCGGCGACATGGCTAATGGTTTCACTGTGACCAACAGCTATACCCCCGGCAAGACCTTCATTTCCGGCACGAAGGTGTGGGACGACGCGAACGATCAGGACCGCATGCGTCCTGAGAAGATCACCATCCGGCTGATGAAGCAGGTTGGCGATGAGCAGGCTGTTGCCACCGGCGACGTGGTCGAACTCACCAAGGACGGCAATCCTGACTGGAGTTTCAATGATCTGGACGAATACGAGAATGGCAAGAAGATCACCTACTCCGTCACGGAAGACAAAGTAGATGGTTACCAAACCGAGATCGCGAAGACCGAAAGCGGTGTAACCATTACCAATACCCACGTGCCTGAAAAGACCCAGATCTCCGTGGAGAAGAAATGGGAAGACGCTGACAACCAGGACAACATTCGCCCCGCCAGTGTGACCATCCAGCTGCTGGCTGATGGCAAGGCTGTGGAAGGCAAGACCGTTGTGCTGAGCGAAAGCAACAGCTGGAAGGCTTCCTTCACCGAGCTTGACAAGTTCAACGCCGGCAAGGAAATCAAGTACACCGTGGCAGAACCTTCCGTGCCCACGGGATATACTGTTGCAGTCACTGGCACTGCCGCTGCTGGCTATGTTGTGACCAACACCCACGCGCCCGAAACCATCGAGATCAGCGGCCAAAAGACCTGGGTTGACAACAACAACCAGGACGGCAAGCGTCCCGAGAGCATCACCATCAAGCTGATGGATGGCGAGACTGAGGTTAAGACCGAGACCGTGAAGCCCAACGAGAAGGGCGAATGGACTTGGAAGTTCACCGGCCTGCCCAAGCACCGCGCTGGCAAGGTGGGTGAAGTGATCAACTACACCATCGAAGAGATCGAAGTAGAAGGCTACGATGTGGAGGTCAATGGCTTCAACCTGACCAACACCCACGAGCCTGAGACCATCGAGATCAGCGGCGAAAAGACCTGGGTTGACAACAACAACCAGGACGGCAAGCGCCCCGAGAGCATTATCATCAAGCTGTTGGCTGGCGGCGCCGAAGTCGATTCCCAGACTGTGACCCCCGACGCTGAGGGTAAGTGGACCTGGAGCTTTACCGGACTTGACAAGTACAAGGCCGGTGAGGAAATCGTCTACACCATCACTGAGAAAACCGTTGCAGGCTACACCGCCGATGTGAACGGCTACGACGTGACCAACACCCACACGCCTGAGACCATCGAGATCAGCGGCCAAAAGACCTGGGTTGACGAGCAGAACCAGGATGGCAAGCGTCCTGAGAGCATCACCATCAAGCTGATGGATGGCGAGACTGAGGTTAAGACCGAGACCGTGAAGCCCAACGAGAAGGGCGAATGGACTTGGAAGTTCACTGACCTGCCCAAGTACCGCGCTGGTAAGGTGGGCGAAGAGATTGTCTACACCATCACCGAGGAAGCCGTGACCGGCTACACCACCGAGGTGAATGGCTACAACGTGACCAACACCCACGAGCCCGAAAAGACCCAGATCACTGTTACCAAGAGCTGGGACGACGAGAATGACCAGGATGACATCCGTCCCGAGACGGTACTGGTGCAGCTGTATGCCAACAATGTTGCCTACGGCGAAGCGGTTGAGCTGAGCGAAACCAATACCTGGACCTACACCTGGGAGAACCTCGACAAGTACGCTGGCGGCAGCAAGATCATCTACACCGTGGATGAGTTTGAAGCGGCCGAAGACGAACTTAAAAACTACACCAAGAGCATTGGCGGCAGCGCTGAAGGCGGCTTCGTGATCACCAACACCCACGAGCCCGAAGAAACCAGCGTGTCCGGTTTCAAGACCTGGAACGACGCCGGCAATCAGGACGGCATCCGTCCCACCAGAATTACCATCAAGCTGCTGGCTGACGGCGTGGAAACCGGCAAGACCCAGACCGTCACCGCTGCTGAAGACGGCACCTGGAGCTGGAGCTTCACCGGCCTTGACAAGTACAAGAACGGCAAGGAAATCGCCTACACCATCAAAGAAATTGAAGTCGGTGGCTACAAATCTGTTGCGTCTGGCTACAACCTGATCAACACCCACGAGCCTGAAAAGACCAGCCTGAGTGGCAAGAAGGACTGGGAGGACAACGATGATCAGGATGACATCCGTCCTGACAGCGTAACCGTCAAGCTGCTGGCTGACGGTGAGGAAACCGGCAAGACCGCTACTGCCACCGCTGAAGGCGGCTGGACCTGGAGCTTTGAGAACCTCGACAAGTTCGCGGGCGGCAAGGAAATCGCCTACACCGTTGAGGAAATCGAACCTGAAGGCTACGAAGCGGAATACGATATCGACGATGAAACCGGCTTCGTTACCATCACCAACACCCACGAGCCCGAGAAGACCAGCCTGAGCGGCGAGAAGGCCTGGGATGACGACGATAACTACGACGGCATCCGTCCCACCGCTGTAACCATCAAGCTGCTGGCCAACGGTGATGAAACCGGCAAGACCGCCACCGCAAGCCAGAGCAACGGCTGGAAGTGGTCCTTCACCGGCCTTGACAAGTACGCGGCTGGCGAGGAAATCGAGTACACCGTGGAAGAAGTTGTGGATGATAAGCTCGCAGGCTACGGAGCTGAATATGAAACCGACGAGGAAACCGGCTTCATTACCATCACCAACAAGCATACCCCCACAACGGTTAACATCTCCGGCACCAAGACCTGGGATGACGATGAAAACCGCGACGGCATCCGTCCCGAGAAGATCATCATCAACCTGCTGGCTGACGGTGTGAAGGTTGACTCCAAGGAAGTCACCGCTGCCGAAGACGGCACCTGGAGCTGGAGCTTCACCGGCCTGCGCAAGTTCCACCAGGGCGGCAAGACGGAGATCAAGTACACCATCACTGAGGAAGCCGTGACCGGCTACACCGCCGAAGTGAATGGCTACAACGTCACCAACACTCATACTCCCGAGACTGTTAAGGTTGAGGGCGAAAAGCATTGGGAAGATGCTAATAACCAGGACGGCATCCGTCCCGGGTTCATCACCATCAACCTGCTGGCTGACGGCGTGCTGGTAGAGAGCAAGACCGTCACCGCTGCAAACAACTGGAAGTGGTCCTTCATCGACCTGCCCAAGTACAAGGAAGGCGAAGTCGGTGACGAAATCGAGTACACCATCACTGAGAATGCCGTCAACGGTTACACCCCCGAAGTGACCGGCTACGACGTGACCAACACTCACACGCCCGAACTGATCGACCTGGATGGCGAAAAGACTTGGAATGACAACAACGACCAGGACGGCAAGCGTCCCACCAGCATCACCATCACCCTGCTGGCCAACGGTACGGCCGTACGCGATCCCATCACCGTGACCAAGGACGATGGCTGGAAGTGGAAGTTCGAAGATCTGCCCAAGTACGAAGGCGGCACTGAGATCGGCTACTCCGTGAAGGAAGACGTCGTAACCGATTACGGCACTATCGTCAGCGGTATGGACGTGACCAACAGCTACACCCCCGGCAAGACCAGCCTGAGTGGCGTGAAGGTCTGGGACGACGACAACAACCGCGACGGCAAGCGGCCCGAGCAGATCACCATCCGGCTGATGAAGCAGGTTGGCACTGAGCAGGCTGTTGCTACCGGCGACGTGGTCGTACTGACCAAGGGTGGCGACCTTACCTGGAGCTTCACCAATCTGGATGAGTACGAGAACGGTAAGAAGATCACCTACTCCGTGGTTGAAGATGAGGTGACTGGTTATACCACCACCTACAGTGAAGACACCACAATCATCACAAATACCTATGAGCCTGAGAAGACCAGCATTTCCGGCAGCAAGACCTGGGTTGACGGCGACAATCAGGACGGCAGCCGTCCCGAAAGCATCACCATTAACCTGCTGGCTGACAACAATGTGGTCGACTCCAAGAGCGTGACCCCTGACGAGGACGGCAACTGGAGCTGGAGCTTCGACAAGCTGCCCAAGTACCGCGACGGCGGCGTTGCGATCGTCTACACCTTCTCTGAAGAAGCTGTGGAAGGCTACAACACCACCTACAGTGATGGCACCAAGACCATCATTAACACCTACGAGACCAAAACCACCGAGATCGCAGTGGAGAAGGCTTGGGATGATGCTGAGGATCAGGACGGCGTCCGTCCCGACAGCGTGACCATCCAGCTGCTGGCTGATGGCAAGGCTGTGGAAGGCAAGACCGTTGTGCTGAGCGAAAGCAACAACTGGACCGACTCCTTCACCGGGCTGCCCAAGTACCGCGACAAGGGTACTGAGATCGTCTACACCGTGGAAGAGACCCCCGTGCCTGAGGGATACAATGTGGCGATTACCGGCTCTGCCGCTGCTGGCTATGTTGTGACCAACACCCACGAGACCGATACCACCGAGGTCAGTGGCAGCAAGACTTGGACTGACAACGACGACCAGGATGGCATCCGTCCCGAGTTCATCACCATCAACCTGCTGGCCAATGGCGAGAAGGTGGATTCCATGACTGTGGAACCCGACGAAGATGGCAACTGGACCTGGAGCTTCACCGGTCTGCCCGAGAATGCTAACGGCGAAGCGATCGAGTACACCATCACCGAGGAAGCCGTCACCGGTTACACCCCCAAAGTGACCGGCTACAATGTGGAGAACACCCACGAGACCGAGACTACTGAGATCACTGTGGAGAAGGATTGGGAAGACGCTGACGATCAGGACGGCGTCCGCCCCGGCAGCGTGACCATCCAGCTGCTGGCTGATGGCAAGGCTGTGACCGGCAAGACCGTTGTGCTGAGCGAAAGCAACAACTGGACCGATTCCTTCACCGGGCTGCCCAAGTACCGCGACAAGGGTACTGAGATCGTCTACACCGTGGAAGAGGCCCCCGTGCCCACGGGATATACTGTTGCAGTCACCGGCTCTGCCGCTGAGGGCTTCGTTGTTACCAACACCCACAAGACCGAGACCACCGAGATCTCCGGCGAGAAGGATTGGGAAGACGCTGACGATCAGGATGGCGTACGTCCCGAATTCATCACCATCCACCTGTATGCTGATGACACCGAGATCGACGATGTGACCGTGACCCCCGACGAAGACGGCAACTGGACCTGGAGCTTCGACGAGCTGCCCAAGTACCGCGACAAGGGTACTGAGATCGTTTACACCTTCACTGAAGATGAAGTCGATGGCTACGACACCACCTACAGCGAAGACACCACCATCATTACCAACACCCACGAGACCGAGACCACCGAAGTCAGCGGCACCAAGACCTGGGAAGACGCTGACAATCAGGATGGCATCCGTCCCGAAAGCATTACCATCAACCTGCTGGCCAACGGCGAGAAGGTTGACTCCGCTACCGTCACCGCTGAGGACGAGTGGAGCTGGAGCTTCACCGAGCTGGATAAGTACGCAGACGGCGAAAAGATCGTCTACACCATCACCGAGGATGCTGTCGACGGCTACACCGCCGATGTGGACGGCTACGACGTCACCAACACCCACGTGCCCGGCAAGACCAGCGTGTCCGGCAGCAAGGTCTGGACCGATAACGACGATCAGGACGGCAAGCGTCCCGAAAGCATCACCATCCGCCTGCACAAGACCGTCAACGGAAAGACCACGGAAGTGGCCAACAAGACCGTGACCGCGGCTGACGAGTGGAAGTGGAGCTTCACCGAGCTGCCTGTGAAGGAGAATGGTACCGTTATCAGCTACAGCATCACCGAAGATGCTGTCGAGAACTACACCTCTGAGGTTAAGGGTCATTCCGTTGTGAATACCCATACCCCCGAGACCGTAGATGTGAACGGCGCCAAGACCTGGACCGATAACGACGATCAGGACGGTGTACGTCCCGAGCGCATCACCATCCGCCTGTACAAGAAGGTTGGCGACAAGACTTCTGAGGTGGCAGTGAAGACTGTTACCGAAGACGACGACTGGCAGTGGTCCTTCGAGAAGCTGCCCAAGTATGAAGGCGGCGTGGAAATCGTCTACACCATCACCGAGGATGCCGTGACCGGCTACACCACCAAGGTGAATGGCTACAACGTGACCAACACTCACACACCCGAGACCACCAGCGTCAGCGGCACCAAGACCTGGGTTGACGCTGACGATCAGGACGGCATCCGTCCCGAGAGCATCGAGATCAACTTGCTGGCTGACGGCGTTGTGATTGACACCGTGACCGTGACCGAGGCCGATGAGTGGAGCTGGAGCTTCACCGAGCTGCCTAAGTACGCAGTCGGTGAGGAGATCGTCTACACCATCACTGAGGAAGCCGTGGACGGCTATAACGCTCAGGTGAATGGCTACAACGTGACCAACACCCACAAGCCTGAGACCACCGAGGTCAGCGGCACCAAGACCTGGGTTGACAACAATGATCAGGACGGCATCCGTCCCGAGAGCATCGTGATCAACCTGCTGGCCAACGGTGAGATGGTTGACTCCGCTACCGTGACCGCTAAGGACGAGTGGAGCTGGAGCTTCACCGAGCTGCCCAAGTATGCTGCCGGCGAAGAAATCGTCTACACCATCACCGAGGAAGCCGTGACCGGCTACGAAGCCAAAGTGAATGGTTACGACGTGACCAACACCCATGAGCCCGAGACCACCGAGGTCAGCGGCACCAAGACCTGGAACGACAACGAAAACCAGGATGGCAAGCGTCCCGAGAGCATTACCATCAACCTGCTGGCCAACGGCGAGAAGGTCGATTCCGTGACCGTGACTGCGGCTGACGAGTGGAGCTGGAGCTTCACCGAGCTGGATAAGTATGCAGCCGGTAAGGAGATCGAATACACCATCACCGAAGAAACTGTCACCGGCTATACTGCCGAGATCAAGGACTACGACGTCACCAACAAGCACGAGCCCGAGAAGGTCAGCGTGTCTGTTGAAAAGACCTGGGCCGACGCCAGCAACCAGGACGGCAAGCGTCCTGCCAGCGTCACCGTGCACCTGCTGGCTGACGGTACCGAGGTTGAATCCGTGGTGCTCAATGCCACCAACACCTGGCAGCACACCTGGAGCGATCTTGACAAGTACAGCAATGGTCAGCTGATCGCGTACACCGTGACCGAGGATGCGGTTGCCGAATACGAAACTAAGATCGACAACGTCACCACTGAGGTCGACAAGATCAGCTACAAGATCACCAATACCCATAGCCCCGAAAAGACTCAGATCTCCGGTATCAAGACCTGGAATGACGCTGAGAATCAGGACGGCGTCCGTCCCGAAAGCATCACTATCAACCTGCTGGCCAACGGCACGAAGGTTGACTCCAAGACCGTGACTGAGGAAGATGACTGGAGCTGGAGCTTCACCGGTCTGGATAAGTACGCTGACGGTAAGGCAATCGTCTATACCATCACCGAAGACGCGGTTGAAGGCTACACCACTGAGGTGAATGGCTACAACGTGACCAACTCCTACACGCCCGATAAGACCTTCGTGTCCGGTACCAAGGAGTGGAACGACGCGAACGATCAGGACGGCAAGCGTCCCGAGAGTATCACCATCCGGCTGTATGCCAACGGTGAGGAAGTCGCCTCCAAGACCGTGACTGCGGAAGACAAGTGGACCTGGAGCTTCACTGGCCTTGACAAGTACGAAGCCGGTAAGGCAATCGTCTACACCATCAGTGAGGATGCTGTCACCGGTTACGAGACCGAAGTGGATGGCTACGATGTGACCAACAGCTACACGCCCGAGACCACCGAGGTCAGCGGCACCAAGACCTGGATTGACAACAATGATCAGGATGGCATCCGTCCCGAGAACATCGTGATCAACCTGCTGGCCAACGGCGAGAAGGTTGCTTCCAAGACCGTGACTGCAGAGGACGAGTGGAGCTGGAGCTTCACCGAGCTGGATAAGTACGAAGGCGGTAAGGAAATCGTCTACACCATCACTGAGGAAGCCGTGACCGGCTACAACGCTCAGGTGAATGGCTACGACGTCACCAACACCCACACGCCCGAGACCACCAGCGTCAGCGGCACCAAGACCTGGAAGGATAACAACGACCAGGACGGCAAGCGTCCTCAGAGCGTGACCATCAACCTGCTGGCCAACGGCGAGAAGGTTGCTTCCAAGACTGTGACCAAGGT
Source organism: Clostridiales bacterium (assembly GCA_015056365.1). Classification (GTDB taxonomy): domain Bacteria; phylum Bacillota; class Clostridia; order Christensenellales; family Aristaeellaceae; genus Limiplasma. The sequence continues at coordinate 69,928 of SVGM01000007.1, read as the reverse complement.
CGACAACTGGAGCTGGAGCTTCACCGACCTTGACAAGTACGAAGGCGGCGTTGAGATCGTCTACACCATCACCGAGGAAACCGTTGACGGTTACACCACGGAGATCAATGGCTACGACGTGACCAACACTCATAAGCCCGAGACCACCAAGGTGGAAGGCACCAAGACCTGGAACGATAACGACGACCAGGATGGCAAGCGTCCCACCAGCATTACCATCAACCTGCTGGCCAACGGCGAAAAGGTTGATTCCAAGGTGGTTAACGCCACCAACAACTGGAGCTGGAGCTTCACCGAGCTGGATAAGTACGAAGCCGGCAAGGAGATCGTCTACACCATCACTGAGGATGCCGTTGAAGGCTACGAAACCGAAGTGACTGGTTACGACGTGACCAACACCCACAAGCCCGAGACCACCAAGGTGGAAGGCATCAAGACCTGGAATGACGCTGAGAATCAGGACGGCAAGCGTCCCGAGGGCATCATGATCAGCCTGCTGGCCAACGGCGAAAAGGTTGACTCCAAGGTCGTGACCGCTAAGGACGAGTGGAAGTGGTCCTTCACCGAGCTGGATAAGTACGAAGCCGGTAAGGAAATCGTCTACACCATCACCGAGGAAGCCGTGACCGGCTACGAAACCGAGGTGGACGGCTACGACGTGACCAATAAGCACGAGCCCGAACAGACTCAGATCACTGTTACCAAGAGCTGGAACGACGAGAATGACCAGGATGGCATCCGTCCCGAGGCGGTACTGGTGCAGCTGTACGCCAACAACGTCGCCTGCGGCGAAGCGGTTGAGCTGAGCGAAACCAATACCTGGACCTATACCTGGGAGAACCTCGACAAGTACGCTGGCGGCAGCGAGATCATCTACACCGTGGATGAGGTCGAAGTACCCGAAGACTACGCCAAGAACATTGGTGGCAGCGCTGAAGGCGGCTTCGTGATCACCAACACCCACGAGACCGAAGAAACCAGCCTCAGCGGCGTGAAGACCTGGAACGACGCTGACGATCAGGACGGCATCCGTCCCGACAGCGTGATCATCAAGCTGCTGGCCAACGGTGAGGAAACCGGCAAGACCGATACCGCCACCGAGACCGACAACTGGACCTGGTCCTTCGAGAAACTCGACAAGTACGCCGACGGCGTTGAGATCGAGTACACCGTTGAGGAAATCGTTCCCGAAGGTTATGAAGCTGGCTATCACACCGAGGAGACCACCGGCTTCGTTACCATCAATAACACCCACGAGACCGAAGAGACCAGCCTGAGTGGCGAGAAGGTCTGGGAGGACAACGAGGATCAGGACGGCATCCGTCCCGACAGCGTGACCGTCAAGCTGCTGGCTGACGGCGTGGAAACCGGTAAGACCGCTACTGCCACCGCTGAAGGCGGCTGGATCTGGAGCTTCACCAACCTCGACAAGTTCGCGGGCGGCGAGGAAATCGTCTACACCGTGGAAGAAGTTGAGGTGGAAGGCTACGAGTCCGAGGTCGAAGTGGTGAACGGCAAGATCGTCATCACCAACACCCACGCTCCCGAGAAGACCAGGATCGAAGGTATGAAGGTATGGGACGACAGCGATGACTACGACGGCATCCGTCCCGAAACCGTGACCATCAACCTGCTGGCTGGCGGCGAGGTGATCGACACCACCACCGCTACCAAGGCTGATAACTGGGCCTGGAGCTTCACCGACCTTGACAAGTACGCCGCTGGCGTCGAGATCGAATACGACGTTGAGGAAGTCGCCGTGCCTGAATACACCGTGGAATACGGTAAGCAGGACGACAAGATCATCATCGAAAACGATCACGAAGTTTACACCACCAGCCTCTCCGGTACCAAGGCCTGGAGCGACGATGACAACCGCGACGGCATCCGTCCCGCGACCATCACCGTCTACCTGCTGGCCGACGGCGTGCAGGTTGACTCCAAGGAAGTGCCCGTTGCTGAAGACGGCACCTGCACCTGGAGCTTCACCGACCTGGTCAAGTACCGCAAGGGCGGCAAGGTTGAGATCGTCTACACCTTCGCTGAAGAGAGCGTGGAAGGCTACACCACCACCTTCAGCGCGGACGGCAAGACCATCATCAATACCCATGAGAACGAGACCATCGACGTCATGGGCGGCAAGACCTGGATCGACAACGACAACCAGGATGGCAAGCGTCCTGCCTCCATCACCATCAACCTGCTGGCTGACGGTGAGAAGGTAGACAGCAAGACCATCACTGCTGAGAACAACTGGAAGTGGATCTTCACCAACCTGCCCAAGTATAAGGAAGGCGAAGTTGGCAAGGAGATCAAGTACACCATCACTGAAGAGACTGTCGCCGAATACACCACCGAGATCAACGGCTACAATGTGACCAACACTCACATTCCGGAACTGATCGACCTGGATGGCGAAAAGACTTGGAATGACAACAACGACCAGGACGGCAAGCGTCCCACCAGCATCACCATCACCCTGCTGGCCAACGGTAAGGCCGTACGCGGCCCCATCACTGTGACCGAGGACGATGGCTGGAAGTGGAAGTTCGAAGATCTGCCCAAGTACGAAGGCGGCACTGAGATCGTCTACTCCGTGAAGGAAGACGCCGTAACCGATTACGGTACCACCGTCAACGGTATGGACGTGACCAACAGTTACACCCCCGGCAAGACCAGCCTGAGTGGCGTGAAGGTCTGGGACGACGACAACAACCGCGACGGCAAGCGGCCCGAGCAGATCACCATCCGGCTGATGAAGCAGGTTGGCATTGAGCAGGCTGTTGCTACCGGCGACGTGGTCGTACTGACCGAAACCACCGGCCTCAGCTGGAGCTTCACCGATCTGGATGAGTACGAGAACGGCAAGAAGATCACCTACTCCGTGGTCGAAGATGCAGTGACCGGTTACACCACCGATATCACCGCTGACGACAAGGGCTATGTGACCATCACCAACAGCTACGTACCCATGACCACTGAGATTTCCGGCGCCAAGACCTGGAACGACAGCGACAACCAGGACGGCAAGCGTCCCACCAGCATCGTGATCAACCTGCTGGCGGACGGCGTGAAGGTTGACACCGTCACGGTTGGCCATCAGGAAGGCTGGGCCTGGAAGTTCACCGATAAGCCCGTGTACCGCGACGGCGGCGTTGAGATCGTCTACACCATCACTGAGGAAGCCGTGATCGGCTACACCACCGAAGTGATCGGCTACGATGTGATCAACACCTACGAGACCGAAACCACCGAGATCGCTGTGGAGAAGGTTTGGGATGATGCTGAGGATCAGGACGGCGTCCGTCCCGACAGCGTGACCATCCAGCTGCTGGCTGATGGCAAGGCTGTGGAAGGCAAGACCGTTGTGCTGAGCGAAAGCAACAACTGGAAGGCCTCCTTCACCGATCTGGCCAAGTACCGCAACATGGGTACTGAGATCGTCTACACCGTGGAAGAGACCCCCGTGCCCGCGGAATACACTGTGGCGATCACCGGCTCTGCCGCCGAAGGCTACGTTGTGACCAACTCTTACGAGACCGAGATCACCGAGATCTCCGGCGAGAAGATTTGGGTGGACAACGACGATCAGGACGGCATCCGTCCCGAGTCCATCACCATCAACCTGCTGGCCAATGGCGTGAAGGTGGATTCCACCACCGTCACCGCTGGCAGCAACGGCGAATGGACCTGGAGCTTCACCGGTCTGGATAAGTACGCTGACGGCGTGGAGATCGACTACACCTTCACCGAAGAAGTTGTGGAAGGCTACACCACCACCTACAGCGACGACACCAAGACCATCACCAACACCTACAAGCCTGAAACCATCGAGATCAGCGGCAGCAAGACCTGGAACGACGCGAACGATCAGGACGGCAAGCGTCCCGAGAGCATCGTGATCAACCTGCTGGCCGATGGCACCAAGGTTGCTACCAAGATGGTGACCGAGACCGAGGGCTGGAGCTGGAGCTTCACCGACCTGGCGAAGTACCGCGACGGCGGCATCGAGATCGAATACACCATCACCGAAGAGACCGTGGCTGGCTACACCACCACGATCAAGGGCTACGACGTAACCAACAGCTACACGCCTGAAAAGATCAGCGTGGAAGGCGCCAAGACCTGGCAGGACAACAACGACCAGGATGGCAAGCGTCCCGACAGCATCACCATTGAGCTCTACGCCAATGGTAAGCTGGAAGCCAGCAAGAGCGTAACCGAGTCCGACAACTGGAGCTGGAGCTTCACCGATCTGGATAAGTTCGCCGATGGTCAGGAGATCGTATACACCATCAAGGAAATCGTACCCGCCGGCTACAAGGCCACTGTTGATGGTTACAACGTGACCAACGACTACACCACCGAGACCGTCGATGTGAACGGCACCAAGACCTGGGCCGACAACGGCGACCAGGATGGTCTGCGGCCCACCAGCATCGTCATCAACCTGTTTGCTGACGGTACCAAGATCGACAGCACCAGCACCAACGGCGCTGCCGACTGGAAGTGGAGCTTCACCGACCTGCCCAAGTACCGCGACGGCGGCGTGGAGATCATCTACACCGTGACCGAAGATGCCGTGGAGGGTTACACCACCACCATCGAAGGCTACGAGATTACCAACACTCACAAGACCGAGACCGTGGATGTGAACGGCGTCAAGACCTGGAACGATAACGACGATCAGGACGGCAAGCGTCCCGAGAGCATCGTGATCAACCTGCTGGCCGACGGCGCTGTGATCGACACCAAGACCGTGACCGAGGCCGATCAGTGGAGCTGGAGCTTCACCGAGCTGCCCAAGTACCGTGACCAGGGCGTCGAGATCGTCTACACCATCACCGAGGAAGCCGTCACCGGCTACACCACCGAGGTGAAGGGTTACAACGTGACCAACACCCACGAGACCGAAACCACCGATGTGGAAGGCACCAAGACCTGGAACGACGCTGACGATCAGGACGGCATCCGTCCCGAGAGCATCGTGATCAACCTGCTGGCCAACGGCAAGAAGGTTGACTCCGCTACCGTCACCGCCGCCAACGGCTGGAAGTGGTCCTTCACCGGACTCGACAAGTACGAGGACGGCAAGGAAATCGTCTACACCATCACCGAGGAAGCCGTCACCGGCTACACCTCCAAGGTGAATGGCTACAACGTGACCAACACGCACAAGCCCGAGACCACCAGCGTCAGCGGTACCAAGACCTGGAACGACGCGAACGATCAGGACGGCAAGCGTCCCGAGAGCATCATCATCAACCTGCTGGCCGACGGCGCCGTGGTCGATACCAAGACCGTGACCGAGGCCGAAGGCTGGAGCTGGAGCTTCACCGACCTTGACAAGTTCGCAGCCGGCAAGGAAATCGTCTACACCATCACCGAGGAAACGGTGGCTGGCTACACCGCCGTCGTGACCGGCTACGATGTGGAGAACGCTTACACGCCCGGCGTGACCAGCGTGAACGGCACCAAGACCTGGGTTGACAACAATGATCAGGACGGCATCCGTCCCGAGAGCATCGTGATCAATCTGCTGGCCGATGGCGCTGTGATTGACACCAAGACAGTGACCGCAGCCGACAGCTGGAGCTGGAGCTTCACCAAGCTGCCCATCTACCGCGACGGCGGCATCGAGATCGTCTACACCATCACCGAGGAAGCCGTGACCGGCTATACCACCGAGATCGATGGCTACGACGTGACCAACACCCACATCACCGAGACCACCGATGTGGAAGGCACCAAGACCTGGGTTGACGCTGACGATCAGGACGGCATCCGTCCCGAGAGCATCGTGATCAACCTGCTGGCCGACGGCGCCGTGATCGACACCGTGACTGTGACCGAGGCCGACAATTGGAGCTGGAGCTTCACCGAGCTTGACAAGTTCGCAGCCGGCAAGGAAATCGTCTACACCATCACCGAGGAAGCCGTGACCGGCTACACCACCGAGGTGAACGGCTACGACGTGATCAACACCCACGAGACCGAGACCACCGATGTGGAAGGCACCAAGACCTGGGTTGACGCTGACAATCAGGACGGCATCCGTCCCGAGAGCATCATCATCAACCTGCTGGCCGACGGCGCTGTGATCGCCACCAAGACTGTGACCGAGGCCGACAACTGGAGCTGGAGCTTCACCGACCTTGACAAGTTCGCAGCCGGTAAGGAAATCGTCTACACCATCACCGAGGAAGCCGTGACCGGCTACACCACTGAGATCGATGGCTACGACGTGATCAACACGCACGAGACCGAGACCACCGATGTGGAAGGCACCAAGACCTGGGTTGACGCTGACAATCAGGATGGTATCCGTCCTGCTACCATCACCATCAACCTGCTGGCCGACGGCGCTGTGATCGACACCAAGACCGTGACCGAGGCCGATCAGTGGAGCTGGAGCTTCACCGAGCTGCCCAAGTACCGCGATCAGGGCGTTGAGATCGTCTACACCATCACCGAGGAAGCCGTCACCGGCTACACCACCGAGATCAATGGCTACGACGTAATCAACACCCACGAGACCGAGACCACCGATGTGGAAGGCACCAAGACCTGGGTTGACGCTGACAATCAGGACGGCATCCGTCCCGAGAGCATCGTGATCAACCTGCTGGCCGACGGCGCTGTGATCGCCACCAAGACTGTGACCGAGGCCGAAGGTTGGAGCTGGAGCTTCACCGACCTTGACAAGTTCGCAGCCGGCAAGGAAATCGTCTATACCATCACCGAGGAAGCCGTCGCCGGCTACACCACCGAGATCGATGGCTACGACGTGACCAACACCCACATCACCGAGACCACCGATGTGGAAGGCACCAAGACCTGGGTTGACGCTGACAACCAGGACGGCAAGCGTCCCGAGAGCATCATCATCAACCTGCTGGCCGACGGCGCTGTGATCGCCACCAAGACTGTGACCGAGGCCGACAACTGGAGCTGGAGCTTCACCGACCTTGACAAGTTCGCAGCTGGCAAGGAGATCGTCTACACCATCACCGAGGAAGCCGTCACCGGCTACACCACGGAGATCGAAGGCTACAACGCCATCAACACCCACATCACCGAGACCACCGAAGTCACCGGCACCAAGACTTGGGTCGACGCTGACAACCAGGATGGCATCCGTCCTGTGAGCATCGTCATCAAGCTGATGGACGGCGAGACCGTGGTCAAGACCGCGACTGTGACCGAAGCCGATCAGTGGAGCTGGAGCTTCACCGACCTGCCCAAGTACCGCGCCGGCAAGGTGGGCGAGGAAATCGTCTACACCATCGCCGAGGAAGCCGTCACCGGCTACACCGCGGAAGTCACCGGCTACGATGTGACCAATACCCATAAGCCCGAAACCACCGAGATCACCGGCAAAAAGACCTGGAACGACTTGAACAACATCTACTTCAAGCGTCCCGACAGCGTCACCATCCGCCTGCTGGCTGACGGCGTCGAAATCGACAACCGCGTCGTGACCGAAGCCGACAACTGGAGCTGGACCTTCGCTGATCTGCCCGTGTACAAGGCTGGCGCAGTTGGTCAGAAGATCAACTACACCATCACCGAAGACGTGGTTACCGGCTACATCACCACCGTTGAGGACTACAACGTACTCAACACCATGAACATGGTTGAGTTCATCAAGCTGGATGAACAGACCGGCAAGACCCTGCCTGGCGCTCAGTTCGCTCTCTACGAGGGCGGCGCTGCCACCGCTGGCCTGGGACAGCCGGTTGAGACCTGGACTTCCGGCACCGGCAGCAAGATCCTCGCCGGACTGAAGGTTGGCCAGACCTACACCATCGTGGAAACCAAGGCGCCCTCCGGCTTCGTTGCGATGGCTCCCTTCGTCTTCACGGTTGAACTCACCGATATCCCCGGCACCTACCGCAGCTTCTCCGCCAGCAACTGCCACGAGTATCGCTTCCGCAAGCTGGATAGCGAGACCAAGGGTATCGTCTACGGCGCAACCCTCGCCATCATGCAGGGCGACACCGTGATCGAGTCCTGGGTCACCGACGGCAGCAACGACGGTTGGCACTATGTGGCCGACAGCCGCCTCACCGCGGGCGTCCAGTACACCCTGGTTGAGAAGATCACTCCCTACGGTTATCTGACCGCTGATCCGATGACCTTCACCATCAGCGCGGACGATGGCATGCTGATTGTCAACGGTGTCAACACCAACGGCTCCAGCATGATCATGTATGACCAGCCCATCCCCGAAGTGACGCCCACGCCCGAACCCACCACCATTGAGGTGAAGGTAACCAAGCGTTGGGAAGACAAGGACGATGTGCTCGGTTTGCGGCCCGAGAAGATTACCATCCAGCTGTTCCAGAAGGATCGCTCTCAGACTGAGTATCCTGCCACTCCCTTCATGACGGTTGATATGATGGACAATGGCAAGAACACCTGGACCTTCACCTTCACGGATCTGCCGCGCCGCAGCCCCGAAGGCTTCCTGTACGATTACATGATCGTCGAGGAAGAGGTGCCCGGCTACACCGTTAAGTACCTTAACGACGGCCGCACCATCATCAACACCATTCCCGAAGAGGACTTCCCGCCCACGCCCACGCCCACGCTGCCCAATGTGACGCCGACCCCGACGCCCACCGGCCGCGTACCTTACGGCGTACGGTTCGTGGATGGCGAATGGGTCTACATCGACGAGTTCGGCGTCCCGCTTGGCGGCGTGCCGCTCACCGGCGACGAGACCAACTTCATCCTCTGGGGCGCTGCAATCGCTCTGCCGATGCTGGTAGCCGCTCTGGCCGCAGTGGAAATCCGCCGCCGCAAGAAGGCCGCTGCAGCAGCCCGGAATGGTCAGGCTAAATAACCCCAAATAGTCCTGATTCCCGATGGAATCAAGCAAGGGAAGCCGCTTAGGCGGCTTCCCTTTTCTTTTGTGCAGATATGCGCGAAAGAGGATGCGTGGAAACGCACAGCTTCTTTCTTTTTTGGCACGCGGATGATATAATACTGACAAAGAATTCCGTCTCCGGGAGGGACAGCGAATGAAGAAGCAAAAGAGCGGCCTTGGCGGCCTGTATGTGATGATCGTGATCTGCCTGATTGTCAGCGGCGTGGCGATCTATGGCCTGATGGGCAGACTGCAGGTTTATCAGGAGAGCAACGATACCTATGCCGACCTGCAGAACGCTGCTTTGACCATCAAAGATGAAAATACGACCGACGCCCCCATGCCGAATGCAGGAGGCGCGACGCAGGCTCCGGCTGTTTCCGGCGCAAGCAGCGCATCTCAGCCCGGAACGGAGCCCAGCAACGGGCAGCCGGCTGCGGCTGGTCCGACGGACGTGTATATTGCGCCCGACGGGGTAGCACCGGTAGTGACGGAAGAGCCTGAGATTGAACCGGAAGGCGAGATCGTGGAGGATGAAGCCTTCGTCTGGATGCTGAAGAACCAAACCAGCGAAGACGAGCTGATCACCGACCTGCCCAGGGCGACCCCTGCCCCCACCCCCGCGCCCACAGCCACGCCTGAACGTACGGCTGCGCCTGCTGCTGCGGAAACCGACGGCAAGGTCACCGCGGAGCCTGAGAAGGAGCCCACGCCTGTACCCACCGAGGCGCCTACGGCAACGCCTTCGCCCACGCCTACCGTGGCGGCGTATATCCCCAAGTCCGGTATCAGCATGGAGCGGGCCGTGACGGTGACCACCGCACGTTATTCCGTAGATTTTGACTATCTGACCCTGATCAACGAAGAAGTGACGGGATGGATCTACCAGGAAGGCACGCCCATCAATTACCCCATCCTGCGCGGAAAGAACAACGAATACTATCTGAACCATCTTTTTGACGGAACGGTGAATTCCTCCGGCTCCATTTTCATGGACAGTGGCAATTCCATTGCCTTCATCGACAGCGCCACGTATGTTTACGGCCACCATACCAAGGACGGCAGCATGTTTGCTTCCCTGAGCAAGTACCTGGATCCGGCATATTATGACGAGCATCCCCAGATGCTGCTGCTGACGCCCTTTGCGGATTATCAGGTGGACTTGTTCGCGGGCTTGACCACGCTGGTGGATGACGAGAGCTCCTGGCGACTGAAGGATCTGGAGACGGAGGAGGAGTTCCTCGGCTTCGTGAGCGACATCTGCTCCCAGTCGTCCTTCCAGGCGAAGGAGGAAGCCATGCCGGAGTGGGGCGACCGTCTGCTGGTGCTGGTGACCTGCACCAATGTGGAGCACGGTCAGCGCTACGTGATCTACGGGCGTATGCGGCCTATCGTTTACGAATCCACTGAGGAGAACATTACCGTGGCCAAGCAGGCCATGGATCAAAAGCCCACCAACAACGGCTATGTGGAGATCGACGGGATCGGTCGGTTTATGTATTATTCCCAGACCGACGAGCTGTGGAAGAAAATGCGCTATGAAGCCAGTGGTACCGGAAAACGCCGCACCTTCGGCGAAAGCGGATGCGGACCTACGGCAGTGGCGATGGGCATCGCCAATCTGTGCCCGGTGGATGAATTGCCCAGGCTCATTGGTTATGCCAATACGGCGGTGGGCTTTACCTTCTGCGACTGCTCGGTGAACCGTTACTACTGCAACCATACCCACGCCCAGTACCAGCTGCGTACCGGGGAGGAGTTCCTGCGGTATATGCCCATTGCCATCGGTAACTTTGCAACGGGCAACAACATCTGGACGATCAAGTCCAGAGGCGTGGGCACGGGTACCAATATGCGCTTCCTGGAGAAGATGGGCGCGCTATACGGCATCCGCGTGTCTGTTATCGAAGAGGAAGAGGAGCTGTTCAAGCGCCTGAACGATGACGACGGCATTAAACGCATGGTGATTTGCTGCGCCGCCAACGGCAGCCCCTTTACCAAGTCCGGCCACTATGTGCTCCTTGCGGGCTGGGACGACACGTATGTCTATGTGCTGGATCCGCTGCCCAGAGACAGCTATGAGAAATATGACCGGAATCACTATGCAGAGATCCTGCAGCCGGGCGTGGTGCGCATTGCCATCGAAAACCTGGGTGACTGCCACATGAAGCCCTATTATCTGCTGGAAAAGGTACAGTGAGGATCAGGAGAGCAAATGCAACGTACAGAGCAACTGGGCCTGAGCAGCGCAGAAGCAGCGCAGCGCATGAAGGCAGGTAAGCACAATGAAATGAACAGATCCAAAGAAGGCGGCGTAGGAACCATCCTGCGCCGTAATCTTCTGACGCTTTTCAACCTGCTGAATATGGCGTTGGCGGCGGCTTTGATCGCCGTTGGCAGCTACCGGAACATGCTGTTCCTGGGCGTGGTGGTGTCCAATGCACTCATTGGCACGGTGCAGGAGTGGCGCGCCAAGCGAACCCACGACCGGCTGACCCTGCTCAGCGAAAGCACGATCCGTGTATATCGGGACGGCGTCATCACTGAGCTGCCCTCCAGAGAGCTGGTACTGGACGACGTGGTATGCCTCTCCCGGGGCGAACAGGTGCCAGCAGACGGGATCGTGCTGGAAGGGTCGGCCGATGTGGACGAGTCTCTGCTGACGGGCGAGAGCGTCTCGGTCAGCAAAGCAGCGAAGGACGGGCTGTATGCCGGTAGCTATCTCAAAAGCGGCAGCGTGAAGGCGCGGCTTACCGCCGTTGGCGCGGACAGCTATGCGGGACGGCTGCAGCTGGCTGCGCGGAAGGTGAAGCATGAAGAAAGCCGCCTGATGAAAGAACTGCGCTGGCTGATCCGTTGGGTGTCACTGCTGATTTTGCCGGTGGGAGCACTGCTGTTTTGGAAGCAGTCAGGCATGGAATCGCTGCCTCTGGCAGAGAACGTGACCAAAACCGTGGCATCCGTGCTGGGCATGATCCCGGAGGGGCTGATGCTGCTGACGTCCGTTGCGCTGGCGGCGGGCGTGGTGAAGCTGGGCAGGAAGCAGACGCTGGTGAATCAGCTCTACGGCATTGAGACCCTGGCCCGAACCGACGTGATCTGCATGGACAAAACCGGCACCCTTACTGGCGGCCGGATGACGATGGAGGAGATCATCCCCATCGGAGAGATGGATGGAGATGCCCTTCAGGAGAGGCTGAGAGCCTTTTTTTCGGCCTTGCCCTCCGATTCGCCGACCTCTGTTGCCCTGGCGGAAGCAATAGGCTCAGAAAGCGAATATGGGGCGCTGGAGGTGATTCCCTTCTCCAGCGAACGCAAATGGTCTGCCGCGCGGTTTGGCAGCCTGGGAACCGTCGTCCTGGGCGCGCCGGAGCGGCTGCTTGCCGGCGAAATACTGGAAGTCGCCAGAGGCTATGCAGCCGAAGGGTTGCGCGTGCTGGCGGTGCTTTGCGGTGATGGCTGGCAGGAGGCAGAGGGTGAATTGCCCGTTAGGGTTGTGCCTGCCGCGCTGATCACCGTAAGCGACGCCCTCAGGCCCATGGTTCGGGATACCGTTGCCTATTTCCAGCAGCAGGGCGTACGGCTGATGGTGATCTCAGGCGATAGCTCGGTCACGGTTTCCCGTGTGGCCATGGACGCAGGCTTGCCCGACGGAGAGAAAATGATCGATCTGGCTGCGATCAACGCCCCAAAGGACTACACACAGCTGAGCCGGGAGTACACGGTGTTTGGCCGCGTATCGCCGGAGGACAAACGCGGGCTTGTACAGGCGCTGAAGGCAGACGGGCACAGCGTCGCCATGATCGGTGACGGAGTGAACGACATTCCCGCCCTTAAGGCGGCGGACTGCTCCATTGCCATGGCAGGGGGCAGCGATGCCGCCAGCCGCGTGGCACAGATGACCCTGATGAGCGGCGGCTTTGACGCCCTGCCGGATATCGTGCTGGAGGGCCGCAGGGTGATCAACAACATTACCCGGGCGGCGTCGCTCTTCTTGGTGAAGAACATTCTCAGCCTGATCTTGTCCCTTGCCATGCTCATCCTTCCGTATGCCTATCCCTTTGCCCCGATCCAGCTGACTCTGGTGAGCACCTTGACTGTGGGTCTGCCCTCTTTTGTGCTGGCGTTGCAGCCCAGCGGCGACCGGATCAAAGGCAGCTTTCTTGGCAATGTGATCATGCGGGCGTTGCCCGGCGGCGTGTGCGTATCGCTGATGTGCATTGCGGTGATGCTGCTCAGCGGCCCCATGGGCTACGGCGAGGAGGTCTGCGGCACAATGTGCACGCTGATCGCCGCTTTCTCAGGGCTGTTGGTACTGCTGCTGACCTGCCTGCCGCTGGATCGGATTCGTGCCCTGCTCTTGCTGTTTGTTACGGCCCTGCTGGTCATCGCAGTGACGTTTTTCCCTCAAGTGTTCTATCTGGTTTCCCTGACCGCCGCCCAGTGGTGGGTGCTGGCAGCCTGCGCTGCGGCCTGCATCCCGATCCAGATCGGTCTAGGCGCGCTGATCAGGCGTGGGGTGAGCAAGTGAGGGAGGAAGCAAGGGCGTCGCCTCAACCCCCGCCAAGGGGAGTGCCCTTGGAACCCGATCTGCGCCCATTGCATGGGTGCGAGGGAGAAAGATAGAAAAAGAAAAACGCGGACAACGTTGCTTGTCCGCGTTTTTGTTATTACAGGGCGTTTAGTTTGTCGATGAGAGGGCAGAGATGGGTGAGATCGGGGAGACAGTGATCCACATAGGGGGCGAGCTCCTCGGAGAAAGGCAGCAGGTCGGGGATCATGACGGAGACCACGCCTGCGGCGCGAAGGCTGCGCAGGCCGTTGCGGCTGTCCTCCACGCCGACGCACTGGTCGGGGGTGAGCCCTAAACGGCGAGCGGCTTCCAGATAAATATCGGGTTCGGGTTTGCCACGGGGTACCTCGATGCCGCAGACCGTATCGTCGAAGCAATGCTGCAAGACGGGGGTATTGCGCAGATAGCACTCCACAACAGGACGTTGGGTGCTGGTGGCCAGCGCAATGCGGATGCCGCGCGCTTTCAGGCCCTCCATGCACTGGGCAAGGCCAGGCTTCAACGGCAGTTCGCCTCGCTGGGCAATATCGATGAAATATTGCAAAAACAGGTCATGGAATGCGTCGAAGGGGAAATCTTCGCCGTAGGCTTCCGCGATGATCTGGCGGGAGAGATGCTCATTGACCCCAAGAAGGCGGTGATACAGCGCCTTGTCCATTTGCTGTCCATAGGCGCGGGCTGCTTTGGGCATCAGCTCCTGGCCCAGGGTTTCGGTATCGAAGAGAACGCCGTCCATATCGAAGAGAACGCCGCGAATCATGGCAGGTCATCCTTTCTGGGAATAGATGGTGGGCATGGACTGGATTGTATCATATTGTATTCTTTCTGTCAATGATTTGTATTATATTGTATTAAACGTTGCGCAAAGAAAAGCAGAGACCGTCGTAAGAAAAAACAGCCGCAGCGTCTAACGATGCGGCCGGATAAGAAAACAATTTGCACGCCCGATGCGTCAATGAAATGGGTGCAGTAGGGGGCGCAGGGGCGCTCTTGCAGGGGTCAAGGCGCGTAGCCCCTTGCACGTCCCCTCACAACCCTAAGCCTCCATACCCGCCATGAGACCATCCACGGCAGCGGATACGATGCCGCCGGCATGGCCTGCGCCTTCGCCCAGGGGGTACAGGCCGCCAAAGGGGCTTTCCCGGTGCTGATTGCGCAGCATGCGAAGGGGCGCGGAGGAACGGGTCTCGGGTGCGGTAAGGAGCGCGTCGGGGGCGTCAAAGCCGCGAAGGCGGCGGGCAAGCTGGGGGATGGCGAGACGGAAATTGTCGATGACGAAATCTGGCAGGCAGCAGCGGATCTCGCCGGGGACAACGCCGGGCAAATAGCTGGGGCTGACTGCGCCAAAGGAAGAGGTGGCACGGCCTGCCAGAAGGTCGCCCACCCGCTGACAGGGGGCGCGGAAGCCGCCGGTGGCGCGGAAGGCGGCTGTCTCCATCTCCCGCTGGAACCATACGCCGGCAAGGGGATGCTCGCTGCCGAAATCTGAGGGGCGTACACCCACCAGCAAAGCGGCGTTAGCGTTTCGGCCGTCCCGGGCGTGCATGCTCATGCCGTTGACATTGACGCCGTCGGCTTCAGCGGTAGCGCCGATGACTTGGCCGCCTGGGCACATACAGAAGGTGTAAACGCCTCTGCCGTCCGGTGTGGGTGCGTTGAGCTTGTAGTCGGCCTGGGGAAGGGCAGGATCGCCGGCGGCTTTGCCGTACTGGGCGAAGTTCACGTCCTTTTGCGGGTGTTCGATACGGGCGCCCACGGCAAAGGACTTCTGCTCCATGGGTAGGCCCATGTCGTAGAGCCACTGGTAGGTATCCCGGGCGCTGTGGCCGATGGCCAGATACACGTGGCTCGCGGCAAATTCATCGGTGCGACCGTCCTTGACGCAGCGGACAGCGGAGACGCGGCCGTCGGTAAGGATAAGGCCGGTGAGGGTACAGCCGAAGCGGACTTCGCCGCCAAGGGAGAGGATGCGCTGGCGCATGGAGCGAAGCACCGGCCGCAAGAGATCGGTACCGATGTGGGGGCGCTGGGAGACGAGGATCTCCTCGGGCGCGCCGCAGGTATGCAGGGTGCGCAGCACGGTTTTGATGTGGGGATTGCTCAGGCCGCAGGTCAGCTTGCCGTCGGAAAATGCGCCTGCGCCGCCCTCGCCGAAGAGGACGTTGCTTTCGGGCTGAAGGATGGAGTCGGTTTCAAAGGCGGCGATATCCTTGGCGCGCTGCTCCACCGGCTGACCGCGTTCCAGCAGGATGGGCCTTGCGCCGCGGACAGCCAGCGCCAGGGCGCAGAACAGGCCGGCAGGGCCGGCGCCTACCACCACGGGACGCAGCCGATCTTTGGGCCAGGGCTCCATGGGCAAGGAAAAAACGTCGTGCTCCGGCTCCGCCTTCTCCATGAACAGGATGCGGTTGGGCTTGGATGCGGCAGCGATGCGCTTCTCCCGGGCGGCGTCCCTGAGGCGGACGTCCACCGTCAGGGTATAGTGGATATCGCCCTTGTCGCGGGCGTCCAGACTGCGCTTTTTCATCTGGGCGTCCACCACGGCGTCATCGGGCAGTTTCAGCGACCGGGCGCACAGGCGGCGCAGCTCCTCGGAAGTGAGCTGCTGGGCCTGCTTGAGCGGCAGCCGGATTTGGTGCAAACGAAGCATAATGCCTCCTTAGGTGATGATCAGATTTCCCACATGCGCTTGAGGGCATGGAAGCAGTTGACGGCGGCGGTCAGGTCGTCGTCGGCGCATTGGTGCAGCTCGTTTTCGTAAATGGTGGCAAGCTCCATCTCCGCGCTGGGCATTAGGGCGGGCTTGCCGTCCTGGGTCTTGTGATGATACAGCCCGCCCAGCAGGCGTTCGGCTGCCTGGGGGAAGGTCTGGATGAACAGAAGCAGATAGTTTTTGGTCAGGTTGGGACGATCCTCCAGACGCACCTGCTGGAAGGTGCCGTTCCAGCGATTGACGCTGCGAAGGGTACTCAGCAGCATGCCGTCGTTGCTGAGCAGGCCGGTGGCCACTTCCAGCTTGGGGTCGCGGCTCTGAACAGGCATCAGGGCGCGCAGGGGGTGATCGGCGCCCAGAGCACTCAGCGCCAGCTGGCACAGACGCTCCCGCTGCTCCTGGGTGAGGGTGTTGAGGAACTGGCCGCCGTTGCCCGCGATGCAAAGCTCCATCCGGGCAGGGAGCATGGGCCGCAGCTCTGGATCCAGACTGGCCCGGTGCAGAAGTACGCCGCACAGGTGGAACAGGAAGCCCAGACCAAACAGAAGCAGGCATTCCGTATAAGCAAGGCTGCCTTGATTGCGGTGATTTTCAAGCCCCTGTCGGATCTGCTCAGGGTAGGCGGCAAAGAAGTCGTCCATGAGCAGCATACACTTTTGCTGAGCGCGGGTGGCGCTGAGACCGGCGCGCATGGCAGAGGCGAGGCTGGCAGCCGCCTGCCTGACCTCAGGGTCGGCAAAGGCATAATCTGCCTCAAAATCGTCGATGTGGCCGTTACTGAAGGAGGTAAAGAGCATCTGGCGGCAGCCCATCAGCAGGGAGCATTCGGCAGTGGCGCTGCCGGCGCCGCCCAGCCACAGGCTCAGGTCCGCCGTGCCGCCGCCGATATCCAGGTTCAGATATCCGCCGGCGGCGCTGACTTCGTTACGGCTGCGGAAATACAGACCACCGGCCTGATTTTCGCTGGCGTAGAGCACCGAGGGAGTGCCCTGGGTCAGGGGAACGCCGGTTTCCTGCGCAACCTCCCGGGCAAGACCGCGCATCAGGTTCAGGTAGCCCTCCTGACGGTGCGGGGGCATGGCATTGGGGGTGGATACGCGCCAGCTCAGGGAAGGCGAACCGTGCAGCCGGGCAGAGAGGGACGCCTGCATCATCACCTGCTTGAGGAACAGGCGCAGGCAGGCCATTACATAGGATTCCTCGTTCCATTTCAGGTCGTAGTACAGGGTGCCTTCGTTCTTGTCCTGAAGGGTGCTGAGCTGGGCAGGATAGTAGATATGGCCGTCCACCAGAGGCCGCAGCCACTTTTCAGGATCGTCGCTGAACAGATCCATGACGCTGTAGAAGGTGGATTCCCGCTGGGCGCCGCTGCGGAGCGCTTCGGGGGGAATGAGCTCGTTTTCCAGCACAGCGGGTGCCACCGGGTCAGGCCGCAGCAGGGTAGCGTGGAGCCCCTTGGGCAGGGTAGCCGGCTGGATCTTTTCGCCCTGGCGGAGCATCACCGTGGTGGAGATGCTGCCGAAATCAAGACCCACGGCGGCGGGGGCTTCCCGGCGGATCCGGCGCGCGGCGGAGAGGTTGGGCAGCGCGCCCACGCTCAGCTTACCAAGGCGGAGGGGTACATAGCCTGGGAACTGGCTGGTCTGCAGGATCTGCCATCGTCTGGGCTGGCCGGTACCTGTCAGGCCGCCGGGAGCGGTGCGTTCCTGACCGGCTTGCCAGCCTTCGTCCGTCATGGCAAGAGGGGTCAGCTCGCCGGGGTTGTGGGTATGGAGGTAGTATTGCCGCCAGCCTTCGCCTTCAAGGCGTACATTGGGCCACACGGTGACCATGGGCAGCTGGGCTGCCGGCATACGGAAAGCAGCGTCGGCTTCCGGCACGTCGCTGAGACGGTAGGAGCGGCGGAAGGTGACCACGGTCTGGGTACCGTCCTCAGGCAGATGGCGCGTCACCCGGAAGGAGACGTCCACACTTTGCCGATCCTCGCTCAGAACAGCGGAAAGGGACTCGGGCAGCAGCAGGGCAGGATTGTCCCGGTTCATCAGACAGGCGCATAGCGCTGGGGAGATAGGGGGCAGGAAATACAGGGGCGGCTGATCCGTTCCCAAGGAAATGGCGCAGGAGGTGGTCATCACCAGATCGGCAAAGGGAGAACGGCTTGCGCCCTCGATGAGCATAAGGCAGTCCGACATGGGCTGGGTGAGCGCCTGAGGATCGTCGATGCCCAGGGTGCGGGACAAAAGTGACTGGGCAGCGATACGCTGGCTGTCCTCTGGATAGGTCAGGGTGACTTCCTGACGGGCAGGCACAGATGCGCTGGCATATTCCTGCTGCCAGGTCATCAAAAGACGGGGCACTTCGGGCATCAGGCCGGTGCGGCCGCTGAGCTTCTCGTCAAGCCGGGCAAGGGTCTGGGCCATATGGGCGCGCCAGTCAGGATCGTAGCGGTCCAGCAGCTTGCATTCCTCGGCGATCCTGGCAAGGGCGTCGCTTTCGCCCTCTGCGCCGGTGGGCTCCAACAAGCATACGCCGCTCATGCGGGCAAAGGGAACGCCGTCCAGGGTATAGAAGGTCTGGGGCTGGAGCAGGCGGGGCAGGTCGCAGGAGGTGGGCAGGAATGCGCGGAGCAGGGGGTTCTTGGCGGGGTCGGTATCATCCTGGGTCAGGCTGACGGCGGCGATGCGGGAGGTGTCCGGGGAGCGCAGCATCAGGCCATAGACAGCCTGCACTCTTGTGCGCAGCTGGAACACAGCTTCGGGATCGCCTGCCAGCAGCTTATCCCGCCAGGGCTGGCGGGTGGAGAGCAGTTCGTCCACAAAGCGGCCAAGGGGGGCGCACAGCTGCGCCGATGGGCTGTACAGGGGACTTTGAAGAGAAGCATCCTCGCAAAGGGTCATCAGCAGGCGAAGCCGGGGCAACAGAAGCGCCAGCTGGCTTTCGTCCAGATAGGCGCAGGGATCCAGAAAGCGCTTGCGTTGACGGTCGTACCAGCGGATCGCAGGAGGAAGCACCTGGCTGAGATCCTCCGGGTCGGCGGCTGGGGTCAGGATCGTCTGATTGGACAGAAGGCACAGGGGATAGCGGGTATGCTTTTCATTGTTTTCAGGGGTGAGGGTGACCAGGTACAGCCCTTCGCGGGCACGCTGTACCGGCAGTGCACCCAGCACCATGGCGGCAAAGGATCCGCTTGCCGCGTCCATCTTCTCCACGGTAAGGACAGGGCAGCCCGGGACCTGCTGAAGCTGATCCCAGATGAGCAAAAGGGACAGCAGGGCGCGGAAGTCGATCATCTGCTGATGGCGCAGCGCCAGCTCGGCGGGCATGCGGCTCAGGCGGCGGAGCTGCTGCTCCGAGGCCAGCACGTCCGGGATGGCAAAGCCCACGTCCCGGCCGGGGGTTTGCATGTTCTTGGCCATGCTCTCCAGCCATTCGTGTGGCTTCTGGCTGCCGTCGGTCAGGATGCCGGGAATGGGACGGTAGCCCATGTGGAAGCCCTCGTCCATATGGGGCAGCAGCGTGGTATAGGACGTGCTTTTATCCAGCGCCCGTTTGGTCTGGTCTTCATTGAGCAGAGGGGAATGCAGGCGTTTCTTTTGTTTCATAGGGCGGAGTCCTCCATGACAGCGGCCAGCAGCGTAGCCGTAAAGGATGCGATCACGCCGCCGGGGGTCTGATGGGCACAGCGACCGCCGCCCAGCGCAGCAATGGCATAGGCGGTGGTGCGGCGATCCGGCACGGCGCTGAGGATCAGCTTGTGCAGGGATCTTTGGATGTTCAGGCTGCTGCGGCTCATGGCGTCTGGGTCGCGCTCCTCCGCGCCCGTACCGTACTGGCGCAGGAGGGTATACAGGGCGCTGAGGACGGAGGCGCTGAGCAGGTCGTTTTCCGGAACGTCCCCGTGACGGACAGCGGCAGGGGCAGGATAATGGCCCGGCAGGTCGGCGCGGACGGCGGAACGGATGTCTTCCTCCATCAGGTGGAGACGCAGAGCGTATTCATCCCGGATCAGGCGCAGGGAGGCAAGCTTTTCCTGCTGGCGGCGTACCTCCTCGGGGGAGGTCATCTGGCGCTCCTGATGGGTGATGCGATGCAGAAGTTCCTCCTGATCGGCCACCAGCGTTTCCTGATGGCGGAGCTGCTCCTGGGCGCTGTGACGCGCGCTGAAAAGCATCTCAAGCCATGCCTCGCCGCCGATCTGGGGCAGCAGGATATCGCACTGGGACTGGGCGTCCATGCGGTCGTTGACCAGGGTATCGTAGCCGGGGGTGCCTTCGCCGTTCATTTTCAGCTGGGCGCGGCGCTGGATCAGCAGCTGATAGACATGGGAGGCCTCATCCAGACGAAGCTCCTGCTGCTGCTTGGGGCGCATGGTGGGGGGGATGGTGCGGGTGAGCTGCACCATCCAGTTGGCATAGAATGCAAAGAAATGGTATAGCGCATCCAGCAGCTTTTCCAACTGATCGCGCTGGAGGGCGTTCATATGGTGGATGTCGGAGAAATAGGGGGCGCAATAGCCGATGGCGCTGCCACCCCGGCCGCTGCCGGTGACCAGCTTGCGCAGGCTGGGATAGCATTCGGCAAAGAACAACGCCGATGCCTTCAGCAGGCCGCCGTAGCCCACACGGTACAGTTCGCCTTCGCTGTCAAAGCTCTGCCAGCAGAAGGAGGGAGTGTGCCACTGATAGTAGTAGCAGTCCATGTTGTGGGCATTGGCACCCCGCATGCCGGTGCGCAGGAAGGCGGCGATGCAGCGGGTGGCCAGCCACTCCAGCATATGGGCGTCGTTCTCCTGACTCTGGGAGCCGGTGGAGTAGATGCGGGTCTGGACAAAGGCTTCGGGGGGCAGACCCAGCATATAGATGGCGTCGAATACGCCGTCGGTATCCTCCTCGCTGCTGCGGATCATGCCGGACATGCCGTAGTATTGCAGCGCGGTGCGCGCCTTGTCTGGGAAGTCCGCGCTTTTGACCACGATCTCCAGTTCCTCGTTGTGGGAGGACGGCGGCACTTTATAGTAGGGCAGCATAAGCATGGAGCCCATCTCAAACAGGGAAAGGCGGTCGCGGAAGCGCTCGTGCAGATACCGCGCCAGCGCAGGGATGCCGCTGGCGCCGGTGCCGCCAAAGATGCTGCCGCAGAGCATGACCTTGACGGTCTCGCCCCGGCTGATATCCGCATCCATCTGATCCAGCAGGGCATTCATTTCGTCAGGCTGACCCATGGCGCGGAGCTGATCCAGGGAGGACAGGAGATCGGAGAAGAACAAGACACCCAGATCAGGATGGCCACGGAAGCCCTCGCTGTATTCCAGGGAGGCTTCGGTCTTGCTGAACAGGGTGCGGGAGAGCAGCTGATCGCGGGCATGGTTCTCCGTCATGCGGCTGACAGAGGTGGCAC
This sequence comes from Clostridiales bacterium, assembly GCA_015056365.1. Taxonomy (GTDB): domain Bacteria; phylum Bacillota; class Clostridia; order Christensenellales; family Aristaeellaceae; genus Limiplasma. Next base: position 48,373 of record SVGM01000007.1, on the reverse strand, counting down.
GGCGGCTCAGGTTCATGTTCCAGCGGCGAAGATCCAGCCGGGTACGGAACCCCCGACGGGTCTGTCTGGTTTCGTCAAAGGCGGCGCGCACCTGCTCGTAGTATTCGGCGGCGCGGCTGGCGCGGGTGGTGTTGCCGCAGGCGGCGTCCACGTCCACGGACAAAAGATGCAGCTCACGCACAGGCGTACGCTTTCCGTTTGGCGAGATGGTGTAAAAGGCGTCGGCAGCGGCAGCATAGACGATGCTTTCTAAAATCTTGTTGCCTGTACCGCCGATGGCCAGAACATAGCAGCCCATAGGCACTCCTTTCCGCCCTTAGAGGCGCTTGAAAAATCCGTGCTTGCCGCTGATGACCGGGGGGGCCGCCAACCGGAAGCAGAGAAGAGCCGCCAGCGCATTGAGCACATAGGGCGGGAAGTAGACCAGCAGATCCCACAGGGTGCGTCCGGTGATCTTGCTGACGCCCAGATACCACAAGCCGTAGGCGACAGCGGCATTGAGCAGCCAGATGCCCAGCTGGGTCAGGCGGTAGTTTCGTTTGGCGCGGCGCGCCTGCTTGGCTGCGTTGATGGCGCGGCCGTGGAGGATACGCCAGAGCAGCTGGAGAACAAGGGTGGCAAGGAAGGCGATGCCGAAGCAGACCAGTACGAAGCGCTGCCAGTGCAGATCGCGGATCTGCAGCGCCTGGGACCAGACCTGATGCCCTCCGGCAAGGGGGTCGGCCGCGGCGCTGGCGGCCTCCAGCAGCGCGGCAGGCGGCGCAGGCAGGAGCTGGGCGAGGGTATCGGCAATGGTGGGGGCGGAGAAGGCCAGCTTGTAGGGGTACACCAGCCAGAGCCCGGCCCATTGCCACAAAAGCGGCAGGGAAAAACAGATCAGGTAGCACAGAAGCACCTTGAAACGGTTGGAGGCACGCAGGCGGAGCCGCTTTTTGATTTTCACAGGGGCGGGGGTCATGGCGCTTGCCTCCTTTCCTTACAGACCGGCAATTTGCTCTGCCGGAGCGACAAACAGATCCAGTTCACAACAGATAAAGGGAGTGGACTCGGTTTCGGCGGCGGACTGAAGCTGGGTGAACAGCTCCAGAAGGCGCGGCGCGGCATAAACCGGCGGACAGTCGGGGATGAGCACATCCCGGTAGGTGGAGCCGGAGTCCTCGCCCCAGGCGTGGGTGAAGCGGTTGGGGATGTTGCCGCCTTTGCGGTGGTTCAGGCTGAGGGCGTCCGCGATCAGCTGCCAGGAGGAAATCTGCTCGTTGGTGATGGTGGCGTTGAGCCGGGAGACCCATTCCACCTGGGGCCAGGTAAGCTGGTCACCGGCGATATCCGCGGTGAGGCGCAGACGGTAGTAGCCGGGCTTGAGCTGGCTGTTGTCGAGGGTGAAGGACGCCAGCAGCGTGGAGCCGTCATCGCTGATGCGCAGGGATTTGGCGGTGCAGGGCAGGGAAACGTTCTCCTGGGTATAGGCGAAGTGATACAGCGTATCCCGAAGGGTCAGCGTCTGCACGCCGGGCTCTGGAAGGGCGGTGGGCAGGTTGGGCTCGGTTCTGGTCAGCACAAGGGAGGCAATCCCCTCGGCCTTCAGGGAGGAAAGTTGAGCAGGATCAAGGCTTAGGCCGCCCTCCAGCTGCTCCAACGGCCAGGAGACGGTGATCTCCCGCTGGCCGGAAGCGCCTTCCTCATAGGGCAGGGCAACGGTGGGCAGCGCGGTATCCTCCAGCAGGACTCCTTCGCTCAGGGTCATGGTCATGCCGGGGGAACGCAGGGTGTAGGGTTCCACCGCGTGGCGGCGAAGCAAGGTATATTCGTAGGCGAAGGAGAAGGGCTGCTGGGTGACGGTCTGGCCGTCTTTGGAGTAGGTGAGCTGCCCCTTTTCCGGGCCGCGGAGCCCCCGCAGGGCGCTGTCTGTATCAAGGGCGGCGTTGAGGGCGCCGGTGAAGGCGGTCACATGCGCAGGCGAGCCCACCACCAGCGTCAGCAGGATGCGGGGCATGGGCAAAACACCCATGAGCTTGTTTTTGCTTTGATTGTAGTCCATCCGGCCCCAGATGAGGGGCTGGGAAAGATCGGCGTCAGTGATGGCGGTCATCTGGCCCAAATAATCCAGCTGAAAAGCGTACAGACCCACTGCCAGCCCCTTGTCAAAGATGCCCCTTTCTTCAACCGCTTCCTGGATGAAGGCGATGGTGGAGCCATCTGCAGCGGTGGTGCTGAGACGGCGGAACGTGGCCGGGTCGCAGGTGATCACCGAAAGGCGTGAGGGATCCAGATTGTCCAGGGCATAGGTCAGGGGATTGTTGCGGTCGGTCAGCAGCAGGGGGAGGGTCTCTTCGGGCTTTTTGGGATTGTAAGAGGCTACCACGCTGGTGAGCAGAGCGTCCATTTCGTCGGTCTTGCCCGGGTTTTCCAGCAGGACGCCGCCGTCCTGGGCAAACTGCGCTATGCGGTTCATCTGAGGTGAGAAGGGGGAATAAAAGCTGTCCTGCATGCTCTCCCCGGAAAAGGCGGTAAAGACCGTGGGCATGGGATCGATCGCATAGGTGAGCAGATCCCGGCGCAGCGAACGCAGCAGGGCGGGATCATCGGAGGCGGCAAGGCCGGAGGAAAGCAGCAGCTGGTCAGAGATGCGCTCGTTGCCGGCGCGCAGGATGCGCACGCGGGAGCCTTCGGCGGCGCTGAGCATATCCCGCAGCAGGTTTTCATACCAGCCTACCTGGTTTTCATAGCGATAGTGGAAGCCGCCCTCCCGGTATTTGACGCCCTTATGGGGGTACAGGCTGTCCTGGACCGGGTTGATGCCGCCCATCACCTGGGAGGCGTCCAGCCACAGATCCACCTGCAGGGGTGCGTTTTGTCCGCCTTCACCTGCGGAGGAGAAGATGGTTTCTTCAAAGGCGGGCATGGACAGTTGGCGAAGATCCGGCAGGCGGCCGGAAGGCTGGGCAGGGGGAAGCAGCGAGCAGCCACACAGGCACAGGAGGACCAGCAGGCACAGGAAGAATCGGAGACGTTTGATTGGCTGCATGGGAACCCTCCTCTTTGGTGGTGTGGAATGAACGGAGAATCAGACGCTTTCGGCAGCGCCGGCAGGACGATGCTTCTGCACCTGACGGGTGATGGCGTATTCCTCGATCAGGCGGTAGAGCTTCATGTATTCGTCATAGCGCAGGTTGCGGCCGTACTGGGCGGCGCGGGCGATGCAGTGCAGCGGCTCCTTGGGATGCTCACACAGCCTGCGCACCGCGTCTGCGGCGGCCTTGATATCGCCGGCGGGGACGGTCTCGCCTACCTGAGGGGTGACGATCTCCGGCATGGCGGTGCTGTCATAGCAGAGCACCTGGGTGCCGCAGGCCAGCGATTCCACCAGCGTCATGCCCATGGTCTCGCCCCGGCTCATGCTGATGCACAGATCGGCGGCGGTATAGAGGACGCAGAGCTCGCGGACGTTGCTGGTGCGGACCACGCCCAGCATATGGCCGGGCAGGTTGTTCACCTGATAGCGATCCAGACCCACCACGGCGACGCAGTATTCGTCGCCCAGCTCGTCGGCCAGCATGATCAGGTCATCCAGCCCCTTGCGATCGTCCCATACGGCAGCCACGCTGATCACCAGCTTGCGCTGGCCGATGCGGTCCAGCCCGTAGAACATGGAGATGTCCTGCATGAAGCGGGGATCGCTGCAGGGGGAAAAGTCGTTGAGGTTGATGCCGTTGGGCAGGGCATAGATGCGGTATTTGCCCAGATAGGACTGGAGCACTTCGTTGCGCAGCCACTGGGAGGGCGTGGTGAGCACCATCAGGGGCAGGGCGGTAAACAGGGCGCGCTTTTCTTTGTAGTTGCGGGCGCTTTGGTCCATCACATAGCTGATGGGATAGGTATCTTTCAGAGGACAGTGGTGGCAGCCGCTTTTCCACAGCTGGCAGCTGACGGGCGCAGGTGCGGCGGCTTCGTCCTCGTAATCGTCGTAGTTATCTTCCTGCTGGTCGAGATCTTTTCGCAGGAAGGGCTCCACCGGGAAGTGGTAGTAGGCGCAGTGGCCGGTATAGGCCCAGGTGTCGTGAAGGGTCCATACCACGGGAATGCCGCTGTCCCGCAGGTAGCGGAACAGGGTGGGCAGATGAAGATAATAGCCGTGAAGATTATGCAGATGAATCAGGTCGGGTTTGAATTTCTCCAATTCGCGGATCAAGCGGCGGGTGGAGCGGCTGCTGTAAAAGCCGGAACGGTCGGTGATGCGGCTCAGGCCGGCGTGAATATTGACGCCCAGATCAATGCTCCGGGAGCGCAGCTTATCCCAGAGGGTGCGCCGGGTCAGGGCAGTCTGGACGTCCATACGGCGATGGGGGTTGCGGAAGTTTTTGCGCAGCAGCTTGTTGTAGTCCAGCTCCCGGGTCACCTCGCCTACGCGCAGGGTGGGGATGTCCTTCGGCGCGCTGCCGCGGCCGTAGCACAAGAGCGTTTCATGCCCCTGAGCCATGGCATGACGGCACAGGTCGGCGGCGATCCGTCCTGTGGACAGGGTGGCGGTAACGTTGATGTGAACGATGCGCATGGGCGACCTCCCGGCTGGAAAATAAAACAGGTTCAGGCGAGCCGCCGGTGAGCGGCTCGCCTGAAGAATGCAGGGATCAGTAGTTTTCGGCCATGATCATGAAGTAGGCCTTGGGGTGCTTGCAAACGGGGCACAGCTCGGGGGCCTTCTTGCCCACGACGATGTGGCCACAGTTGGCGCATTCCCAGATCATATCGCCATCGCGGCTGAACACCAAACCGCCCTGCACGTTGGCCAGCAGCTTGCGGTAGCGTTCCTCGTGGCGCTTTTCGATGGCGGCGACCTTTTCAAAGAGGATGGCGATCTCGGTGAAGCCTTCCTCGCGGGCGTCCTTGGCCATGCCGGCATACATATCGGTCCACTCGTAGTTTTCGCCCTCGGCAGCATCCAGCAGGTTCACTTCCGTGGTGGGCACTTCGCCGTCATGGAGCAGCTTGAACCAGATCTTGGCGTGCTCTTTTTCGTTGTTGGCGGTTTCTTCGAACAGGTTGGCGATCTGTACGTAGCCTTCCTTGCGGGCCTTGGAGGCATAGTAGGTGTACTTGTTGCGGGCCTGGCTTTCGCCGGCGAATGCGGTCATCAGGTTTGCTTCGGTCTTGGTGCCTTTGATGGGTTTCATGGGGTATTCCTCCTTTTTTGGTGTTGGTAGCGAGAATATCATGCTGCATGGATAGCATACCCGTGCAGCAAAAGGTTCATCAGGGAATTACCACGTAGCGCAGAAACCGAAGACCGACCAGTGATCGGTATGCAGCTCGTACTGTGCCAGGGGATCGGTATGCTCCGCCTCGGGCAGGGTGGCCATGTTGTCCTGAAGGTGCTTGCGGGTGTCGGTGGTGATCTCGTGGTTGGAGCAGTTGCTGTCGTAGAGATAGGTATAGCGCTTGACGGAGTTGGACATGTTGCCCTCCACCGTGGTGACGGCGTAGATGCCGTTGCCGCGATCCTCCACGGCCACCACGGAGCCCACGTGGGTGGTCAGGTAGGCTTTTTTCATGTCCACATAGATGACCAGGTAGCCGGGCTTTGGCACGCCCACAAAGCGGCCCAGCTTGTTGAAGCCGTCGTACTGGTCGCCTACCTGGCCTTCGCGGAGGAACAGGGAGGTGTAGCCGGCTTCCGGATCCAGGGTTTTCTCTTCGATTGGATCAAAACCGGCGGCGTTGGCGCAGAAGATGGTGAATACCGAGCACCAGCCGACCTCTTTCTTTTTGCGGTAGTACCACTTGGCGTACTGGTTGTACTTGGGCAGCTTGGCACGGGCAACGGAGTAATACTCCCGGTTGAGCACGTAGACATAGTTCTTGGCGATCTCGGTGATGGCGTCGTCGGCCACGGTGACGGTGACGGTCTTTTCCCCTTCGGGAGAGAGCCAGCGCACCACGGTTTCGCCGGCGCTGACGCCGGTCATCATGCCGTTGGCAGTGACGGTAACGATGCTTTCGTCATCCGAGGAGAAAACGCCCTGGGGGGCAGGGACGGGGGTCTCCTCCTGCTGGTCGAAGGGGATCACGCCGGGGGACACATGGGGCATATAGGCGCTGTCGCCGGTGCGCAGGGTGTACAGACCGGTGGCGATGCCTTCTTCAGCAGGGGTCTGGAGGGCTTCCAGGCGCTCCTGAAACAGCGGGGTCAGGTCTTCAGCCGCAAAGGCTGCAAGGGGGGCGAGGCAAACCAGCGCCATCACCAGCGCAACGATGCGCTTGGCAGATGAGCAAAAACGGTCATACGTCTGCATAAGTACGCTCCTTTGAAGGTTGTCTGTGGGTAAAAAACGTCACTTTGTATTATAGCATAACTGCAGGGGTTTGAACAGTAGGAAGCGCGGGGACAATTGGGACTGGATACAAGGCCGGGCTTGTGCTATCATAAGGGTTGAACCTATGCCACACAAGGGAGGAACCGCCCATGAACCTGCTGCTCCATATCTGCTGCGCGCCCTGCTCCATTATGTGCATTCGCACCCTTCGGGAGGAGGGCATTGAGCCGGTGGGCTACTGGGACAATCCCAACATCCACCCCTACACCGAGTTCCGCACCCGGCGCAACACCCTGGAGGAATACGCCAAAAGCATCGGCCTGAAGCTGGTCATCGGCGGCAAGTACGGATTGCGGGCGTTTCTGGACGACGTGGACGGGGACTATGCCGGCCGCTGCCTGCACTGCTACCGGCTGCGCTTTCGCTCCGTGGCAAAGTATGCAGCCGAGAACGGTTTTACGCATTTTACCTCCACGCTGTTCGTCAGCCCCTATCAAAACCATGAGCTGATGATCCGTGCGGCGGAGGAAGCAGCGGCGGAATTCGGCGTCAGCTTCCTCCACCGGGACTTCCGGCCTCATTTCCGTCAGGGGCAGGACGAAGCACGGGAGATGGGCCTGTATATGCAGAAGTACTGCGGCTGCATCTTCAGCGAGGAGGAGCGCTACCAGAAGCGCAAGAAAAACAAGGAGGCACAGGCATGAGCCAAACGTTGAGCCCGGAGGGGATCCGCCGAGCGCTGCATACCCGCTGGGCGGGGCAGGGCACGATCTTTTATGCCCCGGAGATGGACTCCACCAACACCCGCCTCAAGGCCGAAGCCCGCGGCGGCGCGCCCCATGGGAGCCTTGCCCTGTGCGAGATGCAGACCGCAGGCCGGGGCAGGCTGGACCGCTCCTGGGAGACCCCCAGAGGCGAGGCGCTGACGCATTCGTTGCTGCTTCGGCCGACACTGCCTGTTGATCAGGCGCAGCTGTGCACCCTTGCGGCGGCCCTGGCCATGACCCGGGCCATCCGGGAATGCTGCCCCGGCCTTTGCCCGGGGATCAAGTGGCCCAATGACGTGGTCATCGGAAGCCGGAAATGCGTGGGCGTGCTGAGCGAAATGAGCGCCACGGCAGCCGGGATCGAGTTTGTGATTACCGGCGTGGGGTTGAACGTGAACCAGCTTTCCTTTCCGGATACACTTTCCGACAAGGCCACGTCGCTACTGATGGAGCTGCGCCGTCAGGACCCGGACCATCCGCCCCTGAGCCGGCAGGCGCTGCTGTGCGCCTATCTGCAGCACATGGAGCAGGTGATGGAGGCGGTGGAAAAGCAGGGCTTTGCTGGGATCCGGGAGGAATACGCCGCCTGTTCGGTGACCATCGGCAGACGGGTGCAGGTGCTCAGCCCGGCGGAAACCTTCGTGGGGCTGGCGATGCAGGTGGATGACACCGGCGCGCTGCTGGTGGAGACGGAGCAGGGCCAGCTGCGGCAGGTTCTGTGCGGCGATGTGTCCGTGCGGGGCCTGATGGGGTATGTTTGAGGACAGCGCAGGTACGCCTGCTGAAGCGAGGTGCGACAGGACATATGAAGGGGATCGGCATGGATCTGTGCGAGATCGCACGTTTTGAGCGGATTTTGGAAAAGGGAGACGGCTTTTTGCGGCGCTACTTTACCCCGGAGGAACAGGTTTATATCGCTGCCCGGGGAAAAACCGCTGCCCAGAGCGCGGCGGCCATGTTTGCCGCAAAGGAGGCATTCCTCAAAGCAACAGGCGCAGGCATCGGGGGCGGGATTCCGCTGGCTGCGGTGGCCGTTGCACACGAGGACAGCGGCAGACCCTATTATGTGCTGGGCGCGGAAGCACGTCAGCGCATGGAGGCCATGGGCGCCTCTGCCGCATGGCTGTCGCTGACCCATGAGGCTGGCATGGCGGGCGCTGTGGCGGTGCTGGAATAAGGTCTGTGGAGAAATGGCCGCAGGTGTGGCCGGCAAGGGAAGAAAGGTGAGGATCAGATGCTGCGTACCATCACCCCTGCGGAGATGAAGCGCGTGGAAACCCAGGCCATGGAACAGGGGCTTTGCACAGGCGAAGCCCTGATGGGGCGCGCGGCGGCCGCGGTGGCACGTCGGGCTGCGCATTACCGCGCAGCGCGGGGCGGGTCGGTGATCTGTCTGTGTGGAGTGGGCAATAACGGCGGCGACGGGCTGGCTGCCATGCGGATGCTGGCGGCGGACGAGTGCCTGCAGGGCTGCTGCCTGCTGCTGGATGGCAAGCTGTCTGCGGATGCGCAGCGGGAGCTGAACCGGCTTGTGGCAGAGAGACCCAATCTGCCGGTTCGGAGGCTGATGAATGATGAAGAATACGCCAAAACAGGCGTGCTGACAGATGCGGAAGGCAACAAAATTTCGCTGGAGGGTGCAGGGTGCATCATTGACGCGCTGTTCGGTACTGGGCTGTCCAGGCCGCTCAGCGGCGTGGCGGCGGCGCTGTGCCGCCTTGCCAATCAGGCGGCCAGTCAGGGCGTGGCAGTGTTGGCGGTGGATATTCCCTCGGGACTGTGCGGCACGTCCGGCAAGGCATTGGGGGATGCCGTCTGTGCTACGGAAACGGTTACCTTTCACCGCCCCAAGCCGGGTCTGTATCTGGGCGAGGGTGCGAACCTGACAGGACGCATCACGGTGGCGTCCATCGGGCTTGCGCCGGAATGGGACGATGCGCCGGGCATGGAGGTGGCTGAGCCGGAGGACGTGGCGCAGCTGCTGCCGGTGCGCAAACCGTACAGCCACAAGGGAGATCACGGACGCGTGATGCTCCTGTGCGGCAGCTTCGGTATGGCCGGAGCTGCTGCCATCGCGGCCACGGCTGCCCTGCGCGCAGGCGCCGGGCTGGTAACGATCGCCTGCCCGGAGCAGATCGTGAATACGGTACAGACGCTTTGCCCCTGTGCTACCTGCCTGCCATTGCCAACGGACGCAAAAGCCGCGCTATCCCGGCTGACGGAGGCCATGCAGGGCGCGGATGCATTCGGCATGGGCTGCGGCATGGGCACCGGCCTGTGGGCACGGCAGATGGTCATTGGCTCGGCTGCATGGCTGTCCGGGCATGGGCTGCCAGCGGTGGTGGATGCGGATGCGCTGAACTTGTTGGCACAGGAGGAATGCCAGGATCTGTCCGGCTGCATTTTTACACCCCATCCCGGCGAGACGGCGCGGCTGTTGGATGTATCTGTGGGCGAAATCGCTCGGGAGCCAGTGGATGCCGCCCGCAGGCTGCATGAGAAATGGGGCGCGTCCGTGGTGCTGAAAGGCGCTGCCAGCGTGCTTTTGAGCAGGGACGGAATCGGTCTGAACGTGCTGGGTACCCCTGCCATGGCCAAGGGCGGCAGCGGCGATGCGCTGACCGGCGTATTGTGCGCGCTGCTGGCGGGCAACCAGCGGGCCGATCACAAGCGAACCATGCTGGAAGTGATGCAGGCAGGCTGTGGATTGCATGGACTGGCTGGCCGCATGGCTGCGAAACGGTACGGCCTCCGGGGAATGCTGGCAACGGATCTGTGTGAATGCCTTGGGCTTGCAGCGCAGCCGGAGGAAGAAGGCAGCACGAATGCAGCAAGCCGGGACGACGCACTGGCAGCGGCTTACCCGACGGAAATCGACCCCGGAAATATCGCCCAGTCAGCCGAAAGAACCGGCACATCCCCGCTGGGCAGGATGGTCACCGTCACGGTGGATCGTCCGCTGGGCACCCGGCATCCGGAGCATAAGGACATCGTATACACCCTGAACTACGGCTACGTGCAGGATGTGCTGGCCGATGACAACGAGTGGCAGGACGCCTATATCTACGGCGAAAGTCAGCCCCTTGAGCTTTTTGAGGGACAGGTCGCGGCGGTGATCCGCCGGCTGAACGATGTGGAGGACAAATGGGTGGTGGCAGCGCCGGGCGTCCGCCTGACGCCGGAGCAGGTGCGCGAAGCCACGGCCTTTGTGGAGAAATACTTTGAATGCCAGATCGAGTGCTGGTGAGGGTTTCGCAGGGGGCTGTTATGCAGGGCACTGTTATGCAGGGCACTGTTATGCAGGGCGCTGTTATGCAGGGTGCTGCCCTGCACCCGCCAGGGGCATCGCCCCTGGACCCGTTACTGTGCAGCTGCGCTGCACAGGAGGGATGTACAGATTAACAACAAAAAGAGACGAGTGGGTTTTCGCTCGTCTCTTTTTGTTATTGCCCTCTGTGTCCATGAAATGGGCACAGAACGGGGTGCAGGGGCACTGCCCCAAAAACAGCGCGCGCAACGTGGAATGCATGCAGGGCACTGCCCTGCACCCGCCAGGGGCAATGCCCCTGGACCCGTTGTTGTGCAGCTGCGCTGCACAGGGGGTGGACAGATTAACAACAAAAAGAGACGAGTGGGTTTTCACTCGTCTCTTTTTGTTATTGCCCTCTGTGCCCATGAAATGGGCACAGAGCGGGGTGCAGGGGCACTGCCCCTGCCGGGGCTTGGGGCGGAGCTCCAAAAACAACGTCCCCCAAACGGCGTTTCTTACTCGCCAAGCACGATGCAGGCAGGACCCACGGGGCGGATGGAGAGCACGTTGCAGCTGTGCTGACCGAAGACGGTCTCCATTTCCTTAACGAAGCTGTCCAGCATATCGGCGGGGACGAAGTTGAGGGTGGTGCCGGCGAAGCCGCCGCCGTGAACGCGCCAGGCGCCCACGCCGCTGAGCTTGCTTTCGGCCAGCATCAGCGCCAGAGACAACTCCTGACGGTCGGCCGTGGCGAAGATGTTCTGCAGGTACTGGAAGCTGCTGCGACCGCTTTCGATAATCAGGCGCAGGAAGTCGGGCATACAGTTGCGCTTGAGGGCGCAGACCAGCTCGGCCACCCGGCGGTTCTCGGCAAAGTAGTGGGCGGCGCGCATGATGGCGCGGTCGGCGTTTTTGCCCTTGAGCTGCTGACGAATCTTGGGCAGGTTCAGCAGGAACTGCTCCGGCAACACAGCGCGCAGGTTGGGCTGGTCAAAGCAGGCGGCTACGGCGCGCATCTCCTCGGGGATGGCGGCGTAGGCAGGAGTCAGATCGTCGTGGCTGCCGCCGGTGTTGATGACCACCAGTTCGAAGCCCTGAGCGGCAAAGTCATAGGAGAGAGCGTCCACCTGAGGATCGTCCTCCTTGAAATCGATAAAGCACAGGCCGCCCACGCTGCTGGCCATCTGATCCATCAGGCCGCTGGGCTTGCCGAAGTAGACGTTTTCGGCATACTGGGAGATGATGGCGCGCTTTTTGGCATCCAGACGGTTGCCGGCGTAGAGCTGATCAAAGATGGCGCAGATCAGCACTTCAAAGGCGGCGGAGCTGCTCAGGCCGCTGCCGGAGCGCACATTGGAGGTGATGACCGCGTCAAAGCCGCCAATGGCCAGGCCTTCCCGATGCATGCCGGCTGCCACGCCGCGGATGAGTGCGGCGGTGGTGCCTTCTTCTTCCTTGCGGGGGGCAAGCTCCTCGTCAGCAATAGAGATGCTGAAGGAGGGATAGCCTTCACTGTGAATGGCCACAATGCCATCATTGCGGGGGGTGACGGCTGCCAGGGTGTCCAGGTTAACGGCAGCGGCCAGCACCTTGCCCCGGTTGTGGTCAGTGTGGTTGCCGGAGATCTCGGTGCGGCCGGGGGCGCTGATCATGTAAACCGGGCCTTCCGTGGATCCGATGAGTTCCTCGTGGCGCTTGAGCAGCGCGGTGTAGCGCGTACGCTGGTTGACCAGCATCCCCTCACGCTTGCCGTAGAGGTGATGGAGCTGCTGCATTACGTCGGAGGTCTGGAGCTGGCTTTGCATTTTGGCGTAACGATTCATGTGACGGCCCTTCTTTCCTTAGTGTCGGTGAGTGTGTCAGGGGGTGATGGTGTCGGCAACGCCTTGCCAGAAGGCGATCATCTCGTCGGCGCCGCGCTGGATGAGACCGGCGCGGAACTCGGCGATGGTGGTTTCATTGATGGGGACTTCACCGGTGACAAACTGGCCGATGCTGACGTCCACATAACGGCCCAGCTCCTGCTGCAGGGGATTGACCTGCTGGCGCTGCTCCGGGGTGAGAGTGTAGTAGGGGAAGGGCTGATGCAGGAAGGGGGTCAGCCTGTCCGCCTCAAGTGTGATGCGGCGCACGCCTTCCTCGCCAAAGCTGTTGTTGAATGCCTTGGGGAAGAGGATGGGCATTTCGCCGGTGTCCACGATGCTCAGGGAACCGCTGGTCAGCATGAGCTGCTCCATGTCGCCCTGGGACCAGTGCCAGTAGCCCTGGCCGTCCACGGTGTAGTGAACGTCCTTTGTGCCGGCCATGGCCTCGATGGCGCCCTCTTCAGTGTAGAGGGTATCCACCCAGCTGAGCACAGCGGCAGGATCGCTGCAGGCGGAAGTGATGGCGAAGGTGCCGCGGCGCAGGGGCCCGAACAGGTCGCGGTAGATCTGCTGGCCTTCATAGACAAGGGGCTCCAGCAGCACATAGGAGCCGGTGAGGTTGTAAGGCAGCAGATTCAGCGGCGTGGGGGCGAAAAACGCGCCGTAGGTGTTGGTGGCATCGTCTTCCGTGACGAGGCGAAGGGAGTCCGAGACGGAGAAACCGTCGGGATCCAGCAGCTTGTCGGCATACAGGCCGTGCACATCCTCAAGGAAGGTGACAAAGCTGTCCTCCAGCGGCCAGAAGCAGACCTTGCCGCTTTGATCCAGATAGAGGTTGTAGTCGTTAACGACCACGCCGTAGGCATGGCTGAACATCTTCAGCTCCCACGGGCCCAAAAACAGCATGGGGATCTCGTCGGCCTTGTAGTTGCCGTTGGGATCCCGATCCCGGAAGGCGATGAGAACCTCCCGCAGGGAAGCCATGTCTGTGGGAATCTCCAGGTTCAGGGCGGTGAGCCAGTCCTGATTGATCCACATGATATTCTGGGTGGAAACGGCCTGGATCATGGGCAGCGCGCCGATCTTGCCGTTGGGTAGGGTGATGGCGCGGAGCCACTCGGGGTTCTCGGTCAGCAGCGCCCAGAGGTTGGGCGCATGCTGCTCTAGCAGGGGCATCAGGTCGATCAGCTGACCGCTGTCGGTGTAGCGGATCAGCTCGTCGCTGGTGAGAGAGGCCTTGAACAGCACGTCCGGCAGCTGGCCGTCAGGCGCAAACATGGCGTCCTTGGCCGCCTGCCACTTGGCGGCGTCCGTATACTGGTCGAAGGTAAAGGAAATACCAGTACGCTGGTTCATGCGGTTGAAAAAGTCGTTGCTTTCCCAGAAACGGGTGCTGTCCTGACCGTCGAAACCCGCCATGGAAAAGCTCTGGGCCAGACCAATCGCGGGCAAAAGAATCAGTACGGTCAGGATGCAAAGAATGCGTCGAAACATAGCTCTGCCTCCAGTGAGAGGCTGCGGGGCACACAGGTGCACAATACAGCCAAGGATACCATTATTATACCTGATTGCCCCGGGTTTGCAAAGCATTGGATGGGAAAAATCCGGACCTTTCCCTACATGGCGCAGGGGGCCTGACCGCGGGAGGGAAGGGGCTCTCCTTCCTCCAGGCAGGCGCGTACCTCGCTTTCGCCGAGAGTCTCCCGCTCCATCAACAGCCGCGTGAGCCGCTCCCAGGTGCGGCGATGGCTGCGCAGAAGGCCGGCGGCCAGCTGCTGACCCATGCTGAGCCAGCTTTGGGCTGCGGCGTCCTTCTGAGGCTGCGAAAACAGGTACACGTCCTCACTGCCGGGGAGCATCCCCCATTCGCAGACCATACGCTGGGCCAGCATGGCGGCCTTCTCGATGTCGTTGGCTGCGCCGTTGGTAACGTGATCGCTGCCCACCAGCATAATCTCCGCTTCCCGCCCGGCCAGGGCGACGGCGATATGATGAAGCAGCTCCTGCTTGCGGTAGAACAGCTTCTCCGGAGGGATGGCCATGCTGTAACCAGCCGCGCCCTTGCCAGTGGGGATAATGGATACCTTGCGGATGCAGCTTTCGGGCAGGAGCAGCGCGGTGGCAAGGGCATGGGCTGCTTCGTGGGCGGCGGTGAGCTCCTTCTCACGCAGGTGATGGGTCACGGTGCGTTCCTGTCCAAAGAGCATGGTGTCCATGGCGCGCTGGATATCCTGCTGACTGATCATGCCGCTGCCCCGCTTCACCGCCAGAATAGCAGCTTCGTTGAGCATGCCTTCCAGCTTGGCGCCGGAGAACAGGGCGGTCTGAGCGGCGATCTCCGAAAGGGAAACGCTCGGGTCCATGGGCTTTGTACGGGCGTGCACCGTCAGGATCTGCTCCCGCTCCCGAAGGCCGGGCAGGGGGACTTCGATCTGGCGGTCAAAGCGTCCGGCGCGGAGCAAGGCCTCGTCCAGGGTATCGATGCGGTTGGTGGCAGCCAGCACCACGATGCCCTGCCGCTCGTGAAAACCGCTCATTTCGGATAGGAGCGCATTGAGGGTCTGCTCCCGCTCGTCGCTGCGGTTGTCGCGCTTTTTGCCAATGGCGTCGATCTCGTCGAAGAAAATGACGGCGTTTCCGGCTTTGCGCGCCCGGGCGAAGAGGGAGCGCACCCGACTTGCGCCTACGCCTACGTACATTTCCACAAAATCGGCGCCGTTGACGGCGAAAAACGGCACGCCGGCTTCTCCTGCCAGCGCCCGGGCCATCAGGGTTTTGCCGGTGCCGGGCATGCCGTGGAGCAGCACGCCCCGGGGGATGTGAGCGCCCATACGGCTGAACTTTTCGGGGCAGCGGATGAAATCCACCAGATCCCGAAGGCTGTCCATGGCCTCTTCGTTGGCTGCCACGTCCGTAAAACGGACCGAGGGGATCTCCTGCCCGGCCACAGGGCGGATCGAATCGGAAAAGCTGCGTTCCCGCTGCTTTTCCCGGCTGCCGATCAGCGTCATGAAAAGCAAAAGCACAATGATCAGCCCACCGTAGATGACCGCGCCGGGGACAGCAGCCTCAGGCCGTTGGGGAAGCAAAAACAGACTCAGCAGCGCAAGCGCGAAAAAACCTGCGGGCAGCAGTGCCCGGCTGCGTTTGGTACTAAGGGGCATACAGTACACCTCCATCAGGATGTACCGCGAGTATACAGGAGGGATATATGGCGTGTAAATGGTACTTATTGCTGGCGTTTCCACGGTTTTTGCAGGCAAAAGATGCGCATAGTAGTCAAAGGCGAAGCGCTGCATCAAAAAGCGGCGCATGCGCATCGGCCCTAATGGAGGGATGACGGATGAAAAAGGCAAAGCATACAACAAAAAACAGCCGCAAGACTGAACACGATCAACGGCATGCCCTGGCAGGGGACACCCCTGAGCAGGAGCGCGTCAGTCAGCCCCCTGAGCCGCCCGGGGGAGCAGAAGCAGAAGATAGAACCGCCCATACGGACGATCGTTTGCCGAAAAATGACTCGCCTGCGCAGGAAACAGGCAGCGAAAGCGCCGGGGAGGAACCGCCAGAGACGGGCGGCACGGAGGCGCAACCGGCAGCGTCTTCCCGAAGCGTTCGCCGCAGGATGCGCCGGGAAAAGCGTGCCCGCCGCCGGGAGGAACGAACGCTGGAAAAAGCGCAGAAGCATGAGGAAAAGCAGCAACTGCGTGCGGCCATCGGGGAAGCAAGGCGGCGCAAACCGGATATCAGCAGGCGCATGGCAGGCAGGCTGTCCCGTTTGCGTAAGCGGCAGGGGAAAAAGCTGGGCACGCCGGCCCTCCGGGGCGCAGGGCTGCCGCATAAGCACAGACCCTTCCGACGTTTTGCCGCAGCGATGCTGGGGCTGTTTGCCGTAGGCGCTGCCGTAGGGTTTTATGTGCTGGACGTGCCCAACTGGCAGCGGCTGGACATCGCCAGGATCACCGCCGCGCCCCAGACCGGGCGGATGTATGACAACAACGGCGAATTGATGACCACCATTCGCGGTTCCCAGCACCGGGTGGTGATCCCCTTTGACGAGATTCCTCAGCAGATCCGCAATGTGTTTATCGCGGCGGAGGATCTGCGGTTTTATCAGCATCGGGGCGTGGACGTGGTGCGCATTTTCGGCGCGCTGGCGGCCAACATCCGCGAGGGCGGCTACGCTCAGGGCGCCAGCACCATCACCATGCAGCTGATCCGTCAGAGCCACCTGAGCACGCAGAAGACCATCGCCCGAAAGGCCGAGGAGGCGGTGCTGGCGCTGCAACTGGAGGCACGGATGAGCAAGGACGAGATCCTTGCCATGTACCTGAACTATATCTATTTTGGTAACGGCGCCTACGGCATTCAGGCTGCAGCCCAGACCTACTTCGGCGTGGACGCGCAGGATCTGACGCTGACCCAGGCAGCCGCTCTGGCGGCGTCCATCAAAGCGCCCACCTACTATGCGCCCCATGTGAACGAGGAAAACAACCGCTCCCGCCGGGGGTATATTCTCTCCACCATGCTGCAGGAGGGAATGATCACTAAGGAGGAATACGAGACCGCTACAGCGCAGCCGTTGGTGCTGGCGGAGCAGCCTGCCCAGGAGCTCAGCTACGGCTGGTTTGTGGATGCGGTGCTGGACGAGGCGGAGCGCATTCTGGGCATGACCAGCGATGAGGTGCTCACCGGCGGCTTCACCATCGAAACCACCCTGAGTCGAACCCATCAGGACGCACTGGATGCGCGCTTTGCCTCTGATGTGTTCCCGGCAGACGCCAGCGACGGTACCCCGGTGCAGGGGGCGGCGGCCTGCGTGGACGTGCGCACCGGGGAGGTGCTGGCTATCGTAGGGGGGCGCAGCTACGAGGTGCGCCGCGGCTTTAACCGTGCCACCGACCTGCGCCGCCAGCCGGGCTCTGCTCTCAAGCCGCTGGTGGCTTATGCACCCGCCATCGACCAGTTCGGCTACATGACCGCCAGCGTGCTCAAGGACGAACCTACGAACTTTAACGGCTACAAGCCTCGCAACGCCAGCTATACCTACTATGGCAATGTGAGCATGCGCACTGCGCTGCAAAACAGCCTGAACGTGTCCACGGTGGCGCTGCTTGACCAGATCGGCGTGGAGGCAGGGCGGGCGTACCTGCAGAAGGTGGGGATTCCGCTGGATCCGCGGGACAGCAACCTGGCGCTGGCGTTGGGCGCGATGACCTACGGCGTATCGCCAGTACAGCTGGCGGCGGCGTATGTGCCCTTCGGCAACGGCGGCAGTTATTACCAGCCCCATTTCATCAGGCGCATCGTGGGACCGGAGGGACAGATCCTTTATCAGCACCGCGTGAGTGGAGAACAGGTGCTCAAGGCCACCTCTGCCTACCTGATGACCAGCCTGATGCAATCCGTTACCTCCAGCGGCACCGGCGCAAAGCTGTCCGGGGCTGGTACGCCAGTGGCGGGCAAGACCGGCACCGTCAACATGACCGGAGGCGGCAATCGGGATATCTGGATGGCCTGCTATAACAGCGAGATCGCCTGCGCCTTCTGGATGGGATTTGACGAGCCGGACGCAAACCACCGGCTGCAGGGCTGGATCAGCGGCGGCGACAACACAGCCGCCATGGCCAGAGATTATTTCCGCGCCCTGTACCAGAACCGGGATAAGCCGCAGTTTACCCGTCCCAACGGGATCATTTCGCTGGAGATCGACCGCCAAGCCATCAAATGGCGGGGCGAGCCCATGCTGGCAGGGGATCTGACGCCGCAGAAATACCGCTATACGGAGTTTTTCACCGAGGACAACCACCCCACCAAGAAAAGCGACGTGTGGACGCCGCCGCGCTCGCCCAACCGGTTTGTGGTGGGGCACAGCGATACAGGCCAGCCGCTATTGATCATTCAGCCGGCGGATGAAGCTATCTACCGGATCCAGCGGGATACCTACGGCGAGAGCTTTGTGCTCACGGAGCTCTACGGAACCCCCGGCGAGACCCTGTACTACACCGACACCACCGCCAAGCCCGGTATTGTCTATACCTACCGGGTAATCCCCGTGCATGCGGAGCTGCTCAACAACGGCATTCTGCTGGAGGGCGTGCAGGCAGTGCAGGTGGCTCAGGCCAACCAGAGCGCCCGGCGCACCCTGTGGGATGATCTGCGGGATTTCTTCACCGGCGGCAGGGACGACGATGATAACGACGCGGTGGAGAGCATGACGGAAAATCAGTCGTCCATCTTCTGGACGGACTGAAGAGGGCGGTCGCCCATGGCAGAAGAGAAGAAAATCCAAGGCGCGGAGCAGCAGCCTTGGATTTTTCAATGCAGGGACGTGCTGCGGCGGAGGGGTTGTTTACGGCGCGGTTACAGTATCTTTACATTGGGAGACAGGGTCGCAAAGGTTTCGCAGCGAAAGATGAACCATCCTGAAACGGAGGGATCAACGATGAAAAAGAAAGTGTTGAGGGAGATCCTCAGCTGGGTATGGCAGCTGACGCTGGCGCTGGTGGTGGCACAGATGGTCCAGTATTTGATTTTTCAGCCAGTGGCTGTGAAGGGCGAAAGCATGAGCGATACCCTGAAAAACACAGAAGTGATGTATGTAAGCAAGCTGGATTACCTGCTGGGTGATCCCGGGCGGGGCGACGTGGTGGTGTGCCGCTACCCGGGACGGACGGAAAAGTTTGTTAAGCGGGTGGTGGCCCTGCCGGGGGATACGGTGGAGGTGGCAGACAATGTGGTGCTGGTCAACGGTGAAATCATGGACGAGCCTTACCTGACCCCGTGGCGCAATGACGACGGCTTTGATATGGCGCCCTTTGCGCTGGGGGAGGGAGAGTATTTTGTCATGGGCGATAACCGGGACAACAGCCACGACAGCAGGAATTATTACGGCTACGGCTACCCTGCGGCCATTGACCGGGAGATGATCCTGGGCAGGGTACGTTTCGTGATGTATCCGTTTGACAGCATACGGGTAATCCGGTAAAGGGGACTGAGACGGAGAGAAAGGAAGCCGCAGGATGAAAGCGGCGGTCATACGAAGAAAACGCCAAGGTGCGAAAGCACCCTGGCGTTTTGGCTTTCGGGCTGTCCGGCAGACCGGTGCCTGCGGAACGGCAGGTCGCCTGACGCTGCCGGACGTCCTCAGGACAGCCGGATGTCGTACCGCTCGATATCCATGCCGGATTCCTCGCCGTGGATCGTGTCTACATACACACCGCCGTTGGCAAGGATGGTTTTTTTGCTGCCGATGTTGCTGTCCCGGCAGACAATGCGTACCTGATCCAGCCCGAGGGCTTTTGCCTCCTTAAGGCCCAGCCGGAGCTGCTCCTTTGCGTAGCCCTTGCCCCGTTCGCTGGGGCAAACGGAATAGCCGATGTGCGAGGCGAACGCCGGGTCGTCGTCATCGTATTCCAGCCGGTGACGGAGAACAAGAAAGCCGACGATCTTTCCGTCGCCTTCACGAACGGACATATACCAGGTGATCTTGCCTGACATGGATTGGCAAAACCGCAGCCAATCGGATACATGGCCGTAGTCTTCAAGACAGTCCAGCCCCGGGATCCGGTCGGGGTCATAGGTCACCCGCTCCCGGGCGGCGGGGAATTCGGATCTGTACTCCATGATCTTCTCCGCGTACTCGGCAGAGACTTTGATCAGTCTGATTTTGCTCATGCTTTTTTCTCCTGTATTCAGGTTGATTGTGCTGCTTGTCAGCCGCGCAACTGCTCAGGCTTCCTTTCGCCAGGCCTGATACAGCCGGGCAATGACCTGCTCGATGGCTTCGTGAACCAGCTCCACATCCTGGACATGTTCAACGCCGGAGATGGCGCCAAAGATCTGCTGGGCGGAGGTGGTGCTGGCATCGTAGCGGTAGAGATGCTTACCGTCTTCCTCCCCCAGATAGGATGCGCCTGCAAGGGCTGGCGCATCGCCGCGAAGCCTGAGCTTGATGATCCGGTTGTCGCCTGCCATCTGGATGAGCTGCTGATAGTCGCCGTCAAAGGCGAGGCGGCCGCTGTTGATCAGCAGGATGCGGTTGGCCATCTCGGTCAGATCGTCCATGTCGTGAGAGGTAACCAGCAGCGTGACCTGCTTTTCGCGGTTGATCTTCTTGAGGAAGTCGATCATCTGCCGCTTGGCCAGCACGTCCAGGCCCAAGGTGGGCTCGTCCAGCAGAACCAGCTCCGGGTCATGGAGCAGCGTAAGAGCCAGATTGGCGCGCATGCGCTGGCCAAGGGACAGTTCCCGGGCAAAGCTGTTCCAGAAATCGCCGATCCCCAGAAGCTCACGCATTTCATCGCAGATGCGCAGGTAGGTGGCGTCGTCGATGTCCCAGACAGCCTTCTTCCACTCGAAGGAGGCACGCACGGGATGATCCCACCACAGCTCGCTACGGTTGCCGAAAAGCACACCGGTGCGACGCATCACCGGAATGCGGTGCTGGCTGGGATCCATGCCGAAAAGGCGCACGCTGCCTTCCTGAGGGCGCAGCATGCCGCTGAGCAGCTTGAAGGTGGTGGATTTGCCGGCACCGTTGGGACCTGCGTAGGCGGCGAACTCGCCCTTTTGCAGGGTGAAGGATACGTCGCTGAGCGCGTGGACGCGGTGCTTCTCCCGCTTGAGCAGTCCCACGGGGCGCTTTTGGTCGAAATACTTGGTCACACCGGAAAGCTCAATTACGGTGTCCCATTTCTTTGTAGCGGTTGCAGCTGTATTCTTCATAATGTCTCAATCCTTTCTGAAAGCAAATGATCGCGGCGGTGACAAAGCCGCAGGCGACGATCAGTGGCAGTGCGATGGTGACGGGCTTGCCCAGCTCCCGAAGCAGGGCTACGGCAGGCAGATAGGCCAACAGACCGATGGGCAGCACCGTATGAAGCAGGGTAGTGAGCCAGGTAGGCAGCCCGAAGAGGGGGAATTTGCCCAGCTGGTTGTTCAGGTCGATGATCATGGAGGAGATCTCCTCGCAGGCAACGGGCCGCCAGAAGGCCATGGAGCCGTACAGCAGGCTCTGGGACAGCTGGAGCGCCATATGAATGAGCAAATAGTAGCCAAGCAGCAGGAACCATACCGGCGTAAGGGCAAGGTGCAGGCGGCTGACGGCGACGCCGGTGAGCGCTGCGCCGATGAGCATGCCAAAGCTGCCGGAGACGGGCATGAAGCCTTCGGTGGCCAGCTGCATCCACAGGGGACGGGGCTGGATCAGCATATGATCCACCTGTCCGCGGCCGATGCGGCGGCTGATGTGGATAACATTGTAGTTGCCAAACAGCACCCATCCGATGCCGCTGGCCAGTTCATAAAAGCCCAGCATGAACAGCACCTCGTCGGCACTGAGCCCGCCCACGCCGCCGAAACGGACGGCCAGAAGCAGCACGCCCGCCATGGAGGACAGGTTTTGTAAGGTTTCTGATATGACCACGATGATGACGCTGGATAGGTCCTGCAAAAGCCAGTTCAGATCCATCCGGGCGTATAGCGCCCACAGCCTGAAAAGGTCGCGGACGTTTCGGGAAACTGTCTGCCGAAAAGGATTAGCCGCCATAAGACACCATCCTTTCCCGGGAGGCCGCAAAGCCATAGATGGCCAGCGGCCAGAGGATCAGGTTCCAGAGAAGCTGCGCCGGCAGCAGGACGGCAGGATCGCCCAGACCGGTGTACAGCGCAAGGGGCGCGCCGGCCAGCGTGCCCAGGGGCGACAGCTGCAGCCAGTCGCCCAGGCCCCAGGGCAGCGCTGCAAAGGGGATCAGCGAGCCGGTAAACAGGGCGGTGAGCGCCTCCCGCAGGCAATGGACACACCACTCCAGATTGCGAAGGCGGATCAGCAGACAGGCGAAGAGAAAGTCCACCGCAAAGCCCTGCGCCACCGTCAGCGGCAGGGAGAGAAAGAACCACGGCCCTGAGGGGCGCATATCTACGCCGCACACAAGGGCGATCACCGTCACCGGCAGGGACAGGCACAACAGCCGCATGCCCCAGCCCCCGATGGTGTGGGCCGCCAGCTGGGAAAATACCCCCGCCGGGCGCTGGTACAGCCCCAGCAGGGCGCCGTCGTGAAGCCAGCCGGATATCGGCGTCCAGATGTTCAGCATGGGCGCCAGCACGGTGGAGAGGATGGTGTAGACATAGAGCTGGTTCAGCGTCATGCCTTCCAGATCCACGCCCTGCAGAAACAGGGAGCGCCAGATCATGATCAGCGCTGCCAGCGCGCCGGCCCGGAGCAGGTATTGGGCCAGCTGGTTAAAGAAACCGAAATAGCTTTGTTCCTTCAGGCACAGCCGCATGGTGGCAAGGCTGGCCTTCCATTGTTTTTTCACTTGTTCAAACCTCCGAAAACATAAAAAATCAGCGCCCCTTTGTTGGGAGCGCTGATCATCAGCCAGAGCGATGAACGGATCGCCTGGTTATTCGCCGCGCAGTCCAAAAAAGGGCAGAGTTCTCCCGTACTGCGCAAAAATATCGCCATAGAAGCGGCCCATCAGGTGCGTCAAGCGGCGCAGATTGGTCACGGGTTCACCCTCCCTTCGGATTGAGTAAGGATACCATAGCACGGGACGGAGGGTCTGTCAAGCAGGGGAGGGGAAGAACATTTTCCTCTGGTTCTTTTGTCCGGTGCGATTCTGTGGTATGATGAGGACAGCAATCGTCCCCCCCCGGGAGAACCTGGGGCCAATATTGAACCGTACCCGTTTCCGCCGGCGTTCCGGCGACAGAAGGAACTGCCCACCGATGAGAAGGAGGAATCTGCCATGCGCAAGAACTTCGGCGCCAAACCCATTTTGTATCCTCAGCCTGTGTTCATCATCGCCACCTACAACGTGGACGGCACCCCCAACGCCATGAACGCAGCATGGGGCGGCATCAGCGAGGAAGACCAGATCACCATGTGCATCAGCGCGGATCACTGCACCACCAAAAACGTGCTGGCCCGCAAGGCGTTTACCGTCAGCATGGCGACGGCGGACTATGTGGCGGAGTGCGACTATCTGGGCATCGTCTCCGGCAACGAGACCCCGGATAAGGTGGCCCGCTGCGGCTTTCATACCAGCAAGAGCGAGTTTGTGGACGCGCCGCTGATTGACGAGCTGCCCATGGCGGTGGAATGTGAGCTGATCAGCTATGACCCGGAGAGCTGCTGCATGATCGGCCGGGTGGTGAACGTATGCGCCGAGGAAGCGGTGCTCACCGACGGAAAGATCGATCCGGTCAAGCTTCGGCCCATCACCTTTGACGGCATGAACCATACCTACCTGACCCTTGGCGAAAAGGTGGGCGACGCCTTCGCCGACGGCGCGAAGATCAAGTAAAGGATGATACGATGATTTACAAGGACTTTCAGGGAAAGAAGCTTTCTCAGCTGGGCTTTGGCGCAATGCGCCTGCCCATGGCGGACGGCGCCATTGACCAGGAGCAGGTGGCACAGATGGTGCGCATCGCCATGGAGGCCGGTGTGAACTATTTCGACACCGCCTGGCCCTATCACGGCGGTATGTCTGAAATCGTGATGGGGAGCGTTTTGAAGGAGTATCCCCGGGACAGCTGGTACCTGGCCACCAAGTACCCGGGGCATCAGATCAGCGAAAGCTACGATCCTGCCGCCATCTTTGAGGAGCAGCTTCGCAAGTGCGGCGTGGACTATTTTGATTTTTACCTGCTGCACAATGTGTACGAAAACTCCATGGACGTGTATCTGGATCCCAAGTGGGGCATTCTGGACTACTTCAAGGAGCAAAAGCGCCTGGGACGCATCCGGCATCTGGGCTTTTCCAGCCATGGCGGCCTGGACAATCTGCGGGCCTTCCTGGACGTGGCCGGCGAGGATATGGAGTTTTGCCAGATCCAGCTGAACTATCTTGACTGGACGCTGCAGGACGCCAAGGCCAAGGTGGAGCTGCTTCAGGAGCGCAACATCCCCATCTGGGTGATGGAGCCGGTGCGCGGCGGCCGCCTGTGTCAGCTGAACGCGCAGCAGGAGGCGTCCCTCAAGGCGTTGCGCCCGGAGGAGGGCGCGCCTGCGTGGGCCTTCCGCTTCCTGCAGGAGATCCCCGGCGTGACCATGATCCTCTCCGGCATGTCCAATCTGAGCCAGATGGAGGACAACCTGCGCACCTTTGCGGAGCGCAGGCCCCTCAGCGACACTGAGGCAGGCGCCCTGTTCGCCATTGCCGAGGATATGAAGGATTCCATCCCCTGCACCGCCTGCCGCTACTGTACCCCCGAATGTCCCATGGGGCTGGACATCCCCCGGATGCTGGCGACCTACAATGAGCTCCGGTTTTCGCCCTCCACCAACGCGGCCATGTGGATCGAGTTTCTGCCACAGGACAAGAAGCCGGACGCCTGCATCGGCTGCGGCGCCTGTGCGGGTATTTGTCCCCAGCAGATCGCTATCCCTGACGCGCTGAAGGCTCTCTCTGAGATGCTGACCACCATTCCCAAGTGGGTCGATATCTGCAAGGAACGCGAGGAAGCGGCGCGCCGTCTGGCAGCCAAGGGCTGACATATAGAGGAACGGAGACTTTGGGGCCCCGGCAGGGGGTGATCCCCTAGACCCCGGTCTGTGCCCATTGTATGGGCACAGGGGGCAATAACAAAAAGAGACGAGTAAAAACACACTCGTCTCTTTTTGCGACTGTTATGGAATAGCGATCCCCCTGTGCAGCGTAGCTGCACAGTAACGGGTCCAGGGGCGATGCCCCTGGCGGGTGCAGGGCGGCGCCCTGCATACCTAAGGCGCTGATCAGAACAGCTGCCAGTAATCCCGGGCGGGGGTGGCCAGCTTGCCGTAAATGGCGGGATTGCTGGCTTTGAAGAAGCCCATGGGTTCGGCTTCCAGCTCCTCGATGCAGTCCAGCTCGCCTGCCAGATAGCGGCGGAGCTGGCACTGGACATCCGAAAGCCGACCCACGGCGCCGCCGTAGCGCAGGCAGAGCACCTCCCAGCCAAAGCGTTTATTGTCGCGCTCCCAGAGTTCACGATGGGTCTGCTCCAGCTGCTGATAGAGGCTGCGAAGGGCAGGGATGCGCTCCTCAGCAAGGGCGGTGAGCCAGTCCCTGTCTCCGGCCAGGTAGCGGTCGCGGAGCTCATGGATCATCTCGCCCTTATGGATGCACACCTGGAAGAGCAGCGAGGCATAGCGGCATTCCAGCAGGTGCTGATAGGGCTGCATCGTTTGGATGGCTGCACGGGAGCGGGCGAGCAGCTTGTCCATGCTGTCGTCCGGATGGAAGGGGATCATGGGGAAGAGGGGGTCACACCAGATCAGGAGCTTGCCGGGGCGGCTGTCGTCCGCGTTGGGGTAGAAGTCGCCCCACGCGTCCAGAACCGGGCGTGGGATCCCGGTGAGGCATTCACCGGCCAGCACGGCTTCGGAGGGATCGCAGGAGTCGCCCTGCCAGCAGGCCTCGGAGAAAAGCGGCAGCAGGGAAGCGGCCAGCATGACGTTGGTCTCTGCACCGTCGTCGCCCCACATGGTGGCGAATACCGTATCCACCTGATGCCGGGCACATACCTTCAGCGCCACGGACATGGTGGCTTCGGTATGCTTGACCTGCGGCAGGAAGCCGCTCCACGTCCATACGCCGCCGGCAAACACCGTTTCCTTGCCCATCTGTTCGTGACGGGTGAGCATGTATTCGTAAACGTCTGCGTCCATGTGGTAGTAGTCCCAGTAGCACAGCGCCACGTCCGGCAGGCTGTCGATCACATGCCGGGGGATCACGGCTTCCTTGTCGAAGTATTGACCTGTTTTGGAGCCCAGGGTGAAGAACATATCACTCCACATGATGGGCTTGAGGGCATATTTGTCACAGATGGCGATCACCTGGCTAAGGTGGCGGCTGAGCAGCTCGTAGCGGTCCTGTGGGCCATGCTTTGCGTAGTATCTGCCAAGACCCACGCCGAAGGCCTCGTCCATGCCGATGTGGATGCGGCGGCTGCGCACGCAGCTGCTGATGGCCCGGATCTCCGCCTCAATAAACGCGTATGTTTCCGGTTCGTCGATCATCAGGATGTCCTGGGTATCCCCCAGATGGGCGGCCGCATCCCACTGCAGAAACTGCGCCAGATGCGCCAGGGTCTGAATGCAGGGTACCAGCTCCACACCCAGAGAGGCGGCGTAGTCGTCGATCTCCCGCAACTCGGCCATGGAATAGGCGCCGCGAAGGTAGCCAAAGGCAGGATACTCCGGCACTTCGAAGGTGTCCTCCGTGTAGAGCATCAGCAGATTCATGCCCAGACAGGCCAGCCGACGGATGTAGCCTTTGACGGCGTCCACTTTCATCACCGCATTGCGGGAGGCGTCCACCATGGCGCCGCAGGAGGGGAAGTGGCGCGTTTGGCGGATTTCACCTGCCTGGCGGCCCTCCCGGACGGCGCGGGACAGCAGGAAAAAGCCGCGGGCAAGGCTGTTCACGCTGTCGGCGGCGATCTGTGCGCTCTGCTGGTCGAAGGCGACGTGCAGGCCTTCGTCCGTTTTGACGGCGGTCACCTCCCAGGGCAGGGTGATCCCGGTCACGTCCTGCACACAATCGCGTACCAATGCAGTTTGCTTTTGATCAAAGTTCATGGTCATACGGATCCTCCGTTTCTTTGGGCTGCCGTGGGGCAGGGAAAATGGGATGGCGGTATTTTTCGTTTTGGGTGGGGCGGAGAACCAAATATTTCTGAGTTCATCATATCAAATTCCATGCGGGGCGGCAAGGGATAAGGGGTTCTTTGGAGATGAAAAAACCCGTCGCTGTGGCAGCTTGTTTTCTTGTTTTTTCCGTGTTACGATTGCTTAAGGTGATCAACCTGGATTTACGGGAGTGACAGTATGCATTTTAGTGACTATGCGAGGTATATCTCGGCTGAAACATTGATGGGTCCCAACAGCGTAAGAATCTTGGAAGAACTATTCAGGAAATACCCCCTGCAGCTTGCAGCAGAGGATCAGGTTCTCGATTTGGGATGCGGAACCGGTCTGACGAGCCTGGTCATTGCAAAAGAAACAGGAGCCAAAGTATGTGCCAACGACCTTTGGATCGGCGCAGAAGAGAACGCCAGGCGCTTCAAAGACTGGGGCGTTGGCCAGCAGGTAACCCCCAGCTGTGAGGACGCAAACGATTTGAGCTTTGACAAAAAACAGTTTCAGGCTTTGGTCAGCGTGGATTCGTATCATTATTTTGCCGGTGAACCCGGTTTTTTCGAGAATAAGATTTTGCCATTTCTCAACAACAAGGCTGAGGTTTTGATTGGTGTTCCCGGTATCAAAGATACGTTTGAAGGTCGTTCGGATGAGCTTTTATCCGCGTGGCTCGGCGATGAATCGTATATGTTCAAAAGCCCGAAGCTTTGGAAAGAGATCATTGGCAGCCACGGCAGCCTGGAAAAAGTCGAAACGTGGGAGATGGAATGTTTCGACAATGCCTGGAGCGAATGGTTTGCTACGAACCACGAATATGCCTTGGGCGATAAACGGTACTTCGAAACCATGATCAAGCCGTACACTTGCTTTGTGGGAATTTATGTCAAGATCAGGTAAAGCAGCAAAGGTCCATTCGCCGAATCGCAGGCGTGCAGGCAAAGGGTGCGAGTTTTTCAGCGATTTAAAACGCCAGACTGCAAACGCAGTCTGGCGTTTTCTGTTATGCGTATATCGACAGGGATCAGAGATACTTTTCAAGAACACCGGCGATCTGTCCGGCGACGATGGTGTTGCCTTCGTCGTTGAGATGCAGGTGATCGCCCTGGTCGTAGGTGGTCATCTGCGCGTGCATGGTGGCAAAAAGATCATCCACGGGGATCCCTTCCTTCTCGGCGATCTTGCGGATGATATCGTTGTACGCCTGAACGCCAGCGGTATCGCCGTGCATGGCGGGCATGGTGGTGGCGAAGATGATCTTTACGCCGGGAAACAGCTTGCGAAGAACGACCACGGTACGCTCCACGGCGCTTTCGTATTCCTCGGGCAGGGAAAAGGGACGGCCCAGATGGTAATCGTCGCCCAGATCCCACAGGCCGCAGTTCCAATGGACAATGTCCGGCGTGGGGAATTCATTGAGCCAGAAGCGCAGGGAGTTGAGGGTATATCCGGCCCAACGGCCGTTTTCCTGCGGGCCGTAGACTTGGGCGCGGCCTTCCAGCGCCTTGCGCACGAAGGGTTCGTAGCCCATACGGCGGGAATCGCCCAAGAGGAGGATGGTTTTGCATTCGGCCATGTGCAGGGTCTCCTTTGCTGAAGTGGGTTTCTTGATACGCAAAAATGCGGCGGACGCACGGCGGGAAAGCACCGGCGGTCAGGGGTGCGCAGATAAAAAACAATTACAAAAATCATACCATTTTTGGTTTGGGCCAGCAAGGAAAAAACGAATAAAAAACGATACACGCTGGCGGATGATATCGCGAGGGGTTCGGCCTTTGCTAATACCTCTTGAAATCCGCGTCTTGCCCATGTATACTCAGAGCAAAGCCATAGCCGAATACTCTGCCATTCTATGGCGCAAACGATGACTTGATGCTCACCGTCGGGTGCATCAAAGACGAAGATTCAGATATGCTGGAGGATTCACGCATGAAAAAAGCAACAATGATCATGGATCGCGACTATGCCATTGGTCAGATCGACCCCCGCATTTACGGTTCCTTTATCGAGCATCTGGGCCGTGCCGTCTACGGCGGCATCTATGAGCCCGGCCATCCCACCGCTGACGAGAACGGCTTCCGTCAGGACGTGATCGACATGGTGCGCAAGCTGGATGTGCCCGTCACCCGCTACCCCGGCGGCAACTTCGTTTCCGGCTTCAACTGGGAGGACTCCGTCGGCCCCCGGGATCAGCGGCCCCATCGGCTGGACCTGGCCTGGTTCACCACCGAAACCAACGAAGTGGGTCTGCATGAGTTTGTGGACTGGGCCAAGAAGGCCAACACCGAAGTGATGTACGCTGTGAACCTGGGTTCCCGGGGTGCGGATGCTGCCCGCAATGTGGTGGAATACGCCAACCATCCCGGCGGCAGCTACTGGAGCGACCTGCGCATCAAGAACGGCGCCAAAGATCCCTTCGGCATCAAGCTGTGGTGCCTGGGCAACGAAATGGACGGCCCCTGGCAGATGGGCCAGAAAACCGCCTATGAATACGGCCGCGCAGCCAACGAGGCCGGCAAGATGATGAAGTGGGTGGATCCCTCTATCGAGCTGGTGGCCTGCGGCTCTTCCTCCTATCAGATGCCCACCTTCGGCACCTGGGAGTACGAGATGCTCAAGGAGTGCTACGATCAGATCGACTACGTGAGCCTGCACCGCTACTATGGTAACCAAACCAATAACACCCCCGATTTCCTGGCCCGCAACATGGATCTGGACGGCTTCATCAAGACGGTGGTCTCCATCTGCGACGCCGTAGGTGGCACCAAGCACGCCAAGAAGAAGATCAACCTGTCCTTTGATGAGTGGAACGTGTGGTATCACTCCAACGAGCAGGACAAGGAGGTCTGGAAGCAGGGCAAGTGGAACCGCGCGCTGCCCCTTTTGGAGGACGTCTATAACTTCGAGGATGCGCTGCTGGTGGGCGCGATGCTGATCACCTTCCTGAAGAATGCTGACCGCGTCAAGGTGGCCTGCATGGCGCAGCTGGTGAACGTCATTGCCCCCATCATGACCCGCAATGGCGGCGGCGTATGGGCGCAGACCATTTACTGGCCCCTGATGCACGCCTCCCGGTTCGGCCGCGGCACCGCCCTGCGTCCCATCGTCGAAAGCCCCACCTACGACTGCAGCGACTATGAGAACGTGCCGCTGGTGGACGCTACCGCTACGCTGGGTGACGACGGCTCCGTGACCATCTTTGCGGTGAACCGCGACATGAACGACAGCATCGTGCTGGACGCCGACCTGCGCGGCTTTGGCGAGCTGAAGATCGCCGAGCATATCGTGCTGCACCATGACGACGTGAAGGCTGTTAATACGGAAGCGAATCCGGACAACGTAGCGCCCGCTGCCGGCAAGGGCGGCAAGGTGGACGGCGGCAGGCTGGAGATCCAGCTGCCCAGTCTGAGCTGGAACGTGATCCGTCTGGTGAAGTAAGGACAGCTCAAGCCGCACGGCAGAAGCCATTTGAGATATGCCCCTGCCCTGGCTGCAAATTTGCAGTGAGGGCAGGGGCTTTTGCGCGCATGGGGAAAGGGCTGCAGGCAGGAGAACCTCATGGGCGGACCGCGCCGGGGTGCTTTTGGAAAAGAACAGGAAACTGCCAGAAAACGGCAGGGTTTTTTAGGGAAGGTTCGTTTCAATGGGTACAGACGATAGCGGGAGGCGGAAGGAATGAAACGTTGGGTCAGGCTGCTGGCGGCGCTGTGCGCTGCGGTATTCCTTGGTACGGGCGCGCTGGCGGATGAGCAGTGGCGTTTTGCCGTAGATGGTGACAGAATGATCGTGGACGAAGGCGTTCAGGTGATCGGCTATGTGGGAGAGCTGATGGAGGACGATCAGTCGCAGCTGGTACAGGCCCAGCTGGATATGCTGGATCTGAACGTTGTCCGGGAACTGGTGCTGCCGGATTCCCTGCAGATGATCGGCGGCAGCGCGGGATATCGCCTGGGCACAGAGGAGCTGACGATCCCCGAAGGCGTATGGTATATGGGCGGCTACTGTTTCGAATACAGCAGCCTCAAGCGCATCTATCTGCCCTCCACCCTGCGGGAGGTGAGCGCCTTCAGCTTCGGAGACTGCGATGAGCTGGAGGAGATCATCGTGGCTGCGGACAATCCATGGCTGATGAGCGAGGACGGGGTGCTGTACTCCAAGGACGGCGGCACGCTGATCTGCTACCCGGCGGGAAAGCAGGCACTGCATTACGACGTAAAGCCGGGCGTGCATACCATTGAACAGTATGCCTTCTTTGAAAATGACCATCTCAGAACCATCAGCCTGCCCCTTGGGCTGCATACCATTCAGCGGGGCGCATTCAGCAGCTGCGGAAGACTGGAGGCGGCGCACCTGCCCCTGACGTTGAAAAATGTGGGAATGTATGCGTTTTCGGACTGCGTGTCCCTGGAGCGCATCAACCTGCCGGAGGATATCGAGGTGATCGCCACCCAGGATGAACGGGACAGCTGGCAGCAGTGGCAGGGTACGGATATCCGCAATTCCATTTTGCGCAACACGCCCCTGCTGGCAGGCAAAGGCGCCGTCCAATCAGGGGGGAATGCAGACGGCGAGCCGGAGCTGGTGATGCGGAGCCGCTATGGCATCCTGAACCCGGAAAACGCCCGGGATCTGGTGACGATTTACGAGCAGCCCAGCACTCAAAGCCGGAAGCAGGGCAGCTTTGCCTGCGGCTCTACCGTTCAGCTTCAGGATTATGAGGACGGCTGGTATCGGGTGTACTGGCGGCAGGATCAGGACGAAGGTTCCGGCGAGGGGTATGTGCAGGCCGAGCTGGTGGAGGTGGCCCAGACGGGCGAGAGCCTGTTTGCCTATGCCGGCGTCAGGGTCAAGGATGGCGGCGTGCAGTTTAAGAACAACGGACCTTGTGTGCTGCCCTATGATGAACCGCTGAGAGCCATCCCCAAGGGTACAACGCTACATTATGAACGCACGGAAGGCCAGTGGGCGGTGGTGGCATTTTACGATGAGGAATCCTATGCCGCATGGGGCTATCTGTATCCTTCCGAGCTGATCTACACCCGGGAATATACCGGCGACAGCGACCGCTACGGCGTGGTTGTTTCGGATGACGCCCGGGACCGGTTGAACATGCGGGCGACGCCAAGCAAAAACGGCGAAAAGCTGGGCAAGTATTTCAGCGGCACCCAGGTGAAGATCCTTGGGGAGGAAGGCGACTGGTACCATGTATGGGTGGATTTTCAGGAAGGGTACATGATGAAGGAATTTGTACAGGAGGTTTTGCAGGAGGCACGGTGACGGGCGGCTGCAAACCATGAATCGGACAAAAATGGGAGGAAGAAACATGAAACGTTTGTTGGCGATGACGGGGCTCCTGATGCTGCTGGTGACCTCCGCCCTGGGAGAAGGCTCCTGGGAGCACATCAACCAGCCGCTGCAGCGGCCGGAAAACTGGCAGCGCTATGTGGGCAACAGCCTGTTTACCCTGGGCAGCACGGCCCCTTACGAGGGCGACCCGTCAATTTCCGTTGTGGACTTTGGCAGCTACCCTTCCATCGATGGATCCACGGTATGCGTGCCGCTGGGCATGGAGCTGGCGCGGCAGCACCTGGACCTGCCGGAGAACGACCTGAACGGTTTTGTGGCCTTTTCCACCACCCACAGCGCCTATGAGCGGCTGATCGGTGGCCTGCCCAACCCCACGGTGACGCTTGCGTCGCAACACGCCATGATGGATCCCACCCGGCCGGTGGAGCTGTTCCTTGGCACCGAGCCCAGCCAGGAGGAATGCCAGCTGGCAGAGGATGCAGGAGTGGAACTGGTGAAGGTGCCGTTCTGTTACGACGCGTTTGTGTTTCTGGTCAATGCTCAAAATCCGGTGGAGGGGCTGACGCTTTCTCAGATCCGGGAGATTTACACCGGTCGGCTGGTGGACTGGGGTCAGGTGGGCGGCACAAAGAATCTGGCCATTCTGCCCTTTCAGCGTCCCAAGAACAGCGGCAGTCAGACCGCCATGGAGAACCTGGTGATGCAGGGAGTGGCGCTTTCCGGCGCACAGTCTAATTACATCTCCGACGGCATGTCCGACCTGGTGGCCCAGATCGGCAACTATGACAATGGTGTGCAGTCGCTGGGGTATTCTTATCTGTACTACGTGGATGTACTCTACAAGTCCGGCGATATCAAGGTGCTGGCGGTGGACGGCGTGGCGCCTACTGAGGAAAACCTGCGCTCCGGCGCCTACCCCTTCACCACTTGCTACTATGCGGTATACCGCAAGGGCGACGACCGCGCCAGTGCATTTGCCGGCTGGCTGGTGAGCGAGGAGGGCCAGAAATGCGTCAAGCAGGCTGGGTATATCCCGATCAGCGAGGTACAGTAAACTGAAAAAGGCAAGACGGAAAGCGGTTTTCGTGGCTTTTGCGCCGCGGGGGACGCAAACAGGAGACAGTTGTGGACAGCCGTGAACATAAGTGAACAAAAACCTGTGATATAGTGTATGCTGTCAAAGATGACAGAAACCGGGAGGCGGGAGACCGCAGCCCGGTTTTTGTATGCACGGAAAGGGGATGAGGCGATGGCACGGCAGAGCAAGGTGGCGCAGGCGGAGGAGGTGCTGCAGGCGTTGACCAGCATCCTGCGCCGGGAGGAGGAGGTTAAGCCCTCAGAGGTGCTCCGGGCAGCGGAGCTGCTGGGAAAGCGCTACGGGCTGTTTGGTGAACAGACGGGCGCGCCGGAGACAGCGCCCAGCATCGTGGTGGATCTGGACAGGAGGGACGGCGCGTGAACATCCGCCTCAGCGGGCTGCTGGCAAAAGCCTATCACCCGCTGTTCTGGGACGTGTACCAGCGCAGGCACCGGGAGTACTGGCTCATGGGCGGCCGCGGCAGCGGCAAGAGCAGCTTTGTGAGCATCGCGCTGATATGCCTGATGCTCAGCGACCCAAAGGCCAATGTGGCGGTGTATCGGAAGGTGGCGGACAGCCTGCGGGAGAGCGTCTATGCCCAGATGCGCTGGGCGGCGCAGCAACTGGGGCTGGAAAGCTACTTTACCTGCAGGCTCAGCCCTCTGGAGATGGTTTACCGGCCTACCGGGCAGCGGATCCTCTTCCGCGGCGCGGACGACCCGGAGAAAAGCAAGGGCCTGAAAACCGAGCAGGGGTATTTCGCTGCGCTATGGTTTGAGGAGGCCAGCGCCTTTCACGGCATGGAGGAGCTCAGGACCATTCAGGCCAGCGTGCTGCGCGGAGGTAGAGGTATTACGCTGGTGAGCTACAACCCGCCGATCCACGCGCAAAACTGGATCAATGCGGAGGCGCTCCGGGCTGTGGAGGGGCGGCTGTATCACAAAAGCGACTACCGGATGCTGCCCGAAAGCTGGCTGGGGGAGGGGTTCCTGATGCTGGCCGAGCAGCTGAAGGAGCAGAACGAGCGGGCGTACCGGCATATGTATCTGGGCGAGGCGGTGGGCACCGGGGGTCAGGTGTTCGGCAATGTGACGGTGCGGGAGGTTCCTCAGGAGGAATTGGATGGCCTGCCGGTGCGCCGATTCGGGCTGGACTTTGGCTTTGCTGCGGACCCGGACGCTTTGGTGGAGTGCAGCTACCAGGCACGGACGCGCACGCTGTATATCGTGGGCGAATACGTGCGCACCGGGCAGAGCCTGCACCTTTTGGCGGAGAAATGCCGGGAGCTGGCAGGAGATGCGCTGGTGCGCTGCGACAGCGCCGCGCCAAGGGAGATCGCGGAACTCCGCCGGCTGGGCGTGAACGCGCTGGGCGTGAAAAAAGGCGCAGGCAGCGTGGAACATGGCATCCGCTGGCTGCGCGAGCGGACGGCCATCGTCATCGACGGCGCACGGTGCCCGGTGGCGGCAAGGGAGTTTTCGCTCTACGAGTACCAGCGGGACAGAAACGGGGTTTTCGTCGCCGAATGCCCCGACAGGGACAACCATACCATCGATGCGGTGCGTTACGCCATGGAGGCGGTGATGAACCAGCAGGTGGTCAAACTGAAAAAAGGAGGGTTTCATTGATGATTCAGGTGGACAGGGATTGGCTGGTGGACGGCGAGCCGTCGCCGGAATTGCTGGGGGAGGTGCTGCGGCGCTTCGGTCAGGAACGGGCCAGGCTGGAGGCGCTCCGGACGTATTACGACGGCCGTCACGCCGTCAGCGGGCGTATGCGCATGAAGGGTGCGCCCAATCACCGGCTGTGGCATGACCTGCCGGGCTACATCGTTGCGCTGACCAGCGGCTATCTGGTGGGCGAGCCGGTGCAGTACCAGAGCGTGGACGGCAGCGACCTCAGCGTGCTCAGCCAGGTGCTCAGGCGCTGTGCCAGCGCCAATGTGGACTGCGAGCTGGCTGCGGATGCGGCGATCTACGGCAAGGGCGTGGAGGTGTACTACGCTGACGGGGACGCCATGCCCCGGCTGTGCCAGGCCGATGCGCGCAACGCCTTTGTGGTGTACGACACCACGGTAGAGCATGCGCCGCTGTTTGGCGTGCTGATCAGCGACAAGCTGAACGCCCGCTTTGAAAAGGTGTGCCAGCAGGTGGACGTGATGACCGACGAATGGGTGATCCATCTGGAGCGCAGCGGCAACGGTCTGCCCAGCGAAGTCAGCCGTCAGCGCCACTTCTTTGGGCACGTTCCCATGTGCGAGTACTGGAACAATGCCCGGGAGAGAGGCGATTTTGAGGGCGTGATGAATCTGATCGACGCCTATGACGCCCTGCAGAGCGATCGGGTCAACGACAAGCAGCAGTTCACCGACGCACTGATGGTCATCTATGGCGCCACGGTGGAGGAGGACGAAAGCGGCCAGAGCCTGCAGCAGCGCCTTCGGGAAACGCGCACACTGGAGATGCCTGCAGCGGACGCAAGGGTGGAGTACCTGACCAAGACGCTGAGTGAAAGCGATACGGAGATTCTGAAAAACAGCCTTCGTGCTGACATCCACAAGCTGAGCTTCGTACCGGACATGACAGACGAGGCCTTTGGCGGCAATGTGAGCGGCGTGGCCATGGAGTACAAGCTCTTTGGTCTGGAACAACTGACCCGGGTGAAGGAACGCTGGTTCCGGGAGGGGCTTCTGTGGCGGCTTACCTGTCTTTTGCACTTCCTCAGCCTGCGGGGCATGGATGTGCCCAAGGCGGATCAGGTGGAGGTGTTCTTCAGCCGCAGCCTGCCGGTGAACCGGCTGGAGGTGGCACAGACGATTCAGGCATACCGCGGCCTGGTGCCCACAGAGACGCTTCTGTCCCAGGTGCCCTTTGTGGAGGACGCAGCGGCGGCCTACGAAGCCCTGACGGCACAGGGCGAAAAGACGGAATAAACACGGGACGGCAACGCGCCGAGCCGTGTTTTTTCATATCTACATGAAGGAACGCAGCGGCTGTGAACGCTGCGGGCAAGGAGGAACCATGGAGAAGGAAAACACCATGCAGGAAGGTACCCAGACGCTGGAGACGCCGGAAGGTGGCAAAGAAAACGAGCGCCTGAAGCAGCTGCTCCGGGAGGACGGAGAATTGCAGCGGCAGTTTGACCGGATGGTCAGCCGTTCGCTGGCCACGGCCCGGGGCAAGTGGGAGCGGGAGAGGGATGCAGAGATCCAACAGGCGGCCTTGATCCGGGACGCGGAGCGGGAAGCCGCTCTGGAGGGACGGGAAGCGGCGCTTGTGCGCAGAGAGCTTCGCGCCGAGGCGCTCAGCCAGCTCAGCCAGCGCGGGCTGCCGGTGGAACTGGCAGACTGCCTGCGCTATGACGATCCGCTGGCGGCGGAGACCAGCCTTGCGCAGGTGGAGAAAGCCTTCCGTGCGCAGGTGGATCGGGCGGTGGAAAAGCGCCTCAGGGGCAGCGCGCCCAAGGGCGCCGCTCAGGCGGCCTATACCGCCCAGATGCGCTCCGCATTGGGGCTGAAGTAAGGCGGGCGGCCAAGACGCCGGGATGACCGCAACATGAAGGCTTGTGGCCTGGCAGGAGAGCAACCTGCAGACGGCGGCAGCATCCCCCGCGCCCAATGCCTGCCTTGCGCGATCAAAAAGACGGGCGGCAGATGCCCGTGAGGAAAGAAAGGATGAAGAAAAATGGCCAACAGTATTGCGCTTTTTGAACAGTATGTACCCCTTCTGGACGAGGTGTACAAGGAAGCCAGCCGAACCGACGTGCTGGACGGCAACCCGGAATTGATCCGCGTGGGCGCCAACGCCAACGAACTGATCATCCCCAAGATGACCATGGACGGTCTGGCCGACTACAGCCGTAACGGCGGCTATGTCAGCGGCGACGTGACCCTGACCAATGAAACCGTGGTGTGCAATTTCGACCGCGGCCGTATGTTCACCGTGGACAGCATGGACGACGCGGAGACCGCAGGCGTTGCCTTTGGCATGCTGGCCGGCGAGTTTATCCGCACCAAGGTGGCCCCTGAGCTGGACGCCTTCCGATTTGCCACCTATGCCGGCGCGGAGGGCGTTGGCTTTGCCAGCGAGACCCTCACCGACGGCGAAAGCGTGGTCAGCGCTCTGCGCGCCGCCACCAACGCCATGGACGAGGCTGAGGTGCCCATGGAGGATCGCATTCTCTTTATCACGCCCACCCTGCATGGTCTTTTGCAGGATATGGAGCTGGTGAAGAGCCGCGAGGTGCTCAGCCGCTTCAGCCAGGTGGTGGCCGTGCCCCAGACCCGCTTCTATACCGCCATTCAGCAGAACGACGGCACCAGCAGCGGCGAGACCGTGGGCGGCTATACCAAGGCGGCCGACGGCAAGGAGATCAACTTCATGGTGATCCATCGCGCCGCTGTGATCCAGTTCCCCAAGCACATCAGCCCCAAGGTGGTCTCTCCTGAGATGAATCCTGACGCCGACGCCTGGAAGTTCGGCTACCGTCAGGTGAGCATCGCTCAGGTCTACGAGAATAAGACCGCCGGCGTGTACGTGCACTGCAAGGAGTGAGCGCAATGAGCAGGATCATCGGCAGGGTGATTCCCAAGCGCAGCAAGCCTGCGGCGCGAAAGCCCCGCGGAGGCAGAAAGAAGGAGGTGGCGGCCCATGAACCATCTGGAAGTGCTGAAGCGAAGGCTGGCAACGACTGACGACAGCCAGGATGCGCTGCTGACCGATCTTTTGACAGACGCGGAGCAGTACGTGATGGCCTACACCGGTCGCATGCAAGTGCCGGCGAATCTGTTCGGGGTGGTGGTGGAACTGGCAGCCATGCATTACGCCCGCCTGGGCATGCAGGGCGAAAGCAGCCACAGCGAAGGCGGCGTCACCATTGGGGTGGACAGCCTACCCGGTGACCTGAAGGCTGCGCTGGACCGCTACCGGCTGGCAAGGGTGGTGTGAAGATGCCCCTGCAACAAAAAAGGCTTCGAACCCTCACCGCCCATGAGCCGCTACCGCTACCTGTGCTGGGCAATGACCGCAAACCGGTCTTTGCCCAGAGCGGACGGCGCTTCCGTGCCACGGTGCAGCCCATGGACGGCAGCGCGGACAGGCAGGTATACGGCGAGGAGGTCACCCGCCTGCGCAGGCTTATCACCACGGAGGGTACGTTCCTTCGCATGGGGATGGGCGTGTGCGTGGACGGTCTGGACGGTAATTGCGACTTTCGGATCCGCGAGCCGGTTCAGCACTGGCTGACCCACACCGTGGCCGTACTGGAGGCACTGTAAAACAATCGGGAAGGGATGGCTCGGGCCTGCCCGCCGCAAGGAGGCGCACACATGATGAACAAAAGGCTTCGCTTGGGCGGCGCGGGGCAGGCAAGGCCGGGAGGGAACAACCAATGAAGGAGACAACGATATGCATGGTCTGGATGATCTATCCCGCCGCATTGCAGCGGCGGCACAGGCGGCGACCCGGCAGGCGCTGGAGGAAGTGCTCACGCAGGCACAGGCGCTGTGCCCGGTGGACAGTGGCGAGCTCAGGCAGAGCCTGCACCTGCGGATGTCCGATGCGCAAACAGGCGCAGCAGGCGAAGTGGTAGCCGATGCGCCCCACGCATCCTATGTGGAGATGGGCACGTTTCTTCGGCCTGCACAGCCGTTTTTGCAGCCGGCCCTCGCCCAGGTTCGCCCGCGGGTGACAGCCATGCTGATCAGGCAGCTTTCCGGCAGCTGATGGAAAGGAGCAAGCCATGGAAGAAATCGACAAGATCCTCGGGGCGCTTGCCTCCGGTACGGACGCGCGGCATGTGACCCGGGGCTGGCCCGGCGCGGAGGCAGAGGAGCTTCTGCCGCTGATCGCCGTGCAGCTGGCCGGGGAAAGCTGTACCGCCCGCTATGACGATGTGGCGTACCTGATGGAGACGGAATGGTATCTGCGGGTATTCGCCGCTGACCCCGCCCAGGCGGACAGCATTGGCCGTCAGGCCGGTATGCTGATGCATGAGCTGGGGTACGAGCCGGTATTCGCCCACGAAGAAGCAACCGCCCGGGTGCATCAGTGCATCCGGCGCTACCGAAAGACTTGGGAAACAGAAAGGATGGATGAAGCATGAGCAAGAAAAGAGCCGCAACTGGTTTTAAGGGTCTGG
Source organism: Clostridiales bacterium (assembly GCA_015056365.1). Taxonomy (GTDB): domain Bacteria; phylum Bacillota; class Clostridia; order Christensenellales; family Aristaeellaceae; genus Limiplasma. The sequence continues at coordinate 9,028 of SVGM01000007.1, read as the reverse complement.
CCCTGGCGCCTGTGACCCAGAACGATCTGGTGAGCTACGCCACCGACGCCGGCGAGGCACTGCCCTTTGCCGGCAGCATGAGCCGCACCACCAAGGAATCCACCACCGATCTTTACTACGACGACGACCTCTATGCCCAGATCAAGAACGTGATGGGCGAGGACGTGGAGATCCGCGTGGCCGAGGTGCCCCTGGCCCGCATGGCGGAGCTGGGCCTGGGTACCTTTGACACTGACACCGAAACCCTGGAGGCTGACTTCAACGTCAGCGGCAAGGAATACGCCCTGCGTTTTGTGGTGGATACCGTCAGCGGCCTGCCCTATTATTTCAACTACCGCGTATTTGAAATGACGGGCATCCGCTTTGACAATTTCTCCACCAAAAAGGACAGCGCCGCAGTGTGCGAGGTGATCATCACCGGCGTATTCAAGCGTCCCCTGATGGCAGGTCTGGCTCCCTGGGCTGTGATGCAGCTCAAGGAGGACAAGTCCAATCAGGAGGCCTGCACCGCCTTCCTGACCGCTACCGAGAACAAGGGCTGAGAAAAGCGGTGAATCCCGGAACGTCGCCGCTATGCCTGGACGGGCTTCCCGCGCTATGGGGCGGGGAAAAAGGGGCGGCGTTTCCGGGGCAGGGGTTCGTTGCTCCGGCACAGGAGGGTTTTGCCTGTGCCGGACGATGACCCGGTGACCGAAGCAAACCAGAGAGGACGGAAAAAAGGATGGAGGAGAGAACCTACGGGGACAGCCTGTCCATGTCGCTGCCCAGGGAGCGCATGGTGAGAGGATATGCCATCCGGCGCATGCCCATCGGGCAGTATCTCAGGGCGGCACAGACCCTTCGGGACTGGCCGGAGGACGTGCTGCCAAGGCTTCTGCCTGGGCTGCATCCCGGCAATCTGCTCAACCGGCTCAGGCGGCTTACCGCCGAGGAGATGCAGACGCTTTTTCAGCGCGCGCTTGCCATCCTGCCCGGGTATGCGGTGAGCCTGTTTGCCGCCCTGAGCGGCATTGAGGAAAGGGCGCTGCTGGAGGATGAGGCCATTGGGCTGGACGGGCTGATGGAGATGCTGGAAGCATGGCTCCATGTGAACGGCATCGAAAATTTTATCAAAGCGGCGGGCGCGCTGCAGGACAAGGTGCGCAGCTTCAAAACGGGTACTGGCTCCAAAGGCTGATCGCCGGTGCGCTGAGCATGGGCATCAGCAAGCGGGAGCTGATGGAGGACTACTATATGGATGAAATCGGCACGATCATGGAGCAGTGGAACCGGCTGCACGACCCGGAGGGCGGCGAGGAAACCCAGAGCGTGGACGCGTTGACCTTCTTTGGCGAAGGCGGCGAGTGGGTCGGCTGAAAAGAGGATCGTGACAGAAGGGGGGGATCGGAATGACGGTGGATGAATTGAGCGTACGGATCTCCGTAGCGGCGGATGAGGCGCTGGAAACGTTGGACGGCCTGTCGATGAAGGTGCAGGAACTAACGGCGCTGCTCAAGGGGCAGCAGACGTTCCTGCTGGATACCGCAGCGGCGGATGAAAGCCTTGGGCGGCTCAGGGAAGCCCTCGCAGGCATGGAGGATAATATCCGGCAGCGTTCAGAAAGCTTTGCGCAGCACCTTGGGGAGCTGTTTGGCGGCGTTTCGTCCATGCTGGACAGGATTAGCGAGACGGACGTCAACCGGCTGATGGATCAGCTGTCCGGCGGCGTGGAGGGCGCATCCGGCGTGCTTAGCGATACGGCGGCAGCCGCGCAGGACGCTTCCGGCCAGCTGAACCAGCTGGGGGACGCCAGCCAGGACGTGTCCAGGCAGCTGCAGCGCCAGCAGCAGACCATGCAGGGACTCAACAGCCGCATCGACCAGCTGGGCAGGCAGCGCTCGGCATTGAACACGCTGAAAAACCTTACCCAGCAGCTGAAGCAGACCGACCGCAGCAGTGAAGCATACGCCGCAACGGTGCTGGCCATCCAGCGCTATCTGCGGGATGCAGGCGTTTCGGTGGATCGGTTGGGAGATGACTTTTCCGGGCTGGATCATGAGATCGGCGCCGCGGAGCAGAGCATCAACGTATCTGCCAGCAGCATGTACGGGCACCTGGGCGCACTGGTGCGCTGGGCTCATGAAGCCGGCGCCAGCCTGAACATCAGCGGCAGCGTTAGCGTGGACACCGACGGCGCCATTGCATCGCTCAACGGGCTCATCGCGGCAGCTCAGGCAGCTCAGGCCATTCTGGCAGCGCTGGGCGTGGCCGGGGGTAGCGCGGAAGCAGCTGCGGGCACCGGCCGCGTGGGCGGCGGCGGTGGCGGCGGACGCAACAAAGAGGAGGAGGCACGCCGGGCGGCCGAGGAGGCGCGGCAGGAAGCCATCCGATGGGACTACGAACTCATCGACCACAAGCGCCACATGAACGAGATCACGCTGGAGGAAGAGATCGAAATGCTGGAGGCGCTTCGGCGTAAGCATGCTCTGACTACAGAGGAGATCATGGAATGGGAAGAGCGGGTCTATGACGTTCGCCAGGACATTCTCAGGCGGGATCAGGAGAACCTGGACCGACTCACCCAGGGCGTGGTGCAGGCCCTTTCCACCCGCTACGAAACCATGCGGGATGAGGAAGAACAGCGGCTGGAGAGCAGCCGTCAGGCATGGGAAAGCTGGCGCGACGACAGCGTGCGCGCCATCGAGGATCAGATCGCGGCGCTGGAGAGACTGGCGGATACGGAGGATCGGGAGGCCAAGGACGCCGAGGAGCTGCGCAAGATCGAAAAACTGCGCCGGGACGTGGCCTACGAGCAGGACGACTACAACCGCATGAAGCTGGAGGAACAGCTTCAGCAGGCCATTCAGAGTCGGGAGGAACGGCTGCGCAGGCAGGAGCTGACTGACCGTAAGGATGCCCTGGAACAGGAAAAGGAACTGATCGAGCAGCGAGCGGATGAGGAAATCGCCGTTTTGGACAGGCAGCAGGAGGAGCTTCAGGCCGCATATGAACAGCGGCTGAAGCAGGCGGCGCTGGAGGCGGAAGCAGAGAAGCTGATCCTTGCAGGCAGCCAGCAGGAGATCCTGGACCTGCTCAGCACCTATGTGCCGGAGTACGACCTGCTGGGACGCACCATGGGCGAGAGGTTGCTGGAAGGCTTCCAGAGCGCTGTGGGCAACATTGTGGGCTGGTTCGGTGCGCTGGGAGACGAGCTGGCCTCCATGCAAAGCAGCGTCATGGAATCCATGGGCGCGGCAGCGTCGGCCTTCTATGGCGGCTACGGGGAGCGCGCGCAGGCGGGCAGCGTTACCGTGAACCAGACCGTCACCTTCAACCAGCCAATGGAAAGCCCCGGCGACGTGGCACGGAGAATGGAACAGGTGAATCAGGAACTGGGCGCTTTGATGGGGCAGGAGGGATAAGCGATGCAGAAACTCATCTATGAAAATATTCTGGGGCAGCAGGCAGTGTTCTTTCATGCGCCGTATGTGCTGGCGTCCCTCAAGGGTATGGGGCTGAGCGACGTGCGCATTACGTCGGCGGCAGGCGCATGGCAGCAGGGGGAGAGTATTCTCAGCCTGCGCAGGGAAAAGCGCACCGTGCAGGTGACCCTGCACCTGATGGCCTCCAGCCGCCGTGGCATGTACCGGCTTCGCAGCGAATTGTGCGGCATTCTTTCGCCGCAGCTGGCCTTTGACGGGGTGAAGCGCGCCAAACTGATCTACGAGAACGACCATGGCACCTGGTGGACGTGGGCGGCGCCGGAAAGCGGACTGAACTGGGGCAAGCGCGTTCAGGACGTGCAGCCTTCGGTGACGCTGAACTTTGTGTGTGAAAGCCCATACTGGTACGGCGCTGCCAATGCGGCGGTGTATCAGGGGACGGAGCAAGGGCTGACCCTGCCCACCACCCTGCCGTTTTCTCTGGGTAATCGTTCCCTGACGCTGCGCACGGTCAATCAGGGGCAGGCAGACGCGCCTGTACAGCTGTGGCTGAGCGGTTGCGGCGAGACGCCGGAGGTGCAAAATCTGCGCAGCGGAGCAGTGCTTCGCCTGGTGCAGCCCCTTCCCCTGGGGGATACGCTGATCGTCTGTACGGAGCCGTCCCGTCTGGGGGTTACCGTCCGGCATGCCGACGGTACGGAGGAGAACGGCTTCGGGCTGCTGGATCCGGTAACGTCGCTGATGGCGTTCACCCTGAAACCGGGGGTGAACCAGCTCAGCTACCGCAGCCGGGAGCAGACCGCCAAAACCCGGGTCCGGGTGGAATGGTACGACTGCTATGAGGGGGTATGACCGGTGGGGCAGACCCTGTTGATGATGGACATGAACTTCCGCCTGATGGCGGAGATTCCGCTGTATCAAAGCTTGATGATCAAGCGGGAATACTACGGAACGGGCAGCTTCAAGCTGACCATGAAGCGCGGCATGCCGGGGTGGGAGATCCTCAGGCGTGACGCGCTTTTGTATATGCCTGAGAGGCCGGAGACCATGCTTCTGATCGAAAAATGCACCGTAACGTCGGACACTGTGACAGCCGACGGTACCATGCTCAAGGGACTGGCCGGACGGCGTATCTGCGTACCGCCGATGGTGCAGACAGCGGACGATCCCTATCGGGGGTTTGGGTGGGATCGCTTCACCGGGGATGCGGAAAGCGCCTATCTGCACTATGCAGAAAACAACCTGACCTCCCCGGAGGATGCAAAGCGACAGATGCCCGGCCTGGTGCTGGGGGAAAACCTGCACCGGGGCGAAAATCTTCCCTGGCAGGCCCGCTTTGACAAGCTGACGGATGTGTTTGCCCAGATTGGGCAGGCGACAGGCCTGGGCTGGGATATCCGCGCGGACTTTGACCGCAGGGCGTTTGTTTTCTCGGCATGGCAGGGTGTGGACAGGACGCAGGGCACAGGCCGTGCGGTGTTCAGCCTGGAGGTGGGCAGCGCGGACGGCGTTACCCGGACGGACGACGCCACCGCAGCAGTGACCACCGTGTATGCCGGCGGCGCAGGCGAGGACGAGAACCGCATGATCTACAGCGTGGGCAATGAACAAACCGGCCTGAACCGGAGGGAAAACTTTACGGAGCTTGCCGGCGCGGAATCGGTGGAGATGCTCACCCTGGGCGCGCAGCGGAAGATCAGCCTGCCTCGCCTGACCCTGGCAGCGCAGGTGCGGGACGGCGGCCTGTGCCGCTATCTCAGGGACTATGACGTGGGCGACCTGGTCAGCGTGGCAGCGGACGGATACCGAACCGATACCCGGCTCATCGCCATGCAGGAGACCCACGAAAACGGCAAGATCGCCTTGTCGGCCACCTTCGGCGAAGCGCCGGTGACGCTGCTTGGTCGGCTGGCGGCGGAAAAACGACAGGTGATCGTATAACCCAAGAATGAAACGGAGGGATAATCCATGGCACAGGAATTCAGCGGCTATTTTGACAGCGTGGACGGAGACGTACGGGAATACGACGCGGCGGATCTGAAACTGCTGCTGTCCTCGGCGGTGCAAAACGGCGTTACCAGCCACTATGGCGGCGGTCTCTGCGTCAGCGCAGACGGCAGGAGCATGGACACGGCGGTCAGCGTGGGCGGCGTGGTCATTGACGGCTTTATCTACGTGCTCTCAGACGACGGCGGCGCAGCCAAGACCTTCACCCATCAGCCTTCCGGCTCGGCAGACCGCATCGACCGGGTGGTGGCCAGGCTGGACCTGAACGCAAACAGCCGCCGCATTACCCTGGCAGTGCTGGAAGGCACGCCGGGCGCGGATCCACAGCCGCCCCAGCTCACCCGCAATGCGCAGGTGTATGAACTGTCGCTGGCGCAGGTGCGCATTCGTGCTGCCGCCTTCTTTGTGGAGGCGGGCGACGTGACGGATGAGCGCGGCGATGAGAGCGTCTGCGGCTACGCCCTGCCGGTGTGGCTCAGCGATGAACGACTCAATCAGCGCTTTGCGTCCGGTGAGGTGATCACCGCTGAGGAGATCAACGCCATTGTGGCGGGATAAACAAAGAGGGGAGGAGAGAATATGGCATACCTTGACAAAACGGGGCTCAAACAGTTTTTTGACGGCCTGAAACGCCGCTTTGTGCTCAGGGACGACCTGGCGGATCATTTGACTGCCGATGCGCCCGGACAGGCGCTGGACGCCCGCCAGGGCAGCGTGCTCAAGCGTCTGCTGGACGGCAAGACCGTCACGCTGGAGCGTACCGCAGTCCTTGCCGCAGAAGGCTGGGCCGATGATGGGCAGCGCTATACCCAGACAGTGAGCATCCCCGGGGTGACCGGGGCGCATACGCTGGTGGTATCCCCTGCGCCTGCGTGCTTTGAGGACTATGCAGCCGCAGGCGTATATGCCTGCGCGCAAATGCAGGACGCGGTCACCTTTACCGCCGCGGCGCTGCCCCATGCGGAGTTGACGGTGAACCTGCTGGCAGTGACTACGGGCACAGCGTCCGGCGGTGGTGGCAGCAGTGATGGCGGCAGCGTTGAGAGCCTCACCAATGAAGAACTGGAGGTGCTTTTGCAATGAGCAAGTTTCTTGACAGCAACGGCGTTGCGTACCTGTGGGGCAAAGTGAAGGAACACGTGGCCGGTAAGGTTCCTACCAAAACGAGCCAGCTTGAAAACGACAGCGGATATCTCACGGAAGCGGACGTGCCGGATGCGGTGACCGTCGACAGCGCCTTGAGCGCCACCAGCACCAATCCCGTGCAGAACAAGGCCATCAACACTGCCTTGGCTGGTAAGGTGGACAAGGTAAGCGGCAAAGGCCTGTCCGCCAACGACTACACCACCGCCGAAAAGACCAAGCTGTCCGGCATCGCCGAGGGAGCGAATAAGACCACCGTCGTCAACAACCTGACCAGCACCAGCACTGCTTCCGCGCTGTCTGCTGCACAGGGCAAGGCGCTCAAGGACATGATTGACAATATTGATGTGTCCGGCGGCAACGGCCTTCCTGAGGGCGGTGAACCTAATGCCATGCTGGTGACCGACGCAGACGGCGCGACCAAGTGGGATCAGCGAACTCATTGGGCAGAACCAGGTGCGAAGCAGATTCTTCACACTGCAGAAATCGTGTCAGAAGAAATGCCTTTTATGGAGTATATCACCATTAATAAGGGATCGGTCTATACCGTGGAGGTAGACGGTATGACGTATCAATTGACCGCGGTAGCGAGTGATCTTTTCTCTGATGGTGTTATGCTTGAAAATGAACTGTTCAAACTTACGACAATAACTGATGTGGACACGATCAATCTCTTGGGCTTCAACGCGTTTTTGAATGTTTCGACCGAGCTGGTTGGCAAATCGTTTACGGTCACAACGGGTATGCCTGAGATTTACCCTAATGCCGTGTACACTGAATCGGTCGTTGATATCGTGAGAGCGCCGCTCAGCGAAGTAGCCGCAGGGGATGAAGTGATCGCGGTCGTTGATCACCGTAAATACGAATGTGTCGCTGGAGGTATTGAGCAAATGGGCTTGACTCTGGTGACGGTGGGTAATCAGAGTATACTGGGTGTTGGGGAAGATACAGGCGAGCCGTTTGTGCTGGCGATGGTACCTCCAGACTTGGTAGAATCAATGGGCGGAAGATATGCACAGCTGTCTTACCTCGGCGAAAACGAACGATTTTCTTTCGGCCTGTATGGGCAACCTGAGATCGTCCATAAGCTGGATGCCAAATATCTGCCGGATGGGTATGGCAGCGGTAGCGCAGACAGCACCAACGCGGTTTCTGTCAAGGACTTCGGCGCTGTGGGCGACGGCGTGACGGACGACACGAATGCGATTCGGGCTGCGCTTGCCGCAAGCTCTAATGTGTATGCGCCTGAAGGTGTTTACCTGATTTCTTCGCAATTGACCTTCAGGGATAACGATTGCCGCTTCCGTTGCGATGGCGAGATCAAGGTGGATCATTGTGTTGCGTTCCATATCATGACACATAGAAACGACCTGTACATCCGCAAGATCAGCACTGTCGAATGGGCGACGGGAGAGGCCGTTCAGATCGGTTCTGCGGGTAATAGCCCGTATTACAACAATATAGAGATCGGCACAACGGATCATCTGCTTATGGGCATTTGGCTCTCTCCTAACGGCGAAGGTATTGCATATACCAACGTGAAATTCAAAGAAATCAGGGCGGAATTCTGTATCAATTTCAACCCCACAAACAAGACGGGTTCGTTTATCAACGAAAACACCTTTACCGGAGGCGCGCTGGTAGGCGGATATCCCATCTATATCTCGAAAAACGGCGCAACCGACCCCTTCAACGGCAATAAGTTCTATAACATCGGATTGGAAGGCTGCTCCAAGGGCATGAAGCTTGAGTTCTTCCAGTTCAACGAGTTCCACGGCTGCCGTTTCTCCAAGTGGGAAAACAGTTGGGATACGTTTATTGAGTTTGGGGAGGACGCAAACCGAAATACGTTTAATTACACCGGATTTGTATTTGCCAATCAGCTTGTACAGAATGGCGAGAACCCAGAGTATTACAACTACTTCGATGGTCTGATCAAGTACACAGACGACGCGACGGATGGCGTGGATATTGGCAAGCGAGGTTATTTCGCCAAGAATCAGATGATCATTAAGGACTGTGACCGATACTACGACTACGTAGATATCAACCAGACCGTAGACCTTTCGACTCAGCCGTTCGCCATCGAAGGTCGAACCTACAACGTTACGGCTACGGAAGGCACAGAACTGGTGCTGACTCTTCCACGCGGATACTGGTACGGCGACGCAACGTTCTTTTATGTCAACCTGATTTGCGAAGGTACGCCCAACGTGGTTCTTCGCCATCCCGAGGGGTTCATGGCTGCATTGACCGAACCCGGTCTGTACAAAGTTCAGTGCAACGACGTTCGTGGCTGGTTTGCACACAAGCTGGTGTAAGGGAGGGAAAGTGTATGATGAACGCATGGCACTTGCTGTGGATCATTCCGGCGGCGGCCGCGATGGGCTTTTGGTCGGCGGCGCTGGCAGGCGCGGCGAAGGATTGGAGGGAGCAAAAATGATTCTCAATATGGT
>SVGM01000006.1:50368-157930 GCA_015056365.1 Clostridiales bacterium | reverse complement strand
CCCTCGCCGATGCGGTACCATGTGTCGTTGTATTTGAGAATATTGCCATCAAAAAAGGGCTTGGTGTCCATTGCTACCAAGCCCGTGGGATAGATGGTGCGCGCAGTCTTCATATTTCCATAGCCTGCGTCCACACCAATAATGTAATAGTCATTGTACTTTCTCATGAAATACCTCCTTCATTTTGATCCATGTTGGTTGTAGTGTTGATATTGTTTTCCCGGCTGCTGTCCATCTTTTCAGCTTCGTGCTGGATCAGATGCAGCAGCCGTTCTTCGTAGGTAGTGTTTGCTTCGGGATTTCCGAAAGCGCTGATTGTGTAAACGGTATGCCCGTATCGGCGGGTCATCTCCATCATAGGGCTGTTCTTCGTCATTGTTCCTCCTGTCAAAATAGGCAAAGAAAAAGGCAGCACCGAGTTGCCTCATGTGCTGCCTTCCGGGTGTTGGACTGTTATTCATTTTCATTCTCCGTTCCTTCCGTTGGGATAGGAAATTGTCCGATGTAGTTCAGATGCACCTCGATCTGTCGGGTGCGTTCTCCTTTGGCTGGGTGAATGGTCTTGTGGACGACGATCTTCTCCACAAAGGCACGGATCATATCGTCTGTCAGTTCTGTGCAGTCCCGGTATTTTCGGGCAAGGGCGAGATACTTGTTAGTCTGTGCGTTGACCGTCTGCGCTTGGTTCAGCCGGTTTTGAACATCCGTAAGTTCGGACTTCAAAGCGCTCTCTTCCTGCTCGTACTGCGCAGACAGCTTATCGAAGCGTTCCTCTGGGATATGCCCCAAAGCATAATCCTCGTACAACTTCTTCAGCAGATGTTCCAGCCGGGCGATGTGCTTCTCTTTATCGCGAATGCGCTTTGCCAGTTGCTTTCGATCATCCGGCTGGTACGTCGCTGCCTCCTGTACAAGTTTGCGGCGGAAGTCTTCTTCGTCCGCAATGGCATACCGATTGATGGTACGGAGTGTATCCCGGATGATTTCCCGGACAACTGTAACCCGAATGGAATTGTGTGTGCAAAGTCTTGTTTCATAGGCAGCAGACCTTTTGTGCGTCCTGCAAATGAAGTCGTCTTTTTCTCCATGTCCGCTCATGCGGTGGAACAACATTGGTACACCGCATTCACCGCAGACCATTAAGCTGGTCCATGCACAAGGATTACGTGGCTTGTTTGATATTTCAGGATGAATGACTTGCTGTGCGCCCTGCCATGTTTCTGTGTCCACGATCGCTTCATGGGTACCTGTAAAGACCAGTTGATCTTCCACCGGAACGCTTATCCGTTTTCCTCTGTATTCAGGAAGATAAGATTTGAAGTTTATCGTATCGCCCAGATACTCCCTGCACTGAACCAGCCTGCCAATCATGCGAGTGTCCCAATTGTATGGCTGACGATGCGCATGCTGTTTCCCGACACCGTCTGGCGATTGTTGAAAACGGTAGTATCCTGGTGTGACACGTTTCTCCTTTACCAGAGTTCGACAGATGTTCAGTTGGGACACGCCCGCCGCTGCCAGCTCAAACACTCTGCGCACAGTAGGCGCTGCCCCCGGATCAATCAGCCAATGGTTCTTGTCGTTGGGATCCTTGATATACCCAAAGCAGGGGTTTGCCGTTAAAGGTTTGCCCGATTTACCCTTCTGCTGTGCAGCAGAACGTATTTTGCGGGACATATCCCGTAGATACCAATCATTCATGATGTTGAGAATACCTGCAAACTCTGTACTGTCGGGGTTGTCATTGTCGATGTTGTTATTGATGGCAATGAACCGCACGCCCATCCGAGCAAAGTACACTTCTGTGTAGAAGCCTGTTTCTACATAGTTACGCCCGACACGACTCATGTCCTTGACCAGTACTGTTTTCACAATACCATCCTCAATATCGGCAAGCAGCTGCTGCCAACCGGGACGATTGAAGTTGCCGCCACTATAACCGTCATCGGTGTAGTGATGACAGTTGGTGAAGCCATTGTCCCTGGCATAAGCATCCAACAGATTCTTTTGATTGGTGATCGAGTTCGACTCGCCCTCTTGTTCATCGTCACGGGAAAGACGCTCATAGAGCGCAGTAACAGGATCGGTGGTGTTCTTTGATTTAATCCTTATGCTATTCTGCTTTTCAATCAGATCGAACATTTCTGGATTCCTCCTTTAGGCTGCTTTCTTACGTTCTTTTTTTCGCAGATACTTCTGATGATTGCGCTCGCGTTCTATAGCCTTCCGGGCTTCTTCGCACAATTCTGCTTCTGTTGGCTGCATCTGTGCCATTGGTACAGTGAAACTCCCGATGAAACGGAAGATCACATCAATCCGCACACAACGCTGACCGTTCACCTTCTGCGGCGCATGGACAATCACTCTGTCAATGAAGCTATTGATAACAGAGGCGGTCAGTTCATCTGTATTCCGATATTGCTGCACCAGTCCCATGAAAGCCGCAATGTTGGACGAGTCCGCATGGTAGGAAGCCAGCGCATTTTTGAGCTGATTCAGCTTGTCATTCAATCCAGCCTGTTCCTTTTCATAGGTGTCAGACAGCAGGTTGAAGCGGCTCTCCGGCGTTTTCCCCAGCGCATAAGACTCGTACAGCTTCTGAATGATGGTGTCCAGCTCAGCAATACGTTTTCGGGTTTTGGCAGCTTCTGCAGTCATACTCTTCACTGCATCGGCATGGCGCACCTCAGACAGCGCCCGTACCTGATCTGTAAAAGCAGTTTCATCCGAAATGGCGTAGTGGCTCACCATTTGGATTGTCTTCAGCAGCATTGACCGGATGAACGCCGTTGTGACATAGTGACAGCAGCAGTCTCCTTTGTTCTGGCTGTAAGTCGGACAATCGTAGTAATCATCCGACTCACGCCCAGACTGCTTCGCCCGGCTGCGGTGGTTGTTGAGTTTCGCCCCACACTCCGCGCAGTAGAGCTTGCCAGTCAGCGGATTGGCTTCACCGGTGCTGTCTGTTCTGCGCCGGACAGCCAGCACACATTGTGCCAAATGCCATCTGTCCTCGGGAATAATGGCTTCATGGGTATCCTTGAAGATCAACCATTCATCAGATGGCTTGGTCTGCCGCTTTGCCTTCAAGCCATTCTTCGATGAACGGAAGTTCACCGTGTGTCCCATGTACTCCGGGCGTTGCAGGATGTTGCCGATGGTCACGCCGTTCCAAGCGTATGGCTTGCTCATATCGGTGTTGGATCGCTTCATGCAGGTGTCGTGGGTCGCATTGTAGTAGGCGGGGCACTCCACCTTGTCAGCTTCGAGGATACGCGCGATCTCGTAGGGGCCGTGACAGTCAATCGCCAGCTGGTAGATTCTCCGGACGACTACAGCCGCTTCATCGTCTACCAGCCAATGGTTCTTGCCCGCCGGGTCTTTCCGGTAGCCGTACACGCACAGCGTATTTGTCGGTTTTCCGCTGTTGCCCCGCTGCCGGAAGAATGTGCGCATCTTCTTCGACTGTTCCCGCAGGTACATCTCGTTCAGCACGTTCATGAAGGGGGCAAACTCACTGCTGATGGGGTTTACCGTGTCCACACCGTTGCCAATGGCGATGAACCGCACACCCTTGCGCCGGAAGTACACCTCGGTGTAGAAGCCGGTCTGGATGTAGTCACGCCCGATGCGGCTCAGGTCTTTTGCGATGACAGTTCCAACCAGACCGGCATCTATGTCTGTAATGAGCTGCTTCCATCCAGGGCGTTCGAAGTTGCCGCCGCTGAAGCCATCATCTGTGTAGTGTTGGCAATGGGCGAAACCGTGGTCTGCCGCATACGAGGTCAGGTACGATTTTTGATTCACGATGGAGTTGGAATCGCCCTGCTGGTCATCGTCTCGGCTCAGACGCTCATAGAGCGCCGTGATAAGGGGGTCGTTTTTCTGGTTCAATGGATTCTCCTTTCCTGTGGAAGTCTGATATTTCTGGTGACTCCCTCTACAAGTAGGACAAAACGGGCGCCGTTTCGGAACTGTTTTTGAAATTTTCAGAAAGAAAATTTGAGATCGGACAAGTTTTCTTGTATAATGGGCTTTGAAGGGGGTGAGCAAGTGATTCCAAAAGATGATTGGTACGATGTGGCAGAGGATGATTCTGCCATCGAACCCGCTATGCTCGCCATGCCCCTGTATGATGAAGACGGCAATGAGATTCCAGAGGAAGAGTTGCCGTGGAACAACATGCCCGATGAACTCAGCGATGATGATGATTCCACGGACTGGTCAGCCGATGATGAACCAGAAGAATCACTGCCATCCTCCAAGCCAGACAAACGCAGACGCAATGCAGACAAAGTAAGATCCTCTGCCGAACTAAGAAAGCGCATAGCCCAGAGCGTTCGTGAAGAAGCTCTGCGCCGACTTGAACTGTCTGCCCGAACCATATCCGAGTTTCAGGAGCTGGTTGACTGGTATGACCGTGAAGAAGAAAACCGTATGCGCCGAGAACGCCGTTATGAAACCCTGCGTGGCGATGTCCCGCTGGAGAGCGGAGCAATTCCCGGTGGCCACATCCTGCCGCATAGCATGAGCCAGCCGACCTTCCGGCAGATCTGCCGGGGCGAATTTGACGATTATCTCAACACTTGCCTGTTTATGATGCACGACTTGACCGAGCGGGCGCACCTGCGGGAGATCGTGATGAATCTGAAGCTCGACCACAAGGAAATCCTGTTCTTCCTGGGTATCAGGCTGTACACGACACAGAAGCTGGCGGAACTGCGTGGCCAGACAGAGCGCAACATCCGCAAGGTGCGGGATACCGTCCAGCGACGCATCCACCGGAAGCTGCACACAGCCCTGACGGTGCTGCAACAAGACGGCGACGAGCTGATCCACCTGGAGCAGGACTTCCTGCGTGACTACACTCCACCGAAAAGGAGGCATTCTTCCGATGAAGAACCTGTTTGAACACACCAACGCATTCTGGGCGAAGTATGCCGCTTATGAATGGCGGGTGGCTGCTGATGGCAAGGAATATCTCTTGCCCACGAAAGACGCAGAAGCAGCTGTCTACAACATCATGAAGGTGGCCGATCAGTTGGTGCTGGATGCAGTCAACGTTGGTCGGCTGGTGATGAAGAAATCATCTGATAAGAAGATCAAGGACGCCATCCACCGCTTCGCCTGTAACTATGGCCTGCTGGGCATGATGACAGCTCTGCCCACTACGCCGAATTTCGTGGAGTACGAGAAGGTCTATCTGCTCAAAAACCAGTTCATCCGGCAGGAGACGACGGACACGCTGGCGTACATGAAGCTCTTTTTCCCGTTCAGGATGCCGGATTTTCATAAGCGCGGCATAGAATCCATCTGGAATGTGTCCGGCGAAGACCGGGCAGAAGCTGCGCTGTCGATGACCTTCCGCAACGATCCGCGAGCCATGGCAATGTCCTTCATGCGCAACTATGGTGAACCCTATGAATGGCTGAAGGAAGCGTTCCTCGATTGGGCATTCACCTTCATGTCAACATACCTGTATTACGAGGACCGGGATACAGCCGACGAGAATACGCTAAATCTGTATCGTAAGAGTCTGGCTTGCTTCGAAGGCAACGCGCCCACTTACCATTTGTCGTTGCAAGAGCATCCGGTTATCGTGTGGGACTTCCACTCACTGATGCTGGCGATCAAGTTCCTGTTCTCTGTCAAGCTGACGGCTGAAAAGAATCCCATGAGCTTGTGTGAACATTGCCGCATGGTGTTCTATGCTCCACGGGCAGACTCACGGTTCTGTTCTGCTGAATGTAGGAATAAGGCGAGCAAGAAGTCCTGATGCATCAGGCCCGCAAGAAGTCCAGAAGGCTGAGCGTGAGGTCTGTTGACTTTTCCAGCAGCCATCCAGCGATGTGCGGAGCAAAAGCGAAGAAGATGCCAAGCCCAACCGTCTGGAAGATCAGGCCGCTGGGAGCGTTGGCAATCCACCCTGCAACAGAGCCGATGAGGAATACCGTTGCAAGCAGATTGGTCACGATGGAGGTCAATCCAACAATTATAGATGAAATTAGCTGTAACACCAGCAGTATCGCAATGAGAGGCAGAGTGGCTATCCGCAGGGGCAGCTTGAGCAGTTTCTTCATAAGTACCTCCATCTGATTCTTGGGGACACAGGCACGGGCGGGTAGCTCGTGCCTGTTTGCTTGCGGCGCGGTTCTTCAGTCATAGATCAGCTCGTTGAGCAGCATTTCTTCAATCCGATTGTGAATACTGTTCATGCGGCGTACCCATTCCATCTGGTCGGCAGCTTTCAAGTCCTCGGTAACGCCTTCGGCTGCTTTCATCTGCGGGATCAGCAGATCCAGGCGTTCCTGGCAGGCATCGTCGATGCTGTACAGATGCTTCATGAGCTTACCGGACAGCAGAAGCTGATTGAACAGGAGGGAACGATGCTCTCGGAGATAGCGCATGCGCATTCTGCCGTACTTGCCAAGCGGGCGCATGTCCTCGGCAGGGATGCCGATGTTGGGCAGGTAGTAGTCTCCACAGCGGCGATAGGTCAGTTTCATGGGTATCCTCGCTTTCTGCTGCAATAGAAAAAGCAGCTATGTACTTGAAGGTTTCCCTTCAAGCCATAACTGCTTGAATTTACTGTATTTCCCGCGACTCATGACGAGGAGGGGTAAACCTTCCTCTACATAATAACGCCTCCTGACGGAACGCTGTTTTTTATCACGATCAATCATCCGTCCTCCGCGCAGCGATGCTCCGCGGCAACGGATGCAGGGCAACCCCCTGCCGGGATCCAGGGGCGCGCCCCTGGCACATCTTATTCAAAGGAAACCTTACAGCTCGAACTGCTCGCCGTAGCCGTAGTGCTCCACGATGTAGTCAACGTCCTTGTCGCCGCGGCCGCTGAGGGTAGCCAGGATGCTGCCCTTCTTCATTTCCTTGGCCTTGCGCATGGCGAAGGCGACGGCGTGGGAGCTTTCCAGCGCGGGGATGATGCCCTCGTACTTGCTCAAAAGGAAGAAGGCTTCCACGGCTTCTTCGTCAGAGACGGTCTCGTAGGAGACGCGGCCCAGATCGTGCAGGTAGGCATGCTCGGGGCCCACGGAGGGATAGTCCAGACCGCTGGCGATGGAGTACACGGGAGCGGGCTCGCCGTTTTCGTCCTTGAGCATGATGCTGTTAAAGCCGTGCATGATGCCGGGGGTGCCGTACTTCATGGAAGCGGCGTGATCGCCCAGGTTATCGCCCTTGCCCAGCGGCTCAATGCCGTAGAGATCGGCGGTGGAATCCAGGAAGGGCACGAAGGTGCCGATGGAGTTGCTGCCGCCGCCCACGCAGGCACAGACGGCGTCGGGCTCGTGGCCGGTCATCTCGTGGAACTGGTCGCGCATTTCGCTGCCCACCACCATCTGGAAGTCACGCACCATCAGGGGGAACGGATGGGGACCAAGGGCGCTGCCGATGCAGTAGATAGCGTCCTTGTAGTCGCGGGCATAGGCGTCAAAGGCGCTGTCCACGGCTTCCTTCAGGGTCTTCAGGCCGTGGGTGACAGGTACCACCTTCGCGCCCAGGATCTTCATGCGGGTCACGTTGGGGGCCTGTTTGGCGATGTCCACTTCGCCCATGTGAATTTCGCATTCAAGGCCGAAGAAGGCGGCGGCAGTGGCCAGCGCCACGCCGTGCTGACCTGCGCCGGTCTCGGCGATGAGCTTTTTCTTGCCCATGTACTTGGCCAGAAGGCCTTCGCCCATGCAGTGGTTCAGCTTGTGGGCGCCGGTGTGGTTCAGGTCCTCGCGCTTCAGATAGATCTGGGCGCCGCCCACCTTGCGGCTCAGGCGTTCGCAGTGATACACCGGGGTGGGACGACCCTGGAAGTCCTTGCGGATGCGGCGCAGTTCGTTGATGAACTGGGCGCTCTGGCAGATGGTCTGGTAGGCATCGGTAATTTCGGCAAAAGCCGCTTTCAGGTTATCCGGCAGCTCAGCGCCGCCATAGGGGCCGAAGAAGCCCTTTTCATCGGGATGATAACGAAGATAAGTACGGAAATCCATAGGATCGCCTCCTGTATCCAAAAGAGTAGTTTCACTGATTATGACACAAAATGTGTGAAATAGCAACAGGCAGTCAGAAAAGGTACAAAAACCTGCGGCGGTTACTGGACGTCCTGGGGAAGCTTGCGGTCAAGCCACTTTCGCACACGGGTTTCCAGCCGCTCCATATGCTTGCGCACGCCCACCAGGGCAAACACCCTGTGCCGCACCCACTCCAGCAGGAGGCAGCCTCCGAAAATGCCCAAAACGATCAGCAGAAACAGGCCAAAAAGCGAAAGGACGGGGAGCTGTGCCAGAGGAATGAATTTCTTGGCGATCAGCGTGTCCCGCAAGAGGGGCTGTTCGTGGATGAGGTAAACGCCGAAGGCCAAGGGGGACAGGAAGACAACCGCGCGTTTGACCCAGCCGGACAGGCGCAGGCGGGAGAAGATCGCCAGCTGAGCGATCGCGCCAAAGTACAGGGTGGGCGATACGTAGCGGGTCAGCCAGGCTTCGCTGACGCCCGAGATCATGCTCCGGGCTGTGAGCCACTTGATGAGCACGCCGCTACCGAAGCTGATCAGCAGCGTCGACAGATAGATCAGCAGCGCATGGCGACCGATGCGCCCAAAACCGAAGCGGCGCAGGTAATAGCCTGTGACGTACAGCATGATGATCCAAAAAACGTGGTAGCCGTCGTTGAGGCGGAAGCAGTCCTTGTTCACCACCACGGATTCAACGCAGAACATCAGCACCGCGGCGCCCAGCATCAGCAGGAAATCCCGGCGGGACAGGCTGTCCAGCAGGCGGTTGAGGAACGGCAGGAGGAGGAACATGCCAAAATAGCAGGTAAAATACCAGTAGGTGTTGGTGGTCACCGGCAGAAACACCTGCAGCCAGTGCCAGAGGGTGGTCTGCTTGCCCAGGATGGCGTAGGCCGCCGTCACAGCAAGGGAAGTGGCCACCACCTGCAGCCAAAGTTCTGCCAGCCGTGACAGTTTCGGCTCTGTGCCGCACATCACGTAGCCGGAGACCAGACCGTAGAGGTTCACGGCATAGTACGCGATGCAGTTGATGAACTGGAAGGCCAGATCGGTAGGGGACAGCTTGGGGAATGCAGCGATCAGCCCACCGTGGGTGACGCAGTGATGCACCACGATCATGGCCATGGAGATCAGACGAAGCAGATCCAAGCCATAGAAGCGTTCTTTGGCGGGAGGGGCGGAGGTGGTCATGGGGACACCGTTCCTTTCGCGGGAAGAGTCAATGGCGGTATATTGCAGAAAACGACAGGGATTACGCTCTTAACCATAGCATATTTGGGTGGGTTGTCAATACCGCACAAGGAAAGCGCCCCGGGGTTCAAAAGCCGCCGGGGCGCAGGGAGGGTTGCAGGGGTCAGACGCTTTCCTGGGCGTCCAGCCAGGCGATATGGCGCATAAGGCCAGTCTCCAGCGGCGTGGACGGCAGGGGTACACCGGCCTCCTCCAGCTTTCGAAGGGTGTAGCTGCGCTGGCACAGATGGCCGCTGTACTGGGGATGGGCCTCCAGATAGCCTTCCAGCGGGATCTCCTCGATGACGGCCGGGCAGCCGATGATGCGGCCGATCGTACGGTAATACTCCGCATTGGGGATGGCCTCAGGGCCGCCGATGCAGAAGATTTCCCCGCAGGTACGCGGATTGCCGATGCAGTCCAGCATGCACTGTGCCAGATCATCCACAAAGATGGGATGGATCAGCAATTCGCCGCCGCCCACCAAACGCAGCGGCCTGCCTGCCCGCATATGGCTGAGCAGATCCGGCTGACGGGACTGCTCAGGGAAGCAGCCCAGCAGGAAGCCCGGGCCGAAGATGTGTCCAGGGCGGAAGATGGTCCAGCGGACGGACACGCTCTGGGAGGAGAGAAACACTTCCTCCATTTTCCGCTTCTGGGCGCCATAGCCGCCGTCGTCCATGTAATGCTCGGCCTCTTCGCTCTGGGGAACCTGCTTGTGGGAGGGATGGTAGACAGAATCGGTGGAAACCACGACGAACCGGTCGCAATAGGCGCTGATGTGCTCAAGGTCGATCCACGCATGCTCCGGGTTCATGCAGATGCAGTCCAATACCGCATCCCAGCGGGTATGCTGCGCCGAAAGGGCTGCGCCGAGGGCAGCTGGGTCGCTGCGGTCGGCGATGATGCTGTGAACGCCGCTTGGCAGGGCGCGGTTTCCGCGAGTAACGGTCCATACCTGATGGCCCTGCTCCAGCGCCATCTGTGCCAGGCGTCCGCTGAGCTGGCCGCTGCCGCCGATGATGAGTAGTTGCATGGCTGTACCTCCGTTTGATTGATAGTTGTATTCGCCGGACCCGCGCTGATGTTCAGCGGCAGCCGCACGCCCCGCGGCTGCGGGACAGCCCCGGCAGGATCTCTGGCTTGGCTTCGCCGCGTAACGCCGCTGCCGCCGGAGCTCCGCAGGCAACATATCCCCTGAACGATGATGTACTGCTATCATGATACCACAGCCCGGAGCGGCGGACAATCTACGGCCGCAGAACGGCAGCAAAAAAGCCGCCCCGGCAGAAAACCGGAACGGCTGCGGATTATACGATTCGATTGATCCATACCTTACGCTTGAGCAGCGCATAGGCGACGCCGCACTTGATCACTTCGATAAACTGGCCGACGCCGTAGACCGCGATGATGGGCAAGGCGGTGCCCACGGCCAGGATACGCACCACAGGGATGGCGATGACCCAGAGAAACACGCTGTCAAACAGGAAAGTGATCCACGTCTTTCCGCCTGAACGGAGGGTGAAATAGGAGGCATGGTTGAAAGCGTGAAGCGGGCCGGACAGGGCGACCATCAGCAAGCAGCCGGTGGCGATGGAGCGCACTTCCTGGGTGGTGTTGTACATGGCAGGGAACACGCCGGAGAGCGCAGCCATCACCACACCCATGCCTGCCGCGCTGAGCACGGAGAAGGTCAGGATGCGCCAGCAGCTGGCCTCTGCCTCGTCAAAGTCGCCTGCGCCCAGATGCTGGCCCACAACAATGCTGACCGCCGTACCCATGGCCAGCCAGACCACATTAAACAAGTTGGCGATGGTGGAGCAGATGTTGACAGCGGCGACCACGGCAAGGCCTCGGGTGGAGTAGCACTGGGTGAGCATGGCCATACCGGCAGACCAGAGAAATTCATTGACCAGAAGGGGCATGCCGCGCTTGAAGATGGCGCCCACCAGCTGAGCGGGTACCCGCATGCTCTTGTAGGAGCCCACGATGAACAGCGCCTGATCGCTGTGGCGATGGGTCCAGCCGATGACGATGGCGCATTCCACGTAGCGGGAGATAACCGTTGCCAGCGCAGCGCCCTCCACGCCCATGGCAGGCGCGCCAAAGTGACCGAAGATCAAAATGTAATTCAGCACCAGGTTGACCACGATCGCCACGATGCCCGCCTTCATGGGCAGCAGGGTCTCGCCGGTCTCACGCAGGGTGCCGGCATAGGCCTGCATCAGGGCAAAGGGCAGCAGTCCCCACAGCATCACCCTCAGGTAACCCGCGCCGTAGCCAGCGGTGGCGACAATATCGCCGGTCTCGCCGCCTTCGTGCAGGTACAGGCTGATCAGCTTATCGCCAAAGCCAAGGAAAACGCCCACGCCGATGGCGAAGAGGGCGACCACCAGCATCAGCTTGAAACGGAAGGTGTGCTGCACACCCTGATGGTCGCTTTTGCCATAATACTGGGCGGTATAGATGCCCGCGCCGGACAGGCCGCCGAAGATGCACAGGTTGAAGACGAACAGCAGCTGATTGACAATGGATACGCCGCTCATCTGCTCGGTGCCCACAGCGCCCACCATGATGTTGTCCAGCAGGGAGACCAGGTTGGTCAGACCGTTCTGCAGGATCATGGGAACGACGATGGCCATGAGCATCTTATAAAATGCTTTATCACCGAAATAACGGTTCAGGGTTTGCTTTCGCATGGAGAGGATCCTTTCTGGTTTCTTGGAAAGTGCAGCAGAATGCGCACGTAGTGTTACTATAGCACGGAAAGACCGGCGGGGCAAGGAAAAAGAAAAAACCGGGAGTCCAAACAACTCCCGGAGATCGGACCAACGAAAAAGCGAGGGCGCAGGAGGATTATCTCCACAACCACAGTTGGCGTTCTGGGCACTACCCGTGCCCAGCTCTTGCTTCATCCCGAAGTCGCCCCTGCAGGGTCTTGGAGCAATGCACCAAAGCCTTACGCGCCGGTCACCATCCACCAGTCGGCGGTCACGTCGCCGGCAAAGGTGAGGTAGACGTCCTGAACGCCGAATACATTGGCGGTATCCACGGTAATCTCGGCCATCTCGGCGCCGGCGGGAATGGTCACCATGCAGAGCACCTCGCCCTCCAGGCCGCCCGTGGTGACCCGTACCGCGCCGCCGCCTACGGAGGAGGCGCGCAGGGTGAAGCGGCAGGAGCCATTGGCAAAGTCAGCGCCCTTTACCTCAAGCCAGTCGCCGGTATCAGCAGCCAGCAGGGCGGTGTCGGCATGGCCGGTCACCTGGATGCCGCCCTGACGGAACATGGTGCGGGCGGAGACCTTCTCGTAGGGATTGAGGGGAGCCAGCTGTTCAACGCCGGCCATGGTGCCGGTCACAGGCAGCAGGGAACCGTCCTCGGCCACCTGAAGCTGGTTGAGCTGGGGGCTGCGGTAGTTGCCGGAAATGCCCATGGCCTTCTCCACGGGACGGGCATGATAGGCCAGGTAGTGCTGGCCTTTGAAGGTGATGATGCTGTGGTGATTGTTGCCGTAGGCGCCGAAGAACCTGCCGGGGTTGGCGAAGAATTCGCCCTGCCAGGTGTAGGGGCCCATGGGGCTGTCGGAGGTCATGTACTGGATCGCGCCGTCGGTGATGTTCATGGTGTTGCCGGCGGTGGTGAAGTTGGAGCAGTAGGTGTAGTAGTAGGTATCGCCGATGCGGTTGATGCCGGAATCCTCGAACACGTAGGGCGCGTCGATGGTCTGGGGCTCGCAGGCCAGAGAGATCATATCATCGCCCAGCTGCACGCAGCGGATGGTGCCGGGATGATCAGCCTTGCCTTCCGGAACGCCGCCGCCGAAGAACAGGTAGCCGGTGCCGTCGTTATCCACGAACACAGCGGGGTCGAACAGCCACAGCACGTTGGCGCAGTTGGGCACGGCGCGGGTGATCAGGCCATGGCCCAGAGGATCGGTCCACGGACCGGCAGGATCGTCAGCGGAGAGAACGGACACGCCGTTGCCGCCGTTGCAGAAGTACAGGAAGAACTTGTCCTTGCCGTCAATTACCTTGTGCGCCGCGCAGGGAGCCCAGGAGTTGGTGGCCCACTTGGCTGCGCCGTTGGGACCTGCCACGGGGATGGCGCCGTGGTCGGTCCAGTTGACCAGATCGGCGGAGGAGATGCAGTTGATGGTGTTGATTCGGGCGTAGGTGTTCTCCAGCACCTTGCCGTCAGCGTCATACTCCACCAGGTCGTTGGTGGTGTAGACGTAGAGGCGGTCGTTCCACACCAGCATGCCCGGGTCTGCGCCGAAACGCTGGGTGAAGAGGGGGTTGTTCTGGTTTTCCTGCTTGTAGGCGGTCTGAAGGGTGAGATTATTGAACATAGCGGTCATCTCCTCTGGTGTTTCAGGAATGTGGATGGGCTGCGGGGTGGGCTGGATCGCTTCCTGGCGTGCAGCACCGGTAAGGGTAAAGTTACGGATGGTGAACGGGGTATCCGCATTACCGCCCTCTACGTAGAGGACGAAGGTTTCGTAGTTTCCGGCCCAGTAGCTGGCGGTCATGGTCACCCATTGTCCCCGGGGCACATACGCAGACGTCAGGTTTTCATAGGTGGTCTGTCCGTTGGCGGCATGCTCCACCGACAGGGTAAACCGGCCGGAATCCAGCGTATCCTGCATAACCTCCACCGAGATCTGGTAGTTTTCGCCTGCGACCAGGTCAAAGGCGCGGCCGGGTGAATGCCAGGTACCGTTGCGGTCAGTGATCCTCAGTCCTTCTTCCGTCAGGGAAAGCAGGGCCTCCCCGGTGGAACGGGCGTACCAGCCGTCAAAGCCGCTGGAAAAGTCGGATGCATAGGTCAGCGTTTCAGCGGATGCAGCGCCTGCCGACAGCAGCAGCGCCAGGGTAAGGGCCAGGAGCCGTCTCATAAAAACCCTCCTCGGTCATCAATATGGTACAACTTACCATAGTTGGATGCCGTAGTCAATCGGTTTGGGCGGGATTGGCGCTGCTTGCCGCGAGTGGGCGGAGGGTGGTGGCGTGTTTTGCGAAAATATGCTATACTTGATGTACAGATCTTGCAAAAAGGAGCTATACCACAATGAAAAAAAGCGTTTTTCTTATCGTCGCAGTTCTGATCCTGACGATGATCCTTTCGTTTGCGGCGCAGGCGGAAGCGCTTTCGGCGCAGGACGTACTCTTTACGGAAAAATGGACCGGCCTGTCGGCGGGCAGCAGCCTGTTTGTCTTCAATCCCGACGGTACGGGCAAGCTGGAGATCAACGGCGGCGATGACCTGGATACCGTCTGGTCCGTCGCGGGCGATCAGGTGACGGTGGAGTACAACCTCTACGGTCAGCGCAGCTTTACCTATACCTTCAAGCAGGAAAACGGCGTGTATGCCCTCACCACGGCTGACGGCGGCATGCTGGTGCGCGTAAGCGACTGCGAGCGCCTGCTGGCAGAAAGCCGCGCCTCGCTCAACGCCTATCCCGTGGCCAAGGGCGAGCAGATCAACCTGGGCTTTGTCAGTATGAGCGTTGATTCCTCCGTGGTTCTACGCAAGCTGCAGGGCTCCAGCGGCTCGGGCATCTTCATGCAGCCTGTCAAGGGCAACAAGCTCTTTGTGGCCAAGGGCACGATGAGCAACCTGGGCGGCAGCGAGATCAATATCTGGAATATCAAAGCAGAGATCACCCTGGACGACGCCTATACCTATTCCGCCAGATGCTACGTGGAGGTGGGCGGCGACCTGCAGACCGAGCTGTCCGCGCAGAACACGGGCGAAATTAATATCTTTGCGGAGATCCCGGACGCGATCGCGGAAAGCTATACCACTGCCAAGGTGTACTTTGCCTTCAACGACCGCTTCGCCAGCTCCCCCATGACCATCAGCGATGGTGACTTCATCTTTGAGGTGGCCTTCGACCAGCAGGACGCTGCCACCGCCAAGGAGGGCGCAGTCCGCCAGAAGGTGTATTTCGAGGAATCCCCCGCCCTGGCCAAGCCCATGAGCTATGTGGACATGAGAGAGGCGGGTCACAGCTCCTCCAAGTCCAACAACAAGTACACCCGCATTGAATACCGTTTTGCGCCCGAATTTAACGAGGATTCCATCATCGCGCTCAAGGACGCCTATCTGCTGGCGCTGAGCGCCGACGGCTACACCGTCAAGGGCGACGAGATCTATCTGGGCAAGACCCTGCTGGCCACCATCAGCCTGGACAGGAACAACATGGAGATCAGCGTCAAGCCCGGTAACGAGGCGCTGACGCCGCCCCAGGCGACGCCTGTGGATGCAGCCTCCGCCGCTGCGCAAGCCGCGCCTCAGGAGGAGGAAGGCCCCGCAATGCTTCATCTGGGCGATACCATCCGCACGGATGATCTGGAGATGACCCTGGCCAAGCAGGAAACCGGCACCATCTACTCCTCCATCAAGCCCCGCAGCAACGGCTACTATCAGTACATCGAGGGCGTCAACGGCAACGAGCTGTTCTACCTCACCGGTACCTTCAAAAACCTGAGCGGCGAGCCAGTAGATATCGGCAACATCTATGGCGAAGTCACCTTTGACGACAAGTACACCTACCGGGGCAACGTGGAAGGTGCTGCCTCTGAGGCCAACATCTTTATCCGGGACGTTGCGCCCCTGAACGAAGTGACCTACTTCCTCTATGCCGAGGTACCTTCCGAGCTCCTTGCCTCCTACGAGCGCTGCATCGTCCGCATCGGTTTTACCGAGGATTTCGGCATCAAGTTCTCCACCAGCGGCGGTCTGCTGAACTTTGACCACTGCGATGAGGTATACGTGGTGGATCTGAGCAAGGGCGCGGCAGCCGGCGCCTCCGCCGCAGAAAGCGGCTACAGAACCCTTCAGCCGGGCTGCGAAGGGCAGGACGTGCTGGATGCACGCATGAAGATGTACGAGCTTGGCTACTTCAACAACAAGCCCACCCAGACGGATTACACCTCTAACATGATGAAATACGTCAAGGAGTTTGAGAAGGACTTCGGGCTTACCCAGGACGGCATTCTTTCTCCTGAGGATCAGGAAGTGCTGTTTGCCCAGTAAGGGCGGAGGGCAGCCTTCGGGCGAAAAACAGAATATGCAAACGGCGGACTGTGCCTGGAGAGATCCGGGAAACGGTCCGCCGTTTCTTTTTGCACTGCTGGCGCATTGATGCGCAACCGGGATGTCCGTACCGGCTCTGAACATCCACTATGCGCAGCACATATTCCTTGACATCCTTCAACACATCAGAATATAATTATGCTAACAAAAAAAGAGATAAAGGGGCGTTAAGCAATGATTAAGAAGCTCGTCGTTTTTTTGATTGCAATGGTTCTGCTTTTCGGCTGTGCTGAGGCTACCTCTATTTTGCCGACGGTTCCCGTTGAAGAAGTGGAGACGGTCATCAGTTTCGGCGCCACGGTGGGCGTAGAACCCGTCAGCGTGGACACCGCTCTGCCCGGCTATATCTGGGAAAAATATGAGGAAGTGACCGAGGAACAGTACACCGCCTTCGGCGTGCGCCTGGGAGAGGAAGGCTACAGCCTGCTTGCGCAAGAGAGCACGGGCACGGGCGGCATGGTGCTTACCGTGGGCAAGGGGGATATTGTTCTTAAGATCGAATACTCACCCAAGCTGGGTGAGCTCAGTGTTATCTATCCCGACTATATCAGCGTTGAAAAAACTGTTCCCGATGTGTTTGAAGGATACACTGTGGTTTCGTACGGCGAGAAGATCAATATTCCCGGTTATGGCAGCTTTACCCTGAAAAAGCTGGCGCGTAACATCGAGACGGAACTGCGCTATTTCGCAGGCTTTGGTATCTATTCGCCCTATTTTATGCCGATGGATACCTACCTGCTGGGTACTTTTGAAAACAAAGAAAACCGTGACATCTACTATAACGATATCGCGTTCTTCACCCTGTATTACATCACGGAAGATAACGTCTATACCTATCCTGCCTGGTTCACCAGCATGTTTGATGAGGACGGCTACATCTACATCGGCAGCGCGATCAAATCCGGCGGCATCAACTTCCATATTGACCCTGACTGGCCCTTCGAGCGTTACGACCAGCCTGTGATCCGTTCCCTGAACAGCGGAACCTTCGCGGCGGTGTTCTCCGACGTGCCTGAGCTGGTACAGACCAGCACGGACGGCGTACTGGCGGTGACCATCGTGGCAGGCGGTCAGCACTATGTGGTGTTGGACCGGTATTGAGTTTTTCGACTGCCGCTTGCACCGTTCAACCACTTGTACCGGCTGATCACTGCGGGTTGCTAACGTCTTCTGCGTGGTTACAACAGGGTGCGAGCTTCCAAACATCGTGATTGACCCTGCGAGAGAAGCGCCTTGGCGCTTCTCTTCTCCGCTCAGGCGGACAGGGAGCGTCATTGGGTCATCAGATCAACCAACCGGAGGGATACAACGATGAAACGGCTACGGGTGTTGCTGGCGGTTTTGCTGGCATGGTGCACAGTCATCGGCGCAGGGGCAGAGACGCTCACGCTGCCCCGCGGGACGACGGTCATTGAGACGGAGAGCTTCCGCGGCTGCACAAACCTGACGGATGCGGTGCTTCCGGAGGGCGTGACGTTCATTGGCGCAGGGGCGTTTGCCGACTGCACCGCCCTGAAGACCATCACCATTCCTGCCAGCGTTTCCTCCATTGGCGCAGGGGCGTTTGACGGCATTGATCTGCCCCTGCTCATCCGCACGGAGCCCGGCAGCCCGGCAATGACCTATGCCCTGAACCACATGATGGATTTTCAGGCGGATACCACCTACCGGGCTTTGCTTATCGGCCAGAGCAATTATGACGACGGCGATGCGCTGCTGGGCACCCTCTCCGATGTGCAATCCATGAACAAGGTGCTGTCATCCTTTGGCGAAACGCCTTATGCAGTGACGGTCAAAACAGACCTGAGCGCTGACGGGATCAGGGCGAGCATCGCCTCCACTTTTGCCGGGGCGAAGCCTCAGGATGTTTCTCTCTTTTACTATTCGGGCCACGGGGCTGCCTATCTGGGTGCGCTGGTGGGCGTGGATGGCTACGCGGTGCTGGCGGATGACCTTCGTCGATGCCTGGATGCGATCCCTGGCCGAAAGATCGTGATCGTGGACGCCTGCTTCAGCGGCGCGCTGATCGGCAAAACCACTGAACCCCAGGATCAGATCTTCGTCAACGCCTTTATGCCGGCCTTCACCGCCAAAGCCAGAACCAATCTGGCAGCGGATTCTTATTATGTCATGACCGCCGCCCACAGCTCGCAGCCCAGCTGGGAGATCAATAACGGGTCTAACTATTACGGCGCATTCACCACGGCCTTTGCCAAGGGCTGCGGCTACGACTTCGTGCGGCACGCCGATTGCCCGCTGTACGCTGACCGCAACGGAGACAAGGTGATCACCTTCGAGGAAGCGTATCTCTATGCCCTGGCAAACGCTTCGGGTAATGGCTTCACGCAGACGGCGCAGGTGTGGCCGGATGAATGCAGCGCGTTTGGATTTTTGCGGTGATGGCCAGTGTGCGCGAAACCCAATAAAATGAAAACACGGAACTGTGCTCTGCGGGAGACGGTTCCGTGCTTTTTTGTGTGTTCCGGATGAACGTGGGTTTGCTGGCTTGTGGATGCCGGGTGTTTTGTAACTACAGGAAACGATTGATTTGTAAGGGGTTTATGCCGACCGCTCCAGCGACAACTTATCCGCCAGCATCGCGATAAATTCCCCATTGGTGGGTTTATCCTCCGGCGTACAAACCCTGCACCCGAACGCTGAGTTCAAGGTCTCGATCCTGCCTCTGTTCCACGCCACTTCAATGGCATGCCGGATGGCCCGCTCCACCTTGCTTGCGCTCAAGGCGGCGCTGCGCGCCTCCTTGGGATACAACAGCAGACCCCTTTGTCGCTACAACGCCAAACACTTTATTGCAGTTTCACAATGATAGTATACCATGTGTTTACAGGGGTTTTGGTTTACAAAATTCAATTTCGACTCTATTCTATTTGGGAACGAATTTTGAACGACTTTGGAACTTTAGCAACCAGATTTTGAATTCAAATCCATTCAAAACCCGTTTATACCTTATACCCGATAGTATCAAGAGAGCTAAACCAGCTGTACTATTGGGGATATCGGTATCCATCACATCCAAATACACTTCAGAAGATTTTCTTTGTACAGAAGGTGATGTATAATAGATTTAATGAATTGAATATAGATCAACGGAGGTTAGAGTATGCAAAACAACGAGAAAGCCACCATGTCGTTGGCACAACTCATCTTCTTACTTGCTATTAGTGTTCTTTTTATTGGGCTTATCTGGAGAATGTTCACCTTAGAACCTCTAATGAAGGTTTGCTTGTTTTGTTTTTTTGGTATCTTTGTGTTTGTGCCCATAGTATATTTTCCCGAAAGCTTGGGATACGTAATCAAATCTTCTTCAAAATGGTTAATACTCTTTATCACTGCTATTGTTTTTCTGTTAATTCCACTAACCAGTAATATTGTTTATGATTTACATAAAAGAGCCTATCTGGAGTCACTTCCTGCAAATGAAGAGATTACATTCGAAATCACATATAAAATTGAGCATCTGAACAGTAGCGGTAACATTGGTGATGAATTGACACATTTGCATTTTTTTAACGATCAGAGTTTTAAGAATCGAGACATTCTTACGATCAACGCGAACACTCCGTTTTCAATCCGTTCTCAAATCATTGAACATGATGGAATAAGTGATATTGGTGAAACCATTAGTGATAACTACATTTATTCTCAAAACAGCAACTACAAAAAACCACTTATTATTTCACAGAAAGTTCGTGTCTACGAATGCGGCGGACGACGAAATGGCGGCGCTACCGCCAATTTCTCAGTAACATATACGCTTGAGCGTGTCATCCCTCTTTCAGTCACTTTTTGGAAGTTACTTCTTTACACTGAAAGTCATACTGAATATGCATTTGGTGTGCTTTTAATCTGTGGACAGATTATCAATATTTTTTTCATTGTTTTTGTCTTTGTGCGAGGTAAAAAACAAAAAAAGATTATTGAAAAACGCGAACAAGAACAAAGAGTGATCGAACAAGAACAAGAGAGATTTCAGGCAGAGAAAAAAATAGCTGAAGAGAAAGAAATCTTTCTCAAACGCCTTAATGGTCAAAGTTTGCGACAAGCAGCTGGTGTTCCTTTAAATATTTCTTTTGTTAATAGTCTTCCCAAAGATAATAACGATGCTACTTATGGGAGTTTTACTGTTTATTGTTCCAAAAACGGTAGTTGTTACCATGACAAACCAGGTTGTTGTTCAGCGCATTTTTCTATGCACTATTTCAATGCAAAAAACCAATACCGTCCTTGTTCAAAATGCTGCACTACCCACAGAGAAATTCCTCAATGGTATAAAGAATACTCCTTGCTAAAAAAGCAAGCTCGAAAATTTAGAATTGATGTGGAATAAAATTTGCTCTCATTCTCGAAAATAAATGAGCATGCTGGTTTGCTATTTCAGCAAAACATGTCAATAAAGAAAAGAGAAATTTCGCAATGCATCTCCAAATACAACACAATCATCCACAATAAACAACGCAATCATCCTCTGTAAATGCAAAGCGACCAACACCCTTTCCTTGACACTTTTTCACCCGTGTTTCCTTTACACTGTGAAAAGGCAATGAATGCTTGGTGTTGGTCGCTATTGTGTTTAGATATTTATCGCTATATTCGAGGCGCTTTGGGGATTCATCGCTATTTTGCTATGAGACGATGGCGCTCAAAGCATTGAGTCATAAGGGATTTACGCACTCCGCTCCATCGACAGCTTATCCGCCAGCATGGCAATAAATTCCCCATTCGTAGGCTTATCCTCCGGCGTGCAAACCCTGCACCCGAACGCTGAATTCAACGTCTCAATCCGTCCCCGGTTCCACGCCACTTCAATGGCATGCCGGATGGCGCGCTCCACCTTGCTGGCGCTCGTGCCGAAGTGCTTGGCGATGCCGGGGTACAGCTCCTTGGTGATGCGGCTCATCAGATCGGGGCGCTCCACCACCATTTTCACGGCCTGACGCAGATACTGGTAGCCCTTGATGTGGGCGGGGATGCCGATGGTCAGGAACAGGCTGCCCAGACGCTCGTCCAGGCTTTGAATGCGCCGGGGGTCGGCAGCGGGCGCCAGCATGGCGCCGGGCAGATGAGGCGCGCCAATGGCCTGGCGAACGTGGTTGAGCAGGTGCTGGGGTTCGTAGGGCTTGACCAGGAAGAAACTGGCGCCGCGCTCGATGGCGCGCAGCACAAAATCGTCACGGGCAAGGGCAGAGGCAACGATGATCTTAGGTGTGGGGGACAGGCGCAGCTGGGTCATATTTTCCAGCAGGGTGTAGCCGTCCATCTGGGGCATCACCAGGTCGGTGATCAGCACCTCAAAGGACTCGCGGGAGAGCAGCTCGAGGGCTTCGGCGCCGTTGGATGCTTCGCGCACCTGGCGGATCCCCTCCTGTCTACGCAGATATTCCGCCGTGGTTTTCCGAAAAGACTCATGGTTGTCCACCATCAATACCCGAATTTCCTGCATGGTAGGTTCCTCCTCCTGATGAAACGCCCCGGTGTGTCAAAATCCAACCGGTTCGTGCTTTTTCTGAATGATAACACGAAAAACCGCCCCTGTGTGGTTTTCGGGCAAAGTAGTGCTAAATATAGTGGTTGCGACAATGATGTACACAATATGTTGCGGTTTTCGGAGGAAATCGAGGGAAAAAGGGCGATGGATGACAAATGCTGGCGCAGGAGGTGATGTCGAAGGGCGAAACATCAAGCAGGACAACAAAAAACGTGCCGGACAGCATCCGACACGTTTGGAGAAAACAAGCCGTTTTTGGCATGTTTCGCCAGGATTCGACAGGGTCACGGTTCGCCCTTTTGATATTCGCTTTTCGCCGCCCAGTGGGCCTGTTCCAGGGCAATGTCGCGGTGGTTTACATTCACGCTGTAGCCCAGCTCCCGCACCTGCTGACCGATGTATTCGGCGATAGCCACGCTGCGGTGTGCACCGCCGGTGCAGCCCACGGCGATGACCAGCCTGTGCTTGCCTTCGGTGATGTAGTTAGGCAAGAGGAACTGGATCATATCCATACACTTGACCAGAAACTCCTGGGTCACCGGATGCTCCAGCACGAAGGCACGCACATCTTCATCAAGACCGGTGTGATGGCCCAATTCAGGAATGTAAAAGGGATTGGGTAGGAAGCGCACGTCAAAGACCAGATCGCCTTCCCGGGGCAAACCCCGCTTGAAGCCGAAGCTGAGCACGTCCACCCGCAGCGAGGGCTGGTCGCTGGTTTCAAAGGCGATCTCGCTGATGCGCTTTTGCAGCATACGGGGGCGCATCGTGGAGGTGTCGATGAGGTAGTTGGCGGTTTCCCGAAGGGGCTGCAGGCGGTTGCGCTCCTCGCGGATGGCGCGCTCCAGCGTCATGCCTTCACTGGCGAGGGGATGCTCGCGGCGCTGCTCCTTGTAGCGGTTCACCAGCACCTCGTCGCTGGCTTCGATAAACAGGGTATTGATGTGATAGCCCACCAGGCGGGCTTCGTTGATCATGCGGGTGACGGCTTTGGCGTCAAAGAATTCGCCGGAGCGGATATCCGTTCCAATGGCAACCATATCGTTGTGCAGGTTGCCGGTCTGGCAGGCCTCCATGAAAGGCACCAGCATCATGGGCGGCAGGTTGTCCACGCAGAGGGCGCCCAAGTCCTCCAGGTAGCGGATCGCAACAGTTTTGCCGGCTCCGCTCATACCGGTGAGAAGGAAAAATTGCATCGTCATTCTCCTTTTGTATGTTACACGGCGCTGACGGGAGCGTCCTGGCCCAGGATACGGACCTCAGGCTCCAGCTGAATGCCGGTTTGTTCCAATACGGTGCGCTGCACATGTGCGATCAGCGCCAGATAATCTGCGGCGGTGCCCTCCTGATCGTTGACCAGAAAGCCTGCGTGCAGCGTGGATACGCTGGCGCCGCCGATACGGAAGCCCTTGAGGCCGCAGCCTTCGATGAGGGTGCCTGCGAAATGGCCCTCGGGGCGCTTGAAGGTGCTGCCGCAGCTGGGCAGGTGAATGGGCTGTTTCTGCCGCCTGCGCTGGGAAAACTCCCGCATGGCGGTACGAATGGTCTCGCCGTCTCCCGAGGAGAGCGCCACGGTGGCAGAGGTGACCACTGCCGGCTGGCTCATCAGACGGCTGCGGCGGTAGCCCAGCTCCAGCTCATCGGCGGAATAGACCCGGGTGCGGCCGTCAAAGTCCATAGCGGTGATACTGTGAAGCACGTCCTTCATTTCGCCGCCGTAAGCGCCGGCGTTCATGTAGACCGCGCCGCCCACCGTGCCGGGAATGCCGAAGGCAAATTCCAGTCCGGTCAGGCCATGGTCCGCGGCGGCATTGCACAGTTTCTGCAGGGTTGCGCCTGCCTGCGCTGTCAGGGAAAAACGGCCGTCGGGAAGGGGCGTGGGCTCGGTGACGGCAGAAAAGCTGTCGCCCAGATGAATCACCAGGCCGGAGATGCCTCCATCCTTGACAAGCAGGTTGGAGCCGTTGCCGATGATCGTCACCGGTACGTCCAGCTCACTGGCGGCGGCCAGGGCAGCGGAAAGATGCTCCACCGTGGAAACGCTGCACAGCACGTCGGCCGGGCCGCCCAGACGCAGGGTGGTATAGCGGCTCAGGGGGGCGCCGGGGATCACCTGCTGGGAAGGCAGGCTCTGCCGAAGCTGTTTGACGAGCGTATCCAGCAGCTGGTTATCCATGGGGCACCTCCTGAAAATGAGAATAATTGATTGTACCTTATCCCCGGAGGGATGTCAAAGCCCGGAGCAAGGTTAGGATATGCCGGGGTGCGGCGGAACATACGGGCTGCGCGGCTTCACCGGTCATCCTCCAGCCAGCCCTGATAGCGGTGAGGCGGATAAATGGCACGGATCATCTGCTTGATAAAGCGAAGCTCTTCCTCGGTATAGAAGGAAGCGTAGCGTGTGACCAGCACCCGAAGGGCGGTCAGGCTCTGTACGCGCAGGCTGTAGTCGTTCAGCTTGATGAAATTAGCCGAGAAAGGGGTCAACTTCTCAAACAGCACGCCCATGAGATCGTCGGCGATGCGGCGCAGCTGGTCCCGGCCCAGGCGCAGGGGACGGTAGCTGTCGGTGATCACCAGCATGCTGCCGTGGGTGTAGCGGTTCAGCAGCCTGAGCAAAAGGGCTTCCAGTTCGTCCCGCAGATCCAGCAGAGACTGGCGGTAGGGAGCGTAGGCGCCAAGGAACTCCGCCAGATCGTCTGCCAAAGGGGAGGATTGCAGCAGCATGGAGCCCAAAAGAGGCATGATCGCCTGCTCAATCTCCTCCCGGGTAACGGGCATTGCCATACGCTCACCTCCCTCTCGCTTTCCATATCGACAAAAATCGCTATCTTCATTAATTCTACGGCGGTACGACGGATTCCTTGCAAGAGAAAAAGGAAAATACCAAAATGGCATCGTCTGGTAATAAGAAATTAAGAATTTAATAATTATGTAGAAATTATGATAGATTTATACATTTTCAAAATGTCAAGCGCAATGTCTAGTGGTTCGACTTTTTCCACGCACAAGACATGGGATTTTCGGCGGTTTTTTCGGGGGAGGGTATGCAAAAGGGAAATGTTTACGGCACTTGCCAAATCCCCCTGCCTTTGATATGATAAGCCATGCCTCGCTATGAAGCGCGATTTTTTTTCCACAAATCGCAGTTTTTCCACATTTGAGGCGGGAACACCTTAACAGATGTGGAAAACGCAAAAGCATATATACAGATTTTATACCACAAAGGGGTTGTCGATATGTCCGAGGTCGAACGGGTATGGTCTTCGGCCTGCATCACGCTGCAGGAGGAGATGAGCAAGGTCAGCTATGAAACATGGATTATGTCAGCGCTGAAGCCGTATGCGCTGATTGGAGACCGCATGCTGCTGCAGTGCGTGAACCGGCTGATGATCGACATCGGAATCAAGCGTTTCCTGCCCCAGATCACCGACGCGGTTTGCGCTGCAGCAGGCAGAACCATTCAGGTGGAGCTGCTGTGCGGCGAGGAACTGGAGCAGCGGGCCCACCAGCTGGAGGAGCAAAGCAGCTCCGCCACCCTGGAAAACCTCAATCCCAAATATACCTTCGATACCTTCGTTGTGGGCAACGGCAACCGCTTTGCCCATGCAGTGTGTCTGGCGGTGGCAGAGGTGCCCTCTCAGGCCTATAACCCGCTGTTTATCTACGGCGGCGTTGGTCTTGGCAAGACCCATCTGCTGCATGCCGTGGGTCACTATGCTCATGAGCTGTACCCGGAGATGAACATCGTCTACATCACCAGCGAGGAATTCACCAACCAGATGGTCAAGGCCATGCAGAGCAACAGCAACCAGCAGTTCCGCGACCGCTTCCGCAACGCCGACATCCTGATGGTGGACGATATCCAGTTTATCGCAGGCAAGCACGGCACGGAGGAAGAATTCTTCCATACCTTCAACCACCTCAAGGACGCCGGCAAGCAGATCATCATGACCAGCGACAAGCCGCCCAAGGAGATCCAGAAGCTGGAGGAGCGCCTTTGCAGCCGCTTTGAAGGCGGTCTGATCGCGGACATCCAGCGTCTGGACTTTGAGACCCGCCTGGCCATCCTGCGCAAGAAGGCGGAATATGAACGGCTGATCATCGGGGACGACGTACTGGAGCTGATCGCAGAGAAGATCGACACCAACGTGCGCGAGCTGGAAGGCAGCCTGACCCGCCTGATCGCCTACTCCGGTCTGACCCGCCGCCCGGTGGATATGCAGCTGGCCAAGGAGGCCCTGCGGGAGCTGTTCAACCGCACCGAGAGCCGCCCCCTGAGCGTGGAGATGATCCAGGAAGCGGTGGCCGCCTACTACGGTATCACCGTGGACGATCTCAAGAGCCCCCGCCGCAGCCATCAGGTGACCGTGCCCCGGCAGATCGCCATGTATCTCAGTCGCGAGATGATGGGCCTCAGCCTGACCCGCATCGGCGAAGCCTTTGGCGGTCGGCACCACTCCACCGTCATTTCGTCCATCGAGAAGGTGGAGAAATCCATGAAGGTCTCCCCCAGCCTCACCGGTCTGCTGGACGACATCCGCCGCCAGATCAAGGACGTCAAGTAAGAAACCAAAAAGCCTGCACCATACACATGCATTCATAAAACACAAAACGCCAAACTGTATTCGCAGTTTGGCGTTTTGCACTGTATGAGGGGTTGCCCCATTAGACATGCGTCCTTCAAAACATGTCCCTGTGGATTTTCATCCCAATCCCAAATGCGCAGCAACGCTGTCAACGAGTTCATCCACGGATCTTTCTCCGTGATTCATGAGTGAGGCATATCCCAATTCATTGCATTGCTGTTGTACCGCCTTTGCAAACAAGGCATCTCTCTCCATCCAGTTTTCAAAGGCTTTTGCTTTATCGCTGCATTCAGCAAGAACGTAAGGAACCCACTCTCTTTTCTTGTAATGGAAAACTTGAAATTCCTTTGTCGGGGTAATAGAGATATACCTATTGGCCGGTATACTCTGTCGCTTTGCTAATATCGGTAAATAAGCGGCGCCTTCCGTAATGATTCCGGCGTTGCAATCCAACTTTTCTAAATCTGCCAGGATATAATCAAATATCTCTTCGTAAATCAACAGTTCTTCTTCACACTGTACCAGCGGATCCCTCATCCAGATTTGCTCAGGAGTCATTTTTTCAACTCTTGTACAGCATTTTTTCTTGTCCATGGCTCCCATTTTGATGTATTTATCCAAATGATCGTCAACCTTGAAGTAATGCAAATCATATTTCGCCGAAAGCGCCATTGCGATCGTACTTTTCCCGCTACAAGGCGAACCACCAATCAAATAGACTGCCATGCTTTTTCCTCCGGCTATCAATGTATCTAACGAATTATTGCATAGATCGTTTGAATATGCAATAAGTGACACGTCAATATCCATTGCCGCGTCACTTACTGTTATGTATTTTTCCGTTTGCGGGGCCGGCGCTTTCATCGGAGGTACAGGATGCCTCCTGCCGGGGTCAAGGGGCGGCGCCCCTTGCTCACCCCTTACGCCAGCGTGAGCTGATCGAAGTACCGGGCGATCCAGCGGGTCATGCGCTTGTTGACCTCGAAGGCTTCGGGGTAACGATCCTGCTGGGCGAACCATGCCACGCAGCAGAGCTGGTTGGCAAAGAGCACGTAGGGAACAGCCCTGCGCTCCTCTGGTGTGAGGACGGCGGCCTGGTCGTAGCCCTGCATGATGCGGTGGTAGATGGCCAGCCACTGCTCCAGCCGGGCGGAATCGTCCGAAAAGAAGGTTTCCGAGAGAATGGCGGTGGCGGCGTAGCAGGGATCAAAGATGCGCACGTTTTCTTCCGACAGCTCGAAGTCGATGAAGCCCCATTGTTCGCCGTCGCTGATGAGGTTGCCGGGGTTGGGGTCGCGGTGGATGATCTGCCGGGGCAGCTTAGGATAAAGTTGCTTCATGGTCTCCAGGGCGGCGGCGCAGAAGGCTTCGTCCAGCCCGGGTACGTGCTTTGCACCGGACAGCGCCCAGTCCGGATTCAACGACGCCTTTTGAACCGGCGCTTCCACGGTGCAAAGCGCCCTGTGCAGCCTGCCGATGCTTTGCCCGATGCGCTGGGCCACGTCCGCGCCCTGGGGCTGATAGAGGGCGTCTGCGGCCAGCTGCCGGCCGGGGATCCGCCTGGTGAGGCAGAAGAACAGCTCTCCATCCTGAAGGATCTCCTGGTCGTCCTCGGCCGGGACGGGGATGGAACTGCTCAGACCGGCCTGGGCAATAGCTTTGGAGAGGGCAATGTGGTTCTTCAGCCTGCCCAGGTTGGCCGTAAATTTGAGCACATAGGCGTCGCCTACGTAATAGGCGTTGTCGTTGTGGTTGCCGGTGCCCTCGTAAAAGATATCCGCGACAGGCTGGTCGGTCAGCCCCCAATGCCGCAGCATATCCATGGCTTTCTGATGGGTAATCACGATATGTTCCTCCTTGATCAGGTTGGGCGGTGCAGGCTCGCGGGCCTTGTACCGCCTGAGAAACTGGGCCGGCGTACAGCCGAACATCCTCCGAAAGGCCCGGTAGAAGCCGGCGTAGGTATCAAAGCCGTAGTTTAAGGCAGCGTCGATCCCCTTTTGGCCCAGATGGATGTGATAGATGGCGTGGAGCAGCCTGCGCCGCAGGATGTATTGCATCACGGGCATGCCGGTAGCTGCCTGAAACAGGCGGTAATAGTGAAACATGGAGAAGCCTGCGCGCTCGGCCAGCTCGCCTGCGTTCAGCTCTGCTTTCAGGTTTTGCTCTATGTAGTCGATGCTGCCTTGCATCATCTCCCGCACGTCCATGGATAGCCGCCTCCTTTCGCCAGTTCGTAGCTACAAGAGAATCATACCACGAAAACGAGAAAAATCATTTCCATTCTTGCCAGAATCGTTACATTGGTGAAGCGCCCCTAAAATTGACACCTTGTGGCAATCGCGATATACTGAAACCAGCAATCACGGAAACTCCCGCCCCTCGGGCGCGATGGAAAGGAGCCGATGACAATGAAAAAATGCTTGGCGTTTTTGCTGGCGCTGCTGATGCTGGCAGCCTGCACCATTGCCGCCGCCGAAGAAAACCTGTGGACCACTCTGGGCGAGGGCAAGTATTTTTTGCAGCTGGTGGTGGTTTACAACCAGGAGCAGGTGCAGGCGTATAACGTCTATACAGATCAGGAGACCATGATGGAGGCGCTTGTGGAGCTGGAACTGATCAGCGTGGAGAAGACGGTTGACGGCTACCGCCTGATGACGGTCGGCGGTGTGGCTGCCGATCCGGAGCCGGACGGCTCCTACTGGTACATCGGCGTGTATAACGACGAGCTCAAAAGCTTTGTGGATATGGAGATCGCCCTTGAGGATGCCCTCAGCGACCAGCAGATCTATACCTTCGGCTATATCGTCGCCCCGTAAGGCGGCCGGCGCTGCGGCGCATGGTTTTGGGGCTCTGCCCCATGCCCCGCCAGGGCTTGAGGCCCTGGACCCACTCTTTGCACCGTTACACGGCGCAAGGGGGCATGTTGGGCTGACCCAACCCCCTGCAGGTGACGGAGGGAAGCGCGTGCCCTGTTGGCACAACACCGAAGGCGTTAGCGATCCCCTGTCGTCAATCTGAGCACGGTCAGTGCCCAGAATAACCACTGAGATTGCGGAAATGATCCCCTTGCACCCCACATTGATGACCATACAAAATGCCCCCTCGGATGTGCTCCGAAGGGGCGTTTTGTTTATTCGTAATTACTGAGCATCGGTGGTTTCCACGGTCTCTTCCGTCTCGGCGACCTCGGTGGTCTCGGTCACGTCGGTGGTTTCGGTCTCAGCGGTATCGGCAGCCAGCAGATCCTCATAAGCGGGGATCACGCCGGTGTACTCGATGGTGGAAGCGGCGATCCACTCGTCCACCTTAGTGGCATACAGATCGTTCTTGAGGGCCTCCAGCAGGCTCTGACGCTTGAGTTCACGCTGCTCGGGGGTCATCTCCAGGGGGCCGGCAGGAGCGTCGGACACATACTTAACGATGTGGATACCAAACTGGCTGATATAGGGAGCGGACACATCGCCTACGTTGTCAACGCTGAAAGCAGCTTCCACGAACTCGGGAACGTAGTTGGTGCTGGCAACGGACACTTCGTAAATGTTATCGCTGTCCAGGGTGTACTCGGGAATCAGAGCGGCAAAGTCCTCGCCGTTGGCCAGGCGCTGGTTGATCTCGTCGATCTTGTCCTTCTGGGAATCCAGAATGGCCTGCTTGGCAGCGTTCACGTCGTCCTGAGTCACAGGAGCGGCAGCAGCGTCGCCCTCTTCAGAGGACATCTGCTCTTCCAGCTGGGCCTGCTTGTTCTGATAGTCCTGCATCAGGCTTTCATCAACGGACAGCAGGATGTGCTGCACGTTGCGGAAACCGGCGGGGCGGTACCAGGCATAGTCCATGGTTTCGCCGCCGTAGTACATGGCCATCATGTTGTTCTGGTCCACATAGCTGTTGTAGCTCACATAGCCTTCCAGATCGTTCTCATAGAGAGCCTGATCCTCGGCCAGCAGGCGCTGATATTCCTTCTCCACGTCCTCGTCGCTGACGGTCACATCCTGGGTCAGCACGTCAAAGAGGCCGCTGAGGATGATGGACTCGCGGTAGTCCTTGCGGTTGCTTTCCTGCGTGATGCCCATCTCGCCAAAATAAGCGACGGCTTCTTCGTAGGCAGCAGCCAGCTGGGTCTCGTCAGTGATATCGCCATACATGCCGGATACATAGTAATCCAGGTTGCTCTGCCAGATGGCGTCGGCCTGAGCGTCAGCATCCAGGGCGTCCTGCTCGCTCAGAGGGGCCAGGCCCATCTGCTCGGCGTTCTGCATCAGCACGGTATAAACCATGGCATTGTGCATGGAGACGGAGCGGAACAGGTCCACGTTCTCCTGCTGGGTCATGTCATAGTAGGGGCTGTAGTTGAGGATATAATCATCGTAGAAAACCTTGGCGTCAGCCCAGGTGATCTCCTTACCGTTGACGGTAGCGATGACTTCGGCGTCATCCAGTTCGGGGATGGCGGGCACGTCAGTCACTTCAGCGGTCTCGGTCACTTCGGCAGTCTCGGCAACGGGCTCAGCATCGGCAGCAGGAGCCGCAACTTCCACGGCTTCGGTGGTTTCGGTTTCTTCGACGGTCTCGGTCACTTCGGCGGTTTCGGTTTCTTCAACGGTCTCGGTGGCCTCGGTGGTCTCGGTCACTTCGACGGTCTCCACGGGAGCTTCGGTGACGACAACGGTCTCCACCACGGGTTCGGCGGCCTTCTGGCAGGAAGCCAGACCCAGCAGCATGCACAGGCACAGCGCCGCGGCAAGCAGTTTTTTCATGTTGTTCATGGTTGACAACGTTCCTTTCACGCACGGACATGCCCGGCTTAATGGTTCCTTGACAGGAACGCCATGCAGTCCGCTTCAGTTAATGCATCGACATTATGACATATTCGGGGGGCACTTTGCAAGGGTTTTGATTGCCAGCGACAGAAAGTTACAGCATATTCATATGTCAAAGACGGCGAAAAATGGCATCATGGACAGGCGCGCCGAGCAGGCAGGGGAAGGGCCAGAGAGCAGCGCGTATGCAGCGTATACGATGCGCAAAGCGGCGCCCAACCCCGGACATCCGGAGCAAACGCAAGGCACAGGCAGTGTTCAAAACGCCGGACGGGGTTGCAAAGACGTGTGCCCTGCACAGTTCCAATCACAAAAGCGGCTTTCCCATCATCGGGAAAGCCGCTTGTTTGCATCATGCGGTGATTGGACTTACAGATTGCCGAGCAGTGCCTGGGCCTTCTCCACCAGCGCCTTGACCACGTCGGGCAGGTTCTCCTGCTGCGCAAGGCTCTCCAGCAGAGCGGCGCCCTTTTCCTTGATCTGGGACAGGATGTCGTTCTTCTGAGCGGTCAGGTTCGCCTTGGTTTCGCCGGTGGCACGCTTCAGGCCGGTCTTGGTGGTCTGGAACTGGTCGCCCAGATCGCCGAAATTAGCCAGCGCGTTCTGAACGGTCTCGCCCAGATTGCCGCCTTCCAGCAGGGGCTTGATGGCTTCGATGACACTGCCCAGCGCGCCGACTGCCTTGGTTTCGCTGTCGCCGCCGAAAAGGCCCTTGATGGTATCGATGATGCTCATGATGTTGTTCCTCCTTGGAGTATCATTTGTATGCTGATTCCGTGGGCATCATACCACGGGCGTTTGGCTGTATACAAGCGGGAGGGGGAAAGTTTTACGGTTTGTTTGCAATTCTGCCATCGAAGCAGGAAGAAAACGCCAGGTTGTTTCGTTGAATGGGTAACACAAAAGCCACGGAGAGGATCCTTTATGAAGAAAACGGTTCGCTGCCTTTGTTTCGCCCTTTTGCTGCTGATGATGGCGATGGTTTGGGGGATGGCCGCTGCCACGGATGCTTTTCCGGCTGAAGTGGAGGCCCTCGTTCAATCTGTTTTGCCTTCTCACACAATACTGCGTTCCCATCAATGTGGCAATACCGCCGCTGCCGTGGTGTCGGATGGTCAGACCCAGACCCTGTGTGTGGCTGAGCGGAACAATGGGGCATGGGAGCTGGTGGTTTGTAATGCTGCTGCTTTGCGTCAGGATACGCCCGTGACTAGCCTGTATCTGGACACGGATGAAGCGCTGTTCTGGTCGTATCACAGCTACGGCACGGTGTATGATACGTACAACGCCAGCCGGTCAGGAGCGGACAGCCAATGGCGCATGAACAGCCTGATGCAGAGCGAGACCCACGACAACGGAAACATCACCGAAGCGCACCTCAGCTACGATGGCGCCCGACTGTACTATACCACCTATTTCTGCGATGAAAACGAGAATATCCTGTCCACAAGGCGATATACCCCTGTGCCTGCGGCTTGGCTGGATGAACAAATGCTTCTGACAGCCTACGACGATTCCCGCTTTCCCAAACCCAACCAGTACTATACCCACAGCTGGCTTTCCGATGAAGCCACCGCAAAGGCGGCTGCAGAGTTGTTCCCCGGAGATACCTATCTGGGCGGTTGCGCCCAGCAGGATCATCTGGAGTTCTTTCTGCAACAGCCGAATGGGGAGCGCATCATCGCCGTTTGTACCTTTGACCATGCAGACGACTGGCACATTACCCGCAGCACCCCGATGCCTCAGGGAACCACCTATGGCTATGAAAATTTCTCATCCTCGCTGGTCATCGGCGATCTGCTGGTGAATGTGGGCCCAGTGGATGAAAGCACCTGCGGTGTCACCTATATCTACAACATGGCCGACACGGCTTCGGGGGAAACCATGTTCCGGCTGGGCAAGAACTGGGTCGCCGAGGGATCGCCCATTGGCTATGAGAACTGCTTCGGCGATCATCCATGGGCGAATCTTTCCACCGTGGACTGGAACAGCCTGCCTCGCACGCTGGAGGAAGCGCTGGCCGGTTTGGATACCGACCCTTGGGCGGTGGTGAATAATCCCAACCCGCAGGACCGGCTGCACCTGCGTACAGACCCTGACCGGGGCGCAACCTCGTTGGGCAAGTATTACAACGGCACGCCGGTGCGCATCCTTGCCACCAGAGAGGAATGGGTGGAGGTGGATATTTTCGGTGTAACTGGCTGGATGATGAAGGAATACCTTGCCTTTGGCGATGCAGGGCGTCAGGTGGAGGCGGTGTTCCCCTCCCGGGTGTATGCGGATACCAGCAGGTATCATTATGTGTTTGCCGAGCCTTCCTCTGGTCAACCCATCGCCTGCTATGACTCTCCTCAGCAGGATTTGCTGGTGCTGGCGGTTGTGGGCGATGAATGGTACCATGTCTGGTTCCCGGAGGATGATCTGACCGGGTATGTGTATCAGAGCGACTGGAAAGAGGGGAATGGCTGAGAAAAGGGACTTGCCAATTTCATATGCAAACGGGGCTGCTGCAAAACTTTGCAACAGCCCCGTTTATTCATTGGGTATCTTCAGCTTGCGCCTCTTCCTCCGCAGCAGCCTTTTCCTGCAAAAGCTTCATCACATTCCGGTGCAGCGCCGTCACCATGGGGATGGCCATGTCCAGCGCCACGGCAGGGGTCATGCGGGGCTGCTGGAAGATCAGCTCCGGCAGCTTGTTGACGGCAAACTTCAGCCGGGGATCCGTGGTGGATACGGCAGTGAAGAGCATGCCCGGATCGGGCATGGCCTGCTGACTCAGGCGCATATGCAGCCCGTCCTGACGCAGGGAGAGATGGGTGACGCCCAGCTTACGGGTAATGCCGCGCAGGTGCGCGATGCGGATCAGGTTTTCCACGGGCTGGGGAATGTCGCCGAAGCGGTCGATCAGCTCGTCCTCGATGGTCATGCGGCTTTCTTGATCCTCCACCATGGCGATGCGCTTGTAGATCTCCACACGGAGCTGTTCCTGGGGCACATAGTCCTGGGGCAGGAAAGCGTCGATCTGCAGTTCCACGCGGGTGTCGATCTCGGGCGTCTGCTGGATGCCGCGTGCCTCGCCCACTGCCTGCTCGATGAGCTTGCAGTACATATCATAGCCCACGGTGGACAGGTGACCACTCTGCTGGGGGCCAAGCACATCGCCCGCGCCACGGATCTCCAGGTCGCGCATGGCGATGCGGTAGCCTGCGCCGAACTCGGTAAATTCGCGGATGGCGTCCAGACGCTTCTGAGCGGTTTCGCTCATCTGGCGGTTGGCACGGGTGGTGAAGTAGGCGTAGGCCTGCCGGTTGGAACGGCCTACCCGGCCCCGGATCTGGTACAGCTGGCTCAGACCGAAATGGTCTGCGTCAAAGACGATCAGGGTGTTGGCTTCCGGCACATCCAGGCCGCTTTCCACAATGGTGGTGCAAAGCAGCACATCATAGGCGCCGGCGTAGAAGTCCAGCATGATGTCCTCCAGGGCGTTCTCCCGCATCTGCCCGTGGGCGATACCGATACGGGCCTCGGGAACCAGCGCATGAAGGCGTGCGTACATCTGATCGATGGAGCGCACCCGGTTGTAGAGGA
This sequence comes from Clostridiales bacterium, assembly GCA_015056365.1. Lineage (GTDB taxonomy): Bacteria > Bacillota > Clostridia > Christensenellales > Aristaeellaceae > Limiplasma. The sequence goes on along the minus strand of SVGM01000006.1, from coordinate 123,073 downwards.
AGTAGACCTGCCCGTTGCGGCTGAGCTCCCTGCGGATGGCGTCCCGGATGATCATGTCATCGTATTCAATGACGTAGGTCTTCACTGGGAGGCGTTCTTCCGGCGGGGTTTCCAGCACGCTCATGTCCCGGATGCCCACCATGCTCATGTGCAGGGTACGGGGGATGGGCGTGGCGGAAAGGGTGAGCACGTCCACCTTGCTTTTCATCTGCTTGATGGCTTCCTTGTGGGCAACGCCAAAGCGCTGCTCCTCATCCACGATGAGCAGACCCAGATCCTTGAATTTCACGTCTTTGGACAGCAGCCGGTGGGTTCCCACGATCAGGTCGATCTCGCCGGCCTCCAGCCGCTTGTGGATCTCTTTGGTTTCGGCGGCGGTGCGGAAGCGGCTGAGCATCTCAATGGTCACCGGGAAACCGGAGAAGCGCTTGCGGATGGTGTTGTAGTGCTGCTGTACCAAGATGGTGGTAGGCGCCAGAATGGCTACCTGCTTGCCTTCTACCGTGGCCTTGAAGGCGGCGCGGAGGGCCACTTCCGTTTTGCCGTAGCCCACGTCGCCGCACAGCAGGCGATCCATGTTGCGGGCGCTCTCCATGTCGTCCTCGATCTGCGCCACGCTGCGCTGCTGATCCTCGGTCAGTTCGTAGGGGAAGGCATCCTCAAACTCCTGCTGCCAGGGGTTTTCATGGCTGAAGGCATAGCCGTTTTCCTGGGCGCGGCGGGCATAGAGGGCGACCAGGTCAAAGGCGAGCTTCTTCAGCTGGCTCTTGACCCGGGCCTTCTGGCGCTGCCATTCGCTGCCGCCCAGCTTGTTCAGCTTTGGCAGGGCGCTTTCTGCGCCGATGAACTTCTGCACCCGGTCAAACTGATCGGCAGGGACGTACAGTTTGTCGCTGCCTGCGTACTGGATCAGCAGGTAGTCCCGCTTCACGCCGCCGTCGTCCATCTGGATGACGCCCTGATAGATACCCACGCCGTGCAGGTCATGCACGATGTAGTCCCCCACCTTCAGGTCGGTGAAGGAAGCGATGCGCTCGCCGGTTTTTTGTTTCTTGCGGGCCCGGTGATAGGCGGAACCGAACAGATCGGTGTCGCTAATGAGGCAAAGATGGGCGGAAGGATGTACAAAACCCTTGGTGTAGCTCACCGGCAGCAGCAGTACCTCCCGCAGGATGGTATTTCCGCTTAAATCCTCGCAATAGGAAGAGGGCACGCCCTGCTCCGCCAACGCCTTCTGCAGGCGCCTGGCACGGGCTTCGCCGCCGCAGAGCAGCACAATAGCGCAGTTCTGCTCCTTCCATTTGAGGATATCCTGCTTGAGAGGCTCCAGCCTGCTCTGATAGGGCAAAGGCGATGCGGAGCCAAAGGCAAGCAGCTTGCTGGGGATCATTTTGCCGGTACCGGCGTTGAGTTCCGTCAGCAGCACGGTGTGCAGGCTGTTCCATGCAGGAAGCAGATCATCATAAGGGAAAAGCAACTCCTGCTGAGCGTCGAAGGCGTCGCCGCGCTGGCGGGCGCTTTCGTAGGCGTCGCTGAACTCCGCGTGCAAAACCCGCATACGGCTCAGGTATTGCTCCGGACGATCCAGCAAAACGATGGGCTCGTCCGTATAGTCCATGGCGGTGACTGTTTCCTGGCAGAGCACGTTCAACCACATGGGGGCAGTGCGAATGGTCTGCCCGGCGGCGATGCGATCCACATCGTCCAGATGCCGGCGATAGCTGAGGGAGTTGATGGCCGCAGCCATGACCATTGCGCCGTCCGGGTCGTCGGGATCAAGGCCCAGGTGGCCAGGGAAAGAAGAGTCATCTTCGTATCCGCCGTCCGCAGGACCGCCGGGGAAAGATGAGCTGCTTTCGTATTTGCCGTCCGCAGGACCGCCGGGGATCAAGCGGTTGTCTTCGTATCCGCCGTCCGCAGGACTGCCGGGGAAAGATGAGCTGCTTTCGTATTTGCCGTCCGCAGGACCGCCGGGGAAAGATGAGCTGCTTTCGTATTTGCTGTCCGCAGGACCGCCGGGGATCAAGCGGTTGTCTTCGTATTTGCCGTCCGCAGGACTGCCGGGGAAAGATGAGCTGCTTTCGTATTTGCCGTCCGCAGGACTGCCGGGGAAAGATGAGCTGCTTTCGTATTTGCCGTCCGCAGGACTGCCGGGGATCAAGCGGTTGTCTTCGTATCCGCCGTCCGCAGGACCAGGACCAAGGGAGAGGAGGAACTCGTCCAGGGAGGGCAGCTCCTCGCCGGAGTCGGTGAGGACAGGGGCGCTGTAGCGGTCGGGGCGATCCATGAACAGGGCGGGATCATCGGTAAGGGAATGGCCGATGCCCGCCTCAATGGCTGCGCGCAGGCGCTGCGCCGCATCCTCTGGATCGGTGACAAGGCACTCGGTGGCAGGCGCGATGCAGGCGTTTTTCACCCGGGCGATGCTGCGCTGACTGATGCAGTCAAAGCGGCGAATGGAATCGATCTCGTCGTCAAAAAACTCAATGCGAAGGGCGTCCTGTGTGTTGGAGGGGAACACGTCCAGAATGGAGCCGCGCATGGCGCACTGCCCCTGGCCCTCCACCATGGGCACCCGCTGATAGCCGGCGGCCAGAAGCCTGTTGATGAGCTGCTCCGGGGGATGGCATTCGCCTTCGGCAAGGTTGATCTCCGCAGCGAGGAACACCGACTTGGGCACGCAGCGGTGGATCAGGCTGTCCAAGCTGATGCAGAGGATCCGCGCGCTGCCATGAGCCAGGCGGTAGAGGGCATGCAGGCGCTGCCAGGTGCTCTCCCGGCTGGAGGCGGCACGGCTGAACTGCAGATCCCGTGGCGGCAGGCAGACACAACCCTGACCAGTGAGCCGCTGGATATCCTGGGCACACCGCTGGGCGATGAGCTCGGTAGGGCAAACCAGCACCACGGGCCGGCCGGTACGATGGCTCAGGGCAGCCGCCAAAAAGGGGCGTTCGCCCTCGGCCAGTTCATAGACCGCGCTGCAGCCCGGCTGCTGGGTAAGGGTCAGCAGTTCCTGCCATTGGGGCATGGCGCTGTATGCGCTGAAAAGTCCCTCGTTCATGAATTGGCTCCTTCGTTTTGGGTCTGGTCCGGGGTGGCTCCGTCAGCCGCACATCTTGTGCCATCGGCACTCGCTGGGGTTGCGGGGCTCTGCCCCACGCCCTGGCTGGGGACTGAGTCCCCTGCATCCCGCTCTTTGGTTTGCTCCTTGGGCTTTTTCTGCTTCTTGGTGTTATAGGTGCGCATGGCGGCTTCAACGCCCTCGCGTACAAAGCATTCCACGGCCAGAGCCGCCTGCTGGAAGGCTTCGTCCATCAGCTGGCGTTCCTCTGGATCGGCGCTGTGCCCCAGTACCCAGGCAGCCAGGTCGGCCCCTGCGGGACGGTCGCCCACACCGATGCGGATGCGGGGAAACTGATCGCTGCCCAGCTGCTCCACAATGGAGCGCATGCCGTTGTGAGTGCCAGCGCTGCCGTTTTTGCGGATGCGAATGTGCCCCGGAGGCAGGTCGATGTCGTCATAGATCACCAACAGGTTCTCCATGGGAATGCGGAAATAATGAAGCAGCGCAGACACCGCATGGCCGCTGAGGTTCATGTAGGTCTGGGGCATCACCAGCAGCGTTTTCTGCCCCGCGATGAAACACTCGCCGATAAGGGCGTCGTCCTTTTTGCGACAGATGGATACATTCAGGCGGCGGGCAAGCACCTCCAGCGCGTCAAAACCCGCGTTGTGACGGGTATGCGCATACTGCTGGCCTGGGTTGCCAAGACCGACGATCAAATACATAACAAGGGTCTCCTTTCCGGGCGCCGCCAATACGCCGCAAACACGTTTGGCGAGGACGGTCTGATCTCCGCCCTCGCTGGCTTGGGTATTGTAGCATGTTTGACGCGCCGGCGCAAGGCTGCGGGGGCATTTGACATAAAGCGCACAAGGGATCGGGCCATGGCGTTCGATTGACAGAAAAGAAGCGGCATGGTAAAATTTTGTTGAAAAATATGGGTTTTCTCACAGGAAAAAAGCAGCTGTTCCTACCGTGCGTCCGGCGCAGTGCCGCGAGCGCCGGTGATGCGGGCTTTTCCGGTGACAAAGCAAATGCAGGAGGCGTTTGGTTTATGTGGAGATGCGGCCAGTGCGGAAATAACAATCCGGAAGGCAATCAATATTGTGCGAAGTGCGGTCAGCCCCGCCCGCAGTACCCCGACGGAGCCGGGAACGCATATCAGGCGCCGAAGAAGTCGCTGCTGCCGATATTGGTGGGTCTGATGCTGCTGGCAGGCGGCATTCTGATCGGTATGTTCTTCGTGCAGGTATTCGGCGGAGATCAGAAAGTCGACAATACGCTGTCTGCCGCTGTGACACAGCAGCCCGCCGCGACCGTGACGGCCACCGCGACGGCGGCGCCTGTCTACACTGTCACCCCTACTGTGCCTGTCCGTACGGTTGCCCCCACGGCAACGCCTTATTCTGCCCGTACCGTGCAGGTGTCCTACATTACGGCCGACGGCCCCTTTGCCCAGACCACGGTCACCGTGAGCCCTGCCAACAACGTGATCACGCCGGATGCCTCCATGGTGCCGTCCGGGTACAGCCCGGTGGTCACCGGACCGGTCACCATCGCCTTTGACAACAACGGTGCGCCCAACCCTGCCACCGTGGTGTTTCTTTATCAGGCGCCTGCGCGGGTGAATGCCAGAAGCGTAATGGCCAGATGGTCCGTGCCCGGCGAGCGGGTGATATTCGGCTCCTACGAACAGGACAATAACACCGCCAACGGCAAGGAGCCCGTGGAGTGGATCGTGCTGGATACCAACCAGGCCGGTCAGGCGCTGCTGATGTCCCGGTATGCACTGGATATGCAGCGGTTCAACAGCGAATGGATCAAAATCAGCTGGCAGGACTGCAGCCTGCGCACCTGGCTCAACGGTACATTCTACCAGAGCTGTTTCAATCTTCATCAGCAAAAGGCCATCCTCTCCAGCAGCGTGGTGAGCCGCTACGTGGACAGGGATGTGCAGACCTACGACAAGGTGTTCTGCCTCAGCGCCGCCGAGGCCAAACGGTATCTGTCCAAGAATCTGCTGCTGTGCACGCCCACCAGCTATGCCAGCGCCAGACCGGTGGCCAAGAAGAACGGCTACTGCTACTGGTGGCTGCGCGACACCACCAACCGCAAGAACGACGCCAACCGGGTAGACTATGAGGGTATCATCGAGGAATACGGCGCCAACACCAACGCCAGTGGCGTGGGCGTGCGTCCGGTGATCTGGGTGGATGTTGACAAGATGCTCAACCCCTGAGCCCGTCCATAAGCCCTCACGGAAAGTTTTGCTGCTTTTTTTCTGTTCGTGATTGTACTTTTGCCAAAACTGCGATATAATCAATCATCAAGATTTGCTGCAAGAATTGAATAGTCCGGACAGAACAGGGAGGTAGCCAATGGGCGAACATTTGATGATTACCATTGGCCGCGAATATGGCAGCGGCGGCCGTGAACTGGGTGAATTGCTGGCGAAAAAGCTGGGCATCGCCTACTACGACAAGGAGATCCTTACCCGCGCTGCGCAGGAAAGCGGCATTTGTGAAGAACTGATGGAGGCGCATGACGAAAAGGGCGCGCTGAGCGGCCTTTTGGGCGCCGCCGCCTCCATGGGCGGGGCGATGGGCGGCGTTGGCTTTGGCGTGAATGTGCCCATGAACCAGCGGATCTTTCAGGCGCAGTTTGACGCCATCACCAAGCTGGCTCAGGAGGGCCCCTGCGTATTTGTGGGCCGCTGCGCCGACTATGTGCTGCGCGGCAGCGCCAATGTGACCCATGTGTTTGTTTACGCATCGCTGGAGCACCGCATCCAGCGAATCATGCAGGTGGAGAATGTGGACGAGGAGCGCGCACGCGAGCTGATCAAGAAGACCGACAAGCAGCGCAAAACCTACTACAACTTCTACGCCGACGGCAACTGGGGCATGCGCTCCAATTATGATCTGATGCTCCGCACCGACGGGCATTCCCTGGAGGAGCTGGTGGAGCTGATCGCCGCGTATGCGCACATCAAGCTGGGGACGGCGCAGGAGGGATAATCAGTCTTTGCCCTCAATCAAACCAAAAACAGAGCGTCTGCTTTTGAGGCAGACGCTCTGTTTTTGGTTTGGTATGGTTTGTGAGGTGCCAGATCATGGCCCACAGGTGCTCGTCCGCCGCCAGCACCGCACGGCCACGCGCGATCAGGCAGAAGCGGTTTGCTCGGAATCCGATTGATTTTGGGGCGCATCCAGCTTCAGGAAATGCTTTTTGAGGAACTTGTCCACCACGCCTACCACCGGGCCAAGGGTCAGCGCCAGCAGGAAGGTACCGATGTTCAGCTTGCCGCCGGCCAGCAGGCCTACGCCGATGGCGGCGAAATCCCAGATCATACGGCCGGTGGAGAAACGCAGCCCCAGCTTTTCGGTGAAGATGACGGGCAGGGCATCAAAGGGGGAAAGGCCCATATCCGCCACCATGTAGATGGCGATGCTCAGGATGAAGGGGATCAGCGCCAGCACGAATACAATGCTGCGGGCAGGCTGCAGGGTGAACAGGCTTTCCGGGAGGATGCGTGCCCACAGCCAGCGGCAGAAGTCGGAAATGTAGCCGATGCCCACCATATTGGCGATGGTGCCCGCACCGATAAGCTTGGGCTTCATCAAAATGACGCCGATGAGCATGACGATGTTCAAGCACAGCTGCCATGTGCCGAAAGTAAGCCCGAATTTGGCCGACAGGGGCAGATTCATGAAGGTGCAGGTATCGCTGCCATAGGCGGTTTCAATTAGGAAGGACAGAAAAAAGCCCATGCCGAACACGCCCAGAAGCATCAGCAGGAAGCGCTTTTTGGCATTGGGGCCCAGAAAGGCGGAGAGTTTGGATTTGAAAGCAGAGGCAGTTTGCATGGTTTTCTTGCTCCTTGCGGCGTTGTTTGGATGATGCGCGGTACAGGCGGTATGTTCTCTGCCTGCGCCGCCGCCCTGTGCGGCGTTGGCAGTATAACACCGCGGGCGTAAGAATGCAAGGGGAGAAAAGAGAAGCGGCAGACCCTGTTTCTGCTCGATGATGATTTTCCCGGCAGGCTGATCAGTACCACACCCATACGAGCGACCTTCCGGCGCATGCAGGCAATCCATCCAAAATGCAAAACATATAAAATCAGCAACATTTTCAATCAAAAAACCCGGCGCAAACGCACCGGGTTTTTGATATTTTGCTGATCCCTTACCCTTGCGCCTGTAGAACAGGCCCAGGAGCATGGTTGTCAGCTCAGGCAGGTACAAGCCACAGTTGTGGATTGCAGGATGACAGAAGCTGAAGAACTCAACCCCTGCTCATCCTCCCGAATTACTTCAGGGTGATGCCGTCGATGATCAGGTTGAAGCAGGGAGCGGAGATCAGGCTGCCCTCAGCATAGGCGCCGTCCACGATGATCTCAGCGGTGTCGTTGACCCAGTCACCGTTGGTGTCCTGAGAGTAAGCGCTGGTCAGGTGGCCGTTCTCGTCGACCTGATAGCTGCCGTCAGTGGAGGGCTGCACGGTGAAGGTGCTCACGTCGAAGACCTTGATGCTGCCGTCGGCCAGACCAGCCACAACCGCATCAACCTTCTCGGCGGTGCCGGGAGCCACAACAGCCTCGTTCAGCTCGGTGATGGAAACAGCGCCGTCCGCATAGCCGCGGCTCCAGTCAGTCACGATGGGCTCGCCGTTGATGACGCACTCGACAGCGTAGGTCACGTAGGGAGTCCAGTTGTTGGTGGCGGAGGTCAGGGCGTAGTTGGGGGCGGTGGGGATCATGGAGATGTTGTAGCCAACAATGTGGCGACCGGCGGGTTCGCAAGCGGTGGAAGCGCCGGTGGTGTCAGCGTGCTGACCGATCAGGAAGCAACCGTCGGCGATCAGGCTCTCGGCAGCGGCCTTTTCCAGAGCGGCATCGGACCAGGAACCGGTGTAAACCACTTCCATGGTGGCGGAGGGGCACTGGGAGCGGACACCCAGGAAGAAAGCGGTGTAGCCGCTGATAACCTCAGCATAGGGATGAGCGCCCACGTAGCCGACCTTGGCCTGATCTGCGGTGATCACGCCTTCGTCGATGAGCTGCTGCAGCTTCATGCCGCCGACCACGCCGCTGACGTAGCGGGCTTCATGGATAGCGGTGAAGTAGTTGTGAGCGTTGGCCAGGCCGGAGTTGGCAGCGTTGGTGCCGGTGGCGTGGCAAAACTGCACTTCGGGATACTCAGCGGCGGCGTCCCACAGATAGCTCTCGTGGCCGAAAGAGTTGGCGAAGATGATGTTGCAGCCGGACTCGGCCAGGTCAACAGCAGCCTCGTAGGCTTCTTCAGTCTCGGGGACGTTGCGCTTGATGAGAACCTGCTCGTCGGTCAGGCCGAGAGCGTCCTTCATTTCCATCGCAGCCTTGTAGTGGGAGTAGGTGTAGCCTTCGTTTTCATCGCCGATGAAAATGAAGCCAACCTTGATCTGATCAGCGGGAACGCCCTCAGCGGCGGCCACGGAGCACAGACCAATCATCATGCACAGAACCAGAAGCAGGCTAATGATCTTCTTCATGAAATGTTTCCCTCCATTTGTGTATTTACCAGAGGAGTTAACCAGTTACAACGGATTTATGATACACGTTTCTTTACCGTTTGTAAAGCGGAAACCCCTTCAAGTCCGAACATTTAACATTCTCTTCATTCTTTTGTTCGGTTACAGTACCTCGGCCGTCATCACTTTCAAAAAGCAATGGAGCGCAACGCATCCATCCCTGAGGGGGATGACGTCACGCTCCATCATGCGCTCTTTCGCGCCCATTCGCCGGATGCAAGTCTCGTTTCGGCGCCATCTTACTTGGCTCTGACCAGCTCCTCCAGCACCTCTACCATCTTTTCCATCTCATTCACAGACACGTATTCCATCACGCCGTGGAAGTTGTAGCCGCCGGTGGACAGATTGGGACAGGGCAGGCCCATATAGCTCAGGCGGGAGCCGTCGGTGCCGCCGCGTACGGGAGCCACCTTGGGCGCGATGCCGCAGGCTTCCATGGCCTTGAGGGCGCGCTCCATCACATGGGGATGCTTGTCCAGCTCCTGCTTCATATTGTAGTAGCTATCGCGAAGACCCAGCTCGATGGTGCCCTCGCCGTAGACGCCGTTGAGGTAAGCGGCGATCTTTTCCATGCGCTCCTTGCGCTGGGTGAACAGAGCCATATCGTGGTCGCGGATGATGTACACCAGCTCGGCCAGCACCTCGTCGCCCTTGATCTGGCACAGATGGTAGAAGCCTTCCCGGCCCTCGGTGTGCTCCGGCACCTCATGCTGGGGCAGCATGCCGGCAAACTCCATGGCGATGCGGGCAGCATTGCGCATTTTGTTCTTGGCAGCGCCGGGATGGATGTTGAAGCCATTCACCCGTACCCGGGCAGCCGCAGCGTTGAAGGTCTCGCACTCCACCTCGCCCAGGCTGCCACCGTCCACGGTATAGGCATACTCCGCACCAAAGCCGGCCACATCAAAATGATCCGCACCCTCGCCGATCTCCTCGTCCGGGGTAAACCCGATGCACACCTTGCCGTGAGGGATGGACGGATCGTCCAGCAGACGCTGCGCCAGCGTCATGATCTCCGCCACGCCTGCCTTGTCGTCGCCGCCCAGCAAAGTGGTGCCGTCGGTGACGATCAGCTCATGCCCGATATGCTCCTTCAGGCTCTCAAAATCCTCGGGATCCATCACTACGCCGTTGCCGATCTCGATGGCGCCGCCTTCGTACACCAGCGCACGGGCATGCACCGGGCCGGTTTTCACCGCAGGAGCGGTGTCCATATGGGCGATCAGGCCGATGGTCGGCTGATTCTCCACCGTCGCCGGGATCTCCGCGTACACGTAGCACGTATCGCTGAGCCGCACGTTGCTGGCGCCCAGTTCTTTCAGTTCCTTCTCCAAAAGCCGCGCCAGCTCCCACTGCTTCTCCGTGGAAGGATGGGTCCCGGTCTCCTCGCTGGAACCGGTATCGATGGCGACATAATTCAAAAAGCGTTCCTTGACGGTCATGGTGAGATACCTCCTGTTTGTGGTATGGCTGGGCACCGCCGGGGCGTAGCAGGGGCGCCGCCCCTGCACCCCGCTTAAGGGGCATCGCCCCTTAAGAATCCTGATTTTGAGGCCGTTTCACGGCCTCAAGGGAAACGTTGGTAGGTTATTTCTTTGGGTTGGACGGGCCGGGGGATACGGCCGGGGCGCCGCCCCTGCTCCCCGCTTAAGGGGCACGCCCCTTAAGAATCCTGATTTTGAGGCCGTTTCACGGCCTCAAGGTCATGTGTACGTTGACGAGTTGCCGTTTTTGGGTTATCCCCCGATGATTTCTATCTTGCGGGTGTAGATGCCGGGCTGTACCACGGGGCGTTGACCGATGTGCTGTCCCTGATGGCAACGGAGCATCAGCAGGGCAACATCCATTCCGGCTTTCAGGCTGAAGCCTGCGCCACCGGAGAAACGGGGATTGACCTCCAAGAAATAAAAATCATCATCGTGATGAATAAACTCCATGTTCACCACGCCCAAAATCGCCGCTTCCCGGGCAATATCGGCGCAGATCCGATCCAGAGGGTGCTGTGGGATTACCTCCACCGTGGTACCAAGGCCATTGCCGGTGCGCAGCAGCTCCCGGCGCACCAGCGTCTGCACATTGCCCTGCACATCACGCGCCACGTCCACCGTGTAAATATCCCCGGTAAGGTACGGCTGAGCGATGTAGTCGTCCCGGCGCTTAAGCGCTGCGTCCACATCCGCCTGGCACCAGGCGATCACCTGACCCTGGCTGGAACGTCCGCTGCGGGGCTTGAGCATCATGGGGAAGGACAGATTTTCGGCGAGGTCTTTCCCGCTGAAGGTGGGAATGGTACGGCATACCTGCGCCGCCTCCAGACGCTGGGCCATCTGCTGCTTGTCCCGGCACAGGCGAACCACCGCTTCCTCCGGCGTGCACAGCACGCAGCCCAACGCCAAAAACTCTGCCTTGCGGCTGCACAGCACGTCCACCTCCACGTCAGTAAGGGGAATCAGCGCTTCCACGCCGTAGCGGCGCACTGCGGCCAGCATCTGCTGCACATACGCCTCTTCGTCCTGCACCGTCAGCGCCTGAAAAAACTCGTCTACTTGCTGAGAGGTTTCATTCCAGCTGCGGGGATAGATGTCGCAGCCCACGACCCGCATCCCCAGCGCCTGATAACGCGCCGTTACCGGGCCTGCGCTGGCAGAACCCACCGCCGTCAGCATCACGGTTTTCATACGGTTTCCTCCTCCTTCGCGCGGCTGCGGCTCAAAAGGCCGCGCAGCGTTTCCAGCAAAAACTGCAGGCTGTCGGATCGGGTGACCAGCGCCAGCCCCAGATAGATCACCACCCCTGTCAGCACCTGAAGGGGCAAAAGCACGATCGGCGCCAGCGGCAGGCTGCCCATCAGCAGCACCACGCCGAACATGGCAAGCGCCATCAGCACCGAGGGCAGCACATCCCGCATCTGCTCCAGGTAGCCGTAGCCCAACAGTTTGCGGTTGGGCGAGGCATTCACCAGCGCGCTCAGCAGCGTGCTGATGGCTGCGCCCCAGGCAATGGCGATGGGCGTATCAAAACAAAGCAGCGCAATGAACAGGATCGCCAGTCCGTAGCTTTTCTTAATCAATTCCAGCTTCAGGAACACGTCGCTGCGCCCCATGGCGTTGATGGCCTGCAGGTTGGCGGTATGAATGGGGTAGAAGGCGAAATCAATGCAGCAAATCTGCAAAAACGGAACGCAGGGCAGCCATTTTTCTCCGATCAGCAGCGTAACCATGGGCGCTGCCACGCCTGCCAGACCGGCCATCAGCGGCAGCACCACAAAGCTGGACGTCTTGACCGAGCGGCGCATCAGTTCCTTCATGCGGGTCTTGTCGTCCTGCTCCCGGCTCAGCACCGGCAGCATCACGCTCTGGATGGAACCGTTGACGGCGTTCATCACCAGCTCGGGAAACTGCTTGCCCCGTGTGAAATAGCCCAGGGCAGCGGTATCGTATTTCAGGCCGATCACCAACGAACGCAGGTTGACATAGCCGGTTTCCAGCACGCCGGAAACCAGCAGTTTCCAGCCGTAGCGCAGCAGCCCGCTGACCCGCTGCCAGCTGAATAGCCGCTTTGGCCGCCAGGAAATAAAAATCAACAAAAGCACCGCCAGACACAGCTGATTGCTCAGCTGCTGACCCACCAGCGCCCAGTAGCGCATACCTGCGCTTGCCATGCCGATGCCCACTGCGCCGGATACCACCGTCGCGCACAGGCTGCACAGCATCATGCGGCGGAACTGCATCCGCCGCGCCACCGCCGCGCCCTGAATGGACACCAGCGCGCCGGGAATGAGGATCAGCGCTAGCACCCTGAGCACCGGCGTGATCTCCGGCCGCTTCATCAGGCGACAGATCAGCGGCGCAAAGGCGAACAGCAGCAGATACAGCGCCAGCGCCACCCCCAGCGACAGCCAGAAGGCGGAGCTGAAGTCGGTTTCGTCCGCATCTTTTTTCTGGATCAAAGCGGTATTCAGGCCGCTTTGCACAAACACCTGCGAAAAGGCGATAAACACCGTCAGCATGCCCAGCACGCCGTAATCTGTGGGATCCAGTAGGCGGGCCAGCACCAGGCCTACCACAAAGGCGATGCCCTGCATGCCAAAGCTCTCCAGGAGCTTAAACATCAATGAACTTGCGGCCTTCTCGCCGCGTACCTCACCCACGGGCTGCCTCCCGGCGGACCACCTGAGCGATATGTTCCACGTCCTCCGGCGCCAGTCCGGGGTACAGCGGCAGGGTCAGCACGGTATCCGCCAGCGCCTTGGCCACCGGCGTACGGGCGCTGTCAAAACCTGCCCTGCCCTGATAGCACTCAAAATCACTTACCAGCGGATAGAAATACTTCCGCGCGAATACGTCCTCCCTGGCCAGCGCATCGCATACCCGGTCGCGCACAGCCTGATGATCAAAGAACACCGGCAGATAGGCGTAGTTGCTCTCCACATCTTCCTGCGCATCCAGCAGCCGGACGCCCTGTACACCCCGGAGCAGCTGCTCGTAGTGCTCATACACCGCCTTGCGGCCTGCGATCTCCTCCTGCAGGTGCCGCATGTTGCACAGACCCATTGCCGCCTGGAATTCGTTCATCTTGGCATTGCCGCCCACCGCAGGCGTGCTCTCTGCATTGGCAATGCCGAAATTCTTCTCCAGCGCCAGCCGCTGTGCCAATGCAGGATCCGCCGTGGTCACCGCGCCGCCCTCGATGGTGTTGAACACCTTGGTGGCATGGAAGCTGAACATGCTGGCATAGCCCAGCGCAGCCGCCGGCACGCCGCCTTTGCGTACGCCAAAGGCATGGGCCGCGTCATAGATCACCGGGATGCCGTGCCGGTCCGCGATCTGCTGGATCCTCTCCGCATCGCACAGTCTGCCGTACACATGGACCGGCAAAATGGCGCAGGTGCGCTCCGTGATCAGGCTTTCCAACCCGTCGGGGTCAAGGGTGCAGTCCTCCCGGCGCACGTCGCCGAACACCGGCTCAAGTCCGCACCGCACCAGCGCATGGGTGGTGGAGGCAAAGGTGAACGGCGTGGTGATCACCTCGCCCTTCAGACCCATGCTCCGCACCAGCGCCTCAAGCGCCAGATGCCCATTGGTAAACAACTCCACCTCCGGGCAGCCCAAATACGCCCGCAGCTCATCCCTGAGCCGGAGCACCTTTTGCCCGTTATTGGTCAGCCAGTGACTGTCCCACAAATCCCGGATCTCCTCCACATACTCCGCCATGGGCGGCATGGAGCTGCGGGTCACATTGATGCGCATACTCAGCATCCTTCCTGAAAAGGTCCAAAAATACCATTCATAGTATACCCGTTTTTCCCCCGCCGGTAAAGAGCAGGGCAAGCAGGGGGTGACCCCCTGCACCCCGGACTGCGCAGGGAGAGGGGTGTTTGTTGGCGGCGGAACATAGACAAGCCGCAACCGCACCCTATCTCCGCAGTACCCCGCCCCCATACCACAGCCACCTTCCGGCAAGTAGGGGGCGGCGTTAGCGAACGGAGGGCAAGCAGGTGGTGACCTCCTGCACCCCGGACTGCGCAGTACAGCTGCGCAGGGAGAGGTGGTGTTTGTTGGCGGCGGAACATAGGCAACCCGCAACCACACCCTATCTCCGCAACACCCCACACCCATACCACAGCCACCTTCCGGCAAGTAGGGGGCGGCGTTAGCGAACGGAGGGCAAGCAGGGGGTGACCCCCTGCACCCCGGACTGCGCAGTACAGCTGCGCAGGGAGAGGTGGTGTTTGTTGGCGGCGGAACATAGGCAAGCCGCAACCACGCCCTATCTCCGCAGTACCCCGCCCCCATACCACAGCCACCTTCCGGCAAGCAGGGGGCGGCGTTAGCGAACGGAGGGCAAGCAGGGGGTGACCCCCTGCACCCCGGACTGCGCTGCGCAGCTGCGCAGGGAGAGGTGATGTTGGTTGGCGGCGGAACATAGGCAAGCCGCAACCACGCCACACTTCCGCAACACCCCACCCCAAAACTACAGCCACCTTCCGGCAAGCAGGGGGCGGCGTTAGCGAACGGAGGGCAAGCAGGGGGTGACCCCCTGCACCCCGGACTGCGCAGTACAGCTGCGCAGGGAGAGGTGGTGTTTGTTGGCGGCGGAACATAGGCAAGCCGCAACCGCACCCTATCTCCGCAGCACCCCGCCCCCATACCGCAGCCACCACCCGGCAACCCGTGGCGGCGTTAGCGAACGGAGGGCAAAACCCCGGCGTAGCGAGGCGCGGAAAGGGGCGAAGCCGTCCGGCGCGTCGCGCAAGCCAAGGAACTTCTGTATATCTACCGCCTGCGCAGCGCGGACAATCTGCAGCCCCCGCGCAGAGCGGAGCCATTCTGGGGTTTTGCCCGGAGGTAGCGTGCCGCAGCTTTCTGCCTACTCTTTCCAGAAAGAGTAGGCACGGGGTGCAGGGGCGTGTAGCGCCCTGCCCTGCCCCACGCAGCGCCAGCCGCGAGAAACCCCACGGCGACGTTAGCGGACGCAAGCCACCCCCAGCAAACCGCACAAATGAGCCGAAACTCTTCGCCAAAGACAGCTCAGCCGTCTTCCATCAAGCCGCTCTCTTCAGCGCCACGCGCTTCTTCCTTCTCTCCCACAGAACCACGACCACCATCATCACCACTGTGACCAGATAGGGCGCCATGGCCGTCAGATCACTGGGTATATGCTTCTGCAGCCGCAGGCCCAGCGCATCGATAAAACCGAACAGCAACGCTGCCAGGAACACAATCAGCGGATTGCCCCGCCCGAAGATGACGCAGGCGAAGGCCACGTATCCGCGGGAGGCAGACATATTCTCCGTAAACATGGTCAGGTACCCCAGCGACAGGTGCGCGCCGGCCACGCAGCTGAGAATGCCGCACATCACGCTGGCCAGACACTTCATCTTCTGCGGGCTTCTGCCGCAGGCGGTAAGCGCCTCCGGATATTCGCCGGCAGCGCGCAGGTGAATGCCCAGGGGGGTCTTGTACACCAGCGCCCACATGACCACCACCAGGATCCAGCTGACATACACCAGAAGGGTATTGCCGCTGAGCAGCGCGCCCAGCACCGGGATGCCTTCAAGGAACGGGATACGGATGGTGGGCAGCGGCACGATGGCAGGATCGGAGAAGGATCCCTTCACCTGAAAGATGGTGCGCAGAAGGAACACCGTCAAGCCGCCGGCAAAGATATTCAGCGCTACGCCGATGATAAACTCGTCGCTGCCGAACTTGATGACAAACACATAGTAGAACAGGCCCAGCACCACACCGATGAGAATGGTCAGCGCCAGACCGGCCGCCCAACTGCCGAAGAAATAGCTGCCCAGCACGGCAAAGAACGCGCCGATGAGCATCATGCCGTCGATGCCGATGTTGGTAATGTTCACATGCTGGGTCATCAGGCAGCCCAGCGCCGCCAGCACCACCGGCGTTGCGGTGCGCAGGGTATTCTGAAGCAGAAGCACGTTGAAAATATCGCCCATTACACTGCCCCCTTTGCTGCGGCCTCACGGCGCGCCTTACGGATCGCGGCGCGGTTGGTGAGCGCGGTACGGATGCCGCCCTCCGCCGCCATGAAGAAGATGATGATCGACTGCACGATCAGGATCAGCTCGCTGGGAATGCCGGCGCTCATCTCCATGGCACGGCCGCCGATGTTGAGTATGGCAAAGAAGAAGCTCATCAGGATCACGCCGAAGGGATTGTAGCGCATGATCATGGCCACCAGCATGCCGTCAAAGTAGAACTCATTGCTGACGCTGGTGAGGAAACGCTTGTGCAGACCAAAGATCTCCAGCATGCCCACCATGCCGCAGATCATTCCGCTGAGCACCATGGACCAGAGCATCAGCTTGTCCGCGCGGATGCCGCCGTAGCGCGCAAAGCGGTCGTTGTCGCCGGTGAGCTTCATCTCAAAGCCAATGGTGGAGCGACTCATCAGATACCAGATGATCAGCGCCGTGGCGATGGCATAGAACAGCGCGGTGGTCAGGTTGCTCAGGGGGATCAGCTTGGTGAACGCCGCCTCCGCCATGATGCTGTCCGTACCGGAGGCAATGCCCTTCTCCGCGGTCTTCAGCGGACCGTTGGCCAGATAGGTGCAAAAATAGATGGCCGCGGTATTGAGCATGATGGTGGTGATGACCTCGTCCACCTTCCAGCGCACCTTGAGCCAGCCGGGCAGCAGCGCAAACAGACCGCCAGCCGCCAGCGCCGCCAGCAGCGCCAGAATGGTCACCACCCAGCCGGGCACGCCCTTCACATGAGCGCCCACCACGGCGGCAGCCATGGCGCCGAAGAACAGCTGGCCTTCGCCGCCCACATTGAACATACCCGCCTTGGCCGCCACGCTCATGGCAAGGCCGCACAGGCACAGGGTGATGGTCTTGGCGACGGTGTTGCCAAAGGCGCGGCGGGTACCCAGCGCCCCCTTGAACAGCGCGGCGTAACACTTAAGCGGATCATGACCGCAAAGCAGCAGAATGCCTGCTCCCACCAGGAACGCCAGCGCCACCGCGATGGCCAGCGAGGTCAGATAGTCCCGCTGCAGCTTCTGGGAGGGTTTCAGGCGCACCAGCGCCCGAAGGGTCTGTACAAAGGAATTGTTCATACGGTTCATCCTTTCGCAGGAGCACTGCCCCTTAACCCCGGCAGAAGGCTCTGCCTTCCGTGTCTCCGCACCATACCCGTTGCATCAGCGCAGAGGAATCGGGATGTGTTCATTGCCGCTTTGCTTCTTTCAGCAGGAATCCGTTTTCCTGATCGCTCCGAAACCATGCGGCGCTCAGGCTTCTTTGTGCTCCTGCTGCTTGGCCCCCAGCATATAGAAGCCGATCTCCTCCATGGTGATCTCCCCTGCCTTGAAGCGGCCGGTGATCTGGCCGTCGTAGAGGGTGACCAGGGTATCGCTGAGGCGGAAGAGCTCGTCCAGATCCGCGCTGATGAGCAGAATGGCGCAGCCCTGATTGCGCTTTTCGATGATGCGCTCGTGAATAAACTCAATGGCGCCGATATCTACGCCGCGGGTGGGCTGGCAGATGACCAGCACCGGCGTCTCGAAGGAGAATTCCCGGGCGATGACCACCTTCTGCACATTGCCGCCGGAGAGGGACTGCACCGGCTCATCCACGCCTGCGCAGCGGATATCGAACTGCTTCTCCAGCTGCTGGGCGTATTTTTTCACCCTGCCCCGGCGCAGATGAACGCCCAGCAGGCTGAATTCCTTTGTGCGGTGCTTGCCAAGAGCCAGGTTTTCGCTGATGGAGGATTTCTGATCAACGCCGGTGGACAGGCGGTCCTCCGGGATGAAGCTGACCCCCATCTCCCGGATCTCCCGGGGCTGGAGGCGGCTGATGTCCTTGCCGCCCAGCAGCACCTGACCCCCTGCCTGCTCGCGCATTCCCATGATGCACTCGCTCAGTTCGGTCTGGCCGTTGCCCTCCACACCGCATACGCCGACGATCTCCCCGGCGTGAACGGTCAGGCTGACGCCCCGAAGGGCGGGCAGCAGCCGGTCGTTGTTGGCGCGCAGGTCTCGAATGACCAGCATCTCCTCGCCCGACTCCTGCTCGGTGCGCAGGTCGTCGAAAATAACGTCACGACCCACCATCAGCGAGGAGATGGCCTGCTCGCTGGTTTCGGCGGTGTTGAGCACGTCGATCATCCTGCCCCTGCGCATCACGCCCACCCGGTCGCTGATCTGCATCACTTCCGGCAGGCGGTGGGTGATCATGATCACCGTCATGTTCTTCTCCCGGACGATGCGGCGGATGACCGAGAACAGCTCCTCGGTCTCCTGGGCGGTCAAAACGGCGGTGGGCTCGTCAAGGATCAGCACCTTGGCGCCGGTGCGCAGTGCCTTCAAAATCTCCACGCGCTGCTGCAGACCGATGCTCAGATCCCGCACCACGTGCTCGGGGTCTACCTCCAGCCCGTAGGTTTCCGACAGCTTGCGCACGGTCTCGTTAGCTTTTTTCGAATCGTAGAACAGCCCCCACTTTTTGGGTTCGTGGCCCAGCAGGATGTTCTGGGCTACGGTAAATGAGGGCACCAGTTTGAAGTGCTGATGCACCATGCTCACGCCCATCTGCATGGCCCGCTCAGGGCTGTGCTGACTGCCGGCGGGCTGCCCGTCGATGGTGATCTCACCCAGCGTGGGCTGATGCAGGCCGTA
The DNA here is from genome assembly GCA_015056365.1 of Clostridiales bacterium. Classification (GTDB taxonomy): domain Bacteria; phylum Bacillota; class Clostridia; order Christensenellales; family Aristaeellaceae; genus Limiplasma. The sequence continues at coordinate 104,289 of SVGM01000006.1, read as the reverse complement.
AAGCAGGTTCATCAGGGTGGATTTACCTGCCCCGTTTTCGCCCACCAGCGCGAACACCTCGCCCTCGTAAATGCTCAGGCTGATGTCATCATTGGCCAGCGTGCCGGGAAACTGCATGCTCACATGGGAAAAGCGAACGATTTCCTTGGACATGGGGGATGTGACCTCCTTTATGGGGGATGGGTGCGGGGCTCTGCCCCACGCCCGTTCAAGGGCTCTGCCCTTGAAACCGGCCAAGGGCTCTGCCCTTGGAACCCGCCAAAGGGCCTTAGGCCCTTTGGAATCCCATCATTGAGGCCGTTTCACGGCCTCAAAGGCGGGATGGGTGATAAGATTGACTAAAGAAGTGGCTGTGCGGGCCGGAAGTTTTTGGGGAAGAGTCATCAAGGCAGCAGGCGGGGGGTGAAGGCGCAGCGAACAGGTTGTGAGGCTGCGGCGGTTGCACAACTGACCGTTGGCAAGGCGGGGCCTTGACGGAGGGATTGTCCTTCGCGTAGGTTTCCTTTGTTACTCCTCTGGATAGCTCACCCGGATGCCCTTTTCCAGCGCAAAGGCTTCACCCACGCTACCCTCGGTCACCGTGGCCCGGACGCAGGCTTCGCAATAGAGGAAAGCGTCGTCGTCGATGCGCACAAGAGAATCCGGCAGGTTGATGCGCATGGGGTTGTCGCTGTCGCCACACAGCTCGAAGGTGCAGGAACCGATGGCCAGCAATCCTTCCGGCAGCACCACCTTACGCAAGCTGCGGCAGCCAACAAAAACCTTGCTGGGCAGGAATTCCACCCCCGCAGGGATGGTGATCTCGGTCAGCTTGGAAAGCCCGGCAAAGGCCTCGATGCCGATGGAGGTAAGGCCTTCCGGAAGCACCAGCTCTGTCAGTTTGGCATTATAGGCAAAGCAACCCCTGCTGATGGTCTGCAGGGTGGTGGGCAGGGTTACCTTACGCAGGTCGCACAGGCCGAAGGCATCATCGCCTAAGGTTGTTACCCCTTCGGGAATGACGATCTCTTGCAGCGAATCACACATGGTGAAGGCCAGCTTCGGCACTTCCGTCAGTCCGGCGGACAGGGTAACCTGCGAAAGCCGGGGACACAGGGCAAAGGCGGTGTGCCCGATTTCCGTGACGCTGTCCGGTAGGGTGATGGCGGTCAGGTTGGCGCAGCTGGCAAAGGCTTTCTCGCCGATGGTCTGCAGGGTGGAGGGGAACGTGACGGAAGTGAGCCGGTTGCAGTCGGCAAAAGCGCCCGCTTCAATGACCACCACGCCTTCGGGGATGATGATCTCCGTCAGGTCGCTGCGGCCTGCGTACCGATCGGCGGTCAGCACTGGATCAGCCGGCGCGGTTTCCGCCGGGAACTCCGTCAGCGGCAGATAGTCCTTCTTGATACACTTGGAGTTCACCAGCAGGTCGTCAATGGTGCTGCCCGGCTCACACACCAGCGTCATGCTGCGGTCGTGGGCTTCGTAGCCCTCTTTCAGATAGGCATTGGGGCTTTCCGAGAGAAAATCCGGGGCGATGATGCAGTCGAAGCTATTCATGGTCAGCTTTTTCAGCATCAGCCACTGGGTGGTGTTGGAGGTAGCGCCGGTGCGATTCAGCGCAAGGGAACCGATATGGGTCACGGAGGCAGGAAGGGTCAGGGTGCGGATGCCGGAGTAGCTAAGCGCCTCACAGGCCAGCACCTGCAAGCTTTCCGGCAGTTCCACCGTGGAAAGGGACTTGGTCCATCCGAGGCTATCCTTGCCCAGATACAGCGTGCCCTCCGCCAGCTTCAGCTGGCTCAGGTTTTTGCAGCTGGACAGCAGGCCTTCCGGGATCACGATGATGGCCGGGGGCAGGGTAAGGGAAGACAAGCCGGTACCAGCCAGCGCATGCCGGCCAAGGGAGCACAGCCCCTCCGGCAAGGTCAGCTTGCGCAGCCGGGCGCATCCCCGGAAAGCGGACGGGCCGATGATGCGCAAGCCCTCCGGCAGCGTCAGGGAAGACAACGCCTTGCAGCCGTAGAATGCGCTATCGCCGATCTCCGTTACCCCTTCGGGCAAAGAGACGCTGGCAAGGGCTTCACAGACGATGAAGCAATCCTCCGGGATGACGGTTACGCCGCTGGGGATGTTCACCTTCTCCAGCGAATAGCAGCGGCCAAAGGCGTATTCACCCAGCTGGGTAAGGCTCTGTGGCAGTTTGATCTGACGCAGAGCGCAGTTTTCAAAGGCATGCGTGCCGATGGTGGTCATCCCTTCGGGCAGGGTGACGCTGCGCAAAGCCACACATTCGCAGAACAGGTAGTCCGGCAGCGCAGTGATGCCTTGGGGAATGACGATCTCCTTGAGGGACGAGCAGTAAGAGAACGCAGAATCGCCAAGGCTTTCCAGCCCCTCCGGCAGGGTGATGGCCTTGAGAGATTGGCAGTACTCAAAAGCAGCGTCGCCGATGTGGGTAAGCTCTTCGGGAAGGGTGATGCTTTCCAAGGCTGTGCAGCTGTAGAAGCTGCGGAAGCCAATGGAAGTGGCCATAGAGGGCAGGGTGATTTCGGCAAGGGCGGTGCAGTGCATAAAAGCCTCATCCCCGATGGTCACAACGCCTTCGGGCAGGGTGATGGACACAAGGGCTTCGCAGCGGTAAAAGCAAGAATCGCCAATGGTTTCAAGCCCTTCCGGCAGAATGACCTCCCGAAGGGCGGGGCAGTTGGAGAAGGTAGAGCGGCCCGTATCCTTGAGCTGTGTGGGCAGTATCACGGATTCCAGCATGGGCTTGCTTGCCAGGAAAGAGCCGCCCAGGGCAGTTACCGGGTATTCGCCGCAGTAGGAGGGCAGCACCAGCTGCGTCTGTTGCAGCTGCTCTTCCGGCATACGGATCAGCGTAACGGATGCGCCATCCGCGTTGAGTTCGTACAGGTTGCCCGCTTCGTCCGTCAATTGCTCCCGCTGCACATACGAAGTGGAAGTGCTGTAGGAACTCTGCCACCGGGTAACGGGAACGGTTTCGCCAGCCACCGCAACCGTTTCCAGCTTGTCGCAGCCGAAAAAGGCACCGTCGGTGACCTCCGGCATGCGGGTACCCAGATTGACGGTTGTCAGATTGTCACAGTAGTCCAAAGCATCTTTTTCGATGATGCCAACGCTGCCGGTAATCTCCACCTCCTGCAGCTTTTCATGGCCATACAGAAAGTTTCTCGGCAGACAGTCCACATCGCCTCGGATGGTCAGCTTGCGCAGGCCTTCTGCGTAGAAAGACCCCTCGATATGGGTAACGCTCTCCGGGAGGGTCAGCGAAAACGCCGGGTACACCGGCCGGTTGGGGTCAAGCTCATCCTTGGGGTACAGTTCCCACACATCCACCGCCGTTACTGGGATGCCCAGCAGCTCGCTGGGAACCACCAGATTTTTTTCGGTGCCGTAGTAAGCGTACACCAGCAGGGTGCCGTCCTCCCGCAGGGAGATGCCCCACTGGGTGGGATCGATGGGGTCAGTGGACGGAGCCGCCGCTGCATCGGCAGAGGATGCCGTCCCGGCCGGTGCAGTCTCTGCCGATGCAGCCATCAGGCCGCCACCGGGCAGGATCCACAGGCTGGCCAGCAACACAACCGCCATCGTCAGCGCCAGCCAGCGGTTCCGGTTTTGCGGGATCTTCATCAGGGATCGTCCTCCTTTGCAGAGCGGTCGTGTTTTGGGATATCTCAGCCCTTTGGCAGCCTCTGAGGGCGCATGTTCCGTTCAGAGGCTGCCAAAGGGCTGGGCACAGCCGCCGGGCGCGCGCACGGCGCTGCCCGGTCAGCTGTATCCTGCAAGGGAAGCAGGTTATTCCACCCGCTCCCACAGTAAGTTCAGGTAGGTCTGAGCCACTTCGTCCTCCGGCACGTCGGCACGGACATAGGTGGCGGTTGCCGTGATGGTGTCCTCGCCGGTCTGGCTGAAGCTGACCAGTACAGCGGCTTCCTGCCCGTCGTAGCGAAGCAGCAGGGAGCAGGGCACGAAATCATCAGGCATCAGGTAGGTCTCGGTGTAGCTGAGGGCGCTGGCGATGCTCTGCCACAGATTGCCGCCCACATAGCCGTTGAGCAGGCTGCCCAGGGAGTTGTTCATCCGGCGGTAGACGGCCTCCATGGCGGGCTTGCTCAGCGCGGTGGTCACCTCGTCCATCTGATAGGCCTTGGCCAGGTTCTCCAGCGCATCGGTCTTGTACAGGTAGGTGATGATTTCGCTGGGCTCAAGGCCGCTGAGGGCGTTCATCTGCGCAACAAAGGTATCCGTGTCGACCTCCAGACCGATGAACAGCTCCACATACGCCTGGCTATTCGCCAGAGCGCTCATCTTATCGGCCAGGGTAACCGCCGTATCCAGATACCAGCCGTCGTCCGCCGCCACGGGCGCAGCCTCGGCCAAAGCGCCGCAAACACAGCCCAGACAAAGCATTGCCGCCATCAGCAGCGCAAGGATCTTACGAGTCATAACAAAGCACAACCTTTCCCGAATAAATACCGCAAAGGGGCTGGCACGCTCTTTGGCGCGTCAGCCCCATGGGGTCAGAGATGGCTCTCCGTCAATCAGCGGGTGGATTCCACCACGATCTCGCCGGAGATGATTTTGTCCTTCAGGGTTTCCACTTCGGCCTTCAGGTCGTCGGAAACCTGCTGGGGCATATCCTCGGTGCCGTAACCGATGGCGATCAGGCCGGTGGAGATGTCGGCATCCCAGGTGGTGCCGCCTTCAAACACACCGTCGTTGATGTAGTTGGCAATCACAGTGTAGATGCTGTCGCCCACGCACTTCATCATGGAGCAGACCACCACGTCGGGGTTCTCGCCCTTCTGGTCGCTGTCCACGCCGATGGCGTATGCGCCCTTCTCAGCGCCGGCTTCGAACACGCCCAGACCGGTCTTGCCGGCCACGGCGAACACCACGTCCGCGTTCTGGTCATACAGGCTCAGCGCGGCTTCCTTGCCCTTGGCGGGGTCTTCGTAGGTGTTGGTGTACACAGGAGCCAGCACGGTGCCTTCAGGATTGGCGTACAGCGCGCCCTGCTGATAGCCCACCACGAAATTGTTGATGGTGGCGCTGTCCTCGCCGCCGATGACGCCCACCACGCCGGTCTGGGAAAGCTTCATGGCGATGTAGCCGGCCAGGAAGCTGCCCTGGTTTTCCTTATAGGTGATGCACAGCATGTTCTCGGGAACGTCGCCCATGTCGTTGTCGATAAAGATGAACTTGGTCTCGGGCATCTGGGGAACCACTTCCACCAACGCATCCCAGAACTGCCAGCCAACAGCCACGACAATGTCGTTGCCCTCGGCAGAGGAGGCCAGAGCGTCGGTGTAGGCGCTGGCGTCGCTCTTGCATTCCACAACGCTGCCCACCACGCCATAGTCGCTGACCAGGCGCTGCAGACCTTCGTTGGCGCTGTCATAGAAGCCCTTGTCGCCCAGCGTCTCGGCGATGCACAGACCCACGCGGACGGGCTGATCCTCGCTGGCTGCGGCCATGCCCAAAGTGGCCATCATGGCGATGCACAGAAGCATCGAAAGAATCTTTTTCATCATTCTTCTACCATCCTTTCCTGATTGGTCCCGTTCAGATACATGATGGGTTTCCAACACCTGCATTATACAACATGCAGACCTTGGATGCAATGGAGATGCAAAACGGGGACAATCTGAGAGCAGTCTCCCTGCTGCCGGAAACCGGCGTCCGCACATTTTCGCCCCAAAGATACCAAAGAAGGAAAAAATCGTCTTGTATTCTTTATCAGAAAGCCGTATACTGTAAGCGCAATGAAAACAACGCTTTCCTGTGCAACCCCTGCACAGGGATCAAGCTGCAAGGATGGGAGAGAAAACACCATGGCAATGAAAATCAAGATGACCGGCGTAGCAGGCTTTGTGGAGCAGCGCGAGCTGGACAGCATCGCTCCTCTGCTGGATACCGTCAACACCACTCTGCTGGATAAGACCGGCGCTGGCAACGACTTCCTGGGCTGGATTGACCTGCCTGTCAACTACGACAAGGAAGAGTTCGCCCGCATTCAGGCCGCTGCGAAAAAGATCCAGTCCGACAGCGAAGTGCTGGTGGTCATCGGCATCGGCGGCAGCTACCTGGGCGCCCGCGCCGCCATCGAATTCTGCAAGGGCCAGATGTACAACGGCGTCCGCGAAGAAGGCATCCCCGAGGTCTATTTCGTGGGCAACAACATTTCCTCTTCCTACATTAATGACCTGATCAAGATCATCGGCAACCGTGACTTCTCCGTCAATATCATCTCCAAGTCCGGCACCACCACCGAGCCCGCCATCGCCTTCCGCGTCTTTAAGAAGATGCTGGAGGAGAAGTACGGCAAGGAAGGCGCCAAGGGCCGCATCTATGCCACCACCGACAAGGCTCGCGGCGCGCTGAAGGCCCTGTCCGACGCCGAGGGCTACGAGTCCTTTGTGGTGCCCGATGACGTGGGCGGCCGCTTCTCCGTGCTGACTGCCGTGGGTCTGCTGCCCATCGCCGCTGCCGGCGTGGACATCGAAGCCATGATGAAGGGCGCTCAGGAAGCCCGCGAAGCTTGCACCGCCGGCAACCTGGAAACCAACCCCGCCTATCTCTACTGCGCTCTGCGCAACATCCTCTACCGCAAGGGCAAGAACACCGAAATCCTGGTCAACTACGAGCCCGCCCTCACCATGATGGGCGAGTGGTTCAAGCAGCTCTTCGCCGAGAGCGAGGGCAAAGACCAGAAGGGTATCTTCCCCACCGCCGCCAACTTCTCCACCGACCTGCACTCCATCGGTCAGTTCATCCAGGACGGCAGCCGCAACCTGTTCGAGACCGTCATCTGGGTCAATGAGCCCCGCTCTGAGGTCATCATCGAGAAGGCGGACGAGGACATCGACGGCCTGAACTACCTGGCCGGCCAGAGCGTGCAGTTCGTCAACTCCAAGGCCTATCAGGGCACCCTGATGGCCCACATGGACGGCGGCACCCCCAACATCATCATCGAGATCGACAGCGCCGACGCTTACCACTTCGGCTACCTGTGCTACTTCTTTGAGAAGACCTGCGGCCTCTCCGGCTATCTGCTGGGCGTGAATCCCTTCGACCAGCCCGGCGTGGAAGCCTACAAGAAGAACATGTTCGCCCTGCTGGGCAAGCCCGGCTTCGAAGCCCAGAAGGCCGAGCTGGAAGCTCGTTTGCAGAAGTAAGGATTTGACAGGGCCTCTGTTCTGCAGGGGCCCTGCACCCCGCCAGGACCTGAGACCCTGGACCCGCTCTCTGCGCCGCTTCACGGCGCAGGGGGTGAGTTTTTTTGTTGGGATCTGAGATGCCGCCATGATGCAACAAGCATCACGGCTCGCAATGCGGACCGGCGGTTTTCTGCTCCATTCGCATAAGCAAACGCACCTGCATTTTTTCATGCAGGTGCGTCGATGTTTTTGTTGCAGAATGTGCTGCGGCATTCAAATGTTTCGTTCCGCACAAAACGGATCATTTCTGCTGCAGATTCTTCTCTTTTTCGTAAAATGCCCGTTTCAGCATGGAGAACATCCGCTGGTCCCTACAGGCTGCACGGCACTGCGCTTCCTTTTCCGCGGAACGTACCAGCATACTGCCAATTTTGTCGCATGGATTCTTATCACAGTCAACGCAGTGCTCCAGCCCCCGCTCCCTAAGGCAGGGCAGCAGCATAAACGCGCACGCCGCCCGGCTTCCGCAGCCCTTGCAGCGAATTTCTTCATTGCTGACCACATGATCCCGCCAGCCCACCTGATGCCAGAACACCGCCGTCTGATGCAGCTCCTCGTCGGTTTTAGCAAGGAACCGGGGACAAACAGCGCAGTCGTCGCCGCAAACGGAGTAAACCGGCTGCGCACAGGCCAGTTCATCCAGTCGATCAATATACCATTGCATGGGCAGGACTCCTTTCGGCAAAAACGAAAGTTCATTCTTTTCTTTATACATCGTACATTATATCATACCTGCTGCCCAGATAATCAAAAACAGACCGTATGGAACCATCTCCATACGGTCTGTTTCTTTCTTGCTTGAGCAGATATGATCACAACCGGCCCGCATTGCCGCGTTCGCATACTCAACAGGGCACCTGCGCCGTGAAGCGACGGAGTATGAGGGGTGCAGAGGAATCATTCCCCTACACTCTCGGAGGGGCAGCGCCCCTTGCACACTGCGCCATTGTCAAAACACGCCTTCGGTCTGCCACATATACCAGTCCATGCCGTCGGTGACACAGTACACCGTGCCGCCGCCGGAATACAGGGTGGGGATGCCGCGGTGTTCCATCTGGTTCTTGGTTTTGGGCACGTCCTTTTCCCGGTTGGTCACGATGGAGAAGGCAGGATCCACCACGGTGAGGAAGTCCTCGTTGACGGGGGTGATGCCGTGATGGGGCACCTTGAGCACGTCGGCCTTCAGCTCCTCGGCGGGCAGGGTGGCGGTGAAATACTCCTGGGTGCGGCCGATGATGTCGGCGCAGAAGAGCACGCTGCTCTGCCCAAAGGTCAGCTTGACGGTGAGGGAGCGGCCGTTGGCGTTGTTGATCTCGCCGTAGCGGTGGATGTTCAGGGTCGCGCTGCCAAGGGTGAGCACGTCGCCCTCGTCGATCTTGCGGTTGGGGATGCCGTTCCTGTCCGCCTGACGGATGGCTCGGCCGTGGAGCTCGTCCAGGTTGACGGTGATGGGGTTGTAAGAGTGCAGGAACTCGTCGGCAGTAAAGCCGTAGGTCATCAGATGATAGAGGCCGTTGATGTGGTCGTCATGGTAATGGGTGGAGAAAAAGTATTTGAAGTGGGTGTATCCCCGGCTTTCCAGGGCATTTTTCAAGTCCTCGCGGAAGGGATTGGGGCCGCCGTCCATCATCATCGCTTCGCCGCCGCATTCCAGCAGCATGGCGTCGCCTTCGTTCACATCGAACACGGTCAGCTTGAACAGATCCTTGTCTGCCCAGTCGGCGGGAGGCTCGCTCAAATAGATCTCCGCTGCGGCGCAGGCGCACAGGGAGAGGATCAGCAGCATCAGCAGCGCAGCGGTCAGCAGTCTTCCAGTTCGCATGGTTCATTCGTTCCTTTCGCAGGCATGGGACTGTTCGGGGGCACGGGGGCCATGTTCCACAGGCTGTACTGGGCTTCGTTTTTCAGGGCGGAGAGCATGCTGTCCTTCAGGGTGGGATAGCGCTTGCTCAGCTCGCTGAGCAGCTCCTTCATCTCCTGCCGCTTGGTGTAGCCATCCGCCGGACAGGGATTCTTCAGCACCTGCAGGTTCAGCTCTCTTTGCATATGGATCACGTGCTTCTCCGGCAGGAAGATCATCGGGCGGATCACCCACAGGTTGGAGCGGCTCAGGTAGCTGTTGGGGTGGAACAGATGCAGCCGCCCTTCGTACACCAGACTCAAAAGGAAGGTCTCCAGCGCGTCCTCCCGGTGATGCCCCAGCGCCAGCTTGTTCAGCCCCAGCTCGTTGCACATATCGCACAGCATGGCCCGGCGCATCTTGGCGCACAGGGCGCAGGGGTGCTTGTCCTTGCGGATCTCGAACAGAATCTCGTACAGATCCGTGTGCCGCACCGTCAGCGGTACGTCCAGATCGGCGCACATCTTTTCGATGATGCTGGTGTCCGGCTTTTCCTTGCCGGTGGTCAGCATGATGGCATGCAGGGAGAAATCCCAGTGCCGCACATGCCGATACAGCGCCAGCGCGTGCAGCAGAAGCAGGCTGTCCTTGCCGCCGCTGACGCCGATGCCAATCCGGTCGCCGGGCTGGATCATGCCGAAATGCTCGTCCGCGCGGCGGATGGAGCCGAGGGTTACTTTCATAGATGCTCTCCTGTTTGTGAATTACGCGGGGTGTGGAGGCAGGGGTTCCGTCCCGCAGCCTCAGTCGGCGTTCTGGACACTGACCGTGCCCAGCCCTTGCTTTGGTTGACGGCTCCGGGGCGCTAACGCCTTCGGCGTTGTGTTCACTGGCTCGCGCTTCCCTCTGTCTCCCTGCACCCCGCAAGGAGCTGCGCTCCTCAGCTTGCATACCGCGCCTATTTCATGGGCGTAGGGGGAGATCAACCTTTGTTGACAAAGAGACGAGCGAAACCCGGGCGGTGTGCGATACATCCACCCAAAATGAAACACTCCTCTGCCTGATTACGGCACCCGGGGCGTGATGCCCACCCACATGGTGTCGGGACGGGCGGGGTAGGTGTCTTTGCTGACCCTTTCGCGGCTGACCTGCTGATCGTTTTCGTAGGTGCAGAGGTAGGTCTCCACAACATAGCCCTCGCGGCCCTTGGAGATCATCTTGGTTTCGTCGTTGTAGATGACATGCTCGCCGTTTTTATCCTCTTTCAGCTTGGGTTCTTCGGGCTTGGGCAGCACCTCGATGGTCTCGCTTTCCAGCTTGTAGTGCACATTCTCCAGCGAGGGGCCGTAGATGCGCACTTCACAGAGCAGGCTGCGCTTATTAGCGCCGCTTTGCACCACATGGGCGGCGATAAAGATGCGTCCGCCGGTCTTGTTGCGGAAGACGAAGTCCACCTCGCGGCCGCGGGTATCGCTCACCGTGGCGTCCATGCCCAGGCTGGTGTAGCTGACGGGGTTGGAATGGGCGTCCCGGTCGGTGATGGTCAGGCCGCCCTGAATGGCAGCCAGATACACCGTGGTGCTGGCCTGACACACGCCGCCGCCTACGCCCAGCACTTCCTCGCCGTAGGCGTATTCGATGGCCTCGAAGAAGCCGTTTTCCAGCGTGCGGCGGCCAACCACCTTGTTAAAGCTGAATTTCTCGCCGTCGGCATAGCTTTTGCCGTTGATCTTGGAAAACGCCACGCGGATGTTATTGGTGCGGTCCTCGGTGGAGTTGGAGGCGATGGGGGTAACGGCACGGCAGCGCAGGGTGACGGTCTTCTGCAGATCCGCCACGGTAACCTGCGGCACGATGGGCGTGGTCTGCAAAAGGATCTCGCCGCTTTGCAGGGTATTGACCATGTCCAGGATCTGCTCCTTCACTGCGGTGGTATCCAGCCACTGGCCGTAGACCTCCTGCTGGAAGGTGAAGGGGTTGACGAAATCGTCTGGGTTGAAGGACAGGATCGCTGCGTCCTGGGGCGCGCGGTAGGCATTGCGCTGCAGGGTATCCAGAATGGTGTCGATGGGCGCGGTATTGGCGCTCTGCTGGGCAGAGGAGAATTCATAGCGGTTCTGGCTGGCAACATCCACCTGTTCCTTCAGGGCGAAGATGCTTACCGAGCCGCTGGCGTCCGGCGTATGGCCGATGGCCCATGCCTGCTGCAGCGCCGCTGTGGGATCGAAGGAGATGCCCAGCATATCGGCGGTGATGTCCTTATAACTGCCGGACTCATTCTTCAGCCGCACATACCAACCGGACTGCTTGGCGCTGGCCTGGGCCCATACCGCCTGGCTGCCCTGTTCGTAGGTCATGCCGCTGAGGTTGATGCCGTCCACGTAGACATTGGGCAGGAAAATCTGTCCGTAGGGTTCGACTTCGCTTTGCACCTTCCAGACATACAGGGCGCCCGTGGCCGCAGCCGCCAGCACTGCCACCGCCACAAACTTGATCAGCGCCAGCTTCAGGTTGAAGGTCTTACGGGGCTTTTTCGGGCCGCCGCCACTGCTTTCGGCAGCGTTTTTGCGGGCGTTCTGCTTGGCTTTCTGTGCCTTTCGGGCAACGCCGCCCTGCCCGGCCGCTGCCTCCTGGGGGGCAGGCTGGGGCATATACCCCACGCCGGTAGCGCGGTTGTACATGGGCGGGATCGGCTGGTTATCCGGATAGGGATTGGAGACGGGGGGCTGATAAACGTTCTGGTTGGACGGCGCGTAATAGGACTGGTTGCCGGCAGATGGGCTGTTCTGATAACCGCCGTAAGAATTCTGGCTGCCGTAGGGATATGCGCCGGGCTGGCTACCCTGATACGGATTGGCGGCAGGGGGAACAGGAGCGGTCATCACCGGCTGCTTGGGCGTCTGCTGGCCGGAGCCAAAGCTGATATCCGCCTCAGACCCCACACGGGTACGGCTGCGGCTGCGGCGACTGCCGGTCGCGCTGCTTTGGGAGGGGGCCTTGTTGCCCACAGCGCCGCCGGGCGCACCGCCGCGAACGAAACCGGCCGCGGGCTCATCGCCGCTTCTGCGCGAAGTGGAGGCGCGGCGGCGCGGCGCAGCCTGGGGCGGCGGCGCATACCATGCGTATTCCTCCTGCTGACCGTAGCCGTTTCGCGAGTTGGGCGGGTAGCCTTGATTGTTCATGCGAACTGCTCCTTTGGTGGTAGCGCCTGCAAAGTGCAGGCGATGATTGCAATCATGTTTGCTGCGGCACTACGGCTGGGCCGTGCTGCCGGGGTTGGCGGCTTCCATGGCGGCCAGCAGCGCCTCCAGATCGCTCTGAAGCGTATTCCAGCCGGAGGGCATCCGGCCCAGCCGCACGCTGGTGTCCGGGTCGCCGTGATAATCGCTGCCGCCGGTGATCAGCAGCGAAAGGCTGCGGGCCAGGCTGGCAAGCTCCGGGGCCTGCTTGCGGGATGCGGAGGGGTGAAAGGCCTCCAGACCGGACAGGCCTGCGTCCTTGAGCTCCTTCACCAGCGCCGCCAGCGCAGGAAACTCCAGCCCAAGGCGGCAGGGATGGGCAAGCACCACCGTGCCCCCGGCCTGTGTCAGCAGCCGTACGCCCTCGGAGATGGGCAAATAGCTGCGGTGAACGTAGGCACAGCAGCCGCGGTTCAGGTAGCGGTCGAAGGCATGCTGCATGGTGTGCACCACGCCGATCTGGCACAGGGCCCGGGCCATATGCGCCCTGCCCGTGCCGGGAGCGGACAGCTGCTCCTCCATCTCCCGGGGAAAGGTGATCCCCTGCTTGCGAAGGCGTTCCAGCATCTTGCGTCCGCGCTGGGCGCGCTCCTGCCGGATCTGCTCCAGGCACTGCTGAAGGGCAGCATTCTCCGGATCCACACCGAAGCCCAGCAAATGCGCGCGCCCGCCGTCGCCTGTGCTCAGCTCGATGGAGGGCAGAAAGCGAATGGGCGGGCGATGGGGCTGTCGCTGTGCCAGCTCCCGGATGGCGTCCCGCATCAGGGCGACCCCGGACAGGGTGTCGTGGTCGCTCAGCGCAAGGGTATGGATTCCCAGCTTCTGCGCATGTTCGCACAGCTCCGCAGGCGTTTCCAGCCCGTCGGAGCAGGTGCTGTGGACATGCAGATCGATGGGATATTGAATGCTCATGCTTTGGGTTCCTGGTCGCCGCTGTTGGCAGGCTTCTTGCTGCCGTAGCCGAATACGCTCTGCCACACAGCCTCATGCGCCTCGTCAACGGGGAGCTGGGGCTTCTCGGCGGCGCAGGCGGACTCGTCGCAGGCGCTCTGCACGGCGGTGGGGTCGGCCTTGAGCTTCTCGGCGTCGGTCATGGGGGGCAGTTCCTCGCCCCGCATAATGGCCTCAAACTCGGCGCGGTTCAGGGTGTCGCGCTCAAGCAGCGCCTCGGCCACAGCGGTCAGCTTATCCTGGTTCTGAGTCAGCAGCTCGCAGGCGCGGTTGTAGCACAGGTCGATGAGACGCTTGATCTCGGCGTCGATGGTGGCGGCGGACTGCTCGCTGTATTCCCGGCTCTGGCCGAACTCCATGCCGACGAACACTTCCTGATCGCTGCCAAGGTACATGGTACCGATGGTATCGCTCATACCCCACTGGGTCACCATGCGGCGGGCCAGCTCGGTGGCACGCTTGATATCGCTGCTTGCACCGGTGGAGATATCCTCCAGGGCGATGCGCTCGGCGGCATGGCCGCCCAGCATCATGGTGATGCGGCTGATGAGCTCGTTGCGGCGGTAGCCGTCGTTTTCCTCGCTGGGCAGGCTGAGGGTATAGCCGCCGGCCTGGCCGCGGGGCACGATGGTGACCAGATGCACATCGTCGCAATCGGGCATCAGGTAGGAGATCACTGCATGACCGCCCTCGTGATAGGCCGTCAGCTTGCGATCCTTTTCGGTTACCTTATGGCTGCGCTTTTCGGGACCCATCTGCACACGGCTGACGGCGTCCACCAGCTCCTGCTGGCTGATGACGGTCTTCTTGCGGCGAACGGCCAGCAGCGCGCCTTCGTTCATGACGTTTTCCAGATCGGCGCCGCTGGAGAAGGGCATGCGCTTTGCAATGTTCTCCAGATCCACGTCGCTGTCCAGCTTCTTGCCGCGGCTGTGCACCTTGAGGATCTCCACGCGGCCTTCCTGATCGGGATAGTTGACGGTGACCTGACGGTCGAAACGGCCGGGACGCAGCAGCGCCGGGTCAAGGATATCGCGGCGGTTGGTGGCAGCCATGACGATGACGCCTTCGTTGATGGCGAAACCGTCCATCTCCACCAGCAGCTGGTTCAGGGTCTGCTCGCGCTCGTCGTGACCGCCGCCCAGACCTGCGCCGCGGTGACGGCCCACCGCGTCGATCTCGTCGATGAACACGATGGAGGGCGCAGCCTTCTTGGCTTCACCAAACAGATCGCGCACACGGCTGGCGCCCACGCCTACAAACATCTCCACAAAGTCGGAACCGGAGATGGAGAAAAAGGGCGCATTGGCTTCGCCGGCTACGGCCTTGGCCAGCAGGGTCTTACCGGTACCGGGAGGGCCCACCAGCAGCACGCCCTTGGGAATGCGGGCGCCCATATCGGTATATGCCTTGGGGTTCTTGAGGAAGTCCACCATTTCCTGCAGTTCTTCCTTTTCCTCCTGACAGCCGGCCACATCCTTGAAGGTGATGCGGTTTTTGGAGGGATCGCTGACGCGGGCGCGACTCTTGCCAAAGTTCATGACCTTGCTGTTGCCGCCGGCCTGACGCGCCATGATGAAATACAGGAAGCCCAGGGTCACCAGCGTCATGATGATGAAGGGCAGAAGCTCCACATACCAGGGCGTGACCACCGGCGCACGGTAGCTGACCGCAAAGGGCAGGTCGCTGACGCTGACCTCCTCCAGGGGCTTCTGGTTGGCGGTGGCGGTCATCTGGCGGGCGGTGTCGATAAAGTCCTCGCCGATGGTGGTTTCAAAATCGTATCCGCGCTCAGGAAAATCTGCGTCGGACACGGCGCTGTTGTTGCGGTACTGGCCCACCAGCGTGGTACCGCGGATGGCCACGGCCTTGACGTTGTTCTCGCGGATGGCGTTGAGCAGCTGCGGATACTCAATGCGGCGGTTCACTCCCTGGCCCAGGCTGCCGTTGAGCAGCAGGGCGATGACCAGAAAGCTGACAATCAGCACCAAATAGCCCATCATCCCACGTTGTTTCTTCATCTACTGCAAATCCTCCTTGCGGCAAATGTACCGCTGTCGCTTGACGGCAGGGTTGCGAAAAATTTCCCACCGGCATTTTTCCATAACAAAGAAGACCGTATACGAACGGCCAGTCTATTATAGCATAGGATGGGAGGAAAACAAAAGGGAATTTGAAGAATTTACGGAATCGACACAGGCGGGGAGAAGCGGGTTGCAAGCCTTGACATTTATCGGCTGTTCTTTCTATAATTTTGTCGCATTCCATCAAACAACACAAAACCACACAGAGGTGACTGATAATGAAACGGATGCTTCCCCTCCTGCTTGCGCTTATTCTTCTTTTCGGGCTTTCGCCTGCCGCCATGGCGCAGGCAGCCAAGGAGGCCGTTCTGCCCGACCCGGCTGATTTGGCCCCGGGACTGATCCAGTATGAGGAGCCGCTGGATTTCGGTGTGTTTTGGATGCACAGTTATCAGGGCGACATGGCCTCTGTGAAGGCTGCTGTGGATGCGTACACAGCTTATCTGATCGAACAGCTCGGCATGGAAGGGGTGCTGGCGGTTACAGCGGATCCCCTCCCGGATAGCAGGGATTATGCCGCCGCCTATCGGATGCCCGGCAATGAACCGGCCGGCAGCACATTTGCCATGAGAGGCGATTTTTATCAGGTGGACGCCTGCCATGTGATGCTGATGTTTACGCTGAACGACGAAGGCGATGATAGCATTCTACACGTCTGCCACAGCTCATCTCTGCCCTTTGCGCAGGAGGGTGCGGTCATGGAAGAGACGGCGCAGCAGCCCAACCTGCCCGACCCGCTTGATTTTTCTTATGGGCTGTATCCCGTGGATACGACCACAGACTATGGCTACTGCATCAGCCATACCTATGAGGGCGATGATGCCTCCGTGCAGGAAGCGGTGGAAAAGTACGCAGCTTATCTGGAAGAGGAACTGGGCATGAAGCAGGTGCTGTATTATGTTACCAATCCCTTCGACGAGAACGACTGGCACTATGCCGCCTATCTGGCTCCCGAGGGCTTTGGCGAGAACAGCTTTGCCATGGGCGGAAGCGGCGATTTTCAGGTGCAGGCCTGTCATGTGTTCCTCCAATACCAGCTGGAGGCGGATTACGAGCGCAATGATCTGCAGATCACGCACAGCAGCGCATTCCCCTGCCCGCTGGAAACCACTGTGCCCGTGGTGGAAACGGCTGATATTCAGTGGCACCAGATGGGCCAATCCGGCGAGAGCTTCTATTATGGTCAGTATGACGAAACGACCGGCCCTGCGGGCTTCATCGTCTATGAGAGCAATCAGGGCAGCACCAACTACGGCGTCAACATGGGCGGCTACTATGATGACCTGTGGGATGGCACCGTGATTGCCATCAACCGGGAACGTGGCCGGGTGGATTCCATTAACCTGATTACCTACGAGACCGGCAATGCCCGGTATTCCACCCGCTATTTCCTCGACGGCACCATCACTTATGCCACCTATGAGGGCATCACCCCCAAGCAGCGCTACGACCGGGTAGGCGATGTTTTCACCACTCAGAATTTCTATGCCTTCACCGGCACCTGGGGCGGCGAAAACGAGATAGGTCCGGCGGATATCCGGCCTGAATGGGGCATGGGCTATGCCTCCATTTCGCTGGCGAGCGAGGAGCAGCAGACCGAAGACGGCCTGCATGTGGGCAGCTATCTGCTCACCGGCGTGACGGACGAGGGCGAAACAGTGGAGATCCTCCGGCTGGAAGCCTTTGCTGATGGTAACGTGGAATATTCGCTGAACGGCGAAAGCTGGCGGTATGATTATGCTGCCGGGACGTATTTGCGGGTGGAGTGACGCCTTTGTAAAGGGCTCCGGGATGACTGGAGCGATTGGAAAACAGAAAAAGCTGCGTCGTTTTGCCCGGCGCAGCTTTTCTTGTTTTTACACCGTCCCAATGATATACTTGATGTAGAATTGAAAAGCTTGAATTTGTAGGAGTATGAGATGATATATAGACTTCCTGACATCAAGGATAAAGGGATATTGCAAGAGTATGTTCAGGAACATGTCAGCCACAATGAAACCCGCATCAGTGCGAGTATGGGATTGACATCTTCCGAGTACTCTGACTGGGTAGAGAAAATACAGAAAAACGCTTCGATTGGCGATGCTCTGTGGGGCAAATCATTGTTGTATCTTTGTTTTGACAGGAGCAAACTAATAGGCTTATTAAGCATCCGATACGATTTGCCTGAATCTCTTACGGAACAATATGGTCATATCGGATATGGAGTAAGGCCGTCCGAAAGAAAAAAAGGGTATGCAACCGCTATGCTTCGGTATGCTTTGTCCGTTTGCAGAGAAAAAGGAATGGACAAGGTTTTGCTTGGTTGCTACAAAGATAATCTGGCATCTGCAGCAACCATTATCAAGAATGGTGGCGTGTTGACAGAGGAAAAGGATCATTATGCAGAAGGCAAGATCAGTCAGTATTACTTGATCAATCTATCAATCGACAAATCACCCCCGGAAGGAATATCAGCACGCTTTCGTGAATCGAGATAGAAGGGGCGCCATCCCACCGCCCCTCACCCATGAAACAATGGAGGGTTCCATGTTCCAACATCTGCAATCCTACGGCAACCAGCGTTTTCTCGACATGCCGCCCACGGAGGCCGATCTGCTGATTTTCGCCACCATGGCCTATTGTCCCATGGAGCGGCTGGG
Source organism: Clostridiales bacterium (assembly GCA_015056365.1). Classification (GTDB taxonomy): domain Bacteria; phylum Bacillota; class Clostridia; order Christensenellales; family Aristaeellaceae; genus Limiplasma. The sequence goes on along the minus strand of SVGM01000006.1, from coordinate 86,310 downwards.
CGGCCATGGTCATGGCTGGCCCCTGAGCCTCACCGGCAGCGTGCTGTATCCCCTGCCCGCCCGGTCGGACGAGGGGGACATGGCGCTCAAGCGCCGCCGCCTGTGGCAGACCGCCGCAAAAACCGTTCGCTTTGGCGAGTGCAAGTTCGGCGGCTTCCGGGCGCATTTCAGTCCGGAAAAGCAGCAGCAGTTTGCCGCCTGCGCCTTTCGCATTGCGCCCCAAACCGGGGTGATCGCCTTCCGGGGAACGGATTCCACCCTGGTGGGCTGGAAGGAGGACCTGAACCTGTCCTTTGAATCTCCTGTGCCCGCCCAGCAGGACGCCGCCCGGTTTCTGAATGAAATGCTGGCGCAGTTTTCCCATGCCTATGTGGTGGGACACAGCAAGGGCGGCAATCTGGCGCTGTTCGCAGCCGCCCGGTGCAATCCCGCCCTGCAGGAGCGCATCCTGCGCGTCATCAACTTCGACGGCCCAGGCCTGGATGAAAAGACCCGGCAAAGCCCCGGATACGCTGCGCTGGCCGGACGGCTGACCACCTATGTACCGCAGGATTCGGTCATTGGCATGCTGATGAACGGCGGCGAGCCCTATACCGTCATCCGTTCGGAGGGCAGCGGCCTTCAACAGCACAACAGCTTTCTGTGGCAGCTGGAGGGCGGCACCCTGGTGCCTGCCGACGGCCTGACCCAGCAGAGCCGCTATGCCAGCCGTACCCTGCGCACCTTCCTTGGCAGCCTCAGCATTCCCCAGCGGCGCACCGTGGTGGACGCGCTGTACAGCATCCTCTCCGCCACCGGGGCCAAGAAGATCGGGCAGATTCCCCTTGGCGCGCTTCTGAACCTGGATGCCGTGCTGAACGCCACCGCCGGGCTCACCGGCCAGCAGCGCAACGCGCTATTGGGCGCGGTGCTCAAGCTGCTGGGTGCAGGCGCCAGCCATCTGGACGTGCTTTTCGGCAGCAAACCGGACAGCGGAACGGACTGAACAGCCGGGTACGCCGGCATCACCATACAGAAGGGAGTACAACGACCATGCGAATCATTGAAAAGCTGCAAATGGACTGCGACGGCATCACCCGGCACGGACCGGTGAACATGGTGTTTTTGGGCGACAGCGTCACCCACGGCAATTTCGAGGACGGCGTGTTCGACTATGACGCGGTGTACCACGCCAGGCTGGCGCGGATGCTGCACCGGGACTACCCAATGATGCCCGTGAATATGATCAATGCCGGCATCGGTGGCATCACCGCCAAAGGATCGCTTGCCCGGCTTGATCGGGACGTGCTGAGCCATCACCCCGACCTGACCGTGGTCTGCTTCGGCCTTAACGACATCAACGAAACGCTGGAGGAATACACCGGCGCTTTGAGCACCATCTTCCAGACCCTGCGCGGCGCGGAGATCCCCACCATCTTCCTCACGCCCAACATGCTCAATACCTACGTGGATGAGGCCGATACCCTGCCGGCGCTTATGGACTATGCCCGCTTCACCTGCCAGTGCCAGACCTCCGGCAAGATGGACGCATACATGAACGCCGCCAGAGCCTGCGCCGCCGCCCATGACGTGCCGGTGTGCGACTGCTACGCCAAGTGGCAGCAGATGGCGGCGAACGGGGTGGATACCACCCGGCTTTTGGTGAACCGGCTGAACCACCCCACCCGGGAGATGCATCAGCTATTCGCGGACGAGCTGTACCGGATGATCCGGGAGATGTGAGGCCGGGAAGGAACACTGTGCTTCCGCTTGCGATTGGGACCGGGCTTTTGTCACATCGGAAAGGCAATCGTGCTGTTTTTTCCTGCCGAATCAACCATATGATAAGGAGTGATACTATGTTCAACAACGCTGGCCACAAAGTGAAAACCTACGCCAAGGTCGTATCCATTCTGATGATGATTCTCTTCGTCTTCGCCGGTCTCGTGTTGATGTTCAGCGGTCAGGGCACCGGAGTGGCCATCGGCGGCATCTTCTACATCGCCATCGGCTGTCTGGTGGCATGGCTCAGCGGTCTGGTGCTCTTCGCGATGGGACAGGCCTGCGAAAGCGCCCAGGCTTGCGAAGCGAAGCTGCAGGAACTGACCAAAAAGCTGCAGGAGTTGGAAAACAAGTAATCCTTCCAGGAAGCGCAAGGCACAGGAGACATTCTCCCCTGTGCCTCAGACTGTCGAAAAAGTCTTGGAGGTATCGGAGGGGCGCACCCCTCCGATTGTCAAACCGAAACCAGCGACATGTGCGGCGGTTTCGGAACCCTTGCGTAGCAAGGGATTCCTATCGCCGTTTGCCGCCCGGCGAGCCGTAGGCTCGTAGGCAAACGGTGCAAAAGTCGTCAAAAAAGTCGCCCGAGGCGAGTTTTTTGACGAGCTGAGGCACAGGGGACATCCTCCCCTGTGCTTTGTTTATCGAAAGCAACAGGCCGATCTCCCTGCGCAGCTGCCAACATACCGACATGCCTCGCAAGCCCCACGGCCTAAGCATACTGCACGAGACACGCGAACAAAAATATATCTGTCCTTCCTTCTTGTATTTCTGCGATCCAACACCAATAATCGTTGTATCCTCCACCAAAGAAATGAGGGATCTACCATGCGACAGGATACCAAATCCCCCCATCCCTCCGCTGTTCGCCAAGCCTGCATGTCCCTGCTGGAAACAGAATACCAGCTTAGTCACAGATTTTATCAACTGCAGACGGAACCCCGCACCTTCGTATCGGACGCCGACCCTACCGAAGACCTATACAAACTCATGCTTCCGGGTGGCTGTTCCCTGGTCGCCCTGATTTTGCTTGTGGTCATGTCCCTTATCAATCTGGGCGGAGTGGCCCGTGGGGTGGCCCAGTTAGGACTGCTGATTGCCGGCGTTCCTACGGCATTTCTTCTTTTGCGATTACTCCTGAAAATCCCTGTACTCATCAAGGGCTTGATCGATGAGAGGCGCATGAAGAAAAAATGGGACAGCTATCACAAAGCCGAAAAGGACTGCGACAATCTGCGCCAACAGCTGGTCAACGCTCTGCCCATCCAGGAAGGCAAGCGCTTTGTACATATCCCTCCCCAAGATGCAGAGATGAACTACTCACTGTTCAAAGATAAGCGTTTTCTTCTGGGGAGTGGAATAAACTTCGTCGAGAAAGACGGCAAACCTTGCGTCGATGGTATGCTGGATATGCAGCCTTGTGATGCCAACCTGGTACAGGAGGTTCTGGACTACTCCGAGCTTATCTGCCTGCACTTCGACCGTGCATACCTTCAAGCCCATCCTGAGGAGACGTACCTATGGGGTTCCATTTACCATTTTACCCATACAGCGCAGCTCAAGTCCCACACCACCAAATATGACCAGATCGACGTGGGCGCCACGATGGCCAATTATGGCTTAGCCTTCGACCGTGCAGAGCGTGAGATTTCCTCCAGTGGCCGTACCCATCAGGAATCCTACGACATTGGAAAGATGTCCTTTGCGGACTACCGCACTGCAGAGGATTTCAAGGAGCGGATGATGGATCGTGAAAGGGAGGAGCTCAAGTTATACAACGACCGGCGAACAATTTCCTTCTACTATTTCGATGAAGTTACGCAAGACGTCTATACCGCAGGCTTTGTCATCACCTCCCAAAGTGGACGGCTGATCTACGCCGGACACTTCAAAACGAAGCAGGATCTCTTGAACTTCACCTATCGTCTGCCCAGGCATGAGGACACCAAATCCAACGGCAAGCTGTCCAATGAAGTGGCCAATGTCCTTCAGGGCGAGCTGACAGCCTTCGAGCAGCCCAGTAACAATCATCCCGTTAGCGTGAGCGGACGTATGATCATGGAATATGTATTGATACGCTTCCATCATCACATGTCGCCTTTAGATCCCCTTCAGGTCATACCCGCAGGTATGTCGGACAAAGATTTTCGCTACTGGGTTGAGCTGCGTTACCGCTATTCCATCGAAAATCAATAATCAGGCGGCCGCCAACGCCCGTATCTTTCCCCCTGAACCCGCTTTCGGGCTCAGGGGACTTTTTTCGGTTCTTCGGTTTCGCCAAGGCACGGTCACTCTCTGCACTGCGAGCAATTCACCCGAAAAAAGATCCGGCTTGTCTGCGTGATTTCCGCCATGCAGCCTTGTTGGGTAGACTCTCCATACAGCGTTTTCCGTCCACAAAAAAACACCCCCTGCGCCGTCATACGACGCAGAGAGTGGGTCAAGGGCGTCAGGCCCTTGCATTACAGAACCTTGTTCAGGAAATCCTTGGTTCTGGGATTCTGGGGATTGGAGAAGATCTCATCGGGGGTGCCTTCCTCCACGATGACGCCCTCATCCATGAACAGGACGCGGTCGGCCACTTCGCGGGCGAAGCCCATTTCGTGGGTGACGACCACCATGGTCATGCCGTCGTGGGCCAGCTGCTTCATAACGTCCAGCACCTCGCCCACCATTTCGGGGTCAAGGGCGGAGGTGGGCTCGTCAAAGAGCATGACCTGGGGCTCCATGCACAGGGCACGGACGATGGCGATGCGCTGCTTCTGGCCGCCGGACAGCTGGCTGGGATAAGCATCCGCACGCTCGGCAAGGCCTACGCGCTTGAGGAGCTCCATGGCCTTGGCTTCGGCATCGGCCTTGGACTTCCTGAGGATCTTCATGGGCGCAAGGGTCATGTTGCGCAGGATGGTCATATGGGGGAAGAGGTTGAAGTGCTGGAACACCATGCCCATCTTTTCCCGGTGGCGGTTGATGTTCACCTTGGGGTTGGTGATGTCGGTACCTTCCACGGTGACGGTGCCGGCGGTGGGGGTCTCCAGCAGGTTGAGGCAGCGCAGGAAGGTGGACTTGCCAGAGCCGGAGGGGCCGATGACAACCACCACTTCGCCCCGCTTGATGTCTGCATCCACGCCGCGGAGGGCCTTCAGGTTGCCGCCGTCAAAGTGCTTTTCCAGACCTTTGACGGAGATGATGATATCAGTGGTCACTGTTGCGCAGCCTCCTTTCCAGCTTGCCAATGAGCCAGGTCAGGCTCAGCACCACGATCAGGTAGAGCATACCCGAAATGATGTAGGGGGTAAAGGCGGAATAGGTACGGGAGCGGATGTAGTCGCCGGCCTTGGTCAGCTCGGTCAGCGCCACGTAGGACAGAACGGAGGTCTCCTTGATGAGGGAGATGAACTCGTTGCACATGGCGGGCAGGGCGCTCTTGGCGGCCTGGGGCAGGATGATGTACATCATGGTGCGCAGGCTAGAAAGGCCCAGGGAGCGGCCGGCCTCGGTCTGGCCTTTTTCCACGGACATGATGCCGCCGCGGACGATCTCCGCCACGTAGGCGGCGCTGTTGAGGCCGCAGGCGATGACGCCGATAATGACCTTATCAATACGAACGGTGCCGAAGATGCCGAAATTAATAATCAACACCTGGAGCAGCAACGGCGTGCCGCGGAACAGGTTGATGTAGAAACCGGCGAACTTGGACAGGAGCTTCACCACGGCAGCGCCCAGGTTGGCAAAGAAACCCTTGCCGCGGGCGGAAACATTCTGTACCTGGGGGAGGCGAAGAATGGCCAGCAGGGTGCCCAGGGCAACGCCCACCAGAATGGCGTACAAGGAGACCTGCAGGGTAACGCCCAGACCCTTGAGGTACTGGAGCCAGCGGTCATCCTTGATGGCGTTCATGTAGATTTCTTTGTAGAGATTCTGCCAGAAGTTGAGCGTGTTGCTTTCCAGCGCGGGCTGGATGTTCAGCCACCACTGCTCAAAGATGGAAATGGTCTCGTTCAAGGGGATTCCCTCCATAGGCGGTCGGTCGGTACGGTAGGGGGACGAAGGGGAACGTACCAAGGGGTTCCACCCCTTGGATTCCCGGCAGGGGAGCAAGGTTCCCCCGCACCCCGCATACTGCGCCATTTCATGGCACAGAGGGGGGATGATACAGTTACGAATGATTTCAAAGGATAATCGCACAAATGCCGTAGAGAGAAATTCTCTCTACGGCGTTGTTTCCTTGGATGCGGTGTGCTGAGAGATTATTCAGCAGCCTCTTCGCCGCCGAAGTACTTCACAGCCAGCTCATCGAAGAAGCCTTCGGCTTCCAGCTCGGCCAGAGCGGTGTTGATCTTCTCCAGCAGTTCGGGGTTATCCTTGTTGACGGCGATGCCGTACCAGTCAGCCTGCAGGCCCATGTCGACCATCACCAGGGTGGGGTCGTTCAGGGAAGCCATGATGGCCTGACCAACGGGCTTGTCGATGATAACGGCGTCGATCTTGCCCTGAGACAGTTCCATGACAGCGTTGAGGAAGGTGTTGAAGCGGGCCACGTTGTCCATGCCGGTGATTTCCTCAGCGGCGAAGTCGCTGGTGGTACCCTGCTGCACGCCGATCATCTTGCCGGCGAGCTGATCAGCAGTCTCGTAGTCGCTGTCGGCCTTCACGATGACCACCAGACCGGCGTTGATGTAGCCTTCGGAGAAGTTAACGCTCATCTTGCGCTCGTCGGTGATGGAGATGCCGGACAGGCCGACGGTGTTGGGGTTGGTGGCAACGGCGCTGACCACAGCGTCGAAAGCCATGGGCTCGATCACATACTCGAAGCCGGCCTTCTTGGCGATGGCGTCGAACATGTCGATGTCGTAGCCGATGGTGGCGTCGCCTTCAACGTACTCGAAGGGGGGATACTCGGGGTTGGTGGCAACGATGACCACGTCATCGGCCAGAGCGGCGGTGCAGCTGAGCGCCATGATCAGGGCGGCGAGAATAGCAACAAACTTCTTCATGATTATATCCTCCTTGCAATTGGTAACAGGTTTGGTTCCTCTTGGGAACGTGCATAGTATAGCGCGGCTTATTCATCCTGTCAAGCCTTTTTTGCATAAATATTCAAATATTTTTTCTACGGTATTCAAACAGCCAGCAAAACGCTTATGTTACAACGGTTTGATGTACGTTGTAAACACGGCTGCGCCCTGCTCTGCCAGCATACGATCCGCTGCGGCAACGACCGAAACGCCAAGAAAAACATCTGCAACCAGCCATCCCTCCGCCACGCGCATGAACAAATGCATAAAACGACCGAATAATGCATAAACAGAAGGATCGAGGCGGCAGAAAACCGCTCCGATCCTTCTATATACTGGCTTTTTTCATACATGGAAATATACAATCAATGCTTCAGCCGTTTTCCTGCCGGGAGGCGGCATAGGCGGCCATGCCGTCCTGATAGGCGTCGCCGCCGTGCATATCCATTGCCACGGTCAGGGGCATATCCCTGACCACCAGCCGCTTGATGCTCTCGGTGCCCAGATCGTCATAGGCCACCACGTCGCAGCGTTCCACGCAGGCGGCCATGTAGGCCGCGCAGCCGCCGATAGCAGCAAAATAGACCGCGCCGCATTCCTTGAGGGCGTCCTGCACGGGTTGCGTCCTGCCGCCCTTGCCGATGAGAGCGTTGACGCCGTAGCGGAGCAATTGTGGTGTATAGGCATCCATGCGCACCGATGTGGTAGGCCCGATGGCTCCGGTGGGCTTGCCCGGGGGCGGCGGCGTGGGGCCGGCATAAAAAATGGTCTGTTCCTTCAACTCCACCGGCAGGGGCTCACCCTGCGCCAGCGCAGCGCACAGCCGTGCGTGGGCGGCGTCGCGGGCGGTATAGATCACGCCGCTGAGCAGCACGCTGTCACCTGCGTGCAGTCCGGCGATGGCCTCCCGGGTCAGGGGGGCGGTCAAACGAATTTGCATATCTGTTCCTCCTTATGCACGGGACGGATCCCTGCAGGGCGTTATGGAAGGGCGATCCAGTAGCGTTGCTGGCATACGCCGTCCACCGTTACTTCGTTTTCCAGCCGCCGCCGTTGTTGAGAATGCTTTGGGCGGGGCCGGTGTTGTCCCGGTGGCAGACCATCAGCACCCGATGGATAGTGAGTCTGCGGCACTTGTCCAAATCGCCGGTGCATTTCTCCGGCTGCTTACCATCATAGCATACACGCCGCCAAAAGGACAGACAAAATCCGGGCGCTCCGCGCGTCAGTCCTTCCGCTCCTTACGCGCCATAAATGCCTCCCGGCTGACGGCATACACGCGGGTGAAGGCGTTGTCCGGGTCGGGGTATTCCTCCACAAAACGCATGCCGTTTTTCATGGCAACGGCAGCGGAGGCGGCGTTGGTGTACTTCATGTAGGAGTACACATGAGGGAAATCGTAATTGGCAAAGGCGAAGCGGATGCACGCTGCCGCCGCCTCCGTGGCATAGCCCTTGCCCTGCTGATCCCTGCGGATGTGATAGCCCACCTCGGGCAGCATTTCGCCATGAATGGGCTGCATGGTCAGGCCGCAGTCGCCGATCAACTCACCGGTATCCTTGCGGATCACTGCCCACAGCCCAAAGCCGTCGGTACGGTAACGCTCCTGATTGCGGGCGATCCAGCGGCGCACCCGGGCTTCGTCAAAGGTATAGGGATAGTGCTCGGTGATGTCCGAATCCCCCAGCACCGCATAGAGGGCAGAAAAGTCGTCCTCGGTCAGTTCCCTGAGCATAAGGCGTTCCGTTTCCAGCTGCATGAGCAGTCTCCTTTCCGATATGGGGCTTTGGCCTGGCGCAGGGAAAAAGCAAACCCCGGCAACCCGCCGGGGCCTTAGTCAAAAACGCTTTTTCCAAGCCAGCCTGTCCTTCCCCTTTTGCGCAGCGCAGCTGTGCAAACAGCGGGATGCAAGGGCCTCAGGCCCTTGCCGGGGTTCGGGGCAGCGCCCCGCAGTCGGCCCTTGCCGGGTCCGGGGCAGCGCCCCGCAGTCGGCCCTTGCCGGGGTCCGGGGCAGCGCCCCGCAGTCGGCCCTTGCCGGGGTCCGGGGCAGCGCCCCGCAGTCGGCGTCAGTCCACCTCGCCCAGATATTCCTCCAGGCAAAGCTGGCGGTCGCGCATGGGAATGCTGTGCTCCACGCCCACATAGCGGATGTGCCAGCACTCGGCGATAAAGCCGGTAATCTTTTCCTTGCCTTCCTGGTAACGGATGATGAAGCCGTATTCCCAGCAGTGCTGATGGAGCCACTTTTGCTGGGGCGTGCCGATGAAGGCGGTGCCGGGGGTGGTGATGTCAAAGGCCAGGCCGGTGTGATGCTCGCTGGTGCCGGGGTCGGCCACCGTCTGACGGGTGGCGGAGCGGGCCTTGTCGCCGCTCATGCCCTGGCTGCGGTATTCAGCCACCTGATTGTTGAACAGCTTTTCCTGATAGGCATAGCTGCGGTAGCCCGCGCTGATCTGCCAATCGCCCACGCCGTCGTTGATGGCGGAGCGGAACATCTGCTCCAATGCGCCGGCGGCGGCGCGGTCGCCCTCGATGTCGCTGCCTTTGACGTACACCACGCTCTCGGGGAGCACGTTGCGCAGCTTCACCAGATTGCCGGGCTTGTAGTTCTTGTCCAGCTTATGGGTACGGTTGACCAGAATGGGCAGCGCGTTGGGGTCGGGGGTGGGGGTAACGGTGACCTGCTTGGCCGCCTCGCTGTAAAGCAGCGTCAGGGTCTTCTCGCCGGCTGCGCCGTCCACTGTCAGGCCGTTCTGGCTCTGGAAAAGGCGCACTGCCTCCTCCGTGCCGGGGCCAAAGTCGCCGTCCGCCTTGCCGGTATAGTAGCCCAGCTCCTTAAGACGCTCCTGCATCTGGCGAACCATGTCGCCCTGGGCGCCCTTGTCCAGCGCCGAAGGCGTCTGGGTGGGCGCGGGGGTGGGGATGTAGATCTGCGCGCCTTGCGCATAAAGGACATTGCGGGTCTGATCGCCGGCAATGCCGTCATCCTCCAGGCCATGCTGCGCCTGAAAGAGCATCACGGCCAGCTGGGTACCCTGGCCGTACTGGCCGTCCACCTCGCCGGTGTAGTAGCCCAGCTCCTTGAGCCGCTGCTGCAGCCGCTTGACCTCATCGCCCTCCACGCCCGGCTTGAGCAGAAGCATGGTGGGCGCGGGGGTCTGATTGGGGTCAAGGGTCACGGCCAGCATGCTGCGCACGTCAGCCGTAGGGGTGGGCGTGGCGGCGGTTTCGATCTCCAGCGTGCGCTTGGCATCCATCGTGCCCGGCGCCAGAGAGATGCAGGCGATCACGCCTGCCGCCAGCAGCAGCCACAGCAGGATCGTGCCCACAGAAATTCTGCGTGTTTCCACGGATCTTCCTCCGTTACTGCCACAGGGGGGCGGGGTAGAGACCCTCGGCGCTCATCCGCGCCAGCGCGTCTACGACCTCCTGCTTATCGCTGGCATAGGTCACGCCGTACCACTTGTCCGGCGTGGTGAGCACGGTCACCTGCGCCTTGCCGGCGCGAAGCTGGCTGTCCACCACCATGGGCAGGAAATATTCCGCCTTTTCCGGATTCTTGGGTACGTCATTGTCCAGGAAGCGGGGGAAGCCCTCCCGGATGGCCTGCATCATGGAGGCGGGGAAGCCCCACATATTCATGGATACCACCGTATCCTCGGAAAGACGGGTGTAGGTCTGCAGATCCTCGGTCATCAGGGGGCCGTCCAGAGACGGGATGATATGCGTCCGCTCGGTCAGATCCACAAGGCGGCCGTTTTCGTCGGTGGTGCATACGCCGCGTGCCACATAGCCGCTTTCGCTGAGGGTGTTCTTCAGCAGGTAGCCCACCATGGCCACGTCGCCTTCATCCCGCAGGCTGGTGAGGTGGTCGTAGCAGAGCTTGAAGGCGTTGTAGCCGTAGAAATCGTCCGCATTGATGGCGCAGAAGGGTGCATCCACCAGCTGGCGGGCGGCATAGATGGCGTGGCCGGTGCCCCAGGGCTTCACGCGCCCTTCAGGAATGGCATAGCCCTCGGGCAGATCGTCCAGGGACTGATAGGCATAGTCGATCTGCATATGCTTGCTGACCCGGTCGCCCAGCACCTCGCGGAACGCCTGCTCGTTTTCCTTCTTGATCACGATCACGGCCCGCTCAAAGCCGGCCCGGCGGGCATCGAAGAGGGAATAATCCAGAATCAGTTCGCCGTTTGCGCCTACGGGGTCCATCTGCTTCAGTCCGCCGTATCGGCTGCCCATGCCGGCGGCCATAATAATCAATACAGGTTTGTTCATACCGTCATGCTCCTTTCGGGTGAGTTGCACCCAACAGGCCCATTATACCATGGAACGCCGCCGCGAACAAGGAAGCCGCTTTTTTGCCGGGAGGGGATATGCTATAATGAAAAAAAGCAATGCAAAAGGGAGGATGCCCATGGCCGAAAAGCATACCACGGAAAACACGCCGGCTCAAAAGGCGGCTGTTGGCGCGCCTCCCTGCCCGGACGCATACCAGGACCGCGGGCCGGTGACCGGCTACGGATTGGTGACCGGCTGCGATCTCGGCGACCTGACGGCCCTGTGGCTGCCGCCTTGTGCCGCGCCCCTGCGCCGGCGCATTCCGCCCCTTTCCCGGGAGGCGCTCCTGCTGTCGGTGGAGCTGGCCCAGATGACCTACACCCTGCAATTGGAGCCGTGGCTGGCGGCAGGCTGGCAGGATGTGTCCATTCAGATCGACAACACCCTGCATACCGACGTGGCCGGCAGTGAACACACCCAAACCGCCCGGCCGCTGACCGCTTCCACGCGCTACCGCCGCGCCCTCAGCGCGCTGAATACCCGCAATCCCCTGGCGCAGCTCATGGGCGCCCTGCGCCAGCGCGACGCCAGCGACACCGTCAAGGCCGTATGCATGATGCATCCTCTGTCTGAGGGGCGCTACCTGCTGGCTATTGGCTTCATGGGCACCGGCAAGCGCTTCTATGACTGGTTCTCCAACCTGCGCTTCACCACCGAAGAGGGCTTTCACAAAGGATTTTTCCAGCTGTGCCGTCACTTTGAACGGGCCGATGAGGAGATCGTCTTTCCAGAGACGGCGCGGGCGCTGGGGCTGAACAAACTCACCCTGCGGGACGTACTTGCGCAGATGCGCAGCCCGGACAGCCGCTTCCGCCTTTGGATGGCCGGGCACAGCCAGGGCGGCGCGCTGATGCAGGTCTATGCCCACCGGCTGATCACCCAAAGCGGCGTACTGCGCCGGAACATGGCTGGCTACGGCTTTGCGTCTCCTACCGTGGCTACCGCAGCCCTCCGCGCCGACCCGGCTGCCTATCCTCTGTGGCACATCCTCAATCAGGACGATCTGGTGCCCCGTATGGGCGCGCAGGTTCATCTGGGGGTATGTATGACGTTTTTCCCGGACGATGACTGGCGGCAAAGGGTCTACAGGTTCAGTCCCAATCCTTCGGATCAGGAGGCGCGCCGTGTGCTGCTGCCCCATCTGAACCGGATCGCAGGCATGCCGGAATTGCTGCTCACCGTCTATGCCCTGGCGGAATGTATCCTTGAAGAAAAGGGCGAGGACAGCCTTAACACCCTACTGGACAAGCGCTGGCACATCCCTGCCATCGACCGGTTCATCGCCTATGCCGGCGGCAAGGCCTACGGCGGCTTCCGACTGTTCCTTGGGCACCTTCGCTCGGCATACCTTGACCTGTGCGGCTATGACATGCCGCCCTTCCGCCTTTCCGCGCTCAAGGATCAGCTTCGCCCCGCCGTGCGCCAGACCCCGCTGAGGCGCATCCTGGCCGTGCTGCTGGAATGCTTTACCCAACCCCACAACATTCTGGACAGCGCGCCGCAGGATGCATCCCCTCGCGGCGCATATGCCGATATCGCCAACTGGCAATGGCGCCGGCTGGTCCCCTTCCTGTGGCAGAGCCGGGGCGGATGGGCCGTGCGCCGCTACGCGCATCCTGTCCGCGTCCGCCATCCTGCCCGGCTGATCCGTTGCAGCGGCCCCCACCGCACCTCTTCCGGACTGCTGCCTGCACCCCGCCAGACCCTGCGCGCCGGCAGACCGGATCTCCGCACTCGCCGTGCGCTTGCCCTTGGCCGGCAGCGCGTGGGGCTTGGGATGAGGAGGAGGTAGTTTTTGGGGGGTGGTTTTGGGGCGCTGCCCCAAGCCCCGCCAGGGCCTGAGGCCCTGGACACGCTTTTTGCACCGTTGCACGGCGCAAAGGGGAATGCCCTGTTGGGGTGCTTGTAGGGGCTATGCGGGCAGGGAGTGTGTTTTTGGAGCTGTTCTTCCTTCGTACCCGCCTTGAGTTCCCCTGCGCCGGATGCTATACTGACCGTGGCTGCGGCATCGCAGCACTGCCGGGGATGCAGATTCGTCCCCGGTCCATCATCCCCCAAGGAGGCTGCCCCATGATCCGCTTCACCAAGATGGAAGGCATCGGCAACGACTACATTTATATCAACGGTTTTGAAGAGCATATTGAGGATCCCTCCGCCCTGGCGGTGAAAATGAGCCGGTATCATTTTGGCTGCTACTCTGACGGGCTGATCATGATCCTGCCCAGCGATAAGGCGGATTTCCGCATGCAGATGTTCAACAACGACGGCAGCGAGAGCGAGATGTGCGGCAACGGCATCCGCTGCGTGGCAGCCTACTGTCACGACCGCGGCCTTACCGACAAAACCGTCTTCACCATCGAGTCGGGCGGCGGCATCAAGACCATGCACCTGACCCTTGAGGGGGGCAAAACGAAAGCCGTGCGGGTGGACATGGGCGCGCCGCTGCTGGACGGCCCCAGCATCCCCTCCACCGTTCAGGGCGGGCCGGTGATCGGGCTTCCCCTGACGGCAAACGGTAATACCTACCACTTCACCTTGGTGAACATGGGCAATCCCCATGCCGTCTGCTTTGTGGATGATCCCCTCACGGCACCGGTCACCGTGGACGGCCCGGTGTTGGAATGCGATCCCACCTTTCCCCGCAAGGCCAACATCGAATTTGTACAGGTGATCGACCGCACCCACGCCAAAATGCGCGTATGGGAGCGGGGCACCGGCGAAACGCTGGCCTGCGGCACCGGCGCATGCGCCGTGCTGGTGGCCTGCGTGCTGGGCGGCCTCACCGAACGCAAGGCCGAAGTGGAGCTGCCCGGCGGCGTGCTGGAGCTGGAATGGAATGAAGAAGACGGACACGTATACATGACCGGCCCTGCCACCTTTATTTATGACGGGGTCTGGCTGCAGGACTGATGTTTTTTCCTTAGGTTCCTTCGGCCAGGAAAAGGGGCGCTGCAATGGCCCCGCAAAGGAGACGTCCTTATGAACTACCAGCAAATGAAACACGCATACCTTACCGGCTGGCACACCTGGAACGTGCGCAGCGTTTTGTCCCATGTGCATATGCCGGACGGGCTTGCCCTGAACCTGGCCCTGAAGGAGTATGCCGACGGGCACTACCTCAAGGAGACCCTCATCGGCCGCTTTGACGAAAGCCGTACGCCGGTGGAGACTGCCTTCCCGGGCGCGCATGCTTTCGATGATTCCTACACGGAGATGACCGTCCGCTGGTGCGGCATGGAGGTCAAGGTGGAATCCACCGTTACGGACGATGAGCTCGTCCTGCTGGTGACCCCGGTGACGCAGCAGGTACGGCCCGCCATGCTGGTGCTGGAGGGCGGCTATCTGTGGGGCCGTCCCGGCTGGGTGGAGCGCATCGGCGAAGGCCTTATCGCTCACGGCGCTGCCAGGGATACCTCGGTCTACACCACCGGCGTCTCCATGACCGATCTGAACATCCCGGTGCAGACAGCGTTTCTGTCCGTGGTGCTGGACGGGCCCGTGGTGTTCTCCACCGGCAAGCCCGTCAGCCTGACCCAGGCCCAGGCCCTCATCACCGGCCGCAAAATCGCCCATGAAGCTGAGGCCGCCCGCCGTTTCGGCGACCTGAGCAGCATGTACCTGGCCATGGAAAGCGCCCTGAGCTGGGATACCCTCTACGACGCCAAGGGCGACCGGGTCATCTCGCCGGTAAGCCGGCTGTGGAGCATCACCCACGGCGGCTACGTGCTCTTCTGCTGGGACAATTTCTTTGCTGGCTTCATGGCCAGCCTCGGTTCAAAGGAACTGAGCTACAGCAACCTGCGGGAGATCCTCCGGGAACAGACACCGGAGGGCTTTGTGCCCAACTTTGCCTGCGCCACCGGGCAGGTGAGCGCCGACCGCTCCCAGCCGCCCGTGGGCAGCGCCATGCTGCTGGAGACCTGTCGCATTTTTAGCGACAATTGGCTGGCCGAGGAGATGTACCCCGGCCTGTTGCGCTGGAACCGCTGGTTTGCGGATCACCGCATGAACCCCGACGGCACCCTGAGCTGGGGCAGCGATCCCATCCCCGTGCTCTACGGCAACCGATGGGAAAAGGAAGGCGTGCACTGCACCTACGGCGCAGCCCTGGAAAGCGGCCTGGACAACTCCCCCATGTACGACGATATTCCCTTTGACCCGGACACCCACCGGCTCAGGCTGGCGGACGTGGGCCTCACAGGTCTATATATCCTGGACTGCCGCAGCCTGATCCGCCTGGCGCAGCAGACCGGCCATCAGGACGATATCCCCGCTCTGGAAGCACAGCTTAGCAAAGCCGAAGCCGGACTGGAGACCCTCTGGGACGAGGAAAGCGGCTTCTACTACAACCGCCGCACCGATACCGGCGCATTCTCCCGCCGCATCTCGCCCACCCATTTCTACGCCCTCTTCTCCCGGAACGTTACCCCGGAGCGGCAGCGGCGCATGGCGGATGAGCACTACTACAACCCCGACGAATTCTACGGCGACTGGATGCTGCCCTCCATCGCCCGCAACGACCCCGCCTTCCCCGAGCAGGAATACTGGCGCGGCCGCGCCTGGGCACCGCTGAACTTCCTGGTCTACCTGGCCCTGTGCGGCACGGAGCTGAACGACGTGCGCCGCGATCTGGCAGGCAAGTCCGCTTCTCTGTTCCTCAAGGAATGGAACCAGCACCGCCACGTCCACGAAAACTACAACAGCATCACCGGCGAGGGCTGCGACAGCGGCAACAGCGATCGCTTCTACCATTGGGGCGCCCTCCTGTGCCTCATTGCCCTGGCCGAAGCCGGGCATCTGCCGGGCATGGGGGAGCTGTGAGACCGGGTGGTAGATGACCCCGGCGTATGAAAAAAGCCCAAAGCACACTCCTGATTTCATACATCTGTGTGCTTTGGGTTTTTTTCATTATAAACGCACGCCACGCCCGGCACACATGTCATATTTCCCATGGAAACGTTTACGGCTGCTGAAATGATCCTCCGATCTTGTTCTCTTTCGTCTGCAAAGGTAGTGCGTATGATTTTAGCTTTCTTCTTCATTTGTGCCGTAGCATATCCACAGCGCATTCATTAAGAAAAAACAAACCATCTTGCCTGTCCCTCCGCATCTCTTCTCAACCGCACTTCCGCCTGACACAGGATTGCAATCCCCCAAAAACAAATCAATCAAATTCCCTCAATGCACTGTTGTATTGTCACGAGTTTTCTATTACAATAATATATAGAAGTTATTTTTCAGAAAAAACAGCATCATCCTGACATCCTAAAAGATCATTCTGTCTATTCCTGCCCACGAAAGGAGTTTTACTATGGAAGAGCTGTATCGGAGCGGATACCTGTGCCATCCCCAGCAGCTGTATACCCTGCGCCGGGTGAGCATCAGCGAAGGAAAAGCGAAAAACACCAGCATCATCGAGGTATGCACCGCAGGCGGTCTGCAGCTGGATATCCTGCCGGATGCCGGACTGGATATCGGCCAGGTACGCTATAAAGGCGTAAATGTGGCCTTCATCAGCAAGAACGGCTATGACAGCCCTTCCGCTATCAGCCCGTATGAGACCGAGTTCCTGAAAACCTTCCCCGGCGGCATGCTGTACACCTGCGGCCTGCGCTCCACCGGCGGCGCACACCGGGACGGGGACGAGTGGCATCCCCTTCACGGACGCTACCACAGCCTGATGGCAGAGCAGGTCTGCGCCGAGGTGGTGGACGACGCTATTCTCATCAAGGGAACGATGCGGGAGACCGCCCTGTTCGGGCACAACCTGCAACTCAGGCGCACCATCCGCATCCCGGTGATGGGCGCGGCGGTGACCGTCTCCGACGAGCTGACCAATCTGGCCCATACACCTGAGGAATACGCTTTACTGTATCATTGCAACTTCGGCTGGCCGTTGGTGTCGGAAGAGGCCCGTGTGGAACTGCCTGAAAACCGCAAGACCAGCCCTCGTACGCCTTTTGCCGCCACCGGCATCGGCCGGGAGACCACCTTTGACAGGCCCACCCCCGGTGAGGAGGAGCGAGTGTTCTTCCATGAGGACATGGAGCACCGGGTGGCCTTGGTCAATGAAAGCATGCACACCCGCATGACCATGACATGGAGCGACACCCTGCCCATTATGGCGCACTGGCGCAGCATGGCCAGCGGCGACTATGTGTGCGGGCTGGAGCCCACCAACTGCTACATCAAGGGCCGCAAGGACGAGCGGGAGAATGGCACCCTTCCCGTGATCGCGCCCTTTGAGACCGTAAAAACCCAAGTGACATTCCATTTCGAGACCATCTGAAGGAGGACGACCCCATGAAAAAGATGACCTTTGCCCTTTGCTTCTGCAACCGCGGCTTCATGCCCGGCGAACTGATCTACGGTGCCCGGGAGGATATGATCAAAGCGGTGACCGATGCGGGCTATGACTACATTGCCATGGATGCGGAGCTGACCCGCTACGGCGGCGTGGAAACCCGTGATGAGGGCCGACTGTACGCCAGATGGCTCAAGGAGCACGAGGGGCAGTATGACGGCGTGATTTTCTCCATGCCTATCTTTGCCGATGAAAACGGCGCCATCACCGCCTTGCAGGATGCGGGCGTGCCCATTCTGATGCAGGCCTATCCGGACGAGATCGGCAAGATGGATTTCAAGCACCGTCGGGATGCGTACTGCGGCAAGTTCTCCGTAACGGATGTGTTCTGCCAGTACAACGTGCCTTTCACCGTCATGAAGCCCCATGTGGTGCATCCCCTGACCCCTGCCTTCCAGCAGAACCTTAGGGATTTCGCCGCCATCTGCCGGGTGGTCAATGGTATGAAGCGGTTCAATCTGGGCTGCATCGGCGCCCGCACCACCGCCTTCAAGACCGTGCGCTTTGATGAGATCGCCATGCAGAAGCACGGCATCAACGTGGAATCCTTCGACCTGAGCGAGCTGTTCGAGAAGGTGCGGGAAAAGCAGAACGACGATCCCATCGTGCAGGCCAAGCTGGAGCGGCTCAAGAACTACACCGATTTCTCTCTGGTGCCCGCCGAAAACGCCCTGACGCTGGCCAAAGTGTCCGTGGTCATCGACGAGTACATCGAGGAGTATCATCTGGATGCGCTGGCCCTTCGCTGCTGGAATGAGATGGAAACCTACCTGCGGGTATGCCCCTGCGTGCTGCTGAGTGAGCTCAACGACCGTGGCATCGCCGCCTCCTGCGAGATCGACATGTGCTCCGCCATCACCATGCGGGCCATGAGCCTTGCTTCCGAGGGCGCTACCGCTGTGCTGGACTGGAACAACAACTACGGCGACGACGAAAACAAGGTGATCCTGTTCCATTGCGGCCCTGTGGCTCAGAGCCTGATGACCTGCAAGGGCACTGTCACCGAGCACAAAATGTTCGCCAAGAACGATCCCGGCAGCGGCTGGGGCTGCAACGAAGGCCGCATCAAGCCCATGCCCATCACCATCTCCAACTGCCAGACCAAGGATGGCAAGATCGTCATCTACGCCAGCGAAGGCAAATTCACCGATGATGTGATCGAGCCCGAATTCTTTGGCTGCGGCGGCGTGGCAGAGATCGACAACCTACAGGACAAGCTCATCCGACTGGCACGGGGCGGCTTCAAGCATCACACCGCCATCTGCGAGGGCCACTACAAGGCCATTCTGCAAGAGGCTTTCACCACCTATCTGGGCTACGACTGGGTGGACATCGACTAAGGAGGGAACCGCATGATTTCCCTTGGCATCGACATTGGCGGCACAGGCTGCAAATGTGTCGCCTTCGACCATGCCGGCGTGCAGCTGGGCATGAGCTATGAGGAGTATCCACTGGCAGCGGGCATGGTGAATCTGCCGCCGCTGGTGCTGGCTGCCTCGGTGTTCCGGGTGATCCGGGACTGCGCCAGCCGCCTTTCTGATAAAGCGGATATCGCCGTGCTCACCGTGTCCTCCTTCGGAGAGTCCTTTGTGGCCATCGATGAAGCTGGCAACCCGCTGGATGACATCCTGATGTACTTCGGCAATGCGGAAAGCGCAGCGTTTGACGCGCTGGTGGATCGGGTGGGGGAGGAAACCTTCATGCGGATCTGCCGCATCCTGCCGGACGCTTCCTACTCGCTGGCCAAAATGATCTATACCATGGCAAAGGCGCCAAAACCGGTGTGGAAATTCCTGTTCATTGCGGGATATATCTGCTACCGGCTCACCGGCAAGACCATGACGGATGTATCGCTGGCCTGCCGGACGCTGCTGTATGATGTGGAGAAGGGTGGTTGGTCACAGGAACTGATGGAGGCTTCCGGCATCTCGGAAAGCCAGCTGCCAACAGTGGTTGAGCCCGGCACGCTGCTGGGCGGTCTGCTGCCCGGCATGGCGCAGGAATTGGGCTTGCCCGAAAACGTGCAGGTGGTCATCGGCACCCACGACCAGATCGTGAATGCGCTGGGCGCAGGCGTTGCCGCCATCGGCGATGCGGTGGATACCTCCGGCACCTGCGAGTGCATCACGCCGCTGTATCCTGCCATTCCGGAAACACTGGACTTCCAGCGCAATAACTTCGCCTGCGTGCCCTATCTGGAAGGTCGGGGCTATGTGACCTATGCCTACAACATCTCCGCTGGCAGCGTGGTGCGCTGGTGCCGGGATGCGCTGGGCAGCCATCTGAAAGAAGAAGCACGCAGCGTTTACGCGGTGCTGAATGAGGCCGCCCCCAGCGAGCCCACCAGCCTGATGGTGCTGCCCTTCCTGCAAGGCATGGGCGGCACCCCGGACGTGGATCCCAACGCCACCGGCCTCATCGCTGGCCTGACCACCCAGACCCGCCTGCCGGATATCTATCGGGCCATTCTGGAGGGCGTCACCTTCGAGATGCGCTATAATATGGAGAAGCTGTCCGGAGGCAACGTGGGCATCAATCGCCTGCTGGCTTGCGGCGGCGGGGCTCGCTCACCGGTATGGCTGCAGATCAAGGCGGATATTCTGGGCTGCCAGATCATCCCGGTGAAGCAGGAGGAAACCGGCGCCATGGGCAGCGCCATTCTGGGCCTGTCTGCGGTGCTTGGGGAAAGTCCCCTCAAGCTGGCGCAGCGGTTCTGGCAGTATGCGGAGCCGATTCAGCCCAACCCGGCCCATCAGGCCATCTATGACCAGCGGTATCAGCTGTACAAACAACTGCGCGCTTTCTATAAGGAGATGTAATCCATGCTTGTAACACTCAACGAGATTCTGGCCCTTGCCAAGGAAAAGAATTGTGCCATCGGCGCATTCAATACCCCCAATCTGGAATGCCTCAACGCTGTGCTGGACGCGGCTGAGCGGCTGGATGTGCCCGTGATCATCAGCCATGCGGAGCTGCACGAGCCGGTTGCGCCGCTCAGCGTTATCGGCCCGGTGATGGTGCAGGCCGCCAAAGCCTCCAAGGTGCCGGTTTGCGTGCATCTGGATCACTGCGAGACCCTTTCCTATATGGAAGAAGCTCTGAAAATGGGCTTCACCGGCGTGATGTACGACGGCAGCGTGCTGCCCTACGAGGAAAACGTGAAGAATACCTGCACCGCCGTTGCCATGGCAAAGCAGTACGGCGCCAGCGTGGAGGCGGAGATTGGCCAGCTGGCAGCCCGGGAAGGTGGCGAGGAAGAAAACGCTGCTGGTCCGGTGTACACCGATCCCGACCTGGCGCAGACTTTCTGCAAGGATACCGGCATCGATGCGCTGGCTCCCTCCTTCGGCACCGCCCACGGCATCTACAAGAGCAAGCCCGTGCTGGATCTGGAGCGGGTGAAGACCATCGCGGAGAAGACCGGCCTGCCGCTGGTGATGCACGGCGGCAGCGGCGTCAGTGATGATGACTACCGCATTGCCATCCAAAACGGTATCCGCAAGGTGAACTACTACAGCTACATGTCCAAGGCTGGTGTGAATGCTGTCAAGGCCATGCTGGACAGCGAAGATGTAACCTTCTTCCATGACCTGGCGCTGGCGGCCCAAAAGGCCATGGAGGCGGATGTGGAGAAGGCCATGCGGGTATTCTCTGAAATCTGATCGATTGTTTGGAAGCCCTTGCCGGGTTTTTTGCCGGCAAGGGCTTTTTTGATATGGACGGCAGGGAAGAAGTCCGCAAGCGATCTGTCATACGCCCATACCCCCTGATTTTGGCAAATTCGGATAGAATGTCATACTTTTCACAAACAAACAGTAGACAACGGTCCTTTTTTCTGATATAATGCATGTGTTGATAAATATGTGCGAACAATTTCATATTTCTTTCGGTATAGAATACTGCGTTATTCTTTATTGTCTGTTTTTGTTTGTACTTAAAACAGTAGGCATACTGTTTTGAGATATCGGCGATTTCGCCGAAGAATTCGAAGGAGGATACCTCAATGAAAAAACTCGTTGCCATCCTGTTGACTCTGGTTATGGTACTGGGTTGCATGAGCGCGGTCGCGGAAGAGCCCAAGACTGAGTTCAACATCCACGTGCTGGTCTGGAAGTACGACGACACCTACGGCTCCACTGTCCGTCAGGGCATGATGAAGTGGGAAGAAATCCTTGAAGACGAACTGGGCGTGACCATCAACCTGACCATGGACGATGCTCAGGATGATATGGGCAAGCAGGTCGAGCAGGCCACCCGTATCGTGAGCCAGAAGCCCGACTTCGTCATCATCAACCTCGCTGACCCGGCCGGCGGCCAGGTTCTGGTTGACACCTTCACCGCTGAAGGCATTCCTTTCCTGTTCTACAACATTCCCCCGTCTGAAGAGACCTATGATTCCGTCGTGAAGACCCCCGGCGCTTTCTTCGTTGGCACTCTGCCCCGCGAAGCTGGCGACATGCAGGGCGAAATCCTGGCTGATCTGTGGGCCGCTGACGCTGCCAAGATCGACCTCAACGGCGACGGCGTTGTGCAGTTCGTTGAGTTCAAGGGCGTTGCCAACAACCCCGAAGCCATCGCTCGTACTCAGTACTCCGAAGAGACCGCTCGCGAGCTGGGCGTGCCGCTGGAGATGGTGACCGACGTTATCGTTGCTGACTGGGACAACGGCAAGGCCAACGAAGCCATGCTGTCCACCTGGCAGGCTCACCCCGAAATCGAGCTGGTCTTCGCTAACAACGACGACATGGCTCTGGGCGTCATCGGCGCTCTGAATCAGTCTGGCTACAACACCGGCAACGAAGGCGATCCCGCCATCGCTGTTATCGGCGTTGACGCTACCGACGCTGGCGTGGAAGCCATCAAGGCTGGCAAGATGACCGCTACCGTTAAGCAGGACGGCGATGCCATGGGCGAAGCCAACCTCCGCTTTGCGCTGAACTTCCTGATGAACGGCACCTGGATGGAGGGCCTGGAAGACAAGTACACCCTGAATGAGGACGGCTGCTCCGTTTACATTCCCTACTCCAAGATCACCGTCGATACCGTGGGCGAATAATCCTGCGAAATTGATTTGACCTTTGGAAACCTTTCGGTTCCGGCAGCTTCGGCTGCCGGAACTCTTTTGACGGATATGAAGCAATGCTTCCATACCCATAGATTACGCTGAAAAGTGGTGAGGATGAGACATGTCCGAAAATCAATACCTGCTGGAAATGCTGGATATTGAAAAGCAGTTCCCCGGCGTAAAGGCATTGGATCACGCCAAGCTGCAGCTGCGCCCCGGCACCGTGCACGCACTGATGGGCGAGAACGGCGCTGGCAAGTCCACCTTGATGAAGTGCCTGTTCGGCATCTACACCCGGGATGGCGGCACCGTCTCCATGGACGGCAAGCCGGTAGCCTTTACCAGTCCCCGGGATGCGCTGGACAATGGCGTGGCAATGGTTCATCAGGAATTGAACCAGGTTCTGCGCCGTAGCGTGATGGAAAACGTGTGGCTGGGCCGATTCCCCACCACTAAGTTTGGTACCGTAGACGCAAAAAAAATGTACAACGATACCAAAGCGGTGTTTGAACGGCTGGAGATCGACGTAGACCCCCGACAGATCATCGGCGAACTGTCCGTTTCCAAACGCCAGATGGTAGAAATCGGTAAAGCTGTATCTTACAACGCCCGCATTCTGGTGCTGGATGAGCCCACCAGCTCGCTGACCGAGGACGAGGTAGACCACCTCTTCCGTATTATGAACCAGCTGACCAGCGAAGGCGTCGGCATTATTTACATCAGCCACAAAATGGACGAGATCTTGCGCATTTCTGATGAAGTGACCATCATGCGCGACGGCCAGTGGATCGCTACCAAGGATGCAAAGGAACTGACTAAGGCCGAGATCATCCGTTTGATGGTCGGCCGCGAAATGAATAATCAGTTCCCGCCCAAGAACAATCAGATCGGTGACGTACTGCTGGATGTGAAAAATTTCTCCGGTATGTACGAACCCACCTGCCACGACGTCAGCTTCCAGCTGCACAAGGGCGAGGTGCTGGGCGTGGCCGGTCTGGTGGGCTCCCGCCGTACCGAGCTTCTCAACTCCCTCTTTGGTTACTACACCAAGGGCGGCGGCGAAGTGCTCATGCACGGCAAACCTATTAACAACGTAACCACCGACGAAGCCCGTAAAAACGGCTTCGCGTTGATCACCGAAGAGCGCCGAGCCACCGGTATTTTCGGTGAAAACACCATATTGTTCAACTCCATCATCGCCAATGTGGACAGCTACGGCTCGCCCCTCTTGAGCAACAAGAAGATGGATAAGGACACCGACTGGGTCATCGACTCCATCAAGGTCAAAACGCCCAGTAAAAAGACGCACATCAAGAGCCTCTCTGGCGGCAACCAGCAGAAGGTCATCATCGGCCGCTGGCTGCTCACCCAGCCGGACGTGCTGCTGCTGGATGAACCCACCCGCGGCATCGACGTAGGCGCAAAATACGAAATTTATCAGCTGATCCTGAATCTGGCAGAGCAGGGTAAGGGCGTGATGATGGTTTCCTCCGAAATGCCTGAGCTGCTCGGCATCTGCGACCGCATTCTGGTCATGTCCAACGGACGGTTGGCCGGTATTGTGGAACGCGGTAAGGATTTCGGCGACATCCCCGGCGAACAGGAAACGATCATGGCTCTGGCGGCCAAGTATGTGTGATGAGGTGAAAACGAATGAATAAGAAAAAAATACTTAGCATCATCATGCTGGTCGTGCTGGTGGCCGGCATCGTATGTGCGGTTTACGGCAGTACCGGAACCGCCATCTACAACAATGCAGCTGAAATGCTTGGCGGCGACAAGAAGACCGCCATGGTGTACATCCAGGATCCTTCCCAGCTGAAAGAACTGGGTAACGTAAGCAAAGTCGGCGCAGACAAGGTAAAGGATTTCCTTAAGGGTCTGGGCGCGGACGCCGCTGCGGTAGACGCTGCGGTGGATCAGCGCGTGGCCTATGAAACGGCTACTGCCAACGCTAAGGATCGCAATCAGTTCCTGGTGTATGCTCAGAGCGTGGATCCTACCATTAACGATGAAAACCTGAACGACCTGATCAAGAATCGCGAAGTCAGCGAACCCATGCGCAAGGCCATGGCCATGCAGGAAATGGGCATCGAAGACGAAGCGGCTTTCGACCAGCTGGCCAGTAACGAAACGCTGGTGGGTATGTACCAGCAAGTGCTGCCCCAGCTGCTGGAAAACAAACACATGACCAGCGCGGTTACTGTGCAGTTCATCGGTATCATCCTGATCGTGGGCTCTCTGGCCTATTTCCTGATCCAGGCCATGGATCTTAAGCCCCGCGCCCGCACCAAGGCGGCCAACCCCAATGTCACCAAGGTGACCACCTTCCTGCTCAACTACGCGCTGTTCATCATCATGGGTCTGATTCTGGTGGTGGTTTCCATCATCCGTATCGACTTCCTGAGCATGAACAACATCCTTAACATTCTCCAGAACGCTTCCACCAAGGGTATTCTGGCGCTGGGCTGCGCCGGTCTGATCGTTCTGGCCGGTACCGACCTTTCCATCGGCCGCGTGCTGGGTATCTCCGCTGCGGTTACGGCGTCTCTGGTGCAGTCCACCTCCTACATGAGCCGTATGTACCCCACCATGGTACAGCCTCTGGGCGCTTTCGGCCTGCTGATCCCGCTGTTCGCCTCCATCGCTGTGGCTGTTGCTTTCAGCTTGATCAACGGCTTTGGTGTGGCTAAGCTGCATCTGCACGCCTTCATCGTTACGCTGGGCACCCAGTTGATCGCCTACGGCGCCAACTGCCTCTACATCGAGTCTCAGCCCTCCGGCACGGCGCAGGCCCTGTCCACCTTTGACCAGACCTTCCTGAACATCGCCGCTGGCGCCATCAAGATCGGCAACATCCGCATCCCGCTGGTGGTTATCTACTTCATCATTCTGGCGATCATTGTGTGGGTCATCTGGAACAAAACCAAGCTGGGCAAGAATATGTTCGCTGTCGGCGGCAACACCGAAGCTGCTGCTGTTTCCGGCGTTAACGTGGCCAAGACCATCATGCTGGTGTACCTGATGGCTGGTGTGCTCTACGGCATCGCCGCTTTCCTGGAAGCCGGCCGTATCACCGCAGTCGGCGCTAACACGGGCCTCAACTACGAAACTGACGCCATCAGCGCAGTCGTGGTCGGCGGCGTTAGCTTCTCCGGCGGCGTCGGTACCATTCAGGGCGTCGTCATCGGCGCGGTCATCCTGCAGGCCATCGTGTACGCACTGCAGTTCCTCGGCGTTAACCCCTACATCCAGTACATCATCCGTGGTTTGATCATCATCCTGGCTGTCTCCATCGACGTACGCAAGTACATCGTCAAGAAGTAAGCAATGAAGATGAATCAAGAGGGCCGTCAGGCTCGCGCACGAATGGAAACGGCGAAAACCGAGTCGGAAAAGAAGTTCAACCCCGATGCCGGTCCGCGTCGGTACAGGCTTTACGACAAGATCAAGGAAAACGTTTCCTTGCGCACCATTGACACGATTATCATCGTAACGTCGTTGTTGATTGTCGGATTGCTGGTGTATGGTATTGTGACCGGTACACCGCAACAGTAACTGGATCACGGGAATGAATACTTTGACAGTAGTGCAAGTAATGCCGTCTCCATCGATGAATTGAGACGACAGCAACCCCTCCGTATGATTACTCATGCGGAGGGGTTTGTGATGTTTTTTGTTGTAAAGGAACCCTGGCTGCCGCCCCCATTGGGCGGCTTTTTGCTGTCAGTCTCTATCTTGCCCTGCAAAATGCTCGTCGATATATCCCAAATAATCCCGCTTCATCACAGTGTTCTCGTGCTGCTGATACCATGCCCAGCTCTGGATGAGACCTTCCTTCAGCGGAATCAGCTCCGGCAGAAGAGCCTCTTGCCGCTCCACCTCCAGCTGATAGGCGTAGGGATGGAAGCAGAAATACGACCGCTGGGCATGATCGCCATGGACTGGGATCATCCGGCAGGGTGCGCCCACCACATCGTAGCACAGCTGCACCCAATCCCGCACCGTCACCGTCTCCGGCTCGCCCACATTATAGATGCGGCACTCCGGCTTTGTATCCAGCAGAATACGGATCAAGCGGCACAGATCGTCAACATGGAAGAACTGCAGCGGCATCTCTCCGTCCCCGGGCAGATAAAACGGCCTGCCCATACGGGCGCAGTCGAACACAAAGGGCTCCCGGTACAGGTTTTGCATGGGGCCGTACAGGTACGGCGGACGGATGATGTAGCTGTCGGGACGCAGCCTTCGCGCGGCTGCCTCTGCCCGCACCTTGCCCATGCCGTATTCGCCCCAGATGCGGTTTTCACCGATGGGCATATCCTCGGTGAAGGGCTGAGGCAGCGTTTCCGGATACACGGCGCTGGAGCTGATCAGCACATATGTCGGCTGCCCTTCCAGCACCGAAAGCAGGCTCTCCACATCCGCAGCATCGTAGGCCACCACATCGATGACTGAGTCAAATAACCGGCCTTTCAGCGCGTCGCCCAGGCAGTGCCGGTCGGCACGGATCAGCGTCACCCCGGGCAGCTGATCCTTGCTGTCCCGGTTCAGCGCCCACACCCGGTCGCCGTTCCTGACGAAATAATCGGCCAGATAGCCGCTGACAAAGCCGGTACCGCCGGTAATGAGGATATCGCGCATGGTGGTAGCTCCTTTCTTTTTTCGAGTTGAGTTTTTGGGGCGTTAGGTTTTTTGGAGCGCTGCCCCAGACCCCAGCAGGGGGTGACCCCCTGCACCCCGGACTGCGCTGCGCAGCTGCGCAGGGAGAGGTGATGTTGGTTGGCGGCGGAACATAGGCAAGCCGCAACCACGCCACACCTCTGCAACACCCCACCCCCTAACCATAGCCACCTTTCGGCAAGTAGGGAGTGACCCCCTGCGCCCCGGACTGCGCAGTACAGCTGCGCAGGGAGAGGTGGTGTTTGTTGGCGGCGGAACATTGGCAAGCCGCAACCACGCCACACTTCCGCAACACCCCATCCCCAAAACTACAGCCACCTTCCGGCAAGCAGGGGGCGGCGTTAGCGAACGGAGGGCAAGCAGGGGGTGACCCCCTGCACCCCGGACTGCGCAGTACAGCTGCGCAGGGAGAGGTGGTGTTTGTTGGCGACGGAACATAGGCAAGCAGCAACCACGCCACACTTCCGCAACACCCCACCCCCTTACCACAGCCACCTTCCGGCAACCCGTGGCGGCGTTAGCGAACGGAGGGCAAAACCCCGGCGTAGCGCGGCGCGGAAAGGGGCGAAGCCGTCCGGCGCGTCGCGCCAGCCAAGAGACTTCTATCTGTCCACTGCCTGCGCAGCGCGGACAATCTGCAGCCCCCGCGCAGAGCGTAGCTATTTTGGGGTTTTGCCCGGAGGTAGCGTGCCGCGCTTTCTGCCTACTCTTTCCAGAAAGAGTAGGCACGGGGTGCAGGGGCGTGCAGCGCCCTGCCCTGCCCCTCGCAGCGCTACTGCGAGAAACCCCTCGGCGACGTTAGCAAGCGCAGGACAGCGCCTTGGCGCTCCGCAGCCACGAAGCCGCGATGCGAAGCGGCCAAAAAAGAGTAGGCACGGGGTGCAGGGGCGTGCAGCGCCCTGCCCTGCCCCTGGCAGCGCCAGCCGCGAGAAACCCCACGCGCAGTGCTGCGCGAAATCACGCGCACCGCGCCACCTCCTCACTCCTCACCCCCGGAACTTCCAGCACTCCGCGCCGCGCATCGGCAGATGCACCGCAAACACCTTGCCGGCATGGGGCTCGTCTTCCTTGCCCACGGCGGCCGTAGTGATGAACAAGGTCTGCCGGTCGCTGCCGCCAAAGCAGCAGGAGGTGGTCTGGGAGGCTGGGACCTCCACCTTCGCCAGCAAAACGCCGTTTTGGGGGTCGTAACGGCCTACGAAGCCGCCACCCCAGTGGGCGACCCACAGCATGCCCTCCTCATCCATGGTCATGCCGTCAGGCAGACCGCAGGCAGGGTCGATGGAAAACGCGACCTGCATGTGCTGCAGGGTCAGGGCGTCCGAATCGAAGGTGAAGCGCTCCACCCGACGGCGGGGGGAATCGATGAAATATACGGTATCCCCGGCAAACGCCAGGCCGTTGGCACAGCGCAGCCCGTCCAGCAAACGAGCGCAGCGGCCGTCGGGGGTGATCACGTACAGCCCGCCCTGACAGACGCCCTCCACTTCGTCAGAGGTGCCGCAAAAGAAGCGGCCGTCCGGGTCGCACTTTCCGTCATTGGCCCGCACCATGGCGGACCAGTTCGGCTCTTGCAGCTTTTCCATCCGCTGCCCGTCGGCCGATCGCAGATACACCCCGGCAGACATGCCCAGCACAAAGCCGCCCTGCTCCCGC
The DNA here is from genome assembly GCA_015056365.1 of Clostridiales bacterium. GTDB lineage: Bacteria > Bacillota > Clostridia > Christensenellales > Aristaeellaceae > Limiplasma. Next base: position 57,425 of record SVGM01000006.1, on the reverse strand, counting down.
AGGGCAAAGCAGCCCAGGTTCTGGTTCAGCTGGATGGTTTTCTGCTGCTGATCCTCCAAACGAAAAGAATGCAGCCGACCGTTCAGAATGTCGGTGTAGTACAGGGTACGGGACGCCGCGTCCCATACGGGGCCTTCCCCCAGGGCGCAGCGTTCATCGATGAGGATATCGGGGCGGTAGATGTTCATGGGAATGACCTCCTGTGGGTGATGGCTTTCGCCGGATCCGGTATAGGAAAATGATCGCCGCCCGGTCAGACAGCGACGGCGTTCCTCAGCGCGGTTTCGCTCCATACCTGCGCTTCGATATAATGCCACGTGCTCTCCACATGGGCCAGGTATTGCTCAAGGGTTCCGTCAAAGGCCGCGATCTCATCCAGCAGCGTCTGCTTGGTAAGCACCTGATGCTGCCCATCCCGCCCGAAGGAGGACACGCTGTCGCCCCGGGTCAGGCTGATCTGATCATCGGGCAGGCTGCTCAGCAGAATACGCTGACCGGGCCCGTGCCCGAACCAGCCGCGCAGATAATCGTTTTCCATGAGCACAAAGGAATAGGGATGAGGCAGTTCCGGGCGTCCGCCCAGCTGGATGAATCGGCCGCGCAGGGCTTCCTCGGAGGCCTTGCGGCGGGGGTAATAGTTTTCGAAGTCTGCAAAGCGATAGAACGCTGTGGTATCGGGATGTGCTGCCGCCAGCTCCGCAGCCACGCGGAAGGCTTCCTCCCGGGACAGAAGCATGATGTTGCCAAAAGGCTGGGTGCCGGGATGGCGGTAGTTGGTGAGGTACAGGCTGCTTAGGTCTGCTGGCATGGCGTTACCGGGCGCAGGATGGCTGCGCTATTCCTTTCGTTGCAGGTGTTTGGATGGTTACCGACGCTTGTGCATTTCATCAAAGCAGAGAAAATCGCCGTTCTCCGTCTTGATGATATGGTACGCGGTTTCCGCGTAGCCGTTTTTCAGATAGATGCGTTTGGCCGGCAGGGACGCGTGGAGCACGATGGTCTCGAACCGGATGAACAGGGTCTCCTCAGCAAACTGCATCAGCAAGCGGCCTGCGCCCTTGCCCTGATGCTCCGGCAGCACGAACAGCCTGCTGATCTCGCCATCGCCCAGGGTGACGGTGCCCACAGGCGTTCCCTCCTGCACCGCCAGAAACACCCGCCCGGCTTCCACGTCACGGGCGATGCGCTCACGGCTATGGTGCGCCTGAAAGAACGCCACCGCACCTTGGGGGTAGTATCGGGGATAAACGGCGGCGATGGTCTGCCGGGTAATGGCTTCCACCGTATCCACATGAGCCGGGCCGGCAGGGAGAATGGTCAAGCGCGTGGCGGATGAATCATTGGTCATGGCGTTACCGGGCGCAGTACGGCTGCGCGGTTCCTTTCTTTGGGATGATCCGGCTATTTGCCGGGTTGGCTGTTGTTTCGTTCGATCTTTACGGTGGAAACAATGGCATACACCAGCGCCGCCGCCGTCAGCACAGCCACAGCGGCACGCAGCCAGCCTGTACTGAGCAGCACTTCCAGCGCAAGGGCGGCAAACAGTGCGCAAAGCAGTGAAAACACCACGCCGCTCTGGCGGTAATAAGGGGCGGCGTCCATCTGCTGCCGCTCCGTTTCGGAGGCGTAGATCCAGGCGTTATTCCAGGGCGCGCCCCGATGCAGAAAGTGGCGTATGCTGACCGTCAGACAGCCCAGGGCAAGCAGCATCGGAATCGCTGCGCCCACCATCTTCGTCACAGGTCATTCCCCCTGTTTCTTCGTGTATTTCTTTTCGATTACCAGTGTATAGACGATCATGGCGGCGATGACTTCACCCATCACGCCCAATGAGCTCAGCAGGATCCACACCTGCCCCTCAGTCGAGAGCAGCGGCAGCCCCAGCAAAACGAACACCGCCCCGAAGGCGATGAACAGCCAGCCCACGGCGAGGTTGTATTTTTTCACATTGCTAACCGGTGGCGTTTCCACGTTTGCCCAGAAACCAACGGGCTTTCGGGCGAACAGCGCAGCGATCCCTGCGGCAACGATACCCGCGCCAACAGCGGCCCAGATGAGAAAGGCGATAGGGCTCTCCGGCATGCGTTCGCACCTCCTGATGATCCTCTGACCTATCCAGCATATCACAGCTGCCCATGCAGGTAAAGCAAAAACCGCCGCAGGGGAACATTCCCCCCGGGGCGGTTTTCTGATCAGGTCTTGCCGCAGTCTTTATTTGATATATTTCTCAAAGCCCGGGCTATAGAAGGCTTCTCCGTCCGGCGCCATCCACATGGCTTCTGCGCCGAATCTTTCCAGCAGCTGCTGACCTTCCTGCCGGGGCAGCAGATACAGCGCCGTGGACAGGGCGTCCGCTACGCCTGAATCCGGCACAAGGATGCACACCGCACGCCAGAGAGTACCCGGGTAGAGCGTGTCCGGATCGATGATGTGCCCGTAGCGGGTGCCGTCCACGGTAAAGTAGCGCCGGTAGTCGCCGCTGGTCACAATGCTGACTCCGTCCAGCTTCACCACATGGAGATAATCCGAATCCGTGCCCTCCGGGTCCTGCACGCCTGCGGTCCAGGCTTCACCGGTAAGCAGATTATGCCCGGTAACCCGCACATTGCCGCCCACGGACAGCATCATGCCCTCCGGCAGCGTCCGTGCCACCTGCTCCACCGCGTAGCCCTTGGCCACCGCGCCCACGTCCAGACGGGTCATGGGGTCGGTGATGTAGACGGTGGACGCTTCCTCGTCGATGATGATCTTGTCAAAGCCGGTATGCTGCGCCGCTTCCTCAAGCGCGGCCAGATCGGGCAGGTATGCATTCTCCGGGTCATTGATGCTGTACGTGCGCGCGTCATGCCACAGGCACAGCACGCTGCCCCAGGTCACATCCACAAGGCCGCCGGTGGCCTGCGACATCTCCCGGCAGAACAGCAGCAGATCAATGATGCGCCTGTCCACCTGCACCGGCTCCACGCCGGCCATCTGATTGACGGTGCACAGGTTGTTCATGCCATCGTAGGTGTGGTAAATGTCGTACAGCCGGTGATAGACGGTCAGCTCGTCGGAGATCCGCTGCGCCGTGGCACGGAAGACCTCCATGTCCTCGCTGACGCCCACCACGGCCGTCACCGTGTCAAACACACCCAGGAACGAAGCGCTGTAACGCTTCATTTCTCCCCGGGCGCAGCCGGGCAGCAGCATTGCCGCGCACAGCATCAGGATTACAAATCGTTTCAATCTGGTCATGGCTGTCCTTTCTGGGGGGGTATGCAGAGGTTTGTACGCGGGGGCTTGTACGCGGGGGTTCCACCCCTGCACCCCGCAAGGAGCCTTGCTCCTTGACCTCTTTTCTGCGCCCTGCGGTCGCAGAGGGTAGAAAATATGGGGAGACTAAATGGGGGCTTGTACGCAGGGGTTCCACCCCTGCACCCCGCAAGGAGCCTTGCTCCTTGACCTCTTTTTCTGCGCCCTGCGGTCGCAGAGGGTAGAAAATATGGGGAGACTGAATGGGGGCTGCTACGCGGGGGTTCCACCCCTGCACCCCGCAAGGAGCGCTGCTCCTTGACCTCTTTTTCTGCGCCCTACGGTCGCAGAGGGCGCCTGCACCCATCATAACGCATCCTGGGCGCGCTGTCATCCATCTGCGAAAAATACCGCAAAATGAAACGCTGCCTCCCCGGTGTGGAGAGGCAGCTGCGGTTCGATCAGTGGATTACTTGCCCAGCTTTTCCATCAGGCTGAGGAAATCGCCAATGCCCATGGTGGTGGTGGCGGTCAGGTCAGCATCGGTGGGATAGCCGCCTTCGTTCACGGCGATACCGGACACTTCGGCCAGGGTCTTACCGGTCACGTAGGTGCAGAAGCCGGCAGCCTGCTCGTTCCACTCAGCGCCGATCGCGCTGGCCTTGCGCATGCCGTAGGCATCGCCCAGCTCGTTCTTGGAGGCAACGGGAGCGGTCAGGTCGCTGGTGACAGCGCCGGTGGCATCAAAAGCAGCGTTGGCCTGCACAGCGTCGATGGTGCAGGAGGTGATCACTTCACCGTTGAAGGTGGCGGCGCCGATGGTGGCGTACACCTGGGTCTTGCCATTGGCTTCGGCGCTAGCGCTGGCGCTGCCGGAAGCGGAGGTCACGTGGGCCAGCTTCAGGGTGTCGCCCTTCTTGGCGCCCATGTGCTGGGCCTTGTTCACGGCGTCTTCCACACCGGGCAGGAAGTTATAAGCGCCCATGGTGCAGCCAGCAGCCAGATCAGCGTCGGCGGGAGCGCCGGACTCGGTCACGGGCATGGCCTTCACTTCATCGATGGTCTTGCCAACGCAGTAAGCGGCGAAAGCAGCAGCCTGCTCGTTCCACTCAGCGCCGATAGAGGACACGCCGCGCATGCCGTAGCCGTCGCCCAGCTCGTTCTTGGACTGGAACAGGGTGGCGGGGTCGGTGGTCAGCTGGCCGGCAGCGTCCACGCCCACGGTGGCCTGGATGGAGTCGATAACGCAAGCGTCGATCACGCCATTGTCATCCACGGTAACAGCAGTCAGGTTCAGGGTCACCTGCACGCCGCCGTTCTTGGCAGCAGCCATGCTGGTGGAGATGCTCAGGCCGGTCTTGACAGCAACGGCTTCCTCGGCCATGGCGGGGATGCAGCTCACGGCCAGCATCAGGCACAGAATGAGAGCAACGATTTTACGCATAATAGGTCTCCTCCGATAATGGTTTCTTGCAGCGGCTTAGCGTCGCTGTAGCGCACATTTTTCGCCCTTGGAGCGGCGTGCGGCTTATTATAGCACATTGTACTTTTTTTGTATATAACCCTGATAAAATTTTATCAATTTTCTCTTTGATGCAGTTCCTTCGTCCGTTTTCCGATTTCTTGTAACATTCTGCGCGGTGGCAAAATCAAAAGAAGACAGGCTTTCGCCTGTCTTTCACATGGTCAATCGGTTCGCTTTGGTCCTGCCTTCACGCAGTGAAGTCGATGTCATACCGGGTACCGTGGGAGAAAAGAACGCCGTCCGTGAGCCGGATGCACAAGATGCAGGTATTCTCATCGGCAAAGTCGTTATGCCCGTTATCGATCCAGCAATGGAACGCCGCCCGCAGCTTTCCTGCGATCTCCTGATTCTCGCTTTTGCCGAAATAGCCCAGGTTGATTCCCCTGCCATGAGCGGTGAACCAATCGCCAGCGATGGCCACCGCAGGGTTTTTTTCGATCTGCTTCATCTTGCCGGAGCAGCCGTAGGTGATGACGTAAAACATGCCGTCCTCATAATAGGCGTTCACCATGCGGACGCTGGGCATTCCGCCCTCCGTGGTGGCCAACGCGATCAGGCTGTCCTTTCCGAACCGTTCCTTCATGATCTTCGCGGCCTCAGCGCTCAGCATTTTGACTCCTCTTTTCCTTACCGGTGCACATCGCCGCGCACCATGCTTACCACATTCTCCACCCCGCCCGCGTAGCAGAACATATCCACCGGCTGACAGGCTTCAAACACATACCCGCCTTGGGCCAGCAGCTGCAGATCCCGTGCCTGGGTGGGCACATGGCAGCTCACATACACCACCTTGCGGGGTGCGGCCTTCAGCACGGCCTCAATCACCTGCGGCTCCACGCCCTTGCGGGGGGGATCCAGCATGATCACGTCGGGGCGGAGACCATCTGCCACCAGCCTGGGCAAAAGATCCTCCACGGCGGCGGCGTAGAATTCCGCATTGGTAATGCCGTTGCGCTCTGCATTGCGCCGGGCGCTTTCCACCGCCGGTTCCACGATCTCGATGCCAATCACCCGGCTGGCGCTCTTGGCCATGCACAGGGCGATGGTACCTGCGCCGGCATAGGCGTCCACCACCAGCTCATTGCCGGTGAGCCCGGCAAAATCGATGGCAGTCTGATACAGCCGCTCGGTCTGCGGCGGATTCACCTGGAAAAACGACAGGGGCGAGATCTCGAACCTGAGCCCCAGCAAGGTTTCGTAAATCACGCCGTCGCCCCACAGCACCTGGCACTCCCGGCCTAAAATGACGTTGTTGCGTGCCTTGTTCACGTTCACCACCAGCGAGCAGAAGCCCTCGGCGGCTTTCAGCGCCTCAATCAGCGCTTCCATCCCGGGCAGCACCGCCCGGGTGGCCACCAGCATGACCATCAGCTGACCCGTCCGGCTGGTGCGCACCACCACATGCCGCAAAAGGCCCTTGCTGGTCTCCTCGTTGTAGGGCTGCACCCCAGCAGACGCCATCCAGCCCTTGACTGCCTTCAGCACCGCGCCAAGCGGCCCCATGGTGATGGGGCAGTCCTCCACCGGCACGATAGCATGGCTGCGGCGACGATAGAAGCCGATCTGCGGTTCCTTTGCCGTGCCCTGCACCGGCAGCGCGGTCTTGTTGCGGAAACGCCACGGATCCTCTGCGCCCAGCACAGGCGGCACCTGATCCTCGCTCAGCCCCAGCCCGCCGATGCGGTTGAGGCAGTCCAGCACCTGCGTACGCTTGGCGCGCAGCGTAGCTTCGTACGTCATGTGCTGACCGCTGCAGCCGCCGCACAGATGATACACCGGACACGCCGGTTCTACACGCACCGACGAAGGCTCCAGCACCTTCATCAGCTTACCGAAGCCGTAGCGCTGCTGCGCTTTCACCACCAGCGCCTCCACGCGCTCTCCCGGCAGTGCTCCCGGCACAAACAGCGGCATGCCCTCCACGTCGCATACGCCTTCCAGCTCGCTGCCAAGGCGCAGGCATTCAGTTGTCAGCAGTTGATTCTTCGTTAGCATTGATGATCGCTCCTTATGCAGGGGCTTTGCCCCTGCACCCCACAAGGGGCAGTGCCCCTTGACCCCCGGTTTGCACCCATTTGATGGGCGCAAGGGGATGTGTGTGGTTATGGTCTGGTTGATATGTTGGCGAGATCGGGCTCTTGCGCTGCTGCGCTGGGGCTTTGCCCCTGCACCCCACAAGGGGCAGTGCCCCTTGACCCCCGGTTTGCACCCATTTCATGGGCGCAAGGGGATGTGTGTGGTTATGGTCTGGTTGATATGTTGGCGAGATCGGGCTCTTGCGCTGCTGCGCTGGGGCTT
>SVGM01000006.1:0-50268 GCA_015056365.1 Clostridiales bacterium | reverse complement strand
CCCACAAGGGGCAGTGCCCCTTGACCCCCGGTTTGCACCCATTTCATGGGCGCAAGGGGATGTGTGTGGTTATGGTCTGGTTGATATGTTGGCGAGATCGGGCTCTTGCGCTGCTGCGCTGGGGCTTGCCCCTGCACCCCACAAGGGGCAGTGCCCCTTGACCCCCGGTTTGCACCCATTTCATGGGCGCAAGGGGATGTGTGTGGTTATGGTCTGGTTGATATGTTGGCGAGATCGGGCTCTTGCGCTGCTGCGCTGGGGCTTTGCCCCTGCACCCCACAAGAGACAGTGCCCCTTGACCCCGGTTTGCACCCATTTCATGGGCGCAAGGGGATGTGTGTGGTTATGGTCTGGTTGATATGTTGGCGAAAACGGGCTCTTGCGCTGCTTCGCTGGGGCTTTGCCCCTGCACCCCACAAGGGGCAGTGCCCCTTGACCCCCGGTTGCGCCCATTTCATGGGCGCAAGGGGATGTAGTTATCTTTTTTCAAAAAGACGGCGTGGCAGCAAACCTGCCTCCGCCGCACCCAGACGAGCTGTGACACCCGTCGTGTCACGGCGGTCTGAGCCATGACCCCAAACAAAACGCCCCCTGCCTGCCTTAGGGTTGGTAGTAGTGAACGATTCGTTTCACGTGACCGTTCTGGAGCCAATACTGGAGGACCCAGTTTTTGCTTTCCAGGGTTTGGCAGGTGTATTGGATGTAACGGGTGCCGTCCTCGGCGATAAGCACCTGACCCACCCGGGGATAGTCGTAGTACAGGCCGCGGGTGCCGTTTGGTGCCTGGACCTGTCCGAAATCCTTGAAAACGCCGGTGACCTCAGCCTCGGAGCTGCCAAGACCCACGCCGCGGGGCGTGCCGGTGAAGCCGGAGCGCATCTCCACGCGCACTAGCTGCCACTTGTTGTTCAGCAGGGCAAAAACTGCGTAGCCCCAGTCATATTCCAGGTGCCTGGCAGGCTCGGTCAGGTGCAGATAGGTGGTATCCAACACAGATTTGGGAGAGCCGAACCGACTGACGAACTCTTCCTGCGAGGTTTTGTTCAGTTCAAAGCCGTCGAACAGGTCGGCGCTGACGTCCACGGTAGTGCCGTTCATGCCGTACATGTTCAGGGGATAGGGCTTGGTATCAAACTTGTAGCCCACCTCCAGGGTGGAGGACATCTTACCGTACTGGTTGACGCAGACTGCCTTGAGGGTGACGCGGCCGGTGGGCATCTGAATGGCCGTTCCGTCGTAAATCGGGCTTTCCTCGGTGGGCGTGGAGCCGTCGATGGTGTAGTAATAGGTCAGGTTGGCCTCCATCTCGGCCTGTTCCTTCTTGGTCAGGCCCTCCTCCTTGCCCGGGCGCAGATGCACTGCCTGAACGGACTTGTAGGTATTGGGCGCCAGATTGCTCTTGGGCGCGGGAGGCGTGGGATAGAAGAAGGTATAGCTGACGCTGAGCGGATCGCTGACCAGATCGCCGGACACGCACACAGCGCGCAGCTTGATGGTGCCTTCCACGGGAACGATGACGCCTTCCTGCGCCAGGATGCCGTCCTGGGGAAGGACTGCGTTGTCGTCGCTGGTGTAGTATACGTCGTAGCCCTGGGGCGAGGTGATGAGAATATCCTCCTCCATGGCGCTGATCTCATAGCGCCCTGCCACCAGATTGACCTGTGGGCTTGCGGGGATATAATCCTTGCGCTGAAGACGGAAGCTTTCCCTGTCGGTGTTTTCATAGGCAAGCTTCATCATGTCTGCCGCCTCGGGACGCCGCCCCTGCGCCTGGTAGATACGGATGAGCGCGGTATAGGCCTCTGCACGGAATGCGGAGATCTCCAGAAGGCGGAGATACAGGGCTTCCGCTTCGGTTTGATTGCCCATGAGCTCGTAGGAGCTGGCCATGAGCAAAAGCCCGTCATAGTTGTCCGGGTCCACCACGTCCGCCAGGCGGAAGGCAGTGATGCAGGTGGTAAGATCGCCGGCGTCCAGGTATTCCTCGCCTATCTGCCAGAAGGTCTGGGAAGGAATGCCGGTCCACTCCCGCATCAGCTCCTCTTGGGGCTCCAGCAGCGTGGGATCTCTGGTGACGGCCAGCTGGAACTGTTCCTCCGTGGCTTCCAGCACCAGCTTGCGCGCAGTGATGCGGTGGCCCTCGTCGCTCTGGCTCATGTAGACCATATAGCCCACGCCGGCCAGCATCACCACAAAAACGGCCAGCAGCCCGATGAGCATCCAGTTGGTTCTGCTGCGGCGCACGCCTCTGCGCCGGCTGTTGTGCTGTCGAACCAGAGGCGGTTTGCTGCCGGTTTGCACAGGCACGCCCCGGCGCGTATCCGGGCGGCTGTCCATGGCGCGGCCGTAGGAACTGCCGTAGGAGCCGCCATAGGCACGGCGGGCGTATTCCTGCTGGGGATCGTAGGTTTCTTCCTCGCCGTAGGTCTGCATCCGGCCGGGACGGGGCGGCAGCGTGACGGTCTTGGCGGACGCGCGGCCCTGACGGATCGCCTTCACGCCGGTCTCGCCGGAGATGCGGAAGCTGTCGCCATCCTGATAGGTGCCGCACTTGTCGCAGGTCAGCGCGTCGTCCGGCACCAGGCAGCCGCATTTCTTACAAATCATGTGTACCCTCCATCTGCTCAGGATTCCTTGTGCTTGTTCACAGGCGCGCCGTTGATATACAGCTCAAAGCGCTGACCAAGGAACTCCGCCGCTGCCTCGCACATCTGGATGCGCTCCAGATAGATGGTCAGATACTCCATGACGCTGGAGGTATCGTCCATGGTGAGGGACTGGCGGATCACATGGTTTTCGCAGTCGATGGTGACCTTGTTTTCCTGAATGGCAAAATTGACCCGGTCGTGAATATCGGTGGGATCGGGCTTACCGTTGCGCACGCGGCTTTTGTGTGCGTCGCTCTTGTCGCCGATGGCCAGCGCCGCGCTAACGGGGCTGGAGACGGTGCCGTTGTGCTCCTCATGGTTGCCCACGGCGGTGATGATCTCCACCGCGTCCTCCACGTCCATACCGCACTCCCGCAAAATGGGCAGCAGCAGAATGGCGCCGTTGGCGCCGTGGTTGTGGCGGTTGATGGAGTTGCCCACGTCGTGCACCCAGCCGGCGATGGCGGCCAGCTCCACCTGATGCTGATCGTAGTTCAGGCAGCGCAGGATACGGCTGGCGGTATCGCTGACATAGCTCAGATGCCGAGGGCCGTGATCCGTGTAACCCAGCGTTTCCAGATACTTATTGGAAGAGCGGATCAGAGCGCGGATACACTCGTTTTTTTTGATCTCTTGTAATGTAATCATTCTTTCTCCTTTTTGGGCTTGGCTTTTTTGCGCCGGCTCAGTGCTTTCCCTTGAAGGGATTGACCTGCAGGCGCTTGACGGCTTTGTAGGTGGGGTCGTTGGAAAAGTCCCGCACAGGGGCTTCGCTGCCCAGACGCTCGATGGCGCTGCGGATCTCGATAAAGTCGATGTAGCTCACGTCATCGCTCTCGGCAACATCCAGGAGAGCTTCCAGTGCGTGGTCATCCTCCAGCTTGGCCAGATAGCCGGCAAACAGCGCCCGCTGGAGCTTGTCCGTCTTGAAGCGCTCCAGGGTGTACTGGAACACTTCCTCATCGCCGGGGAAGTCGCACAGCACTTCCAGCAGCGCGTCCTTGCCCATCTGATCGGCGGCGCGGAAGGCGATCTTGGCGGGGCCCTTCACCTGCTCGCCCATCTCCCGCAGGCTGTCCAGCGCCTTGTCCAGAAGATCCTCGTCTTCCTTGCGTTCCACCTGCCAGCGCAGGTAATCCACCATGGGGGCGGTGGACTCCATCTCATTGAGGAAGTCGACACCCATCATGCGGGCTTCGATGGGGGCGTTGCCGTCCTTGACCAAGGTGAGCACCGCCTGCTCGTTGCCGATGGTCACGATCCGATCCATCAGGGGATCGGGCACGGACACGTCCTCATCCATATAACGAATCAGCAGGGCGATCAATTCATCGGCGTTGTCACAATCATCGAATGCTTCGCCGGGGCACTTGCCGCCAAGCCACTGAGCAGGGGTATTCAGCCAGGTGATGTACACCTCCGGCGCTGCGTCCTCCATCTCGTCGGCGTTGTGGAAACGGTTGGCATTCTTCTCCATCCACTGGTTCAGGTAATCGCTGAAATATGCGTCAAAGTCAATAATCTGCATGCAATTCTTCCTCCTCGATGATCCAATTGCCCCGGGTGAAGGGGTCGTTCAGGTCCAGCGTTCGACCCGCCTCCTCCAGCAGGCGAACCTGCCGGAGCATTTCCTGCATCGCCTCAGGGGTGAAGCCCCGGGGATACAGCGGGCGGTGTTCCGAGTGCATTTTGCGGCTCAGGGCGATGCCCAGCGCCATGGGAAATACATTGTACGCGTCGGTAATGAGCAGATTGCGCTGATGAAAGCTCATGCGGCTGAGGCAGCTGAGGGCGTAGGGAATGACCGCGCCGTGGCCGTAGAACTGCCTGGCGATATCCAGTCGCTTCATCAGCTGACGCTTGCGCAGCCCGGCTCTGGCACGCTTGCGGGGTTTGGGCTGGGGTTCGGGGGCGCCACTGCTTACCTGCCGCATCCCTCCATCGGACAAAACCAGGAACGGCGGCTCAGCGCCCATCATCAGCAGTGTCTTGATGATCACATCCTCCATGACAGGGCTGGGATTGATGGTCATCAGCGCCATACGCAGCATGGCACGGCCGGCGTTGGAATGCAAATGAGGATCCATGCCTGCAGGCTTGATGCCGTCCATGCAGGCGGCGGTGGCCGCCAGGACGATCTCCAGGGAGGTACTCCGGTCCTGCAGTGCGCTGAGGAACTGGCGCTGCAGCTCAGGCTCCTTTTGAAGCATGACGGCAAATTCCTCCACGCCATGGCTCATCAGCAGCCGGTCTACCTGCAGCCGGGCAAACAGCCGGCCAAAGGACATGGGGGCGGCGTACAGGGGCATTTCTCTGGCGATGGCCTCCACGGTGACAGGCGCGTCCTCTTGCATCAGTTCGCCTACCATCTGGAACAGATAGTGTACGTCCGGGTCGTAGGGGTCGATCTCATGGCAGCGGGTGATATAATCCCGCGCGGTAAGCAGATCGCCCTGACGGAGGCAGAGCACCGCCATGTCGTACAAAAGGGGCAGCCGGTCGGGGCGCTGCTCCAGCTGGCGCATGAGCAGATCCATGGCCAGCGAGTATTGACCGTAGGCAAGGGCCGTCTGCATGGCAAAGTAAACGCTGCGGGGCGTATCCGCTGCTGCGCAGGCGAAAAGCAGCGCACCGGTTGCCGCCGCCCGCTCGCCCAGCCGAAGGAGCATGGGACAGAGGGCTGCCGCTTCCTCCGGCAAAAGGCGCTGCTCCGTAAGCAGACCCTTGGCGACCTCCGCCGCCTCCTGTGTGAGACCGGCTTTCTCCAGCAGCTGCGCCTCAAGCATATCCCGCATGGGCGCGTCCTCGGGAAACCGCCCTGCGTGGGCCAGCGCAAGCAGCCTGCTTGCCTGTGAGATGTCGTTTTTCTCCAACGCCCGGCTGATGCGCCGCAAAAGTCCGTTGAACCGGCGGGCGAAGCGCTTCTCCTGGGCGACGGGGTAGAGCTCCTGCTCATCCCACAGGTTGATCTCCTTGGGATGGGCGGAGATATGGCTCATGTAATTTTCCAGCGCTGCCTTGCCCTCATGGAAGCGTTCCAGCTCCATCAGGTTGTGATACATCAGCCCGTAGGCGCGGGTAGCCTGAGGGTTCCATGCCAGCGCGCGGCAGCATTCACGGAAGGAGGCCTCGTAGCAGTCCAGCTTCCACAGCACATAGGCCTGATCCAGCAGCGCGTCCCCGTTGCTGGGGTCGATCTGGCAAGCATGGCGCAGCAGCGTAAGCGCTTTGATCAGGTCTCCCTTTCGCCGCGCCTCTGCCGCGCGCTCCAGCCAAAAAGACTGCGGCCGGTCAAAGGCGCTGATCTGGTTTTCCCGTGGCGTTCGCGTGTCCATGGGTACTCCTTTCTCTTGTGCGGCGGGCTAACCCCCCGGGCCGCTATGGACAGCCGGTGGTTTGCTCACTTCTCGGTGGCTTTGTTGAGCAGCTTGATCAGATCGCCCTGGGTGAACTGGTGGCTGCGCTTGCAGAAATGGCAGGTCAGCTCCGCGCCCTCGGTGGGGTCGGCGATCATGTCGGACAGTTCCTGACGGCCCAGAGCGATCAGGGCCTTTTCCATGCGCTCCCGAGAGCAGTTGCAGCGGTAGCTCAGGGGCTTTTTGTCCAGGATCACGGGCTTGAGGCCGTCGAACCAGCGGTTCATCAGGTCTTCCATGGGCTCGTAGCAAAGCTCGCGGCTGATGTCGTACATCAGGGGACTGCGCAGCTCCAGCTGCTCGATGATCTCATCGGGGCAGCCGGGCAGGGGCTGCAGCAGCACGCCGCCGGCGCTGAGTACCGTCTCGCCGTTGACCAGCACGCCCAGACTCTGCAGGGTGGGGCTTTGCTCGCTCTGGAGATAATACATGGCGAAGTCCTCGGCGATCTCGCCGCTGACCAGCTGAGTCTGACCCACGTAGGGCCGCTTCATGCCCAGATCCTTCACCACGCTCATGCGGCCCTCTCTGCCCACCGCCATGCCCACGGACAGCTTGCCGTCGGGGCGCAGGGGCATTTCCAGATTGGGCACGTCCACGCAGCCGCGGACGCTTTCCCGATCCGCCACGCAGACGATCTTGCCGATGGGGCCGCCGCCGTCGATGGTGACGGTGACGGAGGCCTCCTCCTGCTTGAGCATGGCGCCCAGCATGGCGGTGCCCATCAGGCTGCGGCCCAGCGCAGCGGCGGACAGGGGCGACAGGCAGTGAATGGCGGCCGCTTCGGCCACAGTGTTGGTGGCGGTAAGCATCAGGCCGCGCACCATGCCGTCGGCAAGGGTGATGTGCAGCATTTCGTCCTTCATGGCTGCATTCATGGGAATTTCATTGCTCATGTTGATTCTCTCCATTTTCTGGTGAATATGGTTTGTCAGTGTCAGTCCTGCGGATCCTCGGTGACGGGCTTTCTGGCGGCGATGAACCAGCGGTGCTCGTGGTCTCTGGGCTGCTCCATGCGCTTGTCGCCGAAGAGGCCGATCTTCTCAAACCCGGCCTCCTTGAGCAGATCGTACAGCTCGGCAGATTCGTGGGCGTACTGGCGCTGGTATTCGCCGATGCGGGTGTAGGTCTCGTCCTTTTCCCTAACAAAGATGGCCAGGTTCAACTCCACGCATTTCTCCTCCCGGTGGTAGCGGTTCTGCCACAGGTAGGCGATCTCCTCGGTTTCATCACCGATGAAGTGATTGCCCAGCACGTTTTCCAGCTTATAGGGGGTGCTCAGGTCCATCACCAGCACGCCGCCCTCCCGCAGGGTGGCGAAGGCTCTGGCAAAAAACTCGCTCAGCTCCCTGCCGTCCTTGAGGTAGTTCAGGCCGTCGTTGGTGCACAGCACGGCGTCCATCTGCCGGTGGATGTGCAGCTTCCGCATATCCTGATTGACAAAGGCGATCATGGCGCCTTCCTTGCGGGCTTTGGTGGACGCCTCAATGAGCATATCGCTGGACAGATCCACGCCGGTCATCTGGTAGCCCATCTTGCTCAGGGGAATGGTCAGGCTGCCTGTGCCACAGGCGCACTCGCATACCTTGCCCCTGTTGATGCCGTAGCGCTCCATCAGTGCATGGTAAAACGCTGCCCATGCCTTGTAGTCCACGTCCGCCATCAGGCGGTCATATACGGATGCGAATGCTGCGTACATACTATTCTCCTTCGTTTTTCTGCTTCATGCTTTTGCTAACCAGGCCGCCGATGCGACCGGTATCCTTGGCGCTGAGACTGGCCCAGCCCTTCTGACGCACCTGATCCAGCAGCCCCAGCTCTTTGGCGATCTCATACTTGCGCCGCTGGGCTTTGGTCAGATAGGTCAGGGCGGAGCGCCGGCGCGCGCCGGTGATCCATGACTCTTTCATGAGTGATCCCTCCCCGCTCTTTCGAGCTGTGATGGGAGTAGGATTCCCCAATTTCATGTGAGCATCAGGCTTCTTCGCTTTCGGCTTCGATTTCTTCCTGCTCGTCCAGGTCTTCGTCGTCATCATCTTCGGTGTACAGGCCGCGGTTCACCTGTGCGCCTTCGATCTTGGTATTGATGTACTTGTCAAAGACGCCGTTGACGTAGCTGACGGAGATGAAACGGGACAGGGTATAGCCCAGCACCACATAGTACAGGCCCAGGATCAGCGCGGCATGGATGGCATAGCCAAAGAAGAAGCTTACCGCGGCGGCGATCAGGGCAGGCACCAGGGTGATAACGCGCAAAAGCACGTTCATGGGCAGCTTGGCAATGCTCAGCAGCAGGGCGTTGCGCAGAACGTCCTTGTACTTCAGGGTGTAGGTGACCATCAGAGGGTACATGTAGAACAGCATCAAAAACCAGATGCAGCCCAGCATCAGGCACAGAACCTGGGGCACCATGAACAGCACCTGATTTTGTGCCATCTGTCCGTAATAGTAGTTGCTCAGGTACATCATCAGCGGCATGAAGCCGGTGATCACGGAAGTCAGCAGGCCGTACTTCCAGTTGCTCTTGGTGGCGTCCTTCAGGTCGCCCCAGATGAAGGCGTGCTCATCCCGGGCCCAGTTTCGGGTGACATAGGTAACGCCGGCGGTGACGGGGCCGGTGATGGCGATGCAGGGGAACAGGTACAAAAGCGTCTGCATGACCACGCCTTCCAGCAGCGAGCGCAGGGTCTGGATCTGCTCAACGGCTGCTTCCTGGGTCAACAGGCCCGCCGTCAGCTGGTTTTCCGCCTCCATCATGGCGTTGAGGCCGTTGAAGCAGAGCATCACGCCCCGGCCGATGACGATCAGCGCAGGGATCCACACCACCATGTACATCAGGTTCAGCCGCGTCAGCGCGGAAAAACGAACCCTCAGCATCTCCCAGAACAGCTGCCAGCGGGTCTCCGGCAGGTCCTCCTTGTGGAAGTCGCCCTTTCCGCTTTTACCGTAATAGTACCGGTTCATCATTTTGCCAAACATGAGAAGTCCCTCCTCGATGAAGTAAACGGCATGGAAAAAAACTGCCGCTGGTCCTACGCCGTGAGCGCATAATAGATCAGCATCCATTATAGCATACTGCGGCTTAAAATGAAAACGAACTGCCACAATTTTACGTGGCAGTTCGTTTCAGATGATTGCAAAAATGCGGGGTGCAGGGGGATCATCCCCCTGCCAGGTGTGGGCAGAGCCCACAAGACCCGCGAATCGCGTCCAATGACGTCGAATTTCGTTTATTTGTTACAGGGAATGGCGCTGGAGGAATACAGCAGCTGCTGGGTCATCTGACCGGCCACGCCGTCGATGTCCAGACCGTTGCAATCCTGGAACAGCATGACGGCGCTTTCGGTAGCGGCGTCATAGTTGCCGGTGATGTTGCCGTCGTAATACTTCAGCTCGTAGAGGGCGTACTGCAGGGTCTTGACCTTGGAGCCGGAGGAACCCAGCTCCAGCTTGGTATAGCTGCCGCTGGCCGCAGTGCCGCCAAAGAGCAGGCGCTGGGTGCTGGGGCCGGCCATGCCGGTGACACGCAGACCGTTGCTGCGCTGGAATTCCTTCACAGCGGCCTCGGTGCCCGAGCCATAGTCGCCGTCCAGGCTGCCATTGTAGTAGCCCTTGGCGGAAAGCGCGGACTGCACTGCGGACACGTTGGCGGTGGAACCGCTGGTGCCGGAGATGGTGGTATAGCCGTTGCTGGTGGCGGTGGAGCCGTAGGTGACGGGATTGGAGGAGCCGTTGTTGCCGGAGGAAGAACCGCCGGTGCTGCCGCCGTTGATGGCCTGCAGGATGGCGTTCTGGGTGGTCTTGCCGGCGATGCCGTCGGCGGTGAGGCCGTTGGCTGCCTGGAAGGCGGTGACGGCTGCCACGGTGCCGGCGCCATAGTCGCCGTCCACGCTGCCGGTGTAATAGCCCAGGGTGCGCAGGTTCTTCTGCAGGGCACGGACAGCGGAGCCGGTGGCGCCCTGCCGGAGGGAGCCCAGATTGCCCACAACGCTGTCGGCCTTCTTGGCAGAGGAGGAGTACAGCTTGGTCAGGGTATCGGGGCCCGCCACGCCGTCGTCATACATGCCGTTGCGCTTCTGGAAGGCCTTGACCGCCGCTTCGGTGGTGGCGTCAAACTCGCCGTCCGCGGTGCCGGTGAGGTAGCCCAGCACGATCAGACGGTTCTGCAGGATCTTCACCTGAGCGCCGGTGCTGTTCAGCCGCAGGTAGATATCGGTCTTACCGTTGGTGTAGCTGTTGGCAGGGATGGAGGTGGCAGCAGGCTTGGCCGTAGCGGCAGGCTTGTTGTTGTTGCTGCTGCCGTTGCCGCTGCCGGTGGCGTTTGCCTTGACGGCGTAGTAGCTGTACACCGACTCAAGGGTCTTGCTGCCGGCCACGCCGTCAGCGGTCAGGTTGTTGTTGCGCTGGAAGGCCTTGACGGCATTCACCGTGCCGCTGCCGTAGTCGCCGTCCACGCTGCCGGTGTAGTAGCCCAGCTCCTTGAGGCGCTGCTGCAGACGCTTGACCTCGGAGCCGGAGGAGCCGGACTTGAGGGTGCCGCTGGAAGAGCCGGTGGAGGAAGAGCTGCTGCCCGTATTGTCGGCCTTGGGCGTGGGGGTGGGAGTGGCAGGGATATTGACGGTGATGCTGGTACCGATGGAATTGCCCGTATTGTTGGGCGGAGAAGTGACAACATTGCTGGGGGGATTGGTGGCGGCGTCGTTGCCCCAGACCCAATCGTCCCAGTTGATCTGCTGATCGGCGCCCGTCTGCTGGTTGGCCGCATTGGTGGGCGTGGGGGTGGGGGTGGCCGTTACGTTGGGGGTATTGGTAATAACGGTCTGGAAGGTGGCGCCGCCGTTGATATCCAGTCCGGTCTGATTGTTATTAAAGGCGCGGTCAGGCTCGGTATAGCAGCTGGTCAGCACTGCGCAGGCAAGCACCAGCATGCCAAGGAGCAACAGCCGCTTTCCCATCTTCTGCCCATTGGGAACGTTTTGCTTCATGCAACCACACTCCATTTCCAATTCATCGTATATGTTACAGACATATGAATTCTTTCTTCGACGCTGGCGTATACCGCGTCACGTTGTATTGTACAGGGAAATGCCTGTAAAATCAATACCTAATTTCACCTGTCCATGAAAATATACGATCGAAAACGCAGAATTGTTCCGTTACAAAAGAAATAATTTTGTTACAAGTTGATCTTTTTTTCATCTTTTTGGCGGATGCGGGTGATTTTTTGACCCAACCTAAGAGAATACAGCCCGTATTCCTTCACCGGATAGGGGGTGCCCGCCTCCAGGGCGCGGCAGTAGAACGACAGCTGCATGCCGTAGCGATCCCACAGATCATCCAGCTGCTCCACCCAGTCAGTCTTGAAGTCCAGCAGCACCCATGCGCCCTCCTCCAGATAGCACAGGTCGATTACGCCCTGCACCATCGTGGGAAAGGGTTCCGTTACCCTGAGGTTGAAGGGCCATTCCCTGCGGATGGTTTCGGCGTGGAGCATTCGCTGGCCTTCGTCGCTCATCAGGTAGCGTGCCACCATGCGCCGGTCGGCAGCCTGGGCTTCCTCGGCGGTCATCACGCCCTGCTCCTGAAGCCGGCGGATCTCTTCTTCCAGATAGGCGGGGATCCGGTTTTGCTGGGACGCCTGCCGAGCCTCTTCTATCAATATAGCGCTGAGCAGCCGATGGGTGCATACGCCCCGCAGGATGGCCTGGTCCTCTTCCCGGGGGGCGAGAAACTGGGGCTTGTCCGGCAGGGAGGACAGCAGCCTGGGCTGGCGGCTCAGCAGCGGATAGCGCTTCTGCTCGGCGGTTTCCTCCTCCGACTCCACCGGGCTCTGCTCCCGAATGGCGCGGCACAGCGCCGTCACGCCCACCTTCAGCGGCAGGCTGGGCATGGTGCGCAGCGGCGAGAGGGGATCCTCCGCCGAATCGCTCACGGGAAGAATGTAATCAAAAGGTAATAATTTTTCGTCCAAATCCGTATTGACATTTTTCGTTTCCTGTGAACCCCTTGATTCTTCGTCTTCACTGTGGAAAACGACCTGCCAATCCCCTGTTTTTTGTGGAAAACATGTGGGAACTGTGGATTCACTGCCCTGATTTTCACTTTTCGACAGTAAACTGTCGGAAACAAATTTGTCATTCTTTTCGGAAGTGATCTCTTCTTCATCGATGGTCTGCAAAAGCCAGTCCATCAAGGTTTTGGCGGTTCGCACCTTAGCGATGCTGCCTGCGCCGCTCCCCCTGAGCGCCGCTTTGCTGCGCACTTCCTCCAGCCCGGATGAGCTCATGCCCACCATCACCAGCCGGTTTTTGGGACGGGTCATGGCCACATAAAGCACTCTTGCCTTCTCTGCGCGCATTTCCACCGCGCTGCGCAGATCGATACAGGCCTGCAGCAGCGTGGTGCGCTTGGTACGCGCCTTGTGGTTCCTGTACATCAGCCCCAGACCCAGCTGGGGATGCATGGAGAGGGTTTTGGTGGTGCGGCGCTTGGTGATGGCGTCCTCCAGACCCATCAGATACACCGTGGGAAATTCCAGACCCTTCGATTTGTGAATGGTCATGATCCGGACAACGTCCTCCCAGGGATTGACCACGGTGGGTGACGTGCTGTCTCCGCCGTCCCGCAGGGTGGACAGGAAGCCCTGCATCCCCTCGGCGTGCGCCTGGGCGTATTCCCCGGCCCTGTGGCAGAGCATTCGCAGATTGGCCTGACGAAGCTTGCCCCCGGGCTGACAGCCGTAGTGGGCGTACAGGCCGCTTCGCATCAGAAAGTCCCACAGATATTCCTCCACCGGCATGCTGCGGTAAAGGAAGCGTTCATGATGCAGCATTTCCAGCGCCTGACGGCACCGCGCCCCCAGCGCGCTTTGCTCCGTTTCGGCGCAGAAGGTGAGCGCATCCAGAAAGCTGGCTTCTCTCTCCGGCTTTCGCAGGCGGATCTCGGTCAGCTCCTGCTCGCTCATATCAAACAGCGGCGAACGTAGCTCCGCGATCAGCGCCAGATCGTTTTTCAGATTGTCCAGCAGCATCAGATGCTGCGCTACCTGGGTCACTTCCTCAGAACCCATGGCGTTCATGGCCGCATCCACATACACCGGGATGCCTGCCTTCACCAGCACGGCCTCCACCTTGTCCGCCAGATTCTTCACCACCGGCATGAGAATAACAATGTCCCGGTAATGCAGCGGCTCGGATCGGCTGCCGTCAGCGCTGATCACGCTTTGCCCTACGGTGCGCTGGATATCCCGGGCGATCCATTCCGCCTGGGCGGTAATCCGGTGCCGCTTGTCGTAGGCATCGCTTGGGAGCACGTGCAGCTCCGTGGCTGGGTCCTCCACGGAGGGTCTACCCGGGTAGAGCATGGCGCTTCGGTCGTAGTCGATCTCGGTCACGCGCCGGTCCATCACATGGCGGAAGACCCGGTTCACGCTGCTGAGCACTGTCTCCCGGCTGCGGAAATTCCGGTTGAGGACGATCTTGCGCTGGGGCGCGTCCTCCTCCTGGCTGAAGGTGTCCAGCTTATTCAGAAACAGCGTGGGTTCTGCCTGGCGGAAGCGATAGATGCTCTGCTTCACGTCGCCCACATAAAAGAACGACTGGGTTCCGTCCTGACGCTTGAGCCCGTTCAGGATCGCCTCCTGAATGGCGCTTACGTCCTGATATTCATCTACGAACACCGCATCGAACCGGCTGCTTTCCAGCCGGCTCAGTTCCGGCTCCGCCAGCACCTCCAGCGTCATATGCTCCAGATCGTCAAAGTCCAGCACGCCATGCTCCTGCTTTACGCTGCGGAAAGTACTCAGCAGGGCCTCCATGATCCATTCCAACCCCCGCAGGGCAGGGGTCATCCGGTTCATATCCGAAAGAGCCGCGTCCAGATCATCCGGCAAAAGCTTCTTGATCTCCGTCACGGCGGCTTTGTATTCATCCCGCAGATCGCGGAACAGGGCGGTGAGCGCAGCGGCCTCGGTGCTGTCGGGCTTCACCCGGGCCAGCGTGACAAACTTTGTCTGGCCCACTGTGCTGCACAGCGCACCCAGCCCCTTGCGGATGCTGTCCTGCACAAGGCCCAGGGTATCCAGGTCGGCGGCGATGGTTTTCAGGTAGCCCTCGGGGAAAGCCGGATTGTGGGTCAGCTTCTCCGCCTGCTCCCATGCGCTGTAAGCCGACGCCAAAATCAGCTCGCTTTCGTTGAGCAGCATCTGGCACAGGGGATGCTCCTCCAGCATCTCCCGGCTCCACACCAGCGCGGACTGACTGCGCATCCAGCCCATGGGATCTGGGCGGGTCATCAGAAAGCGGTAGAGCAGATCCACCACAGGAACCAGTTCTTTTTCCGGCAGCACAGAAAGCAGCGCGTGAAGGTCGGCATGATCCGCCGCCGCGGCATAGGCGCTGTCCAGTGTCTGATTCAGACTTTCCTGATAGAGGTTGTTTTTGGTGCGCTCGTCGCACAGGGTGAACTGAGGATCCACGCCGCAATGGCGGAAATGCTCCTTGATCACCCGCTGGCAGTAGGAATGGATGGTGCTGATCTGCGCCATGCCCAGCTTTTCCAGCTGCTGCGACAGCTCCGGCTCGCTGCGCGCAGCTTCGCTGAGACGAAGTTCCAGCCTTTCCCGTAGCTCGCCAGCCGCGGCGCGGGTGTAGGTGACCACCAGCATCCGGTCAATGCTGATGTGCTTTTCCCGGATCAGCCGAAGAATCCGCTCCACCAGCACAGCCGTCTTGCCGCTGCCTGCCGCAGCGGAGACCAGCAGCTCCTGAGGATCCGCCATGATGGCGCTGTATTGTTCCGGCGTAAAGCGCATATCGGACATTTTCCCGGCTCCTTTCCTGCAGCGAGGCAATTTTCAGCATTCGTTTTTTTTGATAGCTTATTGTATCGCAAACCTGCTGCCTTGACAAGCAATGCGCCAGATGCCCTCAGCCGGTGTTTGTTTCACGTGAAACACATTTTTTCTTTTTTCCTCAATGAGGCCAATTTCATTACCATAGAAAATGATGGAAACGACTCCAAAGCGACCAGATGTGATATTTGCGCAATCCGATGATTTCTGATATAATACGCAAGTTGTCATGTAATACCCACGTATCTTAAGGAGGACCCCAAATGCCAACTACCCGCTTTGACAAAGAATCCGTCAAACAAAGCATCATTGGCAAATTGCAGCGCTACAACGGCGTGACCGTTCAGGAAGCCACCAAGCAGCAGCTGTATAAAGCCGTGGCATCCACTGTGCGCGATCAGATGATGCAGAAGTGGATGATTTCTCGCTCCAACCGCCACAAGGCGCGCGGCAAGCGTGTATATTATCTCTCCGTAGAATTCCTGATGGGCAGGCTGCTGGACTGCAACCTGATCAACCTGACCAGCGAGGAAGTCTATCAGGAAGCCCTCAAGGAGCTGGACATCGATCTGCTCAGCATCCTGCCTGAGGAGCCGGAACCCGCCCTGGGCAACGGCGGCCTGGGCCGACTGGCTGCCTGCTTCATGGACAGCCTTGCCACCGAGCAGCTGCCTGCCATGGGCTGCACCATTCGCTACGAGTACGGCCTGTTCCGCCAGAAGCTGGTGGACGGTCAGCAGGTTGAGCTGCCCGATAACTGGCTGCAGAACGGCAACGTCTGGGAAATCGCTGCCACCGAGGATACCTGCCAGGTGCAGTTCGGCGGCTATGTGGACGAATACGAAGAAAACGGCCGTAAGGTGTTCCGTCTCAAGGACGCCTACACCATCGACGCCGTGCCCTACGATATGCCCATCGTCGGCTACAAGAACAACTGCGTCAATACCCTGCGTACCTGGTCCGCCCGCAGCCGCGAGCGTATCGACCTGCGCTCCTTCGGCGAAGGCGAATACATGAAGGCCATGGAAGAGATGCAGATGGCCGAAGTGATCTCCAAGGTGCTCTATCCTGAGGATAAGCACTACGAAGGCAAGATGCTCCGTCTGAAGCAGCACTACTTCTTTGTCAGCGCCACGCTGCAGTACGCCCTGAAGAATTTTAAAAAATACTATGGCAACAACTTCGATCTGCTGCCTGACAAGGCCGTGTTCCACATCAACGATACCCATCCCGGTCTGGCCATCCCCGAAATGATGCGCCTCTTGATCGACCAGGAGGGTCTGAGCTGGGAGGCTGCTGAGCGCATCACCAGCCGCTGCATGGCCTACACCAACCACACCGTCATGGCCGAGGCTCTGGAAAAGTGGCCCGTGGACATGATGAAGACCACCCTGCCCCGCATCTTCATGATTCTGGAAGAGATGAACCGCCGCCTGTGCGAGCGTCTGTTCGTCAGCTATCCCGATCAGTGGGAGCGCATCGGCCACATGGCCATCATCGCTTACGGTCAGGTGCACATGGCCAATATGTGCGTTGCCCTGAGCTACAGCGTTAACGGCGTTAGCCAGCTCCATGGCAAGATCCTCAATGACACCATCTTCCATGACTACTGGCTTTTGAACAAGAAAAAGTTCTCTGCCATCACCAACGGTATCACCCATCGCCGCTGGCTGCTGGCTGCCAACCATGGTCTGACCGACCTGCTCAAGGAAACCATCGGCGAAGGCTTCACCACCGACGCTTCCCGTTTGGAGGACCTGGTACCTTACGCTGACGACGCTGCCTTCCAGGAGAAGTTTGACAAGGTCAAGAAGCAGAACAAGGAACGCCTGGCCAAGCTGCTGGAAGCCCGTCAGGGTGTGAAGATCGACCCCGAGTTCATCTTTGACGCTCAGGCCAAGCGCCTGCACGAGTACAAGCGCCAGATGCTCAACGCCCTGCATGTGCAGGTGCTCTTCAACCGCATCTGTGACGATCCCACCTTCACCATGCCGCCGCGCCTGTTCCTCTTCGGCGCCAAGGCTGCTCCCGGCTACTGGCGTGCCAAACAGATCATCCGCTACATCAACGCCCTGGCCAAGAAGATCGAAGAACATCCCCGCGCCAGCAAGATGCTCAAGATCGTCTACATCGAGAACTATGACGTTTCCACCGCCGAAGTGCTGATGCCCGCTACTGAAATCAGCGAACAGCTCTCCACCGCCGGCAAGGAAGCCAGCGGCACCGGCAACATGAAGTTTATGATGAACGGCGCAGTGACCCTGGGTACCATGGACGGCGCCAATGTGGAGATCTACGAGCAGGTAGGCGCAGACAATATCTACATCTTCGGTATGCGCGCCGACACCGTGGAAAGCATGTATCGTGAGGGCAACTATAACCCCATGAACATCTTTGAGAACAACGCCGAGATCCGCAAGGCCATGACCCAGTGGCTGGACGGTACCCTGTTCCCCTACGAGCCCCACGTGATGCAGGATCTCTATCACAACCTGCTGATTGGCGAGTACGGCAACATGCCCGATCCCTACTTCGTGCTCAAGGACTTCGGCTCCTACTCCATGGCCAACCGCCGCATCATGGAGGACTATCAGGACCGTCAGAAGTGGCTGCATATGTCCATCATGAATGTGGCTAAGTCCGGCTTCTTCAGCTCCGACCGCACCATCCGTGAGTATAACGAGAAGATCTGGCACATCCAGCGCCTGGAGGACTGATGACCCTGCACGCAAGCGCGTAAGGAGTAACAGTCCTTGAAATAAACAACGAGGGAAGGAAGCCGTCGGGCTGTCCAACCCTCGTTGTTTTGTTTGGGAATGAAATTCCATTATTTTCTCGAAAGACAAGGCTATCTATTGAAAAAGGCCTGCCGCAGTTTTCGTGCGGCAGGTCAATGTATTTGATGGGTTTCCTTAATCGATGGTCCAGGTCAAGGTCTTGCGATCGGCTGAGTCCACTTCCACCGTTCCTACATTCTTCACGTGGTACTTGACCAGGGAGACAGAGATATATTTGATCTTCTCGTCGCCCTCAATAAAGAAATACTCAGAATAAGCAATGCGTCCGGGTTTATAGGTCTTGTCGCCGGTATACCAGAGCGACTCGTACCAATCGCCGTCAGAGCACTTGAGCAGGATCGGTTCCTCATAAACGTTCTGCGCACTGATCTCCAACGTGTAGCCGTCAATATAATGACTATCGGAGAAGTTATGCAACTTTACGCAGAAGTTGACGCCCTTGGTCTTTCGTTCCCACTCCGCCCAGGTCAGGCCCTCGTCGTTCTTGTGGAAGCCAAACTCGTAAGATTTGGTCCCAAAAGATGACCATTTCGAAAGATCAAAAGTCAACGCGCTTGCATTTCCCAAAAGAAAGCACAGCACAAGACACAATGAAAGAAGACGTATACCGTATTTTTTCATAGGAAGACCTCCTTCGCTTTGATTTGATTATACATGCATTCATTCGCATTTTCAACAAAAAAGATATATGGTAACAATCTCCCTTTTGTAACAAAAATGACGGAAATTTTGACACAATGCCACCACTTGATCGCAAATTTATGTCTATTCTTAATGTAAAATAGGCAGTAAGTTGACAATTTGCATCTGCTGTGCTATACTTGCGCAGCAAAGGAAGTGCGATGATATTGTTTATTTTTTGATGATCATCTGCACCATTGGATGCTTTCTGATGAGCAATCATTTTGTAATAGATCAATCAGGCCTAATGTCGGATCCTGCCGAGTATTACGAAAATATTTCATCACGGAGGCGTCTTTTTCTATGGAGAAATTTCTGAAGCTGATCTACTACCACAACAGCGGTTTTTCCGTTCAGGTGGGCAGTACGCTGCTGATCTTTGACTACTGGGAGGGCGAAGAACGCGAGCTGAAGCAAAGCGCGCGGATCACCGAAAGCTTCCTGAAAGCTTTTGAGCAGATCTTCGTATTTGTCAGCCACCAACACCCGGATCACTACGATCCTGTGATCTACGATTGGCAAAAAGCAGGGCTGCCAGTCAACTACATCGTAGCGCACGATATGCCGGTGGGCACACGTGGCAGCCGGATCTCCCCGCTGCAAGAAAAAAAACTGACCTCGAATATCTCCGTCAAAGCATTTGAAAGCACTGACATGGGTGTTTCCTTCCTGGTAACTGCCTACGGGATGAACATCTTCCACGCAGGCGACCTGAATCTGTGGCACTGGCGACAGGAAAGCACCCTCAAGGAGATCGAAGCCGCGGAAGAAGCTTTCTATCATGCCCTGGAGCCTATGCGGCAGGAGAAGATCGACGTGGCCATGTTCCCGGTGGATCCCCGTCAGGGCTATCTCTACGATGCAGGGGCTAATCACTTCATCATGACACAGAAGCCCCGCATCTTCATCCCCATGCACTGGCAAGAGCGGCCGGAAGTAGCCATCGAGTTTGCACGACACACTCGTAGCCCCCAAACCGAAGTGCTCGCCATGACCAAGGCTGGCACCATCGCCAATATCAGCGTCACTGACGAGCTGCTGGATATTCACATCATCGAACCGCCCAAAGATTTGGACGATAACCTGTTGCCCAGCCGCAGACCTACCCCCGGCATCGACGGATACGATCCCTTCATCGATACTGACCTGCCAGTAAATCTGGAATAAAAAAAGACAGCGCATCAAAAAGGACATTGTTTCACGTGAAACAATGTCCTTTTAACCATCATGAAATTCTTTCATGAAAACCGTTAATTATACACACGAACGGGCAGAACCAGGTACAGATAGCTGTCGCCCTCCAAAGGAGAAATGACACAGGGGCTGACGCTGGTATTCATGCTGAGGGTGCAGCATTCCTCATCCACGTTCTTGATCACGTCGCTGATGTAGCGGGAGTTGAAGGCAATCTCGATCTCTTCGCCCTCCAGATGAGCATCCAAATTCTCCAGCACATCACCCAGCTCGCTGTTGGAGGTAATTTTGAGGTTGCCGTCGGTGGCCTTCATTCGGATCAGGTTGTTTTTGCCTTCCTTGGCCATGAGACTGGCGCGCTCGATGGCCTCCTGCAGCTCTTTGCGCTTTACAGAAACACGAGTGAGCCAGGTGGTGGGAAGAATCTGACGATAGTTGATGTATTCACCTGCCAGCAAGCTGGTGACCAAAGTCACATTACCCACGATGGCCATCATGTGGGTGGTATCGAAATGGAAGGTGGCCATGCTGTCGTCATCAGACATGATGTGGCTCAGCTCGTTCATCACGCGGCCGGGCACGATGGCTTTCAGCTCATCTTTGCCGTCAGGCAAAACGAAATCATCATGATGCACCTGCAGTGCAAGGCGGAACCCATCCAGACCCACCAAGCGGAGCTCATTTTTGGTCATTTCCATCAGACAGCCAGTCAGCGCCTGACGGCTTTCCTGCAGAGCGATGGCGAAGGTGACCTTGCTGATCATATCCTTAAGCTTGCCCTGAGAGAAATGCATGGCGTGGGTGTGGAAGAGATCCTTCATCTGGGGGAACTCATCGGTAGCCATGCCGGTGATGGTGGAACGGCTCTGGCCGCAGCGGATGGTAACCGCCATTTTTTCATTCATATCGAAGGTAACAGTGCCTTCGGGCAGCTTGCGGACGATCTCCGTCAGCAGACGGCCGGGAAGAACCACTTCACCGGGAGAAGCAACTTGTGCATTGACCATGGCTTTGATGCTCAGAGAACCATCGGAGCAAAGAATGGAAATGCCCTCTTCTTCCGTACGCAGAAGCACGCCCTCCAAAATTTGCATGGCGGGTCTGGCAGAAAGTGCACGGGTAGCGTTCACCAGCCCGTAAACAAGCTCCTGAGCAGCGCATTCAAACTTCATCTTCAAGACCTCCGAACATACTATATGTAGTAGTAGTAATAGATAGTTAGTAGTAGTAGTAGGGGGTGTGGAAACCGTGGAAAAGTGATTTTGGGGCTTTGCAGGCAACGTTTCCGCTATGGAAAATCGCTCGCATTCTCTGGAAAAAGGGCGTGAAACATCCACAATTCAGAGAGAAAACAGCCGTCTGAGACGGGAAAAATGACGGCAAAGATTCCAGCGGAGGTGCCCGTCACATAGGACAAAAACGGCATGAAAAACACGCCATCTTTGATACATTCGATAAACATTGGATTTTTCCTGCAAAATGGAAGGGAAAACCCTTCGACAGAAAAAATGGATCATTCGCCCAAAAAGGCGTTTTTCCATATTCCAACACCCTGTGGAAAAGGAAAGCTGGAAAACCGGTTTGGGCTGTAGCAAAGGCCTTAAGGGCGTTCTTCCGCAAAGATAGGATCAAATATCAACAGATCAGCACTCTTTCTGGAAGAGAAGATCCAGCTGATTGAGCAGGGCCTGGGCGGCATTTTCTTCGTCTTTGCCGGAGGAAGTGAGCATCACCTGACCGTCCTCAGGAAGGGTCATGCTCAGCAGGCCCAACATACTCTTGGCATTGAGGATGACATTCTCGGTTTCGAAGGTGATGGTGCTGTCATAGCGGGAGGCAACGGCAGCGATGGCGGCGGCGGTGTCCCGGCGCATGGGGAGAATGGGTTTGATATTGATAGAAGTCCGGTACATAAGGTACCTCCTTTCTGAACATCAGGTTTCGTCGGCAATGGCCATCAGGCGGCGGAGCCGGTGATTGACGCCGCTTTTGCCGATGGGCTTTTTCAAGGACTGACCCAGCTCCTGCAAGGTGGCAGATGGTGCATTCAGCCGAGCAATGGCGATCTCCTGAAGCGATGGAGGCAGCGCACCCAGCCGGTTGTGGCGGATCAGCTTTTCAATGGCGGCAATCTGGCTGTCAGAGGCCTCCATGGATTTATTCAGATTGGCGCTGTCGCAGTTCATGGCTCGGGTGACGGAGCCGTAGACCTGGCGCTTAACCCGGAGATCTTCGATCTTCATGACGGCCTTGTGCGCACCCACCACCGAAAGGAAGGTGATGATTTGCTCGCATTGCTTGTAATAGAGATATCCCTTGCCCTTGCGCTCGCTCTGCTTGATGGGAAGACCTTGCTTGAGCAAACATTTGGCCAGATTCAGGCGCATATCCTCGTCATGGAAGGGCAGCTCCATATGATAGGCGATTTCGGGATTGGAAATGGTGCCGCAGCCCAGCATCACGCCCCGGAGAAACGCACGGGAGCAGCAGCTGCGGGTCAGACCCAGCACGGGGATCATGGAACGAAGGGTTTCTTCGCCGTTGTGATCTCCCATCATGTGCATGGCGCGGAGGAAAACAGGCGCCTGCTGAGGATTCAGCGTCAGGACACATTTGCGTCTGCCGCCGAAATGGGTGTTATTCACATAATGGATCTGGGGAGGAAGCTGCAGCGCTTTGCCAAGGAGTGTATAGATGCGACGAGCTACAGCCATATTTTCGCCGCTGAACTGGACGCTCAGCCTGCCCCTGCCCAACAGGTTCAGACTGCCGATGGCCATAAAAAGGCCACCCAGTTCGCTGATCATGCAGCAGACTTTTTCAGGTTGCAGACCACAAAGTTCCTTTTTGCAGTCGGACGCAAACGACATTGGCGGTCGTCCTCTCTTCAATTGAATCAACAACTATTTTCAGCCACTATTGTACATGGAGAAAAGCGGAAAAGTCAATGCCGAAAGAGGCAGATGAAAAGAAAAAAGGTGTAAAAAAATCGGCCGTACAGAACGGCCGGAAAAAAGGAATCGGGATTTATTCATCGTCAGCTTCAATGTAGTAAGCAGATACCACGTTGCCGCGTGCTTTTTTGCTGCGGTACATGGCCTGGTCGGCTCGGTCGAAGAAGTCCATGGGTTTGTCGTCGCGCTTGGGGGTAGCTACGTATACGCCAACGCTCACGGTGACGCAAGTACCGATGGGGCTGTATTCGTGAGGAATCTGCATGTTATAGATGGTCTTGCGAATCTGCTCCGCCAGGGCGATGGTCTGCTTGGTGGCGTTGCCCCAAAGCAGGAGAACAAACTCTTCGCCGCCGAAGCGGAAGGCGGACACCTGGTCACCGGCGAAGGTGGAGATGGTTCTACCGATGGTGGCAAGACAGTTATCGCCTTCAGTGTGACCGTAGTAGTCGTTGTAGAGCTTGAACTTGTCGATATCGATCATGATGATACCGATGCGGCGGGAGGTGGTCTGGGAAGCCTCGAAAAGCTGATAATACTGGTTTTGGAAGCTGCGGTGGTTCAAAAGGGAGGTCAGCTGGTCGGTGACGCTGGTGAGCTTGAGCGCCTTTGTCATCTGCTCGGACTGCTCGGTGGCGAAGGCCTGGGTAGCGCGGGTCTTGCCGATGTACCAGCCCACCATCAGGGAAATGCAGAACACGATCAGGCAGCTGAGACAATCCAGGTTGAACTGCAGAGGCGTCTGGACAAAGAAGCTGATAATCAGATGGATCGCGATCCAGAGAAGGGAATGCAGCGTGGCGTAAACAGGGGGGAAAATGAAAACCACCTGGGAGAGCGCCAGCACGATATAGAACAGAACCGGGGAGAAAGGAACATCGAAGAACACATAAATGGTGCAGAAGAAATAAAGAAAGAAATTGAAAAGCAGAACGGTATTGTTGCAAAGGGCGTTGGAGCCGTACTGAAAGGTGAAGGTTTTGGTCAGGTAGAGGAAAACGACCATGGTCAGCAGAATGACCGCATGGAAAAAAGGCGTTGCAAAGGAAGAGTCCTTGAGAGCAAAATAGAAGGTGAGCATACCGGATATGACCGACAGCAACAGGCTCAGGTCGGCGATCATATTCATGTTATCCATGTTGTTTCTGTCGCAGAAACGGTTAAAGAAGGTTTGCTCGTAATCGCCGGTGCGATTGATATCCAAAAAAGCCCACAGGTAAAAACGTTCCCGCAGCTTTTGCATATCAATTCACCTCGATTATGACAATGATTTAAGGTTTATACATTATAGCATAAAAACTGTATGTAACACAAGAGGAAAATAACAAAAAAGGGAAAAAGAAAGAGATAATGGATAATACAACTTAGGAAAAAAAAGAAAGAAGGTTACATAACCTTCTTGATAAAATCATTAATGTGTAACTGAAAATGTGAGAGATGGGTAGATGCTTTCGATATCGAACTGAGTAAAAGCACGCAAATCGGAAACCTGACGGGCAACAGCTGCCCCGACGGAGAGCGCATCGCAGTTCAGCGCCTGAAGACGTGCCGCCAGTTCTTTGGTCATTTCAGGAGCGACGGGACAGTCCTGCTCCAGGGTCAGCTCAGCGTTGGTCTGTGTAACGGATGCAACCTGGCTATGCCGGATCAAAAGCAGTACCATTCGGGTCTCCTGGGCGGAGAGGATGCCGCTGACAACGCCGTTGCCCACCGTTGTGGAGCCGATGTATTCCACCGGGTTGCCGTTTTGCCTGGGCAGGGCGCCTGCCTGCAGATTGATGGGCAGATCGTCGCCGGGGGACGGCTCGCCGATAGAGGTTTCCTTGTCGCCGCTGATGGGCAATTCCTGCTGGGGATAGATGGCCACTGCCGGCTGGTCACCGCCGCCGGAGTTGCCGCCGGAACCGCCTCCCCCGCCGCCCTGCTGGCTTTGCTGCTGGGACTTCGCCTGATCGGATACTGCCTGATTCAGCGCACACAGACCCAGCAGGGGATCGCCGTAGTCGCTGCCGAGAGCGCGCACCACGTCGGTGAGGTTCTCAATGGGCAAAAGATGCTCCTGACGAAGCCGGGAGAGCAGCAGATCCAGATATGTGCTCAGCCGCACGCCCAGATCGGGTTTCTGGGCTTCCATGGTCTGGCGTGCGTTGCCCAAAGCGACCATCACAGTAGCATCTGGCCGGATGGTATACAGGGAGGCGATCTCCCGTAGCAGGGGACGCAGGCTGTGGGTACTGGCATACTCGTAAGAGAGAATACACAGGCGAAGCTGACCAAAATGCAGCGGATAGGGCATGGAAGCGCCCAGGATCTCCAACGCCTGGGAGAAGTTGTCCCCTGTGGCGGTAAAGACGGTATATTCAGTGCTTTCAGCGCTGCTCATCATATTCACCTGCACGCCGATGGTCAGTTTGCCATCTTTCGCCTGGTCGATGCTCATGCAGATGGGGAAGATCTGCTTCTCGCCTGAAGAGGTGCTGCAGCCGGTGAGGAAAAGACAGAAAAGCAGCAAAAGCAGGAAACGTTTCATGGATGCACTCCTTTCCGGGATAAAGGATATGCCTTACCCTCTTAGCTGGCGCCGGCCAAGAACGCAGAGCCAGATGCCGCTCAGCAGGGGAAAGATGACCCGGTAGGGAAGCAGCGCGATGAGAAAACGCGGAAGGATACCGGGCCAGAGGACGATCATCGCCGCTCCGGGCAGCAAAGCCGCCAAAAGTGCCAGCCACCGGGGAAAGCGGGGGGCGGCGCGGCGAAGGATGCTTCCGGCGGAAGTGAGGCCGGCGACGGCGCAAAGCGGCAGCAGGATCAGCCACCAAAGGCTGCCCAGCTCCGTGATCAGCATGCTCCGGGTATGGCGGCTGAGAGCGATCAGCTTCTCACCCACCCGTAGCTGATCCACGGGGTTCCAAGGCGCAGTGGCTGCCATGGACAGGCTGTACAGGATGCACAGAAGAAACACCGGCAGAAGGAATAGCAGGGTCTTGGGTTGCTTTTGAGCCCTGACCAGAAACTGGTGCGCATCCTTATGGCAGGGCAGTACAAAGAACAGCGCTACCGGCCATACTGCGCCGACGCCTGTCAGAGCGGTTTTTGCGGTATGGGTCAGGCCATGGCCAAGGACGGGAAAGAGGCGGTCCGAGGTGCGCCCAGCATTGGCATGGAGCAGCACCAGCGCAAGGAAACCCAGCAGGAGCCAGCGCAGCATGCCGCCGCCATAGGCCACACCGTTTTCCCGGCCAAGAAGCGCCGCCAGAAACGTCATCACCAGGCACAGGATCATCAGCACAACCTCCGGATAGGAAGGCATCAGCTGACGCATCAGCGAAAGCCATGCCGCCAGCAGCAGGGCGATATCTAGGATGAGACTGGGCAGCAGGCACAGAAGCGGCCATTTGGCCTGCCGGTGCGCGAGTCCTTTGGCGGCGGCGCGCCAGAGAAGGTACAGTCCAAGCCCGGGCATCAGCAGCATGATCGCCGCCTGCCATGTTCCCTGCAGGGCGTTATCATAACCAGCCAGCACCACCCACAGGATCAGCTGGGCAAAGAGCAAAATGGCACCCAGCCAGTGCCAGGATGTGAGCCTGCCCAGCATACGGCTTTGGATGGACTCCTCTTCCGTGTGTACCTCCGTGCGGGTCTGCATCAGGCGGCGGGTACGTTTTCTCAGTCTGGCAAGGAAGACAGGTGCTTTCATGGTAGGCCTCATTTCCTGGTTTCAAAGCGGCGCATCCGGCCGCTGGCACGTTTCACGTGAAACACGTCGGAGAGGTAGCCCCTGAGCCTGAGCCGGAACAGAGGCGCACGCCGCAGAAGATCCGGATTATGCATCCGCTGGGGAGAAGTGGGCGCAAGGTAGGGCGCACCCAGGCTTTCCATGCTGCCGACCCAGCACAGGAAGAGAAGCAGCAACAGACACACGCCGCCAAGGCCGGTAATGCCGCCCACCAGCACAAAGAGCAGCTGAGCCATGCGGAAGGAAAAAGCCAGAGAATAATCAGGCAGGGCAAAGCTGCCAAGGCCGCTGAGCGCCACCACAATAAGCAAAAGGGGGCTGACCAGCTTGGCCTCCACCGCAGCGGTGCCCAGAATCAGTGTACTTACCAGACCCAGGGAGGAGGTCATCAGCTCCGGGGCGCGGATGCCGCTTTCGTTGATCAGGTCAAAGA
The DNA here is from genome assembly GCA_015056365.1 of Clostridiales bacterium. Lineage (GTDB taxonomy): Bacteria > Bacillota > Clostridia > Christensenellales > Aristaeellaceae > Limiplasma. The sequence goes on along the minus strand of SVGM01000006.1, from coordinate 23,557 downwards.
TGCATAATAACAGGATCGCCTCGCCGTACATACTGATGGGCACCACAGTGCGGCTTTGCATGATGTTGGTCAGCAGCGTCATGGGCAGCAGGGTAGGGTGGAAGGTATAGAGGCTGACGAACAGCGCCGGAAGCAGCAGCGCAGCCGCGGCACCGAACATGCGCAGAAAGCGCATGGCACAGCCGTACTGCCAGCGCATGTTGGTATCGTCTGGGGCATGGAAAAGATGCCACAGGTTGATGGGCATCACCAGCGCACGAGGGCTGCCGTCCAGAATCAGCGCAGCCTGTCCCTCCAGCAGGAAGCTGATAACACGATCAGGGCGCTCGGTGAGCACAGCCTGGGGCAGGGGGGCGAAGGGATCGTCCTCGATGAGCTGCTGCAGAATGCCTACGGAGGGAACCGTGTCCAGGGCGGCACGGTTGATGCGCTTTTCCAGCTCACGGATGGTGCGCTCCGGACAGGCGCCTTCCAGATAGCAGATCGCCATCTGGGAGCCGATCTCTGTACCCACCTCCAGCATGGTGCACATCAGGTTTTTGCTGGGGAGTTTTTTGTGCAGAAGGGTCAGGTTGTCCCGCAGCGTTTCGTTGAAGGCCTCGTGGGGGCCGACGATCACCTTTTCGTTGATGGGCTGGCCCACGGTGCGCCGGGCATAGCCGCGAAGGTCGATGACGATGCCGTTGGCAGAGGAATCAAGCAGTACAAGGCACTGGCCGCGGAGCATCTGGATCATGGCGGCTTCGGGCTCTTTTTCCAGCATGATCTCCGGGGCGGTGATGCAGTGCTCCAGCGCAAACTGAGCAAGATCGCCGCTTGGCTCCTCACCGGCATATTCCAGCATGGGCCGGATGATATGCTGAGCCACGTGCTCGCCGCTGGCCATACCGTCGATGTAGTAAAGAGTACATTTCTGCCCAAGGGCGAAAAAAGGGCGGATGATCAGGTCATTGTTCTTGTCGGGCTGAATGAGCTGCTCCATCAGCTCCTGGTTCTTTTGCAGGGATTTGGAAAAGCGGGTCTGCATGGCGGCCTCCGTCAGTTTTTGACCATTTGCTTGCGCATGTGGCTGAGGGCGTTTTTCTCCAGGCGGCTGACCTGCGCCTGGGAAATACCGATTTCTCCAGCCACCTCCATCTGGGTGCGGCCCTGAAAAAAGCGCAGCATAAGAATGTGCCGCTCCCGCTCGGAGAGGCGGTTCATGGCTTCCTTGACGCCGATATGATCCAGCCAGTGGTTATCAGGCTTGCGCTCGTCGGTGATCTGGTCCATAATGTACAGCGCGTCGCCGCCGTCGTTGAACACGGGCTCAAAGAGGCTGATGGGATCCTGAATGGCTTCCAGGGCAAAGACCACGTCCTCACGGGGTACGTGCAGCGCCTCGGCCAGCTCGGTAACATTGGGCTCACGTCCCAGGCGGTCGGCCAGTATATCGCGCATCTTCAGCGCTTTGTAGGCGATATCGCGCAGGCTGCGGCTGACGCGGATGGCGTTGTTGTCGCGCAGGTAGCGGCGGATCTCACCGATGATCATGGGCACGGCATAGGTGGAAAAGCGCACGTTCTGGGTAACGTCGAAGTTGTCCAGCGCCTTGATCAGGCCGATACAGCCCACCTGAAAGAGGTCGTCCACATTCTCGCCCCGCCCGCCGAAACGCTGAATGACGCTGAGCACAAGGCGCAGATTGCCCCGGATGAACTCCTCCCGGGCCGTCAGGTCGCCGCCGTGCACCAAAGGAAACAACTCCCGCATGCGTTCATTGGTAAGCACAGGCAGGGTGGAGGTGTCCACCCCGCAGATTTCCACCTTGTTCATCGCCATGGCTCATCCCTCCGTGAATGCTTGTAGTGGGAGTATGGGCGATGAGGCAGGATTTCATGCGGGCAAGGCGGGATGCAACAAACCTTCCGAAAAGGCGACAGGAAAACAGGAATTGTGATTTGTATATCGAATGGAGTAACAGGCGCGCCTGATGGATACAAATGGCGCCCGGGAAAGGAAGAAACGTCATGAGCTGCCAGGAGAGCATCGCCCGGTTACAGCAATACATCCGCGAGGCGGAACAGATCGTTTTCTTCGGCGGGGCCGGGGTCAGCACCGCGTCTGGCATACCGGATTTCCGGTCCGCCCACGGTATCTATGCAGGCCCTCATGGGAAAACCTATGAGGACATGCTCTCCCACGACTATATGCTGACGCACCCGGAGGCCTTCTGGGATTTTTATCGAAACGTGATGCTCTACCCCGATGCAAAACCCAACGCGGCCCATACGGCGCTGGCGGCTATGGAAACAACCGGGAAGCTGAGCGCTGTGGTCACCCAGAACATCGACGGACTGCATCAGGCGGCAGGCAGCGAAAAGGTGCTGGAGCTCCACGGCAGCGTGCACCGCAACCATTGCATGAAATGCAAAGCGGCGTTTTCGCTGGCAGATATCCTGCCCATGGACACGGTGCCCCGCTGCCCTCACTGCGGCGGCGTGATCCGTCCGGATGTGGTGCTGTATGGCGAGCCGCTGGACGACAGCGTCACGGATGCAGCCCTTGCGGCCATCCGCACCTGCGATCTGCTGATCGTGGGGGGAACGTCGCTGGTGGTGTACCCTGCCGCCGGAATGATCCAGTACCGCCGCGCCCGGTGCAACCTTGTGCTGATCAACCGGGACGAAACGCCCTATGACCGGCAGGCAGAGCTGGTGATCCACGAGGACATCGGCACGGTGTTGACGGAGGCCATGAAATGATTAACAAAGGGATTCCAAAGGGTCAATGACCCTTTGGCGGGGTGCAGGGGCAGCGCCCCTACGCACACCCCGTCTTCACGAAAGGAGCAACCACCATGACACAGACCAGACGCCCGGCGAACGCCATCACGGAAGGCGTGATCTGGCAGCAGCTGCTGAAGTTTTTCTTCCCGATCCTGCTGGGCACATTTTTTCAGCAGCTGTACAATACTGTAGACGCGATGATCGTGGGCAAGTTTGTGGGCAAGGAGGCGCTGGCGGCTGTCGGCGGCGCCACGGCCACGCTGGCCAACCTGATGGTGGGCTTCTTTACGGGCCTTTCCTCTGGCGCGACGGTGATCATCAGCCAATTTTACGGCGCAAGAAAGCATGAGGAAGTAAGCCGCACGGTGCACACCGCCGCAGCGATGACGTTGGCGGGCGGCGTGATCATCATGGTGCTGGGCCTGGTATTTTCGCCTGCTTTGCTTCGGATGATGGGCACGCCTGAGGACGTGCTGCCGGGCGCCATCACCTATATCCGCATTTTCTTCTGCGGCATGGTGCCTTCGCTGATCTATAATATTGGCACGGGCATCTTGCGCGCAGTGGGCGACAGCCGCCGGCCGCTGTATTTCCTGATTGCGGCGTGCATGGTGAATATCGTGCTGGACGTGCTGCTGGTGGTGGGTCTGGAGATGGGGGTTGCAGGCGCGGCGCTGGCAACGATCCTGTCCCAGCTGGTCAGCGGTACGCTGATCACCCTGACGCTGATCCGCAGCCATGACGCCTACCGCCTCTTCCCCAAAAAGATCCGTTTCCACGGCGATCTGCTGGCGCGGGTGGTGCGCATCGGTTTCCCGGCGGGCATGCAATCCGTGATGTACTCCCTGTCCAACCTGATCATCCAGACCGCCATCAACGGCTTCGGCACCAACGTGATGGCCGCATGGACCGCCTATGGTAAGATGGACGGCCTGTTCTGGATGACCATCAACGCCTTCGGCGTGGCCATTACTACCTTTGTGGGGCAGAACTTTGGCGCGGGCAAGTACGAGCGCATGCGCCGCAGCGTGCGCCAGTGCCTGCTGATGGCGGCCATCGCCACGGTGGCTTTGAGCAGCTTCCTTCTGCTGATGGGCGGCACACTGCTGCGCCTGTTCTCCGGCGACGAGGCAGTGGTGACCCATGGCCTGCAGATCGTGCGCACGCTGGTGCCCACGTACTTTACCTTTATCTGCATTGAGGTGCTCTCCGGCGCGGTACGCGGTACGGGCGATACCCTTATCCCCACCCTGATGACCCTGACCGGCGTGTGCCTGCTGCGTGTCATCTGGATCAGCTTCGTGGTGCCCCAGCATCATGAGCTGCGCACCGTTCTGCTCAGCTATCCCATCACCTGGACCATCACGTCGGTGCTGTTCATCGTCTACTACCTCAAGGGCGGATGGATGAAGCGCGGCATGAAAAATCGGGAGGCGTAACCGGCCAATACAAAACGGCGCAAACCCAGCATTGCAAAGGGTTTGCGCCGCTTTTTGTGATGATGGATATCGTTTCTCGTATATTTTTTATCGTTTATCGATAAAAAGTTATTGACAAACATTACATGCCTGTGGTAAGATCTCATCGTCAAAGCTGGCAAGACACTTCCCCCGGGGTTGGCCTCCCGGAGGAAACCCACCGTATCCCGCCGGACCGGTTCTGTGAATCGGCCGGAGATCACTTTTTCACTCAACAGACAAAGAAATGTATCGGAGGAAGATAGAAGATGAATCAGACCAACAAGACCAACCTGCTCAAATTCGGCAAGACCGCCTCCAAGGTGATCGAGATCATCTGCTGGGTAGGCGCAGCGATTATCCTGATGACTGCTGTAGCCAGTATTTTCAACATTGAATGGACTGTGCAGAATTTGATGCCCGAAACCAGCATTACCATGAATGGTTTTGAGATCAATGTGAACGACCCGGACAGCAGCGCCACCTTTGGTGCTCTCCTGACAGCCCTCTTTGGCGGAGTCATCGGCATCGCGGTGATGGCGCTGATCTTCCGCAATATGTACAACGTACTAAAAACTGCCGAGAGTGGTTCTCCTTTCCAGCCTGAGAACGTAAAGCGGATCGAGACCATCGGCTGGATGAGCATCGCCATGCCTGTGATCGCCTTTGTGACCAGCGTGCTGGTCAAGCTGCTGGGTGGCCCGGACGCGCTGGAGGTTTCCTTCAGCCTGAGCGGCGTGATCATGGGCGTGCTGGTGCTGATCCTGAGCCAGTTCTTTGCCAGGGGCGTGGAGCTGGAAAACGACGTGGACGGTCTGGTGTAAAGGAGGGCGAAAGCATGGGAAATATCGTACTGCGGCTGGACCGGATGATGGTGGAGCGGAAAATGCCCCTGGGTGAGCTGGCAGAGAAGGTGGGCATCTCCAACGTGAACCTGTCCAAGATCAAGAACAACAAAGTGACGGCCATCCGTTTTTCTACGTTGGCCGCCATCTGCGAGGCGCTGAACTGTCAGCCGGGGGATATTCTGGAATACGTGGAGGAATGACCCTGAAAAGCGCTTGTGGCGCGGGGGCTTTGGGGCGCTGCCCCAAAACCCGGCAGGCGGCGGAGGGAAGCGCGTGCCCTGTGGCGGCGGAGGGAAGCGCGTGCCCTGTGGGCACAACGCCGAAGGCGTTAGCGACCCGGAGCCGTCAATCGAAGCAAGGGCTGGGCACGGTTAGTGCCCAGAACGCCGACTGAGATTGCGGAACACAACGCCGAAGGCGTTAGCGACCCGGAGCCGTCAATCGAAGCAAGGACTGGGCACGGTTAGTGCCCAGAACGCCGACTGAGATTGCGGAACAGTGCCCCTGCACCCCGGTCTGTGCCCATTTCATGGGCACAGGAGAAAAAGACGAGTAAACACACGTTTGTCTCAGATTGCGGAAACCAAAGCAAGGACTAGGTACGGCAGTGCCCAGAACGCCGACTGAGATTGCGAAGCAGTGCCCCTGCACACCAGTCTGTGCCCATTTCATGGGCACAGGAGAAAAAGACGAGTAAACACACGTTTGTCTCAGATTGCGGAAACCAAAGCAAGGGCTAGGCACGGTAGTGGCCAGAACGCCGACTGAGATTGCGAAGCAGTGCCGCTGCACTCTGCGATTGACGAATAAACAAAGCCAAGGTGTTTTCGGCACCTTGGCTTTGTTGACGTTCTTTGGTTACAGGAACACAAATCCAGCAAGGATCAGGAGGGAAAGCGCCCATCGGATGAGATGATGGGACAGGTGTACCTTTCCCTGAAGGGCGCCGTTCCTCCATGCGGCGGCGGCGATCATGATCAGCGCGGCCAGCGCCAGGATCCAGCTCCGGGAAAAGCCGCTGGTTTTGAGGACCAGGGCTTGGGCCAGCACAACACCGCCCGTGAACATGGAAATCATTGAGGGCTGGGCTTTCCACTGCCTGAATTTGGATGCGGAGGCAAGGACGCACAGCAGCGCATACAGACTGACCAAAAGAAGAAAAGCGTAGATCATGATTGGTGGACTCCTTTCATGAGGCGGCAGGCGATGCTGGGGTTATGCCTGGGCTGACAGATGGGCCAGCACTTCAGCGGCCATGGGGATGGACGCGCTGGCACCGGGACGGCAGACCGCCATGGCGGCGGCGCAGGCAGCGGTGCGAAGGGACGCTTGCGGGCTGTGGCCGGAGAGGGCAGCGGTGAGGAAATAGCCGGTGAAGGTGTCTCCGGCGGCAGTGGTGTCGGTTGCCTTGACGTGAAAAGCCGGCTGGAAGCAGCGGCAGGTCCGGTCGGCATAAAAGGCGCCGTCCTCGCCCAGGGTCAGCACCACGCGGCAGTTCGGGTAGCGGACAAGCAGCGCGTCAAGGATCCCCTGCGGATCGGTTTGCGCCGTCAGGTCGCGGCCCTCCACTTCGTTGAGGATCAGCCAGTCTACCTGTTCAAGGGGCCAGGCGCTCATCTCCGGGGAGGCAGGAGAAGGATTCAGCGCCACCGAAAGGCCGCGCTCTTTCGCCTGGCGTATGATCTCCGGTACGAGGTTAATCTCGTTCTGCAAAAGGATGAGGTCGCCGGGGGCGAAGGGCGCGAGGGCTTGATGGATTAGCGCGCCGGTGACGCACTGGTTGGCGCCGCCAAAGAGAACGATGGCATTGTCCCCCTGCTGATCCACCTGAATGATCGCGTGGCCGGTGGGGGTATCGGAGAGGGCGACCAAAGAGGCGTTCACCTGCTCGGCTTCCAAGGCGTCCTTGAGAAAAAGCCCGTCCTGCCCCACGCCGCCGGCCATCCAGACCTCCATGCCGGCACGGGCCAGCGCAACCGCCTGATTCAGCCCCTTGCCACCGGTATTGCGCTGATAGGCGGAGGAGGAGATGGTCTCGCCGGGGCGGACAAAATGGGGCAGCTGATACACATGATCGATGTTCAGCGATCCGAAAACCAAGGCTTTCATGGTGCATCCTCCCTGGCGCTGAGCCGGGCGAATAGGTCGGCAAACAGCGCATCCCGTTTGATGTAGAACACGTAGCGGCACAGGGGCGCATCGGTGGTTTGCTGCCAGCAGTGCTGGTAGAGGGGAATGGGGGTGGAGATCAGGCGGTCACGCATGAAGGCTTCGTCCTCGTTGAGAAGCCAGCCGATGGCGGTCACGTCCCAGATGACGCGGCTCCAGACCCTGCCTTTGGCATAGCTCTCCGCCTCGTCGATGGTGTTCTCCACCAGATAATTGCACAGGGCGTTGCGGCCCCGGAGCCAGTAGTTCAGCTCTGGTGCGGTGGTGGTAAAGGCGCTGGTCACGCCGAAGCAGGGCAGCATCACCAGCGGCACGCCGCTGAGATACACCACCCGGGCTGCGGCTACGTCCTGCTGCATATTGAATTCCCGGTTGCTATCCCACTCGAAGGAGTGACCGCCCAGCCAGACCACCACCATACGATCCGCGATGGCAGGGTTGAGGAGCAAAGCGGAGGCCACGTTGGTGATGGCGCCAAGCGCCGCCACATACAGCGGCTTCTCCGGGCTATAGTCCATGGCGCGGCGGCTCAGATCCTCCGCTGCCGGGGAGGGCACGGGGGTCTGCTCATCCGGCAGATAGCAGGGAGAGCCGCGGAATACGTCTTTTGTTTGGCCCGCAAGGGCAAGGAGCTTGTGGATTTCGTGGTAGCTGCGCTCCATACCGTCTGCCGGGGAGGTGGAGCGGTGGTTGAGGAAAGGCGCGGCGTAGATGGCGCGCACGTTCAGCCGCTCCGGGGCATGGAGGGCATAGGAAATGGCGAATTGATCATCGATCTCGTTGTAGGTATCCGAATCGATCACCAGATCGATCAGCCCCCGGGGCGTTTCCAGCATGGAAAGCCGCTGCTGCTCGGTGAGCATGGCTGTCAGCTCCTTTGTGTGATTTACTGAACGGTGAATGCGTCGATCTCCTGATGCTCCTGATCCAGCCAGAGCTCGTACACGGCAGTGAGGGTGCGGTAGCCCAGCATGCCCACGCCGTAGCGCACAGGTTCATTGCGGCAGCCGTTGGTGAGCATGACCACGCCGGTGCGGTCGGTGGGGTCGAAGTAGGCAGCGCAGAGCATGCCGTTGGCTTTGCCGCCGTGGCCGTACATGGTGCGTCCGGCCACCTGATTGTCCTCGATGATGTTCAGAAACAGGCCGCGGCCAGAGTCACAGAAAACGGAGCCAAGGTCGTTCTGTAGGGTGAGGATCTCTCGGGCGGTGCTCTCCTTGAGCAGGCGCACGTCGCCATACACGCCGCCGTCGCACAGGGCGATGAGCAGCTTGCACAGGTCGGGGGCGGAGATGACCAGCTTGCCGGCGGTGAGGAAATAATGGTGCTCCGGGTCGGGCTCCGTGATATGAGTGGGATCCTCCCGAAGGGCCTTGGTCAGGCGGCGGGCAGGCATCTGGTACATATCGCACAGGGGGATGCTTTCAGGCATCCGGGCGGGCTGGTAGGAGGCGGTAATGCCCAGGGGCGCAAATACGTGCTCGGTCATGTAGTCGTCCAGGGTCTGGCCGGAAAGCTTCTCGATGAAGCAGGCGATCAGGCCGCCGCCAAAGTTGGAGTAGACGCTTTTCTGGCCGGGCTTCTGCCCCTTGAGGAAGTTGGCCTCAGCAATGGGGCCGGTGAGCATGGCCTGAAGAGGCCGGGGCTTGCCGGAGAGCGCGACGTCATAGTAGCTGCTGTCGGCAAGGGCGGCGGTGTGGGTCATCACCTGGCGCAGGGTGATGGGCTCGTCGGGATACTCCGGATGACGCACCGTGTAGCCCAGGATCTGGCTGATATCCGTGTCCAGGGGGATGTTTTGCGTCTCCAAAAGCTGCATCAGGCCGATGTTGGCCACCATCTTGCTGATGGAGCCCACCTGAAAGGCGCATTCCGGGGTGACCGGATCGCCGCCCCGCTGGCGCTCGCCCCAGGTGTACACATAGGTGACCTCGCCATTCTGGAACACGGCCACGCAGCCGCCCATCACGTCGTAAAAGTCAAACAGTCGCGGCAGCTCATCCTCCAGGCTTGCGACCATCTCTGGGGTGGAAGGGGCGGGTTCCTCGCTGCTTTCGCACAAGGCCGAAGCAGGGGCAAGCAGCATTGCAAAGGCCAGCCATGCCGCCGCCAAACGGCACATCAGCCAGTGTTTGTTCATACAGATCATCTCCTGTAAGCCCATGATAGCCATTTTTTGTTTCGCAGTCAATACAACGGGCCTGTTTGCGCTTTTCCTCCCGGAGAGGCCGGGTCATACACACATTCGGCAAACAGAGAAAATACACCGGGATTTGACAAAAGAAAACCAATTTTTTACACAGGTTAACCGCAGCCTTTCCACAGTCGAAAAGGCTGATTTTTCTTAAATTATCAGGAGTTTTCCTCATTTTCCACACATTGCGGATTACTTGACAGAAATTTGGTAGTCATGGTAAGATACATTTGATTCCGTCTGCCCATTTATAGGAAAGAAGAGTTTAGCGGCAGACAACGGAAGCCAAGAAATACAAGGGTTTCAGAGCCATTCTGTGCGGGAGAAAAAACACCCTCCCCCCACGGCGCTGAGCCGAAGTGAATTTTTGAGGGAAGGAGAACCCTGCATGGTTTGAAGACCGGCTATCAGAGCCGGAGGCAATGCAGGCGAAGGCTGATATGCATATTGAGTCCCGGACAAGCAGCAGTATCGCAGATCGCAGACGCTTGTATTCGTTTTTCAAGCGGCTGCAGGATATTCTGCTTTCCATTCTGGCGCTGGTCATTCTGCTGCCGCTGATGCTGGTGGTGGCCGTGATGATCGTCATCGACAACCCCGGCGCGCACCCAATCTTTGCCCAGACCCGGGTAGGTCTGAACGGCAAAGAGTTCCGGCTGTACAAGTTCCGCACCATGTACCCCAATGCGGAGGAGAAGATCGAAGAGCTGCTGTCCCAGAACGAAATGAACGGCCCGGTGTTCAAGATCAAGAACGACCCCCGCATCACCCGGGTGGGCAAGGTACTTCGCAGGACAAGCATTGACGAGCTGCCCCAGCTGGTGAACATCCTCCTTGGGGACATGAGCATCGTAGGCCCCCGGCCTGCACTGCCCCGGGAGACCTGTCAGTACGACGACAACGCCCGGCAGCGGCTCACAGTACTGCCCGGCCTGACCTGCCTGTGGCAGATTCAGCCCCAGCGCAACAGCCTGAGCTTTGAAGAGTGGTTGGCGCTGGATATGAAATACATCGAAGAGAGAAGCTTTCTGCTCGACTGGAAGATCATGTTCGCCACCGTGCGTGCGGTGATGAACATGGAGGGCGAATAAGCTGCCGAAAGGCTATGAAACAGCTGAGGAGAGTTCATGTATGCGGATTGCGATGCTTGGCCACAAGCGCATTCCTTCGCGGGAAGGCGGCGTGGAGATCACCATTGAGCAGCTGGCTGTGCGTATGGTAGCACAGGGGCACCAGGTGATCTGTTACAACCGAAAAGGCCACCACGTCAGCGGCAAGCAGTTCAGTTCAGCACAGCTGCTGGAACACCAGGGCGTGCAGCTGAAAACCGTTCCTGCCATCAATCTCAGAGGCATCGCCGCTATGTCGGCGTCGGTTTTCGCCTCTATCCGTGCCGCCTTTGGCCGATACGATATCGTCCACTACCACACCGAAGGCCCCTGCGCCATGCTCTGGCTGCCCAAGCTGCTGGGCAAGCGCTGCGTAGCTACTGTTCACGGGCTGGATCACCAGCGCAGCAAGTGGGGCAGATTCGCCAAGGCTTACATCCGACTGGGCGAAAAATGCGCCGCCAGATATGCCGATGAGATCATCGTGCTCAGCGACGGCGTGAAGAACTACTTCATGGAGACCTACCAACGGCAAACCACCCTGATCCCCAACGGCGTGATCCGTGTCGTGCCCAGGTCGGCAGACCTGATCCGCAAGGAGTTCGGACTGGAGAAAGACGGCTACATCCTCTTCCTTGGCCGCATCACGCCAGAAAAAGGCGTGCACGACCTGATCACCGCCTACGGCAAGCTGGCCACCGACAAAAAACTGGTCATCGCCGGCGGCTCCAGCGACACCGACGGCTACGTCCGCAAGCTGAAGCAAATGGCGGAGGGCAACCCCAACATCATCTTTACCAACTTTGTTCAGGGGCAGATGCTGGACGAGCTGTACAGCAACGCTTACCTCTACGTGCTGCCGTCCGATTTGGAGGGCATGCCTCTGAGCCTGTTGGAGGCGCTGAGCTTCGGCAACTGCTGCCTGGTATCCGACATTCCAGAGAATGCCGATCTGGTGCAGGGCTGCGGCTTCACCTTCCAGACCGGGGATACGGACAGCCTCGCCGGCAAGCTGGACGAGCTGCTTCAGGATCCCAGCAAGGTGGAGCAGTGCCGCCAGGCGGTAAGCAAACATCTCAACGCCATGGAGGGCTGGGATGACGTGACCAATCGGACATTACAGGTCTATCAGGACGTTTGCGACGGGATCAACGCCGCTACCTGACAGCTTTCACTGATACCTATTCGTCATGACAGAAGGAGATGACCCGACATGAAGCACAAGACGCGCTTTTGGAAGACGCTTTTCCCCATCGCCGCCGTGCTGATCATGGTATGCAGTCTGGCCTTCGCACAGGAAGCGCCCGCTGCGCCGCAGGAGATCCCGGTGACGGAAATCAATGTGAACGGTTTCGTGCTGATGTATCAACACCTGCTGCCTGAGACCGTCACCAGCGAAAACCACGAAACCCTGCCAAATGCGTATCAGTTTTATCTGACGATGCGGAAAGGCGAGCTGACCGTCCCCCTGTTTTCGCTGGATGTGATGGACGACAGCGGCGATATGGCCGTCGTCCTGAAGGACGAGCAAGGCAACTACGTACCGGTTTCCATTTTCCTGGCCGCAGCGCCGCAGGATCTGACGCAGAACGAGCAGGAGCAGTTCACAGTCGCCCAGGAGACAGCCCGGGACATCCTGATGACGCTCAAGCTCGTGACGGTGCCTGAGAATCCGGAAACCACCGACCCCAAGCCGGTGGTGGTGGAGACAGAAAAGTACACCCTGTCCTACCCCGCCCGGTATGCCGATACCCTGCTGACCCGGGAGGAAGCCGACGGCAGTCTGGTGTTTTTCATCCGGGACGGCGAGAAGGAGATCACCTCCTTTACGCTGGTGCCGGACAGCGATCAGGGAAACATCGTTGTCATGCTCAAGGACGAAGCGGAAGCCAAGCACCCGGCAGCCATTGTGGTGGCGGCCATGCCAGAAGACCTGAGCCCTCAGGCGCAGGCGGCGTTCCTTGATTCTCAGGGCGCGATCGGCGAGGTCATGAACTCCCTGGCCCTGAAATAATCCGTTTCTTCTATTATTATAGAGACGATCCCCAAGTTGGCGTAGCAGACGCAGAAACAACTTGTCCCAATAGAACGGACCGATGTATGTGACATTGAGGAGGAAGAACATGAACAATCAGTTCAGCAAGCGCTTCGTATCAATGGTAATGGCCATTATGATGCTGCTTTCGTCCGTGCCCATGCCGGCAGTGGCGGAAGACCATGGTGACCATATCCATCTCGGGGACGAGATCATCATGATCTCCGAGCCCGAACCCGCGCCTCAGCCCCAGCCTGAGACGGGCGTGCAGCCCGAGACTCCCGTGGTTGAGACGCCCGCGGATGAGCCCGTTGTGGACGAGCCCGCGGTGGAGCAACCCGCGGATGAGCCCGTTGTGGATCTGCCCACCGACGAGCCCGTTGTGGACGAGCCCACCGTGGATGAACCCACCGTGGATGAACCCACTGCGGACGAACCCACCGATGAACCCATCGTGGATGAACCCGTTGTGGACGAGCCCGTGGAGACCGAAGCACCCCAGGTGCAGCAGCTGCAGGTCGCCGTTGGCGGCGCGCCCCAGTACGTGAAGCTGGGCGGCAGCGTGGATCTGGAAGTGTATGTTTCCGGCGGTGTTGCTCCCTACACGGTCACCATGGAAGTGATCAAGGGCGGCAGCACGGTGTACGTCGAGGACAGCTTTGCCATGCAGAGCCCCGTGTACATGAGCTACCAGCCCGGTTCCTGGGGCAACTACACCTTCGCCATCACCGTAAGCGACAGCCAGTTTGAGCAGGCGTCCAGCACGGTGAGCGTTGCTGTGTCCGATAATACCACCGAGAGCCCCGGGCTGTGGACCACTGCCTTTGACAACCTGGGCCTCACCGGGGACTGGAATCAGGATATCTATGCCATCGCCAACAGCCAGATTGGCTACAGCGAGATTGAGCGGAACTTCGTCATCGGCAGCGACGGCGCCCGCCAGAGCTATTCCCGCTACGGCGCATGGTACGGCGACGCCTATGCCAACTGGAACGACCTGTTTGTGGCCTTCGCCATCCGCAATGCCCAGATCGCCGAGAGCGACTTCCCCTTTGACAATGTGATGGTGAGCTGGGTGGACCAGCTGAACGCCAAGGGCGCTTATCTGCCCGCCGACACCGGCTATGCCCCCCGTCAGGGCGACCTGGTGTTTATCAACACTGACAACGACCTGACCACCCCCGAACGCGTCGCGATTTTTGATTCCGCTGACGAGGACTATGTCTACGTCATCGAAGGCGACGTGGCCGGCCAGGTGGCCCACAACGGCTACGTGCTGGGCGACGAGAACCTGATCGCCTATGTGAACGTGTCCGCGCTGATGGCCCAGGCCAAGGCTGACGATCAGCCTGCTGCCCCCGAGGCCACCGACGAGCCCGTTGTGGAGCCCGAAGTGACTGACGAGCCCGAAGTGGAGCCCGAACCTACCGACGAGCCCGAGAACGACACGATCGTGATCGATCCCGAACAGTCTGCGCTGGAGCAGGTGAAGGCCTACGGCAACGGCATTCTGGTGAAGTATTTCGGTACCAGCGAAGGCCTGACCGAGGCCGGCATCCGCCGCGCCCTGGACAACATGGGCGGCGATACCGTGGATGCACTGATGGATGATCTCAGCGGCATGGGCGAGTTCCTCGCTCCTTTGCTGGATGAGAGCGCCGTGAAGGAAGACGAATACTACAGCTGGCTGGAGACCAGCTGCTTTGGCATGCTGATCACCGCGCTGACCACGGAAGCGCCCGAAGAACCCGAGTATGACGAGACCTACGTGCCTTCTGATTACTGCTTCCAGGTCATGGATATGCTGGACGCGCTGCTGGTCAAGTACCTGGGCAAGCAGTACGCCGCAGCCGGTATGAGCGACGAGGAGATCCTGGCCGCTGTGAAAGCCATGTCCGAAAACGATGTGACCGCCATCGCCTACGACGTGTGGGACGAGGAGCGGGAAGCTGCGCTGGCGGATCTGGACGCGCTGCAAGAGAAAACCTATCAGCTGAGCAATCATGAAATCAGATACATTAGTGAAAACTACAAAGGTCTGGAATTGCTGACTGCTTTCTATGAAGCGCTGGAACTGAACACGGTGGAGCTGCTGGCTGCCAGCGGTAACTACACGCCTGTAGAAGGCGTTGCAGTAGGCGTATCCGGCGCTACTGACAACAGCTATAACAAAAACACCGGAACTGTAACCGTAACGGCAAAGGGTAGCGGCGGTATTTTGGGCTTTCTTGCATCTGCCAAGACGGCTACCATTACGGTGACGAATTCGGGAGAAGAGGGTGCTACCCTCTCCTTTGACTGGGTGGCTACCAAGGTAAATAAGCTGGTAATCGACGGGACAACGTACGGTGGTTCGAACGGCACATTCACGAAGAATCTTGATGCAAAGGCTTCGTTCACCATCACCGTGACCACGGCGGAAAATAACACGGTAAACAAACTTGAGATGATGAACTTCGAATATGAAGTTGTTCAGGCTGAGTCCACGCTGACGTTCAACTTCGACGATACGCTCGGTACAGTGACCGTGGGCGGCAATGTGATCACCCCCGGACAGGCCGTGGAAAACGTGAGTGGTGTTAATGGTATCGCGGTAGTCGCCACGGCCAACAACGACGCCACTTTCGTCGGCTGGGTCAACGCTGAAACCAGCGAGATCATTGATGTTGCTGCGAGCACGACGCTGTATCCCAAGAGGGACACAACGATCAATGTATACTTCGCAGATCCGTCCATTGCGTACTTCGCTACGAATGGCAGGGTGTTTGACAATCTGAACGATGCCGTTGCGTATGCCAGAGAGCTCGTCGATGCAAAGATTGTTCTGCTGAATAATGCGACGCTGCCTGAAGGAACCTACACGATTCCTAAAGGCGTTACGCTGTTGATTCCTTTTGATGACAATCATACGCTGTATACGACAGACGCCGGCTGCGTTGACGTGACACAGAGCACTTATAAGAATTACAAAGCTCCCAGCGTTTATCGCAGGCTGACCCTGGCAGAAGGCGCACACCTGAACATTGAAGGCGCAATGAGCCTTTCTGCAGACCTGTACCCCGCGCAGGGCAGCAAACAAAACGGCGGTTCCCCCTGGGGTCCCACCAGCTGGGTCTATTTGAACAACGGAAGCTCCATCACCGTGAAAAGCGGCGGTGTGCTGTATGTGTACGGTTACATCCAGGGCGCGGGTACCGTAACGGCAAAAGATGGATCTGCGGTCTATGAGTGTTTCCAGATCAACGACTTCCGCGGAGGCACCAAGACAACACTCCTCGGATCGACTAACAGCAGCAAAGGTGTTTTCCCGCTGTCCCAGTACTATGTACAGAATATTGAATCGAAGCTGATCCTTGAGAAGGGCGCGACAGAGCACAGCTATACGTATGTGCGTATGTCGGATAACAACTTTGGCTCTTCCATTCCCTTTATCAGCAGCAGCGGCGCCATGTTCAACCTGACAAGCGGCTACGTGACGAAGGAGTACAGCGGCGGCCGTCTGATGGTTGACGTTTACGGCAACATGGAAATTGCCACGGTCACAATAGACCTTGACGGTACCAAGATCGACTCCAAAAACTTTAGATTGCCCATCAATGGCAACATTTCCGTTACTGTTCATGAAGGCAGTAACATGGATCTGAAGCAGAACGTGGTGATGCTCCCCGGTTCAAAGATAACCGTTGAACAGGGCGCGGTTTGTAAGTTGGGCAACGGAAATAGGTTCTTCCTCTATGACGCAGATGACTGGGGTAACTATGTCAGCCCGTCCGATAAGACAGCGGTCCCGTTGGCTGCTCCCGGCGGAACCACGGATACGTCCGGCGGCGACGCCACCGTCATCATTGCTGGTACCATCGACTGCGCTGCTGGCAATGCTTACACTACCACCGGCGGCGCACATATCGGCGGCGTGGAGGGCGGTATTGCGATCATCAGGCCCGGTACCGACAGCTCGATAACTGAGTATATGCAAACCAAAGATACCGCCAAACTTTGGATCGACAATGCGGCCTGGGCAAGCATCCCCGTGAACACTGCCTGGCTGAAGAACGAAAGCGAAGAAACCCCGTACACCAAATTCGATAAGAATGCTGCGGGGGGTACGGCAAAAACATTTAAATACACCAACGGCATGTGGGTGCACCAGTGCGAGACCGATAACACCCTCAGTGCCGCCACGGTGGTTAATGCCGCCACCTGTACTGAGGCTGGTCTCCAGACCAGAACCTGTTCCTACTGTAAGGCTGTTAAAGAAGAAGTGATCCCGGCGACCGGCCACGATTACGTGGAAGTGCCCGCCGTTGACGCCACCTGTACCTCCACCGGTTTGACTGTCGGCGAGGCTTGTTCCGTATGCGGTGATGTAAGTGTTGCGCAGCAGGAAACTCCGCAGCTGCCCCACACGATCGTCAGCGTAGACGCCGTTGCGCCTAGTTGTACCGAGGACGGTCTGACCGAGGGAAAAAAGTGCGCCAATTGCGACTATGTGGAGAAGGCACAAGAGAAAGTGGACGCCCTTGGACATGCTTGGGATGAAGGTGTTATTACTCCTCCCACCTGTACCAAAAAAGAATTCACCACCTACACCTGTACCGTGTGCGGCGAGTCCTATGTAGAAGAGAATAGCAACACTAATATGATCCCCCACAGCTGGGATGAAGGTGTTATTACTCCTCCCACCTGTACCAAAAAAGGATTCACCACCTACACCTGTACCGTGTGCGGCGGACAGGAAAACGGTAATGAAACCGACATGACCGACCATGACTATACTTATCATAAAGAGGTCACTGCACCCACCTGTGAGGACCAGGGTTACACCACCCACTATTGCGTCTGCGGTGCTACGACGGTAGACAGCTATGTCGCTAAGCTTGGCCATAATTTTGACATGGTCAACGGCGAAGTGACAAAGGCACCCACCTGCACCGAGAAAGGCGAGAAGACCCATACCTGTCAGAATGATGGTTGTGATGCAACAAACACTTCTGAGATCGCCGAGCTTCCTCATGCCTACGAGACCACGATGGTCGACCCCACCTGTGTGGCCAATGGCTACACCAAGTATCTCTGTCCGGATTGCGGTGCGAACTATACGGTTGAGCATGAAGAAACCGCCCTGGGTCACGACTACAACGACGGCGTAGTGACCACCGCACCCACCTGTGAGACTAAGGGCGAGAAGACCTTCACCTGCGAACGTACGGGCTGCGGTGCCAGCTACACCGAAACGGTGGATGCGACGGGTCACCACTATACGAGTGCGATCACCACACCTTCTACCTGTGATGAGCATGGTGTGATCACCTATACCTGCGCAAAAGAAAATTGCGAAACCCCCAGCTACACCGAAGACGCGCCCCTGCGTAAACACGACCTGATCACTTACGGCGCACAGGCCGCCTCTTGTGAAAAAGACGGCTGGAATGAGTATAATGAATGTAGCTACGAAGACTGTAACTACAGCACTTACGAAAAAAATAAGATTCCCGCGACCGGCCACAATTACGTGGGTGTTGTGACCACCGCACCCACCTGTGAGGATAAGGGCGTTAAGACCTTCACCTGCGCAAATTCCAAATGTGAAGCGAAGACCTACACGGAAGACGTGGATGCTCTTGGCCACGAATATGAAGATCATGAAGCCAAGGCTGCGACTTGCGAAGGCATCGGCTGGGAAGCTTACAAGACTTGTAAGCGTGAAGGCTGTACGTACACCACGTACAAAGAGATTCCCGCGACCGGCCACGCATACGAAGAGGAGCTCACCACCGCTCCTACCTGTGAGAAGCCTGGTTTGAAGACCTTCACCTGCGACAATGAAAACTGTGAAAATCCGAGCTACACCGAAACTGTGGATGCTCTTGGCCACGACTATGATGACGGTGTAGTGACCAAGGAACCCAAGTGCGGCGAAAAGGGCGAGAAGACCTTTACCTGCGCACATGACAATTGCGAAAAGCCTACTTACACCGAAAAAGTAGATGCGCTGGAGCACAACTACCAGGCTGTTGTTATTGCGCCCACCTGCACCGAGCAGGGTTATACCACCTATACCTGCGACCGTGAGGACTGCGGTGCCAACTACAAAGACAACTATGTAGACAAGTTGGGTCACAGCTACAGCTCCGAGCAGACTGCGCCCACCTGTACCGAGCAGGGTTATACCACCTATACCTGCGGTACTTGCGGTGACAGCTACAAAGATAACTACGTGGACGCCCTGGACCACGACTACAACGACGGAGTAGTGACCACCGCACCCACCTGTGAGACTAAGGGCGAGAAGACCTTCACCTGCGAACGTACGGGCTGCGGTGCCAGCAAAACCGAAACGGTGGATGCGACGGGTCACGACTATACGAGTGCGATCACCACGCCTTCTACCTGTGATGAGCATGGTGTGATCACCTACACTTGCGCAAATGAAAACTGTGAAAATCCGAGCTACACCGAAGACGCACCCCTGCGCGATCACGATCTGATCACTTACGAAGCAAAGGCCGCCTCTTGTGAAAACGACGGCTGGAATGAGTATAATGAATGTAGATACGAAGACTGTAACTACAGCACTTACGAAGAAAATAAGATTCTCGCGACTGGCCACGATTACGTGGGTGTTGAGACCACCGCACCCACCTGTGAGGATAAGGGCGTTAGGACCTTCACCTGTCAGAATGACGCTTCTCATACCTACAAGGAAGACGTGGATGCTCTTGGCCATGATCTGGTAGAGGTGGAAGCTCAGGCTGCTACCTGTACTGAGATCGGCTGGAACGCTTACGAGTACTGTAAGCGCGAAGGCTGTGACTACACCACGTACAAAGAGATTCCCGCGACTGGCCACGATTACAAGGGTGTTGTGACCACCGCACCCACCTGTGAAGCAGATGGCGTTGAGACCTTCACCTGTCAGAACGACGAGTCTCATACCTACACCAAAGCTGTGGATAAGCTTGGCCACGACTACGATGACGGTGTAGTGACCAAGGAACCCAAGTGCGGCGAAAAGGGCGAGAAGACCTTTACCTGCGCACATGACAATTGCGAAAAGCCTACTTACACCGAAGAAGTAGATGCGCTGGAGCACAACTACCAGGCTGTTGTTACTGCGCCCACCTGCACCGAGCAGGGTTATACCACCTATACCTGCGACCGTAAGGACTGCGGTGCCAACTACAAAGACAACTATGTAGACAAGTTGGGTCACAGCTACAGCTCCGTGCAGACTGCGCCCACCTGTACCGAGCAGGGTTATACCACCTATACCTGCGGTACTTGCGGTGACAGCTACAAAGATAACTACGTGGACGCCCTGGACCACGACTACAACGACGGCGTAGTGACCACCGCACCCACCTGTGAGACTGAGGGCGAGAAGACCTTCACCTGCGAACGTACGGGCTGCGGTGCCAGCTACACCGAAACGGTGGATGCGACGGGTCACGACTATAAGAGTGCGATCACCAAGCCTTCTACCTGTGATGAGCATGGTGTGATCACCTACACTTGCGCAAATGAAAACTGTGAAAAACCGAGCTACACCGAAGACGCACCCCTGCGCGATCACGATCTGATCACTTACGAGGCAAAGGCCGCCTCTTGTGAAAACGACGGCTGGAATGAGTATAATGAATGTAGCTACGAAGACTGTAACTACAGCACTTACGAAGAAAATAAGATTCCCGCGACTGGCCACGATTACGTGGGTGTTGTGACCACCGCACCCACCTGTGTGGATAAGGGCGTTAAGACCTTCACCTGTCAGAATGACGCTTCTCATACCTACAAGGAAGACGTGGATGCTCTTGGCCATGATCTGGTAGAGGTGGAAGCTCAGGCTGCTACCTGTACTGAGATCGGCTGGAACGCTTACGAGTACTGTAAGCGCGAAGGCTGTGACTACACCACGTACAAAGAGATTCCCGCGACTGGCCACGATTACAAGGGTGTTGTGACCACCGCACCCACCTGTGAAGCAGATGGCGTTGAGACCTTCACCTGTCAGAACGACGAGTCTCATACCTACACCAAAGCTGTGGATAAGCTTGGCCACGACTACGATGACGGTGTAGTGACCAAGGAACCCAAGTGCGGCGAAAAGGGCGAGAAGACCTTTACCTGCGCACATGACAATTGCGAAAAGCCTACTTACACCGAAGAAGTAGATGCGCTGGAGCACAACTACCAGGCTGTTGTTACTGCGCCCACCTGCACCGAGCAGGGTTATACCACCTATACCTGCGACCGTAAGGACTGCGGTGCCAACTACAAAGACAACTATGTAGACAAGTTGGGTCACAGCTACAGCTCCGTGCAGACTGCGCCCACCTGTACCGAGCAGGGTTATACCACCTATACCTGCGGTACTTGCGGTGACAGCTACAAAGATAACTACGTGGACGCCCTGGATCACGACTACAACGACGGCGTAGTGACCACCGCACCCACCTGTGAGACTGAGGGCGAGAAGACCTTCACCTGCGAACGTACGGGCTGCGATGCCAGCTACACCGAAACGGTGGATGCGACGGGTCACGACTATACGAGTGCGATCACCACGCCTTCTACCTGTGATGAGCATGGTGTGATCACCTACACCTGCGCAAAAGAAAAGTGCGAAACCCCCAGCTATACCGAAGACGCACCCCTGCGTACGCATAGACTGGTTACGGTCTTTGCTAAGGCCCCCACTTGTCAGGAGGTCGGCTGGAACGACTATGAGCGCTGCGAATATAGCGACTGCGGTTATAGCACTTACGAAGAGAATGAGCTTCCTGCCACTGACCACGATTACGTGGGTGTTGTGACCACCGCACCCACCTGTGTGGATAAGGGCGTTAGGACCTTCACCTGTCAGAATGACGCTTCTCATACCTACAAGGAAGACGTGGATGCTCTTACCCACGATCTGGTAGAGGTGGAAGCTCAGGCTGCTACCTGTACCGAGATCGGCTGGAACGCTTACGAGTACTGTAAGCGCGAAGGCTGTGACTACACCACGTACGAAGAGATTCCCGCGACTGACCACGATTACGTTGGTGAAGTGACCACCGTACCCACCTGTGAAGCAGATGGCGTTGAGACCTTCACCTGTCAGAACGACGAGTCTCACACCTATACCAAACCTGTGGATAAGCTTGGCCACGACTACGTTGGTGAAGTGACCACCGTACCCACCTGTGAAGCAGATGGCGTTGAGACCTTCACCTGTCAGAACGACGAGTCTCACACCTACACCAAACCTGTGGATAAGCTTGGCCACGACTACGTTGGTGAAGTGACCACCGCACCCACCTGTACCGAAACTGGCTCGGAGACCTTTACCTGTCAGAATGACGCTTCTCATACCTATACCGTGACACTCGAAATGTTGCCGCACGATCTGGAGTATGACGAGGCTGAGCCTGCCACTTGCGATATGCCCGGTCAGGCTGCTGGCGCCCATTGTAAGAACTGCATCTACACCGAAGGCAATACGGTGATTCCTGCTCTGGGTCACGATTGGAATGACGGCGTCTATAAGGAAGGCTTTGAACCGACCTGCGAGGACGAAGGTGTTTCGATCTTTACCTGTCAGCGTACGGGCTGCGGTTTCAGCGAAGAGCGTGTCGCTAAAAAGCTGGATCACGATCTGAAGACTACGCCCGCTCAGGCGCCCACCTGTACGGAGATCGGCTGGAACGAATACGTGACCTGTCAGCGCGAAGACTGCGACTACACCACGTATGATGAGCTGGAGGCGCTGGATCATGACTATACCAGCGAGATCACTCAGCAGCCTACCTGTACTGAGGCTGGCGTTGAGACCTTTACCTGTCAGAATGACGCTTCTCATACCTATAAGAAGCCTGTGGACGCACTGAACCACAAGTTGGTGCAGGTCGGGGGCAAAGATGCTACCTGTATCGACTTCGGTTGGGAAGCATACGAGTACTGTGAGCGCGAAGACTGCGACCATACCACGTATAAGCAGATCCCTGCTCAGCAGCATGACTTGGAGCAGGTGGAAGCTCAGGCGCCCACCTGTACGGAGATTGGCTGGTACGATTATGAGTACTGTCAGCGTGAAGGCTGCGACTACACCACGTATAACGAGAGAACCAAGCTGAACCACCAGCTGGTTGGCTACGGCGCTCAGGCACCCACCTGTACCGAGATCGGCTGGGATGCATACGAGAAGTGTACGCGCGAAGGCTGCGACTACACCACGTATGTGGAGCTGAAGGCGCTGGATCACGACCTGGAGCAGGTCAGCGCGAAGGATCCCACCTGTACGGAGATCGGCTGGAATGCCTACGAATACTGTAAGCGCGAAGGCTGTGGCCATACCACGTATGCGCCGCTGACCTCGCTGGGTCATAAGGAAATCAGTCACGAAGCGAAGGCTGCCACCTGTACGGAAGGCGGCTGGAACGCACACGTGACCTGCGAACGCTGCGACTACACCACCAAGAGAGAAACCAACCCCCTGAACCATCTGATCAAGACCACGCCCGCTCAGGCGCCCACTTGTACCGAGATCGGCTGGGATGCCTACGAGGAGTGTACCCGCGAAGGCTGCGACTACACCACGTATGTGGAGCTGAAGGCGCTGGATCACGACCTGGAGCAGGTGGAAGCTCAGGCGCCCACCTGTACGGAGATCGGCTGGAACGCCTACGAATACTGTAAGCGCAATGGCTGCGACTACACCACGTATGTGGAGCTGGAGGCGCTGGATCACGATCTGAAGACCACGCCCGCCCAGGCGCCCACCTGTACGGAGATCGGCTGGAACGAATACGTGACCTGTCAGCGCGAAGACTGCGACTACACCACGTATGTGGAGCTGGAGGCGCTGGATCACGATCTGGAGCAGGTAGAAGCCCAGGCACCCACCTGTACGGAGATCGGCTGGAACGCCTACGAATACTGTAAGCGCGAAGGTTGCGACCACACCACGTATGTGGAGCTGGAGGCGCTGGATCACGA